>CAVUFK010000001.1:0-444751 GCA_963740745.1 uncultured Actinomycetota bacterium
CTGGTACTATTAGGTCAGCCTGTGCAGCGTGGCGCACAGTGCTCCGTCCGCTGCGCACCGTAGGCCACCGGGTCCTCCGCTCCCACCGTCGACCGGGGTGCGTCTGCGCACCATCGGCGGTCGGGTGGTCAGGCCCCGTTGGGCAGAGGTTCCGACCGACCGCCCATGGCATGATCGACGAGACGAGACGCACCCAGCCGGTCACAGCGACCCGCGCTCACGCAAGGAGCCTGCCTTGGGCAACAACCCACGCGTCGAGGAGCCCTACGACCTGGGCACCACGCACACGGTGATGGTGGGTGTCGACCTCCAGCAGGGGTTCGGCGACGGCGCGTGGGAGCACACCCCGGATGCTCGAGCCGCGGTCGACAACTTCCGTGCCGCAGCCGCCAACTGGCGTCGCGCCGGGGGCCGGGTGATCATGTGCCGCGAGATCTACTACCCCAGCGACTTCCCAGGCCCCGACGGAGAGCCGCTCCCGGACGTGGTCGAGCACCATCCGCTGATGTCCGGGCGCGACAATGCCGAGTTCTACCCCGGGCTCGTGGAGCCGGAAGACCTGGTGATGCGGAAGACGGGATTCTCCGCGGTCGCAGCGGGAGACCTCCTCGAGGTCCTGCAGGAGAACGGTTGGGACACCGTGGTCATGGGTGGGCTGACGACACCGATCTGCGTGGGGACCACCTCCGACGACCTGAGCATGGCGGGCATCAAGGTGGTCATCCTCGAGGATGCGTGCGCATCGCAGCCGTTCGACGGTTTCTCGGCCCAGACCGCGCACGAGTTCGCGCTCGCCCGGTTCCGCTACCAGTTCGGACAGACCATGACGGCCCAGGAGTTCAGCGACGTGGCCGGCCGCCTGCGCTCGATGCCGCAGCACTAGACAGCCTCCCCCGTCGCGCGCGACCAGCGGGGTGTCTCACGGGGGCTGGACCGCTCGTCCTGTGAGCGACGACCGCTCCGGGTGGACAGGGACCACGAGCTCGACCTGCCCGCGCCACGTCCCGCGGCGACCGGTATCAGGTGACGGGTGCTGCGCTTCCTCCAGACAGGACACCGTGTCCGTCAGGAGGCCCCCGCATGTCGATGCACAGCACGATTCTGTTCTTGGGGGCCACCCTCGTGATCATGGTGGTGCCGGGCCCCTCCGCGCTCTTCGCGTTCACGCGCAGCCTGGAGGGCGGACTGCGCGCGGGGATGTGCGCCGTCGCCGGCCTGGAGACCGGCCTGGCGGTGCACGTGTTCGCGGCGACCGCGGGGATCTCCGGCACGATCGCCTCGTCGCCGGTGGCGTTCTGCGCGCTCAAGGTCGCCGGCGCGGGCTACCTCGCGTTCCTCGGCGTCCGTGAGCTGACGGGCCTCGGCCGTCGCGATGCAGCGGCCGGGAGGCGGCCCACGTCGGGGAAGGGATACGCGCGACAGTTCTGCGACGGGGTGCTCGTCGACCTGTCGAACCCCAAGACCCTGCTGTTCTGCCTCGCCTTCCTGCCCCAGTTCGTCGCTCCCGGTGGGGAGTCGACGGCGCAGCAGGTGACCCTGCTCGGCGTCGCCGTCGTCGCAGTGGCCGCGCTCGTCGACGGCGCCTACGCCCTGTCCGCGGGTGTCGCACGCCGTCGCCCGGCCAGCGTCGCGACGGCGCAGATGCTGCGAAGGGCGTCCGGCACGGCGTTCCTGAGCCTCGCCGCACTCACCTGGTTGGGCTGAGCCGGCCCGCGCGGCCTGCCCGTCGACGACGACCGGGACCGGCGGCCCGCGGGCGGCTCACGCGGTGACGGTGACCGGAACCGCGCTGGGACGGCGTACGGACTCCATCGCGATCGCCGCCACCGCGGACAGCAGGGAGAAGGCGGCGAGCAGGAGCCAGACGACCTGGTAGCGCTCCGTCGTCGGGGCGCCGTCGCCGACGACGCTGACCATCACGCTGACCCCGAGGACCAGGCCGAGCTGGCGGGCCATCGTGACGATGCCCGAGCCGGTCGAGGCCTGGGCCGGGGGCAACGAGGAGGTGGCGGCGGCGACGAGGTTGGGCATGGCGAGCCCGACGGCCACGCCGCCGAGCATCCAGGGACCGAACATCGTGGACCAGTACGCCGGCGTCGCGCTGATCACGACGGTCTGCCACAGCGCGGAGACGGCGAAGAGGACCGACCCGACGGCGATGAGGTGCCCCGGGGGCGTACGCGGGAAGAGTCGGGCGGCGAGCAGCGCGGTGAGCGGGACCATCAGCGGTCCGAGAGCGACGAGGAGTCCGTCCGGAGCGGGGAGTAGCCCCACTGCTGCTGCATCCACAGGATGCGGCTCAGCAGCGCGATCGCGAAGCCCACGTTGAAGACGATGGTGGCGACGTTGGCCAGGGCGAAGCTGGGGACGCGCAGCATCGCGGGGTCGACGACCGGTGCGGGGTGGTGCGTGATCGACCGGGCGAACAGCGCGGCCGCGACGACGGCAACGGCGAACGAGCCGAGCACGCCCGCCGACGCCCAGCCCCACGCGTTGCCCTCGACCAGGCCGAGCACGAGGGCGCCGATCGCGACGGCGAGCACGAGGGCGCCGACCAGGTCGGGGTGCGGCGCCTGGTCGTTGTGGCGCACGTCGGGCACCAGCCGCAGCGCCGCCACGACGAGGAGGAGGCCGATCGGGACGTTGATCAGGAAGGCCCACTGCCAGGAGATCTGGACGAGCCCACCGCCGACGGCCGGCCCGAACGCGGCGGCCAGGGCGCCCGTCATCGCCCACAGACGCGCTGCTGGCGCGCGTCGCTCGGCGGGGAGCGCCGCGAGCAGGAGGCCCAAGGACGACGGCGTCATGGCCGCCGCGCCGACGGCCTGGAGCGCCCGGAAGGCGATCAGGGCGCCGACCGTGCCGGAGAGTGCGCAGGCCAGGCTGGCCAGCGTGAACACGACGAGCCCGGCGACGAAGCCCTGCTTGCGTCCGTAGCGATCGGTGAGCCGACCCATGGGGATGAGCAGGGCCGCGAAGACGACGGCGTAGGCGTTGAGGATCCAGCTGAGGCTGCCGAGCGAGGCGGTGCCGAGGTCGCGGCCGATCTCGTCGAAGGCGACGTTGACGATGAACAGGTCGATGCCGGCGAGGAAGGCCGATCCCGTGAGGACCGCCGTCACCGCACGGGTGTGGGTGCTCGGCGACACCTGACTCTTGGTTTCCATAGCCAGAAGGTAGAGCCCTGACTATAGAAACCACAAGTCAGGGTCGTATGCTGGACCCATGAGCGTCAACCTGACCGGTCTGCTCGCGACCCGCGAGGGTCTCCTGGGCGAGCGCTGCCCGATCGACCGGACCATGCAGGCCATCGGCAACCGCACCGCGATGCTGCTGCTGCGCGAGGCCTTCTACGGCGCCACGCGCTTCGACACGCTCGTCCACCGCGTCGGCGTCACCGAGGCGGTGGCGGCGCAGCGGCTCAAGGAGCTCGTCGAGGCAGGGATCCTGGAGAAGCAGCCCTACCGTGAGCCCGGCCAGCGCACGCGCTTCGAGTACGTCCTGACCGAGGCCGGCCACGAGCTGCTGCCCGTGGTGTTCGCCCTCGCGCGGTGGGGAGCGCGGCACATCCCGGCGGCGGTTCGGCGCTGACGCACCTGGGCTGCGGTGAGCCGGTCCAGATCGTGGCTCGCTGTGCCGCTGGCCATGTCGTGGCCGAGAACGAGCTCGTCATCGGCAGACGGTGGCGGCGGTGGCTGAGACACTGACCGGCGTGAAGATCGTGGTCCTGACCGGCGCCGGCATCTCGGCCGAGAGCGGGGTGCCGACGTTCCGTGACGCCGACGGGCTCTGGGAGGGCCACCGCGTCGAGGACGTCGCGACGCCGGAGGCCTTCGACGCGGCGCCCCGGTGGTGCACGCCTCTACGACGCCCGCCGCGCAGCGCTGGCCGGCGTACGCCCTAACCCGGCGCACGTCGCGCTCGCGCGCCTCGAGCAGGAGCTGGGCGAGGACCTGCTCCTGGTCACCCAGAACATCGACGACCTGCACGAGCGGGGCGGGTCGCGGCGGGTGGTGCACATGCACGGCGAGCTGCTCTCCGCGCTGTACACCGGGTGCCGTCGCCGCAGCCCGTTCGCCGGCGCGATGGCCGACCTGCCGCCGTGCCCGCGTTGCGGCATGCCGGGCCTGCGGCCCGACGTGGTGTGGTTCGGCGAGGTGCCGCTGCACATGGACCTGATCCTCGATGCGATCGTCGAGGCCGACCTGTTCGTCTCGATCGGCACCTCGGGTGCGGTCTACCCGGCTGCCGGCTTCGTGCAGCAGGCCCGGGCGTACGGCGCCCGCACCCTCGAGCTCAACCTGGCACCGTCCGAGGGCAGCCACTGGTTCCACGAGTCGCGCCAGGGCCCTGCCGGGGTGCTCGTGCCGGACTGGGTCGGGCAGGTCCTCGGCTCGGTGCCGGGCTCAGCCGAGGTCGACCAGCGCGCCGACGTGCGGCGCCAGCCTCAGCGTCGCCTCGGACAGGCTCGCCCCGCCGCCGGTCTCGAACAGCACGCCACCGTCGCCGAGCACCCCGTGCTCGTCCACCTCGACGGTCGCCTCGGCGTCGCCGAGGTTGAGCACCATCAGCGACGCACCCAGGCCGGCCGACGACGTACGCCGCAGGGTGAGGACCCGCGTCTCCTCGTCGGCGTGAGCCGACACCGACCCGAACGCTGGGTCGCTCAGCTCGGGTCGCGTACGCCGGAGCGCGGCCAGCGCCCGGTAGGCGGCCAGCACCCTCGCGTGACGCCCGGAGTCGAGCTCGGACCAGTCGAGCTGGGAGCGCTGATACGTCGCCGGGTCCTGCGGGTCGGGCACGACCGACTCGTCCCAGCCCATCTTGGCGAACTCGCCGATCCGGCCCTTGCGGGTCGCCTCGCCGATCTCGGGGTCGGTGTGGCTGGTGAAGAACTGGAACGGCGTCGAGGCCGCCCACTCCTCGCCCTGGAAGAGCATCGGCGTGAACGGCCCGGCCAGCGTCAGCAGGGCCGCGCAGCCGAGCAGGTCGTCGTCGAGGTGGGCCGCGAGCCGGTCGCCGATCGCCCGGTTGCCGATCTGGTCGTGGTTGCTGTTGCACACGACCAGGCGCCAGGTCGGCATGTGATCGACGTCGACGGGGCGGCCGTGGTCGGCCTCGCGGAACGAGGACCACGTCCCGTCGTGGAAGAAGCCCCTCTCGCACACCTTGGCCAGCGTCGAGAGCGGCTCGAAGTCGGCGTAGTAGCCGGTCGTCTCGCCGCTCAGCGCGACGTGCACCGCGTGGTGGAAGTCGTCGCTCCACTGCCCGTCGAGCCCGCGCCCGCCGCCCTCGCGCGGCGTGACCATCCGGGTGTCGTTCAGGTCGGACTCGGCGATCAGGCTCAGCGGCCGCCCGAGCGCAGCGGACAGGGCCGCGGTCTCGATCGCCATCTCCTCGAGCAGGTGCACCGGTGACTCGTCGACCAGCGCGTGCACGGCGTCGAGGCGCAGCGCGTCGACGTGGAAGTCGGTGAACCACATCGCGACGTTGTCCAGGATGTAGCGGCGGACCTCGGCCGAGCCCTCCTGATCGAGGTTGACCGAGTCGCCCCAGGTGTTCGAGCCGCTCGTCAGGTAGGGCCCGAACAGCGGCAGGTAGTTGCCGCTCGGCCCGAGGTGGTTGTAGACGACGTCCTGCACCACCCCGAGGCCGGCGGCGTGGCAGGCGTCGACGAAGCGCTGGTAGGCCTCCGGTCCGCCGTAGGTCTCGTCGACCGCGAACCAGCCGACCCCGTCGTAGCCCCAGTTGTGGGTGCCGTCGAAGGAGTTCACCGGCAGCAGCTCGACGAGATCGACGCCGATCGAGACCAGGTGGTCCAGGCGCTCGATCGCCGCGTCCAGGGTGCCGTCGGGCGTGAAGGTCCCGACGTGGAGCTCATAGATCACCGACCCGGCCAGCTGACGCCCGGTCCAGGCGTCGTCATGCCAGGAGTACGCCGACGCGTCGACGGTCCGCGAGCGGCCGTGCACCCCGTCGGGCTGGCGCCGCGAGCGTGGGTCGGGCCGCACGTCCTCGCCGTCGTCGAGCAGGTAGCCGTAGTCGGTCTCGACCGGCGCGTCGACCGGCTGCTCGGGCGACCACCAGTCGTCGTCATCACGCACCATCGCGAGCACCTCGTCGCCGAGCGAGAGCCGCACGCGCGAGGCGCGAGGGGCCCAGACGTCGAACAGTCCGCGTACGGTCACGATCAGCTCTCCCTCACCAGCAGGGCCACGGGGTACGTCGCCAGCACGTCGTCCAGGTCGCCGCTCACGACCCGGTCGGTCACCACGTCTCGCCAGCTGCCCGCGGGCAGCGCGAGCGTGGTCCCGCTCCAGCCACCGAGAGAGCTCAGCGCGACGGGGAGACGGGTGGCCACCGTGATGGCGCCGCCCCGGTCGAAGGCCACCACGTGAGCCGCGGCCGGCCCGGAGGCGGCCACCGGCGCGTAGCTCTCGAACAGCTCGGGCGAGTCGCGGCGCAGCCGCAGCGCGGCCGAGACGACCCGCAGCTTGGCGGTGCCGTCGTCGTCGGCCGACCCGCTCAGCGCACCGACGTCCGCCGACCCCGAGCCCAGCGCCGCCAGCGCACGCGCCCGCTCCTCGAAGTCCACCGGACGCCGGTTGTCGGGATCGACCAGGCTCTGCTCCCACAGCTCGCTGCCCTGGTAGACGTCGGGCACGCCGGGGATGGTCAGACCCACCAGCTTGGCCGACAGGGCGTTGCTCCAGCCCGGTGCGGCCAGCTGCTCGACCAGGCTGGTGACCACCTCGCGCACGTCGCGACGGTCCAGCGCCGCGTCGACCGCGGCGTGCACCGCTGACTCGTAGGCCTGGTCCGGGGCCGTCCAGGTGGTGCGGTCGCCCGCCTCGCGCATCGCCTTCTCCGCGTAGCCGTGGAGTCGGTCCCGCAGGTCGTCGGGCACCCCGCCGTCCGCCGTCGCCGCCGGCCAGCAACCGACCACGGCCTGCCACAGCAGCGACCCGAAGCCGGCGTCGGGCAGCGGCGCCCGCTCGAGCAGCAGGCCCAGCGCCGACTCCCACAGCTCGGGCACCTCGGCGAGCACGGCGATCCGGGCGCGGGTGTCCTCACCACGCTTGGTGTCGTGGGTCGAGGCGGTCACCATCGCGTGCGGCCACTGCGCCTGACGCTGCGCCATCGCCGTGTGGAAGTCGGCCGTCGAGACCGAGAAGACGGACGGGTCGCCGCCAACCTCGGTGAGCGAGGTCAGCGCCGACCAGCGGTAGAACGCGCAGTCCTCGACGCCCTTGGCCATCACCATGCCGCTGGTCTGCTGCAGGCGCCGGGCGGCCTCGAGGCCCGGGTCGCCCAGCGCAGCACCGATGGTGTCCAGCGTGGTGGCGAGGTCCGGGCGGTGCTCGCGGGCCGAGACGAGCGCCGCGTCGAGGTGGTCCCGGCCGGCGTCCGGGTCCTGGGGACGCAGGTAGGAGCGGTAGACGCCGAAGCAGGCCAGCACCTCGGCGACGGCGTCGATGCACGCGTCCGCCCCGACCTCGTCGAGCAGCGCGGGCCGCTCGCGGCCGAGGTCGCGCACGATCCGGCGTACCTCGCTGTGCAGAGCGGTGTCGGCGACCGTGCGCTTGGTGTCGTGGATCAGCTGGTGCCAGTCGCGCCGCTCCCCGGCCGGCAGACCGCGCAGGTGGGCGTCGAGCGCACCCAGCGGCGCCTCACCGGCGGGGTCGGTCAGCACCCGGTCGATCATCGCGAGCGCGTCGTAGCCGGTGGTGCCGGCGGTGGCCCAGTCGGCGGGCAGGTCCTCGCCGGGCTCGAGGATCTTCTCGACGAGCACGTACGCGCCGCCGGTGATCTCGGCGAGGTCGTCGAGGTAGCCGCGGGGGTCGCGCAGGCCGTCGGGGTGGTCGACGCGCAGGCCGTCGACGAGGCCCTCGTCGAACCAGCGGCGGATCTCGACGTGGCTGTCGGCGAGCACGCCGGCGTCCTCGACGCGGATGCCGGCGAGGCTGTTGACGGCGAAGAACCGGCGGTAGTTCAGCCCGGCGTCGGCCGTGCGCCAGTTGACCAGCTGGTAGGCCTGCCGCGCGTGCACGACGTACGCGTCGTCGTCGGCTCCCGTCGCCGTGCCCGGAGCGATCGGGAACACGTGGTCGTGGTAGCGCAGCGTCAGCTCACCCATCGAGCCCTGGTCGACGCGCAGGTGGCCGATCGCGCCCTCGGGGGCGTCGGCGGGGTGCTCGGGGTCGAAGGCGAGGTCGTCGTCGCCGACGACCGGGATCCGGATCCGGTCGCCGCCGGCCTCCCAGTCGACGTCGAAGGCGGTGGCGTACGCCGACCCGGTGCCGTGGGTGAGCAGGTCCCACCACCAGGAGTTCTCGACCGGGGTGGCGACGCCGACGTGGTTGGGCACGATGTCGACGAGCACGCCCATGCCGAGCTCGCGGGCCCGGGCGCTGAGGGCGGCCAGGCCCTCTGCGCCGCCCCGCGAGGCGTCGACGCCCCCGTGGTCGACGACGTCGTAGCCGTGGGTGCTGCCGGGCTCGGCGGCCAGGATCGGGGAGAGGTAGACCCAGTCGGCGCCGAGGTCGTGCAGGTAGCCGAGCAGGTCGGCGACGCGGTGCAGGTCCTGGTCGGCTGCGACCTGCACGCGGTACGTCGAGGCGGGCACGCGCGCGATGCCGACCGGCACGCTGCTCATAGGTCGTCCTGACCGTTGTCGTGCTCGGCCTGCGCCTGGGTGTCGACGTACGCCGCGATCGAGGCGTCGACCGTGTCCTCCCAGACCTCGTCCTCCTCGACCCACTCCTGGAGCACCAGGACGCTGCGCGAGGCCATGGTGACGGTCTCGCCGGCGGCCATCGGGTCGCGCTCGTCGGCGCCGCGGGAGGTGTCGATCGCGACGCTCCAGCGCCCGGCGTACTCCTCCGGGGGCAGCGTGACCTCCGCGTCCTCGTGGGAGCCGTTGAAGTAGAGCAGGAAGTGGTCGTCGGTGATCAGCTGACCGCGGGCGTCGCGACCGCGGATGCCGTGGCCGTTGAGGTACATCCCCAGCGCCTTGCCGCCGGCGTCCCAGTCCTCCTCGGCCATCGGCTCGCCGTCGAGGTCGAGCCAGACGATGTCGTTGAGACGCTCGCCCGTGGGGTCGTCGGCGTCGGTGCGCACCGTGGTGCCGGTGAAGAACCGCTTACGGCGGAACGTCGGGTGCTCGGCGCGAAGCCGGGCCACGGCGGCGGTGAACTCCACCAGCGGCCGGTCGACACGGTCCCAGTGCATCCAGGCGATCTCGGAGTCCTGGGCGTAGGTGTTGTTGTTGCCACCCTGGGTGCGTCCGGCCTCGTCGCCGTGCAGGATCATGGGCACGCCCTGGGAGAGCAGCAGCGTGGAGATGACGTTGCGCTGGGTGCGCGCACGCAGGCGCAGCACGTCCTCGTCGTCGGTGGCGCCCTCGACGCCGTGGTTCCACGAGCGGTTGTGGCTCTCGCCGTCGTTGTTGTCCTCGCCGTTGGCCTCGTTGTGCTTGTCGTTGTAGGACACGAGGTCGCGCAGGGTGAAACCGTCGTGGGCGGTGACGAAGTTGATGCTGGCGAACGGGCGCCGCCCGGACTGCTCGTAGAGGTCCGAGGAGCCGGAGAGCCGGCTGGCGAAGTCGCCGAGGGAGGGCTCGCCGCGCCAGAAGTCGCGCACGACGTCGCGGTAGTCGCCGTTCCACTCCGACCACTGCGGGGGGAACCCGCCGACCTGGTAGCCGCCGGGGCCGATGTCCCAGGGCTCGGCGATCAGCTTGACCTGGCTCACGACCGGGTCCTGCTGGACCAGCTCGAAGAACGTCGCGAGCCGGTCGACCTCGTAGAACTCACGGGCCAGGGTCGAGGCGAGGTCGAAGCGGAACCCGTCGACGTGCATCTCGGTGACCCAGTAGCGCAGCGAGTCCATGATCAGCTGCAGCGAGTGCGGGTGGCGCACGTTGAGGCTGTTGCCGGTGCCGGTGTAGTCCATGTAGTAGCGCTCGTCGTCCTCGACGAGACGGTAGTAGGCCTGGTTGTCGATGCCCTTCATGCTCAGCGTCGGGCCGAGGTGGTTGCCCTCCGCGGTGTGGTTGTAGACCACGTCGAGGATCACCTCGATGCCCTCGGCGTGCAGCGCCTTGACCATCGCCTTGAACTCCTGGACCTGCTGGCCGAGCTCACCGGTGGCGGCGTACGCCGCGTGCGGGGCGAGGAAGGCCAGGGTGTTGTAGCCCCAGTAGTTGCGCAGGCCCTTCTCGAGCAGGGTCGAGTCCTGGATGAACTGGTGAACCGGCATCAGCTCGATCGCGGTGACGCCGAGCTTGGTCAGGTGGCTGGTGATCGCGGGGTGCGCCAGGCCGGCGTAGGTGCCGCGCAGCTCCTCGGGGACGTCGGGGTGCAGCTGGGTCAGGCCCTTGACGTGCGCCTCGTAGATGACCGTGTCGTTGTACTCCACCCGCGGGTGGCGGTCGCCCTCCCAGTCGAAGAAGGGGTTGATCACGACGCCGAGGGTCATGTGGGCCGCGGAGTCCTCGTCGTTGCGGGAGTCCTCCTCGCCGAAGGTGTAGCCGAACAGGCTCTGGTCCCAACGGATCTCGCGATGGGTGGCCTTGGCGTACGGGTCGAGCAGCAGCTTGTTCGGGTTGCAGCGCTGGCCGGCGTCCGGGTCCCACGGACCGTGCACGCGGAACCCGTAGCGCTGGCCCGGCTGCACCGTGGGCAGGTAGCAGTGCCAGACGTAGGCGTCGACCTCGTGGAGGCGCACCCGGGTCTCGACCAGGTCGTCACCGGGGGTCTCGGGGTCGTCGAAGAGGCACAGCTCGACCGCGTCGGCCACTTCGCTGAAGAGCGCGAAGTTGGTCCCGGTCCCGTCGAAGGTGGCCCCGAGGGGGTAGGGCTGGCCCGGCCAGGTCTCCATCGTGTGAACGTGTCCTTCGGTAGGCGGTTGGATCGATCAAACACCAGGGTACGGCGTCACGGCCCCACCCCGGGGGCGGAGCCGTGCTGAGCCCAGCCTGCCCTTGCTTGCGTGGCGCCGCCCGGGTGCGCAGGATCGTGGCCATGAGCACAGACGCTGCCGACGTGGAGATGCCGGGCACGCCGGACATCGGCCCGCACGCCGACGAGCCCCACACCGACGGGATCAACAACCGGCTCAACTGGGTGCGCGCCGGGGTGCTGGGCGCCAACGACGGCATCGTGTCGACCGCCGGCATCGTGGTCGGCGTCGCCGGAGCGACCGCCGCCCGCTCGAGCATCGCCGTGGCCGGCATCGCCGGCCTGGTCGCGGGGGCGATGAGCATGGCCGCCGGGGAGTACGTCTCGGTCTCGACGCAGCGCGACTCCGAGCGGGCTCTGCTCGACAAGGAGCGTCGCGAGCTGGTCGAGGACCCCGAGCACGAGCTGGCCGAGCTCGCCGGCATCTATGCCGAGAAGGGCCTCTCGCCCGACCTCGCCCTCCGGGTCGCCGAGCAGCTGACCGAGCACGACGCGCTCGGGGCGCACGCCGAGGCCGAGCTGGGCATCGACCCCGACGACCTGACCAGCCCGTGGGCTGCGGCGTTCGCCTCGATGATCAGCTTCACCGTGGGTGCCCTGCTGCCGCTGCTGACCATCCTGCTGCCGGCGGGGGCGCGGATCCCGGTCACGTTCGTCGCCGTCGCCCTGGCCCTGGCCGGCACCGGCTACGTCAGCGCCACCCTCTCCTTCGGCCCGACGCGGCGGGCCGTGGTCCGCAACGTGCTCGGCGGCGTCTTCGCCATGCTCGTCACCTTCGCCATCGGCAGCCTGGTCGGCGCCCGGATCGGGTGAGCGGCCCGATGGCTGGGAGACTGAGGGTCTTCGTCGCGCTGCGGCCCGACCAGGCCCAGGTCGAGAGCCTCGAGACCTTCCTCGAGCCGCGTCTCGAGCACGGTCGCGCCGACGGGCTCCGCTGGAGCCCGTCCGAGCACTGGCACGTCACGCTCGCCTTCGCCCCGTCCGCGGAGGACTACCGCCTCGACGAGGCGGGCGAGCGCCTCGAGGCCCTCGCGCTGCGCTGCGACGACCTCGAGTGGGGCGTGGCCGGGGGCGGGGCCTTCCCGGACCCCTCGAGGGCGCGGGTCCTGGCGGCGGGCGTCGCGGTCTCCGAGGCCGGCCGCTCGACGCTGGACCGGCTCTCGGTGGGGGCCCGCAACGCGCTGGCCACCTCCGGGATCCCCGTCGACGGCGCACGCTTCCGCCCGCACCTGACCCTCGCGCGGCGCAACCTGCCGGCCGAGGTCAGCTCGTGGGTGCGCCTGCTGGAGGCCTACGCCGGCCCGACGTCGTACGCCGGTCAGCTCGAGCTGGTCGCGTCCCACCTCGGGGAGGGGCCGCGCGGCGGGCCGCGCCACGAGGTGCTGGCGGCCTACCCGCTCGGTGCGCCGCAGCGCCGATGGTGGCTCGCGTGACCTAGGTTGGGCCGGGTGAGGATCGCGGTCGCCCGGGAGGGCTGGGAGGGCGAGAGCCGCGTCGCGCTGGTGCCCGAGCTGGTGGCCGCCCTGGTGCGCGCCGGTCACGAGGTGGCAGTCGAGCCGGACGCCGGGCTCGGGGCGCTGGCCTCCGACAACGACTACCGCGACGCCGGGGCCGAGGTCGACCCGGCCGCGCTGGTCGGCGCCGACGTGATCTGCTCGGTCCAGGCCCTGCCCACCGACGTCGTGCGCCGGCTGCCCGAGGGCACCGCGACCGTGTCCTTCGTGCCGGTCTCGACCGAGCCGGGCCTGGTCGCCGACCTGCGCGACTGCGGCGTGACCAGCTTCGCCATGGAGCTCGTGCCGCGGATCAGCCGGGCGCAGTCGATGGACGCGCTGTCCAGCCAGGCGCTGGTCGCGGGCTACCGCGGAGCGGTCGTCGCCGCCGGACTGCTGCGCCGGTTCTTCCCGCTCAACATGACCGCGGCCGGGACGGTCCCGCCCGCCCAGGTGCTGGTGCTCGGCGCCGGCGTCGCCGGCCTCCAGGCGATCGCGACCAGCAAGCGGCTCGGGGCGGTGGTCAAGGCCTACGACGTGCGCGCGGCGGCCGCCGAGGAGATCCGCTCGGTCGGCGCGCAGGCGATCGACCTCGAGCTCGAGACCCTGGACGGCTCGGGCGGCTACGCCCGCGAGGCCGGCGAGGAGCGCAACGTCCGCCAGCGCGAGCTGCTCACGCCGTACGTCGCCGCAGCGGATGCCGTGATCACCACCGCCGCGATCCCGGGTCGTCGGGCCCCCCTGCTGATCACGGCGGCGATGGTCGAGCAGATGGCGCCGGGCTCGGTCGTCGTCGACCTGGCCGCCGACACCGGCGGCAACGTCGAGGGGTCCTCACCCGGCGAGGTCGTCCGGATCGGGCACGCCCAGGTCTGGGGTGGCTCCAACGTGCCCTCGCAGATGCCCGGGCCGGCGTCGCGGTTGTACTCGCAGAACGTCGTGAGCCTGCTGACGCTGATGACCGCCCCCGACGAGGACGGCGTACCCCGGTTCGCGCCCGACTTCGCCGACGAGGTCGTCGCCGGGTGCTGCGTGACCCGCGGGCGTCGGATCACCCACGAGCCGACCCGGCTGCTGGTCGAGGGCCCCGACGAGCAGGCACCGGACGAGCGCGGATCGTCCGTGGAGGGAGAGCAGGCATGAACGGCGGCGACCCGATCTTCTGGCTGACCATCTTCGTGCTCAGCGTGTTCGTCGGCATCGAGGTGATCGCCAAGGTCTCCTCGACGCTGCACACGCCGCTGATGTCGGGCGCGAACGCGATCCACGGGGTGATCCTGCTCGGGGCGATCATCGTCACCGGCTCGACCGGGAGCACGCTCGCGCTCGTCGTCGGGCTGCTCGCGATCGTGCTGGCCACCATCAACATGGTCGGCGGCTTCGTCGTGACCGACCGGATGCTGCAGATGTTCGTGCGACGCAAGCCGTCGACCCCGGGCGGCGGCAGCGGGGCGCGTCCTGGAGCGGGCCCGCGACCGGGGGAGCAGCGGTGAACCCGACCTGGGTCGACCTGATCTACCTGCTGTGCGCGGTGGGCTTCATCCTCGCGCTCAAGGGGCTCTCCGGGCCGCGTACGGCGCGCACCGGCAACCTGGTCGGCGCCGGCGCTGCCGTCGTGGCCGTGGCGCTGCCGTTCTTCTACCTCGACCTCGACCACGTCCTGCTGATCCTGGTCGCGATCGTCGTCGGCACGGTCATCGGGGTGCTCGGCGCGCAGCGCGTGCAGATGACCCAGATGCCGCAGATGGTCGCGCTGTTCAACGGCGTCGGCGGTGGCGCCGCGGCCCTGGTGGCGCTGCTCGAGCTCGAGGAGCTCATCCCCCTCGCACACCTGGACACCGGCCCGGGCGTCGAGGACGCGGTCGGCTGGTTCGTGCTCGTCGCGACGGCCTTCACGATCGTGGTCGGCTCGGTCAGCTTCGCCGGCTCGGTGGTCACCTTCGCCAAGCTCCAGGAGCTGATGACCTCGCGGCCGGTGCTCTTCGCGGGCCTGCCGATCGTCTTCGGCCTCGCGGTGATCGCCGCGGTGGGGCTCTCGGTGCTCACCGTGGCCTCGCCGGTGCTGTGGGCGGGCATCGTCCTGGCCCTGCTCGGCCTCGTGGTGGGCGCGCTGCTCGTGCTGCCCGTCGGCGGCGCCGACGTACCGATCGTGATCTCGCTGCTCAACGCCTTCACCGGCCTGACCGTCGCGGCCGGTGGCTACGTGCTGGGCAACGTCGTCCTCCTCGTCGCGGGCACCCTGGTCGGGGCGTCCGGCACGTTCCTGACCCTGCTGATGGCCGGCGCGATGGGCCGCTCGGTGGCCAACATCCTCTTCGGGGCCCTCAAGGGCGGCTCGACCCTCGGGGCGGGCGAGGCCTCCGACCGCCCGGTCCGCTCGGCCGGTCCGGAGGACGTCGCGATCCTGCTCGGGTACGCCGAGCGCGTGATCATCGTGCCCGGCTACGGCCTCGCCGTCGCCCAGGCCCAGCACACCCTGCGCGAGCTCGTCGACGTGCTCGGTGAGCGTGGGATCCGCACCGACTACGCCATCCACCCCGTCGCCGGCCGGATGCCCGGCCACATGAACGTGCTGCTCGCCGAGGCCCAGGTGCCCTACGAGCAGCTCGTCGAGATGGACGACATCAACGGCGAGTTCAAGCACACCGACGTCGTGCTCGTCGTCGGCGCCAACGACGTGGTGAACCCCGCGGCCAAGACGACGCCCGGCGCCCCGATCTACGGGATGCCGATCCTCGACGTCGACGAGGCCAAGCAGGTCGTGTTCATGAAGCGCTCGATGCGCCCCGGCTTCGCCGGCATCGAGAACGAGCTGCTCTTCGAGCCGACCACCACGCTGCTCTTCGGCGACGCCAAGGACTCGATGTCCAAGCTGCTCGCGGCCGTCAAGGCCTTGTAGCACCGCTCCGCCGGGCGTACGTCATACGCGCTGGGTCATGGTCGCCGTGGGCAGCGTATGACGTCCCGTGGGGAGAGAGCGGCTGCTGCGGGCGCCCGCGGGACGTCATACGCAGCGGTCGCCGTCGTGGAGGCAGTCGCACGACGTCCGCCCGACCGCCGGTGCTAAGCCCGCAGCCAGCCTCAGCCGGCGACGCCGTACAGCCGGTCGCCGGCGTCGCCGAGGCCGGGGACGATGTAGCCGAGCTCGTTCAGGCGCTCGTCCATGGCCGCGGTCACGACCGTGATCGGCACGGCGTGGTCGCCGAGGGCCTCCTCGAGCCGGGCCATCCCCTCGGGCGCCGCGAGCAGGCAGATCACGGTGATGTCGTCGGCGCCGCGCGAGGTGAGGAACTCGATCGCGGCCACCAGGGTGCCGCCGGTGGCCAGCATCGGGTCGAGCACGTAGCACTGGCGCCCGGACAGGTCGTCGGGCAGCCGCTCGGCGTACGTCGAGGCCTCGAGGGTCTCCTCGTTGCGCACCATGCCGAGGAAGCCGACCTCCGCGGTCGGCAGCAGGCGCATCATCCCGTCGAGCATCCCGAGCCCGGCGCGCAGGATCGGCACGACGAGCGGCTTGGGGCTGGCCAGGCGGACCCCGGTCGTGGGGGAGACCGGCGTGAGGATGTCGTACGGCGCCACCCGCACCTCGCGCGTCGCCTCGTAGGCCAGCAGCGTGACCAGCTCGTCGGCCAGGCGCCGGAACGTGGGCGAGTCGGTGGTCTCGTCGCGCAGCACGGTGAGCTTGTGGGCGACGAGCGGGTGGTCCACGACCTGGGTGCGCATGGCGACGACCCTAGTGGGATCGGCGGGCGGGGATCAGCAGGCGGAGTCGTCCGTGCCGGCGTCCAGGGCGGGCGCGTCGGTGGACAGGCGGTTGCGCGCGCTGGTGTCCCAGTGCCGCAGCCAGTCCATCTGCATCCGCGACCGGTTCATGTCCTCGCCCTCGACCCCTCCCATCGCGAAGCGCACCGTCATGGCGACCCCCGACAGCGCCTCGGGGCGGGTCTCGGTGCGCACCACGTGGGCGTCGACGAACCACGAGATCCGCTGGTGGCGGACCTCGACGGCGTAGGTGTGCCACGCGTCGTCGACCGGCACGGCGGTGTCACCGGCCAGCACCGGCTCGACGGCGGCGTAGGAGGCGTCCGGAAGCGCCCGCGTCCCGAGCCGCACGCCGGCTCCGGGCGTCGTGTCGCCGGTGCGGTAGTCCTCCAGCGCCACGTCCTGGCCGCCGCAGTGGCCCTGCGCCCGACGTCGGGGCACGAGCGAGGTCGTCACGCGGAAGTCGGTGCCGTCGCTCTCGTAGCGACGCGAGCGCAGCCGGATCTCCCACCGGCCCACCCGGCTGCCCGGGGCGGTGCGGGTCGCCACCAGGGTGCCGTGCGAGGTCGTGTCGAGCGTCAGCATGCCGTTCTGGTTCTGCACGCTCCCGCGGCCGCGCACCTTCCACCGGTCCGCGGGCAGGGGCCCGACGAAGGTCTCGTCGTAGCGCAGGCCCCCGCCCGCCCACCAGCCGAACGTGCCGCCCGCGTTGACCGGCCCCGGGATCTCGCCGGCGTGGTCCGCGTGAGCGGTCGGCGCGAGCGCGACGGGGGCCAGGAACGCCACGAGGCCGAGGAGGGTGGACAGGGGTCGGGAGGACGAGCACCGGGGGAGCATGCCGGGACCGTACGCCGGGTCGACGACCTCGCGGATGAGAACCGGATGGACCGCCCGGGCCCCGTCTGCCACGCTGGCCGTGGTGGCCGGTCGACCACCGCCCGGTGTGCACGCCTGCGGAGGACGACATGGACGACGAGCTCGACGCGGTGGACTTCGCCGTCGCGGCCTACCGCGACGGCGGCGAGTGGCGCGTCGACGAGCTGGTCCTCGACCACCTCGAGGACGCCACCGCCCTGGTCGGCGCCCTGCGCCGGCTGCCCGGCGAGACCGGGTCGATCGGCCTGGTCTCGGTCGACGAGGACTGGTTCCTGCTGGCGCGCGTGCAGGGACCCGACGTGCGTCTGGTGCTCTCCGACGTGACCGCGGCCCAGGAGTGGGACCTCGCGGACTCCGCGGTCGAGATGCTCGGCCTGCTCGGGGTGCGGGTGCCCGACGACGACGACCTCGACGCTGCGGACGACGACGCGACCGTCCCGGCCGGGCACCTCGACCTCCTGGCCGACCTGGGCCTGCCCGCCGCCGAGCTGACCGAGATGATCGACGACGTGGACTCCTACCCCGACGAGGTCTGTGCCGACGTCGCCGAGCGGCTCGGCTTCGGCGAGCTCTTCGACGACCTGCTCGACGAGCCCGCCGGGCTGACCCCCGCCTGAGCATGGCGGCTCGTTGGACCGAGGCGATGGGTGAGGCGCTGGCCGAGGCCCGCGCCGCACTGACGACCCACGACGTCCCGATCGGGGCCGTCGTCGTCGGGGCCGAGGGGACGGTGCTCGGCCGGGGCCGCAACGTGCGCGAGGCCCGGGCCGATCCGACCGGTCACGCCGAGGTCGTCGCGCTGCGGGCCGCCGCAACATCCGTCGGCGAGTGGCGGCTGAGCGGCTGCACCCTCGTGGTCACCCTCGAGCCGTGCACGATGTGCGCCGGCGCGGCCGTGCTGGCGCGGGTCGACCGCGTGGTCTTCGGCGCGTACGACGCCAAGGCCGGCGCCGTCGGCAGTCTCTGGGACGTGGTCCGCGACCGTCGGCTCAACCACCGCCCCGAGGTCGTGACCGGGGTGCTGGCCGGTGAGTCCACGGCGCTGCTCGCGGAGTTCTTCAGCGGGCACCGGGACGGGTGACCGCCTCCGCCGCGGCCGCGACGGCCAGCCGGAGCGCGTCGACGAGACCGAGCCCGGAGGCGAGGTACGCCGCCAGCGTGCCGGCCAGCACGTCCCCGGCACCGGTGGTGTCGACCACCTCGACCGCGGCCGAGGGGACGGTGGTCGTGCCGTCGGCATCGGCCACCACGGCCCCGCGGGCTCCGAGGGTCACCACGACCGAGCGCGCGCCGGTGGCCCGGCGCAGCTCGTCGGCGTCCGTCGCCCCGAGCTCGGCCGCCTCGGACTCGTTGAGCACGAGGGGGTGCGCCGCGGCCAGGGTCGCCGGCGCGACGTCGACGACCGGGGCCAGGCTGAGCACGAACCGTGCGCCCGGGGAGATCGCGGCGGCTGCGGCGTCGGTGACCGAGCCGCCCACCTCGGTCTGTGCCAGCACCACGTCGGCGCCCCTCGCAGCAGCGACCACCTCGTCGACGTCGAGGGTCGCGTTGGCCCCGGCACCGACCGCGATCGAGTTCTCCCCGTCGGGCGTGACCACGATCATCGCGACCCCGGTCGGCACGTCGTCCCCCGAGGTCACGGCGGTGACGTCGACCCCGGCCTGGACGAGCTCTCGGATCTGCTCGTCACCGGCGGCGTCACGCCCGACCGCCCCGCACAGGGCTACCTCGACCCCGACCGCCCCGGCCCGAGCAGCGGCCACTGCGGTGTTGGCGCCCTTGCCGCCCGCGACGTACGCCGGACCGTTGCCGACCACCGTCTCACCGACGCCCGGACGCCGCCCGACCCGCACGACGACGTCCTGGTTGATCCCGCCCACGACCAGCAGTCGACGCCCCGACACCCTCAGGAGGCTAGCCAGCGGTGAGAAGGTGGTCACATGAAGGTCGCCCTGAGCGTCACCTGCGTCAACGACGCGATGTTCCCCGAGACCGGCAAGGCCGTCGTCCGGCTGCTGCGGCGCCTCGGCGTCGACGTCGAGTTCCCGGCCTCGCAGACCTGCTGCGGCCAGCCGATGGTCAACACCGGCTACCTCGACGAGGCGGTGCCGGCGGTGCGGACCTACGTCGAGGCCTTCGCCGGGTACGACGCCGTGGTCACGCCGTCCGGGTCGTGCGCCGGGTCGGCGCGGCACCAGCACGGGTTGGTCGCGCGCCGCTCGGGCGACCCCGGGCTGGTGCGTGCGGTCGAGCAGGCGCCGCCGACGTACGAGCTGTCCGAGCTGCTCGTCGACGTGCTCGGCGTGACCGACGTCGGGGCCTACTTCCCGCACGCCGTGACCTACCACCCGACCTGCCACTCCCTGCGGATGCTCGGGGTCGGCGACCGGCCGACCCGTCTGCTGGAGGCGGTGCGGGGCATCCGGCTGAGCACGCTGCCGGCGGCCGAGCAGTGCTGCGGCTTCGGTGGGACCTTCGCGGTCAAGAACGCCGACACGTCCGTGGCGATGGGCGCCGACAAGGCCCGCCACGTCCGCGAGACCGGCGCCGAGGTGCTCGTCGCGGGCGACAACTCCTGCCTGATGCACATCGGCGGGATGCTCTCCCGCCAGCAGGCGGGCGTGCGGGTCATGCACCTCGCCGAGGTGCTCGCCACCACCGAGGACGACGCCGAGCAGGTGCCCGGCGGGGACCGCAAGCAGGGAGCAGAGCTATGAGCGCGACCTTCGTGGGCATGCCGCCCTTCCCGACCGCGGCCCGGGTGGCGCTGGCCGACACCCAGCTGCGCCACAACCTGGCGCACGCGACGACCACGATCCGCGACAAGCGGGCCCGGGTCGTCGCCGAGGTCGACAACTGGGAGGACGTGCGCCTGGCCGGTGCGGCGGTCAAGGAGCGCGCGCTGCGCGACCTCGACGTCCACCTCGTGCGCCTCGAGGAGACGCTGACCGCGGCCGGCGCGACCGTGCACTGGGCCCGCGACGCGGCCGAGGCGTGCGCGATCGTCGCGCAGGTGGCCAAGAGCCACGAGGTCGACGAGGTGGTCAAGGTCAAGTCGATGGCGACCGCCGAGATCGAGCTCAACGACGCCCTGGCCGCCGAGGGCATCGCGGCCTGGGAGACCGACCTGGCCGAGCTGATCGTGCAGCTCGGCGACGACCTGCCCAGCCACATCCTGGTGCCCGCGATCCACCGCAACCGCGCCGAGATCCGCGAGATCTTCCGCGACAAGATGGCCGGCGCGGGCCGACCCGCGCCCGACGACCTCACCGACGAGCCGCGCGTCCTGGCCGGGGCCGCGCGCCAGCACCTGCGCGAGAAGTTCCTGCGCGCCAAGGTCGGGATCTCGGGCGCCAACTTCGCGGTCGCCGAGACCGGGACGCTGGTCGTCGTCGAGTCCGAGGGCAACGGCCGGATGTGCCTGACCCTGCCGGAGGTGCTGATCAGCGTGGTCGGGATCGAGAAGGTCGTGCCGACCTGGGCCGAGCTCGACCCGCTGCTGCGCCTGCTGCCCCGCTCCTCGACGGGCGAGCGGATGAATCCCTACACCTCCACCTGGTCCGGCGTGACGCCCGGCGACGGCCCGCAGGAGGTGCACGTGGTGCTGCTCGACAACGGCCGCACCCGGGCGCTGGCCGACGACGTCGGACGCCAGGCCCTGCGCTGCATCCGCTGCTCGGCGTGCCTCAACGTCTGCCCGGTCTACGAGCGCACGGGCGGCCACTCCTACGGCTCGGTCTACCCCGGCCCGATCGGGGCGATCCTCAACCCGTTGATGCGCGGCCAGGGCGACCCCCAGGTCGACTCGCTGCCCTACGCCTCCTCGCTGTGCGGGGCGTGCTTCGAGGTCTGCCCCGTGCGCATCGACATCCCCGAGGTGCTCGTCCACCTGCGCTCCCAGGTCGTCGACGCGCACCGCGGCGACACGGTGCCCAAGCCGGAGGCCGCCGCGATGCGTGCGACCGGCTGGGCCTTCGGCGACGCGACCCGGCTCGGTCGGCTCGAGCAGCTCTCCGGGCTCGCCGGCCGGGTGCTCGGTCGCCTCGGCACCGCCCGCCTGCCTGGAGGGCGTACGACGACCGGCCGGCTCCCCGGCCCCGGCGCCGCCTGGACCGGTGCCCGGGACCTGCCCGCCCCGCCGGCCGAGTCGTTCCGCGCCTGGTGGAAACGCACCGACGGCGGCCGGAGCGACGAGTCGTGAGCACCGCGCGCGAGGAGATCCTGGCCCGCGTCCGCGACGCGATCGGCGACGTCGAGGGCCAGGCCGAGCCGGTGACAGCACCACCCGGCGTACCGCCCGACGACCGCACCGTCGAGCTGTTCGCCGAGCGGGTCGAGGACTACAAGGCGACCGTACGGCGCTGCGCCGCCGATGAGGTCGAGGCGACCGTGGCAGCCCTGCTCACCGAGCACCTGGAGGCGGGTGCCCGCGTCGTGGTCCCGCCCGGGCTGGGCCTCGACGTGCCGGGTGCGGTCGTCGACGACCGGCTCTCGGCGGCCGAGCTCGACGACCTCGACGGGGTCGTCACCGCAGCCCGGGTCGGCGTCGCGGAGACCGGGACGATCGTGCTCGACCACGCCGACGACCAGGGCCGCCGGGCGATCACCCTCGTGCCCGACCTGCACGTGTGCGTGGTCCGCGCCGACCAGGTCGTGCCCGACGTACCCGACGCCGTCGCCGCCCTCGACCCCACCCGCCCCCTGACCTGGATCAGCGGTCCGTCGGCCACCAGCGACATCGAGCTCGACCGCGTCGAGGGCGTCCACGGTCCCCGCACCCTGATCGTCGTCCTCTCCGCCACCTGACCGCCGAGAGCGCAACCTTTGCGGGCCGAGAGCGCAGCGTCTGCGGGTCGACAGCGCACTTTCGGCGACCCGCAGGTCTGATTTCTCACGCCGTCGACCGCTGGGAGCAGGCCGCACCCGGTGCGAGGGTAGGAACGATGTCCACCACCGCCGACCCGCGCACCGGTCACCTCCCCGGCACCCCGGAGTACCGCCGGCTCAACGTGGCGATGGTGCTGGTCGGGCTGGCCGCGTTCGGCATCCTCTACGCCACCCAGCCGATCCTGCCCCAGCTCGGTGACGACTTCGGGGTCGGCGCCACCGCCGCGGCCCTGACCGTCTCGGCCGGCACCGGCGCCCTCGCGCTGCTGGTCATCCCGGCCACCTCGATCGGCGTGCGGATCGGACGGGTCCGGATGATCCGGTGGGGCCTGGTCGCGGCGGTCGCGTTCACGCTGCTCGCCGCCGCCGCCCCGACGTACGCCGTCCTGGTCGCGCTGCGCGGTCTGACCGGGGCGGCCCTGGCCGGGGTGATCGCGGTGGCGATGGGACACGTGGCCGCCGAGGTGCATCCGAGCGGGCTGGCCGGCGCGATGGGCCTCTACGTGGCGGGCAACACCCTGGGCGGGGTCTCAGGCCGCCTGGTCACCTCGGGTGTGGCCGACCTGCTCGGGTGGCGCGGCGCAGTCGCCGTCCTCGGCCTGGTCGCTCTGAGCGTCACCGTCGTGGTCTGGCTCCTCGCCGAGGACACCGGACCCGCACCCGACGTTGCCCAGCCCGACGACGGCGGCCCGCACGGGATCCGCGCCCTCCTGCGCGACCCGGCCGTGGTGGCCGTGCTGCTGGTGCCGTTCGTGCTGATGGGAGGCTTCGTGGCGACGTACAACTATCTGTCCTACCGCCTCGCCGGACCGCCCTTCGAGCTGTCCTCGGCCGTGATCGGTCTCGTCTTCCTGGCCTACCTCGCGGGCACCGCGTCCTCGGCGCTCGCCGGTCGAGCCGCCCAGCGCTGGGGACGACCGCGGGTACTGCTGCTCGGCACGGTCGTCATGGGCGCCGGCCTGCTGCTGACCCTCGGCGACCACCTGTCCCTGGTCGTCGTCGGTCTGCTCGTCCTCACCGCCGGCTTCTTCGCCGCCCACGCGGTGGCCAGCGGCTGGGCGCCGGTGCTCGGCCGGGTCGCGCCTTCGCAGGCCTCCGCGCTCTACGTCGCCCTCTACTACGCCGGCTCCAGCCTCTTCGGTGCCGTGGTGGGTCTGGCCTGGAAGTCCGGGGGTTGGCCCGCCACGGTCGCCTCCGTCGGTGCGCTCGTGATCCTCGGTGCGCTCCTCGTGCTCCTCGCGGCGCGGCTGTCCCGTCCGCGGCAGCCGGTCACCTGAGGACGTCGTACACCGCGTCCAGGGATCCCAGACCCGCCCGCTGCTAGCGTCCGCGGGTGCCTGAGATCTTCGGAGAGCTGCCCGACGGCCGCCCCGTCCACCGCCTCGTCCTCGGCCCGGACCACGCCGACGGCCTCGGCGTCGAGCTGCACCTGCTGACCCTCGGCTCGACGATCCATCGCCTGCGCGTCACCGGCGGCGACGGCCAGCGGCGCGACGTGGCGCTGGGGTACGCCGACGTCGGGTCCTACCTCGAGGGCACCTACTACCTCGGAGCCGTCGTCGGACGTTACGCCAACCGGATCGCGCACGGCCGCGTGCGGGATCGGCGGCCGTGACGTCGAGCTCGGCACGAACGACCGGGGCCACACGCTCCACGGCGGTCCAGACGGGTTCGACCAGCGGCTGTGGGACGTCGTGGAGGCGGACGCCGACCACGCCCATCTGCGCCTCGTGAGCCCGGACGGTGACCAGGGCTTCCCCGGCGAGGTCACCGTCGACGCGCGCTGGTCGGTGGCCGGCGACGAGGTGCGCCTCGACCTCGAGGCCACGACGGACGCCGAGACCCTGGTCAACCTGAGCAGCCACGTCTACCTCAACCTCGAGGGCGACCAGCTCGAGGGCGCCACCACGATCGACGACCACGTGCTCACCGTGCCGGCCACGACCTACACCCCTGTCGACGACACCGGCATCCCGCTCGGCGAGCTCGCTCCGGTCGACGGCACCCCCTTCGACCTGCGGGAGGGGCGTCGGCTCGGCGACGCCGCACGCACCGCGCACCCGCAGACCGGGCCGGCCCAGGGGATCGACCACAACCTCGTCGTTGACGGCACCGGGCTGCGCCCGGTCGCGGTGCTGACCTCCGCGGCCACCCGCACCCGGATGACGCTCTCCTCGGACCAGCCCGGGCTGCAGGTGTACGCCGGCGACTTCCTCGACGGCTCGGCGGCCTCGCGCACCGGGCGGCTGCTGCGCCAGGGCGACGGCATCGCCCTGGAGCCGCAGGTCCACCCCGACAGCCGCGCACCACCCGGACTGGCCCTCGGCACTGCTGCGCCCCGGTGAGACGTACCGCTCGCAGATCCGCTGGAGCTTCGGCACGACGGACTGAATTCGCCGGGTCGGTCGCCCTCCGGTACATTCTGCGGCGGTGGCGTGTCCGAGAGGCCGAAGGTGCATCACTCGAAATGATGTGTGGGGCAACCCACCGTGGGTTCAAATCCCACCGCCACCGCCAGCCCGAACAGCCTCTGACCTGCGAAGATGCAGCGTCAGAGGCTGTTTGCGCTAGAAGCTGTCCAGAGGTGCCAGCCGCGTCATCGCCCAGCGTGCTGCCTGGTCGACTCCCAGCGGCCGAGCTGGCGCGGACCACATCGACGTCGACCACGACGACCACCACATCCACGACGAGCACCTGAGTCCACTGGCCGGTCCAGCTCCACCCCGCCCCGCTGAGCCCTGCTTCAGGTGGGCTTGGCCGCGCTGCGCGATAAACCACCGTCGTTCCAGCTGGGTACCGCGGCGGTCACGTTCGTGGAAGACATCGAACCGCGCCGAGATCAAGGGTGTGGGGGAGCGGTCGGCTCACCCCAGGCGGAGGAAGGATGGGGCGAAGCGAGTCTCGGTGGCAGTGATGACCAGATGGTGACGTTTGGGCGACGAACGACCATGAGGCCGGACCGTTGGGGCATAGTGCAGCAATGGATCGGCCCGTTGGTACGGCGCTGCGCTGGACGCGGGCCGCATTCCTGGCGGTCGTGGCGATGCTGACCGGTACTGCGGCGCACGTCTCGGCTGGTGGCTACCTGCCTGGACCCGTGGCCATGGCGTCCATCTTTGCGATCTGCCTGGGGACGTCCGCCTGGCTCCTGAGCCGCCCGGCGTCCCGCCTGAGAATCGTCCTGATGCTGATGACCGGGCAGACCTTCTTCCACGGAGCTCTCACCGCGCTGGGAGGCCATGCTGGTGACGCACCGCTGACCGACCCTGCCTCGGCCAACCGTGTACTCCCCGTTGCGGCGACCATGCCCGAGAGCAGCCGGGTCGGCTCGGTCTACCACCAGCTCTACGCCGGACGCGCGGGTGACGCTGGTGACCAGCTCAGCCTCCCGGCACCGCTCCACCACCTCCTGGCGGACCTGACCGGTCCCCACGCGCTGATGGCGATCGCGCACCTCTGCGCTGCGGCTGCGATCGGTCTGTGGATCGCCCGCGGCGAACGTGCCCTGTGGGTGCTGCTCGCAACGGGTGCCGACGTCACCGAGGTCGCCCTGGCCACCGCAGCTCGGGTGAGCCTGCTGGCGTACGGCTCGGTCTGGGCGACGGTCGGCATGCTCCTCGTGCAGGACCCCTTGCTGCACCGCTGGCACCGCGCGACGGGGTGGCTCCTGAGGAGCCTCGCGCGGTTCTACCTGCTCGCCAACCTGGTGGTCAGGCGGGGGCCACCGGCTCTCCTCGCTGCCTGACGCGTTGCCTTCTCGGCACCCTCCATCGATCTCGCACGCCCCACAAGCGGGTGAGCTCATCGACCGATCGGCGACCTGCACTGCCGCGCCGACACCCGCTCGTCGTTCGAGCAGCGCTCCATGACCGGCCTTGCGGTCGGCATCGTCGCGCCGAGGGTCGTTCTGCCCCGCCCGGCATCCGCCTCGTGGCCATCCTGCTCCTCGACCAGCTGCTTCACGTCGCGGGGTCTTGCTGGCCCGGTTCGACGGCGTCTGAGCGCCCCTTCCACCACCACGAAAGGACCTTCTGTGCCCAGCTACCGAAATCTCCTCACCACCGTCCTGCTCGTCGCCGGCCTCACCCTGAGCGCCTGTGGCTCCGACGACGCCAGCCCGTCCAGCACCGGATCAAGCTCCACCACCTCCGACAGCTCGCTCATCGAGGTCACCATCAGCGGCGACAGCGTCACGCCCAACGGTGAACGCGTCGAGATCGCGAAGGGCCAGGACGTGACGCTCGAGGTCACAGCCGACGAAGCCGGTGAGATCCATGTTCACGCAAACCCCGAGCAGGAGCTGGAGTACGACGCCGGCTCGACCACCCTGACCATCACCGGACTCGACCAGCCGGGCATCGTCGAGGTCGAGTCTCACGACTTGGAGAAGACCATCGTCCAGCTCGAGGTCTCCTGAGCCTGTGCACATCTCCGCGCACGGCCTCGGTGGAGCGCAGAACCTCCCGATCTCCCCCGAGCTCGCCATGGCCGGCGCCTCTGCGGCGCTGACGGTGTCGTTCATCGTGCTCGCGCTTGCCTGGCGTACGCCGCGCTTCGACGCGGCGAGCCAGGGACGGTCGGCACCGGTCTGGCTCAGGGAGCTGGTGGACTCCTCCGCGTTCACCCTCGCCGTGCGCGCCGTCGGACTCCTGTTCGCCGTCTACGTCACCTGGGCCGCGCTAGCCGGTCCGGACCTGCTGACCAACCCGGTGTTCGGGGTGGTCTACGTCCTGCTGTGGGTGGGCTTGGTGCCGGCGTCCTTGGCGTTCGGTTCCTTCTACCGGGCGGTCAGTCCGGTGCGTAGCCTGCATCTGCTCCTCGCGCGCGTCGCGCACCGCGATGCGCGCGAGGAGCGCGGCACCTTGCCGTCGTGGGTGGGCTACTGGCCTGCGGCCGGAGCCTTGTTCGCGTTCGTGTGGCTCGAGCTCGTCTACCCCTCCGCCACCGTCCTGGTGACCGTCCAGGTGTGGTTCGGGCTCTACCTGGCGCTCGGGCTCGGCGGGGCACTCGTGTTCGGAAGTCGCTGGTTCGCGGTCGCGGACCCCTTCGAGGTCTACTCCACCCTCGTCGGACAGATGTCGGTGTTCGGGCGGCGCGACGTCGGCCACCGAGGGTCCTCGACCCGCAGCTCGCGACAGCGTGAGCTGGTGACCCGGGCCCCGCTGCGCAACCTCGACGGTGTGCCGATCCGGCCCGGCCTCGTGGCGGTGATCGCCGTCCTTCTCGGTTCCACCGCCTTCGACACCTTCAAGGACTCCGCGCCATGGGTCCGGTTCATCCAGCGCGTGGGCCAGCCTGAGCTGGTCGACACCACCGCCCTGCTCGCGTTCTGCTGCTTCGTGGGACTCACGTTCACCGCAGCCACCCTGGCCATCAACCCTCGGCCGGGACTCGGACTCACGCGCTTCGACATGCCAGGGCAGCTGGCCCACTCGCTGGTGCCGATCGTGGTCGGCTACGTCACCGCCCACTACCTCTCCTACTTCGTCGAGGTCGGACAACAGACAGTGATCCTGCTCAGCGACCCGATGGCGAGCGGCGCCAACCTCCTCGGCACGGCGAGCTGGACCGTGAGCTATTCCCTCTCCAACCACCCCTCCACCCTGGCAGCTCTCAAGGTCGTGGCCGTGGTGGGAGGCCACGTCCTGGGCGTCATCGCCTCGCACGACCGCGCCACCAAGCTCTTGTCCAGGCGCGATCAGCTCACGGGGCAGCTGCCCCTGCTGGTCCTGATGGTGTGCTACACCGGAGCCGGGCTCTACCTCTTGTTCGGCGCCTGACGACGGCGAGGGGCACGATCCAGGTCACCTGGACCTGAAAGAGGTCACCAGCGGCTTGCGATCTCCCGGGCGTCATCAACGTGGTGACGTCAGACCTGTCAGCGACGCGTGTCGGCCGAAGGGGTCGGCCGGCCAGCCCCGATCCGATGCTAACCCTGCTGCCCGGGCAGCACAGCTCTCGCTGACAGCAGCTCGTTCAGGGATAGCGCTCCTGATGGCAGGAGCGGACAATCGGTTCATGACCCTGGAAACCATCCTGCACATCTCAACCGACGGGGTGGACGCCCACACCTGGGCCGTCCTGGCGGTGGCGCTCGGTCCTCCGCTCGTCCTGATGTTCGTGATCGCCCTGCGGCACCGACAGGACTTCGGCGAGGAAGTCGTCGGGGAGGACACCCTGCCTCCGGACCTGTGACCCGTGCCTGTCTCGGGGTGCAGACGTCGAACCGTTCGCCCTCGATGCCACGCCCGACCACCGCCGCGAACTGCGGGGGAACCGGCGCTTCGTCCCTGCCAACCTCCCGGACTTCAGCGCGAAGGGCGTCGTGGCCGGTCAGGTGTCCGCGACGTCATGAAGTCCGGCATCCGACAGGCGGTGTGACCCCGCGCGGCCGCCGACCCGAGATCGACGACGTCGCGGTCGCACCGCCGGCCTGATCGCGCGCGGCTCGGCTGCCCGTCTCAGCGGCCCGGCCTGCGCCTGGCCCGGTGCTCCAGGATCGCCTGCGTCCGGAACCGGTTGTAGCGCTGGACCGCGATGAACGGCGCATTGACGACGACGCCGTAGGAGATCAAGGGTGCCCAGGCGCGCCGCGGGGTCCAGAGGACGAAGAGGGGCCCGCAGGCCATCGCCCACCAGTGCCCGAGCTCGGCGCGACGGGTCTCCTGCACGAAGCGTTCGAGCCCGACGTCGTCGAGGTCGACGACGTGGCGCTTGCTCACGCCGCCGGGGAACAGGTCGCCGGCCTCGGGCAGGGCGTCCTTCCACCGGTCGATGTGCAGCCGCTGCCGGTACCACCGCCCTCCGACCTCGAAGCCCCGCGGCCGCAGCAGCCGGCCGTCGTGGGCGAGACGGTGTACGTCGAGCCGGTGCGCCGCCAGACCGGTGAGGCTGTGCACCACGCCCCAGGCGAGCGCGACGACCGCGATCCGCCGGGCCCGCGTGCGTACCGTCACCGGCGCGTCGCGCCGAGAGCTCATGCGTCACCACCTCCGTGAGACCCGGGACGACCCGCTGCGCCGATCGTCACGTCACGCCCGCGCCAGCGCACCGAGCGGCGTACGAAGGTCAGCGCGAGCGAGCGGGCGAAGACCAGGTCGAAGGCGAGCAGCGGCAACGGGAACAGCGCCCACGTCCACCAGGCGAACGACCCGGTGCGGCGCAGGATCGCGCGCAGCTGCCAGGCGAACAGCGGCCACGCCACCGCCCACAGGCCCAGCGAGCCGTACATCAGCGGGGCCGCGAGGCCGGTCGTCGCCAGGAGGAGCGCGAGGATCAGCCCGACGCCGATCGCGTGGTGCGCGCACACCCACAGCACCGCCGCGAGCGCGGGCCAGCGTGCGGTGCTCGACGCGCCCGAGGCGACGTTCTTGGTCCAGCCGTCGGCCAGCTGGCGCAGCCCGCCGGGATAGCTGCGCATCCGCACCGCCGTCCCGCCGGCCAGGCAGCGCACCGGTAGGCCGACCCGGTCGTAGGCCGCGGCGAGCTGCACGTCGTCCACGATCGCACCGCGCACCGCCGCGTGCCCGCCGGCCCGCTCGTAGTCGACGCGCGAGGTCAGCAGGCACGGCCCGAACGCCGTCGGCCGGCCCGCAGGACGGCGGGCGAAGGCGGCGCCGCCCATCAGCGAGAGCACGTTGAAGTACGCCGAGAGCTGCTCGTAGGCGCGCTCCACGGCGTGGAAGGGCTGCACCGAGACCAGGCCGCCGCCGCGGTCCTGCGCCTCCAGCAGCCCGCCGAGCGCGTCGGGCGCGAGCGTCGTGTCGGCGTCGAGGAAGAGCAGCAGGTCGCCGGTCGCCGCACGAGCGCCGACGTCGCAGGCCCAGGCCTTGCCCGTCCACCCGGCCGGCGGCGTGCCGGCGGGCACGACCCGCGCCCCGCCGTCGGTCGCCACCGTGGCGGTCTCGTCACCCGAGCCGTCGTCGACCACGACGACGTCCGCGACGGGGACCGTGAGGTGGCGCAGGCAGGCGAGGAGGGCCGGGAGGGTCGACTCCTCGTCGCGGGCCGGGACCACCACCGCGACCGAGGAGGCGCGAGCGTTGCTCGCGCCCGACGACGGCACCGGGCGCAGGTCGGCCAGGAGCCACCAGGCGGCGCCCGCGGCCACGCACATGACGACCAGCGAGCACCAGGTCAGTCATGGACCCGCGAGAGCAGCAGCGGCATCCCGCCCCGGGGGTGCACCGCGACCCGGGCCTGCGCCGCGGGTCGTGCCCAGCCCGCGGCCACGTCGACCCGGTGCCCGGCCAGCAGTCGCGCCAGCACGATCGCCATCTCCCCGATCGCGAACTCGCGGCCGATGCACAAGCGCGGCCCCTGGCCGAAGGGCAGGTACGCCGTACGCCCGGCGCCGTCGGCGAGGAACCGCTCCGGGATGAAGGCCAGCGGCTCGGGCCACGCGTCGGCGCGCCGGTGCAGCAGCCAGGGGCTGATGATGGCCAGCGTCCCGGCCGGGACCTCGCGACCGCCGAGCACGTCGGCCTCCTGGGCGCGGCGCGAGAGCGTCCAGGCCGGCGGGAAGAGTCGCAGGGACTCGTCGATCACGGCCCGCGTCCACGGCAGCGCCTCGCGCAGGCCCAGCATCGGCACCGGCCCGGCGTGCGCGGCGAGCTCGGCGCGCAGCCGGTCCTGCGCGGGCTGGTGCTCGGCCAGCAGCATCAGGGTCCAGGCCAGGGCTCCAGCGACGGTCTCGTGGCCGGCGATGATCATCGTGACCAGCTCGTGGCGGACCTCGGCGTCGCTCATCGCGCTGTCGAGCAGCAGCCCGAGCAGGTCGTCACCGTGCGGCGCGGCGCTCGACCGGGTCGACGGGCCCCCACCGGCGCGGCGCTGCGCGATGATCTCGGCGCAGATCGCGTCGAGCCGCCGGCGCGTCGACCGGAGTCGGACGTTGGTCGGCGTCGGCGCCCGCCGCAGCCCGGGCAGCACCGTGCGCCCGGCCTTGACGACCAGTGCCGCGGCGTCGCTCGTCGCGTCGAGCAGCTGGTGGGCCTGACCGGACAGGTCGGCCGAGAACAGGGCCCGGCCGACGGCGTCCAGGCCGATCCGGTGGGTGAGCGCGGCGACGTCGACCAGGGACGTACCTCCTGCGTCGAGAGTGGCCAGGCCCGGGAGCTGGGTCGCGATGGTGTCGTCGGCGGCCCGGGCGACCTCGCCGCCGACGGCCTCGAGCCGCTGGTGGTGGAACGCGGGCGCGGCGACGCGGCGGTGCTCGATCCAGCTCGGCTCGGACGACGCGAGCAGGCCCGGGCCGGTGACCCGGGCCAGCGCGGCGTACTGCACGGTCTGCTTGCCCCAGTTGCGCGCGGCTCCCTGCAGCACGTGCCGGGCGTCAGCGGGGTCGTTGACCAGCAGCGCGGGCGCCCCGGGGACGGGGAAGGAGACCAGGTCGCCGTACTGCTCGCTGACCCGGAGCAGGAAGGACAGCGGGTCGGCGCGCACCGAGGTGAAGGCGCGGGCCATGTCGGCGTTGGTCGGGCCGGGCACGCCGATGTCGGTCGGCCTCATGCCCTCGAGCCGGGCCTCGAGCCGGGTCGCCATGCTCATGCCGGCTCCTGCTGCTGCTGCTCGCCCCGACCCAGCCGGGTCCACACCACGCACGTGGTCAGCACCAGCGCGAAGCCGAACCCGAGGTCCTCGACGGGCGCCCAGAACAGCCGGCCGTCGCCGAGGAACGTCACCTCGCCGCTCCCGAGGATCGTGTCGCCGTCATAGCGCACGATGCCCCGTCCGGTCAGCCAGCCGTTGGTGAGCAGCTGGAAGACCACCACGATCGCGTACGCCGCCCACCACGCGCGCGTCGAGGTGACCCGGGTGCGCACCACCCAGCGGTCGAGCACGACCGCCGCCAGCACCGCCACGACCGTGACTGCCGTGTAGCTCACCACCGGCTCACCGGGCGTCGCTGCGCGGGCGAGGTCCGACCGGTCGCACGCTGCCGCGCCGGAGCACCACGCGGACCGCCTCGAGGGTCAGCACCGAGACCAGCGGGATCACGACGAAGAACGAGATCTCCTCCAGCGGCAGCCCCGCGACGCGCACCGGCAGGGTCTGCGCGGGGTCGAAGCGCCAGTGCCCCACGTGGGTGGCCCACAGGTCCCAGAGCAGGAACGGCGTCCCCGCGACCAGGATGGTCAGCAGCAGCCGTCGCGGCTGGTGCAGCACCCGCAGCCCGTAGGTGGGCGCGAGCGGGAGCGTCCCGACCAGGCAGAAGGCCAGCATCGCGGCGTAGGACCAGTGCACCAGGCTCACTGTGTCACTGGCAGCGACACGGGCGGCACCGGCAGGGGCACGGGCAGGGACGTGCGGTCACCGGTGAGCCGCTTGAGCACGAGCTCGGCGCTGATCAGGCACATCGGCAGCCCGACGCCCGGCGTGGTGCTCGCGCCGGCGTACAGCAGCCCGTCGACCTTGGCCGAGCGGTTGCCCGGCCGGAAGAACGCGCTCTGGGCCAGGGTGTGCTCGAGGCCGAGTGCGCCACCCTGCCAGGCGTGGTAGCGCCGGGCGAAGTCGTCGGGACCGACGGTGTGCCGCACGCGGATCCGTTCGCGCAGGTCGGGTACGCCGGCCCAGGCGGCGACCTGGTCGATCGCGGCGTCGGTCGCGCGCTCGACCGCCTCGGAGCCCCGGCCGTCGTCGCCGCCGGCGCCGATCGAGACGTCGGCGGGCACCGGGACGAGGACGAAGAGGTTCTCGCAGCCCTCGGGCGCCACGCTCGGGTCGCTCGCCGAGGGCTTGCAGACGTAGACCGAGGCCGGGTCGGGCACCCGGGTCGTCTCGCCGAAGATGTCGCCGAAGTTCTGCTCCCAGTCGGTGGTGAAGAACAGCGAGTGGTGCGCCAGCTGCGGCAGGCTGCCCTCGACGCCGAGCATCGCCAGCACGGCGCCCGGTCCGGGCGTGCGCCGACGCCAGCTGCGCTCGGGGTGGGTCTGGAGCGGACCGGGCAGCAGCGCGGTCTCGAGGTGGTGCAGGTCGGCGGCCCCGACCACGACGTCGGCCGCGAGCGCCTCGCGCCCGCCCCCGACGACGTACTCCACGCCCGTGACCTGTGCCCGGCCCCGCCGCTCGCCGGCGCGCGTCGAGATCGCGGTGACCTCGGCGCCGGTGTGCAGCCGGACGCCGTGGCGCTCGGCGAGGCTCGCCATCACCTCGATCAGCCGGGTGAAGCCGCCCTGGGGGTAGAGCACCCGGTCGCCGAGGTCGAGGCTGCTCATCAGGCTGTACATGCTGGGCGCCCGGGTCGGCGAGGAGCCCAGGAACACCGCCGGGTAGCCGAGGACCTGGCGCAGCCGCGGGTCGACGAACGACGCTGCGACGTGGCGCTGCAGCGAGCGGCTCAGCAGCCGAGCCAGCCGCGGCACCCGGCGTACGACGTCCGGGTGGGTGAAGGCCGTGGGCGAGCTGAAGTTGCTGTAGAGGAAGCGGCGCAGCGCGACGTCGTAGGTCTCCTCCGCAGAGCGCAGGTAGTCGTCGAAGCGCTCCCCGGCACCGGGCTCGATCGACTCGAAGACCGCGCGGTTGTGAGCACGGTCGGGCCGGATGTCGACCGGGTCGGGGTGGCCCTCGAAGAACACCCGGTAGCTCGGGTCGAGCACCTCGAGGTCGAGCTCGGCCTCGGCGGTGGTGCCGAGGAGCGAGAAGAAGTGCTCGAAGACCTCGGGCATCAGGTACCACGAGGCGCCGGTGTCGAAGCGGTAGCCGTCGCGCTCGATGCTGCCGACGCGGCCGCCGAGCTCGTCGTTCTTCTCCAGCAGGTCGACGCTGTAGCCGCGCGAGGCCAGCAGGCCGGCGGTGGCCAGCCCGGCGATGCCGCCGCCGACGACCACGACCCGGGTCGCGCCCCCACCGCCGGTCGTCGCTCGGCCGCGCAGGGGTCGGGGGAGCAGGGTGGTCACGGGGTGCCTCCGGAGTAGAGCGAGCGGGCCGCGAGACGGGCCTTGACGAGGGTGGGCACGCGGACCCGGGTGCGTCGGATCTGGGCCGCCGGGGTGGCGCGGAGCCGGACGGCGAGCTCGGCGAAGGTGGCGTGCGCGACGTGCACCGCCTGACGGCTGCCGTCGGGCAGGGCGGGGATCACGGCAGCGGCCGCATCGAGGTCGGCGTCGATGTCCTCGAGGATCCGGTCGCGCTGGGCGTCGGTGAACGCGTCGACCTCGAGGTCGGGGAAGTAGGCACGACCCAGCGCGTCGTGGTCGTCGGCGAGGTCGCGCAGGAAGTTGAGCTTCTGGAAGGCCGCACCGAGGCGGCGGGCGCCGGGCGCGAGCTGCTCGTAGTCGCCCGTGCCGGGCTGGTCGCGCAGGAAGATCCGCAGGCACATCAGCCCGACGACCTCCGCCGAGCCGTAGACGTACCGCTCGAAGCTCTCGGGGGTGTGGGTGGTGGTCTCGAGGTCCATCCGCATCGAGGCGAAGAACGGGTCGATCAGCTCACCGTCGATCCCGGCCGCGACGGCCGTGCGGGCGAAGGCGTGCACCACGAGGTTGCTGCTCCAGCCGTGCTCGAGGGCGTGGCACACGTCGTCGTGCAGCCAGGCCAGCATCCGCCTGCGCGCCGCCACACCCAGGGCCGGGTCGGGGACGTCGACGATCTCGTCGGCCACGCGGACCAGCGCGTAGACGTTGCGCACCTCGGTGCGCACGGGCTGCGCCAGCAGCCGGGAGGCGAGGCCGAACGAGCTCGAGTAGGCGCGGATGACCGCGGCCGCGCTGTCCTGCGCGACGGCGTCGTACAGGCTCCGCCCGGTGCGGCGCCGGGTCTGGCGGCTCATGCCGCCACGTGGTCGTCGCCGACCCGCACTGCGGGCAGCGCTGCGACCGGTGCGAGCACGTCGGCAGGGAGGCCGAGCTCCTCGACGAGGGCCAGGGCAGCGGCGTGGTGGGAGTCGGCGAGCTCCTCGACGAAGCCGCGCGACCCGCAGTCGGTGAGGATCCGGCGCGCGGCGACCAGCTCGTCGTCGCTGAGCTCGCGACCGACGTACGGCTCGACCTCGGACCAGCCCTGCGTGGACCGGGCGTGCGCCATCAGCGGGGTGAGCTTGCCGGTGCGGAGGTCACAGGTCGTGCTCTTGCCCGTCTCGTCGGGGTCGCCGAAGACGCCGAGCAGGTCGTCCACGAGCTGGAAGGCGATGCCGAGCATCCGCCCGGCCCGCCCCAGGCCGGCCGAGGTCGCGTCGTCAGCCCCCGCGAGCAGGGCCCCCGCCTGCAGGGGGAGCGCGAAGGAGTAGGCGCTCGTCTTGTGCTCGGCCATGGTCAGGCTCTGCGTGAGCGAGGCCGGCTCCAGGTCGAGGGAGAGACGTACGTCGGCCAGCTCACCGGCCGCCGAGGTGTGCAGGGCGGCGTCGAACAGGTCGAGGAGGCGGTGGACGGTCTCGGTCGGGGCGCCGCACGTGGCCACGGCCCGGATCGCCGCCGCGAGCGCGAGGTCGCCGGCCAGGATGCCCGCGGAGAGCGCAAGCGTCCCGGCGTCGTACGGCGTGGCGCCGGCGGCGAGCGCGTCGGAACGGAAGGTGCCGCTGACGTTGAGACGGCCCCGGCGGCGGTCGTCGCCGTCGATGACGTCGTCGTGGATGACCAGCGCGGTGTGCAGCAGCTCGACGGCCGCACCGGTCTCGGCCGCGGCGGCGAAGCTGGTGCCACCCATGGCCCGGTGGGTCGAGGTCACGAGGGCGGGGCGGAAGCGCTTGCCGCCCTCCGTGGCCCGCGCCAGTGCCACCCAGAGCCGGGTGTGCTCAGGGTCGGTCGCGACAGCACGGTCGTGTCCGCGCGCGAGGAGACGGCTCAGGGCCTCATCGGTCTCGTTCGGGCTCACTGGTCCTCGATCCAGGCAACGTGGAGCTCCAACCTACGCAGATCCGGCCATAGCCTCCGGGGTGAGTCCCCCCCGGAGGAGGTAGCGCTCAGCGACGATCGGTCACGTGGGCCCACAGCCCACCGCGGCGGGGGAGTCCGCCCTGACCTGGGCGACATGCCGACCGCAGCCGGCCCGGGTCGTCCTGCCGCACCGCTCGCAGGTCACGGGTCGGCACGCGCGCGTGATCCGGATCGACGGCCGCGTCGCCGGGTGGGGCGTGCGCTCGCGGTTTCCCAAGGGATGGCGGCACCTCGTCACATCCCGGCGCGAATCCACCCCGGGATGTGACGGCTTGCCCACATCACGTGGGAAACCGCGGCGCCCCCGGCGTCGTGGCGCCCGCGGGACCGGCGGCTGCGGACGTGGGCGAGGATGGGCCGGTGACCTGGTTCTCCGCGCCCGACGACGCCGTACGCCGCCTGAGCGACGTCGGCTACCTGGCCGACCGCCCGACCGGCACCACCACCTACCTCGCGGGGGCGCTGGGCAAGCCGCTGCTGCTCGAGGGCCCGGCCGGGGTGGGCAAGACCGAGCTGGCCAAGGCCGTGGCGCGCGCGACGGGCGCCGGGCTGGTGCGCCTGCAGTGCTACGAGGGCCTCGACGAGGCCCGGGCGCTCTACGAGTGGAACTACAAGAAGCAGCTCCTCCGGATCCAAGCGTCCCGCGACGACCAGGCCTGGTCGGCCACGCACGACGACATCTTCACCGAGGAGTTCCTGCTCACCCGGCCCCTGCTGACCGCCATCCGGCGCGACGAGCCGACGGTGCTGCTCATCGACGAGGTCGACAAGACCGACGTCGAGGTCGAGGGGCTGCTGCTCGAGGTGCTCTCGGACTTCGCTGTCACCATCCCCGAGCTCGGCACGATCGAGGCCGTGCGACTGCCCTACGTGGTGCTCACCTCCAACGCCACCCGCGAGCTCTCCGAGGCGGTGAAGCGGCGCTGCCTGTTCCTGCACCTGGACTACCCCGACGCGGAGCGGGAGCGCGCGATCGTGCTCAGCCAGGTGCCCGAGCTCGACGAACGGGTCGCCGAGCAGCTCGTCACCGCGGTCGGTCGGCTGCGCGAGCTGGAGCTGAAGAAGGCGCCCTCGATCGCGGAGTCGGTGGACTGGGCCCGCACCCTGGTCGCGCTCGAGATCCGCGAGCTCGACGCCACCGCCATCGACGAGACGCTCGGTGTGGTGCTCAAGCACGTCTCGGACACCGAGCGTGCGGTGCGCGAGCTGAGGCTGCGGGCCCGGAAGTGAGCCCGAAGTGAGCCCGAAGTGAGCCGGGGGTGAGCGGGTCCGTGGAGGCGACGAGCGGGCTGCTGGCGCGCCACCTCGCCTTTCTCGAGGCGCTGCGCGGAGCGGGGCTCCCGGTCTCGCTCGCCGAGGGCGTCGACGCCGTGGACGCGTTGGGCACGATCGGCTGGCGCGACCGCGACGTCGTCCACGACACCTACGCCGCCACCCTGCTCAAGCGCCACGCCCAGCGACCGACCTTCGACGCCCTCTTCGACCTGTACTTCCCGCGGATGATCGGCGGCGGGGTCGCCGAGCAGGCGCGCGACGCCGCCGCCGAGGACGAGCGGGACGACGCAGCCGACGCAGCCGACGCAGCCGACGGGCAGGACGGGCAGGACGGGCAGCGGCACGGCGGAGCCCGCGACAACGCGGCCGCGCTGAGCGACTTCCGCGAGCGCCTCGCCGACGCCCTGGCCGGTGGCGACGAGCGCGCGACGTCCGCACTCGCGGCCGAGGCGGTCGGCCGTTTCGGTGCGATGCCGGGCCGGGGTCCGGGCCTGTCGTCCTGGTCGGCGTACACCGCGCTGCAGCGGGTCGCCCCGAGCGAGCTCGTCGACCGGATCGTGCAGGGCCTGCTCGACGGCGTCGCCGACCAGGCTGCGGCACCGGACGCCGAGGGGGCGCTCGCCGACGCCCGACGTCGCGCTGACCGTCGGGTCGGTGACTTCACCCGTCGCGTCGAGGACGACGCGCGGCGCCGGATCGCCGAGGAGAAGGGCCCCGACCACGTCGCGGACGTCGCGGTCCGCCCGTCCCTGGACCAGCTCGCCTTCACCACGGCCCGGCGCGCCGACCTGGAGGACCTGCGCCGCGAGATCTACCCGCTCGCCCGTCGTCTCGCCGCGAGGCTGACCCAGCAGCACCACGCCCGCCGGCGGGGGTCGCTCGACGTACGCCGCACGGTCCGGGCCTCGATGTCGACCGGCGGCGTCCCGCTGACCACCCACCACCGCCCGCGCCGCCCGCACCGCACCGAGCTCGTCGTGCTCTGCGACGTCAGCGGCTCGGTCGCGAGCTTCGCCCGGTTCACCCTGATGCTGGTCTTCGCGCTGCGCGAGCAGTTCACGAACGTCCGGGCCTTCACCTTCGTCGACACCGTGCACGAGGTGACCCACCACTTCACCCCGGGCGGCGACCTGGTCGACACCCTGGCTGCGCTGGCCACCGACACCGCCCAGGCCGCGACGTGGGGCAGGACCAGCTACGGCCGAGCGCTGACCACCTTCGCCGAGCGGCACTCTGACGCGGTCGGCTCCAAGACCTCGCTGCTCGTCCTGGGCGACGCCCGCTCCAACTACGGCGACCTCGCGCTGCCCGTGCTCGGCGAGCTCGTCGACACCGCGCGTCACGCCTGGTGGCTCAACCCCGAGCAGCGCCGGCACTGGGGCACCGGTGACAGCGCGACGGCGGCGTACGGCGCGATCGTGCCGATGGTCGAGTGCCGCAACCTCGCCCAGCTCGGCGACTTCGTCCGCCGGCTGGCGGGCTGAGCAGACCGGTTCTCGCCCCGGTAGACTGCGAGTCCGCACCCACCCCGAGCCCGCCGAGGTGAGATGAGCTTCGACGTCCACCAGCTCGACACCTTCCTGCTGGTGGGCTCCGCGGTCACGTTCGCCGCGATCCTCGCGGTGCGGCTCTCCTCGCGTGCCGGGCTGCCCAGCCTGCTGATCTACCTGCTGATGGGCGTGGTGCTCGGCGAGGCCGGCCTGGGGATCGGCTTCGAGGACGCCGAGCTCGCCCACGCCCTCGGGTTCGCCGCGCTCGCGGTGATCCTGGCCGAGGGTGGTCTGACGACGAGCTGGCGTGAGGCGCGCCCCTCGATGAAGCTCGGTCTCTCGCTCGCCACGGTCGGCGTGGCCGTCTCCATCAGCGTCGTGGCGGTCGCCTCGCACTACCTGCTCGGCCTGCCCTGGCAGCTGGCCGTGCTGCTCGGCGCCGTGACCTCGCCGACGGATGCGGCGGCGGTGTTCTCGGTGCTGCGGGTCGTGCCGCTGCCGCAGCGGCTGATCGGGTCCCTCGAGGCCGAGTCCGGCCTCAACGACGCACCCACCGTGGTCCTGGTGACCCTGATCTCGACGGGCGCGGTGGCCGACTACGGGGTCCTCGGCGCCGCCGGGATCGTCGCCTTCGAGCTCGTCGTGGGCATCGCGGTCGGTCTGGCCGGCGGGTTCGGCGGCGCCTGGGTGATGCGCCGCGCCGCGCTGCCCGCCTCCGGGCTCTACCCCCTGGCCGTGCTCACCCTGACCTTCCTCGCCTACGGCGCCTCCTCGGCCCTGCACGGCAGTGGGTTCGCGGCGGTCTACGTCGCCGCGCTCGTGCTCGGCAACTCGGAGCTGCCACACCGTGGCGTGACCCGCTCCTTCGCCGAGGGTGTCGCCTGGCTGGCCCAGATCGGGCTGTTCGTGATGCTGGGCCTGCTGCTCTCCCCGGGCCGGATCTCCGCCTCGTCGGTGGGCCTGGCGCTGGTGGCCGGGCTGGTGCTGACCTTCGTCGCCCGGCCGGTCTCGGTCCTGGTCTCCGCGATCGTCCAGCCGATGCCGTGGCGCGAGCTGTCCTTCCTGTCATGGGCCGGGTTGCGCGGTGCGGTGCCGATCGTCCTGACGACGATCCCGCTCTCCGAGGGCGTCCCCAGCGCGGAACGGCTCTTCGACATCGTCTTCGTGATGGTCGTCGTCTACACCGTGCTGACCGGCCCGACCCTGCCGTACGTCGCGAAGGTGCTGCGCGTGACGCGGCGCTCCGAGCCGCGCGACCTCGACCTCGAGGCGGCACCTCTCGAACGCGTCGCCGCGGACCTCCTCCAGGTCACGATCAGCCCGGTCTCCAGGCTCCACGGCGTCGAGGTCGGTGAGCTGCGCCTGCCCGCGGAGGCGTCCGTGTCGATGGTGATCCGTAGCGGCCACACCCTGGTGCCCGAGGCCCGCACGGTCCTGCGCCACGGTGACGACCTGCTGATCGTGACCCCGCGCGCCCTGCGCGAGCGCACCGAGCAGCGTCTGCGCCAGGTCAGCCGCAGCGGTCGCCTCGCCCAGTGGCTCGACGACGACGCCGCACGGTGATGCGCTGAGAGGTCGCTCCCAGGCACACGACCCGGGCGAGATGCACCCGGGCTGGGTCTCAGCCGGCCGAGGCCGGCTCCTCGGAGGGGACCACGCCCCCGTTGGGGCCGCACACGGTGGCGGCGTCGCGGACCTTGATCCGCTTGCGGTTCCTGGCCAGCCTGCCGAAGCCGTCGCCGACGACGACGTCGATGCCCTCGGTCACCGGGTCGCGGCGCACGACCTCGGTGTTCTTGCGACCGAGGTTGGCCTGCACGAGCCGCACGGCGGGATTCTTCGGGTCGTCGGTCCAGATCTGCACCTTCGACACGTCGGCACCACGCGGGGCGTCGGCGACGCTGCCGCGAGCGAAACCGCGCTCGGTCAGCGAGGTCATCGTGCGGCTGGCCAGGCCGGAGCGCTCGCCGGCGTTGAGGACCGAGACGACCACCTGGTCGGGGTAGAGCAGGTCACCGGTCGCGAGGTCGGCGTCGGTGCACAGGGCCGTGGTCGTGCCGGGCAACGGCTTGGTCAGCGACCGGTAGCCGTAGGCGACGGCGGCGAGCACGAGCCCGACCAGGACGAGCAGCACGACGGCGGTGCGGATCCGGGCGACGGCGCGAGGACTCACCTCAGGCCTCCAGGTGGTGGATGCGGGCGTGGAGGACGTGACGCTGCTGCAGTGCCGCGCGCAGCGCGCGGTGCAGGCCGTCCTCGAGGTACAGCTCGTCGTGCCACGACACGACGTGGGCGAAGAGGTCGCCGTAGAAGGTGGAGTCCTCCTCGAGCAGGGCGTCGAGCTGCAGCGTGTCCTTCGTGGTCACCAGCTCGTCGAGCCGGACCTGGCGCGGGGGTACGTCGGCCCACCCCCGCGAGGTGAGGCCGTGGTCGGGGTAGGGCCTCCCCTCTCCGACGCGCTTGAAGATCACGCGGGGGAGTCTAGTCACGGCGACGGGCCGCACCGGCCCGCTGACCAGGGATGAAACGAGACCGTGACCCGCGGGCACGGCCGCGACCGGCAGTCGGTCGACCGCGTTCCCCCCGCGGGGTGACGTGCCACGGGTGGGCCTCAGGCGGACGACGGCGTACCCACCGACCAGAGCACCGACTCGAGCACCGGCTCGAGCACCGAGCCGAGCACCGAGCAGGTCGTCGCCGACGCCCCGGTGCGGATCTCGCTGTCGATGATCAGCCGGCACGGGCTGGTGACCCGCACGGGCAAGACCAAGACCCTCCAGCTGCTCGGCGAGCAGCCCTCGACGCAGGGGGTGCCGGCTTCGCCGCCGACGTCAAGGGCGACCTGTCCGGCATGATGACGCCGGGGCAGGGCTCCGAGCGCATCGAGGCACGCGCCACGTCGCTGGGCCAGCGGTGGGCCGCCACGGGGTTCCCGGGTGGAGCCCTACGCGATCGGTGGCGAGGGCACCGGTGTGCCGCGGGGGCCACGATGAGCGCCTCCGGCCTGACGCTGCTCTCGAAGGTGCTCGGGCTCAACGCCACGCAGGGGTCGAACCCCGGGCTGGTCGTCCACTACGCCGACCGGGCCGGCCCGCCGACGCGCGACCTGGCGGATCTGCGCGCCGTGGTCGGCCACCCGCGCAGCGACGAGGGCAAGGCCGAGCCCTCGGGCCTGGGCGGTCTGTCCACGGCCACCGCCGGAGTGATCCTGCGCGAGCTGGTCGCGTTCGCCGACCAGGGCGCCGACGCGTCCTTCAACGAGCCCGAGCTCGAGACCGGCGACCTGCTCCGCAGTGGCCGAGGACGGACGCGGGGTGATCTCGCTCGTCGAGCTGCCCACCCTGCAGGAACGTCGCGCGTGGCGTGTGCTCCACCGGTCGCCGCTGAGCCCTCCCCGGACCGGGGCCCCGCTCAGGCGCACCAGCGCACGGCGTCGTCGACGAGGTCGGCGAGCGCGTGCACGCCCCGCAGGTCGTTGCGCTGGTCCATCAGCTCGGTCAGTGCCTTGGAGTGGCGGGTGCGGAAGGCCAGACGCTGCTCGAGCAGCTGGTCGACGTCGATCTCGCGACGCGTCGTGGTGGGGCGGGCTGCGATCGGCTGAGCGGTCATGGTGGACCTCCGGTGGGAGAGGGGAGCGGACGGAGTGGGGTGGTGCAGGTCAAGGGTCGGGCCCGCATGTTGACGGGGGGTTACGAACGTGTGGCTTCACAGAGAAATTGTCACGATCCAAGCCGCCTGTCCGCCGAACGGCCCAGCTCGCCGTGGGAGCGTAGGCGTGGAACGGGCACCGAGCGGCGCACCAGGAGGCCCGTTCGGCTGTGTTCGAGGCCCGTTCGTGCCCGCTCGGGACCTGGTGTGTCGTCGGCGGGGCCGTCAGAAGACCGGGGGCCGCGCGGCGACCTGGACGACGCGCGGGTTCCCGACGCGGGTGACGAGCCGGCCGCGTCCCGGCGGGGCCGCGCGCGCACGCACGCCGCCGACGAGGGGGCCCTCCTCCGGGTTCCCCGACAGCAGGAGTCCCGGTGCGGACAGGTCACGCAACGCCGACAGCACCGGGTCGTGCCAGGCGCGGGCCGTGCCACCCGTGCGCCGGGCCACCCACAGGTGCAGGCCGACGTCCCCGGCGCGGGGCAGCAGGGGCACGAGGTCGGCGAGCACGGTGCCGTGCGGACCCCCGAGCAGGTCGTGGTCGTCGATCACCACGAAGACCTCCGCCCCGGACCACCAGCTGCGCGTGCGCAGCTGGGACGCGCTGACCGTCGGTCCGGGGAGCCGCCCGCGCAGGTACGTCGCCAGGTCGGCGACGGTTCCTGCCGCTTCCGCCGCGGTGGCGTGGTGCGCGAGCAGGTGCTCGGAGGGCACCTCGCCGAGCAGCGTCCGCCGCGGGTCCAGGACCAGCAGCTGGGCCTCGTCGGGCCGGCACGTGCGCACCACCTCGCCCACGAGCGTGCGCAACGTGGTGGTCCGACCCGAGCGTGCGTCACCCAGGACGAGCAGGTGACACTCCTCGGCGTCGATCCAGACGGGAGCCAGGCCTCGCTCGTCGAGGCCCAGCAGCAGCCGGTGGCCCGTCGCGAGCGGGTCCTGCGCGCGCAGGACCTCCTCGACCCCCACCTCGAGCGGCAGCGCGCGCAGGAGGGGCGCCGGTGCACCGGGCCACGATCTCCGGACCCGCTCGACGAGACCGTGCACCCCCACGTCGGCGTCCTCACCGGGCAGGACCCCCTCCTGCCGGGGGAGCGCGACGAGGGCGTGTGCGCCGCCCGCCACGAGCGCGCGGCCGGGTCGGTCGCGAGGGACCGCGGCGGCCGCGCGCCGGTCAAGCTCGGAGTCCAACGGGTCGCCCAGCCGGAGCTCGACCCGGCTCCCGAGCTGGTCGCGCACGGGAGCGCGCACCTCCGACCACCGCGACGCACTGAGCACGAGGTGCACGCCCACCCCGAGGCCGCGTGCCGCCACCTGCTGGAGCGGTTCCTCGAGGTCGGGGAAGCCCTCGCGCAGGCCGGCCCAGCCGTCGACGACGAGGAAGACCTCCCCGTACTCGTCCCGATACCCGTCCCCGCCCCCGGGTACGCCGGTCTCGCGCCGCTCGAGCAGCCCGTGGACCTCGGCGACGACCCGGGCGACCCGGTCGGGCTCGGAACGCTCGGCCCGTGCGCACAGGTGCGGGAGGCCGTCGAGGCGCGCGAGTGCACCGCCGGCGAGGTCGAGGGCGAAGACCTGGCAGCGTCGTGGGGTCGCGGTCAGGGCGAGGGCGATGACGGCGGTCAGCAGGAAGGTGCTCTTGCCGCTGCGAGGTCCGCCGACGACGCCGACGTGTCCGCCGGACCCGTCCAGGTCGAGGACCAGGGGGTCGCGGCGCTGGTCCCGCGGCCGGTCCACCCAGCCGACCGGCACCCGCAGTCGGCGGGGGTCGTGCCACGACGGGGAGTACAGCCCGCGACCCGGGTCGGTCCTCAGCACCCCGAGGAGGCCGGAGAGCGGCATCGGCCCCTCCAGGGGAGGGAGCCAGACCTGGTGGGCGCGCTCGTGGCCGCCGGTGGCGGCGGCCACCGCGGCGACGACGACCTCGAGCTCGCTCGGCGGCGAGCCGGCCCGCCCCGGCGCGCCCTGGGGCTCGGCGGTGGGTCGCCTGGGCGCGACCGGTCCGGCCCGGAACGGCACCACCGCGGCCGACGGCGGCGTGTCGCCGGCGACGGGGGAGGCCTCCGGGGACGGTGCGGGAGCCGGCCCCGAGACGTACGCGGCGCTGAACCGCACGAGCCTGGTGGGGTCGGTGCGCAGGTAGCCGAGCCCGGGCACGGGCGGCAGCGAGGCGGCATCGGGCACGCCGAGGACCGAGCGGGACTCCTGGGCCGAGAAGGTGCGCAGACCCACGCGGTAGGACAGGTGGGCGTCGAGCCCGCGCAGGCGCCCTTCCTCGAGTCGTTGGGAGGCCAGGAGCAGGTGCAGCCCCAGCGAGCGCCCGAGTCGTCCGACGGCCAGGAACAGGTCGAGCAGCTCGGGCCGTGCGGTGAGCATCTCGGAGAACTCGTCCACGACCACGAGGAGGGACGGCAGCGGCCGGAGGTCGGCACCCGCGCGCCGGGCCCGCTCGTGGTCGCGGACCGAGGCGTGCCCGCTCGCGCGCAGCAGCTCCTGGCGGCGCAGCAGCTCGCCACCCAGGGCGTCGTGCATCCGGTCGACGAGCACGAGGTCGTCGGAGAGGTTGGTGATCAGCGCCGCGACGTGGGGCAGGCCGGCCAGGCCGGCGAACGTGGCGCCGCCCTTGAAGTCGGCGAGGACCAGGTTCAGCTCGTCGGCGGAGTGGGTCACGGCCAGTCCGAGGACCAGGGTCCGCACGAGCTCGGACTTGCCCGAGCCGGTGGCGCCGACGACCAGGCCGTGCGGTCCGGCTCCCTGCTCGGCGGACTCCTTGAGGTCCAGGTGCACCGCATCCCCGTGGCCGTCGACCCCGATCGGCACCCGCAGCCGGTCACGGTCGGTCCGACCCGCGCGGACAAGTGCCGGGTCCAGCCGGCGTACGTCGCCCAGCCCGAGCTCGGCGCGGACCGCGGTCAGCCCGCTGCGCCCCGGCCGCCCGCTGCCGGGGTCCTCCCGTCCGGCGATCCGGCGCGCGACGGCCTCGGCCTCGAGTGCGGAGAGCCGGTCGGGCCGCACGCGGGGGCGCGCGCCGGTCGGGGTGACCTCGCTGCGGTGCACGCCGCCGGCCGGGCCCGGGGCCGAGGCGGAGCCGGGTCCGAGCAGCTCGACGACGGTCGTCCCCGACGGCGGCGGTGGTGGTGCGGGTCCGTCGACGACGAGCAGAGCACGCCGAGCCGGCCGTCGTTCGAGCGGTGGCCCGAGGCTGGCGGCGTCGTCGGTCACGAGCACGGTGCCGACCGTGGTGCTGGCGCTCTCGGCCGGCCTCGCGTGCGGCAACCACTTGAGCCAGTCCCACGCACCCAGGTCGTCGGTCAGCACGGCGACGGTCAGGTCGGAGGGGGCGTGTGCACCGGCGGCCGAGCACACCAGGGCCCGGGCGTGCGCCCGGGATTCCTCCGGTCCGCCGCACACCTCGACGCGGGCCACGGTGACCAGGTCGAGCAGCGCGGGCAGGCCGGGACCGCTGCGGTGGGCGGCCACGAGTCGCTCCAGGGCGTCGACGCAGACCGGGTCGGCGTCCTCGGGGACCTCGGGCGCCACGGGGCGGGGGGAGGCGGCGAGGTCGCCCTCTCCCCAGCGCACGAGCATGCCGGCCCCGAGGTCGGGCGCGTCGGCCGCGTCGGTCGCGTCGGTCGCGTCGGTCGGGAGCCGGAGGCAGGACACGGCCGTCGGGCGCGGATGCAGTCGACGCAGGGCCTGGTGACGGTGGCGCTGCGCCTCGCGCAGCCGTCCCCGTGCCGTGGCGAGGCGCGCGAGGTAGTCACGACGGGCCTGCTCGAGCGTGGTGCGCCGCTGCTGTCGCTGCCGGTCGACCTGGACCAGCACCAGGGCGACCGTGGCGAGCAGCACCAGGCCGACCGCGCCGAGCCGCAGCGCGGACGAGCTGCCGGACGAGCTGCCGGACGAGCCGGAGGTGCCGTTCATCGAGACCAGCAGGACCACCGAGCCGAGGCCGCCGAGCACCGGGACCACGGCCATCGCGACGCCCGAGCCAGGCTCGGTCGGCGGCATCGACGGGGGCACGTCCAGCAGGAGGTCGCCGGGCGGCCGGGCGCCTGGCGACCGCGACGGCTCGTCGGTCATGGTCCTCCTCGGGCGTCGTCGGGGGAGCGAGCCTAGGCACGCCTGCCGACGTGCTGCGTCGGGTTGTCCACAGGCGCTCCGCAGAGCCCAGCGGGACGGGGCGATGCGTGACTAGCCTCGCCGCGTGATGCCACGACACCGCTGGGCGCGACGGAGCGGGGCCCGACGGGTCGAGGGGGGTCGCTGCGCGTGACGAGCCGCCCGGTGGTCTCCCCGGCCGCAGGCCGACCGACGACCCCCGCCGTGCTGCGGCTCTCCGTGGTGGACCGCCGCCGCCGCCTCGACGTCGTGGCGCCCTCCGCCCTGCCCGTGGCCGAGCTCGTCCCCGAGCTCGTCCTGGGCATCGGGGCAGGCGACCTCGGCGCCTCGGTGCGGCTGCAGACCGTGCTCGGCGAGGTCCTCGACCCCGCGCTCGGGCTCGCGGACCAGGGGGTGGTCGACGGAGCCGTCCTGGTGCTGCTCGGAGAGGAGCACGCGCCCGCGGAGGCCAGTGACGACCTGCCGGACGCGGTCGCCGAGGTCGTCCGGCGGCGGGCCGGCACAGCGCCCGTACCGCTGCCTGCGACGACGGCCTGGCTGGCCGGCGGGTTGCTCGCCCTCGGGGCGTGCACCCTCCTCGCGGTCGTGGTCGCCGAGGACGCTCGCGCACGGGCGGCCCCGGGCGCTGCGTCTCCCGGCCTCGTCGCCGTCGTCGCCGTGGCCGCGTCGGCCGCGGTGCTGCTCGCGGTGGAGGCGCTCCGGCGAGCTCGGTCGGAGCGGCCACTCGCGCGCGGGGAGGTCGGCGCGAGGGCGTGGTCCGCGAGCGCGTACGCCGCCGTCGTCGGCGTCGGCGGCTCGGCGGCGGCCGGCCGTGCGGGGTACGCCGACGCCGTTCCCGCGGCCGGGCTGGCGGTGCTGGTGATCGCACTGGGCTGCCTGGCCGGTGCCGGCGGTAGCCGGCGCCGGCTCCTGGCGCCGGTCCTGGTCGGCGCGGTCGGCGTGGCGACGGGGACGCTCCGGGCCGGGCTCGGTCTCGAGCCGGGGGTGACCTTGCTCGTGGCGGCCACCCTGGCGGTGCTCGTGCTGCGGCTGGTCCCGGCACGGTTGGTCGGAGCGCTGCCCGGTGCAGGACCCACCGCTGCCGAGGGGGCTCCGACCGACCCGGACGGCCGCCGCCCCCGCGACCTGGCCCGGCTCGAGGACGACGTGCGCGCGGCGCTCGAGCTGGTCACCGCGTGCGCGGCCGCGACGGCGGTCCTGACCGCGGTCGTGACGCCGGTGGCCGTCGGGCGGGGGGTCACGGGCACGATGCTCGCGCTGTCGGCCGGGCTCGTGCTGGCGCTGCAGGCCCGACACCACCGCGACCGTGGCGTGGTGCTGGCCTGCCTGGGTGGCGGCGCGGCGGTCTTCGTGACCACCGGGGTCGCCCTGGTCGTCCAGCGCCCGGCCGCGGTTCCCGCACTGGCCGCGGTGGCAGTGCTGGCCGGTGTCGTCGCGCTGCGCACGGCCGGGGCGACGTGGTCCCCGCGGTCGCGGCGTACCGCGGACCAGGCCGAGACGCTCGCGGTGCTCGCCCTCCTCCCGCTGCTCGTGATCGCGCTGGACGTGCCGCCCCTGCTCGCGAGCGCGCTGCGGTGAGGGTGCCGTGGTGACGAGCGTGTGACGTGCGTGGTGACGGTGCGGTGGTGAGCGTCCCCGGGGTCCGCGACCTCGTCGAGGCCGAGGACCACGAGCGACGCCGACTCGCGGGCGCGCTCACGCTCGGCGACCCGTGCCCCGCCGAGCCGGCCCGACCGGGTCGAGCGGTCGTGGCCGCCCTGGCCCTCGGGGCGATCACCCTGGCCGTCGGCCTGCTGCTCGACGCGCTGAGCGGTACGGAACCGCCGTGGCCCTCGGCCGGGCTCGTGGTCTCGCGGGAGAGCGGGTCCACCTACGTCGTGCTGGACGACGGGCGGGTGCACCCCGTGACCGACGGGACCTCCGCCCGGCTGCTGCTGGGCCAGGACGCCGGTCCGCCGGTGCTCGTGGACCGGGCCGAGGTCGACGCCCACGACCCCGGGGCGCGGCTCGGGATCGCCGGTGCCCCGGCCTCCGTCCCCGCACCGGACCGGCTCGTCGCGGGCGGCTGGTCGGCCTGCGCCGTCGGCGACGACGAGGTCGTGGTCGGGATCGGGGGTGCGCTGCGGACGTACGCCGCCGGACCCCCGACCGCGGTGACGGTCCGCTCGTCGCGCGGGCTGGCCGTCGTCACCACCGACGACGGCGGCGCGGCCCGGGCGTACCGGCTGCCCGGCGGGCCCGGCGAGGACAACCTGCTGCTCGCCCTCGGGCTCCCCGGCCGCGACGCCGCCCTCGCGGTCCCGACCCGGTGGCTGCGCCTGGTCCCGGCCGGAGGTGTGCTGACGGACACGGCCTTCGTGCTGCCCGGTCTGGGCGACCCCCTGCCCTACGCCGGGCGGGGGCTGCCCGCGAGCGCCCGCGTCGGCGACTGGTTCCCCGCGCCCGGTGGTGCGCGGCTGCTGACCTCGTCCGGACCGGCGGTCCTGAGCCCGGTCGCGCTCGCGGTCTGGCGCACGGCGGCGACGCAGGCCGTCGGTGGCCCTCGCGAGCTGAGCGTCGCCGCGCCACCCGCCCTGCCGCTGGTCGAGGCGCCGTACGCCGCCGCCGACTGGCCCACAGGCCTGCTCCGGGCGTCGACCGGGAGCCCGTGCGTGGGCCTGCGCGGCGGCGACGTGGGCCTCGGCTCGACCGACGTGTCAGCCGGCGGTGACCCGGTGGTCGTGGAGCCGGGTCGGGGCAGCCTGGTGCGGATCCCCGGTCGGACCGAGCCCCGCCGCGTCCTGGTGGCCGACGACGGCCGCGCCTACCCGGTGGTCGGTGCCGACGCGCTGGAGGCGCTCGGCTACGCCGAGGTGACGCCGACGGTGGTGCCGCCGGGGTGGCTGGGCCTGGTCGAGCGGGGGCCGACGCTGTCGGTGGCGCGTGCGCTCAGGAGTCCCGTGCTCAGGGATCCACCGGAGGGTCGCTGAGCACGTCGACCTCGCCGGGGTAGAACGCGACGTGACCCGCGACCGCGCCGACGGCGGGACGCGGGTCGGGGTAGCCCCAGACCGCGTCGGTCGCGAGGTGCTCGTCGGTGCGCAGGGTCCAGTAGGTCGCGTCACCCTTGTAGGGGCAGTACGTCGTGTGGTCGCTCGGCGCGAGCAGGTCGGCGTCGACGTCGCCCACCGGCACGTAGAGCACCGGCGGGTGACCCGCCTCGCGCAGCACGAGCGCGTCCCGGGTCTGCGCGACGGTGACCCGGCCGAGTCGCACCGTCACCACCGTCCCGGACGGCTCCACCGTGATCGGGTGGTCGGCACCCGGCTCGAGGACGGGTCGGCCGCGCTCGTCGTGCCGGGCCTCGCTGGCGTGGTTCATGCGGTCCTCCGGGGATCCCTGGTGCGTGACGGGCCGGGGCGAGCAGGTGGCGGAGGATAGGGGATTCGAACCCCTGAGGGCTATTAACCCAACCCGCTTTCCAAGCGAGCGCCATAGGCCACTAGGCGAATCCTCCGCGCAGGAGGCTACCGGTCGCCGGCTGGGAGCACGAAACCGGCCGCCCCGGCGGCACTTGCCCCGGGTCGGGGTCGCTCGCCTACACTCTCCCCAACCCCCCGTGTGGCGGCACCTCACCCAATCCCCCAGGGCCGGAAGGCAGCAAGGGTCAGTGGGCTCTGTCGGGTGCGCGGGGGGCCTTTTCATGCTCCGACGTCGCCGCACCCGGGTGCGACCCGGACGTCGTGCGTCGGGGTGTGCGGGCGCCCTGGTCGGTGTCGGCGCGGGTGGTTAGTGTCATCGACGTGGAGTCACCCCTCGCGCTGTACCGGCGCTACCGGCCTGAGACCTTCGCGGAGGTCATCGGGCAGGACCACGTGACCGATCCGCTGCGCGCAGCGCTGGCCAACAACCGGGTCAACCACGCCTACCTCTTCTCCGGCCCGCGAGGCTGCGGCAAGACGACCTCCGCGCGGATCCTGGCCCGGGCGCTGAACTGCGAGCTCGCCCCGGTGCCCGACCCGTGCGGGCAGTGCCAGAGCTGCCGCGACCTGGCCCGCAACGGTCCCGGCTCGCTGGACGTGATCGAGATCGACGCCGCCTCGCACGGTGGTGTCGACGACGCCCGTGACCTGCGGGAGAAGGCATTCTTCGCCCCGGTCAGCAGCCGCTACAAGGTCTACGTCGTCGACGAGGCCCACATGGTCACCACCGCGGGGTTCAACGCGCTGCTCAAGCTCGTCGAGGAGCCGCCGCCGCACCTGCGGTTCATCTTCGCGACCACCGCGCCGGAGAAGGTGCTCCCGACGATCCGGTCGCGCACCCACCACTACCCGTTCCGGCTGATCCCGCCGCGCCTGCTCTCGACCTACCTCGCCGACCTGTGCGCCCGCGAGGAGGTCCGCATCGACCCTGCCGCGATCCCGCTCGTCGTGCGCGCCGGCGGCGGCTCGGCGCGCGACACCCTGTCGATCCTCGACCAGCTGATCGGGGGCGCAGGGCCGTCCGGGGTGACCCACGAGCTGGCCAGCGGGCTGCTGGGCTACACGCCCGACACGCTGCTCGACGAGGTCGTCGACGCCTTCGCCGCCGGCGACGGCGCGGCGGTCTTCGGTGTGGTCGACAAGGTCATCGAGACCGGGCAGGACCCGCGCCGCTTCACCGAGGACCTGCTGCGCCGCCTGCGCGACCTCGTGATCGTCGCCGCCGTCCCGGACGCGTCGGCGACCGGGCTGATCGACGTCTCGCCCGAGCAGGGCGAGCGCCTGGTCGCCCAGGCCGCGCGCTACGGCACCGCCGAGCTCAGCCGTGCCGCCGACATCGTGGCCACCGGCCTGACCGAGATGCGGGGGGCGACCGCTCCCCGGCTGCTCCTCGAGCTGGTCTGCGCCCGGGTCCTGCTGCCCGGGGCCGACCACTCGACGGTCGGGGTGATGGCCCGTCTCGACCGCATCGAGCGCCGCGCGGCCATCACCGGCACGCCGAGTGCCGCGGCCCCGGCGGCCCAGGTCACGGCTACCTCGTCGGCGACCAGCGCCGCCCCGGTGGAGCAGGTGGTCGCCGAGCCGCCGCTGCGCCTACCGGCCCAGGACCGACCCGAGTCCGACCCGCCGGCGACCGGTGAGCCGGTGGCACCACCGGGTCTCGACGCTCCCGAGAGCGCCGGGGACGCCCCGACCGGGGCCACCGACGCCAGCCCGGCCAGCCCGGAGGGCTGGGGAGCGGCCGCGACGCCCGGCGCGGTCTCGGGCCCGTCCGAGACCTCGGTGCCCGAGGCGCCGGCATCGCAGCCGGCACCGGAGCCGGCACCTGAGGCGAACCCCGAGCCGGCCCCGCAGCCAGCACCGGCCGCGAGCGTCGGGACCGGGCCGAGCCTGAGCCTGGTCGACGTACGCCGCTTGTGGCCCGACGTGATCGAGGCGACCAAGCACCGCCGTCGCGTCACGTGGATCCACCTCAGCCAGAACTCCCAGGTCGTCGCGGTCGGAGAGAACACCCTGACCCTCGGGTTCAGCAACACCGGGGCGAAGGAGTCCTTCGACAACAACGGGAGCGCCGAGATCGTCCGCCAGTCCGTCATCGACGTGATCGGTGCCGACTGGCGTGTCGAGACGATCAACGACCCCGGGGCCGACCCCGGGCTCGGCGCGCCCGCTGCGACGCAGGCGGTCGCCACGCAGGTGGTGCCGGCTCCCGAGGCCACGGCACCCCGCGAGGTCCCGAGCGAGCCGGTCGCGGCCGCGCCGCCGAGCTGGGCGACCGACGATCCGACCCCGGACGGCGCAGCCCCCGCAGCAGCCTCCACAGCAGCCCCCGCAGCGAGCCTCGCAGCGACCCCAGCAGCGACCCCAGCAGCACGCCTGACCGACGCACCCCCTGTGCCGGCCGAGCCTCCCGAGGACCCCGACGGCGCGCCGCCGGACGAGCCGGATCAGCCCGCGGTGCGCGACGACCCGCCGTGGCAGCGTCCGGGTGCCGAGCCAGCGCCGGAGCGCACGCCTGCCGACCTGCGGGCCGCCGACGCCGACGCCCACCCCGACGACCAGGACGCCGAGCACGACGGGCTCGGGGGGGCGGACCTCCTCGCGCGCGAGCTGGGGGCGAAGATGATCGAGGAGATCCGCCACCAGTGATCGGCGCTCCCACCAGACCCCGTCCAGACTCCCAGCCAGACTCCCAGCCAGCCCGCACGCAGTCCCACCCCCACCACTCGAGGTGACCTGAGATGACCCAGAACCCCTTCGACGCCCTCGGCGGCGGCGGCTTCGACATGAATGCGCTGCTCCAGCAGGCCCAGCAGATGCAGGAGCAGCTCCAGCAGGCCCAGGAGCGTCTCAACGACGCGACCGTCGACGGCACGGCCGGCGGGGGCGCGGTGACGGTCACGGTCAGCGGCACCGGCGAGCTGGTCGCGGTCCAGGTCCGCCCCGGGACCGCCGACGGCGACTCCGCCGACGAGCTCGCCGACCTCGGCGACCTCGTCGTCGCGGCCTACCGCGACGCCAAGACCAAGGCCGACGCCCTCGCGGCCGAGACGCTCGGCCCGATGGCCGGTGGCGGCATGGACGGTCTCGACCTCGGCGGTCTGGGTGGCCTCGGCGGGCTGCCCGCCGGCGGCGACGAGTCGGGCGACGGCCCCGGCCGCGTCGGCTTCTGAGCGAGGTCCCCCTTGTACGAAGGCGTCGTCCAGGACCTCATCGACGAGCTCGGCCGACTGCCGGGGGTCGGGCCCAAGAGCGCCCAGCGGATCGCCTTCCACCTCCTCCAGGCCGACGCCGAGGACGTACGCCGCCTGGCCGACACCCTGACCCAGGTCAAGGCGCGGGTCCGGTTCTGCCAGGTCTGCTTCAACGTCTCCGAGGCCGAGACCTGCAGGATCTGCCTGGACCCGCGGCGTGACGCCTCGGTGCTGTGCGTGGTCGAGGAGTACAAGGACGTCGTGGCCATCGAGCGGACCCGGGAGTTCCGCGGTCGCTACCACGTGCTCGGCGGCGCGATCTCGCCGATCGACGGCATCGGTCCCGATCAGCTGCACATCCGCGAGCTGCTCACCCGACTGACCGACGAAGCCCTCGAGGAGGTCATCCTGGCCACGGACCCGAACCTCGAGGGGGAGGCCACCGCGACGTACCTCACGCGGATGCTGCGGGACTTCGGGTTGCGGATCACGCGCCTGGCCAGTGGACTACCGGTGGGCGGCGACCTCGAGTACGCCGACGAGATCACGCTCGGACGAGCATTCTCAGGAAGGCGGGCGGCACCATGAGCGAGAAGACCCAGCACGACGTCGAGACCAGGACGTTGGCCGACCAGGTGGCGACCGAGATCGAGTCGTTCCTGCTCGCGCTGCGCGCGATCGCCGCGGAGCGCGACCCCGGCCGCGGCATCTCCCTGCTGCTGCTCGAGATCAGCCAGGTCCTCCTGGCCGGGGCACGGCTCGGGGTCCAGCGCGACTTCGTCCCCCGGGGCGACTACCAGCCCGACGTCGGACCGGAGCCCGACGTCGACGAGCTGCGCCTGGCCCTGGCCGAGATGTTCGGCAACGTCGACACCTACAGCTTCGTCTTCGACCCCTACGTCCCCGAGGTCGTCGAGGGCCAGCTCTCCGACGACCTCTCCGCGATCGCGACCGACCTCGAGAACGGTCTGCGCCACTACCGCTCGGGCGACGTAGCCGAGGCGCTGTGGTGGTGGCAGTTCTCCTACGTCTCCTCCTGGGGCAACCTGGCCGGAGCCATGCTCAACGCGCTGCTCTCGGTGGTCTCCCACGACCGCCTCGACGTCGAGTACCTCGGCGAGGTCGAGCAGATCGAGGCCGCCGAGGCGGTCCTGGACGGCGACGCGAGCCTCGCCTGATCCCTCGCTAGACTCGCCCGGTCCGGTCGGTCCGATCCCCCGACGCGCTAGGAGCACCTCCGGTGGGCATTGTCGTGCAGAAGTACGGTGGCTCGTCCCTCGCTGACGCCGGCGGCGTCAAGCGGGTCGCGCAGCGCATCGTGGCGACCAAGCGCGCCGGCCACGACGTCGTGGTGGTGGTCTCCGCGATGGGCGACACCACCGACGACCTGCGCGACCTCGCCGAGCAGGTGACGCCGCTGCCGCCGCCGCGCGAGCTCGACATGCTGCTGACCGCGGGCGAGCGGATCTCGATGGCGCTGGTGGCGATGGCCATCGCCCAGCTCGGACACCGCGCGCGATCCTTCACCGGCTCGCAGGCCGGGGTGATCACCGACTCCGTCCACGGCAAGGCCAAGATCATCGACATCACGCCCGGGCGCCTCGAGGCGGCGATCGGCGAGGGCGACATCGCGATCGTGGCCGGCTTCCAGGGCGTCTCGCAGGACACCAAGGACGTCACCACCCTCGGTCGGGGCGCCTCCGACACCACCGCCGTGGCGCTCGCGGCGGCGCTGGGTGCGGAGGTCTGCGAGATCTACTCCGACGTCGACGGCGTGTTCACCGCCGACCCGCGCATCGTCCCGGCCGCGCGCAAGCTCGCACGGATCTCCACCGAGGAGATGCTCGAGATGGCCGCCTCCGGGTCCAAGATCCTGCACCTGCGCTGCGTGGAGTACGCGCGGCGCTACGACATGCCCATCCACGTGCGCTCCTCCTTCTCCCAGAAGGAAGGCACCTGGGTCATCCCCGACCACTCCGCGCCCGACCAGGCGCCGCCCAGCGACAGCACCAGCGACGAAGCAGGAGACGAGCCAGTGGAGCAGGCGATCATCGCGGGCGTGGCCCACGACACCAGCGAGGCCAAGGTGACCGTGGTCGGCGTGCCCGACAAGGTCGGCGAGGCGGCGCGGATCTTCGAGGCGCTGGCCGCAGCCGAGGTGAACATCGACATGGTCGTGCAGAACGTCTCCGCCGCGGCCACGGCCCTGACCGACATCTCCTTCACCCTGCCCCGCACCGACGGGCAGGGCGCGATGGCTGCACTCGCGCGGATCCAGGACGCGGTGGGCTACGACCGGCTGCTCTACGACGACCAGATCGGCAAGGTCTCGCTGATCGGCGCCGGGATGCGGTCCCACCCGGGCATCACGGCCACGTTCTTCGCCTCGCTCGCCTCGGCCGGCGTCAACATCTCGATGATCTCCACCTCCGAGATCCGGATCTCGGTCATCGTCGAGGAGGCCCAGGTCGGCGAGGCCGTCCGCGCCACCCACACCGCCTTCGACCTCGACTCCACCGAGGTCGAGGCCGTCGTCTACGGCGGGACCGGGCGATGAGCGGCCTGCGTCTGGGTGTCGTCGGCGCCACGGGCCAGGTCGGCGTCGCGATGCGCCAGATCCTGCTCGAGCGTGGGTTCCCGGCCGACGAGATCCGGTTCTTCGCCTCCTCCCGCTCGGCGGGCACGACGCTCGCGTTCGGCGACCGCGAGGTCGTCGTCGAGGACGCCGACACCGCCGACCCCAGCGGCCTCGACGTGGCCCTGTTCTCCGCCGGTGCGAGCACCTCGCGCGCCCTCGCGCCGCGGTTCGCCGCCGCGGGGGTGACCGTCGTCGACAACTCCTCGGCCTTCCGGATGGACCCCGACGTCCCCCTCGTGGTCTCCGAGGTCAACCCCGAGGCGATCGGCGAGGCCCGTAGGGGCATCATCGCCAACCCGAACTGCACCACCATGGCGGCGATGCCGGTGCTCAAGGTGCTCCACGACGAGGCCGGCCTGGTCCGGCTGATCGCCTCGACCTACCAGGCCGTCTCCGGCTCCGGCGTCGCCGGTGTCGAGGAGCTCGCCGGGCAGGTCGCCGCGGCCGGGGACAAGGCCCGCGAGCTGGCCTACGACGGTGCGGCGGTCGCGTTCCCCGAGCCCGCCACGTACGCGCGGACGATCGCCTACAACGTGCTGCCGATGGCGGGCTCGATCGTCGACGACGGTCTCAACGAGACCGACGAGGAGCAGAAGCTGCGCAACGAGTCGCGCAAGATCCTCGGGCTGCCCGACCTCGCGGTCTCCGGCATCTGCGTGCGGGTCCCGGTCTTCACCGGCCACTCGCTGGCCATCAACGCCGAGTTCGCCTCCCCGCTGCCGGTCGAGCGCGCACGTCGGCTGCTCGGTGCGGCGCCGGGGGTGGAGCTCAGCGACATCCCGACGCCGCTCCAGGCGGCGGGCCAGGACCCGTCGTACGTCGGCCGGCTCCGTCAGGACCAGGGCGTCCCGGACCAGCGTGGTCTTGCGCTGTTCGTCTCCAACGACAACCTGCGCAAGGGTGCGGCGCTCAACACCGTGCAGATCGCGGAGCTGCTCGCGGCCCGCTGACCCGACCGGCCTCGGCGGTGGTGGCGGCCCCGGTGACGTCGCGGGGTTTCGAGGCTTCGGCGCTGGGGCGCGTTCGCACGTCGACCACCGTCAGGGTTGTGGTCGTTCTTCGACACCCCGCGGGTGGCCCGGCGGGATCGACACCGTGATCGAGCCGGGCCGGGCGAGCGGCCTCGAGACGGCCCGGCTCGAGCTCGCCGACGGGTGGGAGCCAGTTCCGTACGTGGGCGTCGTGAAGGAGCCGGTCGTCGACGCTGGTGTACGGAACCGTTGACAGCACGTCCATCCGGATGCGCCGCTAGCCCCGTCACGGTGTGGGTGGCGGGGCTGCGGCGTGCTGGGCGTCAGAAGGGTGGTGGGGTGTCGTCGGGTGGTGGGTCCGGTGGGTGGGCCGGGTCCGGTGGTGCGGGAACGTGCATGGACGCGGGTCGTCGTCTCGGTGGTGGTGCGATCGAGAACGTCAGGGGTGGCGGTGGGGCGCCGGCCGGTGGTGGGTCGGAGATGTCGAAGGTGCCTTCGGGCATCCGGAGGGTCTTGAGGCCGTGGGGGCTGGTCCAGAGGTAGACGCCGGGGGTCAGCGTCTCGTAGGACCAGCCGAGGTGGGTCTTGTGGCGGTGGTGGCGCCGGCACATGGGGGCCTGGTTGGCCGAGCAGGTGGGGCCGTGGGGCCAGGGGACGCAGTGCTCGTGGTCGCACGATGCTGCGGCCCGGGTGCAGCGGGGGAAGACGCAGGTCTGGTCGCGCAGGATGGTCTGCTCACGCAGGTCACCGGTCGACTCGTAGGAGCCGGAGTGCAGGTGCGCGTCCAGGTCGAGGACCGGGCGGACGGTGACGTGGCCGGCGGTGCGGCACCAGGACCGCACCTGGGTCGCGGTGATCGGCTGGCGCAGGTTCGTCAGGGTCGCGACGCCGTGCTGGGCGGGGTCGTAACCGCACCCGGTGACGGCGGCCTCGGCGACGTGGACGTGGAGCACGACCGAGCGGCGGGCGGGTAGGCGGACCTGGTGTGCCGTCGGCGTCGACACACTCGGCCTCGGTCAACGTCAGGGTCGACTGCAGCCGGGCGAGGTCACCCAACGCCGCGGCCCGGCGGACGGGCAGGGTGTCGTCTGATCCGAGCAGCTTGAGCTCGTGGGCGCGGTCGGCGAGGGCGGTCTCGAGGTCGAGCGCGTCGGCGGCGTCGAGGGTCCCGTCGATGTCGACGGTGCCGGAGAGGTCCCCGCCGCCGCGCTCGCGGAGGTGGATGTTCACCCCGCGCCCTTCGGCGGCGGCCTTCCGCTTCGCTTCGGCCTCCTCGGGCTGCCACCGCGCCAGCGCGGTCGCGACGATCCGGTCGAGCTGGGCACCGGAGACGGCGTGGGTGAACCCGTTCACGTGGACGTCGACGTGCTCGGCGCCCTCCTCGCACAGGGTCATCGTCGCCTCGGCCACGAGGCTGGCCCGCCACCACGGGCACCGGCCCGAGATCACGGCCTCCCACAGGCGGGGCAACCGGTAGCGGACCTCGAGTGCGCACCCGAGGAGTCGGCGTCCGCCCTCGGTCGAGAGACCCCAGCGCGACGGAGAGCTCGGTGACGGCGTTCTCGCCGACCAGGGGGCCCCCGGTCCGGCCAGGGTCAGGCCGTGCTCGCCGAACCCGGCGTGGAACGACGCGTCGTCCAACGAGAGGACCTCGTGGGCGATGGCCCACTCGATCGCGGTGCGGATCTTGCGGACCTCCGCGGCGCGCACCGTGGCCTCGTCAGCGCGCAGGGTGTCGAGCAGGTGCTGCTCGGGGGTGGGTGCGCCGGCCATGGATCTATGATATCCGAACACCAGTTCCCGTGCCAGAGTTCTCCACAGTCGATCCGTCGTTGGTGCGGTTGCTCGTCGGCTCACGGAGTCTCGAGGCGCGTGCGTGCGCGCACTCCTCAACCACCGTCAAGGACGACGTGGGTGCGCGCCCCTCGACCTCCGTCGGGGCCATGCGCGCGATCCTCGACCGCCGGCGGGTCGGGTGGCAACCGACGCCGAGCGCGGTGCCCTCGGAGGTGCGGCTACGGTCGCCCGCCGAGACCGGCGTCGTGGCGGTCGGCCTGGGCCGGGGGCGTGACCACGGGGCCCGTGTGCGCGCGCCCCTCGACCTCCGTCGGAGCCGTGGGCGCGGTCCTCGACCGCCGGCGGGTCGGGTGGCATCCGACGCCGAGCGCGGTGCTCTCGGAGGTGCGGCTACGGTCGCCCGCCGAGACCGGCGTCGTGGCGGTCGGCCTGGGCCGGGGGCGCGACCACGGGGCCCGTGGAGGCTGCGGGTTCCTCGTCCTCGGGCTGCCAGCGCTCACCGGCGTCCAGGTCGACCCCGGCGATGGCGTGCGAGCCGAGGAACGCCAGCGTGGCCACGAGAGGGATGACCAGCACCATCGTCCAGGAGAACAGCACGGGGACCAGGATCAGCAGCACGACGACGGCGATGATCCCGACGGCCAGCAGCGCCGTGCCGCGCGGGTCGGGGATCGAGCACCGGTCGAGCGCCCAGCCGCCGACGAGCGCCGCGACGACCAGGATGGCCAGCAGGTACAGGTAGCCGGCGGACCCGCAGGAGGCCGTGCCTCGCACCGCCTCGCAGGCCTTCAGGGTGCCGACCGAGAGGCCGTAGACGAGGATGCCGATGGCGAGCCCGACCACCGCGACGGCCTGCACCCCGGCCACCGGGGGCGTCCAGCGCTCCCGGGGCTCACCGTCGGCCTCGGAGCCGGCGGAGCGGCGGCCGGCGACCCTCCGACGCAGGCCGCCGGACAGCGAGGCGAGTGCGCCGGCGCGGGACCGGGGCCGCTTCGTCGCGGGCGTCTGCTCGACCGGTGCCGCGTGACTCCCGGACGCCTCGTCGACGGAGGGAGCGACGGGCTCGGGCGACGGCTCGACCTCGTTCACCGCGGGTACGGCGGGCTCGGGCTGCGGCTCGGGCTGCCGGCTCGGGCTGCGGCTCGGGAGGCGCGAACCGGCGGGTGTCGTCGACCGGCAGCGGAGCCGCGACGGGCTCGGGCTCGCGGGTGGGCGGCGCAGGGTCGGGACCGGCTGCGGCGGGCTGGTCCCGACCGACGACGGGTTCAGGCTCGGGAGCGACGTCCGCGGCCTGCCCGGGGGCCTGTTCGGGAGCCGAGGTGGGGGCCGTCCTGCTCCTGCGGCGGCCGAACAGCCTCGGCTTGTCGAGACTGAGCTTGTCGAGCGCGTCGTCGCGGTCCTCCCCGGCCATGGCGACAGTGTGGCACGGCACGCGGCCGCCCAGGAGGGGTCAGGAAGCGACACGGGACTCAGCCCGGAGCGCGACCGACCCGGGCGTGACACAGGCCGGGACCCCGATGGGGTCCCGGCCTGCGAAGGTCGGGCTGACAGGATTTGAACCTGCGGCCTCCTCGTCCCGAACGAGGCGCGCTACCAAGCTGCGCCACAGCCCGATGTGGGCTCGGCCCACGAGTCACGGAGCATACCGGAGCCCTCGCCGTAGGCCGCACCCGGGAGCGGTGCGGGGCCCGGCCCGGGCGCGTGAGACTCAGCCCGACGCGACGAGGGTGAGCAGGGTGGCCTCGGGGCGGCAGGCGACCCGCAGCCGCACGGAGGGACTGGTGCCCAGTCCGGCGCACACGTGCAGCCACGCCGACCCGTCCTGACCGGGCCTGGAGTCGGCGGGGTGCCGGTGCAGCCCGCGGGCCCGGGCCGGCTCGAGGTCGCAGTTCGTCGTGAGCGCCCGTCCGCCCGGCAGGCAGACCTGCCCGCCGTGGGTGTGGCCCGCGAGGATCGCGTCGTAACCGTCGGCGGCGTACTGGTCGAGGACCCGCAGGTACGGCGCGTGCGCGATCGCCAGTCGGACGTCGGCCTCCGGGTCGGCCGGCCCGGCCACCGCCGGCAGGTCGTCGTAGGCCAGGTGCGGGTCGTCGACCCCGGCCAGGGCGAAGCTGGTGCCGCCGACCTCGAGCCGGTCGCGGGTGTTCGTCAGGTCCCGCCACCCCGCGCCGGTGAGCGTGTCGCTCAGGGCCCGCCAGGGCAGCTGCTCGGTGCTGGTGTGCCGCTGGCCGTCGTCGGGCAGCAGGTAGCGCAGCGGGTTGCGCATGGTCGGCTCGAAGTAGTCGTTGGAGCCGAGGACGAACACGCCCGGCACGTCGAGCAGCGGGCCGAGGCAGGCCCGCAGCACCGGCACGGAGTCGCGGTGCGCGAGGTTGTCACCCGTGTCGACCACGAGGTCCGGCTCGAGAGCGGACAGCGAGCGGATCCACTCCTGCTTGCGCGTCTGGCCGGGCGTCAGGTGCAGGTCGGAGAGGTGCAGCACCCGCAGCGGGTCGTGGCCCGGCGGCAGGAGGGGGACCTCGAGGCGCCGCAGGGTGTAGGCGCGCGCCTCCCAGGCGGCGTACGCCGTGAGGCCGGCCCCGGCAGCGGTTCCGGCGGCCAGTCCGGCACCGAGGACGCGGGGACACGAGGGAGCGGACACCCGGACAGGCTGCCACAATGGTCACATGAGTGCCCTCAAGGACCGGCTGCGCAGCGACCTCACCACGTCGATCAAGGCGCGGGACGAGCTGCGTTCCTCGACGTTGCGGATGGTCCTGTCCGCGATCAGCACCGAGGAGGTGGCGGGCAGGAGCGCCCGCGAGCTCAGCGACGACGACGTCCTCACGGTGCTGAGCCGGGAGGGCAAGAAGCGGCGCGAGGCGGCGATCGCCTTCGACGAGGGCGGACGCGCCGAGATGGCGGCCAAGGAGCGCGCCGAGGCGCTGGTGATCGCCGACTACCTCCCCGCCCAGCTCAGCCCGGCCGAGATCTCCCGGATCGTCACCGAGGCGGTCGAGGAGTCCGGGGCGGCCGGGGAGGGCATGAAGGCCATGGGCACGGTGATGGGTCTGGTCCAGCCCCGGGTCAAGGGGCAGGCCGACGGAGCGGCCGTCGCCGCCGAGGTACGCCGCCAGCTCGGCTGAGCGCTCACGGGCAGGTCAGCCGAGCCCGGTCGAGCAAGCCCGGTCGGTCGCGGGAGCGAGGCTCAGCGACGGCCTCCGCCGTTGCCCCCACCGTTGTCGCCGCCACCACCGTTGCCACCACCGTTGTTGCCGTTGTTGCCCCCACCACCGTCGCCGCCACCGTTGTCGCTCGGCGCGGGTGGAGCCGGCGCGGCACCGGCGGAGGTGTAGATCGTCACGGTGCTGCCGCTGCCGGCCGACTCGCCGGCCCCGGGGGAGGTGTAGGCGACGGTGCCGTAGGGGTAGCCGGAGTAGTCCGAGCCGCCGTTGACGACCTCGAAGCCCTTGCTGCTCAGCAGCGAGGTGGCCTGGTCGACACTCAACCCACCCACGCCGGGCACGCCGGTGGCGACCCCGGCGATCGCGGTCGCGTTGGGTGCGACGAAGTCCTCGTCGGGCAGGATGCTGGTGACGGCCTTCATGGCGTCGCCCCACATCGGACCGGCGGTGCCGGAGCCGGAGACGTCGTAGAGCGTCGAGCCGGCGATGGTCAGACCGGTCAGCGGCTGCGGCTGGCCGAGCGAGTTGGCGCCCGCGATCATCGCCGACGTCGCGAGGTTCGGGGTGTAGCCGGTGAACCACACGGCCTTGGCGTCCTGGGTCGTGCCGGTCTTGGCGGCGCTGGGCTGGCTCAGGGTCAGACCGTTCTGGGCCCCGAACCCGGTCTCCTGCACGCCGCGCAGGATGTCGTTGACCGCATCGGCGACCGGCTCGGGCAGGACCTGCTTGCAGGTCGGGTCGTAGCTCTTCAGCACGTTGCCGCCGGCGTCCGAGATCGAGGTCACCGGGCGGGCGTCGCAGTGCTTGCCGCGGGCCGCGAAGGTCGCGTAGGCCCCGGCCATCTCGACCGGGCTGACGTTGACGACGCCGAGGGTGAAGCTGGGCACCCGCTCGGCGCCGTTGCCGTTGGCGTCGCCGGTGGGGTTGGTCAGCTCGATGCCCATGGACTTGGCCAGCCGGAAGGGCTTGCACACGCCCACACGGCGCTCGAGCTCGACGAAGAACGTGTTCACCGAGTCCTGGGTCCCCTTGTAGAGGTTCATCGTGCCTGAGCTCGTCGAGTTCGAGACCGGGTAGGGGCCGGCGAAGGCGGGCGCGCCGGGGCAGTTGGCGAACTGCGCGGTGTCGAAGGTGCGCTGCGGCGGCGCCGTGATCTGGGTCGACAGCGGGATGCCCTGCTCGATGGCAGCAGCGAGCGTGAAGACCTTGAAGTTCGACCCGGCCTGGAAGCCGGCGGAGTCGCCGTACTCCTGCGGGGTGACGTAGTTGAGGTACGTCTGGCCCTGGGCCTTGTCACGGCCCATCGGCCGGGACTGCGCGATCGCGCGCACGGCGCCGGTGCCGGGCTCGACCATCGCCATGCCGCCGATGGCCTGCTCGCGGGGGAAGACGTGGGCGTCGACGGAGTCCTGGGCGGCCTTCTCCATGCGCAGGTCGATCGTCGTCTTGATGCTCAGACCGCCGGACTTGATCAGCTCGTTGCGCGCCTTGCGGCTGGGGCCGAGCGCGGGGTCCTTGAGCAGGTAGCTGATCACGTAGTCGCAGAAGAACGGTGCCGCCGAGCTCACGCAGCCGTTGGGGGAGGGCTGGACGTCGAGGCCGAGGTTCTGGTCCTTGACCTTGTCGGCGCGCTTCTGGCCGATCACGTCGAGCTCGGCCATCCGGTTGAGCACGATGTCGCGACGCTCGATCGCGCGGTCGGGGTACTCGGTGGGGTTGTAGCCCTCGGGGCTCTTGACCAGCCCGGCGAGCAGCGCCGACTGGCGCAGGTCGAGCTTGGAGGCGTTGACGCCGAAGTAGTGCTGCGCCGCGGCCTGGATGCCGTACGCGCCGTCACCGAAGTAGGCGGTGTTCAGGTAGCGCTCGAGGATCCAGTCCTTGGAGTGCTGCTGCTCCAGGGCGATCGCGTAGCGCAGCTCCTTGATCTTGCGGGCGTAGGTCTCCTCGGTGGCGGCCTTCCGCTCGGCCTTGCCCTTGGCCGCGTTGACCAGGGTGAGCTTGACCAGCTGCTGGGTGATCGAGGAGCCACCCTGCTGCACGGTGTCACTGGTCTGGTTGGTGGCCAGGGCGCGCAGGGTGCCCTTGAGGTCGAGGGCACCGTGCTCGTAGAAGCGGTAGTCCTCGATCGAGACGATCGCCTTGACCATGGTGCGCTTGACGTCGGAGAGCTGGACGTTGATCCGGTCCTGGTCGTAGAGCGTCGCGATCACGTTCCCCGCGCCGTCGGTGATCGTCGTGCGCTGGGGCAGCGAGGAGTCCTCGAGCTCCTGGGGCAGCGAGTCGACGCTGTCGGCCGCGCTCTTGGTGGCCAGGCCGGCCAGGCCCGCGAAGGGGATCGCGAGGCCTGCGACGACGACGCCGAGGGCGACGGAGACGGCCAGCATCACGCTCAGGTGGGAGATCACCCGGGCGAAGGTCGGTCGTTCGGAGCGCGGCATCGACATGCGCCCGAGGATACGGGAGCAGGCCAGCCCCCAGCGAAACGTGAGCAGGAGCCTATAGCCCGATGTGACTAGATGAAGTTGGGTGGAACGGACCCTAGGCAAAACGTTCCTGATTGTTTAACTTCTACACAAGAGATGACAACGACGCCGCCGAGCTCTGGGTGGAGGCGGCGCCGGGGTCGACAAAAAACCACGATGGGGACACATGATGTGGGTTGAAGACTGGGCGCCTCGCGCCGCATGCCGGACCGCGACGCCGGACGAGCTGTTCGTCCGCGGCGCGGAGCAGAACAAGGCCAAGCAGGTCTGCACCGGGTGCCCCGTGCGCACCGAGTGCCTCGCCGAGGCCCTCGACAACCAGATCGAGTGGGGGGTGTGGGGCGGCATGACCGAGCGCGAGCGTCGAGCGCTGCTCAAGCGCCGTCCCGCCGCGTCCTGGCGCGCGGTGCTCGAGAACGCCCGCACCGAGAGCGCGCGCGGCGTGGCCCCGAAGGCCCCGACGGCCTCGCCCGCTCGTCCGCCCGCTCCGGTCGCGAGCCGCTCGCGCGTCTGAGGACGCTCGTCACGACCCGGGGCCGCTCCGGCCCGCGTCGGCCAGCAGGTCGCCGACACGACGCAGCCCGACCAGGTCGTGCACGTCACCGGCGAGGGCGGGCACGACGGCGGTCGGCACCTCCGGGTGAGTCGTGGCGAACCCACGGCGCAGGCGCGCCTCGCGCTCCACGAGTCGCACCTGGTCGGCGTGCAGTCGCAGCAGACCGCCCGTGCTCGGTGCCGCTCCCGGCTGACGCTCGAGCCGCTCCGCGGCGCTCGCGGCCTCGTCGGCCGAGAGCGCCGCGACCGGAGCGACCGCGGCACGATTGACCACGAGCCCGGCCAGCGGCATCGCGTCCTCGGTGAGCCGCTCGACGAAGTACGCCGCCTCGCGCAGGGCGTCGGGCTCCGGAGCGGCCACGACGACGAACGCCGTCTGCTCGTCCTGCAGCAACGAGTACGTGCGCTGGGCGCGCTGGCGGAAACCGCCGAAGACCGTGTCGATCGCGGCGACGAACGTCTGCAGGTCGCCGAGCACCTGCGCGCCGAGGATCCGGCTCAGGGCCGAGGTGACCAGTCCGAGGCCGGCGGTGACCAGGCGCGCGGGTCCACGCGCCGGTGCGAGCATGATCCGGATGAACCGGCCGTCGAGGAAGCTCGAGAGCCGCTCGGGCGCGTCGAGGAAGTCCAGCGCCGAGCGTGACGGCGGGGTGTCCACCACGATCAGGTCGTAGGTGGCCTCGCGCTGCGCGGCGCCGTGCAGCTGCCCGAGCTTCTCCATCGCCATGTACTCCTGGGTCCCCGCGAAGCTCGAGGACAGGGCGACGTAGAACGGGTTGGCCAGGATCTGCCGGGCCTTCTCCGGGCTGGCCTGGCTCTCGACCACCTCGTCGAAGGTGCGCTTCATGTCCAGCATCATCGCGTCCAGCCCGCCGCCGGCGGACTCGTCGATGCCGGTCACGGGCCGCGGGGTGTTGTCGAGGGCCTCGATGCCCATCGACTGCGCCAGACGGCGCGCCGGGTCGATCGTCAGCACCACCACCCGACGGCCGCGCTCGGCGGCGCGCAGGGCCAGTGCCGCCGAGGTCGTGGTCTTGCCGACCCCGCCCGAGCCGCAGCACACGATGATGCCGGTGCCGGGGTCGTCGAGCAGGGCGTCGACGTCGAGCGGACCGGCGACACCTCCGCCGGGGTCCCCGGCGGCCGGAGCCGGTCCCACGCGGCGCGAGCGGCTGCGCGCGGCGGCCATCAGGCGAGCCCCTGCTCGCGCAGCCGCCCGGCCAGGCCGTAGAGCTCGCCGAGGTCCACGCCACCGGTGAGTCGGGGCAGCTCGTAGGAGGGCCGGCCCAGCTCGGCGACCCGCTCCCGCTGGGCCTCCTCGAGCTCGCGACGGTCGGCGTGGTCACGAGCCAGGTCGAGCAGGTCGGAGACCAGGACGTCGTCGACGTCGGCCGCTGTCTCGGAGCCGTGCGCGCCTGCCGACCCCGTGAGCCCCACCCGGGCGAGGTCGGCACGCAGCGTCGCGGCGTCCAGCGACCCCGCGCGGGCGGCGGCGAGCGCGGGGGCGGGCAGCTCCTGCGGTCGGGTCAGGTTGACCACGACCCCGCCGACGGGCAGTCCGGCGCGACGCAGGTCGTCGATGCCGTCGGCGGTCTCCTGGACCGGCATCTCCTCCAGCACGGTGACCAGGTGCACGGCGGTACGCCGGCTGCGGAACAGGCCCATCATCGTGTCGGCCTGCGAGCGGATCGGTCCGACCTTGGCCAGCCCCGCCAGCTCGTCGCTGACGTTGAGGAACTGCGTGATCCGACCGGTCGGCGGGGCGTCGAGGACGACGGCGTCGTAGTGCTGCGCGCCCTTGTTGCGGCTGTTGCGCTCCACGGCCTCGAAGACCTTGCCGGTCAGCAGCACGTCGCGCACACCGGGCGCGATGGTCGTGGCGAACTCGATCACGCCGAAGCGGTCCAGCGCGCGACCCGCGCGGCCGAGCTTGTAGTAGAGCGCGAGGTACTCCAGCAGCGCCGCCTCGGGGTCGACGTGCAGCGCGTGCACGGTTCCGCGCCGACCCTGGGCGTCGGGCAGCCCGGTGGTCAGACGGGTCTCGGCGAAGGGCAGCGGCTCGACGTCGAACATCCGGGCGATGCCCTGGCGGCCCTCGACCTCGCACAGCAGCACGTGCTTGCCTTGACCGGCCAGGGCGAGGGCCAGCGACGCGGCGACCGTGGACTTCCCGGTCCCGCCCTTGCCCGTCACCACGTGCAGGCGCACCTGCGGCCAGTCGCTCATCGCGCTGAGCGTAGGGGGTCGCGGCGGGTGAGGGCGCGAGGAGCGGCCGGGTTGACGCACGTCACACCGGGGCCGTTGGATCGGGGCATGGACAAGCAGATGGCGTCGGCGGCCGAGGCGGTGGCCGACATCGCGTCGGGCTCGGTCCTCTCGGTCGGAGGGTTCGGGCTCTGCGGGATCCCCTCGGTGCTGATCGAGGCCCTGCTCGAGCAGGGCGCCGACCAGCTCGAGGCGGTCTCGAACAACTGCGGCGTCGACGACTGGGGTCTCGGTCGGCTGCTGATGGCCAGACGGCTGCGTCGGATGACGTCGTCCTACGTCGGGGAGAACAAGGAGTTCGCCCGCCAGTACCTCTCCGGGGAGCTCGAGGTCGAGCTGACCCCGCAGGGCACGCTGGCTGAGCGGATGCGCGCCGGCGGCAACGGGATCGCGGCCTTCTACACCGCGACCGGCGGCGGCACCCAGGTCGCCGAGGGCGGCCTGCCGTGGCGCTACGACAGCGACGGCAACGTGACCGTCTCCTCGCCGGCCAAGCACACCCGCACGTTCGAGACCGCCGACGGACCGCGGGAGTTCGTGCTGGAGGAGGCGATCACCGCCGACTTCGGCCTGGTGCGGGCCTGGAAGGGCGACCGGCACGGCAACCTCGTCTACCGGATGTCCTCGCAGAACTTCAACCCGGTCGCGGCGATGTGCGCGCGGGTCACGATCGCGGAGGTCGAGGAGCTCGTCGAGCCCGGCGAGCTCGACCCGGCGCAGGTCCACACCCCGGGCGTCTACGTGCACCGGGTGGTCGAGCTGAGCGCCGACCAGGTCGCCGACAAGCGGATCGAGAAGAAGATGACGCGCACAACGGAGGAGCAGTCGTGAGCTGGACGCGCGAGCAGATGGCCGAGCGGGCCGCGGCCGAGCTCGAGGACGGGCAGTACGTCAACCTCGGGATCGGGCTGCCGACGCTGGTCCCCGGGTTCGTCCCCGACGACGTGGAGCTCGTCCTGCAGTCGGAGAACGGGATCCTCGGGGTGGGCGACTACCCGGTCGAGGGCGAGGAGGACGCCGACCTGGTCAACGCGGGCAAGGAGACCGTCACGCTGCGCCGGGGCGCGTCGATCTTCGACTCCGCGACCTCGCTTCGGGATGATCCGCGGCGGCAAGATCGACGCCGCGATCCTCGGTGCCATGCAGGTCTCGGCCGCCGGCGACATCGCCAACTGGATGATCCCCGGCAAGATGGTCAAGGGCATGGGCGGCGCGATGGACCTCGTGATGGGGGCCAAGCGGGTGATCGTGCTGATGGAGCACGTCGCCAAGGACGGCTCCTACAAGATCGTCGAGGAGTGCTCGCTGCCCTACACCGGGCGCGGCGTCGTGCGCCGGATCATCACCGACCTGTGCGTGCTCGACGTGACCGACGAGGGGTTGCGCCTGGTCGAGCTCGCCCCCGACGTCACCGAGGACGAGGTGCGCGAGAAGACCGAGCCCGCGGTGCTCACGAGCTGACCGGAAGGCCGGTCGCGCGCGTGCGCTCGCGCCGGACGCCGAGGGCATGGCTCGGACCGACCGGCCTAGCCCCGCTCCGCTGGGTCGGCGTGCACCCGCACGGGCACCACCGGCGTGTGAACCGGTAGCCCGACCAGCTGGGCGCGGACCCGGTAGTCGCCGGGCGGCAGCCGCCCCACGTCGTACGTCGTCCACCGCACCGGCAGCCACGTCTCGCCCTCGGCGTCGACGACCGGGTCGGGTCCGAACCCGGAGAACGTCTGCCACCGCTCGCAGGGCAACGGCTCGTCGGTGGCCGCGTCGACGACGTGGCCGACCACGAACAGTGCGTCCTCGGGGTCCCAGTCCAGGCCGAGGCGCGTGCCGTCACCCGCGTAGCGTCCGATGCGCACCTGCAGGCCGACGACCTCGGTCGCGGTGAGGTCGAGCGGCGGCAACGGCCAGTCCAGGCGCACCCCGAGTGATCGCGTACCGCGTCCGGCGCGGATGCGTTCCGGCCACCCCAGGAAGGACGTCCACGCACCCGTCCCGTCGGCTCGGTCGAGCTGAGCAGCCACCACTCGTCCGGGTCCTCGTGGGACGGGGCGACCCACGAGGTGCGGGCGGCTCCGCGGGCGTCGACGAGGCGCCACCCGGTCGCCGGGACGGCGCCGACCCGCTCCAGGCCGGCGCGGTCCGGCGGCTCGACCGCGTGACCGTCATGGGTCGTCGGCAGGTCGCCGCCCGGACCGGCGAGGACGGCCGGGTCGAGCTCGAGGTCGTGCAGGGTGACCGTGGACGGGCCCGGGCCGTCGGAGGGTTGCGGGGACCGGCTCGACGGGGGCTCCATCGCGCCAGCCTAGGCAGGTGAGGGGGCCGAGTAGGGTGCCGCGCATGACCAAGTGGGAGTACCTGACCGCACCGATCCTCACGCACGCGGCGAAGCAGATCCTGGACAACTTCGGCGCCGACGGCTGGGAGCTCGTCCAGATCGCCCCGGGGATGAACCCCGAGAACAACGTCGGCTACTTCAAGCGCCCGGTCGAGTGACGGTCCGACGATGACGCATCCCGAAGAGGTCCTGTCCGGGCTGGGCATCACCGTGCCCGACGTCGTGCCGCCCGTCGCGGTCTACGTCCCGGCCGTGCGCACGGGCAACCTGGTGCTGACCTCGGGCCAGCTCCCGATGCGCTCCGGTGAGCTGATCGCGACCGGCAAGGTCGGTGCCGGCGTCACCGAGGAGGAGGCCTTCGCCTGCGCGCAGCAGTGCGCGCTGAACGCGATCGCCGCGGTCAAGGCCGAGGTCGGCGACCTCGCCCTGGTCCGCCGCGTGGTCAAGGTGGTCTGCTTCGTCGCCTCGACGCCCGACTTCACCGGTCAGCCGAGGGTCGCCAACGGCGCCTGCGAGCTGCTCGGCCAGGCCTTCGGTGATGCCGGCGTGCACGCTCGCTCCGCCGTCGGGATGCCCGTGCTGCCGCTCGACGCCCCCGTCGAGGTCGAGATCATGGTCGAGGTCGCGGGCGAGGGCTCGTGAAGATCCCGGTCCCCCCGGTCCCGCTCGGCGGAGGACCTGGTGGCGCTCGCCGGCGAGTACGCCGCCGGTGACCGGACGCCGGTCGAGCCGCGGGACGCGGCCACGGTGGTGCTGACGCGCGACCCGAGCCGCGAGGGCTCCGGGCCGGACGTCTACCTGCTGCGCCGCCAGACCTCGATGGACTTCGCGGCGGGCATGTGCGTCTTCCCCGGCGGCGGGGTCGACCGTCGCGACTTCGACACCACCGTCGCGTGGGCCGGCCCGTCGCCGGCCCGGTGGGCCGAGCAGCTCGGCTGCGCCGAGGACCTGGCCCGGGCGCTGGTCTGCGCCGCGGTGCGCGAGACCTTCGAGGAGTCCGGGGTGCTGCTGGCCGGGCCGTCGGCCGGACGCCGTCGTCGCGGACACCACGAGCGAGGACTGGGAGGCCGACCGGGTCGCGCTGGAGACGCGCGAGCTGGCCCTGACCGACTTCCTGACCCGCCGCGGGCTGGTGCTGCGCACCGACCTGCTCGGGGTGTGGGGGGCCTGGCTGACGCCGGCCTTCGAGCCCAGGCGCTACCGCACCTGGTTCTTCACCGCGCGGCTGCCCGAGGGTCAGCGCACGCGCGACGTCTCGACCGAGTCCTCGGCCGTCGCGTGGGTGCCCGCGCTCGAGGCCGTCGCGCAGGTCGAGGCCGGCGAGATGGGGATGATGGCGCCGACCTACCTGATGTGCCTGGAGGTGGCCGAGCACGCCGGACCGGACGAGGTCCTCGAGCAGGCGCGGGGCCGCGAGGTCACGATGCACACCCCCACGCCGGTGGCGCTGCCCGAGGGCGGTCACACGCTCTCGGTCCCCGAGCACCAGCAGGCGGTGCTGGACGCGCGGCGCCGACCGTGAGCGCGTCCGGGGCCGCCGGGAGCTGGTCGGGAGGCTCGTTCGGCGAGCGGGCCCGCTGCTTGCTGGCGCCCAACGCCAACGAGATGACCCTCGACGGCACCAACACCTGGGTGCTGCGCGAGCCGGGCGCCGCCCGGTCCGTGGTGGTCGACCCCGGCCCGGAGATCATGGCCCACCTCGACGCCGTGGCCGAGGCCGGGCAGACGGCGGGCGAGGTGGCCGTCGTGCTGCTCACCCACCACCACCTCGACCACTCCGAGGCCGCGCGCGACCTTCGCCGAGCGCGTCGGGTGCGGCGTACGCGCCCTCGACCCGGCCTTCCGGCTCGGCTCGGAGGGCCTCGGCGACGGTGACGTGGTCGAGGTCGACGGGCTGGAGATCCGGGTCGTGGGCACGCCCGGTCACACCGCCGACTCGCTGTCCTTCTGGCTGCCCGCCGAGGACGCCGTGCTGACCGGCGACACCGTGCTGGGTCGGGGCACGACCGTCGTGGCCCACCCGGACGGGCAGCTCGGCGCCTACCTGGGCTCCCTGGACCGGTTGCACGACCTCGCCTCCGAGCACGGCATCACCGCGGTCTGGCCCGGGCACGGGCCGGTCATCGACGACGCCCTCGGCGCGATCGAGCACTACCGCCGGCACCGGCACGCCCGCCTGGAGCAGGTGCAGGCCGCCCTGGCCGATCTCGGCCGGGACGCCGACGACGTACGTACCGAGGACGGGTTGGCCCGCCAGGTCGTCGAGGTCGTCTACGCCGACGTCGACCCCGTCCTCTGGGGCGCCGCCGAGCTCTCCGTGCGCGCCCAGCTGGCCTACCTCGCCGCCGACCCCCGCCAGCTGTAACCCGGAGTTACAGTCACTGGTGCGTGGTCTGCAGAATCAGGCGGTCGTAGCAACACCTGATGGAGGTGTTGGCATGGCGAAGTGGTACGTGGCCTACGAGGAGCGTGAGGAGTTCTTCGACCTGTTGTGCTCGGGGGCCTCGGTTGAGGTTGCTGCGGCCTCCAGCGGCGTGTCGTCGGAGGCGGGACGGTGGTGGAAGCCTCGGGTCTCATGAGACCCCCGATCCAGATGGGCTCCCACGGGGGCCTACCCGGCAGCGCGCCACCACGCGATCCCAGCACGCCGCGCGTTCTTGGGCCTTGCTCCGTGGGTGCGCAGCCTGCGCTGCGGCGGGTGTTGAGCAGCGAGGACCGGGCGGTGATCGCTGCGGGGCTACGCCGCGAGCTGTCCTACACCCAGATCGGGGCCCTGATCGGACGGCACAAGTCGGTGATCAGCCGCGAGATCGCGCGCAACCGTGGCCGCGATGGGTTACTGGGCCCCATCGCGCACCGTGCGGCCCACGAGCGCAGACGCCGGCCCAAGCAGTTCCGGCTGGTAGCCAACCACGGGCTGTGCCGTCGAGTCGAGGACGCGATGGACCAGGGCTGGTCACCACGCCTGATCGCGCGGGTGCTGCGCACCGAGCACCCGGACACGATCATGGACCGGGTGTCGCACGAGACGATCTACCAAGCCCTCTACGTCCAGAGCCGCGGGAGCCTGCGCCAAGACCTCCACCGCCAGCTCTCGACCCACCGGCCGCGGCGCAAGACCCGCACGGGACCGGGCGGCACCAGGCGCTCCAACAGCCCCTACCGGGAGGCGTTCACGATCAGCCAACGCCCACCCGAGGTCGAGGACCGCGCCGTGCCCGGACACTGGGAAGGCGACCTCGTCATCGGCGCGCTGGGTCAGTCCGCGGTCGGGACCCTCGTCGAGCGGGCCACCCGGTTCACGATCCTGCTCCACCTGCCAGGTCGCCACGACGCCGAGACTGTGGCCGAGGCGATGATCCGCGAGATGCGCGACCTGCCCGAGCACCTACGCCAATCGCTGACCTGGGACCGCGGCAGCGAGATGGCCCGCTACGACAAGATCCAGCTCGACCGAGATGCCGCACCGTCTATGCAAAGCGGCTCCGCGCGCACTGGCTGCGACGAGATCGGGCCGCCAGGCTCGCACGAGCAGTCTCACGACGATGGCGAACCAGCGTGGGCCCTCGAGGAGGATCTCCGGGTTACAGCCAGGGGGACGGGGTTCTGGGCCGGAGGGCGGCGGAGAGCCGTCCGTCAGCGGGCGCGGCGACCGAGCCGGTCGATGTCCATGATCACGACCGAGCGGGGCTCCAGGCGCAGCCAGCCGCGCGACGCGAAGTCCGCCAGCGCCTTGTTGACCGTCTCGCGCGACGCGCCGACGAGCTGGGCGAGCTCTTCCTGGGTCAGGTCGTGGTGCACGTGCACCCCGTCGTCGGCGGTGCGTCCGAAGCGGTCGGCGAGGTCGAGCAGCGCCTTGGCGACCCGACCGGGCACGTCGGAGAAGACGAGGTCGGCCACGACGTCGTTGGCCTTGCGCAGCCGGGCGGCGAGCTGCGCAAGCAGGCCGCGGGCCACGGTGGGGCGACCCTCGAGCCAGCGCAGCAGGTCCTCGTGCGACAACGAGGCGAAGGTGCTCTCCGTGACGGCGGTGACGGTCGCGGAGCGCGGGCCGGGGTCGAAGAGGGAGAGCTCGCCGAACATCTGGCCCGGACCGAGGATGGCCAGGAGGTTCTCCCTGCCGTCCGAGGAGCTCCGGCCGAGCTTCACCTTGCCCTCGCTGACGATGTAGAGACGGTCGCCCGAGTCGCCCTCGTGGAAGAGCACCTCACCGCGGTGCAGCGACGTCTCACCCATCGAGGAGCGCAGCGCGGCGGCGGCCTCGTCGTCGAGGGCGCTGAACAGCGGCGCCTGGCGCAGTACGTCGTTGTCCACGGTGTCCTCCTGGGGCCGGTCGTCAGGCCCGAGCATATCGAGTGCGGCATCTCACAGTGCAAACCGGGCCGCCGGGTCCGAGACCCGCTCGGTCGGAGGCGTCGGCGCCGCGCCGTAGGCTAGCGGACGTGAGTGCGCCTCCTGTCCGTCGCGCGGCCGGCGGTGTCCCCACCGAACCGCCCTCGACCTCGTTGGTACGTCGGGCGCGCAAGGTCGACCGGGTGCTGGCGCAGACCTATCCCGAGGCACGCTGCGAGCTCGACTTCGCCGACCCGTTCGAGCTGCTGGTCGTCACGGTGCTCAGCGCCCAGACCACCGACCGTCGCGTCAACGCGGTGCGGCCGACGTTGTTCGCGGCCTACCCCGACGCCCCGGCCATGGCGGCCGCGGAGCGCGACGACCTCGAGGCCCTGCTCGGGCCGCTGGGCTTCTTCCGGGCCAAGACCGAGTCGGTCCTCAAGCTCTCCGCCGCACTCGTCGAGCGTCACGACGGCCAGGTTCCGCCGCGCCTGGAGGACCTCGTGGCCCTGCCCGGGGTCGGGCGCAAGACGGCCAACGTGGTGCTGGGCAACGCCTTCGACATCCCCGGCATCACCGTCGACACCCACTTCGGCCGGCTGGCCCGCCGCCTGGGGTGGACCGAGGAGACCGACCCGGTCAAGGTCGAGCACGCGGTCGGCGCGCTGTTCCCCCGCCGCGACTGGACGATGCTCAGCCACCACCTGATCTGGCACGGACGTCGTCGCTGCCACGCCAAGAAGCCGGCCTGCGGGGCGTGCCCGCTGGCGCGCTGGTGCCCGACGTACGGCGAGGGCCCGACCGACCCGGTCGCCGCGGCCGCGCTGGTCAAGACCCAGGGCCCCGCGTGAGGCGCTTCCTCGCCGGGGGGCTGGCCCTGGTCGTGCTGGCCCTGACCGCGGGCTGCTCCTCGCCGCCGGAGGTCCGCACGCTGCCCGAGGTCAGCCTCGCGCGCTTCGACGGCCCCGGGAGGGTCGACCTGGCCGCGGTCGAGGGCCCCGCCGTGGTCAACCTGTGGGCCTCGTGGTGCGGTCCGTGCCGCGAGGAGCTGCCCGTCGTCGAGGCCTTCCACCAGCGCTACGGCGACGCGGTGACGGTGATCGGGATCGACTACCTCGACCCGCAGGACGACAAGGCCCGGGCGCTCGCCGAGCGCTCGGGCCTGACCTACGACCTGCTCACCGACCTGGAGGGCGACCTCGACGGCTCCTCGCCCTTCCCCTCGTTGCGCGGACTGCCGTTCTGGGCCTTCGTCGACGCCGACGGGACCGTCACCGACCTCGAGTTCGTCGAGATGACCTCGGTCGAGCAGCTGCGCGACGCGGTCGCCGAGCACCTCGGGCTCGATCTGTGAGCGATCTGCGCGACCTGCCCGACTGGCTGCGCCCGGTGGCCGACGGCGCGCGCGAGATCACCGTCCACGACCTGACCCGGTTCATGCCGCCGGAGGACTCCGACGCCCGGCGCGGGGCCGTGCTGATGCTCTTCGGCGAGGGCGAGCGAGGCCCCGAGCTGCTGCTGACCGAGCGTGCGCACCACATGCGCTCCCACCCCGGGCAGGTCTCCTTCCCCGGAGGCCGGATCGAGCCCGGCGAGTCCGAGCTCCAGGCGGCCCTGCGGGAGGCGCAGGAGGAGACGGGCCTCGACCCGGACGAGGTCGAGGTCTTCGCCGAGCTGCCCGAGCTGTGGCTCCCCCCGTCGAACTTCGCGGTCACCCCGGTCCTCGCCTGGTGGCGCCGTCCCGGCTCGGTGCACGTCGCCTCGCCCGATGAGGTGCACGCCATCCACCGGGTCGTGCTGCACGAGCTGGTCGACCCCGCACACCGGATCCGGGTCCGGCACCCCTCGGGCTGGGAGGGGCCGGGCTTCCTGATCGGCGAGGACAAGGACGTCATCTGCTGGGGCTTCACCGCCGGCATCATCAGCCGGCTCTTCGACTTCCTCGGCTGGACCGAGGAGGTCGCCGACGCGCCGCTGCGCGAGCTGCCCGCGTACATGCTCGCCGGACCTCGCCTCGACCACGACACCCCGGCCAACACCCGCCTGGGCGCGGTCGCGACGACCGAGCCGACCCGCGAGGAGCTCCGGTGAACCTGCTCGACTGGCTGCTGGTCGTCCTGGTCCTGACCTACGCCCTCTCCGGCTACTGGCAGGGCTTCGTGACCGGCGCCTTCGCCACCTCCGGGCTCCTCCTCGGGGGCCTGGGCGGGATCCTGCTCGCACCGGTCGCCCTCGGCGACGCGAGTCCCTCGTTGCTGGTCTCGCTCGGGGCGCTGTTCATCGTGATCCTCGCGGCCTCCCTGGGTCAGGCGCTCCTGCAGTACCTCGGTGCCAGGCTGCGCGACAAGATCACCTGGCAGCCCGCGCGCGCCGTCGACGCCGTCGGGGGCGCTGCGTTGAGCGGTGCCGCGGTCCTGCTCGTGGCCTGGGCCCTCGGCGTGGCGGTGTCCGGGTCGCGGATCGGCGTGGTCACCCCGCTGGTGCGGGACTCCTCGATCCTGGCGGAGGTCGACTCGGTCCTGCCGTCGGCGGCCTCAGGGGGTCTGGCGGCGTTCAACAACGTCGTGGGGGCCAGCTTCTTCCCGCGCTACCTCGAGCCGTTCGCCCGCGAGCAGATCGTCGAGGTCGGCCCCGGTCCCCGCCGCCTCCTGACCGACCCCGACGTCGACGCGGCCGAGGCGAGCGTGCTCAAGGTGCGCGGCAACAACGTGTGCGGGCGCGGTGTCGAGGGCACCGGCTTCCTGTACGAGCCCGACCGGTTGATGACCAACGCCCACGTCGTCGCCGGCGTGAGTGATCCCGGTGTCGAGATCGACGGCAGCACGGTGCCGGCCACGGTCGTCTACTACAACTCCGACATCGACATCGCGGTGCTCGCGCTCGACAGCGGGTCGGTGCCGGCGCTGCGCTTGGACGCGGGCGGGAAGCCCGACCAGGGCGTCGCGATCCTCGGCTACCCGCAGGACGGCCCCTACGACGTCGAGGTGGGCCGGATCCGCTCGGAGCAGCGACTGCGCTCGCCGGACATCTACGGCGAGGGCGCGGTGATCCGCGAGGTCTTCTCCCTGCGCGGTCTGGTGCGCCCGGGCAACTCCGGTGGCCCGATCGTCTCCTCGGCGGGCGAGGTGCTCGGCGTGGTCTTCGCCGCCTCCGTCACCGACGCCGACACCGGCTACGCCCTGACCGCCGACCAGGTCGCCCGCAGCGCCCAGATCGGTGAGCAGAACACCGCCCAGGTCTCCACGGGCGACTGCGCCGCCTGACCCGGCGGGCCCGCGGGGACGTCATACGCCCTGGCCCGCGGGCGTGCGGCGGGGTGGATGACGTCCCGGTCGACCGGCAGGCTCAGTGCTTGCCCTTGAGCGCCTTCGGGATCTCGCGACCCTGGGCGATGGTCCGCTCCGGCGGGCCGACCTGGGTGATCTTGCCCTTGCCCACCAGCGCCAGCACCGCCGCGACGAGCAGCCACAGGAGGAAGACGATGAGGAAGGCCCAGTGCAGCCCGAGGCCGCTGCCGTTCCAGTTGATGAAGTAGGCGATCGACACCGAGAGCATGATGATCGCGAGCACGCCGAAGAAGGCGGCGCCGACGAACAGCCCGATGCCGAGCCCGCCGGCGCGCACGCTGACCTTCAGCTCGGACTTGGCCAGGGCGATCTCCTTGGAGATCAGCCCCGAGATGTCGCGGCTGGCGTCGGAGACGAGGCGGCCGATGGTGGGATCGGTGTCCTTCATCGGTGCGTTGGCCATGCTGGTTCCCTCAGATCCTCGGGTGGTCACGGTGGAGCGCTACGGCTCCGGGGGTGACCCTACCCAAGCCGGGCCGGTGGAGGGCCCCCCGCTCCGGCAGACAGCTGCCGCGGATGCCGTACGCCGTTCAGGCCGGCGGGGTCGCGGGGTCGCCGTCCCCGGTCTGGTAGACGTCGGGGATGCCGTCGCGGTCCTCGTCGCGCTGCTCCTCCTCCTCGAGGCGCTTGTAGACCTTGTTGCGGCTGCGCAGCACGAGGGTGGCGAGCAGCGCCGCGATGACCGAGCCGAGCAGGACGCCGACCTTGACGTGCTCGTCGCGCTCGCTGCCCTGACCGAACGCGAGCTCGCCGATCAGCAGCGACACGGTGAACCCGATGCCGGCCAGCAGGGCCAGCCCGAGCACGTCGATCCAGGACAGGTCGTCGTCGAGGTCGGCCTGGGTGAAGGTGGAGAACAACCAGGTCGCGCCCATGATCCCGATCGGTTTGCCCAGGACCAGACCGGTCAGGATGCCGATGGCGACCGGGTCCTGCAGCGAGCTGACCAGTCCGGAGAAGCCACCGACCGTGACGCCCGCGGCGAAGAAGGCGAACACCGGGACCGCGAAGCCGGCCGAGATCGGGCGCACGAGGTGCTCGAGGTGCTCGGCCATGCCGGGCCCGTCGTTGCCGTCCTTGCGCAGCACCGGGACGGTGAAACCGAGCAGGACGCCCGCGACGGTGGCGTGCACGCCCGACTCGTGCACCAGCACCCAGGCCACCAGGGCCAACGGTCCGAGCAGCCAGAAGACCCGGATCCGCTTCTGGACCAGGAAGCCGAAGATCCCGATCGGGATGACCGCCAGCGCGAGGAACAGCAGGTTCAGGTCGTCGGTGTAGAAGATCGCGATGATCGTGATCGCGAGCAGGTCGTCGACCACCGCCAGGGTGAGCAGGAAGGTCCGCAACCCGGTCGGCAGGTGGCTGCAGATGACGGCGAGGATCGCGACGGCGAACGCGATGTCGGTGGCCGTGGGGATGGCCCAGCCGCCCGGGGCCCCGTTGTCGGCGAGGTTCCAGGCGACGTAGATCAGCGCGGGCGCCGTCATCCCGCCGACCGCGGCGGCGATCGGCAGCGCGGCGCGCTTGGGGTCGCGCAGGTCGCCGGCGATGAACTCGCGCTTGAGCTCGAGGCCGACGACGAAGAAGAAGATCGCCAGCAGCCCGTCGGCGGCCCAGGTGCCGATGCTCAGGTCGAGATGCAGCGCGGAGGGGCCGATCTTGTAGTCGCGCGCCGCGGTGTAGAGGTCGGCCCAGGGCGTGTTGGCCCAGATGATCGCGATCAGGGCGCCGACGATGAGCAGCATGCCGCCGGTGGTCTCCGCGCGCAGCACCCCGGCGAGGCGGGAGGACTCCAGGAAGCTGCCGCGCTGGAAGAGCCGGTCGTGGTGCTCGGACTCGGCCACCGCGTGGTCCGGCCCCGGTGCGGGCTCCCGCTTGGCGGTGGGCGACAGGTCGTCCGGGGAGTGGTCCTGCTGCTGGTCTGATGAGGAGGTCATGCGCGCTCCTGGGGGTCGACGGCGGCGTTGCCGACCAGACTTCCCGGCGCACCGCGCACCATTCTAGGGGCAGGTGGACGACCACGCCGTCACGCTCGTGGTCCGGACCACGAGGGTGACGGCGTACGTCGGGCCCCCAGGCGTCCGCGAGCCCGGCGGCTCAGTCGTCGTCGGACTTCTTCGCGCCCTCCGAGATCAGGTCCATCACCGAGGAGTCGGCCAGCGTCGTCACGTCGCCGACCTCGCGGTTCTCGGCGACGTCCTTGAGCAGGCGACGCATGATCTTGCCCGAGCGGGTCTTGGGCAGCTCGGCCACGATCATCACCTGGCGCGGCTTGGCGATCGGACCGATCTCCTTGCGCACGTGGTTGCGCAGCTCCTCGACGATGTCCTCGCCGCCGTCGCCGGCCTCGTCGCGCAGGATCACGAAGGCGCAGACCGCCTGCCCCGTGTCCTCGTCCTGGGCGCCGACCACGGCCGCCTCGGCGACCTTGGGGTGGGAGACCAGCGCGGACTCGATCTCGGTCGTCGAGAGCCGGTGGCCGGAGACGTTCATGACGTCGTCGACGCGACCGAGCACCCACAGGTCGCCGTCGGTGTCGAGCTTGGCGCCGTCACCGGCGAAGTAGAAGCCCTGCTTGGCGAAGCGCGACCAGTAGGTCTCCTTGAACCGCTCGTCGTCGCCCCAGATCGTGCGCAGCATCGAGGGCCAGGGCTTGGTGAGCACCAGCAGCCCGCCGTTGCCGTCCCCGACGGGGTTGCCCTCGTCGTCGACGACCTCGGCCGAGACGCCCGGGATCGGGATCATCGCCGAGCCCGGCTTGCCGTGGGTGACGCCGGGCAGCGGGCTGATCATGATCGAGCCGGTCTCGGTCTGCCACCACGTGTCGACCACGGGCGCCTTGCTCGCCGCCGATGACCTCGCGGTACCAGACGTAGGCCTCGGGGTTGATCGGCTCACCGACCGAGCCCAGGATGCGCAGCGAGGACAGGTCGCGCTGGTCGGGGATCTCGCGACCCTGCTTCATGAACGAGCGGATCGCGGTCGGCGCGGTGTAGAAGATCGTGACCTGGTAGTCCTCGATGATCTTCCACCAGCGGCCCTTCTCCGGGAAGTCGGGCGTGCCCTCGTAGAGCACCTGGGTGGCGCCGTTGGCCATCGGCCCGTAGGTGATGTAGGAGTGCCCGGTGATCCACCCGACGTCGGCGGTGCACCAGTAGACGTCCGTGTCCGGCTTGAGGTCGAAGACCGCCCAGTGGGTGTACGCCGCCCCGGTCAGGTAGCCGCCGGTGGTGTGCAGGATGCCCTTCGGCTTGCCGGTCGTGCCGGAGGTGTACATGACGAAGAGCGGGTGCTCGGCGTCGAAGAACTCGCACGTGTGCTCGGTCGAGGCGGCGTCCACCGCGTCGTGCCACCACACGTCGACGTCGTCGTCCCAGGCCTCGAGGTCCTGCGCCGGTGCGGCGTACGACGAGCACCTTGCTCACGTCGTGGCCGTTGCTCGAGCGCCTTGGCGCGGGCCTCGTCGACGGCCGGCTTGAGGGCGGAGGCGGCGCCGCGGCGGTAGCCGCCGTCGGCGGTGATCACGACCTTGGCCTCGCAGTCGACGAGCCGGGAGGCCAGGGCGTCGGAGGAGAACCCGCCGAAGACGACCGTGTGCGGGGCGCCGATGCGCGCGCAGGCCAGCATCGCGATGATCGTCTCGGGGATCATCGGCATGTAGATCGCGACCCGGTCACCGGTCTCGACGCCGAGCTCGGTCAGCGCGTTGGCGGCCTGGCAGACCGCGTCCTTCATCTGGGAGTAGGTCAGGTCGCGGGTGTCGTCCTCGGGCTCGCCGACGAAGTGGATCGCCACCTTGTCGCCGCGGCCCTCCTCGACGTGGCGGTCGACGCAGTTGTAAGCCGCGTTGATCCTGCCGCCGCCGAACCACGTCGCGAAGGGGTGGTCGTCCCAGTCCAGGACCCGGTCCCAGCGGGTCTCCCAGGACAGCCGGTCGGCCTGCTCGGCCCAGTAGCCCTCGAAGTCCTCCGACGCGCGGTCGTAGGCGTCCTGCTTGAGGTTCGCGTGCTCGGCGAGGTCGGCCGGCGGCTCGAAGCGGCGGTCTTCCTTGAGCAGGTTGGACAGGGTCTGGTCGCTCACGTGGTGCTCCCGGATCTTCTCTGGAACGGCTGGATCGGTCTCGGTACCGGTTTCGCCTGGGTGGTGCCGATCACACTAGGACGACCTCACCACTGTCGTCACCGGTGGTTGCCTGCTGGTTGCCGGGAGCGCTCGCGCCCGACGTGACCCGCCCGCCCCGGGACGGGTCCGGCGGGGCGGGCGGGTGCTGGGGTGTCGCTGGTGGCGCCGTCGGCTCAGGCGATGTCCTCGCCCTGGGCGTGCTTGGCGACCAGCTCGGACTTGCCGGGGTAGCGGATCTCCTCGACCAGGTCCTGCATGGCCTGCGACGGCTTCGGGGTGAACATCGAGACGCCGATGGTGACCGCGAAGTTGATCAGCATGCCGATCGTGCCGAACCCGGTCTCCGGGATGCCGAGGATGCCGGCGGAGTTGCCGTAGATGTCGATGGTCCAGATCATGTAGGCCATCGTCACCGTGAGGCCGGTGATCATGCCGGCCGCGGCACCCATCGCGGTGGTCTTCTTCCAGAAGATGCCGAGCACCAGGATCGGGAAGAAGCTCGCCGCGGCGAGACCGAAGGCCAGGGCCACCACCTGCGCCACGAACCCGGGTGGGTTGATGCCGAGGTAGCCGGCGACCAGGATCGCCCCGCCCATCGCGAACCGACCGACGAGCAGCTGCTTGGCCTCCGTGGCCTGCGGGTTGATCCGCTTGTAGTAGACGTCGTTGGCGACCGAGGAGCTGATCACGAGCAGCAGCCCGGAGGCGGTCGACAGGGCCGCCGCCAGGGCGCCGGCGGCGACGAGACCGACGATCGGCGCGGGCAGGCCGCCGATCTCCGGGCTGGCCAGCACGATGATGTCGTTGTTGATCAGCACGTCGTTGAAGCCGATCGGGGTGTTGTCCCGCGGCGCCGACGAGGGAGCCGCCGTCAGGGGCGGTGATCAGGCCGACGTCGGCCCACGTGCCGAACCACGACGGCGCGTCGCCGAGCGTGGCGCCGTCGAGGTCCTTGATGATCTGCAGCTTGGTGAAGGAGGCCACCGAGGGGGCGGTCAGGTAGAGGATCCCGATGAAGCAGATCGCGTAGACCGCCGAGTAGCGCGCCGCGCGCACCGACTTGGCGGTGTAGAAGCGCACGATCACGTGCGGCAGGCCTGCGGTGCCGAACATCAGCGCGGCCGTGATCAGCAGCATGTTGGGCAGGTTGAACGCCTCGGTCGTGAACGCGTCGCTGTAGGAGGCCAGGCCGAGGTCGGCCTGGAGGCCGTTGAGCTCGGCGAGGATCTGGCCGAACCCGATCTGCGGCACGGGGACACCGGTGACCTTCGTCGAGACGGCCACGGCCGGGATCAGGTAGGCCACGATCAGCACGGAGTACTGCGCGACCTGGGTCCAGGTGATGCCCTTCATCCCGCCGAGGACGGCGTAGAAGAAGACGATGACCATGCCGATGATGACGCCCGTGGTGGTGCCCACCCCGAGGAAGCGCTGGAAGACCAGACCGACCCCGCCCATCTGGCCGGCGACGTAGACGAACGAGATCACGATCGCCGCGACCACCGCGACGAGGCGTGCGGTCTCGGAGTAGCGGTCACCGACGAACTCCGGCAGCGTGTACCGGCCGAACTTGCGCAGGTACGGCGCGAGCAGCAGGGCCAGCAGCACGTAACCGCCGGTCCACCCCATCAGGAAGACGCCGCCGGCGTAGCCGTTGTAGGACAGCCCGACGATGCCGGCCAGCGAGATGAAGGAGGCCGCGCTCATCCAGTCGGCGGCGATGGCCGCGCCGTTGGCGTACGCCGGGATCCCGCCTCCGGCGACGTAGAAGCCGGCGGTCGTCGAGACCCGGCTGGCGTAGGCGATGTAGATGTAGACGCCGAAGGTGAGGACGGCGAAGATCGCGGTCCAGAGCTGGATGCTGCTCATCAGTGGTGCACCTCGTTCTCGATCTCCTCGACGCCGAACTCCTTGTCGAGGCGGTCCATGCGCACCGCGTAGATGACGATCAGCGCGATGAAGACCAGGATCGAGCCCTGCTGGGAGAACCAGAAGCCCAGCGGGAACCCGGCGATCACGATCTTGTTCAGCGCGTCGACGAAGAGGATCCCGGCCCCGAAGGAGACCAGGGCCCAGATCGTGAGCAGCACGGCCATCAGCCGTAGATTCTCTGCGCCAGTACTCCTGGCGCTGGGCGTCGTCCATCGCGTCCTCCATCTCGGTGCGGCACGGCCTGCCGGCGCGTCGTGGGACGAAGACAAGCGACCGGGCGCGGGGCGGGTCAAGGCCTCGGTGTGAGAGCGGTCACACGGTGCGGCGAGCGGGTGAGGACCTGCGCCGAGCGGGCCGCGACCTCCTCCGCGGTGCACGTCCAGGGCCCGCAGCAGGGGTCCGCGACCGCTCGTCGTCCGGCACCGACCGCTCGTCGTGCCGCTCGACCCGGAGGCCGCGCCGCGACGCCGTCCGGGAGCCGAGGTGAGCGGCGTCACGATCCGTACAGTGCCGTCCATGGCCTCGACCTCGTCCCGCCCCACCACCCGCGCCAGCCGCGGGACCGAGCGCGCACCGCGCCCCGTGCCGAACCCGCGCCGGCTGCTGCTGATCGCGACCGTCGCCGTGGTGCTCGGCTCGTTCCTGCCGTGGATCGCGACCGCGGTCGGCAACGTCTCGGGCGCTCGCGGGGCCGGGCTGTGGACCTTCTACGCCGCGATGCTCGGCCTGACCGGCGCCTTCGTGCCGTGGCAGCGGGTCGCCGCCGCGCAGGCCGCGATCCTGGCCGTCGTCGCGATCGCGCTCCCGGTGTGGCAGGTCGTGCACCTGCTGACCCTCGTCGGGGTCGGCGGCTGGTTGCCCGGGATCGGCCTGGTCGCGGTGCTGGGCGGCGGCATCACCGCCGCGGTCGCCTCGTGGAGGCTCGCGCACGCCTGAGGCCCGCACGGCCCGGCCCTGCGCCGCGGTGGCAGGCTGGTGCGGATGGTCGGCAGGTTGGTGACGGTGGCGCACGGCACCCGCACGCCCTCCGGCAACCAGGTCGCGCACGAGGTGGCGGCCTCGGCGGGCGAGCGTCTCGGCCAGCCGGTCACCTCCTCGTTCGTGGAGCTCGCCGAGCCCCTGCTCGCCGACGTGCTGGCCGACGCCGCGACCTACGACGACGGGCCGGTCGTGGTCGTGCCGCTGCTGCTCTCCACCGGCTTCCACCTGCGCCAGGACCTGCCCGCGATGGTCGGGGCGGCTGCGGGCCCGGCGCGCCTCGGACGCTCCTTCGGACCGCACGCGTCGATCGCCGCGGCGCAGGTCGAGCGGCTCGTCGAGGCCGGCGCCGAGCCCGGCTCGCCGCTGACGATGGTCGCGGCCGGCTCGAGCGACCCGCTCGCCACCCGCGACCTCGAGCGGGCCAGGGAGCTGCTCGCCGCGGCCTGGGCAGCGCCGGTGCGCCTCGCGGTGCTGTCGGGGATCGGGGAGCGCCCGGAGCAGGTCGTGCGGCCCGGCGACGCGGTGTCCACCTACCTGCTGAGCCCGGGGTTCTTCGCCCGTCGGCTGCGCGAGCAGGCCGTGGCCGCCGGCGCGGTCGCGGTGGCCGACGTGATCGGTCCGCACGACCTCGTCGTCGACCTCGTCGTACGCCGGGCGCAGGCGCTGCGGGCGGCCCGTGACGGCGCAGGTCACGGGGCGACCACCGCAGGTTGAACAGTGGGCGAACTCGCTCGCCCGGGGGGTGACGCACCCGCTGTCGTCGGCGAGCGTGGGGACCGAGTCCGCGACACCCGAGCCGAGGAGCAGCCATGAGCGAGTACCGCGATCGCGTCGTCGAGGAGGTCACCGACAAGGTGGTGCAGCGCCAGGCGACGCCCGAGGATCCCGACCTCGTGCGCGAGAGGGCGCGCGAGGCGGTCGACGGGCTGGTCGACCAGCCGGTGCAGACCTTCACCCCGCTGCTCGCCGAGAACGAGGTCGTCACCGACCTGCTCGCCGACGAGGGCCCGGCGCAGGATCAGGAGCCGAAGCCCGCCTCCTGACCGGAGCGGGGCCGGTCCAGCTCGAGGGCCTCGGGGGTGTGCAGGCGGACCAGGAAGCGTTCGGTGTGCGCCGGCACCTGGTCCCGGGTCGCGCGGCTGACCAGCACCATCGTGGCGAAGGCCAGGGGCACCGACCAGGCCGCCGGCTGGCCGAGCAGCGTGTCGGTCCAGCCGGTGCGCGAGGTCGGCGCGATGCTCCACACCACCGCGACACCAGAGCCCAGCCCGCCGACGACGAGCCCCGCGACGGCGCCGGGCGCGGTCAGCCCGCGCCACCAGATCCCGAGCACCAGCAGGGGGCAGAACGTCGAGGCCGCCACCGCGAAGGCCAGGCCGACCGCGCGGGCCACGCCGACGTGCGGCAGCGTCAGCGCGACCAGCACCGGCACCACGACGGCGACGACCGCGCCGAGGCGGAAGGCGGTCACGCCCGAGAGCCGGCGCCCCGCGACGCTGCGGTGCGTGACGTCCTGGCTGAGCACGCCGGCGACCGCGATCGCCAGGCCCGAGGACGTCGAGAGGAAGGCTGCGAAGGCGCCGGCCGTCAGCAGTCCCGGTCAGCAGCGGTCCCGCGGCCCCGTCGAGCATCAGTCCGGGGAGCTCGAGGACGAGCACGTCGGAACGCACTGCCTCCGTCGACCCGGCGGCGTACACCCGGCCGAGCGCGCCGTAGATCGGTGGCAGCACGTAGAAGAGCCCGAGCAGGGCCAGCACGACCAGGGTCGTGCGCCGCGCGGCGCGGCCGTCGGGGTTGGTGTAGAAGCGCACGACGACGTGCGGCAGCCCCATCGTGCCCAGGAACGTGGCCAGGATCAGCGAGTACGTCGTGTACAGCCCGGGCAGGTCCCCGCCGGCGAGCGGCACCGACCACAGGTCGCCGCCCACGGCGCGCGATCCGCTGATGCCGCCCGTGCCCGCGGCGCGCGGTGCGCCGTCGGCGGCCCACACCGCGACGAGCACGGCCGCGGGCAGCAGCAGGGCGGTGAGCTTCAACCAGTACTGGAAGGCCTGCACGAAGGTGATCGAGCGCATCCCGCCGGAGGAGACGTTGAGCAGGACCACCGAGCCGACCACGACCGGACCGACCCAGGTCGGGGCGCCGACGGCGGCGGCCAGGGTCAGCCCGGCGCCCTGGAACTGCGGCAGCAGGTAGAGCCAGCCGATGGCCAGCACGAGCGCGGCGCAGATCAGCCGCACCCCGCGTGAGCCGAGCCGGGCCTCGGCGAAGTCGGGCAGCGTGTAGGCGCCCGAGCGCCGCAGCGGCGCGGCGACCAGCACCAGGAGGACCAGGTAGCCCGCCGTCCAGCCGATCGGGTACCACAGCATCTGGGCGCCGTAGACGAGCACCAGTCCGGCGATGCCGAGGAACGACGCGGCCGAGAGGTACTCCCCGCTCACGGCGAAGGCGTTGAGCCGTGGGCGCACGGTGCGCGAGGCGACCAGGAAGTCGCTGGTGGTGCGCGAGAAGCGCAGTCCCCACGCGCCGACCGCGAGGGTCGAGATCGTGACCAGCACGATGCCCACGACCCCGGGCGCGGCGCCGATCGCTGCGTGCGTGGTCAGGTGGCCCGTCAGCTGGCCCGTCAGCTGGCCCGTCACTGCTCGGCCTCGCTCATCAGCTCGGCGAAGTCGCGCTCGTTGCGCTCCGCGGCGCGCACGTAGCGCCAGCCCAGCGCCAGCAGCACCGGGTAGACGACCACGCCGAGCAGGATCCAGGCCACCGGCAGGCCCAGCACGCTCACGCGGCTCAGGGACGGGGCGAGGTAGAAGACGAGCGGGAGGGCGCCGACCAGCGCGGCGAGCAGGCCCAGGGTGCGCGCGGCCAGCCACAGCTGCTCGCGCAGCAGGGAGGCGAGGTAGACCCCGCCGAGGCGGGTCGACTGGTCGAGGTCGCCCGTGCGGCGCTGCGCGGTACGCCGGGGCGCGGGTGGGGCCGTGACGCGCACCCGGGCCGGGGGGCGCTCGTCCGGCGCGCGCTCGTTCACGAGCCGGCCCTCCGCAGCAGCCGGTCGCGCAGCTCGCGGGTGTGGCGCCGGCTGACCTGGAGCTCGGCGGTGCCGCTCTCGGAGCCCGGTGCCTCGACGACCACCGAGCAGCGGCCCTGGTCCATGCGGACCTCCCGCACGTGGCCGAGCGAGACCAGCACCGAGCGGTGCACCCGCAGGAAGCCGGCCTCGGCCCACTCGCCCTCCAGCGTCGAGAGCGGCACCCGGACCAGGTGGCTCCCGCTCGGGGTGTGCAGCCGGGCGTAGTCGCCCTGGGCCTCGACGTGGGTGATCTCGGAGCGGTCGACGAAGCGGGTCACCCCGCCCAGCTCGACCGGGATCTGCTGGTCGGGCCGCGGTCCCGGGTCGGGGACCGGGCCCTGCTCGCGGCCGGCGAGCACCCGGCGTACGGCCTCGGCGAGCCGGTCGGCCCGCACCGGCTTGAGGACGTAGTCGACGGCGTGCAGGTCGAAGGCCTCGACGGCGTGGGTCTCGTGGGCGGTGACGAACACGACCGGCGGCGCGGTGGCGAAGCGGCTCAGCACCGCCGCCAGCTCGAGGCCGCTCAGCCCCGGCATCTGCACGTCGAGGAAGACCGCGTCGACGGCGTCCTCGTGCAGCGCCCGCAGCGCGTCGGTGGCCGAGTCGCTGGTCAGCACGGTGGCGATCCTGGGGTCGAGCCCGAGCAGGTAGGCGACCTCGTCGCGTGCGGGCTGCTCGTCGTCGATGACCAGCACGCACAGCCCGGGGGAGGCGTCGGCGCTCATGCGGTCGTCCCCGCACTGACCCCGGGCGCGAACTTCGGCACCCGCACGATCACCTTGGTGCCGGCGCCGGGGGCGGTCTCGACGACCAGGCCGTAGTCGTCGCCGAAGACCGCGCGCAGCCGGGCGTCGACGTTGCCCAGACCCACGGAGTCGTGCGCGCCGCCGTCGGAGGAGGCACCGGCGAGCGCGCGCCGGACCCGCTCGGGGTCCTCGCCCGTCCCGTCGTCCTCGACCTCGATCACGCAGTCCTGCCCCCGGTCGTGGGCCACGATGGTGATGTGGCCGGTGCCGTCGCTGCCGCCCAGCCCGTGCTGGACGGCGTTCTCGACCAGCGGCTGGATGCTCAGGAAGGGTACGGCGACCGGGAGCACCTCGGGGGCGACGCGCAGGGTGATCCGCAGCCGGTCGCCGAAGCGCGCCTGCTCGAGCAGCAGGTAGCGCTCGATGCTGCGCAGCTCCTCGGCCAGCGTGGTGAAGTCGCCGTGGCTCTTGAAGGAGTAGCGGGTGAAGTCGGCGAACTCCAGCAGCAGCTCGCGGGCCCGGTCGGGGTCGGTGCGCACGAAGCTGGCGATGGCGCCGAGGGAGTTGTAGATGAAGTGCGGGCTGATCTGGGCCCGCAGCGCGCGCACCTCGGCCTCCATCAGCCGGGTCCGCGACCGGTCGAGCTCGGCCAGCGCGAGCTGGCTGGAGACCCACTGCGCGACCTCGTCGGCGGCCCGCGCCAGCCCGGCGGTCGTCTGCGGCGCGACGGCCTGGAGCGTGCCGACGATCCGCTCGTCGACCACCAGGGGACTCACCACGGCGACCCGGACGGGGCAGCGCGGATCGTCGCAGGCCAGGTCGGCCCCGTCGAAGACCCGGGTCTGGCCGCGCTCGACGGCGCGGCGCGCGAGGTCGCCCGAGCGGTCCTGGTGGTGCTGGCCGGCGCCGTCCCAGGCCAGCGACGCCCCGGTGTCGGTCAGCGCCAGAGCCGGGGTGCCCAGCAGCATCCGCAGGTGCTTGATCGAGCGTTCCGCGCTGGAGACCGTGAGGCCCTCGCGCAGCGCCGGCGCGGCCAGGGAGGCGCGGTGCAGGGTGCGGAAGGTCGCCCGGTCGGCCTCGGTCCCGAGCTGGGTCCGCCGCCAGGCACGCATCCGCATGCCCGGCATCCTCCCCCCACCTGCCGAAAGCGCGATGTCTGCGGGCCGAGAGCGCAGTCTTCGCGGGTCGAGGGCGCAGTCTTCGCGGGTCGAGGGCGCAATCTTCCCGCGCCGGGGACCCTGGGTCAGCGGAAGTCGATGAGCAGCGTCCCGGAGTCGTCGTCGGTCGGCGGGTCGACGTCGTCGGGCCGGGCCGGCTCCGACCCGGGGTCCGCGACCGGCACCACCCGCGGCCAGGCCCGCGCGCCAGCACCGGGCGGCGTACGGCAGCTGCATGCCGTCGTGGCCGCGACCGAAGCCGTCGTAGAGCTCGAGCGCCGCGGCGAGCCGTTCGGCGCGTTCCTCCTCCGACAGCGCGACGACGTGGCTGCGGGAGAGGACGAGGTCGCGCAGCCGGTCGCGGTCCAGGCTCTGCCAGAACGGGTACGTCGCCTGCTCGACCGGACCGAACAGGCCGCTGGCGTCCAGCACGGCCGACCAGTCGGTGTCCTCGCCGCTGCGCGGTCCGCGCAGGATCGCGCCCAGGCGGCGTACCCACGGGATCCGCTCGTCGCGCTCGGCCCAGGTCATCGCGACCCGCCCCCCGGGGCGCAGCACGCGCGCGATCTCCGGCAGGGCCCGCTCGGCGTCGAACCAGTGGAAGCACTGCGCGCCGACGACCACGTCGACGGAGCGGTCGGCTACCGGGAGCTCCTCGGCCGGGGCCTGGGAGACCCGGACGTCGGGCATCGCCAGCGAGAGCCGCGAGAGCATGTCCTGGTCGGGGTCGGTCGCGTGCACGTCGTGGCCGAGCGCGACCAGCTCGCGGGTCAGCTTGCCGGTGCCCGCTCCGACCTCGAGCACGCTCAGGCTCCGTTCGCCGGTGAGCCACACCGCGCTCGGGCGGGGGTAGGACGGCCGGCCGCGGTCGTAGGCGTCGGCGACGGCCCCGAACGACCGGGCGGGGGACCGGGCGGGGGTGGGGGGCTCGTCGTCGCTCATCGCCGCGAGGCTACCCGGGCCCGGCGGCTAGGCTCGCCGGTCGTGCCTCCCTCCCCGCTCCCCACGGATCCGCTGGCCTGGCTGGCCGAGGCCGAGGGCGTGCCCAGTGCGTACGCCGCGGCGCGCGACGGCATCGACGTCATGCTCCGCGACCGCGGCCTGCGCCGCACCACGCCCGAGACCACCGCGGAGTCGCTGCTGCGGGGAGCGCATGCCAGCGCGGTGCTCGCCGGGTCGGTCTCCACGCTCGCCGAGGTGCGCGCCGGGGACGGAGACGAGGTCGCGCTGGACGCGGTGCGCGTCACGGCCGAGCTGCTCGCCGTCGTCCCCACCCTGCGGGCCGCACCGCTCCAGGCCCTCGCCCGGGTGCATGCGGTCGCGGCGGCCCGGCGGCCCGCCGAGCAGCGCGGACGCCCGGTCGACGGGGCCGGGGCAGCCAGGCTGCGCGGGGTCGCCGACCTGCTCACCCTGCCGACCGCCGCCCCGGCCATGCTGCTCGCTGCGATCGTGCACGCCGAGCTGGCCACCGCGGCTCCGTTCGGGTCCCACGACGGGATCGTGGCGCGCGCCGTCGAGCGTCTCGTGCTCGTCGCCCGCGGGGTCGACGAGAAGTCACTGGTCGTGCCCGAGGCCGGCCACCTCGCGCTGCGCGCGGAGTACGAGTCGAACCTGCGCGGCTACCTCGAGGGCGGCCGGCCCGGCGTGCACGCCTGGGTCCTCTACGCCGCGGAGGCCTACGCCGCCGGCGCCGAGGCGAGCCCGCTGCGTCGCTCCGCGGTGTGAGGTGTCGCGGCCGGCGTACGGGGCCGGCGTACGGGGTCGAAATCCAGTGGTGGCACCCGGGCGAGGCCCGGATGCCACCGAAGCACACGATCCGGCTACCAAGCGTGCATCGGTGTAGTGCTGCCCCGGACATCGCCGAGACAGGCCCCCTGTCAGAAGGGTAGATCGCCGCGTGGGTACCTGGTCGTGTGCAGATCTGGAGTTGTGTGCCCTTGTCTACGCCGCTGTGACCTGGGACACAAGGGTGCTGCGGCGTGTCGCTGCAGATCGGGACCTTCGGTCTAGGCGGGCGGACGCCGCCGCGCGCCGGCCCACAGCACGCCGACCCCGGCGACGGCGCCGCCGATCGCCAGCGCGGCCAGGGTCGGGCGCGCCGGCGGGAGGGAGACCCGGCTGCGCAGCGCGACCGGCTTGGAGAAGTTCAGCACCGGCCAGCCGCGCGACGCGGCGACCTTGCGCAGCTCACGGTCGGGGTTGACCGCGTGCGGGTGGCCCACGGCCTCGAGCATGGGCACGTCGGTGATGGAGTCGGAGTAGCCGAAGCACCGCGGCAGGTCGTAGCCGCGCGCCTCGGCGAGGGCCGCGATGGCCACCGCCTTCTCCGCGCCGTAGGCGTAGTAGGAGATCTCCCCGGTGTAGCGGCCCTCGGCGATCTCGAGCCGGGTGGCCACGACGTGGTCGGCGCCGAGCATCTCGCCGATCGGCTCGACCACCTCGCTGCCGGAGGTGGACACGATCACCACGTCGCGCCCGGCGGCGTGGTGCTCCTCGATCAGCGACACCGCCTCGTCGTAGACGAGCGGGTCGACCACGTGGTGCAACGTCTCCGCGACGATCTCGCGCACGGTCGCGACCTCCCAGCCCTCGCACAGCCCGGACATGAAGGCCCGCATCTTCTCCATCTGGTCGTGGTCGGCCCCACCGACGAGGTAGACGAACTGGGCGTACGCCGAGCGCAGGACCGCGGCCCGTGAGATCAGGCCCCCGGCCTGGAACGGCTTGGAGAAGGCCAGGGTGCTCGACTTGGCGATGATCGTCTTGTCCAGGTCGAAGAAGGCCGCGGTCGGCCCCGGCGCAGGGCTCGACGCCGCACCGGGCGTCGGGGAGGACATGGGTCCCATCGTAGGCCCGTCGAAGCGCGCCCGCCGGCGTCCACAGGAGCCGGTCCTGCGCTCCCGTCCACAGCCCGGGTACGTCGTGCCGCGCCGGTGCGCGGCGCGGCGACAGCCTGAGCCCATGACCACCGCAGCCACCCCGACGGGACCCGCCTCGACGCCGCCCCACGGACGGGGCCCGGGAGGGATCACGGGCGGCCCCCTGGTCGTGACCCGCGACGCCGCGCTCGCCGAGCACCTGCACCGCATCGCCGCAGCCGTCGGGGCGAGCCCGACGCTCCGGGACGAGCCCGCCTCGGCCCTCCGGGCGTGGGCCGGGGCGGCGGTCGTGCTGGTCGGTCTCGACCTGCTCGACGAGATCGCCACGCTGGTGCCGTCGCGTCGCGCGGGGGTCCACGTCGTGGCGTGGGCACCCGTGCCCGAGGGCGCCTACCGGGGGGCGGTCGCCCTCGGCGCGCACGACGTCCTCGACCTGCCCCGCTGCGACGACCACCTCGCGGGCCTGCTCGGCGACCTCGACGACCAGGCGGCCGAGCCCGGCCTGGTGGTCGGGGTGCTGGCCGGGTGCGGCGGCGCGGGCGCCAGCGTGTTCTGCGCCGCCCTCGCCGCTTGTGCGGCCGCGGCCGGCCCGACGCTCGCCGTCGACCTCGACCCGCTGGGCCCGGGGTTGGACCGGGTCACCGGCCTCGACGAGGTGGACGGGGTGCGGTGGGACGACCTCCGGCGCACCACGGGTCGGCTCGCAGCCGGTGCGCTGCGCGAGGCCGTGCCGCGTCGCGAGGGTCTGGGTGTCCTCACCTGGGCGACCGGGGCCGCTCACGACCCGGAGCCGGCGGTGGTGCGCGAGGCGGTTGCAGCGGCCCGGCGCGGACACGACCTCGTGGTCGTCGACCTGCCGGCCGCACCGGGTCCCGCGGCGCGCGAGACCCTGGCCCGCCTCGACCGGCTCGTCGTGGCCACCCGTCCCGGGGTCCTCGCGGCGTCCGCGACGGCTCGGCGCTGTGCCCGAGCTGCCGAGCTGCTGCCGGACGGTGTCGCACCCTTGCTCGTGGTGCGGGGCTCACCGGTCGACGCCGACCGGCTCGAGCGGGCGACGGGGACGAGCGTGTTGGTCTCGATGGGTCCCCAGCGCGGCCTCGACGAGCACCTCGACCTGGGCCTGGGGCCGCTGCGACGCCGCCGTGGAGCGCTGGCCCGGGCCGCGCAGGAGGCGCTCGCGCTGCTGTGGGTCCGCGGTCCGACGTCCGCGCGGGAGCAAGCCGCGGTGCCGGTGCTGCCGCGGCACCCCGACGCGGTCGCGGGATGACCCGGCTCGGCGCGCAAGGCCCCGGGGCGGCCGACCTCGCCCTGGCCGGCCAGGTCGACGGGGTGCGCGAACGGCTCGCCGACGAGCCCGGCGAGCTGACGCCGCACCGGGTGGCCTCGGCCCTGCGCGCCTCCGGGGCGCCCGTGGGCGACGCGACGGTGCTCGCGGTCTACGAGCAGCTGCGCCGCGACGTCGTCGGGGCCGGGCCCCTCGAGCCCCTGCTGCGCCTGCCCGGGGTCACCGACGTGCTCGTCAACGGCCACGACGGCGTCTACGTCGACCGGGGTGAGGGCCTGGAGCGGGTCGAGGTGTCCCTGCCCGACGAGGACGCCGTACGCCGGCTGGCCCAGCGCCTGGCCGCCTCCGGTGGCCGCCGCCTCGACGACGCCACGCCGTACGTCGACGTGCGACTGCCCGACGGCACCCGCTGCCACGCGGTGCTGGCCCCGCTCTCGCGCCCGGGAACGGTCATCTCGCTGCGCCTGCCGCGGCGCGAGGCGCACTCCCTGGCCGACCTCGTCGGGCTCGGGATGTGCGACGCGGAGCTGGCCGAGGTGCTCGTCGGGGTGGTCGAGCAGCGGCTGGCCTTCCTGGTGACCGGCGGCACCGGCACCGGCAAGACGACGCTGCTGGCCGCGCTGCTGGGCGAGGTCGACCACCGTCACCGGATGGTGCTCGTGGAGGACTCCTCCGAGCTGCGGCCCGACCACCCGCACGTGGTCGGTCTGGAGTCGCGGCTGGCCAACGCCGAGGGTGCCGGGGCCGTCGAGCTGCGCACCCTGGTGCGACAGGCCCTCCGGATGCGACCCGACCGGGTCGTGGTCGGGGAGGTCCGCGGGGGCGAGGTCGTGGAGCTGCTCGCCGCGCTCAACACCGGCCACGAAGGGGGGTGCGGCACCCTGCACGCCAACTCCGCCGCCGACGTGCCGGCGCGCGTCGAGGCCCTCGCGCTGGCGGCCGGGCTGGGCCGCGAGGCGGTGCACAGCCAGCTCGCCTCGGCGCTCGACGTCGTGCTCCACCTCGCCCGGGGTCGTGACGGCCGACGACGGGTGGCCGAGGTGGCCCTGCTCGACCGGGAGGCCGGAGGGCTGGTCGTCACGAGTACCGCGGTGCGGGTGGGGGCCGACGGCACCATCACCCGCGGTCCCGCTGCGGCCCGGTTGCTCGCCCTGGTCGGGACGACACCGCGGGGCGGCGCGCGCTCGGACGGCACGCACGTCGGCGGTGGCGGCCCGTGAGCACTCCCGGCGGCTCCGTCCTGGTCGCCGTCCTGGCCGCGGCCTGGGCCGTCGCGCTCCTCGTGCCCCCCGGTGCTCGCCCGGCGGTCGTGGGTCGGGCGGCGGGGACCCACGCTGCGTCGGCCCGCGTCCCGGTGCTGCTCGCGGTCGTGGCGGTGGCCTGCGCCGCCGGCCTGGGGCTGCCGGGGAGACGGCTCGTGCTCGTGGCGGTGCTGGCGGTCGCGAGCCTGGTCGCGGCACGGATGGCGCGCTCGCGTGTGCGGCGACGGGAAGCGGAGTCGACGCGGGCCCGGGTGCTGGAGGTGTGCGACGAGCTCGCCGCGGAGCTGCGGGCGGGCCGGACCTCGGGCGAGGCGCTGCGTCGGGCCGCGCTCGAGTGGGCGCCGCTGGGGCCCGTCGCCGAGACGGACCGCCTCGGGGGAGACGTGCCGGACGCCCTGCGGGCGCTCGCCCGCACCTCGGGGGCCGAGGACCTCGTGGCGCTGGCCGCGGCCTGGCACGTCGCCCACCGCACCGGGCAGGGTCTCGGTGACGCGCTGGCCAGGGTCGCCCGCGACCTCCGGGCCCGCCGCTCGTTGCGCCGCGTGGTCGACGGCGAGCTCGCCTCGGCCCGGTCGACCGCCCGGCTGGTCGCGGCCCTGCCCCTGCTGGCCCTCGCCATGGGCTCCGGTGCCGGGGGAGACCCCTGGGCCTTCCTGCTCGACACCCCGGCCGGACTGGCCTGCCTGGCCGCCGGAGGGGCCGTGGGTGCACTGGGCCTGGCCTGGATCGAGGCGATCGCCGGCGACGTCGACGGGCCCCGACCCGCGGTGACGACGGGTGGGAACGGGCCGTGACGGTGAGCCCCGGGCCGGTCGCGCTGGTCGCCGTCGTGTGCGCCGCAGGGGCGGCGTGGCTGCTCGCGTCCCCCGCGGCCGTGCTCCCGATCCGGGCGGCGGACGGGCGGGCGGTCGACCACTCCCGGGCCGCAGGCGGGCCCGGCGACCACGGCTGGATGCGCCGGCACCGGGTGCTGCTCAGCGTGCTCGCCGGGTGCGCGGGTTACGTCGTCGTGGGTGGGCCGGTCGCGGTCCCGGCGGGCTGCCTGGTGGCCGCGCTGTGCCACCGGGTGCTCACCCGGGCCGAGCCGGCCGGCCACCGCGAACGCCGGGCCGAGGTGCAGCGGTCGCTGCCGCACGTGGTGGCGCTGTTCGGCTCGGCCCTGCGGGGCGGGGCGTCACCTGGTCCGGCCCTCGGGCTGGTGGCCGAGGCGCTGCCCGGGCCGGGCACCGACGCGATCCGCTCGTTGGCCGCGCGGCTCGCGCTGGGCACGGACCCCGGCGAGGCATGGCGCCGCCTCGCCGAGGACCCCGACCTCGCCTCGTGGGGCCGTGCCATGGCCCGCGCCCACGACACGGGCGCCCCGGTGGTCGAGACCGTCGAGCGGCTGGCCGACGAGCTGGCCGAGGAGGCCAGGGCCGGCATCGAGGACCGGGCCCGCACCGTCGGCGTGCGCGCCGCCGTCCCCCTCGGGCTGTGCCTGCTGCCGGCCTTCCTGCTGATCGGGATCGTGCCGCTGGTGGCGGGGCTGCTCAGCTCGCTGTGGTGAGGGTGTCGCGGCGCGCCCGGGGCCGCTAGCGTCGCGGCGGTGAGGATGCCGTGGACGCTGAGCGTCGACTGCGCCGACCCCGCCGTCGTGGCGGCCTTCTGGGCGCGGGCGCTGGGCTACGTCGCGCCGCCACCGCCGGCGGGGCACCCGACCTGGGAGGGCTGGCTGGCCTCCGTCGGGGTCCCGCCCGAGGACTGGGGTGACGCCGCCTACCTCGAGGACCCGGACGGCCAGGGTCCTCGACTCAGCTTCCTGCGGGTCCCGGAGCCCAAGCAGGTCAAGAACAGGCTGCACCTCGACCTCCACGCGGGCGGGGGCCGTGGGCTCGAGCACGCCGTGCGGTGGCCGCGGGTCGAGGCGGAGGTCGCCCGGCTAATCGACCTCGGAGCGCGCGTGGTCGCGGTCGAGGAGCTCGACGGCACCCCGGACCACGTGGTGCTGCACGACCCCGAGGGCAACGAGCTCTGCGTGCTCTGACCCGGCGCCGGGCCCTCGGGTCGTGGACCGTCAACCCTCCACAGGTGACCCCGGGTCGGGCGCGTCCCCAGGGGGTCTCCACGAGACAGCGAGACACCTCCGCGCAGGGGCACCGTCGTCTCCTCGGGTCGCGACCGCGGCCCCCGACGAAGGAGACCAGATGAGTACGAACCACCCCGCCAGCGACGCGGTCGACCTGTCGCCGGCCGACCTCGAGCCGGTCACCGGGAGGCTCGCCCGTCGTCACCGCGACGAGCGCGGCATCACCACCGCGGAGTACGCCGTGGGCACCGCGGCGGGCGCCGGCCTGGCCGGCCTGCTCTACAAGATGCTGACGGGAGGCTTCGGCGACCGGCTGCTCACGACGCTGTTCGACCACGTCCTCGGTCTGCTCGGCATCGGGTGACCCGCGCCCCTGGGGGCGCACGGCGACGAGACGAGCGCGGCGCGGTCACCGCCGAGGCCGCGCTCGTCCTGCCGCTGCTCGTCGCCCTGACCGCGGCCCTGTGCTGGTTGCTCGCCGTCGGCGCGGCCCAGGTGCGCACCGTGGACGCCGCCCGGGAGGCGGCGCGGGTGGTGGCCCGGGGTGAGGACCAGGGCACCGCGACCGCCCTGGCCCAGCGGATCGCGCCCGAGGGCGCGGTCGTCTCGATCAGCACCGGTGAGGTCGAGGTGCGGGTGCGCGTGACGGCCCAGGTCGACGGACCGGGCGGACTGCTGGGCGCGCTCCCCGGGGCGACGGTCGACTCGACAGCGGTCGCAGCACCCGAGCCGGGGGCGACGCCGTGAGGGGCGGCCCCGTGAGGTCGGCCCGCGCCGACGACGAGCGTGGCGCCGCCACGGCGCTCGCCACGGTGGTGGCCGGGATCCTGCTGGCCCTCGGAGCGTGCCTGGGCGTCGTGGGGGCGGTGGTGGTCGACGTACGTCGCGCCCAGGCGGCGGCGGACCTCGCCGCCCTCGCCGGCGCGGCGGCGCCGGCGGCCGGCCGTGACCCGTGCACCGAGGCGGCCCGGGTGGCCGGGGCCAACGACGCTCGCGTGCGCTCGTGCTCGGTGGCCGCGCCCGAGGTGCAGGTCGAGGTGCAGGTCAGCGGCCCGCGCTGGCTCGGCCTGTCCGCCGATCCGACCGCCCGGGCCCGGGCGGGTCCGGTCGAGACCCCCGGCGGGCCCTGATCCGCAACGGTCGAGGCGCGGATGGCGTGGCGATCGAGAGGCCCGGCCGAGGTCAGGCGCGGCCGATGCGTCTGCGCTCGATCGTGCGGCGGACCGAGAAGCGGATCAGCCCCAGCCCCCACACCACGCTCAGCGTGGCACCGACGGCGACGAGGAGGAAGGTCAGCGGGGTCAGCGCGACGTCCATGACCTCGACCCGGGTCCCGACGACGGTGGCGGTGCCCACGCAGACCGCGATCGCCGCGCCACCGAGGAGGAGCAGCAGCAGTCCGAGCAGCGCCATGGCCGAAGGCTACTCGTGCGCGGGGACCTCGGCGGCGGGCCGCGGCGCGTGCTCCAGCAGCAGGTCCAGCAGGCGCACGGCGCCGGCCTTGTCGAGCGGGTTGTTCTGGTTGCCGCACTTGGGCGACTGCACGCACGACGGGCAGCCCTCCAGGCACTCGCAGCTCGCGACGGCCTCGCGGGTCGCGCGCAGCCAGGCCGGGGCCGCGGCGTACCCGCGTTCGGCGAAGCCGGCCCCACCGGGGTGCCCGTCGTGGACGAAGACCGTCAGCAGCCCGGTGTCGGCGTGCCGGGCGGTCGAGACACCACCGATGTCCCACCGGTCGCAGGTCGCGAAGAGCGGCAGCAGGCCGATCGAGCAGTGCTCGGCGGCGTGCGCAGCCCCGGGGAGGTCGGCGGCGGCGAGGTCGCCCTCGGCCAGGACGTGGTCGGGCACCGTCCACCACACCGCGCTCGTGCGCAGGGTGCGCTCGGGCAGGTCGAGGGGTTCCTCGCCGAGGACCTCGCCCCCGGGCACGCGGCGGCGCAGGAAGGAGACGACCTGGTGGGTCACGTCGACCTCGCCCAGCGCGAGCCGGCACTGCCCCCACCAGGTGTGCTCGCGCTCCGCGACGACGGTGATGTCGGTGGTCTCACGGGCCGAGGTCGAGAAGTCGACCTGCTCGGGGTGGATCGTCGCGACGTGCTCGTCGAGGTCGAGGTCGTCGACCAGCCAGGTCTCGCCGCGGTGGACGTAGACCGCGCCGGCATGGGCGACGCCGTGGGACCGGGCGCCGTCGACGGTGCCGATCACCCGCCCCGTGCCGGCCTCGACCAGGCTCACGCCCGCCCCGCCGCTCGAACGGATGTCGGTCAGGTCGCACGCGCGGCGACGGTCGGTCCAGAACCAGCCGCGGGGTCGTCGCCGCAGCAGGCCCGCCCCGGTGAGCTGGTCGACCACCTCCGCGGCGCGGGGGCCGAACGCCCCGAGGTCGTCCGAGGTCAGCGGGACCTCGGCGGCGGCGGCGCACAGGTGGGGCGCGAGCACGTAGGGGTTGTCGGGGTCGAAGACGCTCGCCTCGACGGGTCGACCGAGCAGGGCCTCGGGGTGGTGGACCAGGTACGTGTCCAGGGGGTCGTCGCGCGCCACGAGGACGCCCAGGGAGTCCTGACCCTCACGCCCGGCCCGCCCGACCTGCTGCCACAGCGCCGCCCGGGTGCCGGGGAAGCCGGCGAGGAGCACCGCGTCGAGACCGCTGACGTCGATGCCGAGCTCGAGCGCGTTGGTGGCGGCCAGCCCGGTCAGCCGACCGGCACGCAGGTCCTGCTCGATCTCGCGGCGCTCCTCGGGCAGGTAGCCGCCGCGGTAGGCCGCGACCTGGTCGGCCAGCGTGGGGTCGACCTCGCCCAGCAGGTCGCGCACGGTCGAGGCGACCTGCTCCACACCACGTCGCGACCGCACGAACGCCAGGGTGCGCACCCCGGACACGACGAGGTCGGTGAGCAGGTCGGCGACCTCGGAGGACGCCGCGCGGCGCACCGGCGCCCCGTTCTCCCCACCCGCGCCGCTCAGCGGGGGCTCCCACAGGGCCAGCGACACCTCGCCGCGCGGCGAGCCGTCGATCGTGACCGCCTCGACGTCGAGCCCGGTCAACCGGGAGGCCGCCGAGGCCGGGTCGGCCACCGTGGCCGAGGCGAGCACGAACGTCGGGTCCGCGCCGTAGCGGGCGCAGATCCGTCGCAGCCGTCGCAGCACGTGGGCCACGTGGGCCCCGAAGACGCCGCGGTAGTGGTGGCACTCGTCGATGACGACGTAGCGCAACGACGCGAGGAACCGGGCCCAGCGCTCGTGGCCGGGCAGCAGCGAGCGGTGCAGCATGTCGGGGTTGGTCAGCACGTAGTCGGCGTGCGCGCGCGTCCACTCCCGCAGCTCCTGGCTGCTGTCACCGTCGTGGGTGGTGGCGCGCAGGTCCAGGCCGAGGGCGCTCAGCGAGGAGAGCTGGTCCTGGGCCAGGGCCTTGGTCGGAGCGAGGTAGAGCACCGCCGCGCCACGCTGGCCGCGGGGACCCCGGGTGTCGAGCACCTCGGTGAGCGCGGGCAGCTGGTAGGCCAGCGACTTGCCCGAGGCGGTGCCGGTCGAGACCACCACGTGCCGACCGGCGTACGCCGCCCCGGCGGCGACGGCCTGGTGGCGCCACGGCGCGGACACGCCGCGCGCGACGAACGCGGACACCACGTCGCCGCGCGCCCACACCGGCCAGGCGACCGGGTCGCCGGCCCGCGCCGGGAGGGTCTCGAGGTGGGTGAGCCGGTCCTCGCGCCCGGGGACCGCCACCAGCCGCTCCAGGGCGCGCGCCCCGGAGAGCGAGGTCTCCAGGACCGGGGGGACGGTGCGCATGCGACCATGATGACAACCAGCGCCGACAGGGCGCAGGTCCGCACGGACGGTCCCGGGGCTGTGGACGGTCGGGACACCGGCTCGTCGCCCACGTGGTTTCATGGACCCCGGAGGGGAGCCGAGCGCCGTGACCCGGCGCCGACTCGTCATGACCGGAGTGGGAGAGCCAGTGGACCTGAGCCTGGAGACGCGCGTCGTCGGCGAGTCGACCGTCGTCGCCGTGGCGGGCGAGATCGACGTGTACACCGCCCCGAAGCTGCGCGACAAGATCACCGAGCTCGTCTCGGGAGGCGACTACCGCCTGATCATCGACATGCAGGGTGTGGAGTTCCTCGACTCGACCGGTCTGGGCGTCCTGGTCGGCGGCCTGAAGAAGGTCCGGGCCCACGGGGGATCGCTGGAGCTGGTCTGCAGCCAGGAGCGGCTGCTGAAGATCTTCCGGATCACGGGTCTGGCCAAGGTGTTCGTGATCCACCCCGACGCGGACGCCGCGCTCGCCACCGGCTGAGCCGCCCTCGTCACGCCCCTGCTCGAACCCACCGCCTGAGCCGCGCGCGCCCTGCCAGTGGCGCGCCGCGTGGTGCCCTGCTTGCCACGCGGCTACCCGTGCGTAGACTCCCGCTCGTCTCATGACCTGGATCACACCGCCGTGGTCCAGGCCCCGTCTCGCAGGAGGAAGCACATGCTCGGGATCCATCCCGCAGCGGTGTCGGTCTCCGGTGGCAACCTCGTGCTGGTCATCCTCGTCTTCCTGATCGCCTGCGGGGCGCTCGCGATGGCCTGGCTGTTCCGCTCCGAGGTCCTCGCCGCCGGTGAGGGCACCGAGAACATGAAGAACATCGCGCAGGCCGTCCAGGAGGGCGCTGACGCCTACCTCCAGCGCCAGTTCCGCACGCTGGCGGTCTTCGCGGCCGTGGCGTTCTTCGCGCTGCTCCTGCTGCCGGCCGAGGACACGGTCGTGCGGATCGGGCGGTCGTTCTTCTTCCTGTTCGGCGCGGGCTTCTCCGCGGCCGTCGGCTACCTCGGCATGTCGCTCGCGGTGCGCGCCAACCTGCGCGTGGCCGCCGCGGCCAACACCGAGGGCCGCGAGGTCGCGATGCGCATCGGTCTGCGCACCGGCGCCATGGTCGGCATGCTCACCGTGGGCCTGGGCCTGCTCGGGGCCAGCGTCGTGGTGATCTTCTTCCAGAGCTCCGCACCCGACGTGCTCGAGGGCTTCGGCTTCGGTGCCGCCCTGCTGGCCATGTTCATGCGCGTCGGCGGCGGCATCTTCACCAAGGCCGCCGACGTGGGCGCCGACCTCGTCGGCAAGGTCGAGCAGAACATCCCCGAGGACGACCCCCGCAACGCCGCGACCATCGCCGACAACGTCGGCGACAACGTCGGCGACTGCGCCGGCATGGCCGCGGACCTCTTCGAGTCCTACGCCGTGACGCTCGTCGCCGCGCTGATCCTCGGCTCGCAGGCCTTCGGCGACAAGGGCCTGGTCTACCCGCTGCTGATCCCGGCCATCGGTGCGCTCACCGCGGTCGCGGGCGTCTACCTGACCAACCCCAAGGTCGGTGAGAACGGCCTGACCACGATCAACCGCTCCTTCTACCTCTCGGCCGGCATCGCGGCGGTGGCCAGCGTCGCGCTGTCCTTCCTCTACCTGCCGACGAGCTTCGCGGACTTCTCCGGCGTCGGCGCCAACACGCTGCAGCAGATCTCAGGCGCGCCCGAGGGCAACCCCGCGATGATCGCCTCGATCGCCGTGGTCATCGGCATCGTGATGGCCGCAGGCATCCTCGCGCTGACCGGCTACTACACCGGCACCGAGTACCGCCCGGTCAAGGACGTCGGCAAGACCTCCCTGACCGGCGCCGCGACCGTGATCCTCTCCGGCCTCTCGGTCGGCTTCGAGTCCGCGGTCTACACCACGTTGGTCATCGGCGCGGCGGTCTTCGGCGCCTTCCTGCTCGGCGGGGCCTCGCTGACGGTCTCGCTCTTCGCCGTCGCGCTGGCCGGGTGCGGCCTGCTGACCACCGTGGGCGTCATCGTCGCGATGGACACCTTCGGGCCGGTCTCGGACAACGCCCAGGGCGTCGCCGAGATGTCCGGGGACGTCAGCCCCGAGGGCGCGCAGATCCTCACCGAGCTCGACGCGGTCGGCAACACCACCAAGGCGATCACCAAGGGCATCGCGATCGCGACCGCGGTGCTCGCGGCCACGGCGCTCTTCGGCTCCTACGCCACCTCGGCGATCGAGGCGCTCGAGGAGGCGGGTGCGCTGGAGGAGCTGAACAGCTTCTTCGTCTTCAACCCGGCCGTCCTCGTCGGCGTGCTGCTCGGCTCGGCCGTGGTGTTCCTCTTCTCCGGCCTCGCCATCAACGCCGTGGCCCGCGCCGCGGGCGCGGTGGTCTACGAGGTGCGTCGCCAGTTCCGCGAGATCCCCGGGATCATGGAGGGCACCGGGCGCCCGGAGTACGGCCGGGTCGTCGACATCGTCACCCGGGACTCGCTGCGCGAGCTCGTGACGCCCGGCATCCTCGCGGTGCTGGCCCCGATCGCGGTCGGCTTCGGCCTCGGGGTCACGGCTCTGGCCGGGTTCCTGGCCGGGGCGATCGGGACGGGGACGCTGATGGCGGTCTTCCTGGCCAACGCAGGTGGCGCGTGGGACAACGCCAAGAAGCTCGTCGAGGACGGCAACCACGGCGGCAAGGGATCGCTGGCCCACGAGGCCACGATCATCGGCGACACGGTCGGCGACCCGTTCAAGGACACCGCCGGCCCGGCGATCAACCCGCTGATCAAGGTGATGAACCTGGTCTCGCTGCTGATCGCCAGCGCCATCGTGTCGATGAGCGTCGGACCGGACCAGAACGACACGGTGCGCATCCTGATCGCGCTCGGCGCGGTCGCGGTGATCGCGGTCGCGGTCGTCATCTCCGGCCGTCGTCAGGTCGTGCTCGGCGACGAGCCGGACTCCGGTACGCCGCCCAGCGAGGCGCCCCCGGCGGCGCAGGGACCCTTCGACGAGGACGGGCCGGCCGGCGGCGGGCCGTCGGGCGGGCCGGGCCTGGACCAGCCTCCGAGCGACCCGACGTCGACGCAGCCGCTGAACACGCCGTAGCCGGGTCCACGACCCGCAGCCGACGGCACCGCCACGGCACCTCGCGACCCGTCACCCCGCGCACCGGGGTGGCGGGTCGTGGTCGTGACGGCCCGGGCAGGATGGGGTGATGAGCAGCGACCTGGCCCGGCGGCTCCGTGACGCCCTGCTGGGTGCCGACTTCACCTACGAGTCGGTCGCCGACCTCCTCGGTCCCCGGGCGCACGAGGCCCTGATGCGCAACGAGACCACGCCGGGGCTGATGGCGACGACCGGCGGCTCCGGCCTCGAGACCCTGGTGCGGTTGTTCCTGCTGCAGACCTCGGTCAGCGCCTCCGAGGCGGAAGCGGCGCTGCCGGGCCTCGTCGACGTCCTCGCGGTCCAGGGCTTCCTCGAGCAGTCGGTCGGAAGCGTGTCCGCGCGCCTCGACGTGCGGCCCTACGCCGCGGACGACGAGCGGTTCTGGGTGGTCAGCGACCTCACCCCCGGCCTCGACGGGATCGCCCAGCGCGTCGGCGCCGACCACGTGCTCGGCATCAGCCCGGCCTCGACCTCGTTGGCCCAGCTGACCCTGCGGGAGCCGGTGGCGCGGGCGCTCGACCTCGGCACGGGGTGCGGGGTCCAGGCCCTGCACCTGGCCGGCCACGCCGAGCGGGTCGTGGCCACCGACGTCAACCCGCGCGCCCTGCGCCTGGCCCGCTTCAACGCCGCGCTGAACGAGGTCGACGACTCGGTCGAGGTGCGCGACGGCTCGTACTTCGAGCCGGTGGCGGGCGAGCGCTTCGACCTGGTCTCGACCAACCCGCCGTTCGTGATCAGCCCGGCCACCGGTGAGCGGCTGGTCTACCGCGACTCGGGCCTGCCCGGGGACCGGGTGGTGGAGGACATCGTCCGCGCCGCCCCGGGGTTCCTCGTCGACGGCGGCTGGTGCCAGGTGCTGGCCAACTGGGTGATCTCCGGCGACCGTTCCTGGGACGAGCGTCTCTCCAGCTGGCTCGACCCCGACTGCGACGCGCTGGTCGTGCAGCGCGAGGTGCTCGACCCGGCGGCGTACGTCGAGCTGTGGCTCAAGGACGCCGGCGACCATCCCTCGACCGGGTCGGGCGACGTCGCGGCCGCGCTGGACTACCGGCGCCGCTACGACACCTGGTTGTCGTGGTTCGACGACCAGCGCGTCGACGGCATCGGGTTCGGCTGGGTCAACCTGCGCCGCCGCGGCGGCGCGCAGGCAGGGGCGGGCGGGGCGGTCCACACGCTGCTGGAGTGGCCCTACGACCTCGAGCAGCCGATCGCCCCCGCGATCGCCGACTGGGGCCACGCCGTACGCCGCCCCGTCACCGCTGCGGACCGGCTCGTGGTCCGCAGCGACGTGCGTCAGGAGACCGTCGGGTCGCCGGGGGCCGAGGACCCCGAGGTGATCGTGCTGCGTCAGGGCCGGGGGTTCCGCCGGGCCCGTCAGGCCGACACCGTGGAGGCCGCCCTCGTGGGTGCTTGCGACGGTGAGCTCACCCTCGGCCAGGTCCTCGACGCACTGGCCGTGCTGCTCGAGCGGGACGCGAGCGACCTCCACGCCACCTACCTGCCGAAGGCCGCCGAGCTGGTCGCGGAGGGCTTCCTGGTCTGAGCAGGCCCTCGGCGACGCACTCCGCCCCGATGCGGTCTCGATCCGCGAGATCGTCGACTCAGCGGCCGCGGACCCGCACCACGACCCCACCGGTCGCCCCGCGGACCGCCTCGTCACCGAGGTAGGCCACGACGAGGCGGTGGCGGCCGCGGGAGAGCCGGGAAAGGCGCAGCACCCGGCTGCCGTCGTCGGCCGGGCGCAGGCGGGTGCGGGCCAGGACCCGACGCTGCTCGCGCACGAGCACCGTCCCGGTCGCGAGCACCTCGCCCACTCCTGCCGGTAGCGCGAGCGTGACGCGGAGCTGCGGTCGGCTGTGGGGCCCCCAGGCGCGCCGCGTCGGCCGCGCCGTCAGGCGGGCGCGGACCCGTTCGACGTCCACGGTGGCGCTCACGGCCCGCCCGTCGGCGTACCCCGGGCTCGTGGCCGTGACCTCGAGGCGGAGGGTGTGGCCGACGTCGGCGGCGGTGACCTCGTAGGACGTCGTCCCGGCCGTCCCCGGCACGTTCCGTCCGTCCCGCAGCCAGGTGGTCGAGACGGCGGCACCCGCGACGTCCCAGGCGCCCGGCGTGGCACGCAGGAGGGTGCCCGGGGTCACCGGACCGGCGATCGGGCCCCCGGCCTCGTCGACGACCGACGGGTCCTGGGTGGTCGTCATCTCGCCCGGACCGACCACGACCGCGTCGGTGCGCACCGACCTCGGCACGTGACCCTCCCAGGTCGCGGTGACCTCGGCCGAGATCGCGGCGCCGAGGTCGTCGGCGGTCGGGGTCCAGCTCGGACGGGTCGCTCCCGGGACCGGCTCCCCGTCGCGCAGCCACGCGACGTCGAGGTCCAGCCGCTCCGTCGGGGCGTCCCACCGGCCGAGGTCGACCTGGACGGGCTGGCCGACTCCTACGCCGCCGGTGATCCGCGGCGGCGTCGTCGCGGTCGGCGCCGTCCCGGCCACGACCCGGGTCGCGTCGGTGGTCACGACGGCCTCGGGGCTGCCACCGCGTCGTGCGACGACGAGCACGGAGACCTCGTGCCCGAGGTCGGCGGCGGAGGGGGTCCACGAGCTGTCGGTCGCGCCGGCGACCGGTCCGTCCTCGCGCAGCCACTGGTAGCCCAGCTCGGCCCCGTCGCCCCACGTGCCGGGGTCGACGCGCAGCGGCTCGTCGACCCGTCCGCTGCCGAGAACCACCGGTGGAGCCGGCTCGGGGTCGGGTGACGGCTCGGGGTCGGGTGACGGGGTGGGCGTGGGGGTGGGCGTCGGGCTGGGGGTCGGGCTGGGGGTCGGGCTGGGGGTCGGGGTGGGGGTCGGGCTGGGGGTCGGCGTAGGCGTGGGATCGACCGGAGGGACCGAGTTGCGGACCTCGTAGACGTAGCGCCCGTACTGGGTCGAGCCGAGCCTGCCCCTGACCAGACCGGTCCGGCTGGAGTCGAGCAGCGCGCTGTTCGTCAGGGACCCGGGGTGCTGCACGGTCGTGCCGGTCGCACCGCGGCCGTCGGTCCACCCGACGACCGCCGAGGTTCCTCCCTTGCCGCGGGACCCGCCGCCGGAGTCAGCGGTCTCCCACTGCACCCGGTCGTAGTTCAGGGTCAGGTCGACGTCGCCGGGCGCGCGACCCGGGTCGCCCTGGGCGGAGCGGACGAGCAGCTGCACGGTGTTGAGCCTGTCGCCGTGCTTGAGGAAGTATCCGCCGTCGCTCCACAGCGCGCACAGCGTCCCGCCGTCGGGGGACAGGCCCCAGGTCGCGGCGACCTCGTTGGGCCGCGGGTCCCAGTCGGCCCAGAAGGCGGCCACCAGCGGACGGCGTACGTCGGTGAGCGGGGTGGGCACGACGTCGCGGAAGGCGGAGCCGAACGAGACGGTGCCGTTGCCGTTGACGTACGCCGTGCTCTGCACGACGTCGCCGAGGGAGATCGGCAGGGTCGGGGGCAGCGTGATCGACCCGCTGCTCACGTCGATGTCCAGGGGCAGGGCGTGCGTGCGGCACCACGGGCGCTCCTGCCCGGCGACGGTGCCGAAGGCGGTGGGCTTGAGGGGGAGCACGATCGTGCCGGTCTCGGCATCGACCTCGCCGCTGCCGGAGTCGACGCTGTTCTGCGCGGACGCCGAGGCCGGCAGGGTGGTCGTGCCGCCGAGGAAGACCGACTGCCGACCCGGGGCGGCCACCCGCACGGTGACCCTGGTCGAGCGCGGCACACGCACCCGGAAGCGCCCGTCGGTCCCGGTGGTCGCGGTCCGGCCGGGCTCCCAGGCGGCGTTCGTGCCGGCGTAGACGACCCACAGCTGCGTCGACACCGCGGCGCCGGCGACGGGGTCGCCGGTGGTGTCCTGGACCAGACCGGTCACCACCGCGGGGCGTGGCAGCCGGCGGTCGGCGACCACGGAGGTCGGCTCGGCGCCGACCCTGACGGTGCCCGGCGCGTCCGGCCCGGCGGGGGCCTCGGTGCCGACCAGCCAGGCCGAGTCCACGGTCAGCGACGCGGGGTCGGCCACGAACCGCACGGTGTGCGTCCCGGCCGGCACCGTGTCGAAGCGGTAGCGACCGTCCGCGCCGGTCGTGGTGCGCTCGGTGTCGTAGAAGAGGCGGTCCCTGACGTCCCACGTCGAGAGCACGACGTCGACGTCAGCGACGGGGGCGTCGGTCGAGCTCGTGACCTGCCCCCTGAGCCCGCTGGCGTCGGCGAGGGTCAGGTCGGGCGCGGTCGTGGTGGCCTCGGGCCCGCTCGCCGTGACGAACCCGGGCGAGGCGAGCACGCTGGACCCCCCGCCGAGCACGGTGAACAGGTGCCCCGTGGCGCTGGCCGCGACGGTGTACGCCGCGCCCGGCACCGCACCGGGCACCGTGTAGCGACCCTGCCCGTCGCTGGTCGCGCCGCCGACCCACTCGCTGTCCTCGAAACCGGCGGTCTCGTCGTCGGTGTCGTAGAGGGCGTGCAGCTCGACCTCGGCGCCGGCGACCGGGGCGCCGTCGCGGCCCAGCACCCGGCCCGCGACCTGGCCGCTGCCGGCGCGGGTCAGCTCGACCGGGGGCAGGGCCACGTCGCTCCCGGCGACGGTGACGGTCGCGGTGGCACCGGCGAAGGTGTCTCCCTCGTCGGTGAAGCGCACCTGCCACGTGCCGGCGGCGAGCAGCAGCGCGAAGGAGCCGTCGGGCTCGGTCGAGGTCACGGCGTACCCCTCGCCGTCGACCTGGTCGGTCTCGACGGTGATGTCCTCGAGGCCGGCGCCTGCGGCGTCGCGGACCACCCCGGAGACCCGGCGCGCGGCGGGAGCCCGGCGCAGGACGATGGCGGCGTCCGCGCCGAGGGTGGGCGTGACCCGGACGACGCCGGGCTCGCCCAGGCTGGTCGGCGGCGTGGTGGCGTCGGCGGCGTACCCCGGCAGGTAGGCGGCGCTGCTCGGGCGGAACCGCAGGTAGTAGGAGCCCTCGGGCAGGGCACGCGAGAAGGACCACGGGCTCGGCGCGCTCGTGGCGGCGACCTCCGCGTTGGAGCGGGTGAACGCGGAGGTCCTGGTGTCCCAGCGGTAGACCTCGAGCAGGCCGTCCACCGCGGCCCCGTCCGGCGTGCGCACGCTGCCGGCGACGGTGCCGGGCGCGGCGGCGGACGGCTGAGCCGTCCGCAGCTGCTCGGCCCGGGCGTACGCCGGCGCGCCGGGCAGCGTGCCGAGCAGGAGCACGCCGCTGACCAGGGCCAGCAGGACGCGTCCGGGCGTGCGGGGGCGACGGGGGCGGGCGGGACGGGCGTGGGGGGAGGTCGGGGTGCGCATGGGGGGCGTCCTCGTGGTTCGGGCGGGATGGGGGGTCCCGGTGGACGGCTCCGACGGTAGGCGGGCGCGGAGCCGTGGGCAGGGGAATCGGGCAACTCGGGACCCCGGGCCCTCGGACGGCCCGAGACCGTCGGCGGGGCGCTCGGGGCGGCGGGGTGAACGGCACGCGCTACCGTGACCGCCCAGGAGCCGGGTACGGCTGCTGAACCTGCAGTGGATAGGAATGACGTCCGTGACGCACAAGCTGGTGATCGTCGAGTCGCCCGCCAAGGCCCGCAACATCGGAGGCTTCCTCGGTGACGGTTACGTCGTCGAGTCCTCGATCGGCCACATCCGCGACCTCCCGATGTCGGCCGCGGACACCCCCGCGGAGATCAAGGACAAGCCCTGGGGCCGTCTGGCCGTCGACGTGGACAACGAGTTCACCCCTTACTACGTGGTCCCGCGCGACAAGAAGCAGCACATCGCCAAGCTGAAGAAGCTGCTCAAGGACGCCGACGAGCTCTACCTCGCCACGGACGAGGACCGCGAGGGCGAGGCCATCGCCTGGCACCTGCTCGACGAGCTGAAGCCCAAGAAGGGCATCCCGGTGCACCGGATGGTCTTCCACGAGATCACCAAGCCTGCGATCCAGGCCGCGGTGGCCAACCCCCGCACGATCAACGAGGACCTCGTCGAGGCCCAGGAGGCGCGGCGCATCCTGGACCGCCTCTACGGCTACGAGGTCAGCCCGGTGCTGTGGAAGAAGGTCATGTCCGGGCTCTCGGCCGGGCGGGTGCAGTCGGTCGCGACGCGCCTGGTCGTCGACCGCGAGCGGGAGCGGATGCGCTTCAAGCTCGCCTCCTACTGGGACCTCGAGGGCACCTTCGACGCCGGCTCCGGCAAGGACCAGCGGATGTTCTCCGCGCGGATCCACTCCGTCGACGGCTCGCGGGTCGCGCGCGGGTCGGACTTCACCCAGGACGGCGTGCTCAAGGACTCGGCCGCGGGCAAGGTCGCCCACCTCGACCGGCGTCGGGCCGAGGACCTCGTCGGGGCGCTGGCCGAGACGACGTACGACGTGCGCTCGGTCGAGGCCAAGCCCTACCGCCGCCAGCCCTACGCCCCCTTCCGCACGACCACGATGCAGCAGGAGGCCAGCCGCAAGCTCTCGATGACCGCGAGCGTGGCCATGTCGGTGGCGCAACGGCTCTACGAGAACGGCTTCATCACCTACATGCGCACCGACTCCACCACCCTCTCGGGGGCCGCGGTGGAGGCGGCGCGCAGCCAGGCCCGCGAGCTCTACGGCTCGGAGTACGTCCCCGACGCGCCGCGCACCTACGCCTCGAAGGTCAAGAACGCCCAGGAGGCGCACGAGGCGATCCGCCCCGCGGGCGACACGTTCCGCACCCCGGCGCAGACCGGCCTGACCGGCGAGCAGTTCCGTCTCTACGAGCTGATCTGGATGCGCACGGTCGCCTCGCAGATGAAGGACGCGACCGGGCAGACGGTCTCGATCCGCCTCGGCGGTGCCTCGTCGACCGGTGAGGACGTCGTGTTCTCGGCCAGCGGCCGCGTGATCACGTTCCACGGGTTCCTCAAGGCCTACGTCGAGGGCACCGACCACGGCGCCGCCTCGGACGACCAGGAGAGCCGGCTCCCGGCACTGGAGGAGGGTGAGCGGGTCTCGGCCGCCTCGCTCTCGGCCGACGGCCACGAGACCAAGCCGCCCTCGCGCTACACCGACGCGACCTTGATCAAGGAGCTCGAGGAGCGCGAGATCGGTCGGCCCTCGACCTTCGCCTCGATCATCAAGACGATCCTCGACCGCGGCTACGTCTACAAGAAGGGCACCGCGCTGGTCCCGGCGTGGCTGGCCTTCTCGGTGACCCGGCTGCTCGAGGAGCACTTCCCGCGCCAGGTCTCCTACGAGTTCACCGCGGCGATGGAGACCGTCCTCGACGACATCGCCGGTGGTCGCAAGAGCCGCAACACCGAGCTCGGTGAGTTCTACTACGGCGCCGGTGAGGTCACCGGTCTCAAGCAGCTCGTCGACGAGCTCGGCGACATCGACGCCCGCGAGCTCGCGACCTTCCCGATCGGCGGCGAGGACTCCGGCGTGCACCTCCGCGTCGGACGCTACGGGCCCTACCTCGAAGGCCCCGACGACGACGGCACCGCCTTCGCCAAGCGCGCCAACGTGCCCGACGACCTGCCGCCCGACGAGCTGACGATGGAGAAGGCGACCGAGCTCTTCGCCAACCCCGCGGGCGAGGAGATCGCACTCGGGGCGCACCCGGAGACCTCGCTGGCCGTGGTGGCCAAGAACGGGCGCTACGGCCCCTACGTCACCGAGCAGCTGCCCGAGGACGCCAAGAAGTCGGCCAAGCCCCGCACCGGCTCGCTGTTCAAGTCGATGTCGCTGGACACGATCACCCTCGAGGACGCCGTCAAGCTGCTCTCGCTGCCGCGCGTGGTCGGGGAGGACCCCGAGTCGAAGGAGGAGATCACCGCGCAGAACGGCCGCTACGGGCCGTACCTGAAGAAGGGCACCGACTCCCGCTCGCTGACGAGCGAGGACCAGCTGTTCTCGATCACCCTCGACGAGGCGCTCGCGATCTACGCCCAGCCCAAGCAGCGTGGCCGTGCCGCCGCGGCTCCGCCGCTCAAGGAGCTCGGGCCGGACCCGGTCTCCGGGCAGCCGGTCGTGGTCAAGGCGGGCCGGTTCGGTGAGTACGTCACCGACGGCGAGTACAACGCCACCCTCCGCAAGGAGGACTCGGTCGAGAAGGTGACGATCGAGCGCGCGGCCGAGCTCCTCGCCGAGCGCCGGGCCAAGGGCCCGGCGAAGAAGACGGCCAAGCGAGGAGCCAAGAAGGCCCCGGCGAAGAAGGCGCCCGCCAAGAAGACGGCGGCGAAGAAGACCACGACCAAGAAGACGACCGCGAAGAAGACGACCGTCAAGGCCGCGGCGAAGAAGTCCTGACCCTCGGGGTCAGCCGCTCCACACCTGACGTCCGCTGACGGCCTTCGGGCTGGGGCCGAAGCGGTTCTCGCGCTGGGAGTCGGTGGAGCCCCGGACGACGAACAGGATCCACCCTGCGACCGGGATCACGTAGAGCAGCTGCCACCAGCCGGACTTCCCGATGTCGTGGAGGCGACGCGAGCCGAGCGCGAGGCCGGGGATCGCCACGGCGAAGGTCAGCAGGTCGCTGAGAACCTCACCCGTGCCGAGGAGGGCTTCGAGGCCAAGGAAGACTACCGGCCCGGGCGTTCTCGGTCCTGGCTTCGGGCGGTGTGCCCGTGCCCTGCCCTCGGGTCGGGGCCGAACCGGTTGTCGCCGACCGAGTCCCGAACGCCCCACAGGACGAAGACGACGACCCCGAGCACCGGCAACAGGTACAGCAGCTGCCACCAGCCGGACTTGTCGATGTCGTGCAGGCGGCGTGCGTTCAGCGCGAGGTAGGGCAGCAGCAGGACCAGCGCGAGGGCGGTGGTGAGGATCCCGTTCGTCCCGAGCTCGTCGTCGAGCAGCGCCAGGGCGCCGTAGGCGACCAGCACGACCAGCACGAACCACCACAGCTCCGAGCGCCGCGCCCGGCCGGCGAATCCGGCGTACTGCGTCAACGTGCTGCGCAGGGCCTCGAACGGGTTCATCGCGGCGGCGCCTTCCGGTCGGGGGAGTCCGGCGGAGGCTACCGGGCGCCCGGCCTCCACAGCCCGAGCGGGCCGGGAGGGGCGGGTGTGGGCGGGACCTCGTAGGTTGCTGGCGTGAGGTTCCCCGGGGTGCGCGCCGACGTCGGCGTCTTCGTGTGCTTCGAGGGCGGCGAGGGCTCGGGCAAGTCGACGCAGTCGCGGCTGCTCGGCGACTGGCTGCGCGAGCAGGGCTACGCCGTCTGCGCCACCTTCGAGCCGGGCGACACCCCCGTCGGAGTCGACCTGCGCCGGATCGTGCTCAGCCCGCAGACCGGCGCCCTGGCCGACCGCACCGAGGCGCTGCTCTACGCCGCCGACAAGGCCGAGCACGTCGAGGCCGTGCTGGCCCCGGCGCTGGCGCGCGGTGACGTGGTGGTCTGTGACCGCTACGTCGACTCGACCCTGGCCTACCAGGGCGCGGGGCGGGCGCTGGACGTCGCCGAGGTCGAGGACGTCGCCCGGTGGGCCACCGGTGACCTGCGACCCCACCTCACGGTCGTCCTCGACCTCGAGCCGGCCGCCGGTCTGAGCCGCTTCGCGGGACGTGACCGGATCGAGGGTGAGTCGCTGGAGTTCCACCAGCGCGTGCGGACCGCGTTCGTGACGATGGCCCGAGCCGACCCCGACCACTACGTGGTCCTCGACGCCCGAGCCCCCGTCGAGGAGATCGCCGAGCGGGTGCGCGAGGTCGTGCGCCCGTGGCTGTCGCTGGCCACGACGTCTCCGGTCGGGGTGGAGGCACCGTGAGCGTCTGGGACGACCTGGTCGGTCAGCAGCGGGCGCTGCCGGCGCTGCGGCAGGCCGCGCTCGGGGTCGGCATGAACCACGCCTGGCTGATCACCGGCCCGCCCGGCTCGGGCCGCTCCAACGTCGCCGTCGCCTTCGCCGCCGCCCTGCAGTGCGAGCAGGGCGGCTGCGGGCAGTGCCACGCCTGCCACACCGCGCTGATCGGCTCTCACGCCGACGTGCACGTGGTGCGCACCGACAAGCTCTCGATCGGTGTCGCGGAGGTGCGCGACCTCGTGCGGACCTCCGCGCTCTCGCCCAACGGCAACCGGTGGCAGGTGATCGTCGTCGAGGACGCCGACCGGCTCACCGAGCAGGCCTGCAACGCGCTGCTCAAGGCGATCGAGGAGCCGACCGCGCGCACGGTCTGGATGCTGTGCGCGCCGACGGTCGAGGACGTCCTGGCCACGATCCGCTCGCGGTGCCGGCTGGTCACCCTGACCACCCCGAGCGCGCCCGACGTCGCCGCCTTCCTCGAGCGCACCCTCGAGGTCGGCCCGGCGCTCGCCTCGCACGCGGCTCGCGCCAGCCAGGGCCACATCGGCCGGGCCCGGGCCCTCGCGCGCGACCCGGCGACCCGCGACCGACGCAGCGAGATCGTCGCCGTGCCCGCCCGGCTGGGCTCGCTCGGGCAGGCGATGGGCGCCGCCAGCAGGCTCGCCGAGGGCGCCAAGGCGGAGGCCGAGGCGATCACCTCCGAGCTCGACGCCCGCGAGAAGTCCGACCTCGACGCGGCGTACGGCGTCGTCGAGCGCGGTCGCCGCCCCCGCGACTACGCTCCGGCGTTGGCCGAGCTCGACCGGGCGCAGAAGACCCGGGCCAAGCGACGGGTGCTCGACGTCGTCGACCGGGGCCTGATGGACCTCGCCTCGGTCTACCGCGACGCGATCGCGCTGGCCCTCGGCGCGCCGGGCGAGCTCGTCAACGCCGAGATCCGCACCGACGTCGACGAGGTCGTGCGGACCTCGACCCCCGAGCTCAACCTGCGCCGGATCGACGCGATCTTCACCGCCCGCGAGCAGATGCTGGAGTTCAACGTGCCGGTCGCCCTGGCCCTCGAGGCGATGATGGTCGCCCTGCTGGTGCCCGAGACCAGCAACCGATGAGCGACCGATGGGCCAGCGATGAGCCACCGACGAGGGAGCACACGACATGAGACGCGCGACGACCGTGGTGGTCGCGGGGGTGGTCGTCGTCGCCCTCGTGCTCGGCGGGGCACTGGCGACAGGACTGGTGCTGCGCGGGGGTGACGAGACCCCGGCCGCGAGCCCGGCGACCCCGAGCAGGTCGCCCAGCCCGATGGACTCCGACACTGCCGCGGCGGCCGCGGCCCCGGACCCCGCGCTGGCCGACTACTACGGCCAGCAGCTCGACTGGGGCGCGTGCGACTCCGCCGACCAGCCGGCGCCGACCGAGTGCGCCACGCTGGTCGCGCCCGTCGACTACGCCGAGCCCGACGGCGACACGATCGATCTCGCGGTCCTGCGGGTGCCGGCCTCGGACGAGCCGATCGCCTCGATGGTCGTCAACCCCGGCGGGCCCGGTGCGCCGGGCACGTCGTACGCCGCCGCCGCGACGCGGGTCTTCGGGCGCGCGCTGAGGACCAACCTCGACGTCGTCGGCTTCGACCCGCGCGGCACGGGCGGCTCCGACCCGGTCGACTGCCTCGACGACGACCAGCTCGACGACTACATCGCGCAGGACCCCGACCCCGACACCACGGCGGAGGGAGCGGCCTTCGAGGAGGCTCAGAAGGACTTCTTCGCCGGCTGCGTGGCCCGCTCCGACGACCTGCTGGGCCACGTCACGACGGTCGAGGCCGCGCGCGACATGGACCTGCTGCGCTCCGCGCTCGGCGAGAGCAGGCTCACCTACTTCGGTGCCTCCTACGGCACCAAGCTCGGCGCGACCTACGCCGAGCTCTTCCCGGACCGGGTGGGGCGCTTCGTGCTCGACGGCGCCGTCGACGTCTCCCTGCCCTCGCGCGAGCTGAGCCTGGGTCAGGCAGGCGGGTTCGAGGTCGCGCTGCGCGCCTACGTCTCGCGCTGCACCGACGACATCGAGGGCTGCTTCCTCGGCGACTCCCTCGAGGAGGGCCTGAGCACGATCACCACGCTGCTCGACTCGATCGAGGAGGACCCGCTGCCGACCGGCGACGGGCGCGACCTCACGGTGGGCCGCGCCTTCTACGGGGTGGTCGCCCCGCTCTACAACCGCGACTACTGGCCGCTGCTCGACCAGTCGCTGCGCACCGCGCTGGCCGGTGACGGCACCGGGCTGCTGGTGCTGGCCGACGCCTACAGCGCCCGTGGTCCCGACGGGTACACCGACAACTCCGTCGAGGCGCTGTACGCGATCAACTGCCTCGACGACCCGTACGCCGTCAGCGCCGACGAGGTGCCCGAGGAGGAGGTCCCGGCCTTCGAGAAGGTCTCACCGACCTTCGGCGAGGTCTTCGCCTGGGGCCTGGTGGGCTGCGAGGGGATCCAGGTCGAGCGCTCGGAGCCCGAGCCCGAGATCGACGGGTCGGGCGCCGACCCGATCCTGGTCGTGGGCACCACCCGCGACCCGGCGACGCCCTACGAGTGGGCCGTCTCGTTGGCCGACCAGCTCGACTCCGGGGTGCTGCTCACCCGCGACGGCGACGGACACACGGGCTACGGCGCGGGCAACTCGTGCGTCGACTCGACCATCGAGGACTACCTGCTGGCCGGCACGGTGCCCGAGGACGGCAAGCGCTGCTGAGCAGCCACTGCCGAGCGCTCAGCTGCCGCGGGTGATGACCGCGAACGCGCCGCTCATCACCTGCTCGAGGTTGCCGACCTCCGCGTTGATCGTGCAGGCGTCGGTGGGACTGTTCGCGGAGACCACCTGGTTGCTGATCGTCACCTCGGAGGGACAGCTGGTGCTCAGCTTGATCCCGTCGTTGCCTCCGGCGATCGCGGCCACGACGCTCGAGGGGTCACCGACCGCGCCCGTGACGAAGATCGGCGTGGTCTGGTCGCCCCCCGGAGGCCAGACCGGGTAGATCGAGACCGGCAGCACCCGCCCGATGACGGTGCTGGTGTCGGTCTGCACGGTGACTCCCACGAGCCGCTGGACCGGGTAGGAGGAGACGCTCGGGTTGACCTGGGGGTCCTGCAGGGCCATCGACGTCGTGGCCTTGACGCCGTCGAGCCACTGCGCGAGCGCGGAGTCCGCGTCGCCACCGTCCTCGATCTCGAGTGGCAGCGTGAACGTCACGTCGAAGGTGGCCGACTGCCGAGGCTGGATCGTCCCGATGTCGAGGCTCCACCCGCAGGCGACGTCGATGCTGGTCGTCGAGACCTGGTTCGCCTCGGGCTGCGGCCCGTCCCACGTCATGTCGGTCGGGCAGAGCCCGTCCGGGTCCTGGAGGACCTCGAGGACCTCGCCGCTCAACGGCGCCCGCTCGGCGGAGTAGTCGAGGGTCAGGCTCACCTGCTGGGTCTCGGGGTCCCAGGTCGCGGTGCGGGTGAGGTCGAGCCCGGCCGGCGAGGGCTGGTCCTCGTTCACGGTCGCCTGGGCGGGACCACCGGCGGCGGTGCTGGCGGTCGGGTCGGCCGGGCCCGGCTCGTCGGCGCCACCGCCGCGGAGCACGACGAAGAGCACCGCACCGGCGAGGACGACCAGGGCTCCGGCCACGACCGCGATCAGCTTGGGGTCCTTCCAACCGGGCACCGTCGCGCGGCGCGCGGGGATCGTCGGGGCCGTCTCGTCCTCGACCCGCCGGCGCTGCATCGGGCGCACGGTCGTCTGCTGACCGGGGGACCCGAGGTCGACCGGGGCGGCGCCGTCCTCGCCGTCGAGGGGCTCGGCACCCGCGAGGTCGCCGGAGCCGGAGGGGCCGGCGGGGGCGAGGGGCTGCAGCCCGCGGACCACGGTGGCCGGGCCGCGCGCGGACTCGAAGTCCGTGGGGCTCTCCTGGGCGGCCAGGCGCGGCAGGCCCGCGAGCTCACCGGCCAGCGCGCGCAGCGCCGCGGCGGCGGCGCTCGCCGTCGGCCGCAGCGTGGGGTCCTTGCCCAGCAGCGAGGCGAGCTGGGCTGCGAGCCGGGCGGGTACGTCGAGCGGCGGCGGGTCGGCGGTGACGTGGCGGTGGGCGATCGTGTACTCGTTGCCGGGTCCCGCGAACGGCGTACGCCCGGCCAGCAGCTCGTAGAGCAGGATCCCCACGCCGTAGACGTCGGCGGGGGCCTCGGCCGTCCCCCGGGTGAGCAGCTCGGGCGACATGTACTCCGGTGTGCCGAGCAGCCCGGTGGTGCTGCGCTGCCGGTCGGTCAGGATCCGCGCGATGCCGAAGTCGACGAGCTTGACCGTGCCCGGCGCGAGCGACTCCCAGGAGCGTTGGAGCAGCACGTTGTCAGGCTTGACGTCGCGGTGCACCACGCCACGCTGGTGAGCCGAGGCCAGGGCGTCGAGCACCGTGGCCGCGACCTCGACGGCCAGCCCCGGTGCCAGCGTGCCCTGCGAGGCGAGGACGTCGCGCAAGGAGCCGCCGTCGACGTACTCCATGACGATCGCGAGCCGCTCGCCCTCCACGACGAGGTCGCGCACCTCCACGATCGAGGGGTGGCGCAGGCCGGTGAGGACGGAGCGCTCCTGGACGAACCGCCCGACGAGGTCGCGGTCGGCGAGGTGCTCGCGTCGCAGCAGCTTGGTGGCCACGGTCTGGTCGGTGCGCTTGTCCACGGCGCGCCAGACCTCGCCGGTGGCGCCCTCGCCGAGCCGGTCGAGCAGACGGTACGACGCGCCCAGGGCGTCGTCGAAGCCCTCAGGCTGCACGATCCACTCCCGTCGACACCGGCCTCGCTCGAGACGCGGTGAAGGGTAGCCGAGGGGAGGCGGCGCCACGCGGCGATCCCGGAGTCCGGTTCCGAGGGGGAGAGAGGACCAAAGTGGTCGAAGCGGTGGTGCCATGGGTCCCGGAAGGGGTATGAAGGGCGCGACCAGTTCATTCGTTGCCGGCCGCCGCGTCGGTAGAAGGTAGGAACAATGTCCGACCGCGTTCTCTCGTCCGGCACCGCCAAGGCGGCGATCAAGCAGATGGCCTCGATCATCCAGGGCGGCCTGACCGACCAGATCAACCAGCTCGACGCGAAGGGCAAGGAGCTCTCCGACCCGAACAACTGGGACGGCCCGCTCGCCGAGAAGTTCCGCTCCTCGACCTGGCCCGACACCAAGTCGGCGCTGGACAAGGCCGCGACCGAGCTGGAGGACCTGCGCCAGCAGCTCGACCAGATCAGCGCGAACATCATGAGCGCCGGCGGCGGCGCCTGAGCCGTCCGGCTCACGCACGCACCTGCGCGGGCGTCCTCGGGTCGATCCTGATCCGGGGATGCCCGCGTTGCCGGCACGTCCCGGGAGAGGAGCCCCGTCGTGGGTGGGATCGGTCCGATCGACGAGGACGTCCGCTTCGACCACGGGGCGGCGCAGCGGCTGATCAGCCTGTGCAACGCCGCCGCGGGCACGGTCACCGCGCAGCAGGGCGCACGCCGGACCTGGGCCAGCACGGCCGGGCAGGACTTCCGCGGGGCGTTCGCGCGGATCTTCGAGCAGAACGCGGGTGTGGCCGACGGCGACGCCTCCGAGGTGGCGGCCTCGCTGCGCGACGTCGCGCGGTTCACCGGCGACCTCGCTCGGGAGGCGACGCAGGAGCAGGCGCGGCGCGTGAAGGCCCGCGAGTGGCAGCACGAGCAGGACAACAAGTCACTGTTGTCCCAGGGCATCGACGGCGCCAAGCACCTGCTCGGCGGCGGTGAGGAGACCCCACCGGTCCCCGACATGCCGGAGCCGTCGAGCTTCCAGGCAACGCCGGTCTCAGCTGCTCCCCGGGACACCCCGGGCCCCGGAGGTGGCGCGGGCGATACCGGCACGTCCTCGGCCCGTCCGGCGGACCTGAGGCTCTTCGCGTCGTCCTCGCGTGGTGCGAACTCCGAGATCGGGTCGCAGCCGACGACCTGCGGATCGACGTACGGCGACTTCGTCGCGGGCTGCGGCTGGGGCCACCTCTCGGCGTCCTCGACCTTCGAGGGCTTCAAGGCGTGGCTGGCGGCCAACGAGAACGACGTGCGGTGGGCCGACACCGTCGCGGACGCGTTCGCCGCCGCCGGCGGCGACGGCGCGGTCTCGACGCTGTCCGACAGCTCTGTCGCGGCGGCCCTGCGGGCCGCGGGCGTCAGCGCCACGCGCCAGGACATCGAGATCGACCCGCCGACGGCCTACGGCAACCCACCGACGAGCGGGTACGCCGACGACCCGGTCAACGCCGCGACCGGCAACTTCGTCGAGAACGAGGTCGACCTCGGCTTCGCCGGCGGGTGCGCCAACCTCTCGCTGAGCCGCACCTACAACTCCTTCGACCCCGGTGCGGGAGCCTTCGGGCCCGGCTGGTCCTCGTGGACCGAGGCCGGCCTGAGCCTCGACGACGAGGCCGCGCGGCTGCGCCTGCCCGACGGGCGCGTGGTCGTCTTCGCGCGCCTCGGCACCGGCTGGGACCGGGCGACGGGCGAGGACCTGTGGTTGACCCGTGACGAGGCCGGGGCCGCGTCCGCACCCCTGGTCGTCACCGGCAACGACGGTCGGCGCTGGTCCTTCGGGCGTGAGGGACGTCTGCTCGAGCACTCTCGCGGGGCTGGGACCGCGCTGCGCCTGAGTCACGACGACGACGGTCGCGTGGTCCGTCTCGAGCACGAGCGGGGCCGCAGCATCGAGCTGACCTGGGACGGCACGGGGGTCTCGGCGCGCGTCGTCGCGGCGCGGGCCTCCGACGGACGCGAGGCGACCTACACCTACGACAGGTCCGGCCACCTGGTCGCCGTCACGACGCCCCTGGGCACCCGCCGCTACGACCACGACGAGGCCGGACTGCTCGCGGGCGTGGTCGACGCCGACGGCGTGGTCGAGGCCGAGAACACCTACGACGACCGTCGCCGGGTCACCCGCCAGCGCTCGCCGTTCGGTCGCACGAGCCGCTACGTCTACCTGCCGGGCCGCGTCACCGTGGTCTCCGACGCGGACGGCACGCGCTCGAACACCTGGGTCTCCGACCCCCGCGGCCGCGTCGTCGGCATCATCGACTCCGAGGACCGTCGTCAGTCGACGTCCTACGACGCGCAGGGGCACCCCGTGCTCCTCACCGAGCGCGACGGTGCGTCGACGGTCCACGAGTACGACGCCCGCGGACGCCGCACCCGGACCGTGACGCCGGCCGGCGCCGACCTGACCTACGGCTACGACGAGCACGACCGGGTGACCGCGGTGGTCACCGAGTCCGGCGCCGTCACCACCTACACCTACGCCGACTCCCGTTCCGACGTGGCCGCGCCCGGCGCCGACCGCAACCCCTCGACGATGACCGACCCCGAGGGCGGGGTCACGACGTACACCTGGTCGGCGGGGCTGCTGACCCGGGTCGAGGACCCGACCGGCGTGAGCGTCGAGCTCGGCTACGACGAGCACGGCGACCTGGTCTCGACCACCGACGCCCTGGGTCACGTCGCGCGCCTGCGGCGCGACGAGGCCGGTCGTGTCGTCGCGGCGCTCTCGCCGGGCGGTGCGCGCACGGCGTACTCCTACGACGAGGCCACCGGCCTCCTGGTCTCGCGGCGCGACGCGGACGGGGCGCGCTGGCGCTTCGAGCACTCGACCGCCGGTCGACTGACCGCGGTCGTCGACCCGACCGGCGCCCGCACGGAGGTCGAGCGCGGTGCGCACGGCGAGGAGGCCCGCACGATCGACCCGCTGGGGCGCTCGATCAGCCGGACCCTCGACGACCTCGGCAACCTCGCCGCGGCCGAGCTGCCCGACGGCTCGACGTGGCACTTCACCCACGACGCCCTGTCGCGGCTGGTCGGCACGACCGACCCGCTGGGCGCGGAGTGGACGACCGAGTACGACACCAACGGCGCGGTCAGCGCGACCGTCGACCCCACCGGCGTGCGCCGCGCGGTGGTCGCCGAGCAGCACGGCTTCGGCACCGAGCAGCCGGGCACGAGCCTCAGCGTCGACGACGGGGTCGCCTCGGTCGCGAGGAGCTTCGACCCGCTCGGGCGGATGCGGTCGACCGAGCGGGCCGACGGCTCGGTCGCGATGGCGACCTACGACCGGTGCGGCCGCCCGGTCGAGCTCCTCGACGCCGAGGGCGGCCTGACCCGGATCGAGCGCGACGCCGCCGGGCGACCGGTCACGATCACCTCGCCGGCCGGCGCGGTGACGCGACGGGAGTACGACGTGTGCGGCCGCCTGGTCGCGGTCGTCGACCCGCTCGGTGCGCGCACGACCCAGGAGCACGACGACGAGGGCCTGGTGGTCCGCCAGGTCCTGCCGACCGGCGAGGTCGTGCGGGTCGAGCACGACGCAGTCGGCCGGGTCACCGCCCGCCACACCCCAGGCGCCGGGGTCTGGCGCTACGCCTACGACGCCGCGGGCCGGCTCACCCAGTCCTCCGACACCCGCCACGGCCGCCGTCGCTACCGGTACGACGCGGCCGGCCAGCTCATCGAGGTGGTCAACGGCAACGGCGGGTCGACCCGTTGGGACTACGACGCCAACGGGCGCGCGGTCGCGGTCACCGACCCGCTCGGCCAGGTGACGCGGCGCGAGTTCGACGCGATGAACCACTGCGTCGCCGAGACCGACCCGCTGGGTCGCACGACCCGCGGCGGCTACGACGGCGCGGGGCGCCAGGTCTGGCAGGAGGACCCCGACGGGCGGCGTACGGAGTGGGTCTTCGACGCGCAGGGCCGGCTCGCCTCGACCCGGGTCGACGGGCGGGTGGTGTCCTCGATCAGCCGCGACGTGCGCGCGCGCCGGGTCACGCTGAGCGACCGCACGCGCGGCGACGACCGGGTCGTGACCCACGAGCTCGAGTGGGACCGCCGGGGCCGGCTGGTCTCGCGGACCCGCGACGGGCGCGGCCTGTCGTGGACCTACGACGCCGAGGGCCGCCGGTCCTCGATGACGACCCCCGACGGGTCGACGACGTCCTACGAGCGCGACGCGGCCGGTCGACTGGTCGGGGTCGAGCACCCGCTGCTGGGTCGCGCCGCCCTGACCCGCGACCCCGCGGGTCGGGTCGTCTCTGCCGCCGCCGGCGGGGTGATCCAGTCCTGGGAGCACGACGCAGGTCTCGTCGTCGCACACACGGTCACCGACGCCGAGGGCTCGGCGCGCACCGAGGTCGCACGGGACGAGCAGGGCCGGGTCAGCGCGGTCACGCGTGAGGGCGAGACCACCACCTACGACTACGACGACGCTCATCAGCTGGTCGGGATGCGCGTGGCCGGCGCCGCCGGTGGCGCCGGGGTGCGGTGGTCCTACGACGCCGCGGGCCGGCTGGTCTTCGAGACGGCCGCGGGCGAGACGCGCGAGCTGTCCTACGACACCGCGGGCCAGCTGGTCTCGGCGACCGGCTACGACGGTGCGACGACGACGTACTCCTACGACGGTGCCGGGCGCCGCACCTCCGAGGTCCGCGCCGACGGCTCCGGCCTGGCGCTGTCCTGGTCGGCGACGGGGTGGCTCTCGGCAATCACCGAGCAGGCCGCGGGCGGCGAGGCCCGCCGCACGGAGCTCTCGGTCGACGCCCGCGGCGAGCTGGCCGAGGTCGACGGCACCGAGCTGTTCCACGACTCCGCCGACCCCTACGCCGCGCTGGTGCAGGCCGGCGACGTGCCGGTGGTGCACGCGGGTCCGGTGACCGGTGTCGGCGACGACCCGGACACGGCCTGGACGGGCACCGGGTCGGGTGCGGGGTGGCGTACGGCGCGTGGCGGCGGCGCGGATCCGTGGGAGACCCCCGGCACCGGTGGTGGCGTCGGCGCCGGGCTCCCGTACCCGCCACGGCTGTCCATCGGGTCCTCGGGGGAGGTGACCCTCCCCGGCGGGCTGGAGGTCCTCGGCGCGCGGGTCTACGACCCGACGACGCGGGGGTTCCTCTCGGTCGACCCGCTGGACCCGGTGATCGGGTCGGGCTGGTCGGGCAACCCGTACTCCTACGCCGGCAACGACCCGGTCCACGCCACGGACCCGACCGGTCTGCGGCCGCTCTCGGACGCCGACCTGCAGGCCTACAAGGACGAGCACCAGGGGTGGATGGCCGACGTCGGCGACTGGGCGGCCGACAACTGGGAGTACGTCGCAGCGGGCGCGATGGTCGTCGGTGGCGCGGCACTGATGTTCGCCCCGATCCCGGGCGCGCAGCTGGTGGGTGCTGGCTTGATCTCAGCCGGGATCGATGCCGGCATCCAGAAGGCGACGACCGGCGAGGTGAACTGGGGTCAGGTCGCGGTCTCGGGCGCCGCGGGGATGGTCGGATTCGGCGCCGGTGGTGTGCTGGCGAAGACGGGGATGACGCTGGGCCGTGCGGTGGCGGCTGGTGCGGTCGGAGGGGCAGCCGAGGGTGCCGTCGGCGGCGCGGGGAACTACCTGCTCGGACCCGGCCCGCACACTCCGGGCGGTTTGGTGCAGGCGACGGCGACCAGCACGGCGACCGGTGCCGCGTTCGGCGCTGGTGGTGGCGCGCTGGGTCACGTCGTCGCGCCGTTCGGACGACAGCTCGATGACGTGGCGACGACGCCCGCCGCGACAGGCACCGTCTGGGACGACGTCGTGGGAACGGCGGACGCGATCCCGGGGACCGGTGGCCTACCCGGGTCGTTCGAGCTCGCCGCTGGGGATGCCCGCGTGTGGGTGCATGGAAACGTCACCGACCACTTCGCCGATGCGGCGAGGAGTGCGGCGCGGAATGGTCAGAGCCCCGAGATGGTCGGCCTGGGGACTCAGCAGCGCCTGAGCAGCCTGCAAGCGGCTGTCGGGGAGTCGACTCGCGACGGGGTGCCACTCGGCCAACGCCTGACCGTGGGTGGATGGCAGCTGGAGTTCAGGCAGCGAGGCGGAGATGAGCTCCCGGCTCTGGTCCACGGCAGAGGACTCGGCTGAGGTGACGATCAAGGTGATGTCTTCGGTGCCCAGTCCACCGGCGGTGGTGACCGTGGATCCTTACATCCCGCTCTCGGTCGTCTGGGGGATCGATCCATCGACGAGTCCTCTCTATCTCTTCGTCAGCGATCCCGAGCAGGGGTACGTCGAGCTCAAGGTCCATCCGGGATCCGGCGCGCTGGTGGGGTTCGTGGTGATCGACGTGCCGCGGAGGGCCGGGAGCGAGCCCGCGACCACCGCAGCCCCAACAGCGCACCCCGGCGAGTCGCCGGTACTGGACCTGTCGTTGTGGCCCTGGAAGGAAACGCCCGACTACCGGGAGCCAGCTCGACGAGACATCGATCGGACGACCGTTCTGTCGCTCGCCTCGACTGCCGACACGATGGCGATCCGCTTTGCGACGGTGCCCGTCGTCCGTTCCATCGAGGCCGGCGATGCTCGCGTGGGCGTGTCGAAGGAAGGCGAGCTCGTGGTGATCGAGGTCTCGGGTCTGGCCTGACGCAGATGCGGCTGATGCCGCTCGACGGCCGGGTCTCCGTGCACGATCCCGCCGTCGACGACCGTCCGAGCTCGGGGGAGAAGAATTTCGATTGCTGTCTCGTCCAGCGAGATCAGGGCTGTTCGGCGAGGGCTCGTTGTCGGTGGTGCCTGGTTGAGTCGTGCTCATGACCAGCACCGCTGTCCCGCTCCGGCCTCCGGGTCCGGCGCCGGCGCGGCCGCGGGCCGGGGCGGTGCTGCTCGAGGGGATCGGCGCGGCCCGCGACGCGGTCGGGGGTGCGGCGCGGATCTCGGGGACGGCGTTGTCCAACGACGACCTGACCACGGCGGCGGAGCAGCTGGCGGCCTTGACCTCGCAGGTCCAGGCGCTCTCGATGGCGGTGCTGGCCGAGGCCCGCACCCGCGGCCGGGCGGGTCCGGTGGGCGATGAGGGTGACGCGGACGTCCCGGACTGGTTGGCCCGGTTGACCGGCGACCCCGCGGAGGTGATCCGAGGGGGGATGGTGACCGCGCGGTTGCTCCAGAGCAAGTACCACCACGTGCGGGCGGGCCTGGTCGAGGGGCGGTTGCGTCTCTCGCAGGCCAAGGCGATCGTCCGCGCTGCCGAGCGCGCCCCGAGGCAGCTCACGCCCGAGCAGATCCGGGGTGCGGAGCAGGCGCTGGTGCTGACCGCGACCGGCGAGGGCACCCGGTCGGGTCGCGCGATGCCCGCGAAGGCGTTGCGGGGAGAGGCCCGCCGGGTCTTCGCCGACCTGCTGGGCAACAAGGATGAGTCAGCGAAGGCTGAGGGCGACGACGTCGCCGCGGACGAGGACCGTGCGGAGCGGGAGTGCTACCTATCGCTCTCGGACCGTGGGGACGGCACCTGGCGGGGCTCCTTCGTGCTCCCCGACCTGCACGCCCGGTTGCTGATCGGGGCGTTGCACCACCTGACCTCGCCGCGTCGCCGCGGCACCGACACCGCCGGTGAGGAGGTCGTCGACGACTCCGCGGAGACGATCGGCTTGTCGTGGGGGGAGCGGATGGGTTCGGCGTTCTGCGAGATCCTCGAGCACCTGCCCACCGACAAGCTCGCCAGGTCCGCGGTCGGGCTGCTCGTCCGGGTGCCCTACGACACCCTCGCTACGGGGCTGGGGGTCGGCTACCTCGATGACGGGTCCGCGACCTCGGCTCGCACGTTGCGGCGGTTGGCCTGCAGCTGCGGCCATGTCCCAGTCGTGCTCTCCGGGGCGGGGGTCCCGCTGGACGTGGGCCGCCTCAGACGACTCTTCGGCATCGGCAGTCGAGCACGCCCTGGCCGCCGTCCACGACACCTGCGCGATCGCGGGGTGCACGAGGCCGTTCTCCTGGTGCGAGCTGCACCACCTCGAGCCCTGGTCGACCGGGGGCAGGACCGACCACGACAACGCCCTGCCCCTGTGCGGCTACCACCACCGCCGCGCCCACGACCCTGCCTACGAGATGGTCCACCACCGAGACCACGAGCACCGCTTGCGACGACGACGCTAGCCGTGTCCCGCCTGCGACCGCGGGGACCATGCTTCGATGGAGCTCATGAGCCCATCCGGTCCCGCGTCGTCGCTGCCCACGCCGAGCAGGACGTACCTCCTGGTGACCGGTGCCCTCGCCGCGGTCGGTCTGGGCCTCGGTTTCGCGGTGGTCGTGCACCCGCTCGTCAGCGTGGTCTCGATGCTCCCGCTGCTCATCGGGCTGCAGCAGATCGGTGTCCGCAAGCGGGTGGGGCGCCAGGAGAAGAAGCAGCGCGAGCAGGCCTGACGGTCCCGCGGGGCGCCAGCGGGGCTAGACCACACGCGCTCGTCGGAGCCCCGAGAGAGTCACCGCAGGAAGGGGTCCCCGCGACATGGTGAGAACCGGGACGCATGGCCTTATGCTGGCGCGGCCGTGGATGTGCGATGGGGATCTCGCGGCGACTGCGATCATCTAGGTGAGGTTCATGTTCTCGTCACTGCCGCCCGTTCCCGTGCTCGCGCGCCGGGCCCGTCGACCCCTCGTGGGTCTCGTCACCGTCGTGGCGGTCGCCTCGATCGGGACGGCCACCGTGCCGGGCCTGGTCACGGTCGCCGACTCCGACCTTCCGGTGTCCCCGGGTGACCGGGTCCTCCAGGCGGTCAGCGTCGAGGTCGCACCCGACGGAGCCTTCACCGCGGTCAACGGCACCACGGTGATCAGCTCCGCCGACGGCTCCCAGGCCGACAGCACCTCCCAGGCCTACGCCCCGCAGGACGTGGTCGGCGACCTGCCGGTGCGCCTGCGGATCTCCTACCGCACCCAGGACGGCTCCGGGTCCGACCTCGCCGACCTCGAGGGCTACACCGGGCGGGTCCAGGTCGACCTGACGGTCGAGAACCTCACCACCGAGCCCGAGCAGCTCACCTACGACGTCGCGGGCGGGTCGCGGACCCGCCCCGCCAACGTCGCCGCCCCGATGACGATCACCGCGGCCGCGGACCTCGGCAGGACCGACCCGGCCAGCGTGATCACCCAGCGGGCCGGCGAGGACGCCGTCACCAACGGCGTGCTGAGCCAGGGCCCGGGGGGCAACACCCAGGTCCAGTGGGCCACCATCCTCGCCTCACCCCAGCTCAGCCCGACCGCCACCCTGAGCCTGGTCCTCGACGCGAAGGACTTCGTGGCGCCTGCCCTGGACCTCAGCGTGCAGCCGGGCCTGGTCACCGACCCCTCGGTCGGCGCTCTCGTCGAGAACTCGTTCAACCCGATGGGCTCGCAGGAGCTGAAGCTCCAGGCCGCCACCATCGAGACGATCGGCAAGGTCAACGACGTCCTCGCCGGCGCCGGCGACTCGATCACCGACGTCCGCAAGAGCCTCAACTCCTCGACCGAGACCCTCGGCACCAAGACCGTCTCCGACCTCGAGCGCGGGGTGGTGCAGATCGCAGCCTCGATGCGCTCCCTGGACGGAACGGTCGACGGCCTCGGCGACCAGATCTCCTCGACGCTGAAGTCGACCGGTTCCTCCTCGCTCGCCCAGCTCGACCAGACGGTCTCCTCGATCGACGCGCTGCTCGGTGACACGAGCCAGCCCGTCGGGCAGGGCAGCGTTCGCGGCGACGGCTGCAACGCCACCGTCGACACCGGCCGGGGTGGCGGGAGCGTGTACGACAGCCTGGTACGCGTCGCCAGCACGCTCAACGGCTACTCGCGAGCGAGTGAGACCTGCAAGGTCGTGCTGACGACGAAGCTGCGCAACAGCCTCGGCCCGGCCCAGGGCCTGGCCCAGCAGTGCGCCCCCTCGACGCCGACGCAGCCCAACCCGCTGGCCGACTCCGTGACCTGCCTGCTCGACCGCACGCGCAAGGACCTGCCCGCGAAGATCTCGCAGACGCTCGAGACCTCCCGCGGCACCGTGATCGAGACCCTGGACGCCACGCAGCCCAAGGACCTCCTCACCCGGGCCACCAGCGTCGGCGGGTCGCTCGACAAGACGATCGCGCTGATCGCGGCCCTGTCGGACGCCGCCCCCGGCGGCCAGACCGTCGACCTCGGCCCGGTCGAGGACGCCCTCGACGACGTCAAGGCCACGCGTCAGAGCTTCGTCAGGGCCGTCGGCTCCGTGCGGGCCCGTGCCAACGACGAGATCGCGACCCTGGCCGGCCTGCGGAGCTCGCAGCAGAGCATGTTCGACGAGATCTGCGGCCTGCTCGAGGACCCGGCAGCGCCCGGCTCGGGGCCGCTGAGCGCGGACCAGGTCAACTCGCTGACCGGTTACCTCACCACCACGACGTGCCCGGAGGACCCGGACGTCGACCCGCCGACGATGGCGAACCCGACCAACGACGGCGCGGTCGCGGCCTGGCAGTTCGTGCTCGCGCAGACCGACCCCGCCCAGACGAGCTCGCCCCTGGGCATCGCCTTGCGGACCTTCGACGACCAGGTCGTGGCGGCCGAGGATGCGCTCACCGCGGCCCAGGCCGCGGTGGCCGACGGGGGGACGGCACGATCAAGACGGTGCTCCAGGGGCTCTTCCGTGAGTTCGGCGGCCTGAGGTCGTCGCGCGACCAGGTCAGGACCGCCCTCGCCAAGCTGGACGACAACCGAGCAGATGCCGAGGAGGCGATCAACGGCGCCTTCGACCAGGCGAAGTCCAGCGCGGCCGACGACGTGCAGAGCAGCACGCAGGACTCGATCACCAAGGTGGGACGTCAGTCCATCGAGGCTCGCCAGCAGGTCGCCCAGGCGTTCACCCAGTCCCAGGCCGGGATGCAGCGGGCGGCCTCCGACATCGTCGCCGACGGTCGCCAGACCATCAACGGCCAGCGCGGGAAGCTCACGCAGTCCTCGAAGAAGTCGTCCACGCAGATCCAGTCCAACGTGCGGCCGGGCTCGACACGATCGCGGACACGGTGTCGGCCTCGACCCGCAACACCACCGCGGCCGGCCGCCTGCTGCGTGCCGACCTGACCAAGGTGCTGCTCGACCTGGGCGACCCGGAGGTCCAGGGTGCCGGCCTGCTCGGGACCCTGGGCTCGAACGCCGGCAAGGCGCGCGCCGCGGACTTCCAGGTGGCTCGGGCCTCGAGCACGGCGTCGTCCTACGCCAACGCCCGTGCCCTCGACGTCAACGGCATCCGGTTGCGTCAGAAGCAGGCCGAGGCGGCCTTCCAGCGCCTGGCCCAGCTGCCGGCCTTCCAGGTCGACGTGCCCCAGGGCGTCGAGCACCGCACCATCTACAGCTACCACCTGGCCGCCGGGCAGTGAGCGTGGCGACGCCCCGACGCTGGGCCGCACTGGGTGCCGCGACGGCGCTCGCACTCTCGGTGAGCGCCTGCTCGGGTTCGGACGACGAGAACGACGCGCCAGCGGCCTCGGCCCCGGCCGCCAGCCCGGCCGCGGTCCCGTTGACCGCCGACGGGATCCCGCGGGGTCTCAAGGTCGGCGTGATCGTGAGCCTGGCCTCCCAGGGCGACTCCGGGGTGCAGTGGAGCCAGGCCGCCGAGGGCGCCCAGGTCGCCGCCTACCGCTTCGGCGAGGGCGGTACGCCGGTCGAGGTCGTGGGGGTCGACGACCGCGGGACCCAGCAGGGAGCCGAGGCCGCCGTGGAGCAGCTCGCGGGCCAGGGCGTGGCGGGGATCGTGCTGGCCTCGTCCGGACCGCACGTCAACGGCTCGATCGAGGCCGCGGCGGACGCCGGCATCCCGGTGCTGCTGCCCTACGCGCCCAACCCCGATCTCCCCGACGGTGCGCCGGCGTGGCTGACCGGCCCGGCTCAGGGAGCGATCAAGAGCACCATCGCCGGCGCGCTCGGACGGACCGGCGTGTCCACACCCGTGCTCGTCGACGCCGGCGGGGGCGAGGTCACCGGGGTCACCGTGGTCGACCAGCTCTCCCTGGCCCCCTCGGCGCAGTCGCCGGTCGCCGAGCGACTCGCCACCAACATCGCCCAGCAGGTCGAGCAGGGCAACGCCGACTCGGTCATCGTCACCGGCCCGGCCGCACGCCAGGCCGTGATGGTCCGCGCCCTCCAGGGCGCCGGTGTCTCGGTGCCGCTCGTCCTCACCCCCGACGCCCTCAGCCCCGTGCTGGCCACCGACCTCTCTGCCTCCGACGGGAGCCTCTCCTCCGAGCTGGTGACCGTCGGGGAGCGGACCGGCGACCTCACCGCGCTCGACCCCGGCCCGGCCGGCGACGCCCTGTCGGCGTACTTCGGTGCCCTCCGCGCGGCGGCCGAGGACTCCTCGGTCGAGACCTTCTTCGACGCCCAGCCCTTCGCCACGGTGGCGCCGTACGCCGACACGCGCAGCCACGACGCCGTCGTGGCGATCGCCCGCGCGGCGTCGGCCGCGGGCAGCATCGATCCCGCCGCGGTCGGTGACGCCCTCGGACAGCTCCGGCTCGGCCGGTCCGACGGCCTCGTCGGGGCCGACCTGGACCTGACCTCGCCGCAGGCCATGGCCGCCAGTGAGGTCGTGGTGCTCCAGGCGACTCCCGAGGACCCCGGCGTCCGACCGGCTCCCCCCGCCGACGAAGGCCCCCGGCTGTCCTGGTTCCCGGTGCCCCAGGGCTGAGCCGGAGCCTCGCGGACCGCAGGGGAGACCCTGCACCGACCTCTCAAGGAGATCCCCGTGCGCCTCGTGATCGACGTCGACGGCACCACCCACGACGTGGAGCTGGCCCAGGTCGCCAGCACCGCGACGCTGGCCGACGTCGTCGAGCACTCGTGCGGGCAGCTGATGGCCCCGGCCGACCCGGTCTGGGTCGACGAGCACCAGCACGCCGCAGGCGACAAGGTCAGCGACGTGACCCTCCTCGAGGGATCCCGCCTGGCTCGCGAGCCCCTCGAGCGCACCGCGCCGGTCACCGTCTGGTCGGCCACGGTCTCGGCCGGTCTGGACGCCGGACGGGTCGTCGAGATCCCGACGAACCGTCCGCTGAGCATCGGGCGGGCCCCGCTCGCCGACATCACCGTCGAGTCGCCGAGCACCTCGTGGAGCCACGCCACCCTGACCCTCGAGGAGGGCGGCGTCCGCGTGCGTGACGTCGGCTCGACCAACGGCACGACCGTCGAGGGCGAGAAGGTCCTCACGCTCGCCGAGCTCGAGGCACGGACGGCCGCCGAGGCCGAGGAGGCCGCCAAGGCCGAGAGGACCGGCGTCGCGGCGAGCGTGGGCAGCGTCGCGGGCCGGGTCGGGTCGCTGAAGGGCCGCCGGGACGACGAGGAGCCCGAGCCGGAGCCGATCCTCGACGGCGTCCTGGTCACCGACGGGGCCGTCGTGCTCGTCGGCGGCGCCGCGATCACGCTGCGTCGCACCTCGGCCGAGCCGACGGCGCCCTCGCCGGGGAGCCTGAACAACGTCACGCCCGCGGGCACTGCGCCGTTCAACCGGCCTCCGCGCCCGGGGCGGCCACCCGAGCCCGAGGAGATCACCCCGCCCGCGAAGAAGGACGACCCCCCGCCCAGCCGCTTCCCGCTGGCCACGGTGATCGGGCCCCTGGTCCTGGCGATCGCCATGGTCGTCGTGCTCGGCAGCGCCCGGTACGCCATCATCGCCGGCCTCAGCCCGCTGCTGGGCATCGGCACCTACTTCGAGCAGAAGCGACGCCGGCGCAAGGAGATCGAGGAGGAGGAGGTGCGCTTCGCCGAGGCGCTGGAGACCTTCCAGTCCGACATCGACGAGGCGGCCGCCACCGAGCGGGCCCGCCGCCGCGCCGAGCTGCCCGACCCCGCGACCGCCGTACGGCGTGCGGGCCTGCCCTCGACCCTGATGTGGCAGCGCCGCAGCTCGGCCTCGGACTTCCTCAAGCTCAACGCCGGCGTCGGTGACGTCGGCTGGGCCCCGCCGATCGACGACTCGTCGGCGGGCAAGCGCCTGGACGACGCCGCCCGCAAGATCGTCCGGGCGAGCCGGCTCGGCTCCGCGCCGGTCGAGGTCGACCTCGGCAACGCCGGCGTCGTCGGGATCGTCGGTGACCGTCGGGGCGCGCTCGCGGTGGCGCGCAGCCTGCTGTGCCAGGCCGCGGTCCACGTCGGCCCCGCCGACGTCACGATCGGGGTGTTCTGCGACTCAGGGCGCGACTCCGACTGGTCCTGGACCCAGTGGCTTCCCCACACCCGCCGCCTCGGCGACGCCTCCGGCGGGCACTGGCTCTCCGACGACCGCAAGCGCAGCGAGTCGATGCTGCGAGGGCTGCGCGACGACGTGGACCGCCAGCCGACCCCCGCGGTGCTGCTCCTGCTGGACTCCGACGTGCTGCTCGAGGGCCGCAACGCCCCCGCCCGCACGCTCCTGGGCCACGGGCGCCGGGTCGCGACGAACACCTTCGTCGGCTCGCAGGAGCGTGAGGTCCAGGTCTCCGGCATCGTCGTGGCGACCTCGCACGAACAGCTCCCGGCCTCGTGCACCGTGGTGCTCGAGGTCGAGCCCGACGCGTTGGGCACCGCGACCCGCCCCGACGACCTGACGACCGTCGACGACGTCGTCCTGGCCGGCCTCGACCTCGGCACCGCTCGTCGGTGTGCGCTCGACCTGGCTCGTTTCGACGACCCCGAGCTCGTCGTACCGGGCGCCGCGCTCCCCTCGATGGTGCGCCTGCCCCCGCTCCTCGGCGTCGAGGAGATCACCGCCGAGGCGATCCGCGACAGCTGGCGCTCCTCCACCCGGATCAAGACCCCGATCGGGGTCGGCGAGACCGGAGGCTTCGAGCTGGACCTGGTCCGCGACGGACCGCACGGCCTGGTCGGTGGCACCACGGGGTCGGGCAAGAGCGAGTTCCTCCGCTCGATGGTCGCGGGCCTCGCCGCGCGCACCGACCCCACGAAGCTGACCTTCATCCTGATCGACTTCAAGGGAGGCGCGGCGTTCGCGGCCTGCGAGCGTCTGCCCCACACGATCGGCACCGTCAGCAACCTCGACGCCCAACTCGCCGACCGCGCGATCCGTGCCCTCGAGGCCGAGATGCGCTACCGCCAGGAGATGTTCGCCGCGGCGGGGGAGGGAGTAGACAACCTCGACGCCTACCTCAAGACCAACCCGGCCGAGCCCATGCCGCGCCTGCTCCTGGTGGTCGACGAGTTCGCGATGCTGGCCAAGGAGTACCCCGACGTCCTCTCGTCGCTGGTCAGCGTGGGCGCGGTCGGGCGGACGCTCGGGGTCCACATGATCCTGGCCACCCAGCGACCCGCCGGCGTGGTCAACGACGACATCCTGGCCAACACCAACCTGCGCGTCGCGCTGCGGGTGCAGAGCAGGGACGACTCCTCGAACGTGATCGGCGTGCCCACGGCGTCCTCGATCGGGCGGACCCAGATGGGTCGCGCGTTCGTCAAGCTCGGCCAGGACGACATCACCCCCGTGCAGACCGCGCTCGTCACCGGTCAGGCGCAGGCCGAGAGCTCCACCGTCGTGGAGGCCAACCCTCTCGGCTTCGGGTTCTCGGTCGTGCCCGAGCGCAACGAGGCTCCGCAGGACAAGGACGCCCCGACCGACCTCGACCTGCTGATCGACGCCATCGTCGAGGCCAACGACGAGCTCGGCTACGGCCCGCCGCGACCGGTGTGGCCCGAGGCGCTCGGCGAGCGCGTCGAGCTGGCCGGGCCCTTCGCGCCGGCCCCGGTCGAGCCCGATCCCCACGCGCCGGCCCCGCCGCCCGTGGTCGGCTCCTTCGACGCCGAGCGCGTCGTCTTCGCCCTCTCCGACGAGCCCGACCGCCAGCGGCAGATCCCCGCCTCGTGGAACCTCGACGACGGCAACGCCCTGATGATGGGCATCCCCGGCAGCGGCACCAGCACCGCGCTGGCCTCGATCGGGCTGACCGTGTGCGCCACGACCTCGCCCGAGGATGTCGACCTGCTCGTGATGGACCTCGGCACCCGTGACCTCGAACCCCTCCGGGACCTGCCGCACTGCGTGGGCTACGTCGGCTCCGGCGCCGCGGCACGAGAGGAGCAGGTCCGGTTGCTGAAGTTCGCTCGCGCCGAGCTCGACCGCCGCCGGGCCGCCTCCGAGCCGCAACGTCGGATGGTCATCCTCATCGACGGCCTCGCGACGTTGCGCGACGAGTACGACGACTACGACGGCATCCGTCTGCTGGAGGGTCTCTACCGCGCCTGGACCGACGGCCCCGACCTGGGCATGCACTTCGTGGCCAGCACCTCGCGGGTGAAGGCCGTCCCGCCCGCCATCGACGAGGTCACGACCCAGAAGTGGCTCTTCCGGCTCGCCGACCCCTACGACTACTCCTCGGCCAGCGTGCCGCCCAAGCTGGCCCCGCCGCCCATCGCGGGACGGTGCGTTCTCGCCGAGACCAAGCTGCAGACCCACGTCGCCACCCCGTCCGGCGGTCTGGTCGCGGCGGTGGCCGCGATCGGTGCGGCCTGGCCCCACGCGCCGAGGAAGGCCACCGTGATCGGGCGGCTCCCCGAGTCGGTGACCGTGACCGAGCTCGGCGCCACCGCGCGCATCGACACCGAGCCCTGGAGCCTGCCGGTGGGCATCGCCGAGAACGACCTCGGCGTCGCCGCGCTCGAGGTCTGGTCGGGCGAGCACGTGATGGTCACCGGCCCGGCGCGCAGCGGCAAGTCGACCGTGCTGCTCGCGCTGGCCGAGACGATCCGCGCCGCAGCGGTCGCCTCTGGCGACCAGGTCGCCGTCTGGGGCGTCTGCGGGCGCCGCTCGCCGCTGGGCGAGGCCGGCCTGGACAAGGTCGCGGTCGGCGAGGACGACCTGCCGGCGATGCTGGCCGCCGCCCGGGTGCACCGCGGCCAGCTGGTGCTGCTCGTCGACGACGCCGAGCAGTTCGAGGACAAGGACTCCTCGATCAGCGGGCTGCTGGGCGCCAAGGTCCCGGGACTCACGGTGATCGCCGCCGGCCGCTCCGACGACCTGCGCAGCATGTACAGCCACTGGTCCAAGGCCGTGCGCAAGTCGCGGTGCGGGGTGATGCTGATGCCCAACGTCGACTTCGACGGTGACCTGCTCGGCGTCTCGTCGCTGCCCCGCAAGGCCCCGGTCGTGCTGAGCGTCGGCCGCGGGTACGCCGCCTCCGGCGGCGCGGTCGGCCTGGTGCAGACGGCGCGACCGACGCCGGCCGGGGCGCCGCTCGCAGCAGGGCTGGACGACGAGACGACCGCGGTGGGCTGAGCGTCCGCTCCCGCGGATCCCTCAGCCCGGAGCGTTCCGGCCGCGAAGGCGCCCGCCACGGAGCGCGCTCATCGCCGGGCCTCGACCGGGTCGGCGATCGACTGGATCCGCTGGGTCGCGAGCTCGATCATCAGGCGGGCGGCCGGGCTGAGCACGGCCCCCGCCCGATGCACGATGGCCAGCGTGTCGTACTGCCGGGGGCGGAGACTGACGAAACCGGCGCCCGGCGCGAGCCGGGGCAGCAGCTGGTCGACCGCCCCACGGGGGATCACCGTGTCGGCCAGGCCGCGCCCCGCCAGCTCGACCGCGGTCTCGACGTCCTCCACCTCGATGCGCGTCGTCGGGTTGCGGCCGGTCTCGAGCAGCATCTGGCGCAGCACGATCCGGGTGGAGTCCTCGGCGCGCCAGGTGGTCTCGGGCATGACCAGGGAGGCACGGGCCAGGCGCTGAGCGGTGACCGGCGAGGTGAGTCGCTCGGGGTCCGCACTGACGTAGACCAGCTCGTCGCGCGCCACCGGCGTCACCGTCATCCCCTCGCTGGTCACGCTGGGCACGGCGATCATGGCGGCCTCGATCCGCCCTCGACGCAGGTCGTCGAAGACGTCGGAGGAGTTCTGCCCGACCAGCTCGACGCGCACGCCCGGGTAGCGCGCCAGCACGTCGGCGACCAGGTCGGCGCCGGCGTAGAGGCGTGCGGTGCCGAACATGCCGAAGCGGATCGTGCCGGTCTGCAGCGTGCGCGCCTCCTGCACGGCCTGGTGCGCCTCGTCGACCGCGGCGAGGACGCGTTCGGCGTGCGGGCGCAGCGTGTCGGCGACCGTGGTCGGCACGACCCCGCGCCCGACCCGTCGGAAGAGCTGGACCCCGAGGGACCTCTCCAGGGACCGCACCTGCTCGGAGACCGACGGCTGGGCGTAGCCGAGCTCGTCCGCGGCCGCCGTGAGCGAGCCGTGCTCGTAGGTCGCGAGGAAGCAGGTCAGCTGATGCAGGGAGAGCACAGTCACATCATAGGAAAGACCTGTGGCTTGCGAAGGAAAGCAAGGCTAGCCCTGTGTCTTCACACCGTCCACACTGGAAGGACCAGCCACCCGCAAGCCCGGAGGTCGTCCTCATGTTCACCCGCCAGTGCACCACCTGCGAGCGTCGTCAGCTCGTCTTCCCCAGCCAGCTCACCGCGGTCGCGACCACCGTCTCCGGCATCCGGGTCTCCTACACCTGCTGGTGCGGCGACGTGCAGTCCTTCGAGACCGCCCACGTCGACCAGGTCATGCCCCGCGTCGCGGCCTGAGCCCGCGGCCGGAGGGTCTGGGCAGCACTCGGGCGCCCGGCCGCATCCTCGGCCGCACCACCCGGCGTACGACGGGGATCGGCGAGGCGCGCCGCCAGCGGCACCCGGGTCGCGCCGCGTTGGCTCGTGGTGAGGATCGCGAACGGCCCGGAGCCGGTCGTCCTGCACGCCGCGCGGCGTGAAGCGGACGGTCTCGACGCGCTGGCCGCCCATCGACTTCTTCACCGGGCAGCGCCGCCACCCGACGACGTGGCCGACGGGTCGACCGACCGGCTCACCGGGGCGCGACCGGACGCAGCAGACCGTCGAGGAGGACCATGATCGACTCGGTCGAGACGAGTCGACGCTCCGCGCCGACGTGCTCGAGAGCCATCCCGTTCGTCAGCGAGACGAGCAGCGTCGCGAGCTCGTCGAGGGGGATCCGCGGCTCGACGCCGAAGCGCTCCATGTCGCTGACGATGAAGCGCCTCATCGACTCCATCATCGCCTCGCGCAGCTCGGCGAAGCGCCCCACCACCTCGGGCTCGGTGGTCAGCGTGGCCCGGAACTCGGCCAACAGCAGGTTGAACTGGGGGCGATCCAGCACGTCGAGCACGTTCTCGGCCATGGTCCGCCGGTCCGCCTCGGCGTCGCCGGTCGCCTCGTGGTGCAGGTCGACGATGGCGCGTGCAGGGTTGGCCATGGTCTGACCGACGATCTGGAAGAACAGCGCGGGCTTGTCCTCGAAGCAGGAGTAGACCGCCCCCACCGAGCACTGCGCCTGCTCGGCGACCTGCTCGACGGAGACCGCGTGGTAGCCGTGGGTCAGGAACAGCCTGCGTGCCGCCGAGACGATCGCGTCCCGGACGGCCAGGCTCTCGAGACGGTCGGGGTCACGCTCTGCCTGCGGCCGGGCCCACGTCGTCGTGTCGTCGTCGGTGTGGTGCATCAACGCTCCTTCGTCGCAGGCGTGCGACCTGGCTGTCCAGCGCCATGATGGTACGTCGCGTACCGGGCTGCGGCAGGGCAATGGTGCACGTCGACGACGAAGGTCCGGGTTCGGTGCGGCGGCGGGACCTCTGTATGCTTCACCGGCGTCGCTGTCGGGCGCGGAGCATCCGACAGCAGCAGGCCGCCTTAGCTCAGTCGGTAGAGCGATTCACTCGTAATGAATAGGTCATCGGTTCGATTCCGATAGGCGGCTCCACCGGCCCGGCCGGGCTCGCGCCCGACCTGGCTCGCCCGCGCAACGGCAGGCGGCCGGCCCGGCTACGGCGCGGGGCCACGTCCGCTCGATCGCGGCAAGACCGTCACCGAGGCACTGGCCGCGCACTGGCCCCCCTCGATGCCGACCTCGGCCCGCTCGACGTCGGCCCGCACACCGCCGACACCCCCCTGGCCGCAGGTCAGGCCAGCCGGTCCCGCCCTGCCTCGGTGAGAGTCCGGTCGGCGCCGTCGGTCGCGAGCGCGGGATCCTCGCCCTGGTAGAGCCGGGCCAGCGCGGACCGGTCCAGGCCCACCTCGCGGGCGAGCTGGTGCACCTCGAGCTTGTGCATCCGGCCACCCGGGGCAGCCGCCAACCGGCTCAGCAGGGCGACCTCGGGGTCGGGCACCGGGTCCCCCTCCTCGCCCTCGCGACCCTGCCAGGTGCGCCGGGGGTGGCGGTGCAGGTACTCCTGCTCGAGCTCGAGCATCCGCGCGGTGTGCGTGGCGAACTGCCGCGCCGTGCCGTGCAGGAAGACCCAGTTCCGGGTCTCGTGCGCGGTGCGCCCCTGCTGCTCGAGCTCGTCGTCGGTGAGCTCGCGCGCCGGTCGGCCGACGTCGTCGGTGGTGCTCATGTCGGATCTCCTTGGTCGGGTGGGGCGAGGTGGTCGAGGCCGGCGTACACGCGCCGGGCGTTGCCGCCCAGGACCCGCGCCGCGCGCTCGTCGTCGAGCGCGAGGCCGAGGGTCTCGACCACGGCCCGGGCGTTGGCCGCGGTGCTCGGCACGCCCGGCCAGTCGGTCGCGAAGATCCAGCGCGCGCTGAGCCGACCGAGGTCGTAGCGGTGGTAGTAGTCCGGCAGCCGCTTCGGCGGCAGGCCCGACAGCTCGATCCACACCCGGGGGCTGCTCAGCGCCATGAACGCCGCGGCGTCGTACCACCAGCCGCGCCCGCCGTGGGCGAGCACGACGTCGAGGTCGGGGAAGTCGCGCACCACCGGGAGCAGGAACGCAGGGTCGGCCAGCTCGTTGCGCGAGCCAGGGAAGCTGCTCGTCCCGCAGTGCACCACGAGCGGCACCCCGGCCTCGACCAGGACCTGGTAGGCCGGGTAGAGCGCCGCGTCGTCGCAGCGGAACCCGCCGTGCACCGGGTGCAGCTTGAGGGCTGCGGCACCGAGCGCGAGCTGACGGCGTACCTCGTCGGCGATCGGGAAGTGCAGGTGCGGGTTGACGTTGGCCACGGGCCGGAACCGGCGCGGGTTCTGCTCGACGATCGGTAGCAGGTCCTCGAAGCGCTGGTAGCCGGTGGCCCGGGGGGAGTACTCGCAGAACAGCAGGACGGCGTCGGCTCCCTCGCGGGCGAAGTGCTCGTCGAGGGCCGCGGGCCGCGGGAGACCCCCGCCGTCCCAGAAGCGCTCGAGGATGCCCTCGGGCCCGAAGTCGCGCGCCCACCGCACCCACGCCGGCTTGAGGCTGTCGAGCACCGGCACGTGCACGTGGGCGTCGACGAGGACCTGTCCGTCGAGCACAGGCTCAGAGTCCCGAGACGAAGGCGGTGTCGACGCCGATCTCGCCGGTCTTGTGCGACCCGCCGGGCGCCCCGAGCGGCTCCTCGCGACCCTCGAGGACGTCGGTGAAGAACGTGCGGTTGTCCTCGACGTGCTCCTCGTCGCCCTCGGCCACGCGGCGGTCCTGGCTGATCGCCTCCACCGGGCACACCGGCTCGCACGCGCCGCAGTCGATGCACTCCTTGGGGTTGATGTAGAGCTTGCGCCCGCCCTCGTAGATGCAGTCGACCGGACACTCCTCGACGCAGCTGCGGTCCATCGTGTCGATGCACGGGCTGGCGATGACGTAGGGCATGGGGCGGGCTCCTGACGGACGGGCTAGTGGGACGCGGGCTGGGGGAGGCGGGGGGTCAGGCGGGGGGTCTCGGCCGGGTGCGGCAGGTCGGTCGAGTGGCCGGGAGACCGCACCGTCGCCGCCGAGCTCGACGACCTGCGCGTCGAGCACCACGGCGACGCGGGAGGCGCGCAGCCGCGCGATGACCTGTCCGCCACCTGGCCCAGCGAGTCGACGACGGCGACCGAGCGGCCGCGCACGCCGGCGTCGTAGGCGCCGTGGAGACCGACCGGCCCGGCGCCGACGATCAGCAGGTCGACCTCGAGGCGGGTCACGGCGCGGCCCCGGCGGCCCCGGCGGCTGTCGTCGTCGGCGCGGCACCGGGGTCGACGTGGACGTCGTCGCTGGTCGAGCCGACGAGCAGGGCGCGCACCTTGAAGCGCTGGAGCTTGCCGGTCGCGGTCTTGGGCAGCTCGTCGACGAGGACGACCTGCCGGGGGGCCTTGAAGTGGGCCAGCCCGTCGCGACACCACGCCACGAGCTCGGCCGGTGTCACGTCGTCGCCCGCGACGACGACGGCGACCGGCTTGTCGAGGCCGTCCTCGTCGCTGACACCGACCACGGCCGCCTCCCGCACCGAGGTGTGCTCCATCAGCCGGCTCTCCACCTCGGTCGGCGAGACCCAGATGCCGCCGGCCTTCAGCATGTCGGAGTTGCGGCCCAGGCAGCGGTAGTAGCCCTCCTCGTCGCGCACGTAGGTGTCACCGGTGCTCAGCCAGGAACCCTGGAAGACCTGGCGGGTCGCGTCCGTGCGGTGCCAGTAGCCCAGGGCGAGGGAGTCGCCACGGACGAACAGCGCGCCCGGCTGGCCCGGCGCCGTCACCGCGCCGAGCGCGTCACGGATCTCGACGTCGTAGCCGGGCACCGGCCTGCCCGTCGTTCCGGGGCGCACGTCGCCCGGGGCGTTGGACAAGAAGATGTGCAGCGCCTCCGTCGAGCCGATGCCGTCGAGGATCTCCACCCCGAACCGGGCGGTGAAGCGGTGCTGCAGCGGCGCGGGCAGCGGTTCGCCGGCGCTGGCGCACCAGCGCACGCTCGCGAAGGCGTCGTCGGGCAGGTCGCTGGCCACCAGCGCGGCGTAGAAGGTGGGCACGGCGAAGAACAACGTCGGCTGCTCCTCGCGCAGCCGCTCGAGGACCACCGCAGGCGTCGGGCGGCGCGGCTCGAGCACGGTCCGAGCCCCGACCGAGAGCGGGAAGAACACCGTGTTGCCGATGCCGTAGGCGAAGAACATCTTGGCCACCGAGAACGTCAGGTCGTCGGCACCCACCTGGAGCACCTGGTCACCGTAGGTCTCGCAGACGTGGCGGATGTTGGCGTGGCGGTGCATCGCGGCCTTGGGCAGACCGGTCGTGCCCGAGGTGTAGAGCCACAGCGCCCAGCTGTCGTCGACGGTCGGCGCCGCCGCGTCGCGAGCGGGGTCCGCCGCGACGGCGTCCCCGCCGGACGCCACGACATCAGACCAGGCGTGCAGCGAGCGGCCCGCCCGCGACAGCGCGCCCGGGTCCCCGACGTGGACCACGTGCGCGACCTCGGGCGCCTCCCGCAGCGCCTGCGAGACCGCGTCGGTGAACTCCTCGGTGCACACCACGACCCGGGCGCCGGAGTCGGCGACGATGTCGCCGAGCTCCGCGCCGGTCAGCATCGTGGAGACCGGCACGGCGACCAGGCCGGCGTCGAAGGCGCCCAGGATGGTGGCCAGCATGGGGACGTCGTCCGACATGACCATCAGCACCCGGTCGTCACGACGCAGCCCCATCTCGCGCAGCCCCGCCCCGGTCCGGCGCAGCAGCGAGCCGAGCTCGGCGTAGGTCAGCTCCTCGACCCGGCCGCGGACCGCCGGACGGTGTCCGTCTCCTCGTTCGACGTGGCGGTGGACGAGGTGGTGGGCCGCGTTGAAGGTCGGACTGGTCATCGGCTCAGACCCGCTCGTAGTCGTAGACGCCTCGCTGGCCGGAGCCGTAGCGGCGCAGCGCTCCGTCCGGGCCGGAGGCGTTGGGACGGAAGAAGATCCAGTTCTGCCAGGCGGTCAGTCGGCCGAACACCTTCGTCTCGAGGGTCTCGGGTCCGACGAAGCGGTGGTTGGCCTCCATGCCGGTCAGGGCGTCCGGCGAGAGCGAGGCGCGCTCCTCGAGCACGATGCGCAGCTCGTCGGGGAGGTCGAGGTCGTCGAGAGCCATCGTCACCAGGCCGGCCCGCTCCGCGGCACCGGCGTCGAGCGTCTCGCCGAGCGTGTTCCGGGCGGCCTCGAGGTCCTCGTCGCGCCCGTAGAACCGGCTCTCGAGCCTGGACAGGCCGTTGCCCATGGGCAGGGCGCCGTCGTTGGTGGCGGTCGGTCGCAGGCTCGCGGGCGTCGCGTCGGGATCGACGTCCTCGTACACGCCGTCGAGCATGTACTGCCGGTCGCAGGCCAGGGCGAGCTCGAGCAGCAGCCCGGCGAAGCAGCTGCCCGGTTCGACCACCGCGATCAGGCTGCGGCTGGTGACGTCGAGCCGCTTGAGCGCCCGCTTGTAGAAGTGGTGGACCTCGCCGAGGAACCAGTCACCCGCCGCCTCGCTGCTGCCCTCGCGCAGCTGCTCGTCGTAGCCGATGACGGCATCGGCGTCACCCTGCGTGCGCAGCACCCAGGTCCCGAGGTCGTGCTCGTTGGTGCGCAGGCGCAGGACGAGGTCGTCGAGGGCCCGGGCCACCGCCAGTGGCCAGTAGTCGACGCCCTGCTCGCGGGCCTCCGTGGCCCGCGACGGTGCGGCGCTGTCGGGTCCGTGGACGGTGATGTCCACGCGGCGGGCGTCGCGGTCGAGGTCGGCGAGGACGAACGGGTAGCGGATGGTGTCACCCTCCACCGCGCGCTCGAGGGGTGTCAGGGGGACGCCGGCGGTGTCACCGTCGGTGCGACGGGACGAGGCCGCGGCGGCCCGCGCAGCGCGCTCGGCGATCTGCTCGGCCCACTCACGCTGGGGGAAGGTCGCGTCGACCAGGCCCCACTGCACCGCCGTCTCGCCGCGGTAGCCCTCGGACCTGGTGGCGAACAGGTCGGCCCGGTCCTTGCGCACGTGGCGCTTGTCGACGACCCGGGTGAGCCCGCCGGTGCCGGGCAGGACGCCGAGCAGCGGGACCTCGGGCAGCGAGACCGTCGAGGAACCGTCGTCGATGAGGACGATGTCGTCGCAGGCCAGCGCCAGCTCGTAACCGCCCCCGGCGGCGGTGCCGTTGAGTGCGGCGATCCAGGTCTGGCCGGAGTGCTCGGTGGCGTCCTCGATGCCGTTGCGGGTCTCGTTGGTGAACTTGCAGAAGTTCACCTTCCACGCGTGGGAGGACTGCGCGAGCATCCGGATGTTTGCCCCCGCGCAGAACATCCGGTCCAGCCCGCCGGTCATCACGACCGCCTTGACCGACGGGTGCTCGAAGCGCAGCCGCTGCACGGCGTCGTAGAGCTCGATGTCGACGCCGAGGTCGTAGGAGTTCATCTTCAGGTCATAACCGGGCACGAGGCCGCCGGACTCGTCGACGCGCAGCGTCATCGTGGCCACCTCGCCGTCGACCGCGAGGTGCCAGTGCCGGTAGGAGTCGGGGTGGGTGTCGAAGTCGACCACGGGCGGCACCGGGGCGGACTGCTCGCCGCCGGCGCCCTGTGCGGCGCCCGTGCTGCCGGTGCTGGTCGTCTCGTCGTGGACCGCCGTCATGTGGGGCACCTCTTCGGATCGGCTTCGGTGAGCGCGGCGGCGTGAGGCCGACGTGATGCGCAACACTCTACGGACAACCGGACTACCGTCAAGACTGTGTAGAACGTCGAGGTCGAGCGACGGTCTGGGAGGGGGTAGGGCCGACACAGGAGGTGGCGTGGAGGAGACGATGACGGCGAACCGGCGCCGCGAGGTCGGCTCGGCCAGTGCCCGGTCGCTGCTGCTGACGGTGCTCGGGGAGTTCGCCATGCCGCGCGACGAGCCCGTGTGGACCGCCGCGGTGCTCGAGGCGCTCGGGGGGCTCGGGGTGGAGCAGCGGGCCTCGCGGCAGGCCCTGGCCCGGACCAGCGCCGAGGGCCTGCTCGTCTCGACCCGTCATGGACGGCGTACGTCGTGGTCGCTCACCGAGCGCGGGTCCGAGCTGCTGGCGCAGGGCGCGACGCGGATCTACGGCTTCCTGCGCGAGCCGCACGCCTGGGACGGGCGGTGGCTGGTGCTGACCGTGTCCATCCCCGAGACCCAGCGCCGGCTGCGCCACCGGCTGCGCACGCAGCTGACCTGGCTGGGTCTGGGGACCCCGAGCTCGGGGCTGTGGATCACCCCCGACGCGGACAAGGCCGACGCCGTGGGCCGCGTCGTCGCCGAGCTCGAGCTCGACGCCGTGTCGTTCGCCTGGGTCGGTCCGCGCAGCGGCATCGGCGACGAGGCGCGTCTGGTCGCGGCGGCCTGGGACCTCGCCGACGTCGAGGAGCGCTACCGCGACTTCGTGGACGGCTTCGAGACCCGCACCGCGACCAGCCCGGCCGCGTCGTTCGTGGCCCAGGTCGAGCTCGTCCAGGCCTGGCGGCGCTTCCCCTTCCTCGACCCCGACCTCCCGCGCCAGCTGCTCGACCACGACTGGCCGGGCTCGGTCGGGGCCGAGGTCTTCCACGACCAGCACGCCCGGTGGCACCGCTCCGCCCAGCAGGAGTGGGAGCGGCTCCAGGCCGACGCCTCCGACCGCAGCTGACCCGTCGTCCCCAGGTCTGCCTGCGGCGCGCCGCCAGCTCATCGACCTCGGTCTCGGGCAGCCGGACCTGGACCGGATGGTGCGGCGCCGCGCGCTGACCCGCCGCGCTCGTCCACCACCCCGCCGCGCTGACCTGGCAGTCCGCCCTGCCCGACCCGCCTCGGACCGCACGCCTCCCGCCCACGCCTGTCGATGGCTGACGCGGCGGTCGAGGTCGTCGCCCACTCCGCCGACGTGTGGGAGGCGTTCTCGGTGCCGGCCCGGACGACCCGCACCCGCCGTACGACGCCGACCGCGAGTGCGGCGTGCTCGGTGCTGGAGCGGGAGTAACTGAACGGGGTCGAGCGAGCCTTCCACTCCGGGGCCGGTCGTGAGGCAGACCTCGGCCGCGACCTGCTCACGGCCGGGACGGGCGACCGGATCGGGATCGGCCTAGTACCGGTGCTCGTCGACGTCGACGTAGCCGCCCTGCTCCTCGTGGCCGGGGGCCCGGGCCCGGGGGTCGTCAGCGAGGTTCTCGGTCTCACGGTGAGTGGTGGGGGTGGGTCGGCGCTTCCGGGAGCCTGCGCCGACACGCTTGCGCAGGTCGCCGTCGACCGGGCCGCGGAAGCCGCGGACGACCAGCCAGTCGTGCACGAGGTCGCGCTCGGCGTGCTCGCGGATCCGGTTGCTGACGTAGTTGATGCCGCGCTCGGCGGCCTCGTGCTCGAGGCGGTCGAGCACGAACGAGCCGACCCCGGCCCCCTGCTCGGCGCCGTCCACGGCGAGGAGGATCTCGGCGTCCCCGCCCCACGTCGTGTCGAGCCGGCCGAAGCCGAGCGCGCGTCCGTCCCGGTCGCGCGCGGCCCACCACTCACCGGGCAGCTCGTCGCCCTCGGTGAAGGCCAGCACGAAGGCGCCCTCGGGCGCCCCCCCGATCACCCGGGCCTTCTCGGCGTCCCACCGAGGGGACTCCTCGCGGGTCCAGGTCAGGTCCGGGGAGGGGCCGCTCGGGTCGGCCATGTCAGTCCAGTCCCTCCTCGGCGAGGTGGACGTAGTCGAACTCGACCGGCTGGTCGTTGATCCCGGTCTTGGGAGCCGCGATCCAGGGGGCGAACTCGCCGTACTCGTAGACGGGGACCATCAGGGCGGCGACCGCTGCACGGTCCTCGTCGGTGGGCAGCCAGTCGGTACGCCGCTTCTCGCCGGTCTCGGCGTCGAGGACCTCGCCCTCCGGGCTGATGTGATGACCGGAGTAGACGCCCACCCGACGGTTGAACCCCTCGTGGGGCAGCAGCAGGCGGTCGCTCAGACCGGCGTCCTCGAGCTCCTGGTTCCACCGGCGTACGCCGTTCGCGCAGTCGGCGACGTACTCGTCGCGCAGGTCGAGGTTGAGCGCGCTGAGCATCGGCACGGTCTTCTGCCTGATCGCCCCGTCCTCGACGAAGCTCATCTCGCGGGTGTCCTCGAGCAGGACGTGGTCGTCCTTGCGCCGGGTCTCCTGCCAACGGCCCTTGAGCCCGGAGGAGTAGTAGTTGCCGGCGTTGGTCGACTGCTCGGAGCCGAAGAGGTCCATCGAGACCGAGAACTGGAAGTTGAGGTACTTCTGGATCACGTCGAGGGGGATGACGCCGTCCTCGAAGGTGGCGGGGCCGTCCTTGGCCTTCATCACCTCCGCGGTGCGCTCGACCACGCGCTGCACGCCGGTGGTGCCGACGAACATGTGGTGGGCCTCCTCCTTGAGCATGAACTCGCAGGTACGAGCCAGCGGGTCGAAGGCCGACTCCTTGAGGGTGCCGAGCTGGTACTTGCCGTCGCGGTCGGTGAAGTAGGTGAACATGAAGAACTGCAGCCAGTCGGTGGTCTCCTCGTTGAACGCCCCGAGGATCCGCGGCGCGTCGAGGTCGCCGGAGTTGCGCTTGAGCAGCTGCTCGGCCTCCTGGCGACCCTCGCGGCCGAAGTAGGCGTGCAGCAGGTAGACCATCGCCCAGAGGTGGCGGCCCTCCTCGACGTTGACCTGGAAGAGGTTGCGCAGGTCGTAGATGCTCGGCGCGGTGGCCCCGAGCACGCGCTGCTGCTCCACCGAGGCCGGCTCGGTGTCGCCCTGGATGACGATCAGCCGCATCAGGTCGGCACGGTGCTCGCCGGGCACCTCCTGCCAGACCGGCTGCCCGAGGTGCTTGCCGAAGCTGACGGTGCGCTCGGGGTTGGCCTCGGCGAGGAAGATGCCCCACCGGTAGTCCTCCATCGGCACGTGCTCGAAGTGCGCCCAGCCGTCGCGGCCCACGGCGATCGCGGTGCGCAGGTAGACGTCCTTGGTCGGCAGCGCCGGGCCCAGGGTCTTCCACCAGTCGAGGAACTGGGGCTGCCACCCCTCGAGCGCGCGCTGGAGCCGCCGGTCGCCGGCGAGGTTGACGTTGTTCGGGATCCGCTCGTCGTAGTCGATCTTGCTCAGCGGGCCGGAGGGCGCCGGTGCGGTTCCGGTGCGGTCGTCGACGGTCATGGGGGTCTCCTCGCGGTGGGTGCCTTCCCCCAAGTTCTACGCTATCGCGACGTCGATGCCAAGCAAGTGTCGAATGAATGAGCGGCGGTACCGGGCCCTCCGCAGGTTGACAATCGTATTACCTTTGCCTCACCCTCGAGTGAGACGCGTCACGAGACGCGCGTCACGCCGACCAGGAGGACCCGATGGACCCCATCACACCGGTGCACGGCACCGCGACGCTGCTGCTCATCGCCGCGGCCGCCGTCGCGCTGCTGCTGTTCCTGATCATCCGCGTGCGGCTGCACGCCTTCATCGCCCTCGTGCTGGTCAGCGTGGTGACCGCCGTCGCCGCCGGGATCCCGGTCGCCGACGTGCCGGACGCCCTGCTGTCCGGCTTCGGCAGCACCCTCGGCTCGGTGGCGCTGCTGGTCGGGTTCGGGGTGATGCTCGGGCGACTGCTCGAGGTCACCGGCGGCGCACAGGTGCTCGCCGACAGCCTGATCGGACGCTTCGGCGAGAAGCGTGCGCCGCTCGCGCTCGGCATCGCGGCGCTGCTCTTCGGCCTGCCGATCTTCTTCGACGCGGGCCTGGTCGTGTTCCTGCCGATCATCATCACCGTGGCGCGTCGCTTCGGCGGCTCGGTGCTGCTCTACGCGCTACCGGCCGCCGGCGCGTTCGCCGCGATGCACGCGCTCGTCCCGCCGCACCCCGGCCCGGTCGCCGCGGCCGAGTTCCTCGACGGCAGCATCGGGATCATCCTGCTGGTCAACCTGCCCGTCGCGATCATCTCCTGGTTCGTGGGCGTCTACCTGTTCTCGCGGTTGATCGGTCGCCGGGTGCACGTCGACGTGCCCGAGCTGCTCTTCGGCCCCGAGAACGGGGACGGGTCGACCTCCGACGACGAGCCCGCCGGCGGCGGGACCGCCGTCTCGACACGGACGACGGCCCCCACGACCGCCCCGTCGTTCGGCCTGGTCCTCTCGCTCCTGCTGCTGCCCGTGGTGCTGATCGCGGGCAACACCGTCGTCAGCACCCTGGCCAGCGCCGGGGTGGTCGACGGCGACGCGACCTGGGTGAGCGGGCTGGTGCTGCTCGGCATCACCCCCGTGGCGCTGCTGATCACCCTGCTCGTGGCCATCGGCGTGCTCGGCACCCGCGGCCGCACGCTGGGGGAGACGACCAGCCTGCTCGACGACGCGCTCGCCCCGATCTGCTCGATCATCCTGATCACCGGCGCCGGCGGGATGTTCGGGGGCGTCCTACGCACCAGCGGGATCGGTGAGTCCCTGACCTCCTCGCTCTCTGGGCTGGGGATCTCGCTGATCCTCCAGGCGTTCCTCATCTCCACGCTGCTGCGGGTCGCGCAGGGCTCGGCCACCGTCGCGCTGACGACCACCGCGGGCCTGATCTCGGCGCAGGTCCTGGCCGGCGGCTACAGCGACGTGCGGATCGCCGCGCTGGTGATCGCGATCGCCGCGGGTGCCACGGTGCTCTCGCACGTCAACGACTCGGGCTTCTGGCTGGTCAGCCGATTCTTCGGGATGGACGAGAAGACGACCCTCAAGACCTGGACGGTCATGGAGACCACGCTCGGGCTGTCCGCCTTCGTGCTGGCCTGCCTGGTGTGGGTCGTCGCGTGAAGGCGTGGGCCTCAGCGACCCGCGGAGAGGTCCCCCAGGCCGATGACGACCTCCTCGCAGATCGTGGTCATCGCCGCCCGGGCGGCCTCGGCGTCGCCGCGCGCGACGGCCTCGGCGACGACCGCGTGCAGGCGACGCGCCTCCGGCTTGGGCTCGCGCGGCATCAGGTCGTGGTCGGTACGGCCCCGCAGGACCTCCTCGACGACGTCGCACAGCCCCGCGAACATCGAGTTGCCCGAGGCGCCCAGCAGCAGCCGGTGGAAGCGGACGTCGTGCTCGAGGAACGCGGCCAGGTCGCCCGCGGCACCGGTCTGCTCCAACGCGCCGGCGAGGTCGACCAGCTCCTCGCGCACCCGCTGGTCGGCGTACGACGCGGCGAGGGCGCAGGCTGCCGGCTCGACCGCCGCCCGGAGCTGGGTCAGCTCGGCGAGGTGCTCGCGGCGCTCGGCGAGGTCGAGGCGCCAGCGGATGACCGCCGGGTCGAAGACGTCCCAGCAGTCGCGGGGCAGCACGGTGACGCCGCGTCTGCGCCGGCTCTCCACCAGCCCCATCGAGGCCAGCACCTGAACCACCTCGCGAGCGATCGTCCGGGAGACGGACACCTCGCGTCCGACCCACTCGAGGGTGACGACGCGACCGGGCTCCAGGACGCCGGAGACGATCCGGGTCCCGAGGTCACGGATCGAGTCCTCGTAGAGGCTGGGCATGGTGGGCAGCGTAACCAGCCCGTCGACCAGCCCGGTGCCTACGTCGTGGTCGTGATGGGGGTCTCCGGGACCGGGAAGTCGACCGTGGGGATGGCCGTGGCCGAGGCGCTCGAGGTCGACTTCGTCGAGGGCGACGCGCACCACCCCGAGGCCAACATCGCCAAGATGAGTCGCGGCGAGGCCCTCGACGACGACGACCGTCGACCGTGGCTGGAGGAGCTCGCCCGCCTCGCCGGTGAGGCCTACGGGGCCGGCCGCACGGTGGTGATGACCTGCTCGGCGCTCAAGCGCGCCTATCGCGACCTGCTGCGCTCCGAGGTACCCGGCGACCGGATGTTCTTCGTCCACCTCGACGCGCCGGTCGAGGTGCTCGCCGAGCGGATGCAGCACCGGACCAAGCACTTCATGCCCACCAGCCTGCTCGACTCGCAGGTCGCCACCCTCGAGCGGCTCGGGCCCGACGAGGCCGGCACGGTCGTCGACGTCTCCGCGTCGGTCAGTGACGTGGCCTCCGCGGCGCTCGCCGCCGTCACCGACGCGGTCGGGTAGCTCAGGCGTCCTCGTCGCGCAGTGGGCTGCGGGTGCGGGCCTCCCGGACGGCGGCCAGCGCGTCGTGCAGGTCGCCGAGCCACTCGCCCTCCCGCTCGGCGACGAGCCGCACGCACCACGCGGTCGCCTCGGAGCGGGAGCGGGCGACCCCGGCCTCGACGAGCAGGTCGAGCAGGGCGCGCTCGGGCTGGCGCAACCGGGTCATGACCGGCGAGGCCAGGTGGGAGAACAGGGCCTGGGTCTCGCCGCAGCGTGCGCCCCAGGAGACCTTGCGCCCGAACGTGGCCTCGGCCTCGCGGGCCACGGCGACCCGGGCTTCACGGGTGGCCTCGCGGTGGCTCGCGATCTGCTCGGCCTCGGAGCGCGACCCGGTCTCGTCGGGCGCGATCGGTCCGACGACGAGGATCTCGTCCCGGTCGACCTGCACGGAGGGTGGCTCGAGGTAGAGCGAGGAGGGCAGGAGTGCGGTCATCCAGTCGGTGATGGAGGTCGTGGGAGTCGTCATGTTGCAATTACATCATTACATGTCAACACCGAAGGTGAGGGTCGTGGCAATGCGTGGCCGGCGTCCTGATCTGTCGATGCCGACAAGTCTTGACTGATTCAAGATTGGCCGCCATGGTGGAGCCGTGCCCGATGCCGACGACGCGACCCGCGACGCTCTGCGCGGGGCCGACCTGAGGGTCACCCGCCAGCGCACCGCCGTGCTCGACGCGGTCCGCGCCCTGCCGCACGCCGACACCGAGTCGGTCCTGGCCGCCGTACGCCGTGAGCTCCCGGCCGTCTCGCACCAGGCGGTCTACGACGCGCTGGCGACGATGACCCGCGCCGGGCTGGTGCGCCGGATCCAGCCGATGGGCTCGCTCGCGCGCTACGAGGCGCGCACCGGCGACAACCACCACCACGTCGTGTGCCGCTCCTGCGGTGCGGTCGCCGACGTCGACTGCGCCACCGGGGCCACGCCCTGCCTGACCGCGTCGGCCGACCACGGCTTCGTCATCGACGAGGCCGAGGTCGTCTACTGGGGCACCTGCCCCGCCTGCGCCACCACCAGAACCCGCCCGACCACGTCCCACCCCACCCAGCGAGAGGAATCCCGGTGACCGAACAGGACCACCAGACCCGCGAGGCCGACATGAACACCGAGGAGGCCGGCGGCTGCCCGGTCGCCCACGGACGGATGAGCCACCCCACCGAGGGCTCGAGCAACGAGCGGTGGTGGCCGGAGTCGCTCAACGTCAAGATCCTGCGCAAGCACCACCCCTCGGCCGACCCGATGGACGAGGGTTTCGACTACCCGAGTGCGTTCGAGAGCCTCGACCTCGCCGAGGTCCGCCGCGACATCACCGAGGTGATGACCACCTCCCAGGAGTGGTGGCCGGCCGACTACGGCCACTACGGCCCCTTCTTCATCCGGATGGCCTGGCACTCCGCCGGCACCTACCGCGTGGCCGACGGGCGCGGAGGCGCGGGCGCGGGCATGCAGCGCTTCGCCCCGCTGAACAGCTGGCCCGACAACGCCAACCTCGACAAGGCCCGCCGACTGCTCTGGCCGGTCAAGGCCAAGTACGGCCGGAACCTGTCCTGGGCCGACCTGATCGTGCTGACCGGGAACGTGGCGCTCGAGTCGATGGGCTTCACCCCGTTCGGCTTCGCCGGCGGTCGCGCCGATGTCTGGGAGCCCGACGAGGACGTCTACTGGGGCCCCGAGACCACCTGGCTCGGTGGTGAGGAGCGCTACAGCGGTGACCGCGACCTCGAGAACCCCCTCGCCGCGGTCCAGATGGGCCTGATCTACGTCAACCCCGAGGGCCCGGACGGCAACCCCGACCCCCTGGCCTCGGCGCGCGACATCCGCGAGACCTTCGGCCGGATGGCGATGAACGACGTCGAGACGTTCGCGCTGATCGCCGGGGGCCACACCTTCGGCAAGACCCACGGTGCCGGCGAGCCCGACCCGCACGTGGGCCCCGAGCCGGAGGGCGCCGACCTCACCGAGCAGGGTCTCGGCTGGCGGAGCACCTTCGGCTCCGGCAAGGGCCGCGACGCCATCACCAGCGGCATCGAGGTGACCTGGACCGCCACGCCCACGCAGTGGAGCATGAAGTACCTGGAGAACCTCTACCACCTCGACTGGGAGCTCACCAGGAGTCCCGGGGGCGCCTACCAGTGGCAGCCAACCGGCGGGGCCGCGGCCAACACCGTGCCCGACCCCGAGGACGGCTCGCTCTCGCGACCCCCGACCATGCTCACCAGCGACGTCGCGCTCAAGGTCGACCCCGTCTACGAGGAGATCGGGCGCCGCTTCCTGGCCAACCCCGAGGAGTTCGCGGACGCCTTCGCCCGCGCGTGGTTCAAGCTGACCCACCGCGACATGGGCCCGATCCAGCGCTACCGCGGCGCCGAGGTGCCCTCCGAGGAGCTGCTCTGGCAGGACCCGGTCCCGGCCGTCGAGGGTGCGACGGTCTCCGAGTCCGACGTCGCCGACCTCAAGTCCGCCGTGCTCGGCTCGGGCCTGTCGGTCTCCCGCCTGGTCGCCACCGCGTGGGCCTCGGCCTCGACCTTCCGCAGCAGCGACAAGCGTGGTGGCGCCAACGGCGGCCGCCTGCGCCTGGAGCCGCAGAACGGCTGGGCGGTCAACGAGCCCGACGAGCTCGCGGGCGCCCTGCGCGCCCTGGAGCAGGTCCGCTCGGACTTCAACGGAAGGGGCGGCGCGCAGGTCTCGATGGCCGACCTGATCGTGCTCGCAGGAGCCGCGGGCGTCGAGAAGGCCGCGAGGGACGCCGGTCACGACGTGACCGTGCCGTTCACCCCGGGTCGCACCGACGCCAGCCAGGAGCAGACCGACGTCGAGTCGTTCAGCTGGCTGGAGCCGCAGGCCGACGGGTTCCGCAACTACCTCGGGAAGGGCCAGCTGCTGCCGGCGGAGTTCCTGCTCGTCGACCGGGCCAACCTGCTCGGCCTGTCCGCCCCCGAGCTGACCGTGCTCGTCGGGGGCCTGCGGGTCCTCGGCGCCAACACCGGGGGCTCGAGCGCCGGGGTGCTCACCGAGCGCCCGGGCACGCTGAGCAACGACTTCTTCCGCAACCTGCTCTCGATGGACGTCGAGTGGAGCCAGGTCGGCGACGACCGCGACTCCTTCGAGGGTCGTCGTCGTGGGTCGGACGAGGTCACCTGGACCGGGACCCGCAACGACCTGGTCTTCGGCTCGAACTCCGAGCTCCGCGCCCTGTCCGAGGTCTACGCCTCGGACGACGCGGGCGAGAAGTTCGTGCGCGACTTCGTCGCCGCCTGGGACAAGGTGATGATGGCCGACCGCTACGACGTGGCCTGAGCCCCGAGCCCGAGCAGCACCGGCGGCCCGGAGGACCCCGGCGGGTCCTCCGGGCCGACGTCGGTCCGTCGCGGGGTGATCGGGTAGAAACGTCCGCATGAGCGACGTCGCCACCGAGTCCAGCAGCCAGTGGCTGAGCCGCGAGGAGCTCGACGCGGCCCGGGACCGCCTGCCGATGGTCTACGTCGACGCGGTCCCCGTGCGGGTCGACGAGACGGGCACGGTGACCGCGTTCGGGCTGCTGCTGCGCCTGACCGGGCACGGGGACATCCACCGGGCGCTGGTCACCGGCCGGGTGCTCTACGCCGAGCGTGTGCGCGACGCCCTGCTGCGCCACCTCGAGAAGGACCTCGGGCCGCTCGCGCTGCCCAGGCTGCCTGCCCACCCTGCTCCGTTCACCGTCGCGGAGTACTTCCCGGTGCCCGGGGTCACGCCCTTCCACGACCCGCGCCAGCACGCGGTCTCGCTGGCCTACGTGGTGCCCGTCGAGGGTGACTGCGCACCCCAGCAGGACGCGCTGGAGATCACCTGGGTGACCCCGCAGGAGGCGGCCGACGTCGGGCTCCAGGCCGAGATGGTCGGCGGCCAGGGCACCCTGCTGCGCCAGGCGCTCGCGGTCTGCGGCTTCTGAGCGTCGGTCGCCGTGACCCTCTACGCCTCCACCCAGGTACGCCGCACCCGCCAGGTCGTCGGGGACCTCGTCGTCCTGGCCTGGGTGGTCCTCGCCGTCTGGCTGGGCGTCCAGGTCCACGACGGGTTCTCCGCGGTGGCCGACAAGGTCGACCGCGTGGAGTCGGCCAGCTCTCAGCTCTCCGGCGGGCTGAACAGCGCTGGCGACACGCTGGCCAAGGCGCCGCTGCTCGGTGACGAGATCGCGGCACCGTTCCGCTCGGCGGCGGGGTCCTCGGACGACATCGGCCGGACGGGGCGGGAGACGGCCTCCTCGATCCGCACCCTCGGGACGGGCCTGGGCACCGTCCTGGCCTTCGTGCTGATGATGGCGGTCCTGCCGTGGTACCTCGCGCTGCGGATCCGCTTCGTCGTCGTCGCCACCGCGGTGCAGCGCTTCCGCCGCGAGGGCGGCGACCTCGACCTGCTCGCCCTGCGGGCACTGACCCGCCAGCCTGTACGTCGTCTCGTGCGGCTCGACCCCGACGTCGCCGCGCGGTGGCGTGAGGGCGACCCGGCCACCCTGGAGGCGCTGGCCCGACTCGAGATGCGCGACCTCGGGGTCCGCCTGCCCTGACCGCCGCGAGCCCGCCGAGGTGCCGCCCCTTGCCACCCGAGGTGCCACTCGTTGGCGCTCGCGACGGCGGGTCGGGGCAGGATGTCCGTCCATGCGCCTGCCGTGGACCCTGCACGACCCGAGCGTGACCCGCGACGTCGAGCGGCACGGGGAGGACTCCGACCTGTCGCAGACGATCGTGCTGCCTGGCGAGCGCCTGACCTGGCCCCGCACGGTCGGGCTCGGCGCCCAGCACGTCGTGGCGATGTTCGGCGCGACGTTCCTGGTGCCGCTGCTCACGGGTTTCCCGCCGACCGCGACCCTGTTCTTCTCCGGCGTCGGGACGCTGCTCTTCCTCACCCTGACCCGCAACCGGCTGCCGAGCTACCTCGGGTCGTCCTTCGCCTTCATCGCCCCGATCTCGGCGGCGAGCGCCGGCGGGGACCTGGGCACGGCGCTGTTCGGGGTGCTGGCGACCGGCGTCCTGCTGGCCCTGGTGGGTGCGGTGGTCCTGGTGACCGGCACCGGGTGGATCGAGATCCTGATGCCCCCGGTGGTCACCGGCGCGATCGTGGCGCTGATCGGGCTGAACCTGTCCGGGGCCGCCACGGCCAACGTCGAGCAGGCCCCCCTGACCGCCCTGGTCACGCTGGTGGTCCTGCTGCTCGTCGCGGTCGGGCTGCGCGGTCTCGCCGCTCGGCTCTCGGTCCTGATCGGGGTCGCGGTCGGGTACGTCGTGGCCGCGGCGACGGGTGCGGTGGACCTGACCTCGGTGCGGGAGGCGGCCTGGGTCGGGCTGCCCGACTTCTTCGCCCCGCAGGTCAGCCTCGCGGTGCTGCCGGCCTTCGTGCCGGTCGTGCTGGTCCTCGTCGCGGAGAACGTCGGCCACGTGCGCACCGTCGCCCACCTGACCGGCGACGACTCGCTCAACGAGCTGACCGGCCGGGCCCTGCTCGCCGACGGCCTGGCCACCACCCTCGCCGGGATCGGGGGCGGATCGGGCACGACGACGTACGGCGAGAACATCGGCGTCATGGCCGCCACCCGGGTCTACTCCACCGCCGCCTACTGGGTCGCGGGCGTCGTCGCCGTGCTGCTCAGCCTCTCGCCCAAGTTCGGCGCGCTGGTCAACACGATCCCGGCGGGCGTGCTCGGCGGCGTGACCGTGGCCCTCTACGGACTGATCGGGGTGATCGGGGTCAAGATCTGGATCGACAACCGCGTCGACTTCTCCCGACCGGTCAACCAGCTCACCGCCGCGGTCGCCCTGGTGGTCGGGATCGGCGACCTGACGATCAGCGCCGGCGACGTCACGGTCACCGGGATCGCCCTCGGCACCGTCGCGGCCCTGGTCGTCTTCCACGCGACGTCGGCCGTGGAGCGGCTGCGGTCCCGCTCCTGAGCGGTGCGGCGACGTCTCAGGCGGACCCTCCGGTGCCGTCGAGGATCGCCTCGAGGACCTGCAGCACGCCGTGCTCGGTGTTGGCCGGCGCCCGGTGGACGGCGCACGCCAGCACGTCGGGGTGGGCGTTGGCCATCGCGAACGACAGCCCGGCCGCGTCCAGCATCTCGAGGTCGTTGAGGTAGTCGCCGAGCGCGACGGTCTGGTCGGGCCCGACGCCCAGCGACTCCTGGAGACGGCGCACGGCGACGCCCTTGTGCACGTCGGCGTCCATCACGTCGAGCCAGTGGTTGCCCGAGACCACCACCTGCTGCCTCGGGCGCAGCGGCGCGAGGGCCGGCTCGACGCGGCGCTCGGGACCCTCGAAGGCGAAGACGGCCACCTTGATCACCGCATCGAGGACGCCCGGGCCGGGCTCGAGCAGGTCGTCGACCTCCACCAGGCTGGCGTAGTAGGGATCGACCTGGTCGACGAACGCCCGGTCGTGGCGCTCGACGTAGGCCGCGTCCTTGCCGCAGACGACGACCCCGAGGTCCTCTCCGTCCTCGGACAGGTCGCGCATCCGCGTCACCACCTCGCGCACCAGGGCGATCGGTAGGGTCGTCGAGCTGAGCTCGACGTCGTCGCGCACGACGTAGCTGCCGTTCTCGGCGATGAACACCATGCCCCTGCGGGCCCGTTCGAACATCGCGAGCAGCGTCGCGTACTGGCGCCCGCTCGCGGGGGCGAACACCACGCCCGCCGCCTGGAGCCGCTCGAGCGCCGGCCACAGTCCTGCGGGGATCTCGCCGTCGGCGTCGAGCAGGGTGCCGTCCATGTCGACGACGACCAGGCGTACGTCGCCCGAGCGCACCGCCGCCAGGCCCTCGTGCACCGCGTCCTGCGTCGTCTCGCTCACGGCGCCAGCCTGGCAGGACGCACGGGTGTCGCCGGGACCGGGTCCGGAGTACCGTCGTCGGATCGGGGGAACCACGTCCGGGGCCGTTCGACGGTCCTGCGCTCCCGACGTACGGCTATCGCGCGGCCGCACCCCGGCTGCGGGGACCTCAGGTGACGGTCGATGTCGTCAACGATGCCGCAGGTTCATGGTGCCCGGGCCCCCGCGTGGTGCAGGCTGGAGGGCACGAGGGCCCGGCAGTCGACTGCCGACGCCGCCGAGGAGCCCCGGTTGGACCGACAGCCGGGGCTCCGATCTCCTCCCGGACCGGTCGCCCGGTCGGGGTCGGGAGCCGGATGCCCGCGAGGGGACGCGGTGAGGATAGGCTCAGCGTGTCGGTTGGACAGTCAGCCGGAGCGCAGGATGCGCACCGAGTCTGCCGCGAGGACCCGATGACCGACGTCCGCCCAGCGCCCGCCTCCGACGGAGCCTCCCCTCCTGAGATCGACGCCCTCAGGGCCGAGGTCGCGGACCTGCGCCGCGCCCTCGAGAGCCACCCGGTGATCGACCAGGCCCAGGGCATGCTGATGATGCGGTTCGACGTCGACGCCGCCCGCGCGTTCGCGCTGCTCAAGCGGGTCTCGCAGGACAACAACGTCAAGCTGCGCGACATCGCCGCCGCCGTGGTGTCGATGGCCGGCGCCCCGGCCGAGGAGACCCAGGACGGCGCGAGCGGCGACGGCGAGGCCTCGGCCACGCTCCTGGCCGCGCAGCTGCTCGACCCCCGGCTCAGCGGCCCGCCCGAGTAGTCCTGGCGCGACGTGGACGGCGTCTGCTGGACTGGCGCGGTGACGGACAGCACGCGGGACACGACTCACCCCGGGCTCGACCCCATCGAGACCGCGTCGATCGACGAGCTCAGGGACCTCCAGCTCGAGCGGCTGCGGTGGAGCGTGGCCCACGCCTACGACCACGTCCCGCACTACCGCGCGGCGCTCGACGCGCTCGAGGTGCACCCGGATGACGTGCGCACGCTGGACGACCTCGCCCGGCTGCCGTTCACGACCAAGGCGGACCTGCGCGAGAACTACCCGTTCGGCATGTTCGCCGTGCCGCGTGAGCAGGTCGCCCGGGTGCACGCCTCGTCCGGCACCACGGGCCGTCCCACCGTGGTCGGCTACACCACCGCCGACCTCGAGGTCTGGTCGACGGTGATGGCCCGCAGCATCCACGCCGCGGGCGGACGGCGCGGCGACCTGCTGCACAACGCCTACGGCTACGGGCTGTTCACCGGCGGTCTCGGCGCGCACGGGGGCGCGGAGCGACTCGGCTGCACCGTGGTGCCGGTCAGCGGCGGCATGACCGAGCGTCAGGTGCGTCTGATCGTCGACTTCGAGCCGCGCGTGATCATGGTGACGCCGTCCTACATGCTCGCGATCGTCGACGAGATGCGTCGCCAGGGCGTCGACCCGCGCTCGACCTCGCTGGAGATCGGGATCTTCGGCGCCGAGCCGTGGACCGACTCGATGCGCCGTGAGATGGAGGAGACCCTCGACATCGCCGCGGTCGACATCTACGGGCTCTCGGAGGTGATCGGCCCGGGGGTGGCCCAGGAGTGCGTGGAGACCCAGGACGGGCTGCACGTGTGGGAGGACCACTTCTACCCCGAGGTGATCGACCCCGTGAGCGGGGAGGTGCTGCCCGACGGCGAGGTCGGGGAGCTGGTGCTGACCTCGCTGACCAAGGAGGCGATGCCGGTGCTGCGCTACCGCACCCGCGACCTCACCCGGCTGCTGCCGGGCACCGCGCGCACGATGCGGCGCATGGAGAAGGTGACCGGACGCACCGACGACATGATCATCCTGCGCGGGGTGAACCTCTTCCCCACCCAGGTCGAGGAGCTGCTGCTCGGGCTGCCCGAGCTCTCGCCGCACTTCCAGTGCGTGCTGAGCCGTTCCGGGCGGCTCGACGAGCTGACGGTGCGCGTCGAGCGCCGGCCCGACGCCGAGGCGGGGGTCGCCGCGCGGGCGGGGGAGCGGCTGGTCGGGCTGGTGAAGGCCTCGATCGGCGTCAGCATCGGGGTCGAGGTGCTCGACCCCGAGGGCATCGAGCGCTCGGTGGGCAAGATGCGCCGCGTGGTCGACGACCGGCCTGTGCGATGAGGGCGGTCCGGTGAGAGCGGTCAGCTGCCGGCAGGGCGAGCTGTCCGTGGTCGACCTGCCGACGCCCGGGCCCGAGTCGGGCCAGGTGCTGCTCGACGTACGGCGCTGCGGGATCTGCGGCTCGGACCTGCACGCCCGCCACCACGCCGACGAGCTCGCCGAGGTCCTCGACGAGCTCGACTACCCCGACTTCATGCGCGCCTCGACCCCGGTCGTGCTCGGTCACGAGCTCTGCGGCGAGGTCGTCGAGCGGGGCCGTGGGGTGGGTCGGGAGCTCGCCGTCGGGACGCCGGTGGTCTCGATGCCCATCCTGCGCCGTGGGGGAGCAACCCACCCGCTCGGGCTCTCCCCGCAGGCGCCGGGGGCGTACGCCGAGCAGGTGCTGGCCCAGGCCTCGTTGAGCTTCCCGGTGCCGAACGGCCTCGCGCCCGAGGTGGCGGTGCTGACCGAGCCGATGGCGGTCGCGCTGCATGCCGTGCGCCGGGGCGAGGTCGGGCGGCGCGATGTCGCGATCGTGCTCGGCTGCGGCCCGGTCGGGCTCGCCGTGATCTGCCACCTCAAGGCCAGGGGCGTGGCGACCGTCGTGGCCAGCGACCCCTCGGCGTCGCGCCGCACGCTGGCCGCGCGGTGCGGGGCCGACGTGGCCCTCGACCCCGGTGAGGCGTCGCCCTACGAGGCGGCCGGCGACCGGGGCTGGTTGACGACCGCGCCCCAGCTGCTCGACCGGGCCGTCGATGCGATGGGTCGGCTGCGCCGGGTGCCCGGCTGGTCGCACGTCTACCGCGCCGCGGAGCGGGCCGGGGCGACGGACCTGAAGCGGCCCGTGGTCTTCGAGTGCGTCGGCGTCCCGGGGATGCTGGAGTCGGTGATCTCCGCCGCGCCGCTGGCCACCCGCGTCGTCGTGGTCGGGGTCTGCATGGGGGCCGACCGGGTCCGACCCTCGATGGCGCTCAACAAGGAGCTCGACCTGCGGTTCGTGCTCGGCTACACGCCGCTGGAGTTCCGCGACGCGCTGCACCAGCTCGCCGAGGGCCGTCTCGACGCCTCGGCGATGGTCACGGGCACGGTCGGCCTGGAGGGCGTGGCCGGCGCCTTCGACGCCCTCGCCGACGCCTCCGGCGCGCACGCCAAGGTCCTGATCGACCCGACGAGCTCGACGAGCCTCGCCTGAGGGGTGTCGTGGGCGTCCCCTACGTTGGGGTCATGACGCACTACGACCTGGTGATCCTGGGGGCAGGGTCGGGCAACACGATCGTGGACAGCTCCTTCGAGGACTGGTCGGTGGCGATCGTCGAGCAGGGTCGTTTCGGTGGCACCTGCCTGAACCGGGGCTGCATCCCCTCGAAGATGTTCGTCGCGGCCGCCGACGTCGCGGACACCGCTCGGGCAGGCCCTGGGTTCGACGTGCACACCAGGTTCGACGAGGTCGACTGGCCCGGCCTGCGCGACCGGATCTTCGCGATCACCGACGAGCACTCGCAGGGTGGCCTGGACTACCGCGAGAGCCTGGACAACGTCACCGTCCTGGAGGGCACGGCCGTCTTCACCGGGCCCCGCGCGCTGCGCGTCGAGCTCAACGGCGAGGTCGACGACCAGAGCCCCGGCGAGGTCGTCGAGGTCACCGCCGACCGGGTCGTGATCGCCACCGGCAGCCGCCCGGTCGTGCCGGAGATCCCCGGCCTCGACGACGTCACCTGGCACACCAGCGACACGATCATGCGCGTCGAGACCTTCCCCGCTCGACTCGGGATCATCGGCGGCGGCTACGTCGGCGCCGAGCTGGCGCACGTCTTCTCCTCCCTGGGCAGCGCGGTCGTCCAGGTCGACGGTGCGGACACGTTGGTCTCGAACCACGACGCCGACGTCGCCGCCCTCTTCACCGGTGAGGCCCGCAAGCGCTGGGACGTCCGGTTGGAGGCCGACCTGGAGAAGGTCGAGCGCACCGCCGACGGGGCCGCCCTGCTCCACCTGGCCGACGGCAGCACCGCCGAGGTCGACGTCGTCCTGGTGGCCGTCGGGCGGGTGCCCAACAACGACCGTCTCGACCTCGGGGCGGCCGGCGTCGCCGTCGACGACGCGACCGGCCTGGTGGTCGTCGACCGGCACCAGCGCGCCAGCGCCGAGGGGGTCTTCGCACTCGGTGACGCCTCGAGCGAGCAGTCGCTCAAGCACGTCGCCAACCAGGACGCGCGCGTGGTCCAGCACAACCTGCGTCACCCCCACGACCTGATGGTCTCCGACCACGAGCACGTGCCGAGCGCGGTCTTCACCTCCCCGCAGATCGCCTCGGTCGGGCTGACCGAGGCGCAGGCGCGCGAGCAGGGGATCGACCTCGCCGTCGCCACCAAGGAGTACGCCGCCACCGCCCACGGGTGGGCCCTGCGCCAGGACGACACCGGTCACTTCGTCAAGGTGCTCGGCGACCGGGCCACCGGTCGTCTGGTCGGGGCGCACCTGATCGGGCCGCAGGCCTCGATCCTGGTGCAGACCTTCGTCCAGGCGCTCGCCTTCGACCAGCCGGTCGCGGGCCTGGCCCGCAAGCAGTACTGGATCCACCCCTCGTTGACCGAGGTCGTCGAGCAGGCGCTGATCGATCTGGACGCCGAGCTCACCTCGTAGAGTCGGGCGCACCAAGGGTGAGCCCGCGTCCGCGGGGTGAGCGAGCGGGTTCCTAGGTTGGGGTCCGCGGGTCCGATTCCCCCGCCCCCACCTGTGAGAGGACGACGATGACCACCCAGGACGATGCCGGCACGTCACGGCGCCAGCGGGTCCTCGTGACCGGAGCGACCGGCTACGTCGGCTCGCGGCTCGTGCCCGCCCTGCTCGACGCGGGCCACGACGTGCTCGCCGCGACCCGCAGCGCCAAGAGCCTCGAGGACTATCCGTGGTCCGACGACGTCACGTGCCGCGAGCTGGACATCGAGGACGACGACCTCGTCGCCTCCGCGGTCGAGGGCGTCGACGCCGTCGTCTACCTCGTGCACTCGATGGCCTCCGACGACTTCGTCGCCAAGGACCGCGAGGCCGCCGAGAGGATGGCCCGTGCCTGCGAGCGAGCCGGGGTCGAGCAGCTCGTCTACCTCTCCGGGCTCGTCCCCGACGCCGAGCTGACCGACCACCTGCGGTCGCGGCTGCAGGTCGAGCAGGTCTTCCTGGACTCCGCGGTGCCGGCCACGGTGCTGCGCGCGGCGATGGTGATCGGGGCGGGGTCCACGTCCTTCGAGCTGCTGCGACGCCTGAGCCGGCGGATCCCGCTGGTGACCCCGGTCCCGGCGTGGATGCGCCGTCGACTCCAACCGGTCTCGATCGACGACGTGGTGCACCTGCTCGTCCGCGCCCTGCGCGGACCGGTCCGCGACCGTCACTACGACGTGGGCGGCGACGAGGTGCTCACCTACCCCGAGCTGCTCGCGCTCTTTGCGCGCGTCGACGGCCTGCGACGGGTGCGGGTCGTGGTGCCGTTCGTGCCCAGCTCGCTGGTCGGGCGGGCCTGTGCCCGGATCAGCGACATGCCCCGCACCACGGTCACCGCCCTCGTGGAGAGCCTGGGCGAGGACATGGTCTGCACCGAGGACGCCGTACGCCGCGACCTCGCCGAGCCCGGCCACCGCTTCGTGCCGATCGAGGAGGCGTTCCGCCGCTCCCTGGTCGGGTCCGAGCAGGGAGTCCGGGTCGGCGGGGACCCGCACGCCCCGGCCCCGACCGACGACGTCTGAGCTGAGAGGTGGGTCCGGTGACTCACCTCGGGCCGGCTCGCGTCAGCCCGGCTCCCGGAGCCTGGCGGCGTCGAGCAGGGACGGCCCGTACCAGGTCAGCAGCCTTCCGCTGACCAGCCGGGTCGGGACCCGGGTGAACGCCTCGGGGCCGTCGTCGACGGTGAAGACGTAGGGCTCGTCGGGCAGCAGCACGAGGTCGACGCGGTCGGGGTCGTCGATCTCGGTGAGCTCCACGCCCGGGTAGCGCGCGCGCTCGCCGAAGGCGTTGGCCCACCCGAGCCGGGCGGCCAGGTCGGAGGTGAAGGTGTCGCCACCGACGACCATCCAGGGGTCGCGCCAGATCGCGACCCCGACCCGGGTGGTCGGGACGGGCGCCGGTCGGCACCAGCGGCTGCGGACCGGCTCGAGCCAGGTCGGCCGCTCCCAGCCGAGGACGTCGTCGAAGAGCTCCTCGAACGTCTCGACCGCACCGGGCACGGTGGCGATGTCGGTGACGTGCACCCGTACGCCGGCCTCGCGCAGCCGGCGTACGTCGAGCTCGCGGTTCTCCTCCTTGTTGGCGATCACGAGGTCGGGGCGGAGGTCGCGGATCGCGGCGAGGTCGGGGTTCTTGGTGCCGCGCACGCGGCGTACGTCGAGGTCGGCGGGGTGGGTGCACCAGTCCGTCGCCCCGACCAGTCGTGCGCGCGAGACCGAGGCCAGCGCCTCGGTGATCGAGGGCACGAGGGACACGACGCGTTCGGCCGGCGGGGTGCTCACGGCCGAGACGCTACGCCGCCGAGGTCCGACCGAGCGGTGCGAGGAGCCGCTGCCGCCGTCATGAGCGCCGTCATGAGCGCCGTGAGCCTGGTGGTGTGCGTCGGGTTCATCGTGGTGGACGTCGCCGCGGCGGTGACCGCGCTCCCGTTCGCCCCCGCCTACGGCTGAGCCCGCGAGGTCAGCGGCGCAGCGACAGGCCGGTGGCGACCTCGGTGACCCACGGGTGCTCGGCGGCGAGCTCGTCGAGGCTGGCGGCGACGTCGTCGGGGATCGGCGTCGCGCGGCGGTGCTCCATGTCGACGTGGACGTAGATCAGCTCCATGCGGCACGCGACCCGCTCGTGCTCGCGGTCGACCACGAAGGCGATCGCGTGCACGGCCTTGTCGGTGCGACCTACGACGGTGGCGTGCACGGAGTAGCGGTCACCGGCCCGCAGCTCGCCGAGGTAGGCGATGCGGTGCTCGACGGTGAAGAACGACAGCCCGCGCCGGTCGATGTAGTCCTCCCCCGTGACCCGGTCGACCACCAGCCGCCAGGCGCCGATCGACCCCTCCCGGAAGTAGTGGGCGATGTTCATGTGCCCGTTCTGGTCGATGTGGTCCTCGGGGACCCGCTGGTCGCTCAGGGTGGGCAGGCTCAGCAGCTGCTCGGTGCTCGGTGTCACGGGGCCGTTCTACCCGATGGGCGCCCGGGACGTCCCACCTGTCCCAGGAACACCCGGCCGGCCGGGTACTCCCGAGGTTGTCGCCCTGTGCAAACGCCGACAACCTTCGGAACCGGCCGACAAGCAGAGGCCGCGCTCAGCCTGCCGCCGGAGCCCTGCCGGCCCACTCCCGGTCGCAGCCGACGAGGTCGAGGGTGAGCTCGACGTACTGCGCGGCGACCTCCTCGGCGGTGTGTGGGCCGTCCGCGCGGAACCACTGCGCGAGCGAGGTGCACATCGTGGACACCGCCCGCGCCGCCTGGTGCGGCATCCGGGTGGCGAACACCCCGGCGCGTACGCCGGCCTCGACCTCGGCGTCGACGACGCGCTGCTCGGCGACCCGCATCGCCGTCACCCGCTCGCGGGCCGTGGGCTCGAGGCTGCGCATCTCCGAGGCGCCGATGAAGCCGAGCTCGCGGCGGTGGGTGTGGAACAGGGCCAGGCACTCCACCACGAGGGCCAGCCTCCGCTCGGGCCCGTGTCCGGCCGCGTCGGCCTCGGCCAGCGCCGCCGCGGTCCGCGCCTGCAGGTCATGCATCGTCAGGTCGAGCAGCGCGACCAGCATCTCCTGCTTGCTCGCGTAGTGGTGGTAGAGCCCGGGCACCGAGAGCGCCGCGCGCTCGGCCACGATCCGCATCGTCGCCCCGTGGTAGCCGTACTCCACGAACGAGGACAGCGCACCGGTCAGCGCGGGGTCGAGGTCGAGCGGCGCGTAGCTGCGCCAGTCGAGCTCGATGCTCGCCGGCGAGGACCCGCGCGCGGCAGGTGCCGTCGCCCCCGAGGCATCGCCCGGCCCGTCGAGGAGTCGGCTGGTCGCGACCCCCAGGGCGTGCGCCAGCTCGTCGAGCCGCTCGGTCGAGACCCCGGTCCGGCCGTTCTCGATGCCGCTCAGCGTGGCGGCGCTGACCCCGACCCGGGCGGCGAGCTGGCGCAGGGTCATCGCGTGCTCGCGTCGTACGCCGCGCACCGTCGCGCCCAGCCGCAGGCGGTGCTCCGAGGGTGCCGGGACGTCGGCACGGACGTCGGGAGGCGTGAGCACGAGTTCAAGATATCTGACCGACCGGAGGGTTCGCCGACGTACGACGCGGGCCTCTTGACGCGACGCTGAGCAGTCGAAAGAGTGTGACTGCCGTCACCACTGAACCGAGCGCGCGCTCGCTCGCTCGGCCCACCGCACTGGAGGACCCATGAACGACGCCGCTCCCGACCTCGTCGACCTGCTCAAGGACGCCCCCTCGAACTGGGGCAAGTGGGGAGAGGACGACGAGGTGGGTGGTCTGAACTACCTCGGCCCCGAGCAGGTGCTCGCCGCGGTCGGGCTGGTCCGCCAGGGCAAGACGTTCTGCATCCAGCGACTGATCGGCGACCCGAAGGGTGACCCGGTGTGGCCCGGACGCAAGCCGGCCGTGCGCACCCAGATCATGGACGAGGCGACCTGGGACGCCGACGACGCGCCCGCCTTCCCCGGCGGCCTGCACTACGCCGACGACATGATCAACGCCTTCCTCCAAGGCTCCACGCAGTACGACGCGCTGGGCCACGTGTGGTTCGACGGGCAGATGTACAACGGCTACGACGCCCGCACCTCGGTGGGCGGCATGGACAAGGCCAGCGTCCAGCCGATCGCGGAGAAGGGCGTCGTGGGTCGCGGCGTGCTGCTGGACATGGCGAGGTTCCGCGACAAGGTCTACCTGGAGTCGGCCGAGACCTTCACCCACGAGGACCTGGTCGCGTGCGCGGAGTCGCAGGGCGTCGAGCTGCGCAAGCGCGACATCCTGGTGATCCGCACCAACTACCTCCAGCGCTTCTTCGAGCTCGGTGACGCCTTCTACGAGGGGTTCTGCGAGCCCGGCCTGGTCTACAGCCCCGAGCTGGTGCAGTGGTTCGCCGACATGGAGATCCCCAACCTGGTCACCGACACGATCGCCAACGAGGTCACCTTCGACCCGAACACCGGCGTCGCGCTGACCCTGCACAACGCGCTGATGCGCAACCTCGGTGTCACGTTCACCGAGATCGTCGACCTCGAGGAGCTCGCGGCCGACTGCGCCGAGGACGGCACCTACGAGTTCTGCTACACCGCGGCCCCGATCAAGGTCGCCCAGGGCAGCGGCGCCCCGGTCAACCCGATCGTCCTCAAGTAGGCGGGCGGGTGAGCGTCTACGACGAGCGCCCCTGGCTGGCGCTGTACGGCGAGCAGCCCGAGCAGCTCTCGCTCGAGCACCCGCACGCGCTGGCGATGTACCGCGCCGCGATCGCGGCCGACCCCGACGGGCGCGACGGGGTGGCGATCCGCTACTTCGACGGCGCGCTGACCCGCGGTGAGCTCGAGGAGCAGTCCGACGCCCTGGCCTGTGCGCTGCTCGCGCGAGGATTCGAGCGGGGCGACCGGCTCGCGGTCTACCTGCAGAACGTGCCGGCGTTCGTGGTCTGCATGGTCGCGGCCTGGAAGGCCGGCGGGGTGATGGTCTCGATCAACCCGATGAGCCGGGTGCGCGAGCTGTCCTACCTGCTCGGCGACTCGGGGGCGAAGGTGCTGGTCTCGCTCGAGGCGCTCTACGACGAGGTGGCCCGCGAGGTCGTGCCCTCGACCGCGGTCGAGCTGGTCCTGACCACCAGCGAGCTCGACGGCCAGACCCGCGACGACGAGCGGCTCTTCGCCGGCGTCGCCCGGGCCCGCCACGAGGGCACGACCGACCTGGTCGAGCTGATCGAGAGCCACCGCGGGGAGGTGCCGCCGGAGGTGGACCTCACCGCCGACGACGTGGCGTTCCTGACCTACACCTCGGGCACGACCGGCGTACCGAAGGGCGCGATGAACACCCACGGCAACGTGGTCTTCACCGCGCAGGTCTACCGCGACTGCGCCCGGTTCGGCCCCGGCGGCTCGGTGCTCGGCGTCGCGCCGCTCTTCCACATCACCGGGCTGATCGGCCACATCGCGATCAGCTTCGCGGCGCCCACGACGCTGGTGCTGGCCTACCGCTTCGAGCCGGGGGTCGTGCTCGACGCGATGCTCGAGCACCGTCCGACCTACACGATCGCGGCGATCACCGCGTTCAACGCGCTGCTCAACCACCCCGACTGCACCGAGGACCACTTCAGCTCGCTGACCAGCGTCTACTCCGGGGGCGCGGCGATCTCGCCGACGGCGGAGAAGACGTTCAAGGCCCGGACCGGCCGGCAGGTGCACAACGCCTACGGCCTGACCGAGACGACGAGCCCGATGACGCTGACGCCCTTCGGCAGCGCGTCCCCGGTCGACCCGACCTCGGGCGCGCTCTCGGTCGGGGCGCCGGTGCCGAGCACGATCGTGCGGATCCAGGACGAGCAGGGCCAGGACGTGGCGCTGGGCGAGATCGGCGAGATCGTCGCCGACGGTCCGCAGGTCGTCGCCGGCTACTGGGGCAAGCCCGATGAGACCGCGGCCAACCTGCCGGGCGGGGCGCTGAAGAGCGGCGACGTCGGGTTCATGAGCCCCGAGGGCTGGATCTTCATCGTCGACCGCAAGAAGGACATGATCAACGCCTCGGGCTACAAGGTCTGGCCCCGTGAGGTCGAGGACGTGCTCGCCGAGCACGAGGCCGTGCGCGAGTCCGCCGTGGTCGGCGTGCCGGACGAGCGGCGCGGCGAGACGGTCAAGGCCTTCGTCAGCCTCCACACCGGCGCCTCGGCCACCCCCGAGGAGCTGATCGCGCACTGCAAGGAGCGGATGGCGGCCTACAAGTACCCCCGCGAGGTCGTGGTCATCGACGAGCTGCCCAAGACGGTCACCGGCAAGATCCTGCGGCGCGAGCTGCGGGACTGAGCCGGCGCCGGGTCCCACCCGTCACACCGGCCTCGGGAGTACCCGGCCGGCCGGGTACTCCCGAGCCTGTCGCCGTTTGCAAAGGGCGACAGGCTCGAGAACTGGCCGACAAGCTCGGGCGTACGCCGCCCCGTCCCACCCCGCCGACGGGCCGACTACCCCAGCGGGTCGGTGAACAGGTCGGGCTGGAGCGGGCCGTCGCCGGGCACGCTGCGGTAGGCGTCGAGGTCGGTGACGCCGTCCTCGGCGAGCACCTCGTCGTCGATGAAGAAGTTGCCGGTGCAGGTGCGCGGGTCGCGGGTCAGCACGGCGTACGCCGCGTCGGCCACGATCGCCGGCGTCCGCGAGCCCGCCATCGCCTCGTCGCCGCCGAGCAGGTTCTGCACCGCGGCGGTCGCGACCAGGGTGCGCGGCCACAGCGAGTTCACGCCGATGCCGGCCTCGCGCAGCTCCTCGGCGAGGCCGAGCGTGGTCAGGCTCATCCCGTACTTGGCCATCAGGTAGGCCAGGTTGGCCCCCGCCCACTCGGGGCGCAGGTCCAGCGGCGGTGAGAGCGTGAGGATGTGCGCCTGGTCGCTGCGCTCGAGGTGGCCGATCGCCGACTTGGAGAGCAGGAAGGTCCCGCGCACGTTGATGTCGGCCATCAGGTCGTACTTCTTCATGCTGATCTCGCGGGTGCCGGTGAGGTCGATCGCGCTGGCGTTGTTGACCACCACGTCGATCCCGCCGAACCGCTCGACGGCGGCGGCGACCGCGCCCTCCACGTCCTCGTCCTTGCGCACGTCGCCCACGACGGCCAGCGCCTGACCACCGGCGCCCTCGATCTCGGCGGCCGCGGTGTGCACGGTGCCCTCGAGCTTGGGGTGCGGCTGGTCGGTCTTGGCCATCAGCACCACGTTGGCGCCGTCGCGCGCGGCGCGCAGCGCGATGGCCAGGCCGATACCCCGGCTGCCGCCCGACATCAGCACCGTCCGACCGGCCAGGGAGCGGCCGTCCTGCCCGCCCGCGCTCACGCGTTCACCCCGATCGAGGCCGGCTCGACCGGGTGGGTCGGCCTCGGCGGGAGCACCGGCTCACGCCCGAGCTCGCTGCGCGCGATCGAGCGCACGTGCACCTCGTCCGGACCGTCGAAGAGCCGCATCGCGCGGTGCCAGCCGTACATCGCGGCCAGCGGCGTGTCGTCGGTCATCCCGGCCCCGCCGTGGACCTGGATCGCCCGGTCGATCACCCGGGTCGCGGTCCGCGGCACGGCGACCTTGGCCATCGCGACGAGGTCCTTGGCCGCCTTGTTGCCCTCGGCGTCGATCACCGCACAGGCCCGGTGGCACAGCAGCCGGGCCTGATCGATCTCGATGCGCGACTCGGCGATCTCTTGACGTACGACGCCCTGCTCGGCCAGCGGCTGCCCGAAGGCGACCCGCTCCTGGGCGCGGGCCACGAGCAGCGCGAGCGCGCGCTCGGCCGCGCCGAGCGCGCGCATGCAGTGGTGGATGCGGCCGGGGCCGAGGCGGGCCTGCGCGGCGGCGAACCCGCCGCCCTCCTCGCCGATCACGTTGCTCACCGGCACCCGGACGTCGTCGTAGACGACCTCGGCGTGCCCGTGCTGGTCGTGGCGGCCGAAGACCGGCAGGTCGCGCACCATCCTCACGCCGGGGGTCTCGCGCGGCACGATCACCATCGACTGCTGGCGGTGCGTCGCGGCCTCGGGGTCGGTCTTGCCCATCACGATCAGGACCTGGCAGCGCGGGTCCATCGCGCCGCTGCTCCACCACTTGCGCCCGTTGACGACGTACTCGTCGCCGTCGCGGCGGATCTCGGTCTCGATGTTCGTCGCGTCCGAGCTCGCCACCCGCGGCTCGGTCATCGAGAACGCCGAGCGGATCTCGCCGGCGAGCAGCGGCTCGAGCCAGCGCTGCTGCTGCTCGGGCGTGCCGAGCAGGTGCAGCAGCTCCATGTTGCCGGTGTCGGGCGCCGCGCAGTTGATCGCCTCGGGCGCCAGCTCGAGGCTCCAGCCGGAGAGCTCGGCGATCGGTGCGTACTCCAGCTGGCTCAGCCCGGAGGCGGAGGGGAGGAACAGGTTCCACAGCTCCTCGGCCCGGGCGGCCTGCTTCAGCTCCTCGATCACCGGCGGTACGTCGTGGCTCTCCGGGCCCGCCGCGACGCGCTGCTCCTCGTAGGTCGCCTCGGCCGGGAGCACGTGGTCGCGCATGAACGCCACCATCCGCTCGTGCAGCTCGACGGCCCTCGCGGACGGGGCGGGCAGGGACGGGTGGTGCGGGGACGCGTCGCTCACTCACAGCTCCTGAATCTCGACCGAGTCATCGCTCGGGGCCTGTTCACTATAGGGCCGCAGAACGTCCCGTCCGTCATGATGTCCTCGTGACCCGGTCCCGAGCCACCACCCCGCGCCCACCGCCGCCCGCCCGACGTACGACCCGGGCCGCGCGATGAGCGCCGGGCTCTTCGGCCTGCTCGACGACGTCGCCGCGCTCTCGCGTCTGGCCGCCGCGTCGGTCGACGACGTCGGGGCGGCCGCGGCCCGAGCCTCGGCCAAGGCGGCCGGCGTCGTGGTCGACGACGCCGCGGTCACCCCGCAGTACGTCCGTGGCCTCGCCGCGCAGCGCGAGGTGCCGATCATCAAGCGGATCGCGATCGGCTCGATCCGCAACAAGCTGCTCTTCATCCTGCCGGTCGCGCTCCTGCTCAGCGAGCTCCTGCCATGGCTGCTGACCCCGATCCTGATGCTCGGTGGCGCCTACCTGTGCTACGAGGGCGCCGAGAAGGTCTGGCACGCGCTGCAGGCCCGACGCAGCGGTGGGCACGGCCACGGCGACGGTGACGGTGGCGGCGAGGACGCGGGCACCGGTGGCAAGTCCGAGGACGAGGTCGTCAAGGGCGCGGTGCGCACCGACCTGATCCTCTCGGCCGAGATCATGGTGATCGCACTGAACGAGATCGCGGCCGAGACCTTCGTGGCGCGCTTGCTGATCCTGGTCGTGGTCGCGCTGTTCATCACCGTCGTCGTCTACGGCGCGGTCGCGATCATCGTGAAGATGGACGACCTCGGCCTCGCCCTGGTCGAGCGCTCGGGCGCGCAGAGCGGGGTGGGGCGCCTCGGCGCCGGGCTGGTCGCCGCGATGCCGAAGGTGCTCTCGGTCCTCACCGTCGTCGGCACCGCCGCGATGCTCTGGGTCGGCGGCCACATCGAGCTGGTCGGGCTCGACGAGCTCGGCCTGCACGCGCCGTACGACGCCGTCCACCACGTCGAGGAGGCCGTGCACGACGCGGTCGCCGGCGTCGGCGGGGTGCTGGCCTGGTTGGTCAACACCGCCGCCTCCGCCCTGCTCGGAGCTGTGCTCGGTGCGGTCCTGGTGGCCATCACGAGCGCGCTGCCCTCCCGCGCCACCGCGCACTGACCACGACTGGCGGTCGAACGGCACCGGTCACGGGTCGAGCGGTGTGACAGCTCCGCGGATCGGTGCCACCCGGCGACACCGATCCGCGGAGATCTCCACGCGTGCCCACCGGTCGGTCTACTCCCGCGCCGTGGCGCCGAAGGTCGACTCAAGCGCGAGCTGCCCTGCTACCGCGAGCGGCGCCGGTGCTCACACGTTGCGTCGGTACTGCCCACCGACCTCGAAGAACGCCTCGGTGACCTGTCCGAGCGAGCAGACCCGAGCCGCGTCCATCAGGACCGCGAACACGTTGCCGTCGCCCATCGCGGTCTCCTTGAGCCGCGCCAGCGCCGCGTCGGCCTCGGTGCGGTGGGTCTCGCGGAAGCTGGTCACCCCGTCGAGCTGCGACTTCTTCTCCTCCTCGGTCGCCCGGGCGAGCTCGACGTGCTGCGGGGTGGCGTCCTCCGAGGTCGGCGCCAGGAACGTGTTGACCCCGACGATCGGCAGCGACCCGTCGTGCTTGCGGTGCTCGTAGAGCATCGACTCGTCCTGGATCCGTCCGCGCTGGTAGCCGGTCTCCATCGCCCCGAGCACACCGCCACGCTCGTTGATCCGGTCGAACTCGGCCAGCACGGCCTCCTCGACGAGGTCGGTGAGCTGGTCGATGACGAACGAGCCCTGGAGCGGGTTCTCGTTCATCGCCAGGCCCCACTCGCGGTTGATGATCAGCTGGATCGCCAGCGCCCGGCGCACGGACTCGGCACCCGGGGTCGTGACGGCCTCGTCGTAGGCGTTGGTGTGCAGCGAGTTGGCGTTGTCGTAGATCGCGATCAGCGCCTGGAGGGTGGTGCGGATGTCGTTGAAGTCCATCTCCTGCGCGTGCAGGGACCGCCCGGAGGTCTGCACGTGGTACTTCAGCTTCTGGCTGCGCTCGTTCGCGCCGTACTTGTCGCGCATCGCGACCGCCCAGATCCGTCGCGCGACGCGGCCGATCACGGAGTACTCCGGGTCCATGCCGTTGGAGAAGAAGAACGACAGGTTGGGTGCGAAGTCGTCGATGTCCATGCCGCGCGCGAGGTAGGCCTCGACGTAGGTGAAGCCGTTGGCCAGGGTGAAGGCGAGCTGGCTGATCGGGTTCGCCCCGGCCTCGGCGATGTGGTAGCCGGAGATGCTCACCGAGTAGAAGTTGCGCACGGACTGCTCGATGAACCACTCCTGGATGTCGGCCATCATCCGCAGCGAGAACTCGGTCGAGAACAGGCAGGTGTTCTGGCCCTGGTCCTCCTTGAGGATGTCGGCCTGCACCGTCCCACGCACCGATGCCAGTGCGGTCGCGTCGTCGACCCCGGCATCGCGGGCCTGGTCGAGCACGGTGTTGAGGAAGAACGCCAGCACCGTCGGCGCGGGCCCGTTGATCGTCATCGAGACCGACGTGGTCGGGCTGAGCAGGTCGAAGCCGTCGTAGAGGGTCTTCATGTCCGCCAGCGAGGCGACCGAGACCCCCGAGGTCCCGACCTTGCCGTAGATGTCGGGGCGCGGGTCGGGGTCGCGGCCGTAGAGGGTGACGGAGTCGAAGGCGGTCGAGAGCCGCTTGGCGTCACCGTCGGCGGAGAGCACCTTGAAGCGTCGGTTGGTGCGCGCCGGGTCGCCCTCCCCGGCGAACATCCGAGCGGGGTCCTCCCCGTCACGCTTGAAGGGGAAGACGCCGGCGGTGAAGGGGAACCGTCCCGGCAGGTTCTCCCGCCGCCAGAAGCGCACCAGCTCGCCGTGATCGGCGTACGCCGGCAGCGCGACGCGCGGGATCTTGTTGCCCGAGAGCGACTCACGCGTCAGCTGGGTGGTGAGCTCCTTGTCGCGCACCTGCGTGACCATCTCGTCGCCGGAGTAGGACTCGACGACCGCGGCCCAGCCGTCGAGCTGGTCGGCCAGCTCGGGCGGGACCTCACGGCGCGTCCGCTCGACCAGCCCCGGCAGGTCGCCCTGGTCGCCGTCCCCGATCGCGGCGGAGACCGCCTCGACCTGCTGGAGCCGGCGAGCCGCGTCGGCGAGCGTCTCGGTCTCCGCGTGGTAGCCGCGCACCGTCTCGGTGACCTCCGCGAGGTAGCGCACCCGCTCGGTCGGCACGACCTGGCGGATCCCCGAGGAGTGGCGTACGTCCACCGCCGGCAGCACGCCGTCCTCGACGCGCAGCCCGTGCTCGCCGAGCAGGCGTCGCAGCTCCTGGTAGAGCGCGGTGACGCCGTCGTCGTTGAAGGTCGCCGCCGAGGTGCCGAAGACCGGCATGTCGTCGGGCTGGCTGCCGAAGGCCTCGCGGTTGCGGACCAGCTGGCGGCCGACGTCGCGCAGGGCGTCCTTGGCCCCGCGACGCTCGAACTTGTTGATCGCCACGACGTCGGCGAAGTCGAGCATGTCGATCTTCTCCAGCTGCGAGGCTGCGCCGAACTCCGGCGTCATCACGTAGAGCGAGGCGTCGACGAACGGCACGATCGCGGCGTCGCCCTGCCCGATGCCCGGGGTCTCGACGACCACGAGGTCGAAGCCGGCCGCCTTGAGCACCGTGAGCACGTCCTCGAGGTGCTCGGGCAGCTCACGGGCGCCGCGGGTGGCCAGCGAGCGGAAGTAGACCCGGTCGCCGTCCAACGAGTTCATCCGGATCCGGTCGCCGAGCAGCGCACCGCCGCCCTTGCGCCGGGTCGGGTCGACGGCGAGCACCGCGACGCGCAGCTTGTCCTGCTGGTCCAGGCGCAGGCGGCGTACGAGCTCGTCGGTCAGCGACGACTTGCCCGACCCGCCGGTGCCGGTGATGCCCAGGACCGGTACGTCGCGCTCGGCCGCCGCGTGCCGCAGCCGCTCGAGGGTGTCCTCGTCGAGCCGGCCGGTCTCGGCGCCGGTGATCGCGCGGGCCACGGCCACGTGGTCGCCGGTGATGACGTCGTCGGCGCCGACCCCCCGCACCTCCCACAGGTCACGGTCGCAGTCGGCCACCACGGAGTTGATCATCCCGGCCAGGCCCATCCGCTGCCCGTCCTCGGGCGCGAAGATGGTCACGCCGGAGCTGCGCAGCCGGTCGATCTCGTCGCGCACGATCACCCCGCCGCCGCCGCCGACGACCTGCACGTGGCCGGCGCCGCGCTCGCGCAGCGACTCGACGAGGTACTCGAAGTACTCGATGTGCCCGCCCTGGTAGGAGCTGACCGCGACGCCCTGGACGTCCTCCTGGAGGGCCGCGTCGACCACGTCGGCCACCGAGCGGTTGTGGCCCAGGTGGACCACTTCGCAGCCCTGGCTCTGGAAGATCCGCCGCATGATGTTGATCGAGGCGTCGTGGCCGTCGAAGAGGGCCGACGCGGTGACCAGGCGCACCGGGTTGGTCGGGACGTGCAGGCTCACGGGTGCTCCGGCGGGTGTCGGGGAAGGGGCACCGCCAACTTAGTAGGACGTCCTACTAAATGCCATCCGAGCCCCGCAACGGCCGCGGACGACGTACGGTCGCCCGGTGCGCGCCCCCCGGATGCCCTCCGCCCTCCTGCTGACGCTCCTCGCCCTCGTCGTCACCCTGCTGGCGCCGACGGCCGCCTCGGCCGCCGACGACAACCCGCTCGCCGGGCGCCCCTGGGGCGTCTACAAGGGCCCGGCCGAGATGGCCTGGCAGCCCTACGTCGACGCGACCGGCCCGCGCAAGCAGACCCTGGCCGCGATCGCCCTGCGGCCCAAGGCGAAGTGGTTCGGCGACTGGATCCCGCGGCGCGACGTCGCGAAGCGGGTGCGGGAGTACGTCGCCTCGAGCCAGGACGGCAACCGTCGCGCGCTGGTGCAGATGAGCATCTTCCGGATGGTGCCGTGGGAGCACGAGGCCTGCGACCGGCTCCCGACCCGCGGTGAGCGGCGCTCCTACCGGGCCTGGACCGACACCTTCGCCCGCGCCCTGGGCTCGACGCCCTCGGCGATCGTGCTCCAGCCCGACGGTCCCTTCGCCCTGTGCGCCCCCGGTGGTTCCCAGGTGCCCTCACGGCTGATCGCGTACTCGGCCAAGAAGCTCTCCGCGCTGCCGCGTACCAGCGTCTACCTCGACGCCGGCGCCGCTGACTGGCCCGCCGAGGGCCAGGGCGGGGTCGCGGAGGCCCTGAAGTTCCTCGTCCCCGGTGGCGTGAAGTACACCCGGGGCGTGGCGCTGAACTCGACGCACTACTCCGCCACCGAGCTGGAGGTACGCCGCGCCGCGGCCCTGGTCAAGGCGCTGGCCGCCCGGGGCATCCGCGGCAAGCACGCCGTCATCAACACCTCCTCCAACGGCCACCCCTTCCCGTTCGGCACCTACGACGGCAAGGACCCGGACAACGCGCGTACCTGCCGCTCGGTCGACGACGCCCGCCGGTGCGTCTCGCTCGGCATCCCGCCGACGCACCGGGTCGGTGCCGCCAGGTGGGCTCTGCCGCGCTCCGTGGACCGGCTCGCCCGCCGTCACGTCGACGGCTACCTGTGGTTCGGCCGGCCCTGGCTCTACCGCCAGAACTCACCGTTCCAGATGAAGCGGGCGCTCGCGGTGGTGCGCTCGAGCCCCTTCTCCTGACCCGCACGCTCGGGCGGTCCGCGGGCTCGTAGCCCCGTGCGATGATCGGCGCGTGCGCTCGACGGTCGGCGCTGAAAAGGGGTTCGTCATGCAGTGGTGGGGCTGGTTGATCGTGGTCCTGGTCGTGCTTCTCGTGCTGGTCGGTGGCTTCCTCGCGATCCAGGCCCGTCGCCGTCGCGGCGGCGTGATCATCTCCTCGGGCGGCTCCGGCGGGCCGGGCAACGGTCGTCGGTCATGAGGTTGATGCGCACCTCCGAGATCGCCAAGCGCCCCGTCGTGACGATGGCCGGCGAGAACGTCGCCCAGGTCAAAGACGTCGTGTACGCCGCCGACGGCGGGTCGGTCGAGGGCTTCACCCTCGCCGGCACCGGGATCTTCTCCGGGCCGCTCAAGCAGGCGCTGTCGTGGACGGCGGTCTCCGCGCTCGGAGCCGACGCGGTGATGATCGCCGACGCGGACGTGCTCGAGCCGACCCAGACCGTCGTCGACCGCTCGCGCGGCAGCGCGGGCAGGACCGGCGACGTGCTCGGCTCCCAGGTGCTCACCGACGCCGGGGTCGACCTCGGGACGGTCCACGACGTCGTCGTCTCCGTCGAGGGCGGTCGGGCCTGCGACGTCGTGGGCTACGAGGTCAAGGCCTCCGACGCGCTGGCCACGCAGGGCGAGCTGGTCCTCGTGCCCCTGCCCGACACGATCGCGGCCTCGGGCGAGCACCTGATGGTGCCGGCGAGCGCCAAGGACTTCGTGGGTCACGACCTCGCCGGCTTCGGCGCCGCGGTCGAGTCCTTCCGCACGCAGCTGAGAGGTCGGGACGCATGAGGTTCTCGCAGGCCAAGGGTCACAAGGTCGTCGCCACCAGCACGGCCGCGACCGTGGGCAAGGTCAAGGGCTTCGTCGTCGACCCGGCCTCGCGCTCCGTGCTCGCCGTCCGGCTGAGGAAGACCGACCAGGGCGACATCCTGACGTGGTCGGCGCTGACCGCCTTCGGCGCCGATGCCGTCACGGTGTCTGCGCCCGACAAGATCGTCGCCGACGACGAGGCGGTCGCCGCGCTGAGCGGCAAGGCCCACGAGATCCTCGGCAAGCGGGTGCTGACCACGAGCGGCGACGAGCTCGGCGAGGTCCGCGACGTCGACTTCGACCTCGAGACCGGGTCGGTGACCTCGATCGTGATCAAGGACAACGACCCCGTCGAGGGGTCCCGCCTGGTCGGCATCGGCGCCTGGGCCGTCGTCGTCCGGGGCGAGCCCGCCTGAGGCGGGGTCCACCAGCAGGCCGACGTGGATGACCAGACGCTCGGGGGCCGCACCGCGCTCGTGACCGGGGTGAGCCGTCGACGCGGGATCGGCTTCGCCGTCGCGTCCCGGCTGGCCTCGATGGGGGCCTCGCTGGTGGTGCACCACCACGCTCCGCACGACCTCGCCGAGCACGGCGGGACCGACGACCTCGGGGCGCTGCTCGAGGAGCTGCGCGAACGGCTGGTCGGCGGTGCGACGGTGGTGGCGGTGCCCGGTGACCTCGGCGACCCGCACGCACCGGCACGGCTCGTCGCCACCGCGGTCGAGCGCGCGGGTCACCTCGACGTCCTGGTCTGCAACCACGCCCACGGCGGTGACGCCGTCTCCCTGGCGACCGCGACGGCCGACTCGCTCGACCGGCACTGGGCGGTCAACGCCCGCGCGACACTGCTGCTGACCCAGGCCTTCGCCGCCCAGCACGACGGCCGCACCGGCGGGCGGGTGGTGTGGATGACCTCCGGGCAGGGCCACGGCCCGATGAGCGACAACCTCGCCTACGCGACGTCCAAGGCGGCGCTGGCCGGCGCCACCTGGTCGGTCGCCGACGAGCTCGTCGACGCCGGGATCCTGCTCAACACCGTCAACCCGGGTCCCGTCAACACCGGCTACCTCGACGGCGCCCCCGACGAGCTGCTCGCCGCCTTCCCGACCGGGCGGCCCGGTCAGCCCGAGGACCCCGCCCGCCTGATCGCGTGGCTGGTCAGCGACGAGGGTGCCTGGATGGTCGGGCAGGTGCTCAGCTCCGAGGGCGGCTTCCGCCGCTGAGGCGACCTCCGGCCGAGGTCCGCCAGCGCCGAGTGTCTCGAGACCGTCCCCACGCAGGCGACGCCGGTCACCGCCCGGGCCTGGCCGGTCACCGGGCGGGCAGACCTGCGGACGGAACCATCAGCCGCGGCCGCGTCCCTGAGCCGGCGGACGGGCGGCCCCGGTCTCAGCAGCCCAGGTGCTCGCGCAGGGCTCCCATCGCGTCGTCGACGAGGTCGGCGATCGCGCGGCCGGGGTGGCGCATCCACTGGTCGTACGCCGCGAGCGCCAGCGCGAGGGAGACGTGCCCGACCGTCGTGGGCAGCACGTCGTGCGCCGCACCGCCGAGCCGTTCGGCGACGTGGTCGGCGATCACCCCGCGCCACTCGGCGTAGCGCAGCGCCGAGTGCGCCTGGAGGTCCGGCGTACCCAGGATCAGGGTCATCCGCTCGCGGTGGTCGGGTCGGGCGTCGTCGGGGAACTCGTTGAACCGCACCACCCCCCGGTGCACGGACTCCCACAGCGGCAGGCCGGACGGCGCCTCGGACAGGATCCGTCGGAAGTCGTCGAGGGTGCGGTCGAACTGGCCCCACGGGATGTCGTTCTTGGAGGCGTAGTAGCGGAAGAGGGTGCGCCGACCGACGCCGACCGCGTCCGCGATGTCGTCCAGCGTGGTGCCGGCGAAGCCGCGCTCGGCGAACAGCCCGAACGCGGCCTGCTCGATGGCCGCGTGGCTGGTGGCCACCGGTCGTCCCGTCGCGCGCGGGGCGGTGGCCGTCATGGGCCGAGACTAGCCGCCGGCCCACCTCGTGCCCTGACCGCGAACCCGGCCGGACAGAGGCCCTTGTGGCCAAGGGTGCCAATAGTGTGATGTGGACCTCACACACCCCGAGCCCCCGAGGAGCACCGATGAACCCCGAGCAGAGCGACAGCACCGTGGACCCGACCGAGGACCTGACCGCCGAGACCCTCGTCGAGGAGGTCTCGATCGACGGCATGTGCGGCGTCTACTGATGCTCGACGAGCCCTGGACCCTGTCACCGTCCGTGGCCCTGCGCCCCGAGCCCTTCGGCGCGCTGGCCTACCACTTCGGCAACCGCAAGCTCAGCTTCCTCAAGCGGCCCGAGCTGGTGGCGGTGGTCCAGGGGCTCGCGGAGTCGCCCGACGTCCGCTCCGCCCTCGTCGCGGCCGGCGTCCCCGAGACCCAGCACGCCGCGTACGCCCAGGCGCTGGCCGGACTCGCCGCCACCGACATGATCCGCCCCCGCACCACCTCCGAGGTTGGAGCCACCGCATGACCCTCGCCCCCGAGCGCCCCGTCCGCACCGCGCCCGTCCCCGACCGGCCGGCCCGTCCCGAGGGCGGCACCCTGGTCGAGCAGTTCGAGTACGGCCTGGACGCGCCGATCTGCCTGACCTGGGAGCTCACCTACGCCTGCAACCTGGAGTGCGCGCACTGCCTGTCCTCCAGCGGTCGTCGCGACCCCGACGAGCTGAGCACCGAGCAGTGCGAGGCCGTCATCGACGAGCTCCAGCGGATGCAGGTCTTCTACGTCAACATCGGCGGCGGCGAGCCGACCATCCGCCCGGACTTCTGGCACCTGCTCGAGTACGCCGTGGCGCACGACGTGGGCGTGAAGTTCTCGACCAACGGCGTGCGGATCACCCCCGAGCGCGCGGCGTTCCTGGCCTCGACCGACTACGTCGACGTGCAGGTCTCCCTCGACGGAGCGACCCCGGAGGTCAACGACTACGTCCGCGGCCCGGGCTCCTACGACATGGCGCTCACCGCCCTGGCCAACCTCCAGGCCGCCGGCTTCTCCGACGCCAAGATCTCGGTCGTCTGCACCCGCGAGAACATCGGCCAGCTCGACGAGTTCAAGGCCCTCGCCGACCGGTTCGGCGCCACGCTGCGCCTGACCCGGATGCGCCCGAGCGGCCGTGGCGCGGACGTGTGGGACGAGCTGCACCCGCTGCCGCACCAGCAGCGCGAGCTCTACGACTGGCTGGTGGCCAACGGCGACAACGTGCTCACCGGTGACTCCTTCTTCCACCTCGCCGCGTTCGGGGAGGCCCTGCCCGGGCTCAACCTGTGCGGCGCCGGTCGGGTGGTGTGCCTGATCGACCCGGTCGGCGACGTCTACGCGTGCCCCTTCGCGATCCACGACCAGTTCCACGCCGGCAACCTGCTGCGCGACGGCGGATTCCAGCGGGTCTGGCAGGACTCCGAGCTCTTCCGCGACCTCCGCTCGCCGCAGACCGGGGGTGCGTGCACGAAGTGCCAGCACTTCGACTCCTGCCGCGGGGGGTGCATGGCCGCGAAGTTCTTCACCGGCCTGCCCCTCGACGGCCCCGACCCTGAGTGCGTCCAGGGCTACGGCGAGACCGCGCTCGCCGGCGAGCGGACCGTCCCGTCGCCCAGCCAGGACCACTCCAGGAACAACCCCACCCGCAACCAGCCGGTCATGCTGCAGCTGCTCACCCGTCGTCCCGACGGGGGAGCCGGCGCTCCGGTCTCGGCGTGCGCCGAGAGCCCGCTCGCCGGCTTCGACCCTGGCGGCGGGGCCGCGGCAGCCTCGGCCTCGGGTGGCTGTGCCTGCTCGGGAGGGGGTCACTGATGAAGACCGACCTCTCCTCGCGGATGGCCGACCTGCGCGGCAAGCTGGAGAACCCCTGGAAGCAGAACCCGTGGTTCGAGTCCGTCGCGGTCGCCCAGGAGCGCGCCCGCAAGAAGCTGCCCAAGCCGGTCTACGGCGCCCTGGTCGCGGGCTCCGAGCGCGGTCAGACGATCGACGACAACGAGCGGGCCTTCTCCGAGATCGGCTTCGCCCCCCACGTCGCCGGGCACCGGCCGGAGCGCTCCATGGGCCGCACCGTGCTGGGGCAGGACGTCTCGCTTCCGGTGCTGATCAGCCCGACCGGCGTCCAGGCCGTCCACCCCGACGGCGAGGTCGCCGTGGCGCGCGCCGCCGCCTCGCGCGGCACGATCATGGGGCTGTCCAACTTCGCCTCCAAGTCCGTCGAGGACGTCTGCGCCGTCAGCGACCAGACCTTCTTCCAGATGTACTGGACCGGCGACCGCGACGTGATGGTCCAGCGGATGCAGCGCGCCTCCGACGCCGGCTCGAAAGGCCTGATCGCCACCCTCGACTGGTCCTTCTCGATGGGTCGCGACTGGGGCTCCCCGGAGATCCCCGAGAAGGTCGACCTGAGGACGATGGTGCGGATGGCGCCGCTCGTGGCGGGCAAGCCGCGGTGGCTGTGGGAGTTCGGGAGGACCGGCACGATCCCCGACCTCACCGCGCCCAACCTCGCCCCTCCCGGGGAGAAGAAGGGCCCCACGTTCTTCGGCGCCTACTACGAGTGGATGACCACGACCCCACCGACCTGGGACGACGTGTCCTGGATGTGCGCGCAGTGGTCGCAGATCAGCGGGGGCAAGCCCTTCGTGCTCAAGGGCGTGTGCCGCGTCGACGACGCCCGTCGCGCCGTCGACGCCGGCGTCGCGGGCATCTCGGTGTCCAACCACGGCGGCAACAACCTCGATGGAACCCCGGCCACGATCCGCTGCCTGCGTCCGATCGCCGACGCGGTCGGGGGCCAGGTCGAGGTGCTCCTCGACGGCGGCGTACGCCGGGGCTCCGACGTCGTCAAGGCGCTCGCCCTCGGCGCCCGCGCGGTGATGATCGGGCGCGCGTACCTCTGGGGCCTGGCCGCGAACGGCGAGCAGGGCGTCGGCAACGTGCTCGACGTGCTGCGCTCGGGCATCGACTCCGCCCTGCTCGGCATGGGCCTGTCGTCCATCGACGAGCTGGAGGCCGACATGCTGCTGGTGCCCGAGGACTTCGACCGGGTGCTGGGGGCGGGCTCGCCGGTCAGCGCGGGCTTCTGAGCCGCCGCGTGGTCCGCGACCTGGTCGACCTGACCTCGCCCGAGGTCGCCCGGGGCGCCACCGTCCTGGTGCCGGTCGGCTCGATCGAGCAGCACGGTCCGCACCTGCCCCTGGACACCGACTCCGCGATCGCCGTGGCCGTGGCGCACGGGGTCGCGGCCCGGCTGCCGGGCCAGCACGAGGCGCTGGTGGCCCCCGCGGTCGTCTACGGCTCCAGCGGCGAGCACCAGTCGTTCGCGGGCACGTCGTCGGTCGGGGCGCAGGCGCTGCGTCTGACGGTCCTCGAGCTGGTCCGCTCACTACGCACCTGGGCCGACCGGGTGGTCCTGGTCAACGGCCACGGCGGCAACCTGCCCCCGCTCGACGACGCCGTGCGCCAGCTGGTCGAGGAGGGTCACGACGTCGTCCGCGTCGCCTGCGCGACCGAGCAGCGTCACGGGGAGGGCGACCTCCACGCCGGGCGCACCGAGACCTCGCTGATGCTGCACCTGCGGCCGACAGCGGTGCGGCTGGAGCGCGCCGAGGTCGGCGACGTCCGGCCGCTCGCCGAGATCCTGCCGCTGATGATCGGCGGCGGGGTCTCCGCGGTCTCGGTCAACGGCGTGCTCGGCGATCCCCGCGGGGCGAGCGCCGAGGAGGGCGCCGCGATCCTGGAGCGGATGGTCGACCTCGCGCTGGGCGAGATCCGCGGTCGGGACCGGGTGGGGCGATGAGGGTCGCGCTCGTCACCGGCGCCGCCCGCGGCATCGGTGCCGCGACGGTGGCGCTGCTCGCCGCCGAGGGGTACGCCGTCCTGGCTCTCGACGCGTGCGCCGGCCCGGACGCGTCGCCGTACCCGATGCCGACGGCCACCGACCTCGAGGCCGTCTGCGCGCCGTACGACGACGTGGTCGCCCGCGTCGGCGACGCGCGCGACGCGGCCGTGCTGGAGGGGGCGGTGGCGCTGGCCCTCGAGCGCTGGGGGCGCCTCGACGTCGCGGTGGCCGCCGCGGGGGTCGTGGCCGGCGGCCGGCCGTTGTGGGAGACCCCGACCGAGACCCTCGACCTGCTGCTCGACGCGGACGTGCGCACGGTGTGGCACACGGCCGCGGCCGCGGTGCCGGCGATGCTGGGCGGGCCGGACCCGTCCGGGTGCCGGTTCGTGGCGATCGCCTCGGCGGCCGGGAGCCACGGGCTGCTGCACCTGGCCGCCTACAACGCCGCCAAGCACGCCGTGGTCGGGATCGTGAGGGGCCTCGCCGCCGACCTCGTCGGCACCGGCGTCACGGCGGTGGCCGTCTCCCCGGGCTCGACCGGCACCGCGATGCTCACCCAGACCGCGGCCCTCTACGACACGACGACCGAGGACCTCGCCTCGCACCAGCTGCTGAGGCGGGCGCTCGAGCCCTCCGAGGTGGCCGCTACCGTCGCGTTCTGCTGCAGCCGCGAGGGCGCGGCGCTCAACGGCGGGGTGGTCGCCGCGGACGGGGGATTCGGTGGCTGAGCCCGAGCTGGACCCGACGGCGGACGGCGCCCTGCACGAGGCGTTCTACCTGCCGACCGACGAGGGCGGCGACGGTGGCGACACCTTCGTCTCGACCGGCGCCACGGCCAGTCCGTGGGACGACTCGCTGCAGCACGGCGGTCCGCCTGCCGCGCTCCTGGCCCGCGCGGTCGAGCGGGCCAGGCCGGACGCGTCGATGCCGATCGCCCGGATCACCGTCGACATGCTCGGCGGGATCGGGCAGGGTCGGATCCGCACCGAGGCCGAGGTCGTGCGACCGGGCAAGCGGATCGAGATGGTGGTCGCGCGGCTCTACGTCGAGGACCGGCTCGCCGTGAGCGCCACCGCCTGGCGGATCCGCACCGGCGCGGGCTCGACCGCCGAGCACGACGACCCCGTCGACCTCCCTGCCGTGCCGGACGCCTCCCCGCGCGGGTTCTTCCCCGGCGTCAGCCCGGACTGGGGCTACGGCCGCGCGTTCGACTGGCGCTACGTCGAGGGCGGTCTCGACGTGCTCGGTCCCGCGCGGGTCTGGGTGCGTCCGCGGATCCCGCTGGTCGCCGGTGAGGAGACCTCCCCGGTCTCGCGGCTGCTCAGCGTGGCCGACTCGACCAACGGCGTCTCGGGGCGGCTGCCGCTCGCGCAGTGGTGGTTCATCCCGCCGACCGTGACCGTCACCGTGCAGCGCCCGCCCGCGAGCGAGTGGATGCTGCTCGACGCCGCGACCACGATCGGCCCCGACGGCGTTGGTCTGGCCCAGGGCACGATGTACGACGAGCGTGGGCTGTGCGCGGTCGTCGCCCAGCCGCTCATGGTCGCCCCCCGCTGACCTCGCCGCCTCGCGAGACAGTCCCTGACACCACGGTCGTCGACGTGGGGTCAGGACGACCGTGGTGTCAGGGACTATCGAGAGGGGCGGGGTGGGGGACGCTCCAGGTCTCGGACTGGGTGAGCCGGAACAGGTAGACCAGGGGCGGTACGACGACCACGACCGCCACGCCGACCGCGACCAGCAGCGCGGCCAGCGTCGCGGGCGCGCCACCGGCGTCGACGATGCGGACCTGGTCGACGAGCAGCCAGGGGTACTGTCCGGCACCCCAGCCGAGCACCACCGACCCGACCGCGGCCACCGCGGCGAGCCGGGCGGGGGAGTAGCGCCGCCGGCCGAGGAGCACCAGCGTGGCGAGGCCCGCGACGGCCGAGACGACCACCAGCGGCAGCGCCCGCCCGGTGAGCCCCGCCCACAGGGTGGGGGCGTCGTCGCGCAGCGGCACCAGCCCGGCGAGGACGACCAGGCCGGTGACCGCGCCGACGCCGAGCGTGCGCCGGCGCAGGACGCCGCTCAGGTGCACCTCGCCGGCGCGGGCGGCGTCGGCGGTGAGGAAGACCCCGGCCAGGAACGCGCAGGTGCCGACCGCGACGAGCCCGCCCACGATCGAGGTCGGGCCGGTCCAGGACGTCCAGACGTCTCCCCGCCCCGTCGCGGGCACCCGGCCCGAGGCGATCGCACCCGCGACCGTGCCGAGGAAGAACGGTGTGACGAGCGACGACCCGGCGAAGACCACGCCGAAGAGCCGCGCCTGCGCGAGCGTGGCGGCGTACTTGCGGAACGCGAACGACGCCCCGCGCAGCACGATGCCGAGCAGGGCGAGCAGCATCGGCAGGATCAGGGTGCTCATCGTGACCGCGAAGGTGGTCGGGGAAGCCCGGTCCACCAGATGACGAGCACGTAGATCAGCCACACGTGGTTGGCCTCCCAGACCGGGCCGATGCTGTGGTCGATCTGGGTCCGCAGGGCTGCACCCCGGTGGTCGCCACCCGCGGTCAGGTCGTAGAAGCCCGAGCCGAAGTCGGCGCCGCCGAACAGGGCGTAGGCCAGCACGCCCGCGAACAGGGCGGCGACGACGGCGAGCTCGAGGCTCATCGGTCGACACCCCGGTCCCGGCCGGTCGCCGCGTCGGCCAGCTCGGGGCCGTACGGGCTGGGCAGGTGCTCCTCGCCGGCCCGCCAGCGCTGCGCCATCGAGCGCAGCACCACGACCGCGACCCCAGGTCATCGCGCCGTAGAGCAGGAGGCTGGCGCCGTAGAGCCACCACAGACCGGAGTTCTCACCGGCCGCCTGCGCGGTGCGCAGCACGCCGTAGACGACCCACGGCTGGCGGCCGACCTCGGTCGCGATCCACCCCGCCTCGAGGCACACGATCGCCAGCGGTCCGGCGAGCACGGCGCCGCGAAGGAACCAGCGGTGGCCCCGGACGTCCTCGTCGAGGAGGTCGTGCCCCCGCCGCCGCAGCAGCCAGTAGACGACCACGGCCAGCGCCAGCGCGGTCCCGATCCCGACCATGGCCTGGAAGCTCAGGTGGGTGAGGTTGACCGGCGGACGGTCGGCGACCGGGATCGTGTCGAGGCCCTCGACCGGCTTGGTGAAGGAGTTCCGCGCGATCATCGAGCCGAGGCAGGGGATGTCGAGGGCGCCGCGCACCTCTCCGTCGACCAGCACCCCGCCGAGGCGAGCGGGCGACGGGGACTCGGTGGTCGCGGCGAGCTCGAAGGCGGCCAGCTTGGCCGGCTGGCTGCTGGCGAGCCCGGAGGCCGAGGACGTGGCCGACCAGCGGCTGGACGAGCGCGGCCACCGAGGCGAACGCGAACGGGATCGTGAACCCGAGCCGGTGGTGGTCGTCGCGGCGTCCTCGCAGCATGCCGGCGGCGTACACCGCCGGCGATGGAGAAGCCGACGACCATGAACGCCGCCACCCACATGTGGGCGAACTGGAGCAGGCCTGGGGGTTCGTTGAACACCGCCCACGGGCTGGACGTCGGTGACCTCGCCGTCGACGATCCGGAAGCCCGACGGGGGAGTTCATCCAGGCGTTGACGGCGAGCACGCAGAAGGTGCCGAAGACCCCGGCTGCGGCCATCGGCGCCAGCATCAGCAGGTGACGCCTCGGCGGCAGCCGGTCCCAGCCGTAGAGGTAGATGCCGAGGAAGATCGCCTCGACGAAGAACGAGAGTCCCTCGAAGGCGAACGGCAGGCCGAGCACGTCGCCGAAGCGACCCATGAGGCCGGGCCAGAGCAGCCCCATCTCGAAGGACAGCACGGTGCCCGAGACGGCGCCGATCGCGAACAGCACCGCCGCGACCTTCGACCAGCGTCGGGCCAGGCCCAGCGCGACGGGGTCGTCGCGGTGGATGCCGCGCCAGTGCGCGACCGCGATCATGGCGGGGAAGGCGACGCCGAAGCAGGCCAGCACGATGTGCCAGCCGAGCGAGAGCGCCATCTGCTCGCGGGCGGGGAGCAGGCCCGCGGGGTCGGCGGCGGCAGCGCCGAGAGGGCCGGTGGCACCGGCGAGGGAGTGGAGGACACCGGTGTCGAGAGCAGTGGTGACGAGGCTGCTGAGAGGGGCCATGACTCCGACGCTACGCCTTGTGAAAGTTTTCACAAGGGGTGCTGGCTACCGTCGGAGCGTGACCTCCCGCACCGCCGCGAGCCCGTCCCTGACCCGCGCCTGCGTCCTGCGGGCGGCGGTGCTGGGCGGCCCGCTGCTCGCCCTCGGCGCCTGCGCCGGCGGCGACGAGTCGGCCGCGCCGGCGGGGTCCGAGAGCCGCTCGGCCAGCCCGTCCGCCGGCGCCTCGAGCAGCCCGTCGGACGTCGCGGGGGAGCGGGTCCCCGAACGCGTCCGCCCGCGGGTGGCGCGCACCCTGGCGAGCGGCCTCGCGGTGCCGTGGGGCATCGCGTTCCTGCCCTCGGGCGACGCGCTGGTCTCGATGCGCGACACCGGCGCCGTCTTCCGGGTGCTCCGACGTGGCGGCACGACGGAGGTCGGCGCCGTGCCCGACATCGTCTCCTCGCTGGAGGAGGGCGGCGAGGGTGGGCTCCTCGGCCTCGCCCTGCACCCGGCGTACCCCCGCGAGCCCTGGCTCTACGCCTACCGCACCACCGCCTCGGGCAACGAGGTCGTGCGGATGCGGCTGCGCGGCTCGAGGCCGCGGCTGGGGGCACCCCAGGTCGTCCTCGACGAGATCGCGACCTCGCTGCACCACAACGGGGGTGGGCTGGTCTTCGGTCCCGACGGCCACCTCTACGTCTCGACCGGCGACGCCGAGGACAAGCCGTCGGCCCAGGACACCGCCTCGCTGAACGGCAAGGTCCTGCGCGTCACCGACACGGGGCGGGTGCCGCGGGACAACCCCTTCGGCAACGCCGTCTGGTCCTACGGCCACCGCAACGTCGAGGGCCTCACCTTCGACGGTGGCGGCCGGCTGTGGGCCAGCGAGTTCGGTGACCAGGAGGCCGACGAGCTGAACCGGATCGACCGCGGTGGGAACTACGGCTGGCCGGCGGCCGAGGGCGACTCGGGCGGCGCCTTCGTCGACCCGCTCGCCACGTGGCCGCCCGACGACTGCTCGCCCTCGGGTGTCGCGGTCCTCGCGGGTCGCGCCTGGCTGGGCGCTCTCCAGGGACGGTGCGTGTACGCCGTGCGCCTGACGGGGCCGCAGCGCGGTCAGGTGGAGCGGGTGCTGGAGGGGGACCGTGGCCGGATCCGGCTCGTGGCGGCCGCCCCGGACGGGTCTCTGTGGGTCGGGACGTCCAACCGGGACGGTCGCGCCGAGCCCGGTTCGCAGGACGACCGGATCCTGCGCGTCACGCTCTGACCCGCCGGGGCGGGTGGCACGGGGCCCGCGGGGGTGAGCAGCCCGCCACCGGCCGCGAGGCACGGTGGAGCACGCACCCTCGGTGTCCACCGCACCCGGGTGAGCACTCACCCGCAGGAGGTGGGCGAGGGTCCGGTGGCCCTGCTCCCCGCCGGGGGCAGGGCCATCCGTGCGCCACCGTGCCGACACCCCCGATCGAAGGAGCAGCCCGATGACCGAGGACCGGTCCCCCCGCCGTGACCTGCACTCGACCTCGCCCCGCGAGCGGCTCGACACCGACGGCCAGGGCGACGAGTCGCCCGACTACGACGGCCCGCGTCACGAGGTCCGGCCGCGGTGGTCCTGGTCCGGACTGGCGCTGCTGGTGCTCGGAGGGATCGTGGGCGGGCTCGGTGTCGCGATCGTCTCCGTGCCGGTGATCGTCGTCGGCGTGGTGGTCCTGGCCGTCGGGGCCGGCGCGGCGATCTACGGCGGGTTGTTCTACGACATCGAGGCCGGGTCGGCCTCGATCCACGACGCGAAGCGCGAGGTGCCCGGCGCGAGCGCCGTCGTCGTCGACGAGGAGCTGCAGGACGACGTGGGCTCGCAGGAGAGGCGGCTGGCCGCGATGCGTGCACGGCCGGCGGTCCGGCCCTCGTTGCGGCGCCCGGCGGCGGCCCTGCTGCTGCTGGTCGCGGTCCTCCTGCTGGCCACGCAGGGTGCGTTCTACGCCGACGACCCCACCGGCGGGGCGGGGACCCTCCGGGCCACCGCGGCCGCGATCGTGATCGGTCTGCCGGCGCTCTACCTGCTCCTGGTCCGCGCGTCGATCATCGCCGCGGCGCCGGTGCTCCTCGCCGGCATCGGCCTGGTGGCCTCGGCGCTGCTCGCCGACCACGCCACCGCGCAGTCCCAGGCCAGCGAGCTGGTCTTCGGGCTGCTGGTCCTGCTGGCCCTCCCGCCGACGGTGACGCCGGTGCTGCGGCGGGCCCGCGGCCTCTCCCGGCCCGACTGAGCCCCCGCCCGGCGCTGGTTGCCGGGCCCGCGGCACGCGGCGTACGATCGGTTCGTCAGATGAACAGTCGTTCGCACAGCGAACTTCACCGTACCGAGCACCGGGAGCCCCCATGTCCGCCGCCTTCGTCTACGCCGCCGCCCGCACCCCGTTCGGGCGCTTCGGGGGTGCGCTGGCCGAGAGTCGTCCGGACGACCTCGCCGCGGCCGCCCTGACCGGTCTCCTGGGCAAGGCCGACGGGCTCGACCCGGCCGAGATCGGCGACGTCGCCTGGGGCTGCGCCAACGGTGCCGGCGAGGACAACCGCAACGTCGGCCGGATGGCCGTCCTGCTGGCCGGCCTGCCGACCTCGGTGCCCGCGAACACGGTCAACCGGCTGTGCGGATCGTCGCTGGACGCCGCGATGCAGGCCTCGCGCACGATCGAGACCGGCGACGCCGACGTCGTGGTCGCGGGCGGCGTCGAGTCGATGACCCGGGCGCCGTGGGTGCTGCCCAAGCCCTCGCGCGCCTTCCCGGCCGGCAACGTCACGGCGGTCTCGACGACCCTGGGCTGGCGGCTGGTCAACGACCGGATGCCCCAGGAGTGGACGGCCTCGCTCGGTGAGTGCAACGAGCAGCTCCAGCGCCGGTTCTCGATCTCGCCGCGAGCGCCAGGACGAGTTCGCGGCCCGCTCGCACAACCTGGCCGCCGCCGCGTGGGACGACGGGCTTCTACGACGACCTGGTGGTCGGCGTGGAGGGCGTCGACCTCGACCGCGACGAGGGCATCCGGCCCGGCTCGACCGCGGAGAAGCTGGCCGGGCTCAAGCCGGCCTTCCGCGCAGGACGGCACGATCACCCCGGGCAACGCCAGCCCGCTCAACGACGGCGCCTCGGCCGTGCTGCTGGGCACCGAGTCCGCGGCCGGGCGGATCGGCCGCGCCCCGCTGGCCCGGGTCGCCGGGCGCGGCGTGCACGCGCTGGACCCGCAGGAGTTCGGGTTCGCGCCCGTCGAGGCGGCCAACACCGCGCTCGCCCGCGCCGGCATCTCCTGGTCCGACGTCGGCGCCGTCGAGCTCAACGAGGCCTTCGCGGTGCAGTCCATCGCCTGCGTCGACGCCTGGGAAGATCGATCCCGAGATCGTCAACGCCAAGGGCGGGGCGATCGCGATCGGTCACCCGCTGGGCGCCTCGGGCGGGCGGATCCTCGGCACCCTCGCGCACCGCCTGGTCGCCTCCGGCGAGCGCTGGGGCGTGGCCGCGATCTGCATCGGTGTCGGGCAGGCGCTGGCGGTGGTGCTCGAGAACGTCGCGGCGAGCCGCGTGACGACGCGGCCTGCGGCCGAGCGGTACGACGAGGCGGTCGCCGGCACGCAGGACGGGTCGACCGTCCTGATCGGCGGGTTCGGCCCCGCGGGGATGCCCTACGCCCTGATCGACGCCCTGCTGCGCCAGGGCGCGAGCGACCTGACCGTGGTCTCCAACAACGCCGGCAACGCCGAGACCGGGCTGGCCGCGCTGATCGCCGCCGGGCGCGTGCGCAAGATGATCTGCTCCTTCCCGCGCCAGAAGGACTCCTGGGTCTTCGACGGGCTCTACCGCGAGGGCGGGATCGAGCTCGAGGTCGTGCCGCAGGGCAACCTGGCCGAGCGGATGCGCGCGGCCGGGGCCGGCATCGGGGCGTTCTACTGCCCGACCGGTGTCGGGACCCCGTTGGCCGAGGGCAAGGAGGTGCGCGAGATCGACGGGCGCACCTACCTGCTCGAGCACCCCATCCGGGGCGACCTCGCGCTGGTCTCGGCACACCTCGCCGACACCCTCGGCAACGTCGTCTACCGCAAGACCGCGCGCAACTTCGGGCCGGTGATGGCCACCGCCGCCACGACCGTCGTGGTGCAGGTCGAGCGGGTCGTCGAGGTCGGCGGGCTCGACCCCGAGACGGTCGTGACGCCGAGCATCTACGTCGACCGCGTCGTGCCGGCGCAGGAGGGGACCTCATGAGCACCGGTCGCAGCCCCGGACGGAGCAAGGCGGAGATCGCCGCCGCCATCGCCGCCGACATCCCGCACGGGTCGTTCGTCAACCTCGGGATCGGTCAGCCCACCACGGTGGCCGACCATCTCTCGCCGGACTCCGGGGTGGTGCTGCACACCGAGAACGGGATGCTCAACATGGGCCCCCTGGCCACCGGTGACGAGGTCGACCTCGACCTGACCAACGCCGGCAAGCTGCCGGTCACCGAGCTGCCGGGGGCGGCGTACTTCCACCAGGCCGACTCCTTCGCGATGATGCGTGGCGGTCACCTCGACGTGTGCGTGCTCGGTGCCTTCCAGGTCTCGGTGGCGGGCGACCTGGCCAACTGGCACACCGGTGAGGCCGACGCGATCCCGGCGGTGGGTGGCGCGATGGACCTCGCGGTCGGGGCCAAGCGGGTGTTCGTGATGATGACGCTGCTGGCCAAGGACGGCACGCCCAAGCTGGTCGAGGAGTGCACCTACCCGTTGACCGGTACCGGCTGCGTCGACCGGGTCTACACCGACCTGGCGACCTTCGAGGTCGGCGCGGGCGAGTCCGGGCGCGAGGTGCGGGTGCTGGCGACGTACGGCGTGGGCCTCGAGGAGCTCGCCGACCGGCTGGGCCTGCCGCTGGTCGACGCGGGCGATGGCTGAGGAGTTCGTCCGGTCGCTGGCCCGTGGCCTGGAGGTGATCTGCGCCTTCGACGCCGAGCACCCCTCGCAGACCCTCAGCGAGGTCGCCGTGCGCACCGGGCTGGGCCGGGCGACGGCACGCCGGTTCCTGCACACCCTGGTCGAGCTGGGCTACGTGCGGTTCGACGGCCGGTGCTTCGCGCTGACGCCGCAGGTCCTGCGCCTCGGGACGGCGTACCTCTCGGGGCTCGACCTCGCGCAGGTCGCGCAGCCTCACCTCGAGCGGCTCTCGGCGCAGCTGGGCGAGTCGACGTCGGCGGCGGTGCTCGACGGCACCGAGATCGTCTACGTCGCCCGGGTCGCCACGCGGCGGATCATGTCGGTCGGGATCACGGTCGGCACCCGCTTCCCGGCGACCGCGACCTCGATGGGGCGGGTGCTGCTGGCCGGCCTCGACGAGGAGGGCCTCGACGCCGTGCTGGGCGCCGCGCCGTCTCCAGGGCGTACGCCGTGGAGCGTGACGGACCCCGACGCGCTGCGCGAGGTCGTGGCGGAGGTCCGTGACCAGGGCTGGGCCTACGTCGACCAGGAGCTCGAGGTCGGGCTGCGGTCCCTCGCCGTACCCGTGCGGGGCCGCTCCGGCGAGGTCGTGGCCGCGTTGAACGTGTCGTCGTCGACACCGATCGACGACCTCGCCGAGGTCGTCGCCGCGCTGCGCGACGTGGTCGCGCGGGTCGAGGCCGACCTGCGGCTCACCTCGCACTGAGGACGCCTAGCGTGGGCTCCATGACCTCGAGAAGCACCCGCACCGGGACCATGGCCACCGATCGCCCGGAGCGCTACGCCAAGCAGCTCCTCAGCCACTGGTCCGAGCGCGGACCGGTGACCGAGGAGGGCGGCGCGAGCGTCCAGCGCTGGGCCGACGGCCAGGTGATCCGCCTGACCCCGGTCGACGGGTCGCTCGAGGTCGAGGTGTCCGTCGAGGGCGAGGACGCCACCGGCTTCGCCGACGTCGTCGCCCGCCACCTCGAGCGCTTCGGCCAGCGTGACGAGCTCGAGGTCGTCTGGTCCGACTGACCGCGGTTCGCCCGCCGGGTTCCGAGGATCCGGGGTAGGACGCCCTCGCGCGCGTCTCGGAACCCGTGAGCCGAGCAGCGGCGCAACCCCCGAACCCGCTGTGGAGAACCCTGGTATGGGAACTGGTGTTCGGATATCATAGACCCATGGCCGGCGCACCCACCCCCGAGCAGCACCTGCTCGACACCCTGCGCGCTGACGAGGCCACGGTGCGCGCCGCGGAGGTCCGCAAGATCCGCACCGCGATCGAGTGGGCCGTCGCCCACGAGGTCATGGGTCTGGACGACGCGTCGTTCCATGCCGGGTTCGGTGAGCACGGCCTCACGCTGGCCGGACCGGGTGCACCCCTGGTGGGTGAGAACGCGGTCACCGAGCTCGCGGTGGCCCTGGGTCTGTCGACCGAGGGTGGACGCCGGCTTCTCGGGTGTGCGCTCGAGGTCCGCTACCGGTTGCCGAGGTTGTGGGAAGCGGTCGTGTCCGGCCGGTGCCCGTGGTGGCGCGCCAAGCTCGTGGCGGAGGCCACGATGACCCTGTGCGAGGAGGGCGCCGAGCACGTCGACGTCCACGTCAACGGGTTCACCCACGCCGTGTCCGGTGCCCAGCTGGACCGGATCGTCGCCACCGCCCTGGCGCGGTGGCAGCCCGAGGAGGCCGAGGCGAGGCGGAAGGCCGCCGCCGAGGGGCGCGGGGTGAACATCCACCTCCGCGAACGCAGCGGCGGTGACTTGTCCGGGACCGTCGACATCGACGGCACCCTGGATGCCGCCGATGCGTTGGACCTCGAGACCGCGCTGGCCGACCGGGCCCACGAGCTGAAACTGCTCGGATCAGACGACACCCTGCCCGTCCGCCGGGCCGCCGCCTTGGGCGACCTCGCCCGCCTCCAGTCCACCCTCACCCTCACCGAGGCCGAGTGCGGTTGACGCCGACGGCAACACCGTCCGCCTCCCCGCCCGCCGGGCGGTCGTGCTCCACGTCCACGTCGCCCAAGCAGCCGTCACCGGTGTCGCCAACGGGGTCGGCTACGACCCCGCGCAGCACGGGGTCGCGACCTTCGGCAATCTGCGAGCACCGTGACCGCGACCCAGGTCAGGACCTGGTGCCGAACCGCCGGGAACGTCACCGTCCGCCCCGTGATCGACCTGAACGCGCACCTGCACAGTGGTTCGTACGAGTCGTCAGGTGACCTGCGTGAGCAGACCGTCCTGCGCGACCAGACCTGCGTCTTCCCCCGCTGCACCCGAGCGGCCACCGGCTGCGACCACGAGCACTGCGTCCCCTGGCCCAACGGCGCCACCTGCTCTCAGAACCAGGCGCCGATGTGCCGGCGCCACCACCGCCACAAGACCCACCTCGGCTGGTCCTACGAGACATTGACCCCCGGGGTCTACCTCTGGACCAGCCCCCACGGCCTGAAGACCCTCCGGATGCCCGAAGGCACCTTCGACGTCTCCGAGGCGCCACCGGTGGCACCCGACCCGCCACCTCTGACGTTCTCGATCGCGCCGCCGCCGAGACGACGACCCGCGTCCATGCACGTTCCCGCACCACCCGACCCGGCCCACCCACCGGACCCACCACCCGACGACACCCCACCACCCTTCTGACACCCAGCAGCCCGCAGCCCCGCCACCGCACCACCGTGACGGGGCCACCGGCATGCCCGGACGGGACTGCTGTCAACGATTCCGCACACCAGCGTCGACGTCCGGCTCCTTCGCGACGCTCACGTACGGAAGCGCCCGGGTCGGCGCCCTGCCGTTGCCGCGACCCTGGTGCCACGACGCCCGAAGCCGCGACCGTCGACGCCGACTCGCTGCTGTTCAACATCCGACTCCGGTGCGGCGACGTGTCGTTGCGGCCCGTACGGGAGACCCACCCCCGGGTGACCGCGGGTGCCTGGGTCTCCTCGGAACTCGGGTCGAGCGTCCGCGTCGACGGCCCGCAGCGTGCCCTGCCCCTATTCGGGGTCAAGAGCTCCTTGCGCATCTGGCCCAGGTCGCCTTGTCATCGATGGAGCTGCGGAGGTGCCTGGCCGCGTCGTTGCCGCGAAGATGTTGAGTCCGAGCGTCGTCGCGCCGACCGAGCGGGCGAGGTCCTCGGCCAGCAGCCCTGCCCGACGGCGCGGCACTGCCTGCGACAGGCCCTGTCGATGCTGACGTCCCAGACCCACCACCGCTGCGGATCGTACCGACGGCAGGTCTGCCGTCATACCCTTGCGCCGCAAGGTACCGACGATCTACCTTGTATCGCATGACAGCGGCGAGCGCCCGACCTCACCCAGCTGCGGCGCGGTGCGCTGCAGTACTGCGTGCTGGCGCTGCTCGAGCCGGGGGAGCGGTACGGCTACGACCTCGTCACCGAGCTCGCCGAGATCGGGCTGCTCGGCAGCGAGGGCACGATGTACCCCCTGCTCAGCAGGCTGCGCAAGGACCAGCTGGTCGAGACCACCTGGCAGGAGTCGCCGAGCGGGCCGCCCCGGCGCTACTACGTCCTCACCCCGCTCGGCAAGCACGCCCTGGACGACTTCCGGGGCGCCTGGTCGGAGTTCAAGAACGCCGTGGACCACACCCTGGAAGGACGCACCCGATGAACGAGGCCGGCACCATGCACCCGCTCGTCACCGACTACCTGACGCGACTGCGCCAGGAGACGCGGCGGCTGCCCGACGACCAGGCCCGCGAGCTGGTCGCCGACATCACCGAGCATCTCGAGGTCGGGCTCGGCCAGGACCCGGGCGAGGCCGACGTCCGCAACGCCCTCGATCGACTCGGGACGCCGACCGAGCTGGTCGACGCCGCCGGCGGTACGGCGCCCGCCGCGCCGCCGAGCGGCCCGCGCTCCCGACGCGTCGAGATCGGCGCCGTGGTGACCCTCGTCGCGGCCGAGCTGCTCTTCATCCTGGTGCCCCTGGCCGCCTTGCTCTGGGTCGTCGGTGTCGTGCTGCTGCTCGTCGCCCAGAGCTGGACCGGCCAGCAGAAGCTGCGCGGCTTCCTGTCGCTGGCCACCGGGTTCGCTGGTGCTGGTCGTCCTGAGCATCGCGCTGGCCGGCGGCAGCTCCGAGACGTGCACCAGCAGTCCGGTCCCAGCAGGTCGCGGTGCGGCTCCTGCGCCTGCCGACATCACCTGCACCTCGAGCTCGACCGGTCCGCCCGCCTGGGTCGGCATCGCCGTCCTCGTCGTCCTCGGGCTCTCCCTGCTCTGGCAGGTCCTCACGGTGCGCGCCCTGCTCACGGCTCAGGCGACGAAGTCGTCCCAGTTCTCCGCGAGGTAGTCCACGAACGCCGGGCCGACCGACTCCGCGGCCAGGTGCTCGCGCGAGACCGGGTGCCGGGTCGCCACGAAGCCGGCGTCGGCCTCGGCGAGCGCGGCGAAGTCGTGGTGCACGATCGCGCCGGTGCCGACCAGCGCGAAGTCGGCGCCCTGCTCGACGCACCAGGCGGCGTCGGCAGCGGAGTAGATCTTGCCCGCGAGCCCGAGCCGTACGCCGTGGCGCGGCAGGTCGACCACGTGGTCGACCAGCCGACCCTCGAACGCGTCCGACTCGTGCGGCGCCTTGCGCACGTCCCACATCGACACGTCGAGGTAGTCCAGCTCGCCGGACGCCATCACCTGTGCCGCCACCTCGCGGAACTCCGCGAGCGTGATCCCCATCCGCTCCGGCGTCAGCCGCAGCCCGACCTGGAAGTCCGGACCCGTCGCTCCGCGCACGCCGGCCAGCACCTCACGCAGGAAGCGGGACCGGTCCTCCAGCGACCCGCCGTACCCGTCCGTGCGGTGGTTGGAGCGGCCGTCGAGGAACTGCCCGATCAGGTAGCCGTGCGCCCCGTGCAGCTCGACCCCGTCGAAGCCGGCTGCCTCGGCGCGCACCGCGCCCGCGGTGAAGTCGGTCACCGCCTGCTGGACCTCGTCGGTGCTCAGCGCGCTCGCGCCGGTCGACTCGTCGTCCCAGGGTGCCCGCACCGGCACGCCCGAGACCTCCGCGTCGGCCCGCCGACCGCCGTGGTGCAGCTGCACCGAGCTCACCGCTCCGGCCGCCCGCAGCTCCTCGGCCAGCCGTCGCAGTCCCGGCACGTGCTCGTCGTCGCTGATGCCGAGCTGCCCGCCCCACGCCTTGCCGGCCTGGCTGACGTACGTCGCGCACGTCATCACCAGCCCGAAGCCGCCCTCGGCGCGGGCGACCAGCCAGCGGCGCTCGTCGTCGGAGAGCGTGCCGTCGGCGTGGGACTGCTTGTTGGTCAGGGGGGCCAGCGCGTAGTGGTTGGACCACGCGGGCCCGCGGGGGAGCGTCAGATCGGTGGAGGCCATGCGACCAGTCAACCCGGCGGTGTGAGCGCGCGACCCACACCCCCCGCCGCCACCTGCAGGGCCGCGACGAGCCGCGCCCGCTGCGTGCGGAGCGAGGGGACGACGACCCCGAGGGCCGCGACCACCGCGCCGCCCGAGCCGCCGCTGACGCACCGGCACCGCGACCGAGCAGGCGCCCAGGCTCATCTCCTCGCTCGTCGAGGCCCAGCCGTCCCGCACCACGCGATCGAGCTGGCGGCGCAGCGTGCCCGGCTGCGTGACGGTGTACGCGGTGACGCGCGTCAGGTCGGCCAGCACCGCATGCTGCACGTCACCCGGCGCGTGGGCGAGCAGCACCTTGCCGACCCCGGTGGCGTGCAGCGGCAGCCGCGACCCGACCGTGCTGACCACCGGCACCGAGGTGTTGCCCCGCAGCCGGTCGAGGTAGAGCGCCTCCTGGCCGTCGAGCACCGCGAGGTGCACGGTGGCGCGCGTCGCGGCGTACAGGTCGTGCAGGAACGGCGAGGCGCTCTCGACCAGGTCGGCGTTGACCGGCGCGAGCAGCCCGACGTCCCACAGCCGCCGGCCCACGACGTAGGCCGCCGTCGTCCTCGCGGGCCAGCGCACCCCACGCGACGAGCTCGGCGACCAGGCGGTGCGCCGTGCTCAGCGGTACGCCGGCCCGCGCGGCGAGGTCGCTCAGGCCGAGCCGGCGGTGATCGTCGTCGAAGGCGGCGAGCAGGGCCAGGGCGCGACTGGTCACGCTCGGTCCAGGCACCCGCCCACCGTGCCAGGTACTTCCGCTGGACGGAAGTCGTCGCTCGACCTACCCGCTCGGGCGGGACAGGGTCGGAGGATGCCCGACCGCCTTCGCACGCACGTCCCCGTCGCCGTCGTCGGCGCGGGCCCTGCCGGCCTGATGCTGGCCCACCTGCTCGGCCGCGCCGGCATCGAGACCCTCGCCGTGGACCTCCGCACCCGCCACGAGATCGAGACGACCCACCGCGCCGGCATCCTCGAGCCCGACAGCGTGCGGATGCTCGTCGACTCCGGGGTCTCCGACCGGGTCCTGCGCGACGGCGACGAGCACGAGGGCATCGACCTCGCCTTCGGCGGAGGCTCGCACCGCATCGACTTCACCGCCCTCGTCGGCACCTCGGTGCACCTCTACCCCCAGACCGACGTGTTCATCGACCTCGCCGCGGCCCGCGCACGCGACGACGGCCAGGACGGTGGCTCCGTCCGCTACGGCGTCACCGACGTCGACGTCGAGGACCTCACCGGCGACCAGCCCGTCCTCCGCTTCACCGACGCCGACGGGGTGCCGCACGAGGTCACCTGCGACTACCTCGTCGGCGCCGACGGCTCCCGCTCGCTGTGTCGGCGCGCCGTGCCGGAGGACCGCCGACGCCAGTACGTCCGGGAGTACCCGTTCGCCTGGTTCGGCATCCTCGCCGAGGCCCCGCCGAGCGCACCCGAGCTGGTCTACAACCACTCCGCGACCGGGTTCGCGCTGATCAGCCAGCGCACCCCCGAGCTGCAGCGGATGTACTTCCAGTGCGACGCGGCCGAGGACCCCGACGCCTGGTCCGACGACCAGATCTGGGAGGCCCTCGACGCCCGGGTCGGTCCCAACGGGATCGAGCTGGTGCAGGGTCCGATCACCTCCCGCTCGGTCCTGCCGTTCCGCTCGTTCGTCCAGGAGCCGCTGCGCCACGGCCGGATGGTGCTCGTCGGCGACGCCGGCCACACCGTGCCGCCCACCGGCGCCAAGGGCCTCAACCTGGCACTGGCCGACGTGCGGGTGCTCGCGCCGGTCCTGGAGCGGGCGGTGCGCGGACGAGACCCCGGCCTGCTCGACACCTACACCGAGCAGGCGCTCGCGCGGGTGTGGCGCACCCAGCACTTCTCGTACTGGATGACGACCATGCTGCACGCGCTGCCCGACGCCACGCCCTTCGACGTACGCCGCCAGGAGGGCGAGCTCGCCTCCGTCGTCGCCTCGACCGCCGGCTCGACCTGGCTGGCCGAGGCCTACACGGGGTGGTCGGCATGAGCGCCCCGACCCCGGCCGAGACCACCCAGGCCGACATCGACGTCGAGATCGCCGAGCAGTCCGCGGCGTACGCCGCCGGGCGTGAGCACGGCGACGCCCCCACCGAGCACCACCCGCGCCGGCACTACCCGCCGTACCGCTCCAGCCTGCTGCGCTCGCCCACGAAGGACCCCGTGCAGGTCGACCCCGAGGGCGTGGAGCTGTGGGCGCCGTGCTTCGGCGAGCGCGACGTCGACCCCCTCGAGGCCGACCTGACCATCCAGCACGCCGGGGCGCCGATCGGCGAGAAGATGGTCGTCACCGGCCGGGTGCTCGACGGCGACGGCCGGCCCGTACGCCGTCAGCTCGTCGAGGTCTGGCAGGCCAACGCCGCGGGTCGCTACGTGCACCAGCGCGACCAGCACCCGGCCCCGCTCGACCCGTGCTTCACCGGGATGGGCCGGTGCCTGACCGACGACGACGGCGTCTACACGTTCACGACGATCAAGCCCGGGCCGTACCCGTGGAAGAACCATCGCAACGCCTGGCGGCCGGCGCACATCCACTTCTCGCTCTTCGGCACCGAGCTCACCCAGCGCCTGGTGACCCAGATGTACTTCCCGGGCGACCCGCTCTTCGCCCTCGACCCGATCTACCAGGCCGTCGTCGACCCGGCGGCGCGGGAGCGGCTGGTCGCGACCTACGACCACGACCTGACCCAGCCCGAGCTGATGACCGGCTACCGCTGGGACATCGTGCTGAGCGGCGCCCACCGCACCGTCCGCGACGGCGACCTGACCACGGAGATCACCCGATGACCGACGACGTGGGCGAGCTCGTGCCGACCCCGGGCCAGACCGTCGGCCCCTTCTTCCACTACGCCCTGCCCTACGCCGGGGACCGCGACCTGGTCGCGCCCGGCCGCGCCGACGCCGTACGGCTGCGCGGCACGATCCACGACGGGGCCGGCGCCGCCGTCCCCGACGCGCTCGTCGAGATCTGGCAGACCGACCCCGCCGGGCAGGTGGTCGCCGAGCAGGGGTCGCTGCGCCGCGACGGGCACCGGTTCACCGGCTTCGGCCGCTCGACCACCGACCGCACCGGGGAGTACGTGGTCACCACCCTCGTGCCGGGACCGCACGCACCCGGCGCCGCGGCCTTCTTCTCGGTCACGGTCTTCGCCCGCGGGCTGCTGCACCGGCTGCTGACCCGCGCCTACCTCCCCGCGGGTCACGGCAACGATGCCGACGCGCTCGAGCGCGACCCGTTGCTCGCCGGGCTCGACCCCGACCGGCGGGTGGGCCTGGTCGCCGAGCCCGAGGCCCGCGGCTACCGCTTCGACGTGCACCTCGCCGGCGAGCGCGAGACGGTCTTCCTGACCCACCCGCGCACGCCGTACGGCGGGTGAGCCCGTCCGTGCGGGCCCGACCACCCGTAGCCTCGGCCCCGTGATGGACCCGTGATCGACCAGTGATCGACCAGTGAGCGACCTGCTGTGGCCCGGTGACCACCGCGCCGACGGCGTGCTCGACGACGCCGCGGTGCTGGCCTCGATGGTGCGCGTCGAGGAGGTCTGGCTGGCGACGCTGGTGGCCCACGACGTCGCGCCGGCGGACGCGGCCCTGCCTGCCGGGCGGCTCGGGGGCCTCCTCGCGGACGGCGACCTCGACCTCCTCGCGCGCCGGGGCGAGGAGTCCGGCAACCCCGTCGTCGGCCTGGTCGCCCTGCTGCGTGAACGGCTCGGGGACGCCGGCGAGCCGGCCGCCGCCCGGTGGCTGCACCGGGGGCTGACCAGCCAGGACGTGCTGGACACCGCTCTGGTGCTCGGGCTGCGCGAGGCGGTCTCGCGCGTCCGGGACCAGGTCGAGCGTCAGGTCGACGCGGCGACGGCCCTCGCCTCGCGGCACCGGGACACGGTGATGGCGGCGCGGACCCTGACCCGGTACGCCGTCCCGACCACGTTCGGGCTCGTCGCCGCCGGCTGGCTCGACGCGCTGCTCGACGTGCACGAGGAGCTCGCCGCCCTGCGCTGGCCCGTCCAGCTGGGCGGCGCCGCCGGGACGCTCGCAGGACCGGTCGCGCTGGCCGGGGCGGGACGCGCCCGCGACTGCGTGCGCGAGACGGCAGCCGAGCTGGGCCTCGCGGTGGTCTCGCCCTGGCACACCCACCGCCGGCCGCTGACCCGGGTGGCGGACGTGCTGGTCGCGTCGACCGACGCCTGGGGCCACCTCGCCGGCGACGTGCTGGCGCTCTCCCGGCCCGAGGTGGCCGAGGTCACCGAGAGCGCCGGCGGCGGCTCCTCGACGATGCCGGGCAAGGCCAACCCCGTGCGCAGCGTCCTGCTGCGCCGCGCCGCGCTCGACGCGCCCGACCGCGCCGCCACCCTCCACCACGCCGCGTCCGACCAGGTCGACCAGCGTGCCCCCGGCGCCTGGCAGGCCGAGTGGGACGCGTTGCGCGCGCTGGCCCGTCACGCGGTGGCGGCCGCGGGCCACGCGACCGAGCTGCTCGCGGGTCTCGAGGTGCACGCCGAGGTGATGGGCGAGCGGGCCCGGGACGCCGCGGAGACGTTGGCGGCCGAGCAGCGCTCGATGCGTCAGGTCGCCGGGCTCCCGGCGGACGACGCCCCACCCGACCCGGCGGCGTACCTCGGCCTCGCCGGCGAGCTCGTCGACCGCGCCGTCGACCGCGCCGTCGACCGCGCCCGCTCCACTCCATCCCCGAACCAGGAGACCCCATGACCATCGCCGTCCGCTTCGGACGCGGCAGCGCGACCGACAAGCCGCTGCTCGTCCTCGGTCCCTCGCTGGGCACCTCGGCCGGCACCCTGTGGGCGCCGGCCGCCGAGCTGCTCACCGAGCACTTCACGATCCTGGCCTTCGAGCTGCCCGGCCACGGCCTGGACCGCTCCCGTCCCACCGCCCCGCTGACGATGGGCGAGCTCGCCGCCGGGGTGCTGGAGATGGTCGACGAGGTCGGCGCCGAGCACTTCTACTACGCCGGCGACTCGGTCGGCGGGGCCATCGGCATCCAGCTGCTGCTCGACGCCCCCGAGCGGGTCCTCGGAGCGGCCCTGCTCTGCACCGGAGCGCGGATCGGCACGCCGGAGGGCTGGCAGGAGAGGATCGATGCGGTCCGCTCCGGCGGTACGGCGTCGCTGGTGGAGGCCTCGTCGCAACGGTGGTTCGGGCCAGGGTTCGTCGAGCGCGAGCCCGACCGGGCCGCCGCGCTGCTCAAGGCGCTCGCCGAGGCCACCGACGAGGGGTACGCCGCGGTGTGCGGCGCCCTGGCCGGCTTCGACGAGCGGGCCCGCCTGTCCGAGGTCCGGGCCCCGGTGCTCGCCCTGGCCGGCAGCCACGACGAGGCCACCCCGCCGGACCTGCTGCGGCTGCTGGCCGACGGCGTCCCGACCGGCACGTTCTGGGTGCTCGACGGCGTCGGGCACCTCGCGCCGGCCGAGGCGCCCGCCGACGTCGCAGGTCTGCTGGCCAAGCAGCTGCTCGGCGTCGAGTGGGGGCCCCGGCCCGACGCCGAGCGCACCCAGGAGGCCTTCCACGCGGGCGAGCGCGTCCGTCGTGAGGTCCTGGGCGACGCGCACGTCGACCGGGCTCAGGCCGCGACGACGCCGCTGACGGCGGACTTCCAGGACTTCATCACCACCTACGCGTGGGGCGGCGTCTGGACCCGCGACGGACTGGACCGACGGAGCCGGTCGATGATCACGATCACCGCGATGGTCGCGCTGGGTCACACCGAGGAGCTGGCGCTGCACGTGCGGGCGGCGCGCACCAACGGCCTCACCGACGACGAGATCGCCGAGGTGATCCTGCACAGCGCGGTCTACTGCGGCGTCCCGGCCGCCAACAAGGCCTTCGCCGTGGCGCAGCGGGTGCTCGACGAGCTCGACGACTGAGCAGCCTGCGGGTTCCCGTGCCGGCGGACAGCGGCGCACAGGGGGAGACGCAGGCGCCCGGCCAGCGCGACGCCTCCCGGTGCGGCTTGTGGCCTCGGGTCTGCGCTCGCCTTGCCGCCCTCAGCCTTCGAGGGCCAAGACCAGGGCGAGGACGAGAACAACGACGGCAATTCCACCGGAGGTCATCCCGATCCGAAGACGCGCCAAGGAACGTGTGCCGTGAAGGATCTCCTTCACGAATGCGGACCGGGCGTCGACATTCACCATGATCTTCGGTACCCCAGCACTCGCCCAGCCGGTGAACGCGACGGCGTTCAGTGCCAGCACCAGTGCCAGGACGAGGAGGAGAACGACGGCTTCGGGATGCGCAAGGTCGGCGGTGGAGGGTTTGTCTACCAGCAGCACTGCAGCGAACAAGCCCAGCGAGCCGACGAAGATGGTGCGCCAACGCTCGGCGTTCTCTTGGGTCCGGGTCAGGAAGCTCCGACGGATGTCGGCGGCTCTGCCATCCCAGTGCTCGCGCTCCTCGCGCCACGTCATCCCCGCGAGCAGCCTCCCGTCGAAGACGAAGTCACGATCGTCCTCGCCGACTGTCTGGTCGGAGGAGTCGAGGGTGAAGTCGTGCGCCGTGCGCTTCTTGCTCAGCCCGCTCCAGAAGCCCTGTTCCTCATCTGCCCAGCCCTCTCGGACCTTGAGACTTCCAGGGCTCCGCTTCTCGCACAGCTTGCGCAGCACGGTGGCCTGGAGATGGAGCCCGAGGAGGTACTGCAACACCAGGCCGGTGACGGGAACGACGATCAGAAAGGCGATCGCGAGCCACAGTGACCAATCGTCGGCGACCGCACTGTTCGTCATGGGCGGCCTCCCTCGGTCACGCCGTCACGTCACCAGCGAACCACAGCACGTTGGCAGCTGTCACTGGTCGCCTGATGTCGAGTCACGCGCACCCCGAGACCTGCTCGCCCGAAGGCGCTGCACCGCGGCTCAGCGCAGGGCCATCGATCCCGACGTGGGGGAGGCGAAGGGGAGGGCGTCGTGCTCGGCGAGGCGCCCGTCGACCTTGGCCGCGACGTCCTCGGGCCACGGGGCGGTGCGGCGCGAGTCCATCGAGACGTGCAGGAAGATCTCCTCCATCACGTAGCTCACCCGCTCGTGGGTGTCGTCGAGCAGGTAGACCAGCACGTGCATCGCCCGCTCGGAGCGGCCCACCAGACGCACCCGCACCGAGATGTGGTCGCCGGTGCGCAGCTCGGCGAGGTAGAGCATGTGGTGCTCGGCGGAGAAGATCCCCGACCCGGCGATGTTGGGCCACTGCTGCGGGATCCCGCAGTCGACCAGAGACTCGTCGAGGCCCTCGCTGGCGATGCCGACGTAGTGACGGATGTTGAGGTGGCCGTTGACGTCCTCGAAGGCGGCCGGCACGGACTGCTCGTTGTACGCCGGCAGCCCCACGAGGTCGGCGTACGTCGGCTGGGCGCTGCTGCTGGTGCTCGCTGGGGTCACGGACGAGACCCTAGGCGTTCGGTGGTTCCGACGTCGCCTCGGACCGCGGTCCTGAGACGAGGGTCACGGCCGCGCGTACGATGGGTCCCATGACCACCGGTGTCGTCGTCCTCATCGTCATCGCCGTCGTCGTGGCAGGTGTGCTCGCCCTCGACTGGACGGGGGCCCGGCGCCAGCGCCGCCGCCTGTCCTCGGGCGAGGTGGACGGCGGACGCCGGCACCCGCTCGGGGGACGGGCACGCGTGAGGGACGGTGGTTACGGATCGGTGTCGGGGTCCGCCCCCGCCCAGAGCAGCCACGACTTCACGGGCGGGACCTTCGGCTGAACGTCCGGACGGCGCGTCAGCGCCGGGCGTCGGCCAGCTCCTCGTCCTCGCTCGGGCCGTCCGCACGGTGCTCCCCGCCTGCGGGGACCGCCGTGGCGCTCTCCTCGGGCTCCGGGGTGCCGGCGTGCTGGGGCCCGCGCTGCAGGGACTCACCCTCGACGTCGACGTTGGGCAGCAGGCGGTCCAGCCAGCCCGGCAGCCACCAGGCCTTGTCGCCCATGACGTAGAGCAGGGCCGGGACGAGCGCCATCCGGACCAGGAAGGCGTCGAGCACCACGGCCACGGCCAGGGCGAAGCCCATCGAGCGGATGATCGGGTCGTCGACGAGCATGAAGGCCGCGAAGACCGAGGTCATGATCACGGCGGCCGCGGCCACGACGCGCGCGGAGTTGCGGAAGCCGTCGACGATCGCCTCCGCGGGGGAGAGCCCGTGCACGTACCCCTCGCGCATGCGCGTCACCAGGAACACCTGGTAGTCCATCGCAAGGCCGAAGACGACGCCGATGACGAAGATCGGCATGAAGCTGACCAGGGGCTGGCCCTCCATCAGGCCGAAGGCGCCGTTGCCGAAGATCGCGACCGTCGCGCCGAGGGTCGCCAGTACCGACAGCAGGAAGCCGAGCGTCGCGGTGAGCGGCACCAGGATGGAGCGGAAGACGACCATGAGCAGCAGGAACGCCAGTCCGATGACGACCGCGAGGTAGATCGGCAGCGCACCGTTGAGCCGGTCCGAGACGTCGGTGGTGATCGCGGTCAGACCGGTGATGCCGACGGTCGTCCCGCTGGCCTCCTCGGTGGCCTGCTGGGTGTCGCGCAGGTCGGTGAGCAGCGCCTGCGTGGCCGGGTCGTCCGGTCCCGCGTCGGGCGTGATCAGCACCTGGGCGCCGGTGCCGGCCTCGTTGGAGCCGGCGATCTGCGCGTTGGCCACCCCGTCCTGACCAGCGGCCCAGGCGACGACCTGGCCGAAGGCCCGGCCGCGCTCGGCCTCGGGGACGTCGCGGGCGTCGACCACCGCGAGCAGCGGCGCCTCACGACCGGGGCCGAAGGCCTCGGAGATCAGGTCCGAGGCCCGCCGCTGCGTGGTGTCGGTCGACGCCGTGCTGTCGGTGGGGAAGGCGAGGTAGAGGTCCTTGAGCGGGATCGCGAGCGCCCCGAGCGCGATCGCGGTGACGGCGACCACGGCCCAGGGGCGGCGGCCCACGACCCGGGCCCACCGCACGCCGTTGTTGAGCACGCGCCCCTCGTCGTCGTGCTTCGGACGGTCGCGACGTACCACGCCACCGAAGGCCTTCGACCCGGTCAGACCGAGCACGGCGGGCAGCAGCGTGAGCGCCACGAGCACGGCGACCAGCACGGTCGCCGCGGCGGCGAGACCCATCGCGGTCAGGAACGGGATGCCGACCACCGCGAGCGCGGCGAGGGCGATCAGCACGGTGAGCCCGGCGAAGACCACGGCCGAGCCGGCCGTGCCGACGGCGATCCCGGCCGCCTCGGCGCGGTCGTCGGTCGAGCGCAGCTCGTAGCGGTAGCGGGCCAGGATGAACAGGGCGTAGTCGATCCCGACGGCCAGGCCGATCATCGAGGCCAGCGTCGGGGTGGTCGAGCCGATGCCGTCGGTGAAGGCCGTGGCGGCGGTGATCCCGAGGATCCCCAGCCCCACGCCGACCAGCGCGGTCAGGATCGGCAGGCCGGCGGCGACCAGCGAGCCGAAGGTCAGCACGAGCACGATCAGCGCCACGCCGATGCCGAGCAGCTCGGAGGCGCCCCCGGGCGGCTCGAAGCTGGACATGCCCTGACCGTTGGCCTCGGCCTGGAGGCCGGCGTCACGCGCGTCGGCCAGCGCCGCCTTCACGGCGTCCTGGCTGGCCGGCTCGACGTCGGCGAGGGTGTCGACGTCGAAGGTGAACGAGATCGTCCCCACCCGAGTGTCGTCGGTCACCGGCGAGAGTGCCGCCGCGTCGGCTCGGGCCGCCTCGCGGGCCCGGGCGACGTCGCCGCCACCCTGTCGGGCCTGCTGGACGGCGCCCTGGACGATCTGCTGGGACTGCTGCTGGCCGGCCCGGACCGGGTTGGCCAGGGGCGCGTCGGTGGGCACCTGGTCGATGTCGCGCAATGAGGCGATCAGCGCGTCGACCGTCGCGGCGTTGGACGGGTCGGCGAGGCTCTCGCCGTCGGGCGCGGCGACGACCACGGTGACGTTCGCCTGCTCGAAGGCGCTCGCGGAACCGGGGAACAGCTCCTGCTGCAGGTCGGCCGCCTGCTCGGAGGGGATGCCGGGGATGGTGAACTCGTCGGTCGTGGGTTGCGACATCGTCGCGGCGACGGTGCCGACGGCGACCACGGCGACCAGCCAGGCGGCGATCACGAACGGCCAGCGGCGGAACGAAGCACGTCCGATGCGGTGGAGCAGGGTGGCCATGGCGGCTCTCCTCGGGGGGTGGGGAGTGGATCGGGGTGGGTCGGTCCGGGTCGGTCAGGCGAACAGGGCGCGGATGTCGCGGATGGTCGTGGCGAGCGCGCCGGCCAGGTCGGGGACGCCGCCGACGGGCTCGGCGAGGACCCGGGCCAGCGCCGCGTCGTAGGCGCACACCAGGACGCGCACCAGCAGCAGCGCCCGGTCCGGCCCGAGGGTCGGCTCCCTCGCGTCGCAGCACGAGACCGCTGAGCTCGGCGCCGAGCTGCTCGAAGCGGGTGTGGGCGAGCGCGATCAGGCGGGGCTCGGAGGACAGCAACCGCCGCGCGGTCTCGAGCTCCTCGCGGCTGAAGTCGTCCTGGGAGACCACCTCGCAGGCTGCGGAGATCACGTCCTCGACGAGATCACCGGTCGGGCCGCCGGCCATGAAGACCGCGGCGACCTCCGTGTCGAGGTCGGGTGCGGCCCCGAGGACGGCATCGAGCTTGCCGGGGAAGTAGTTGAACAAGGTGCGGCGGGAGAGGTCGACGGCCTCGGCGAGGTCGTCGAGGGTGAACCCGTCGAGCCCGCGCTGATCGGCGAGCCGCTGGGCCGCGGCGGTGATCCGGGTCGCCGTCCGACGACGGTGACGATGACGCCGATCCTCGTCGATTGCACTCTCGGCCATGAAGTGCACTTTTGCACTTTTCTGAGGAGAGTGCAAAACGGGCACCACGGAGGGGGCGTCCGCAGTACGCCCTACTCCGCGGTGCCCGTCGGTGCAGGTCGGGCGGGGCTCAGGAGGCGACCATGGCGACCGCACCGAGGGTCGAGCCGCCCGCGGACTCCCGCGCAGCGACGGGCGCGTCGCCGGACGAGGCGGTCTCGGCGGTCTCGGCCTCCTCGCTCGACTCGAGGTCCTCGGGCAGGACCCCACCGAGACCGTTCGTCATCCCCCACGCCACGGCCTGGGCGCGCCGCTCGACGTCGATCTTGCGGTAGGCCTGGCGGATGTAGGTCTTGATCGAGTTGATGCTCAGCGTCAGCTGCTCACCGATCTCGGCGTTGGTCAGCCCGTTGGTGATCAGCGTGAGGATCTCGTGCTCGCGCCGCGTGAGCCGCAGGCCCGAGGGGGTCTGCGGGTGCAGCGTGGTGCCGGGACGCATCTGGCGCGGCTCGGTCACGGTGACCTCGGGCTTCTCCTCGGCGGCCTGGGCGGCCGCTGCGACCTCGTCCTCACCGGGGGTGGTGGGCAGGTCGGTGGCCCGACCGCTCACGAGGTCCTCGAGCGTCGAGACGAGCTGGGAGGCGGTCAGACGCTTGGACAGGTAGGGACGGGCCGTCGCGGTGGGCAGCTGGTCGGCGGGCGCCCAGCTCCAGACCGCACAGACGGCCTCGCCGGCCTGCTGCAGGTCGCGCAGCATCGCGGAGCCGAAGTGGGACTGCTCCACCGGCTCGTAGAGCACGACGTCGATGTCACAGGCCCGGGCCAGCGCCGTGCGCAGGTCGAGCAGCTCGACGCGGTCGGCGTACGGAGCCAGCATGGACTCCAGGCCGGTCACCGACAGGTCGTGGTCGTCGACGAGCGCCAGGGTCAGCGGGAGGTTCTCGGAGGGGGTGTAGCTCATGGTGGGTCTCTTCTCTCTCTCGTACGCGTCAGGACGCCGTGTTGGCGGTGGTGTCGATGAGGGGCCGGGCCTCGGCGAGGGCGGTACGGCTCCCGTCCGGCAGGGCCGGGAGCAGGTCGGCGAGCACGGCCTCGAGCAGCGCGTGCAGCAGGGCGGGACGCACCCGGGGGCGCGTGGCCTCGGCGACCAGCACACTGAGGTCGCGACGCAGCTCGGCGATCTGACCGCCGTCGAGGTCGCACAGGGGCAGGGACAGCCGGGCGAGGTGGGCGAAGTAGACCAGCGAGCCGGCCTGGTGGCTCTCGTCGGCCTCGGAGAGGTCGACCGCGGTCTCGGCGTCGGTGGGCACGCCGACCTCGTCGCCGGTCGGCACGGAGTGGAGCACGGGGGACATCAAGCAACGTCCTCTCGATCGGGTCGTCGGCGCCCGTCCGGGCGGCGCACACCTCTCCAGTACCCCGGGCCGGAGGTCTCAATCACCGATCGTGTGCAGAGTTTGTGAAAGGTTGCGCCGAACGCTGTGCAGGTTCGTGTTCAACCCCAGGATCGGGGTTGTCGAACGGCCCTCGCCGCGGACCACTGAGGAGGCGCGCGCGACGAGCCGGGCCGTCAGCCTGGCCGGTCAGCCCGAGGCGGCGGCCCGACGCGGTCGCCCGCGGCGGTGCTCGGGTGGGGCAGTCGCTGGGAGACCAGCCGCCTGGCGCCGGTGACCGGGTCGCCGGGCAGGTGGATCGCACCCCACCGCTCGGCGAGCGCGGCGTCGGCGCCCGACCCCCCGACCGCGAGAGGCCAGCGGGTCCGCAGCTCGCGCAGCGCGTCGTCGTCGACGCGGAAGGCGGAGCGACGCGTGGCCGCGATCACGACCAGGTCGGGGTCGAGCACGACCGCGGCGGCGAGCAGGGCGCGCGTCGGCGTCTGGGCACCCAGGAACCGGGTGCGCCACCCGGAGCGCTGGAGGATGACCTCGAAGGCCTTCAGGGCGAGGTCGTGTCCCTCGCCGGGCGGGCACGCCATCAGCACGATCGGGCCCGTGCGGGGTGCGCCGCCGATGGTGAGCGCCGCCAGGCGCGCGCGCACGACCTCGGTCGCGAAGTGCTCGTCGGCGATCGTGTACTCCCCGGTCGACCAGCCGACCCCCACGTCGTGCATGAAGGGCAGCAGCACGTCGCGGATCGCGGTCTCGACCGAGACCGAGCGCAGCACCCGGTCGATCACCTCGTGCATGGCGCCGTCGTCGAAGGCCCGCATGGCGGTGACGAGGTCGTCGCGGGCACCGTGGACCACCCGGTCGTGGACGGCTCGGCCGTGCGCCTCGTCCGCGTCGACCAGTACGGCCCGCTCGGCGGCAAGGACCTCGGCAGCGGCGCGCGAGGCCGGCACGCCGCGCTCGCGCGCGGCGATCATGGCGTGGATGCGCCGCTCGTCCTCGGGGCCGTAGAGGCGGTAGCCCGAGGCGCTGCGAGCGGGGCTGAGCAGCCCGTAGCGCAGCTCCCAGGCGCGGAGCAGGGTCTCGGACAACCCGACCCGGGCCGCCAGCGTGCCGATCCGCCAGTGCTCGGTCTGCACGGGGGCGTCGGTCGGGCTCGCGGCCGGTGAGAGGGGTTTCGACATCGAGGGCACACCCTTCCACAAGGCTTCTACGGCAGATGATGTCGTGCGCCCTCGTCGCGGGCAAGTCCCTCGCCGCACCTGGTGGGCGTGCTGCTCAGCCGACCTCGCCCAGCGAGACCCGCAGCCCGCTCAGCAGGCGGCGCAGCAACCGCGACACCTGGACCTGCGTCATCGCGAGCCGCTCGGCGATCTCGCGCTGCGAGAGCTCCTCGACGAAGCGCCAGTGCAGCACCTGGCGCTCTCGCTCGCCCATCAGCCGCACCAGCGGGGCCAGCATGGTGCGGGCCTCGACGGCGTCGATGGCCTCCTCGCCGGTGCTGGGCAGCCAGGGTGCCTCGACCTCGGCGGCGCGGTCGAGGGACAGGGTCGACAGCGTGCCGTGCGCGGCGATCGCCTCACGCACCACGGCCACGGACTCGTCGACCTTCAGGGCCAGCTCGGCCAGCGCCGCGGTGTCGTAGTGGTCGCGCTCGAGCCCGCTCCCGGTGATGCGCGAGTGCGCCCGCTGGACCTCCCGAGGCGGGCGGATCGTCCAGCCCTGGTCACGGAAGTGGTGTCGGATCTCGCCCTGGATGCAGGGCACGGCGTAGGAGAGCAGGTCGCCGCCCTTGACCGGGTCGAAGGTCGTCACCGAGCGCACCAGGGCGAGGTAGGCGACCTGGGTGAGGTCCTCCAGCGCGATGCCCTTGTCGACGTAGCGCTGCGCGACGGCCTCGGCGACCTGCATGTTGAGCTCGACGACCTCGTCGAGCAGCGGGGGTTGCTCCTCCGACGAGCACCGGGCGAGGCGGGTGAGGAGCTCGGTGGTTCGCTGGGAGCGCTCGTCGTCGGAGAAGCGACGGCGAGCATGCTGGGCGTGGGCCGTGGGGAGATCCACGGACTGGGTCCGGAGGCCCGGGTCCGACGTCATCTGCTTCACCGCCCTTCTGCCCTCAACAGACCTGAACAGATGTTGTTCAAGTTCTTGTCCAAGATTGCACATGAACTTGGACAGATCCACTCCGGCGTCACATTCCACCCCTGTGGGTGAACCTGGCGCACGGCGCTTTTCGGGGGTCGCCCCGCCGGCGGGAGCGCCCGGAGCGGGGCCGAGCGGGAACACCGCGGGCGCTAGCCTTCGGCCATGCTCAGCAGTGCGGGAGCCGGGCGCGGCACCGCCTTCGAGTCGGTGCTGCTCGGCCCCTCCGACCAGTCGCCCGAGCGGCTGCGCGTGCGGGTGCAGGTGCTGCTCACCGCGATGCTCGTCAGCACGAACCTCGTCGGGGCGGGCGTCGTCGTGGTGCTGTCCACCCTGGTGGTCCCCTCGAGCGGTCTGAACCGGGCCAACGGGATCGCGTTGGCGATCGCGGTGCCGGTCTACGTCGTCTTCGCCCTCGTCGTCGGTGCGGTGGGCGCCACCCTGACCGCGCTGCGGGCGCTGCGCTGGGCCAACCGCGGCGAGGAGCCGACCGCGCAGGAGCGGCGTACGGCGTTGCGGCTCCCGTGGCGGCTGACCCTGATCCAGGCCGCGCTCTGGGGCGGCGCGGTGCTGCTGTTCACCGGGCTCTCCGCGCTGCTCCAGCCCGATCGCGTGCTGGGCACGGCGTTCACGATCGGGATCGCCGGCCTCGTGGTGAGCGCGGTGGCCTACCTGCTCAGCGAGTTCGGGCTGCGGCCGGTCGCGGCGCGCGCGCTGTCGGGGGAGATGCTGCGCGACGGCCACGGCCTGGTCGGCGTACGCCGCCGGATGGTGGTCTTCTGGGCGATCGGCACCGGAGCGCCGGTGATGGGACTCGTGGTCGCCTCGGTCGTCTTCCTGGTCGACGACCAGCTGGGCGCGACGCGCTTCGCGGGCATCGTGCTCAGCCTCGCCGCCGTGGTGCTGGTCTTCGGCCTCCTGGTCACCGTGCTGAGCATCCGCGCCGTCGTCGCCCCGATCACCTCGGTGCGCCGCGCGCTGCTGCACGTCGGCGACGGTGACCTCGAGACCGAGATCTCGGTCTACGACGGCACCGAGCTGGGCCTGCTCCAGGCCGGGTTCAACGAGATGGTGCGCGGCCTGCGTGAGCGCGAGCGGCTGCGCGACGTCTTCGGCCGCCACGTCGGACGCGAGGTCGCCGCGGCCGCCGCCGACGGCCAGGTGGAGCTCGGCGGTCAGACCCGCACGGTGACCATCTTGTTCGTCGACCTGGTGGGCTCGACCAGCTACGCCACCGAGCGGGACCCCGCGGAGGTCGTGGCCACGCTGAACCGGTTCTTCGGCGTCGTGGTCGCCGAGGTCTCTCGCGAGGAGGGACTGGTCAACAAGTTCATGGGCGACGCCGTCCTCGCCGTCTTCGGCGCACCGGTCGACCTCGCTGACCATGCCGGCGCGGGCCTACGAGCAGGTCGCCGGATCGCGGCCCGGCTCTCGGAGGAGGTCAGCGAGATCCGCGCCGGCATCGGCATCGCGACCGGTCCGGCCGTGGCCGGCAACGTCGGCGAGGAGTCGCGCTACGAGTACACGGTGATCGGCGACTCGGTGAACAGCGCGGCGCGGCTGTGCGACCTGTCCAAGGACCCCCCGGAGGGCCTCGAGGAGGGTGACCCGATGCTGCTGACGACGCAGGAGAGCGTCGACGCGGCCTCCGAGGAGGAGCAGGCGCACTGGCGCGGCGCGGGCTCGGCGACGCTGCGCGGGCGCAGCGAGGAGACGGCGCTGGCCACCGTCGCTCGAGCGGGGCTCACGACGGACCGCTGAGCAGCTCCCCGAGACCGCCCAGCAGGCGATCCACGTCGTCGTCGTCGGTGTAGGGCGAGATCCCCACCCGCAGCCCTCCGGCGTCGCCGAGCCCGAGGTGGCGCGAGGCGTGCACGGCGTAGAAGGAGCCGGCCGGGGCGCAGACGTCCCGGGTCGCGAGGTAGCGGTAGGCGTCGAGGGGCTCGACGCCCGGGACCTCCTCGAAGGTGGCCAGCAGCGTCGGCGTGCGCCGGGCCGCGCGCGAGTGCACGGTCAGGCCCAGGGCGAGCAGGCCCTCCTCGACCCGCTGGCGCAGCCGGTGCTCGTGGGTCTCGATCGCCGCGAAGCCGGCCGCAAGGCGCTCGCGGCGTGTCCGGGCGCCCGGCTCGGCGCCCGGGGCCAGGTCGGCCAGGAAGTCGACCATCGCGGTGACCCCAGCCATCAGCTCGTAGGGAAGGGTGCCGAGCTCGAAGCGCTCGGGCACCGCCTCCGTCGACGCCTCGAGCTTGGCGGGGTGCACCTGCTCGAGCAGGGACGGAGCGGCGTGGAGCACCCCGCAGTGCGGGCCGAGCAGCTTGTAGGGGGACAGGGCCAGGAAGTCGGCGCCCAGCGTGGTGACGTCGAGGAGGTGGTGGGCAGCGAGGTGCACGGCGTCGACGAAGACCAGGGCGCCGACCTCGTGCGCCGCCTCCGACACCCGCGCCACGTCGGGCCGGGTGCCGATCAGGTTGGAGGCCCCGGTGAGCGCGACGAGCCGGGTGCGCTCTCCCATCGACGCGCAGAGCTGCTCGACCTCGAGCTCGCCGGTGCCGGGGTCGAAGTCGACCCAGCGGACCTCGGCGCCGGCGGCCTGCGCTGCGAGCACCCACGGACGCACGTTGGCGTCGTGGTCGAGACGCGTGACGACGACCTCGTCCCCGGGTCGCCAGGTGGTCGCCAGGGCCCGGGACAGCTCGAGGGTCAGCGAGGTCATGCTGCGCCCCAGGACGACGCCGCGCGGGTCTCCTGCGACGAGGTCGGCGACCGCGAGCCGGGCCTCGGTCACCACGCGGTCGGCCGCCTGCTCGCTGCGGGTCAGCGCGGCACCACGGTTGGACAGCCCGGCGGTCATCGTCGTCGCGACGGCCTGGGCCACGGCGGTCGGCGTCAGCGACCCGCCCGGTCCGTCGAAGTGCGCGAGCGCGGGGCCGGTCCCGACCAGCGCGGGGAAGTTGGCCCGCAGGGCGCCGACGTCGTAGGCGCTCATGCTCGGCCGCCGGTCGTCTCCAGGAGCCGCGCGAGACCGTCCGGCTCGGCCACGGTCATCGTCGCCGCGGGGTGGCGCAGCCGCCCGGTGGGGTCGAGCACCCGCACCGGCTGCGCGAAGCTCACGCACAGTCCGTCCCGGGCGTTGGTCGCGAACGTGACCCCGCGGTCGGCGAGCGAGAGGTGCGCCGGGCCGGCCGTCCTGACGAAGCCGTAACCACCCGTGCGCGTCGTCGCGGTGACGTTGGCCAGCGGCGTGCGCAGCGACCAGGGTCCGAAGCGCACCCTCAGCTCGGCGTCGTCGACCTCGACCCAGGCCCGGCCCGGGGTGATCGTGAAGGGCAGCGCCGCCAGCCGGTAGCGCCGCTCGAAGAGGAAGGGGAACCGGCTCGCCTGCATGGGGGCGACGCTAGGCCATCGCCGCGCGCTGCGCGGCCGCCCGTTCCCGGGTGTCGGTGTCGGTTCACCCCCAGGAATGAAGCGGTCGACGGGAGCGGCGGATTGCATCGGGGTCGCCGTCCCCGACCACCCACAGCCACACAGCCGAGGAGCCGAGTGAGCGACGCGTGGCCCGACCAGGGCAGGCCCGGGGCCGCGCCGGTGCGGCTCGCGGTCGTCGACGACTACGCCATCGTGGTGGCTGGGACGGCGCGGATGCTGGCGCCGTACGCCGACCGGGTCCGCGTCGTCGAGCTCGACCAGCTGCTCCCCGTGGTCAGCGACGTCGACGTCGTCCTCTGCGACATCTCCGCCTCGGTGCCCGCATCGTGGGTGAGGATCGGCGACGTGGTCGCCGGCGACCGTCCCGCCGGTGACGGCCCGAGCCGTCCGCGGCTGGTCGTCTTCAGCTGGATCGTCGACCCGGGGGTCGTGGACCTCGCGCTCGCGCGCGGGTGGGCCGGCTACGTCAGCAAGGGCTCGAGCGCCGAGGAGCTCGTCGCGGCGATCGAGCGGGTCTCGGCGGGGGAGACGGTGCGCCCCGCGACGCCGATCGGACCGGGCGGACCGGGCGGACCGGGCGGACCGGGCGGACCGGGCGGACCGGGCGGACCGGGTGGGGAGGGTGGGGAGGGTGGGGAGGACACGACCGTCGATCCCGGCACCGCACGCTGGCCGGGACGCGAGGAGGGCTTGAGCGCCCGGGAGTCGGAGGCCGTCGCGATGATCGCGCAGGGGTTGTCCAACCGTGAGATCGCCGATCGCTCCGGGTTGTCGATCAACTCCGTCAAGACCTACATCCGCAGCGCCTACCGCAAGATGGGGGTGCAGCGGCGCTCCCAGGCGGTCGTGTGGGGCCTCGACCACGGCTTCGGGCAGGTGCCGGCGCGCTCCTTGCCCCCGGGGGAGGACGGCACCGACCTGACGCGACGCGCCCCGGGCTCGTGGCGCCTGGTCTGAGGTGTCGCAGTGGGGCATGATGGACCTCGCCGGCGGTCACGCCCGGAGGCCTGACTCACGCAGACCGGCCCCGAGCATGGCTGCCGGTGCCACGCCCCGACCATCCTGACCATGTCGTCCCCCACCGGGGTGGCTCGGTCGGTCGAGGCCGACCTGGCAGGCTGAAGCCGTGACCTCCTCCGAGAAGCTCCCGCCGCACGTGATGGTCCTCTTCGGGGCCACGGGCGACCTCGCTGCCCGCAAGCTCTTTCCCGGGCTCTACCAGCTCGCGGTCGACGACCGTCTTCCCGTGGACTACCGCGTCATCGGGAGCGGACGCCACAGCCCCGGCACCGACGACGAGTTCCGCGACCAGGTGCGCGAGGCGCTGAGCGAGCACCTCACCGAGGGCACCGACGACGTCGCGGAGCAGCTGGTCTCGCGGATCTCCTTCCAGACCTCCAGCGCGGAGGACGGCTCCGACCTCGCCGAGGCGGTCCGCGAGGCCGAGCGGGAGCTCGCCGAGACCTCCCGGACCGGGGACGCCGGCGTGGACGACGTACGCCGTCTGGTGTACCTCTCCGTCCCGCCGGCGGCGATGAAGGACATGATCGCGATGCTGGGTCGGGAGGAGCTCGTCGAGCGTGCCCGGCTGGTCATCGAGAAGCCGTTCGGGCTCGACCTGGAGTCCGCCCGCGACCTCGACGCCGCGCTGAAGGAGGTCGTCGAGGAGGAGCAGGTCTTCCGCATCGACCACTTCCTGGGCAAGGAGGCGGTGCAGAACATCCTGGCCCTGCGCTTCGCCAACGGGCTCTTCGAGCCGGCCTGGGACGCCGACCACCTGACCTCGGTGCAGATCGACGTCCCGGAGTCGCTCGGCCTCGAGGGGCGCGGCAGCTTCTACGAGTCCACCGGCTGCCTGCGCGACATGATCTCCACGCACCTCTCCCAGCTGCTCGGGTTCGTGGCGCTGGAGGACCCGGGCGAGTTCGCGGCGGAGTCGGTGCGAGACGCCAAGGCCGCGCTGTTCGCCGACCTCCGCCCCCTCGACCCCGAGCGGGTCGTGTTCGGCCAGTTCGAGGGCTACCGCGACGAGGAGGACGTCGACGACCACTCGCAGGTCGAGACGTTCGTGGCCATCGAGGCCTTCGTCGACAACGACCGCTGGCGTGGCATGCCCTTCTACCTGCGCACCGGCAAGGCGCTCGCCGAGGGCCGTCGCACCATCACCCTGCGCTTCCGCACCGCCGAGAGCCTGATCTTCGGCGAGGACCCCGGCCCCAACGAGCTGGTGCTCGAGCTCACCGACGACCCGCAGGTCACGATCGACATGCGCGCCAAGCGTCCGGGACCCGACATGGAGCTCGCCGACGCCCAGATGCGGATGGACTTCAGCGACGCGATCCCCGGCGCCGACGGGCTCGAGGCCTACGAGCGGCTGCTGCTGGAGGTGCTGCGGGGCGAGCAGACGCTCTTCACCCGCTCCGACGAGGTCGACCGGCTCTGGCAGGTCGTGCAACCGGTCCTGGAGAACCCGCCCGCCGTGCAGTCCTACGAGCAGGGCTCGTGGGGCCCGCAGGCGGCGCTGGACCTGCCCGAGGGCGGCTGGCGGCTGGGACGCTCGCGTGCCTGAGCAGTCCGCAGGCGCCGCCCAGGAGGCGGCACGGCCGCAGAGCAGCGGTGGCTCCCAGAGCAAGCTGGGTGACCGGGAGTACCTCGCCATCGCCGACCACGGTCTGATCGGTGACCTGCGCACCTGCGCGCTGGTCGGCTCCGAGGCCACGATCGACTGGTTCTGCGCCGGCCGCTTCGACTCGCCGAGCGTCTTCGGTGCGCTGCTGGACCCGGAGAAGGGTGGGGCGTGGCGGTTCGAGGTCGTCGACGGCCAGGTCTCGACCGCGCAGTTCTACTTCCCCGACTCCAACATCCTGGTCACGCGCTTCCTCACCGAGGAGGGCGTGGCCGAGATCCACGACTTCATGCCCGTCGTGCGCGCCCACGACGGCGAGCACCGCCAGCGGATCGTGCGCCGGGTCACCGCCGTGCGCGGCACGACCCGCCTGCGCATGCAGCTCTCGGCCCGACCGGACTACGGCCGCGTGACCCCCGACGTCGAGCTGGTCGGCACCGACGCCCTGGTCACCGGTGGTGGCCTGCGCCTGGGCGTCGCCTCCACCACCGACCTGACCTCCTCGGGCGGCGACGTCGAGGCCGAGCTGACCCTCTCGGCCGGCGACGAGGCGCTGTTCGTGCTCCAGGTGCTCGGCGAGGGTGAGGACCTGACCCCGGGCGACTGCGAGGACACGGGGCACCTGTTCTCCCAGACCGCCGCCTTCTGGCGACACTGGCTCTCGAGCTCGACCTACCAGGGCCGGTGGCGCGAGATGGTCAACCGCGCAGCGCTGACCCTCAAGCTGCTCACCCACGAGCCCACCGGCGCGATCATCGCGGCACCGACCACGAGCCTGCCCGAGGAGGTCGGCGGCCCCCGCAACTGGGACTACCGCTACGTGTGGATCCGTGACGCCGCGTTCAGCCTCTACGCCCTGCTGCGCCTGGGCTTCACCGACGAGGCCAACGCCTTCATGGGCTGGCTCTCACGGCGGCTCGAGGACCAGGGCGACGACGTCGACCCCGACGTCGGGCCGCTGCGCGTGCTCTACGACATCGACGGCAACATCCCCGAGACCGAGGACGAGCTCGACCACCTGCGCGGCTACCTCGACTCCCGGCCCGTGCGCGTCGGCAACGCCGCCGCCGGTCAGCTCCAGCTCGACATCTACGGCGAGCTGATCGACTCCGTCTACCTGTTCAACAAGTACGGCAACGGCATCTCCTACGACTCCTGGGCCGACCTGGTGCGGGTCCTGGACTGGTTGCTCGACAACTGGGACCGCCCCGACGCGGGGATGTGGGAGATCCGCGACGAGCCGAAGCACCACACCACCTCGCGGCTGATGGTCTGGGTGGCCCTGGAGCGGATGATCCGCACCGCCCGGCAGCGGGGCCTGCCCGGGGACGCGGAGCGCTGGGCGCGGGTGCGCGACGAGGTCTACGAGCGGTTGATGACCCGCTCCTGGGACCCCGAGGTCGGCGCGTTCATGCAGCACGAGGGCGCCGACACGCTCGACGCCGGTGTGCTGCTGATGCCGATGGTCAAGTTCGTCGCGCCCGACGACCCGCGCTTCCTCTCGACCCTCGCCGAGATCGAGCGTCGCCTGGTCTCCGACAGCCTGGTCTTCCGCTACGACCTCGGCCACTCCACCGACGGGCTCGAGGGCCCCGAGGGCACGTTCTCGCTGTGCTCCTTCTGGTACGTCGAGGCGCTCACCCGGGCCGGTCGTCTCGACGACGCCCGGCTGGCGCTGGAGAAGATGTTCACCTACGCCAACCACCTCGGCCTGTACGCCGAGCAGATCGGCCTCACCGGCGTGCAGCTGGGCAACTTCCCGCAGGCCTTCACCCACCTGAGCCTGATCAGCGCCGCGCTCAACCTCGACCGCTCACTGGGCTAGCCGGGCTCGTCGACCGGGACCTGCCGGTCTCAGCCGGCGAGGATCGACTCCTCGAAGCGCTCCAGCAGGTCGCGCGGGGAGTCGTAGACCTCGATCGCGCCGGCCTCGCGGAGCTCGGCCTCGCCGAAGCCGCCCGTCAGCATCCCCAGGCACGGGACGCCGGCGGCCCGGGAGGACTCCACGTCCCACACCGCGTCGCCGATCATCACCGCCGAGGTCGCGTCGACCCGGTCGAGGGCGACCTCGAGGAGGTCGGGGGCGGGCTTGCTCGCCTCGGCCTCGCCGCCGGCGACGGACTCGTGCAGGTGGGCGGCGGCTCCGTCGAGCAGACCGAGCAGCCGCTCGGAGAGCTCCTTGGGCGCGGAGCTGGCCAGCACGACGGTGAAGCCGCGCGAGCGCAGCGTCTCCAGCAGGTCGGCGGCACCCTCCGTGGCGGTGATGGTCGCGAAGTGCTCGTCGAGGTGCGCGTCGTGGCGCGCCCGGACCTCGTCGCCGACCGCACGCTCCACCGACTCGCCGGCCACGTGCGCGACCAGGCGGTCACCCCCCAGGCCGATGGCCCGGTGGACGCGGTGGCTGGCCACGTCGACGCCGACGTCGCGGAAGGCGTCCTTCCAGGTGACGGTGTGGACGAACACGGAGTCCACCAGGGTTCCGTCGAGGTCGAGCAGGACGGTGCTGGGTCGGGTCTGGTTCACGAAGGCCTCATCGCGGTCGGGGTCGGGGCCCCGAGCCTCACAGGGTCGGGCAGCGCCGCGCTCACCCCCCGGGTCGGTGCCAGTCGGGCGGGCCGTGGCTAGCGTCGGGCACCGGACCCGACGAGCGAGACGAGGCAGGCGTGGCGCAGCGGAAGACCCAGAAGAAGGACGAACCCGGACCGAGCGTGAAGGACGACGAGCTCTACGAGAAGCTGCGCGACGAGGGCAACAGCAAGGAGAAGTCCGCGCGCATCGCCAACGCCGCGGCGGCGTCCTCGCGCAGCGAGGTCGGTCAGCGAGGCGGCAGCTCCCCGGCCTACGAGGAGTGGACGGTCGAGGAGCTGCGCGCCCGCGCCGCCGAGCTCGACGTCGAGGGACGGTCCTCGATGAACAAGGACGACCTGGTCGAGGCCCTGCGCGAGCACTGATCGATCCCGGCCGAGCGCTGGTCGCGCCCTGAGCCCACCCGGGTCAGGCGCGCCGCCGATGCCCACGTCGCCGACCCGCCAGCCGGAGGCGCCCTCGAACGGCTCGAGGATCACGTAGTACGCGGCGCCCGGCGCGGCGTCGAAGGAGATCTCGCAGTCGCGGGTGCCGAGCCCGGTGTCCCGGCAGGCCGCGCCCTCACCGCCCTGACCGGCGGCGAAGTCCTCCAGTCGCTGCCACGCCTGCGCGGGCGTACTCCTCGGACACCGGCGCGTCGGTGACCACGGAAGGCACGTCCGGCCCAGGCGCGCCGGGGGGAGGGACGCCTGGGCCGGACGTGGTAGGGGGGAGGAGGATGGTCAGGAGGAGGGCACGTTCACGGTGATCGTCGCGATGCCGACCAGCAGGCCGGGCTTGACGGCCTTGGTGTCGAACGTCTGGTTGAGAAGCCCCGCGGCGACGTCGGAGATCTCGACCTTGGTGCCGGTCAGGACGGCCTGGTTCTTCTTCGACGTGTCCAGCGGCTCGAGGGTGCGACCGTCGAGCTTGAAGACGTAGGCGCTGCTGGCCGCGGTCTTGTTGTCGACCGACACGTCGCCGTAGACCCGCGAGGCGCCCGGGTCGACGTTGAGGTTGGTGATCCGCACCGTCGTGCCGCCGGCCGAGAGCGAGAAGCCCGAGCCCTCGTGCTGGACCTGGCCGATCACGTAGGGCGAGACCTGGCCAGGCTCGAAGATCGACACGTTGCCGCCGGTGATCGGGAAGACCAGCGAGCCCTTCTTCAGCTTGCCGCGACCCACGGTGCCGGGGCTCAGGCCGAGCTGACCCAGCGCCTTGGTGAAACCCTTGTCCAGCTTGACCTTGGTGGTGCGGCCCTTGAGGGCGTCGATCGACGCGACGGGGTCGGGCGCCGAACCACCGGTGATGTCGTCGACGACACCGCAGGCGCTGAGGGGGACGGCGAGCGCCACGGCTGCGGCGACGGCCGCTGTGCCGCGGCGCAGACGGTGGGGGGCGGTGGCGGTGGCGGTCCTCGACATCGTGCACGTCCTCGGCTGCTGGCGGGTGGTTCGTCACTTCTTCGGACCCGACGGCCTCCTGGATTGGTCCGGAGCGGAATCTCTTGCCGCGCTGACCACGCACGCCGCGAGCGCGGCGTCGCGGTGGGTGCTGGGCCGCAGCGCCCCGCGACGTGCCGCGGCACTCGTCCCGGCTACCTGGGCAGGCGAGGTCTCGACCAGCACGACACCGCCCGGGGCCAGCCAGGACGCGGCGCCGGCCAGCACCCGACGCTGCACGTCGAGCCCGTCCGGGCCGCCGTCGAGCGCGGCGAGCCGCTCGTGCTCACGTGCCTCGGACGGCATCGTGGAGACCGCGGCGCTGGGGACGTACGGGGCGTTGGCCAGGATGACGTCGACGCCGCCGCGCAGTCTCGGGGGCAGCGGCGCCCACAGGTCGCCGCAGCCGACCCGGGCGCGTCGACCCGCGGGCAGCGAGGCCAGGTTGGCCGCGGCGCAGGCGACCGCGACCGGGTCGATGTCGACGGCCCAGAGCTCGGCGACGGGGTGGGCGGCGAGCACCGCCATCCCCAGGGCGCCCGTCCCGCAGCCGAGGTCGACCACGACGCTCTCGTCGGACGTGCTCCGCAGCGCGCGCAGCGCCAGGTCGACGAGCAGCTCGCTGCGACGGCGTGGGACGAACACGCCCGGGGCGGTGCCCACCCGCAGACCGGCGAACGCGGCCCAGCCGACGACCACCTCGAGCGGCTCACCCGCGACGCGGCGGGCCAGCAGGTCGGCCAGCGACCGGCCCGGACCCGCGGACCCGAGGAGCACCTCGGCCTCGTCCTCGGCCCACACGCACCCGGCGGCGCGCAGCGCAGCGACCACGGCGGGCAGGTCGGGCAGGTCGGGCAGGTCGGCAGGTCGTCGGGCAGGTCGGGCAGGTCGGGGTGGTCGGGATCAGGACTCACCGGGTCATCGTCACACCGGCGCCCCGCTAACCTGCCCCGGTGAGCAGCACGAGCACGGCCCGGGCGATCTCCGAGGACTCCGGCCAGCACTGGGCCGAGCCCGGCGCGTGGGAGGTCGCCGACGGGGTCCACCGGATCCCGCTGCCGCTGCCCGACGACGGTCTGCGGGCGGTCAACGTCTACGCCCTCGAGACCGACGCGGGACTGACCCTCGTCGACGGGGGTTGGTCGATCCCCGAGGCCCGCGAGCTGCTCGAGCAGGCGCTGGCCTCGATCGGGCACGGGTTCGCCGACATCCGACGCTTCCTGGTGACCCACGTCCACCGCGACCACTACACGTTGGCCTCGGTGATCGCTCGCGAGGTGGGCGCGGAGGTGAGCCTCGGTCTGGGCGACCGGCCGACCCTGGACCTGATGCACGCACCGAGCCCGACCATGGGCGGCAGCGCCGCGCTGCTCCGCTCCGCCGGGGCCGCCGAGCTCGCCGAGCGCTGGCAGCGGCCGGGCTCCAGCCCGACCCTCGACCTGACCCACTGGGGCTACCCCGACCACTGGTTCGCCGCCGACCACGACATCGACCTCGGCTCGCGGACGCTGGCCGCGGTACACACCCCCGGCCACACCCAGGGCCACTTCGTCTTCGCCGACGAGGCGGCGGGGCTGCTCTTCGCCGGTGACCACGTGCTGCCCACGATCACCCCGTCGATCGGCTTCGAGCCGGTTCCCGTGCGCCAGCCGCTGCGCGACTTCATGGGCTCGCTCACCAAGGTCCGGGGGTTGCCGGACCACCGCCTGCTGCCGGCACACGGGCCGGTCGCCGCCTCGACCCACGCCCGGGTCGACGAGCTCCTCGCCCACCACGAGGAGCGGCTGCGGTTGTGCGAGCAGGCCCTGCCCGCCGCCGGTTCCGACAGCGACGACGACGGGGGCGGCGGCGGCGGTGCCACGTCGTACGCCGTCGCGGGCGCCCTGCCGTGGACGCGCCACGCGTACGCCCTGGCCGATCTCGACCTGTTCAACGCCGGGCTGGCCACGATGGAGACCAAGGCGCACCTCGAGCTGCTCGTGGCCCGGGGGCGTGCGACCCGGGTGGAGACCGAGGACGGGGTCGTGTTCGGCGCGGTCGGCCCGGGCTGAGGCTCAGGCCGTCCCGGTGCGGCGCATCGGCACGTGGGGGATGTCGTCCTCGAGGAAGCCGGGCCCGTCGACGACGAAGCCGTGAGCCGCGTAGAAGCCGGTCAGTGGCGCCTGGGCGTGCAGGACGCAGTCCCGGGCGTCGAGGCACTCGACCGCTGCCGCCATCAGTCGGTCGGCCAGGCCGCGACCACGCGCGGAGCGCTCCAGCACGACCCGGCCGATCCGGGTGACGTCGCCGTCGTCGAGCACGCGCAGGTAGCCCAGGAGCGCTCCGGCGGCGTCGCGCAGGAGCAGGTGACGGGTGCCGGGCTCGAGGTCACGCCCGTCGAGATCGGCGTAGGGGCAGTCCTGCTCGACCACGAAGACGTCCTGGCGCAACCGCCAGCAGGCGTACGCGGTGGTCGCGTCGAGGTCGGCGAAGCCCAGGACCTCGACCGGTGTCCCGAGGTCGCTCATCGGAGGAAGGCCAGCGCCTGGCGGCGCGCGACCCGGGCCTCGGGGATGCCGGGCAGGAGCGGGTAGACGTGGATCAGGTCGGGTCGCTCGACGTAGGTCAGCGACCAGTCGGCGGTGCGGGCGCGGTCGGCGAGCAGCCGGCAGCCGGGCTGCAGCAGGTCGCGGGTGCCGCAGAACATCAGGGCGGGCGGCAGCCCGTCCAGGTCGCCCAGCGCAGGCGAGAGCTCCGGACGAGCGAGCTCGTCAGGAGCGCTCGAGGACGGATCGGCCGCCCCGGACCACCAGGCGGCGTACGTGCGCAGGCGCGGCAGCGAGAGCCACGGGCCGACGTCGGCGAGCGTCGTCGTCTCGGGGGTCGACTCGCTGAGGTCGACCCACGGCGAGATCAGCAGCAGCCGCTCGGGGGCGGAGCCGGAGCGGTCGCGCAGGGTCTGGGCCACGGCGAGCGCGATGTTGCCGCCGGCGGAGTCGCCGGCGAGCACCACCCGCCCGCGGGCGGCATGACGCTGGACGTCCTCGGCCAGTGCGTCGTGGGAGTCGCGCCAGTCGTGCTCGGGGGTCAGCGGGTAGTCGGGCAGTACGACCCGCGCCCCCAGGCGCGCGGCCAGACCGGTGGCGTAGCGCACGTGCCAGGCGTCCGTCGGGCTGACGAAGCCACCGCCGTGGAGGTAGTAGAGCGTGCGGGTCGGGGTCGTCCCGTGGCGGGTCAGCACCCAGGAGCGGAAGGAACCGCGAGGGCCCTCGAGGGTCTCCTCGGTGATCGCGAACCGCCGCGCGAACCCGGGCACGCGCGCGGCGGGCAGGGTGTGCTCGAGGCGCGCGTGGCACTGCTCCACCGACGCGCGTTCCTCGGCGGCGTCGGGCGCCGGTGCGGTCCGCCGCATCCGCGGCACCCCGCGCGCGAGCAGCTCGTGTCGACGGCTCGGGCTCACGGTGCCCACGCGAGGGTCTCGTCGTAGTCGCGCACGGTGCACAGGGTGCCGTGCGGCTTGACCAGGACGGGCTGCGTGAACGCGGTGGTGGCGCCGGAGCCGGAGCCGGAGCCGGCGCTGGTCACGGTGGTGCCGACCACGTGGCCCGGCTGGGACGGGTCGTCCAGGCGCACGGCGACCAGCACGGCCTGCTGGCCGTGGCGCGGGCCGATCTCCGCCCCACGCAGGGGCCGGCGCTGGTCCCAGTCGGCCAGGGAGTCGGCGAGCCCGGCGTTCTTCATCGGCGGGTAGTCCAGCACGATGCCGCTGATCGTCGGGTTGCCGGTGAAGCGGACCACGTCACGCTCGACGACCTCGAGGTTGACCGATCCGTCGAGGACCGCGTCGACGAGGCGGGTCGGGGAGTCCGGGCTCAGGGTCCCCGGGTGCAGGATGATCTCGCCCTCGGGGTCCGCGACGACGCACTGCGCCCGGTCGCCGGAGCGCGCCGCGGTGGTGCCGCTCGGGGCGGCGGCGGACCCGTCGCCGCCGGTGCAGGCGCTGAGCACTATGACCAGCCCCGTGACCAGCCCCGCGACCAGCCCCGGGGCCAGCAGCGCCGCGACGAGCTGCGCAGGACGACGGCTCGAGCTCACGGGTCGAGCGTGCCACACGCGACGCGACGCGCAGGGGCGGTCGGGGCTGCCGGTGCGGCTCACCCGGGCGGTCCAGGGCCGGGTGCGTAGGGTGTCCGCAACAGACAGGGGAGCACGCGCAAGCGTGCTGAGAGTGCGGACGAGACCGCAGACCCTCCGAACCTGCTCCGGCTAGCACCGGCGAAGGGAGTCCAGATGATCGTGCGCGCATCCCGACGAGGGACGAGGCGGAAGCTGGCCGCGCTGACGGCGGGGGTCGGCGCCCTCGCGCTGACCGCGTCGTGCAGCCTGACCGGCGGCACCGGGGGATCTGCTGCCGACCCGGCAGCCGGGGGCGACGGCGCGAGCGGGTCGGCGACCGGGGGCGGGGGGACCGTCACGCTGGTCACGCACGACTCGTTCGCGCTGCCCAGGAAGGTGATCCGCGACTTCGAGGACGAGTCGGGCTACACCCTCGAGCAGCGACCGCTGGGCGACGCCGGGTCGATGACCAACCAGCTCGTCCTCGCCGAGGGTCAGCCCCCCGGCGACGTGGCGTACGGCGTCGACAACACCTTCGCCTCCCGCGCGCTGGAGAACGACGTGTTCACCCCCTACCGACCCGCCGACCTGCCGGCCGGGGTGGCCGACTACGGCCTGCCCGGAGACGACGCGGGGGCGCTGACCCCGGTCGACGAGGGCAGCGTGTGCGTCAACGTCGACGACGCCTGGTTCGCCGAGCGCGACCAGCAGCCACCGTCCTCGCTCGACGACCTGGTCGACCCGGCCTACCGCGACCTGCTGGCGGTGCCCGGCGCCGCGACCAGCTCGACCGGGCTCGCCTTCCTGCTCGCCACGATCGCCGAGTACGGCGACGACTGGCCGACGTACTGGTCCGAGCTCGTCGGCAACGGCGCGAGGATCACCGCCGGCTGGGAGCAGGCCTACTACTCCGCCTTCACCCAGGGCGGCGGCAGCGGCGAGCGACCGGTCGTCGTGTCCTACGACTCCTCGCCCGCCTTCACGGTCGCGGACGGCGAGTCGACGACCAGCGCGCTGCTCGACACCTGCTTCCGCCAGGTCGAGTACGTCGGCGTCCTCGCAGGGGCCGAGAACCCCGCGGGCGCGCAGGCGCTGGTCGACTTCATGCTGACCCCGGAGGTCCAGGAGGCGCTGCCGGACTCGATGTACGTCTTCCCGGTGGTCGACGGCACGCCGCTGCCGAAGGTCTGGGCGCGGTACGCCGAGCAGCCGAGCGACCCGTACACGGTCGACCCGGCGCGGATCGCGGCCGACCGCGACGACTGGCTGCGCGAGTGGACCGACGTCACGAGCCGGTGACCGGCCGATGAGCAGGGAGCCGTGACCGCGTGACCACCCGTCGGCTGCTCGGGACCGCCGCGCTGGCGATCGTGCCGCTGGCCGTGCTCGGGGTGTTCTTCGCCCTGCCGGTCGCCGGCATCCTCTCGCGAGGCCTGCGTCCGGACGGGGCCTGGGACGTGGGTGCCGTCCTGGAGGTGCTGGCCCGACCCCGCACCGGTCGGGTCGTGTGGTTCACCCTGTGGACCTCCGGGGTCGGGACCGTGCTGGCGGTGCTGCTCGGCCTGCCCGCGGCCTACGTGCTGCACCGGCTGCGCTTCCGGGGCCGCGCCGTGGTCCGCGCCGCGCTGCTCGTGCCCTTCGTGCTGCCGACGGTGGTGGTGGGTGTCGCCTTCGACCTGCTGATCGGGGAGGGCGGGCCGTTGGCCGGCCTCGGCCTGGCGGGCACGCCTGCGGCCATCGTCGCGGGGCTGGTCTTCTTCAACGTCGCCGTCGTCATCCGCACCGTCGGGGCGGGGTGGGAGTCCCTGGACCGTAGGCCGGGGGAGGCGGCGGCCGCGCTCGGCGCGAGCCCGGCCCAGGTGTTCTGGACCGTCACGGTGCCGGCGCTCCGCCCAGCGGTGGTCTCGGCGGCCAGCGTGGTGTTCCTCTTCTGCGCCACGGCGTTCGGGGTGGTCCTCGTCCTCGGCGGGCGTGCGCTACTCCTCGGTCGAGACCGAGATCTACCTGCTGACCGCCAACCTGCTCGACCTCCAGGCCGCGGCCGCCCTCTCGCTCGTGCAGCTGGTCGCGGTCGCCGCGCTGCTCGCGGTCTCGGCCCGGCTGCGCACCACCGCCGACCCGACCCTGAGCCGTGCCCGGGTCGAGCCGCGCCCGCCGTCCCGCACCGACACCGGACCCGTGCTGGCCACCGCCGTGCTGCTGCTCGCCGTGGCCGCGCCGGTCGGGGCGCTCGTGGTCGGGTCGTTGCACGCGGACGGGCGCTGGAGCCTGCAGAGCTACGGCGACCTGACCACCGTCGGGTCCGACCAGGCCCTCCTGGTGCCGGTGACCCAGGCCCTGGCCAACTCGCTGCGCACCGCCGTCGACGCGACCTGGATGGCGTTGCTGCTCGGCCTGCTCGTGGCCGCCGTGGTCACGCGTCGCTCGCGCGGACGTGCCGAGCGACGGGTCCGCACCGTGCTCGACGGTGTCTTCATGCTCCCGCTCGGCGTCTCGGCGGTGACCCTGGGCTTCGGCTTCCTGATCACGCTCGGACGGCCCCCGCTCGACCTGCGTGAGAGCCCGCTGCTGCTCCCGGTCGCCCAGGCGCTCGTCGCGCTCCCGCTCGTCGTGCGCACGCTGGTGCCGGTGCTGGCCTCGGTCGACGAGCGGCAGCGGCACGCCGCGGCGTCCCTGGGGGCACCGCCGTGGCGCACCGTGCTGACCGTCGACCTGCCGGTGCTGTGGCGACCGCTGCTGGCCGCGGCGGGCTTCGCGTTCGCGGTCTCCCTCGGCGAGTTCGGCGCGAGCTCGTTCCTGGCCCGTCCCGAGGCGCCCACCGTGCCCGTGGTGATCTTCCGCCTCCTCGGCCACCCGGGGGTGTCCAACTACGGCATGGCGCTGGCCGCCTCGGTCGTCCTCGCCACGACCACGGCAGTGGTGATGCTCGGCGTCGAGCGGCTGCGCGTCCCGTCCCTGGGGGCCTGGTGAGCGGCCCGGTGGGGCGCGCGCTCGCCCTGGAGGGCGTCTCGCTGTCCTACGACGGTGAGCCGGCCGTGCGCGAGGTCGACCTCGCGGTGCCGGCCGGCTCGGTGCTGGCCGTGCTCGGTCCCTCGGGGTGCGGCAAGTCGACCCTGCTGCGCGGGGTCGCGGGGCTGGAGCCCCTCGTCGCCGGCCGGGTCTCGTGGGACGGCGAGGACCTGACCGGGGTGCCGACGCACCGGCGCGGCTTCGCGCTGATGTTCCAGGACGGCCAGCTCTTCGCCCACCTCACCGTCGAGCGCAACGTCGACTACGCGCTGCGGCTGCGCCGGGTGCCCCGGGACCGGCGCCGGGCGCGTGTCGCGGAGCTGCTCGGCCTCGTCGGCCTCACCGGCTACGACGACCGCCTGCCGGCGACGCTGTCGGGCGGGGAGCGCCAACGGGTCGCCCTGGCCCGGTCGTTGGCCGGCTCGCCGCGCCTGCTGCTGCTCGACGAGCCGCTGTCCTCCCTCGACGCGGGCCTGCGCGAGCGGCTGGCCGGGGACCTGCGCGAGATCCTGCGCGAGGCCGGCACCACCACGGTGCTGGTCACCCACGACCGCGACGAGGCCTACGCGCTGGCCGACCACCTCGCGGTGATGCGCGAGGGACGGGTGGTCCAGCACGGGCCCACCTCGCAGGTGTGGGGCTCGCCGGTCGACGCCGAGGTGGCGCTGTTCCTGGGCTACGCCCGCGTGCTCGAGGGGGAGCCGGCCGCGCGGGTCCTCGGGGCGCTCGCCGCGGGCGGACGGCCCATGGCCGGGGCCGGCGGGGCCCGCGGGGCCGGGGGCGTGGCGCTGCGACGCTCCGCGGTGGTCGTGCGCGCCGACGGACCGCTCAGCGGTCGGGTCCTCGGCTGGCGGCTGACGCCCGACCAGGTCCGGCTCGAGGTCGAGGTCGAGGGGGTCGGCGTGCTGGACGCGGTGGCCGACCACGACCGCGACCTGCGCCGTGACGGGGTCGTGCGGCTCGGCGTCGACGCGGAGCGGCTCGCCCTGCTGTGACGTCCGTCTCGACGCGGGCCCGGGTCGCGGCCGTGACGGGCCCCTAGACTGACGCGGTGTATCGCCGCGCCTACGTCCTGCTCGTCGGCAACGCCGCCGTCATGGGCATCCTGGCGCTGATCGTCTCGCAGGTCTACGACAAGCCGCTGCTCGACCCCGAGGGCAGCTTCCTCGGGCCGACCTGGCTCCGGCTGCCGCTGCTGCTGCTCGGCGCCGTGCTGCTCGACATGCTGCCGCGCTCGCTGTGGGCGGCGCGCAAGGGGCCGGCCGCGGTCGTCTCGACCGTGCGCGAGCGGTTGCGCACGCACTGGGACCGTCCGCGGCTGACGCTGGTCGCTCTCGGCGTGATCTGCTTCTACGTCACCTACGTCAGCTACCGGAACCTGAAGTCCGCGCTGCCCTCGGTGATCAGCACGAAGTACGACCGCGAGCTGCACCTCGTCGACCGGGTGCTGATGTTCGGCCACGACCCGTCCACGGTGCTGCACGCGATGCTCGGCACCGACGTCTCGGCCCACGTGCTGTCCTACGTCTACCTGTGGTTCCTGCCGCTGGTGCCGATCGCGCTGACGGCCTGGCTGGTGTGGTCGCGCAACCTCTCCTACGGCTACTGGTTCGCCACCTCGCAGTGCATCGCCTGGACCCTCGGCACGGCCTCCTACTACGCGCTGCCCACCCTCGGGCCGGGCTTCGAGTACGCCCCGCGCTACGCCGACCTCGCCCCGACGCCCAGCGGCAGCCTGATGGAGTCGCTGGCCAACTCCCGCGCGCAGGTGCTCAGCGACCTCCCGTCGGTGCCCACGCAACCGGCCCTGCAGGGCCTGGTCAGCTCGGTGGCCGGCTTCGCGAGCCTGCACTGCGCGATCACCCTGCTCGTGGCGCTGATGGTGCAGTTCACGTTGCAGTCGAAGGTGCTCAAGATCGTCTTCTGGGTCAACTTCGCGATCACCGTCGTGGCCACGATCTACTTCGGTTGGCACTACATCGCCGACGACGTCGCCGGGATCTTCATCGCCTTCATCGCCTTCTACGTCGGCGGGCTGGCCAGCGGCCAGAAGTTCGAGAAACGTGGGCTGCGCTCCCACCCGACGACGACCACCTCGCAAGGTCCCCGTCGGATCCTGACCGCCGAGGTGCCAGCGGTTGTCGGCCGAGGTGCCCGCGGTCGTCCGTCGAGGGGCCGTGTTTTCGCGTCGCGCCTGCAGCCTGCTGCGGCGACGCTCGAGAATGACATCGATGTAGTTCGCAAGCCGACACGCCGACGGGGTGGAAGTTTTTTGGGATTCCTGTTTCTCTTGTGACTCGTGAGCATTAGCGTGCCGCGAGTGTCGCGTGGTGAATGCCGCCGATGCCCGACCTGTCGGACCTCGACCACCACCCAGGAGTACGCCGTGCGCCGCCCCCGCGGAACCGCCTCTCGCCCCACCTCGGCACCCCCCGCCCCGGCGGGTCCCACGCCGGCACGTCGGGTCTGCCGGTGCTGTTCACCAGCGCCGTGCTCCTCGGCTCCCTCGTGCTCGGCGGGGCCGGACCGGCGCTCGCCGACGACCCGACCCCGCCCGGCGTCCCGACCCGGTCCGAGGTGGACGCGGCCGCTGCGTCCGTCGACGTCGCGAGCCTCGATCTCGCCGGTGCCCGGTCCGCGCTCGCCACGGCGTCCGCACAGGCCGACCAGGCCGCGGACGAGCGCGGCGCAGGCGGCCGAGGCCTACAACGGGGCGCGCTAGCGCGCCGAGCAGGCGGACCGCGAGGCCGCCCGCGCCGAGCGGGTCGCGGCGAGCCGGGCCGCGGCGTCCGACGACGTGCGCTCGGCCTACGCGGAGTCGGTGCTCACCGGGCTGCGCGAGGCGCCGAGCCTGGCCGCGCTCACCTCGCTGGTGCGCTCCGACGGCATCGAGACGGTCGCCGAGCGGACCACCGCGATGCGGATGGCCGAGGAGGCGCTGGACGGTCACGCCCGCGAGGCCGAGGACGTCGCCCTCGTCGCCTCCGCCACCCGCACGGTGGCCGTGGGGCGCCGGCTGAGCGCCGAGAGCGCGCAGGCCGAGGCCGCTCCGCCCGCAGCCTCGCCGCCGCCACCGCGCGCTCGGCGGCCGCGCAGGAGCAGGCCGCGGCGGCGTACGCCGACTCGCTCGTCGCCCGGGTCGCCGAGCTCCAGGGCATCAGCGTGAGCCTCGCCGCCCGGCGCCAGGAAGGACTGGCCGAGGCCGCCCGCGAGCGGGCCGTCCGTCAGGCGGAGCGCCGAGCGCGCCAGGAGCAGCAGGCGGCCCCCGCCCCTGCACCCGCGACCACGCCGGCGGAGCCCGAGCGGGCCCGCGACGCCCGCGCCCGGGACCGGTGCGCCCGACGCCCGCGGACGTGCCGGCACCCGCGCCCGGGACCCGCGCCTGTCCCGGCGCCTGTCCCGGTGCCCGCTCCGGTGCCCGCTCCGGTGCCCGCCCCGGTGCCCGTCCCGGCCCCGGCGCCCGCACCCTCGTCGGGAGCGGCGGCTGCGGTGGCCTTCGCGCGAGCGCAGATCGGCGACCCCTACGTGTGGGCCGCGGCCGGGCCCGACGCGTGGGACTGCTCGGGCCTGACCATGGGCGCGTGGGCGGCCGGTGGCAAGGCGTTGCCGCACTACTCCGTCGCGCAGTACGAGGCCTCGACCCCGGTCTCGCCGAGCGACCTGCAGCCCGGCGACCTGGTCTTCTGGGGCTCGTCCTCGAGCCCGTCGTCGATCTACCACGTGGCGCTGTACTCGGGCAACGGCATGGTCGTCACGGCGCCGCGCACCGGGCGTGACGTGACCGAGGAGTCGATGTACGCCTGGCGCGCGCCGGACTTCTACGCCCGGCCCTGAGCGGTCGCGGGCGCCGCGAGGGGGGAGCGCTGCGGCGTACTCCCCGGTAACCTCGGCTCATGGCCACCGACACCACCCAGCCCGAGACCAGCAGCCCGGGCAGCACCGGGGCACCCGCCCGCCAGCACGGCTACGTCCAGCCCGAGGTCGACGTCGCGGCGCTCGTGCGCCTGCTCGACGGGCGCTACTCGGAGGTCCGCGACCTGGTGCGCACCAACCTGGCGGAGTACGCCGCGGTCCTCACCGACCAGGAGACGATGACCCACGCGGAGTTCCGTGAGCGGGTCAAGGACGTCGTGCTGGAGCTCGCCGGGACCGGCCAGAGCGCGATGGGCTTCCCCACCGAGTACGGCGGCCGCGGTGACATCGGCGCCTCGGTGGCCGCCTTCGAGACGCTCGCGCTGGGCGACCTCTCGGTGCTGGTCAAGGTCGGCGTCCAGTTCGGCCTGTTCGGCGGCGCGATCCAGCAGCTCGGCACCCAGCGCCACCACGACGCGTACCTCGCCGACCTGATCAGCGGACGCCTGCTCGGATGCTTCGCGATGAGCGAGACCGGGCACGGCTCCAACGTGCAGGCCCTCGACACGACGGCGACCTACGACGCCGGGACGCAGGAGTTCGTCATCCACACCCCGGTCGAGGAGGGGGGCAAGGACTACATCGGCAACGCCGCGCAGCACGGCGAGCTCGCGGTGGTCTTCGCCCAGCTCGAGGTGGCCGGCGAGGGTCACGGAGTGCACGCCTTCGTCGTGCCGATCCGCATCGACGGCGAGCCCGCGCCCGGCGTACGCATCGAGGACGACGGGCTCAAGATGGGTCTGAACGGCGTCGACAACGGCCGGCTGTGGTTCGACCAGGTGCGGGTGCCGCGCGAGGCCCTGCTGAACCGGTTCGCCGACGTCACGCCCGAGGGCGTCTACGAGAGCCCGATCGAGAACGTCAACCGCCGCTTCTTCACCATGCTGGGCACCCTGATCACCGGCCGCGTCTGCGTGGGCGGCGCCGGGATCAACGCCTCCAAGGTCGCGCTGGCCATCGCGGTCAAGTACGCGCTGCGGCGCCGCCAGTTCGAGGCGGTCGGCGACGAGGAGCAGCTGATCCTCGACTACGGGATGCACCAGCGACGGCTCTTCCCGCTGCTCGCGCGCACCTACGCGCTCAACGCCGCGCAGGCCGTGCTGGCCACCGAGCTGCACGACGTGCTGACCGAGGGCGTGGAGGACGACAAGCGTCGTCGCGAGCTCGAGTCGCGGGCCGCGGGGACCAAGGCGCTGGGCACCTGGCACGCGACGCGCACGATCCAGGAGTGCCGCGAGGCCTGCGGTGGTGCGGGCTACCTCGCCGAGAACCGGTTCGCGGCGCTGAAGGCCGACACCGACGTCTTCACGACCTTCGAGGGCGACAACCACGTGCTGCTCCAGCTCGTGGCCAAGGGCCTGCTGACCGACTACGCCAGTGACTTCGCCGACATGGACCAGCTCGACATGGTCCGCTTCGTCGCCGGCCTCGGCCGTCGACACGGTGGTGGAGAAGACCGCCGTGCACGCGCTGCTCGAGCGGATCCGCGACGCCCTGCCCGGCGGCGTCCGACGGGTGGGACCAGGAGGCCGGGCTGCTCGACCCCGACTACCACCTCGCGATGCTGCGCTTCCGCGAGGAGCACCAGGTCGGCGGCGTGGCGCGGCGGCTCAAGCGCGGCATCGACGACGGCATGGAGCCCGGCCTGGTCTTCTCCCGGGTCCAGGACCACGTGATCGCCGCCGCCCGGTCCCACGTCGAGCGTCTCGTGCTCGAGGCGTTCGTCGAGCAGACCCGGGGCATGGAGGACGGCGAGGAGAAGGTCGCGGTCACCCTGCTGTGCGACCTGTTCGCGCTGAGCACGATCGAGGCCGACCGGGCGTGGTTCCTCGAGCACGGCCGGCTCTCGGTCCAGCGCTCCAAGGCGATCAGCCGCGAGGTCAGCTCGCTGTGCCGCAAGGTCCGGCCCCTGGCCGACGCGTTCGTCGACGGCTTCGGGATCCCGCCCGAGATGCTGCGCGCTCCCGCGCTGGTCGACGCCTACGCGACCGCGACCTGAGCGGGCGGGTCCACATGACGGGGCGGGGGCTGCTGCTGCCGGGACGGGCCTACCCGCACGCCGCCCCGCTGCTCGCGCTCGCCCGGCAGGCGCTCGAGGACCACGGGTGGGCGCCGGTGCCCGTCCTCTGGGACCCGGCTGTGGCCGGTGATGCGGTCGACGCGGGGCCGCGTGCGGCCACCGCCTTCGTCGAGGGCGCGCTCGCGGGGCTCGGGGGCGGCTCCGGGAGCGCCACGGTCGTCGTCGGCAAGTCGCTCGGCACCCGCGCCTCGGCGTACGCCGCGCAGCGGTCCTGGCCCGCGGTCTGGCTCACGCCGCTGCTCGACGACGAGGCCTGCGTGGCCGGCATCCGGGCCAACCCGGCACCGCAGCTGCTGGTCGGCGGTCTGCGGGACGACTTCTGGGACGCCGGGGTCGCCGGCGACCTGTGCGACTCGCGGCCCGGGGTGAGCGTGCTCGAGCTCGAGGACGCCGACCACGAGATGGTCGCCGCCTCGGGCGGGGTCCGCAGCGCCGAGAACCTCCTGGCCCTCGGCCGGGCCCTCGACGGCTGGCTCGGACTGCTGGCAGGCTCGGGCTCGGTGAGGGTGCTGGGGCCGTGGGACGTGGACCCCGCCTGGGCCAGGATCTACGACTGGATGGTCGAGCACCCGGTGGCCGGGGGAGCGGCGTTCCAGGCGAGCCTCGGCTCGCCGCTGCGGCTGCTGCACGACGCCGCCGACGAGATCGGCCGCCTGCCCGACGGTGCGCGGGTGCTCGACGTGCCGTGCGGCGGTGGGGTCGCGCTGCGCGGGATGCGGGTGGGCCAGGACGTGTCCTACACCGGGGTCGACGTCAGCCCGGCGATGCTCGACCGCACCCTCGCCGCGGCTCGCCGCCGCGGGCTGGCCGACCAGGTCCGCGTGCGGGGCGCCGACGTGGGCGACCTGCCCTTCGACGACGGCTCGTTCGACCTCGTGCTCTCGCTGACCGGGCTGCACTGCTTCCCCGACCCGGCGGCCGCCGTGGCCGAGATGGTCCGCGTGCGTGCGGCCCGGGGGGCGCCTGGTGGGCAGCACGATCCTCGACGATGCCGGCCCCCGGTGGGCGCCGATGCGGGTCGGCGGGCGCCTCGGCGGCATCCTCGGTCCCGGCGTGACCAGCCGGCAGCTGACCTGGCTGCTCGCCGACCGCGAGCTGACCGACGTACGGCTGGAGCGGAGCGGGGCGCTCGGCTACTTCAGCGGCGCGAAGCCGGCCTGATCAGCGCGTCTGGTCCCGCGTGGCCCGACCCTCGCTGCCCGACCTTGTCGGCCGTCTCCCGAGGTTGTCGGCCACTGCAAAGGGCGACAACCTCGGAAGTACCCGGCCGGCCGGGTGTTCCTGAGGCCGATGTGACGCGTGGGACCGCCGGCCCGGGTCGGGCTCAGGCCTGGGCGGGCTTCTCGTCGGTGTCCTCGAACCGGCCGAAGGAGGCCCGGACCTCGTCCTCGGCCTCGACGCGACCGACCCAGTCGGCGCCCTCGACGGACTTGCCGGGCTCGAGGTCCTTGTAGACCTCGAAGAAGTGCTGGATCTCGAGCCGGTCGAACTTCGGGACGTGGTTGATGTCGCGGATGTGCTCGGCGCGGGGGTCGGTCGAGGGGACGCAGAGCACCTTGTCGTCGCCGCCGGCCTCGTCGGTCATCCGGAACATGCCGATCGCACGGCACTTGATCAGGCAGCCCGGGAACGTCGGGGCCTGGAGCAGCACGAGCGCGTCGAGCGGGTCCCCGTCCTGGCCGAGGGTGTTCTCGATGTAGCCGTAGTCGGCGGGGTACTGCGTCGAGGTGAACAGCATCCGGTCCAGGCGCATCCGGCCCGACACGTGGTCGACCTCGTACTTGTTGCGCTCCCCCTTGGGGATCTCCACCAGAACGTCGAACTCCAGCACCAGCAGGCCCTTTCCTCGGGTGTACGTCGCCGCCGTACGGCCGCGACCTCCATGGCGTCGTGACGCCGATCTGGTCAGTCTCCCGCACAATGGGGGCCGCCCGCACCACAGCCCGGACGGAGACAGCCCGATGGCCCGATCGAAGACCCGCCTGCTGGCCTCCCTGGCCGGCTCGCTGTTCGTGGCCGTCGTGCTCGCCGTGGTCGCCGTGGTGGTGGCCGGGGTGCTCGTGCGGCCCGCGACCGAGTCCGGCCCGCCTGCCGAGCCGGTCGAGGTCGCCCCGCCGCCCGGGGTCGAGCTGCCCCGGCTCGGGGCGCCGGCCCCGGTGGCCGACGAGGCGGGCCCGCAGCCCCTGCGTCCGGCGGCCGTACGGGCCGCCCTGGCCCCGGAGCTCTCGGCCCCGTCGCTGGGCCGGCACGTCCTGGCCACCGTCGCCCCGCTCGCAGGACCCGGGACGGCGTTGAGCAGCGGGCCCGCCGACGACGTGGCGACCCCGGCCTCGACGACCAAGCTCTTCACGTCCGCCGCCGCCCTGCTCAGCATCGGGCCGGAGGTGAGGTTCGCGACCCGGGTCGTCGCGACCGGGCGCAACCAGCTCGTGCTGGTCGGTGGGGGCGACCCCTTCCTGGCCTCCCAGCCGCCGGAGGACCCCACGACGTACCCGCCCCGCGCCGACGTCGACACCCTGGCCCGGGGCACGGCACGGGCCCTGCGCCGCAACGGCTCGAAGCGGCCGAGCGTGCGCCTGGGCTTCGACGACAGCCTGTTCAGCGGTCCGGCCGTGAGCCCGCGCTGGCCCGCCTCCTACATCCCCGACGGCGTGGTGTCCCCGGTGCACGCCCTGTGGGTCGACGAGGGCCGCGACCCGGTCGGCTACGGCCGGGTCGCCGACCCCGCCGCGAGCGCCGCCCTGGTCTTCGCCGACCGGCTGCGCGCCGCCGGGGTGCGCGTGGTCGGCGTGCCCACGCGCACGACCGCCCCGGGCTCGGCCCGCGAGGTCGCCTCCGTGGAGAGCGCGACCGTCGCACAGATCGTCGAGCGGGTCCTCGAGGTCAGCGACAACGAGGCCGCCGAGGTCCTGCTGCGCCAGGTGGGCCTCGCCACCGGCGGCGGGGGTTCCTTCGTCGGCGGCCAGCGGGGCGTACGCCGGACCCTCGCCGACGCAGGACTGGCGCTGAGGGGGCCGGAGGTGCTCTGGGACGGCAGCGGCCTGTCGCGCGACAACCGGCTCGCGCCCGCCACCCTGGTCGACGTCCTGCGGCTCTCCTCCTCCGAGCAGCAGCCCGACCTGCGCCCGGTCGTGACGGGCCTGTCCGTGGCCGGCTACCTCGGGTCCCTCTCGGACCGCCTCGACACCGGCGACCCCCGCGCCCCGGGGCGGGTTCGGGCCAAGACCGGCACCCTGACGGGAGTCTTCGCCCTGGCCGGGATCGCGGTCGACCGCACCGGCGCCCCCGTGGTCTTCGCCCTGATGGCCGACCGGATCAAGCCGCCGCGGACCCTCGAGGCGCAGCAGGCGATGGACGAGGCTGCCGCGGCGCTGGCCGGCTGCGCCTGCACCCGCAGCCGCAGCCGCTGATCCGGCCCTCGGCGCCACCCGACCGTGCGCGGGGCCGGGCTAGATTGCTGGACATGAGTGTTCCCGCGACGACCGACGCGCCCTCGATGATCGACTGGGACCTCGCGGTCTCGCTCGGGGCCCGGATCGCGGGCGACGGCCCCACGGTCTCCGCCGCCCGGGCGGCCGCGGTCGTCACCGAGCTGCGCGACGACGCGAACCGCTCGACCGGGCTGGTCCGCGACTTCACCGGTCTCGAGGCGGGGGAGCAGACCGCGCCCGTGCTCGTGGTCGACCGCCGTGGCTGGATCCAGGCCAACGCCGACGGGTTCAAGCAGATCATCACCCCGCTGGCCCACAAGCTGACGGCCGACAAGCCGCCCTCGGCCCTGACCCGGGCGGTGGGCTCCCGGATCACCGGCGCCGAGGTCGGCGGCCTGCTCGGCTTCCTGGCCAGCAAGGTCCTCGGGCAGTTCGACCCGTTCTTCGACCCGGCCGGCCGGTTGCTGCTCGTGGCGCCCAACGTGGTGCACGTCGAGACCGAGCTGGGCGTCGACCCGACCGACTTCCGGCTCTGGGTGTGCCTGCACGAGGAGACCCACCGGGTGCAGTTCACCGCCGTGCCCTGGATGCGCGAGCACCTCTTCTCCGAGGTCGAGGCCCTCTCGGCCACCGTCGAGCCGACCAAGCTCTTCGAGGACGGCCTGGGCCGGGTGGTCGAGGGCGTCAAGAACGCCCGCAACGGCGACGGCAGCATCGTGGAGATGTTCTCCAGCCCCGAGCAGCGCGCCCTGATGGACCGGGTGACCGGGATGATGTCGCTGCTCGAGGGGCACGCCGACGTCGTCATGGACGGGGTCGGCCCGCAGGTGATCCCCTCGGTCGAGGCGATCCGCAAGAAGTTCGACCACCGCCGCCAGGGCATCGGTGCGCTCGACAAGGTGCTGCGCCGCCTGCTGGGCCTCGACGCCAAGATGGCCCAGTACCGCGACGGGGCGGCCTTCGTGCGTGGCGTCGTCGACACCGTGGGCATGGAGCGGTTCAACGCGGTGTGGGAGCGCCCGGAGAACCTGCCGACCAAGGCCGAGCTGGGCGACCACGCGAGCTGGATCGCCCGGGTGCTGTGAGCCCGGCGCACGACCCGGCGGTGCTCGCCGTCCGACAGGCCGTACGCCGGGTCCTCGCCGACCTGCCCGGCCCCGCCCCGCTGCGCCCGCCCGAGGACGTCGGTCCGGTCGTCGTGGCCTGCTCCGGGGGAGCGGACTCGACGGCGCTGCTCGCCGCGACGGTCGCCGAGGCCCACGCGCTCTCGCCCCGCCGACGCGTCGTGGGGGCGACCGTCGACCACGACCTCCAGGAGGGCTCGGCGCAGCGTGCCGACGCCGTGGTCGCCACGATGGCGCGCCTCGGCGCCGACGAGACCCTCACCGCCCGGGTCCGGGTCGAGGAGTCCGGCCAGGGTCCCGAGGCGGCCGCACGCGAGGCGCGCTACGCGGTGCTCGAGCAGGTCGCGACCAGCACCGGGGCCGCCGCCGTGCTGCTCGGTCACACCCTCGACGACCAGGCCGAGACCGTCCTGCTGGGGTTGACCCGTGGCTCGGGCGGTCGCTCCATCGCCGGCATGCGCGCGGGCTTCGGGGTCTTCCGACGTCCGCTGCTGGAGTGCCGCCGCGCGCAGACGGTCGCCGCCTGCCGGGCCCTCGGCGTCGAGGCCTGGGCCGACCCGCACAACGACGACCCCCGCTTCACCCGGGTGCGGGTCCGCGGCACCGTGCTGCCGCTGCTCGAGGAGGAGCTCGGCCCGGGCGTCGCCGAGACGCTCGCGCGGACCGCGGCCCTGCTGCGACCGGACGCCGAGGCCCTCGACGGGTACGCCGAGCGCGCGCTCGACGAGGCGCTGCGCGAGGACGGTCTCGACCTGGGCATCCTGGCGACCCACCCCGTCGCGGTCGTGACGCGGGTGCTGCGGCTGGTCGCGCTGCGAGCCGGCAGTCCCGCCTCGGAGCTCTTCCACGTCCACGTCACCGCCCTGCACGACCTGGTGACCGGGCGCGTCCGAGGACGCGTCCAGCTGCCCGGGCACGTCACGGCGTACCTCGCCGACGGCCTCCTGCGCCTCGGTCGCACCGCCTCGACCACCGCCTGAGCGAGCGCCCGGACCCGCCCTGGGGGTCGCCCGGGACCTCCGGTCCGAGGATCGGTGGCACGGGTCCACCGACCCGCGACGAGTGCTCTGGACCAGTGCTCAAGGTCGCTCTGCGTGGCACCGAGACCTCAGGTGTCCGCCCCACCTCCCCCGGCACCCGGGCGGTCGCACCGCAGCACGGCACGATCCCCCCCGCACCACCCCTGCTCGACCGGACCCACCCAGGTCCCCACCCCCCGAGGAATCCGCCATGACGCACCCGACCCCCCCGTCCCCGTCCGGCCCCCGACGCCGGCTGCGCGTGGCGGGGGGTGTCGTGGGCGTCGGTGCGCTCACGCTCGCCCTGGTCCCCTCCCTCGGCTCCAGCTCCGTCGCGGCGGTCCCGCAGGCGGGCGCGGCCGAGACCGCGGCGCTGCTCGCCGCCCCCGACGCACCGCCGGCGGGGCGTGCGTGGATCGAGGGCCAGGTCGTCAACCAGGCCGGGCGTCCGCTCGACGGGATCGTGGTCGAGGCCTACCGCCCCGGCGACCTCGCCTCCCTGGCCCGGCGTGCCGACGTGTCACCCGTGGCCTCGTGGATCACCTACGCCGACCCGGACGTCGACGGGCCGGCGCACGGATTCTTCCGGCTCTACGTGCCCCGCTCGGGCTCCGGCGTCTACGTGCTGAAGGCCTCGAGCCTGCCGGACGCCACCGACCCCTACGAGGCGCGGGTGCTCGACGACGAGGCGGTCTTCGTCGGCGCGGGCCGGAGCACCGGCGTGGTCGAGGACGTCGGCGAGGTCGAGATGAGCCTGGCGCGTCGTGCGGACTCCGCCATGCGCCTCGGAGCGAGCCGCTCGGTGAGCCGGACCGGGCGGGGTGGACGCCTCTCCGTCGCGGTGGCCAGCCCCGACGTCACCACGATCACCGGTCGGCTCCGGCTCGAGATCGACGGTCGTGCGCGAGCCTCGCGGAGCCTGCGCCCCACCGACCGTGGCCGGGCGGTCTTCGCCATGCCGCGCCTGCGGCCCGGTCGGCACCGGATCAGCGTCGACTACCTCGGCTCTCCCGACGTCCTGCCGACCTCGGGGGCCGAGCGGGTCGAGGTCGCCGCCCCGAAGCGCCACGGCAGGGCCGAGCACCAGGGCCGGGGCAAGCGCGACAAGGCCGGCAAGGGCCAGCGCGGCGCCCCGGGTCGCGGCGGGCGGCGCTGACCCGCTCAGCTGACCGGCTCAGGGTCGCCGCCGCTCCGACGACCGCCTGTGGGAGGGTGGCGCGCATGGACGCCTCGGAGGTCAGCGACGACCTCGTCACCGTGCTGTTCACCGAGGAGCAGATCCGCGAGCGGATCGGCGAGATGGCCGCGCGCATCGAGGCCGACTACGCCGGTGAGGACCTGGTCATCGTCGGCATCCTGCGCGGTGCGGTGATGGTGATGGCCGACCTCGCCCGCGCCTTCACCCGTCACGTCGAGATGGACTGGATGGCGGTCTCCTCCTACGGCTCCGGCACCAAGTCCAGCGGCGTCGTACGGATCCTCAAGGACCTCGACGGCGACATCTCCGGTCGCCACGTGCTGATCGTCGACGAGATCATCGACACCGGTCTCACGCTGTCGTGGCTGACCGCCAACCTGTCCTCGCGCCGACCCGCCAGCGTCGAGATCGCCACGCTGCTGCGCAAGCCGGAGGCGCTGCAGATGCCCGTCGAGGTGCGCTACGTCGGCTGGGACATCCCCAACGAGTTCGTGGTCGGATACGGCCTCGACTACCGCGAGCGCTACCGCAACCTGCGCGACATCGCCACGCTCGCCCCGCACGTCTACTCCTGAGCCGGGTCCTGCCACGCCGACCCCGACCGATCGCGGCTCCACGACTCACCCCGGGTGCTTTCGCACCGTTTGCGACAATGGGTCCAGCACCACCTCGCCGTGTACCGTCGAGGTTTCAGTCCCGCGGGTCCCGACCGGCTCCGCGCAGCCACGAGGTTGCGCCACCCGGGCGTGCCGGTCCCGCGCCAGCGAGGTCGAGAGAGTTCAGTGAAGAAAGCCTTCAAGGGTCCCTGGGTGTGGATCGTCCTCGCGGTGCTCGGCGTGCTCATCGCCCTGCAGTACCTCGTCCCCGGTGGCGGGTACGACGAGGTCCCGACCTCGCAGCTGGAGTCCTACATCGCGGAGGGCCAGGTCGACGAGATCACCTTCGTCGACGGTGAGCAGGCCATCCAGGCCACCCTCGACACCGGCGTGCGCGACTCAGGCGACGAGGTCATGTCCTACTACGTGCAGGGCCAGGTGGAGGGCATCATCTCCCAGGTCGACGAGCAGCTCTCGGCCGGCACCATCGAGGAGTCGAACTCCGAGAACCCCCAGCCCAGCTTCCTCGGCCAGCTGCTGGTCACGCTGCTCCCGATCGCGCTGATCATCTTCATCTTCATCTTCTTGATGAACCAGATGCAGGGCGGTGGCGGCCGCGGCGTCATGCAGTTCGCCAAGTCCAAGGCCAAGCTCATCTCCAAGGACATGCCGAAGTCGACGTTCACCGACGTCGCCGGCTGCGAGGAGGCGATCGAGGAGCTCGGCGAGATCAAGGAGTTCCTCTCCGAGCCGGCCAAGTTCCAGGCCGTCGGGGCCAAGATCCCCAAGGGCGTCCTGCTCTACGGCCCCCCGGGCACGGGCAAGACGCTGCTCGCGCGCGCCGTCGCCGGCGAGGCCGGGGTGCCGTTCTACTCGATCTCGGGCTCCGACTTCGTCGAGATGTTCGTCGGTGTCGGCGCCTCCCGGGTGCGCGACCTGTTCGAGCAGGCCAAGGAGAACGCCCCCGCGATCGTCTTCATCGACGAGATCGACGCCGTCGGTCGCCACCGCGGCGCCGGCATGGGCGGCGGGCACGACGAGCGTGAGCAGACCCTCAACCAGCTGCTGGTCGAGATGGACGGCTTCGACGTGCGCGGCGGCGTGATCCTGATCGCGGCCACCAACCGTCCCGACGTGCTCGACCCCGCCCTGCTGCGGCCGGGCCGCTTCGACCGCCAGATCGCCGTCGACGCCCCCGACCTCAAGGGTCGCCACCAGATCCTCAAGGTCCACTCCCGCGGCAAGCCGATGGCCGAGGGCATCGACCTGCTCTCCTACGCCCGTCGGACGCCGGGGTTCACCGGTGCCGACCTGGCCAACGTGCTCAACGAGGCCGCCCTGCTCACGGCGCGCGGCAACGAGAAGCTGATCAGCGACGAGGCGCTCGACGAGGCCATCGACCGGGTCATCGCCGGACCGCAGCGGCGCACCCGCCTGATGAGCGAGCACGAGAAGCTGATCACCGCCTACCACGAGGGCGGGCACGCGCTGGTCGCGGCGGCACTGCCGGGCACCGACCCGGTGCACAAGATCACGATCCTTCCGCGCGGACGGGCGTTGGGCTACACGATGGTGCTGCCCGACGAGGACAAGTACTCCCAGACCCGCAGCCAGATGCTCGACCAGCTCGCCTACATGCTCGGCGGCCGGGCGGCCGAGGAGATGGTCTTCCACGACCCCACCACCGGCGCGGGCAACGACATCGAGAAGGCCACGGGCCTGGCGCGCGCCATGGTCACCCAGTACGGCATGACCGAGTCGCTCGGGGCGATCAAGCTCGGCGAGGCCGCGGGCGAGCCGTTCATGGGCCGCGACATGGGCCAGGGTCGCGGCTACTCCGAGGACGTCGCCGCCAAGATCGACGACGAGACCAAGAAGTTCCTCGCCGTGGCCCACCAGGAGGCCTTCGACATCCTCGAGGAGAACCGCGACGTCCTCGACGCGCTGGTCCTCGCACTCCTCGACCGCGAGACCCTGGACAAGGGCGAGGTCGAGGAGGTCTTCACGGCCCTGCGTCGACGTCCGGAGCGCCCGGCGTGGACCGGGTCGCCGTCGCGCAACCCCTCGGAGATCCCGCCGGTCGAGATCCCCCAGGAGGTGCGCGACCGGGTCGCGGCCAACGGCCACGCCCCCGAGCACGCCAGCGTGATCCTGACTCCGCCGGGCTCCGGCGGCGACGTCCACGGCGACCCGGGCGCTCCCGGCGGCACGGGTGGAGACCCGCTCCCGCCCGGACCCGGCGGGATCTGAGCCGCGTGCCCGCCCCGATCGGACCGGTGACGCTGGTCGACGGCGGTGCTCGTGCACCGGCGTTCGACCACGCCCGGGCCGAGGCCGCGGTGCGCGAGCTGCTGTACGCGATGGGCGAGGACCCCCAGCGGGAAGGGCTGCTCGACACCCCGGCCCGGGTGGCTCGGGCCTACGCCGAGATGACCGTCGGGTTGCGCCAGCAGCCCGAGGACGTGCTGACCACGACCTTCGACCTCGGCCACGACGAGATGGTCCTCGTGCGAGACATCGAGCTCTGGTCGATGTGCGAGCACCACCTCGTCCCCTTCACCGGGGTGGCCCACGTCGGCTACATCCCCGCCCAGAGCGGCAAGATCACCGGCCTGTCCAAGCTGGCCCGGCTCGTCGACGTCTACGCCCGTCGGCCCCAGGTCCAGGAGCGGCTCACCACCCAGGTCGCGGACGCCCTCGTGGAGATCCTCGAGGCCCGCGGCGTGGTCGTGGTCATCGACGCCGAGCACCTGTGCATGACGATGCGCGGGGTCCGCAAGGCCGGGGCCCGTACGATCACCTCCGCGGTGCGTGGTCAGATGCGCGACCCCGCCACCCGTTCCGAGGCGATGGCGCTGATCCACTCCCGCTGACCGAGCCGCCCCGGTCGGCCGGCCGGGCCGTGGGCCCGCCGTCAGCGGTAGCGTCGCGCACGTGACCGACGTACGACCGCTCGTGATGGGTGTCCTGAACGTCACGCCGGACTCCTTCTCCGACGGTGGGCGCTTCGTCGATCCCGGGGCCGCCGTGGCGCACGGACGTCGGCTGGTCGCCGACGGCGCGGACCTGCTCGACGTGGGCGGGGAGTCGACGCGTCCGGGTGCGACCCGGCCGTTGGTCGCCGAGGAGCTCGACCGGGTCGTGCCGGTGATCGAGACCCTGGCCGCCGAGGGCGCGGTGGTCTCGGTCGACACGATGCGCGCCGAGGTCGCCGCAGCCGCCCTCGCCGTCGGCGCCCGGGTCGTCAACGACGTCTCCGGCGGGCTGGCCGACCCGGAGATCCTCGACGTCGTGGCCCGCAGCGACGCGACGTACGTCGCGATGCACTGGCGGGCACACTCCGACCGGATGGCCGACCTGGCCGTCTACGACGAGCCGGGCGGAGTCGTCTCGGCCGTACGCCGTGAGCTCGCCGACCGCGTCGCGGCCGCGGTCGGCGCCGGCATCGGGCCGGACCGGCTGGTGCTCGACCCCGGGCTGGGCTTCGCCAAGGGCGGCGAGCACAACTGGGAGCTGCTGCGCGGTCTGGACGACATCGCCTCGTTGGGCTACCCCCTGCTCGTCGGGGCCAGCCGCAAGTCCTTCCTCGGGACCCTGCTCGCCGACCCCGGGTCCGGGCCACGAGACGTCACCGAGCGCGAGGTCGCCGGGCACGCCGTGACCGTGCACCTCGCGCTCGCGGGCGTCTGGGGCGTGCGGGTGCACGATGTACGGGGAACCCGCGACGCGCTGGCCGTCACGCAGCGGCTAGCCTCAGCACCTCACCGCGCCCCGGCCCCGGAGGCGCCCTGACCGCTCCGCACCTCCGCACCCCGGGAAGGAGGCCCTCGTGACCGACCGCCTCGCCGTCTCCGGCATCGAGTGCTGGGGCCACCACGGGGTGCTCGCGCACGAGCGAGAGAACGGCCAGCGCTTCGTCGTCGACCTCGTGCTCGGCCTCGACACCAGTGCCGCAGCAGCCTCCGACGACTTGCGAGACACCGTGGACTACGGGAGTCTCGGCACCGCGGTGCGCGATGCCGTGGAGACCGATCCGGTCGACCTGATCGAGACCCTGGTGCACAGGATCGCGGACGTCTGCCTCTTGGACTCCCGTGTTGAATGGGCCGAGGTCACCGTTCACAAGCCGGATGCCCCCCTGAGCGTGGCGTTCTCGGACGTCACCGTGACCATCACTTCGAGACGTGAGGGCCGATGACTGAGACCCCCAACCCCAACATCATCGACGCCGACACCCTGACCGGCGAGATGCGTCCGATCCGACGCGTGGTCCTGGCTCTCGGGTCCAACCTCGGCGACCGACTGCCGGCGCTGCAGGGTGCCGTCGACGCGATCGCGGACACCCCGGACGTCTGGGTGACCGCCGTGTCGCCGGTCTACGAGACCGACCCGGTCGACTCGCCCGCGGGCGCCGAGCCGTTCCTCAACGCGGTCGTGCTCGCCGACACGACCCTCGCCGCGCACCGGCTGATGGAGCGCGCCCTGGCCATCGAGGACGTCTACGACCGCGAGCGTGGCGACGTGCCCAACGCCCCGAGGACCCTCGACGTCGACCTGATCGTGGTGGGCGACCGTCGTAGCCACGACGAGAGCCTGCGCCTGCCGCATCCGCGGGCGGCCGATCGGGCCTTCGTCCTCCAGCCGTGGTTCGACCTCGAGCCCGACGCGGTGCTGCCCGACCACGGCCCGCTCGTCGAGCTGCTCGAGGCCCTGGACACCTCCGGGCTCGCTCGACGAGACGACCTCGAGCTCGACCTCGGGTGAGCCTGCCGGGTCCGAGCGGGTCCGGCGCACCCGACGACCCCGACGACCCCGAGAGGTCGCCGGGTGCGGCCATGGAGCCGACGTCGCTCGGGTTCCTGGCCGGCTGGCTCCTCGCCGGACTGGTCCTGGGCCGGGCCCTGCGACCGGTCGCCGAGCGGCTCCTCGGCACCGCCCCGGTCATCACCTGGACCCAGCCCCTGGCGCTGCTCGCCGTCGCCGCGGTCCTCGGGGCCACCGCCCGGGCCACGCACCGCGTCGTCCAGGTCCACCGGATCCCGCTGCCGCCGCACCGCGCCGTCAACCGGCTGCTCGTGGCCCGGGCCAGCGCCCTCGTGGCCGCGCTGACGATCGGCGGGTACGCCGGCTACGCGCTGGCGTGGCTCGGCAGCGACGCGGTGCTCGCCGAGCAACGGATCGTCCGCTCGCTGCTGTGCTGTCTGGCCGGTGCCGGCATCGCCGCGGCGGCACTGCTGCTCGAGCGCGCGTGTCGCGCCCGCTCGCCCGACCCGGAGCCCTAGCCTTCGGGGCATGACTTCCCCGTCGCCCGGCACCGCCTCCGAGTCCGCACCTCACGCCGGACCGGAGCCCGCCGCGCGGGGCACCGGGCCCGCCCGACGACGCCAGCGCTCGGCCCGGGTGGTCGTCGCCGCGGCGCTGGTGCTCCTGGGCGCGTGCTCGGTCGCCGGGGGTCTGCTCACGACCACCCCGCTGCTGGGCGCCGCCGCCGTGCTGGCCGTGCTGCTCGGGGCGCTCGCGACGCGGATCGTGCACACCGAGCTCCTCGACTCGCGCCGCGAGGCCGCGGCCGACCGGGCCGAGCTGGCCCGCGGCTACCGGTCACTGACCGAGGAGCGCGTGGCCGAGCAGGCGATGTTCGTGCGCCGCACCGAGGTCTCGATGTCGCGCCAGCGCGATGCCCTGGCCCGCCTGGAGTCGCAGGTCGTCGACGCCGAGACGCGGGCCCGGGCCGCGGCCGAGCAGTGTGATGCGGAGCGCAGCCGTGCCGACCTCGCCGAGCGCGAGGGACGCCGGCTCGGCGAGCGCATCGACGACGCGGAGGGCCGGGCGGCGGAGGCGATCGTGCTGCTCGCCGAGCTCGAGCAGGAGCGTGACCTCCTCGCCGCGCAGCTGCAGGCCGTCCGCACCCAGGAGGAGGCACGTCGCGCCGAGGGCGCCCGCTGGGGCGCGTCCGCGACGGGCACCGAGGGCCGACGTCGCGCCTGAGCGTCGTACGGCCCGACGGCCCCGACGTCCGCGCCGGCAGGAGGTCGCCCGGGCCGGGTGGGCGGCGTACGGCATGATCGACGACCGTGATCCCCGAGGACTCCCGTTTCGAGACTGACCCCGAGCAGCTCGTTCCCGACCTCCCGGGCCTGCCCGGCGACTGGACGGTGGGCGTGCCCGAGCCCTCGGACCCCGACGACGTCGCCCGGCTGACCGCGCTGCTGCGGGCGCACGAGAAGGCCGGGCGCGGCTGGGCGGGCGCCGGCGAGGAGGACGTGCTCGTCGAGGTCTCCGAGCGGGGCCTGCGCACGCGCGCCAACGTCGTGGTCCGCGACGGCGCCGCGCTGATCCGGGCGTGGGGGAGCGTCCACGACCGCGCCGGTGGCCGGATGATGTTCGTCCACGTCGTCGAGCGCGACCTGCCCGACGCGGTGGCGCAGGCCTGCTCGGAGGTCCTCTTCGGGTGGGCCGAGGGGCAGGCTCGCGAGGTCGGCGCCGCCCGGGGCCGGCCGTCCCAGCAGATCGACACGGGGGCCTTCGAGGGCGACGAGCGCCAGGCGACCTGGTTGCGCGCGGCGGGCTTCGCGAAGGTGCGGTCCTGGTGGCAGATGAACCGCCCGGTCACCCCCGAGGAGGCCGCGCTCGTGCCCGATCCCGGCCTGTGGGAGCGCGCCGAGCGAGGGGTGCGGTTCCGGCTGGTGCGTCGCGCCGGCACCGGGATGCCGCAGGACGACGACCTCCGCGACGTCCACGACGTGCTCGAGGAGGCGTTCCTGGACCACTTCAACTCCTGGGAGGAGACGTTCGAGGAGTTCCTGTTCCGTCTGCGGGAGGACCCCGGCCACCGGTGGGACCACTGGTGGATCGCCGAGCTCGTCGACGGGGAGACCCCCGAGGCCGTCGGGGCCCTGGTGGGCACGGTCTCCGAGGGCGGCTCGGGCCCGGAGGGCTCCTACGTGTCCTACATCGGCGTGCGCGAGGCCGCCCGGGGACGGGGCGTGGCCAAGGGCCTGCTGCACACGATCATCGCCGACGCCGCGGCCCGCGGGCGCGACCGTGTCGGCCTCGAGGTCGACGCCGACTCCTCCACCGGCGCCGACGGGCTCTACACCTCGCTCGGGTGGCGCACGAAGTACGTCACCGAGTCCTGGCACCGCGACGTCCCCGTCGACTGATCGGACGGGGCGGCTCGGACGAGGCTCAGTGCTCGTGCGGTCGCACGGCGAGCGCCTCGGGGACGACCCCGGCCGGGTCGAGCACCGGCACGGCCAGCCGCACGCCCTCCGGACCGACCTCACGAGGCGCGGGACGGCCCAGGCCGATCGCCCAACGCTGCACCGCCGCGGCGTCCTCGCGGCGGTCCTGCTCGACCAGCCAGCCGGTCAGTCGCTGCACCGGCGGGAGGCCGCTGTGGACCAGCGAGCGGTCGCCCCACAGCTCGCGCACCCCGGCCACCAGCAGCGCCCACCACTCGTCGTTGCAGTCGGGCACCTGTCCGAAGTAGCGCCACAGGTCGCCGGCGAGCACGCGGTCGACGAAGACCGCCAGCACGTCGCTGCACTGGGGGGAGGCCCGCACGTGGGCCAGGGCGGCGCGCTTGGTCGCCCACCGGTCGGCAAGGTCGGTGACGGTGTTGCGCTGCTGGGTGATCGAGGTCCCGTCCGTGCGCACCCGCCAGTGGTAGACCGGCGTGGGCAGCACGTCGAACGTGCCGGTGAGGAAGGCCCGGGTGGTGGTGGGCTGGTCCTCGTAGTGCACGCCCTCGGCGAAGTGGAGGTCGTGCCGCTCCCACCAGTCGTGCCGGAAGAGCTTGTTCCAGGCGAAGACGTCGCCGAGGACCTCGGGGTGGTCGGCCGCGCTCAGCTTGGTGCGTCCGGGGTTGTGCAGCCGGTGCATCCATCGCGGCTCGCTGCGCTCCGGTCCGCGCCAGCGCAGCAGCGAGCCGGTGACGAAGTCCGAGCCGGAGGCCTCCAGCGACATCAGCATGTCGGCGTACGCCGTGGGTGGCACGGCGTCGTCGGAGTCGGCGAACGCCACGACGTCGCCACGCACGTGGCGCAGGCCCTCGTTGCGGGCCGCACCGAGCCCCTGGTTCTCGGTGTGCACCACGCGCACCCGCGGGTCGCGGGCGGCGTACTCCTCGGCGATCTCGCCGCACTCGTCGGGTGAGCCGTCGTCGACGACGACGACGTCGAGGTGCGGGTGGGTCGAGGAGAGGATCGAGTCCAGGCAGTCGGGCAGGTAGTCCGCGACGTCGTAGCAGGGCACCACGACCCCGACGAGCGCGTCGGAGCGGGGAACCGCGCGCTCTCTCCACCTCACCGCCCGGACGCTACCGGGTCGGCGTCCTGGCCTAGGCTGGGCCGGTGAGCGACCCGGCAGGTGACCCGGTGCACGACGCGACCCGGACGGTGGTCTTCGTGGTCGGAGCGGGCCGCAGCGGCACCAGCACGCTGGCGGGTCTCCTGCGCCGTCACGGCCTGCGGGTGCCCGCACCCGAGGTGCCACCGGACGCGACCAACCCGCGCGGCTTCGGCGAGCCGCAGTGGGTCGTGGACCTCCACGACCGGCTGCTGGGCGACGTCGTCGTGCAGGTCGGCGACGCCCGTCCCGACGCGTGGTACGACACCGGCGAGGCCTGCCTGCGGGAGCCGGCCCGCATCCGGGTCACCGAGTGGCTCACCGAGCAGCTCGCGCACGGGGACGACCTGGTCCTCAAGGACCCGCGGCTGGGCTGGTTCCTGCCGCTGTGGCGCGCCGCCGCCGTGCGTGCCGGGGCCCGGGCGACGTACGCGACGATGCTGCGTCCGCCCGCCGAGGTCGCGGCGAGCCGCGAGCACCACTACGCCAACCGGCTCGGGGCCGCGCACCTGACCGCGTCGTGGCTCAACATGCACCTGCACGCCGAGCGGGCCACCCGCCCGGCACCCGCCGACGCCGGTGCGGAGGCCGGTGCGGAGGCCAGTGGGGGGCCCGGAGCGAGCGGGGCGCCGCGGGTCTTCGTGCGCTACGCCGACCTGCTCGAGGACTGGGTCGTGCAGCTGCAGCGGGTGGGGGAGGTCCTGGGGCTCGACACCGTGCTCGGAGCCGACGCCGAACGGGTGCGCGACGGCCACCGCTTCGTCGACCCCTCGCTGCGACGGATCACGCACGGCCTCGACGACCTCGACCTGCCCCCGCGGCTGCGTGAGCTCGCCGAGGAGTCGTGGACCGCGCTCGGGTCGCTGGCCGACCCGGGTGGCGACGTCGCGACCACGCACGCCGCGCTCGACGACCTGCGCTGTGCCTACGTCGACCTCTACGCCGAGGCGGAGGCGATCAGCCGGTCCTCGGTGGTCGCGGCACGCAGGGCCCGCCGCCCCCCGCCGCGACCCGCCGCGCCCGCGCCGCCGGTCGACCCGTCCCCTGACCCAGCTGGGCCGGGGTCCCCCGAGCCCGGTGCCGTGCGCCGGGTCGCCCGCGCCCTGCGCGGGGACCGCAGGGACGCCTGAGCGTGGCCACGCCGGCCCCGACCGGGCTGCGCAACCTGGAGGGCCACACCGACTACGACGTCAGCTGGCCCTGGGTGGGCTCGGGGGTGGGCTCGGCTCGGCTGCGGCCGGGCACGACCGCGGTGCTGCGGGTCAAGGACGAGGCGGGCTGGCTGGGCTGGGTGCTGCCTCCGCTGCTGCGCGCCTGCGACGAGGTGCTGCTGGTCGACAACGGCTCGACGGACGACAGCGCCGGGGTCGCCCGCGCCACCGCGCGGCGCTGCGGTCTGGAGGGGCGGCTGCGGGTCGTGCACTACCCGTTCGTCGTCTCCCGGGCGGGCGCGGAGCACCTGGCGACCCCTGCGCGGTCGGTGCACTCGCTGGCCTACTTCTACAACTGGTCCTTCGCCCAGGTGCGCACCCGCTGGTCGTGGAAGGCCGACGGCGACATGGTGCTCACGCCTGAGGGCGAGGCGGCGCTGGGCGACCTGGCCTGGTCGGTCGGCAGCGTGCAGACGGTGGTGCGGATGCCGCGCCACGGGCTCTTCGTCGCGGGCGTGAGCCGGGCCTTCGTCGACCTCGGGTGGCGCAACATCGAGGAGTGGGGCTTCCCGGTCGGGCCCGACTTCACCTACGACAAGGCCCCGGAGTGGGAGGTCTGCACCACGCCGGAGCAGCTGCGCCGCGTCGCGCTGCCGCCGGGGCTGTGCGTCGAGGTCAAGGACCTCGCCGGCGACGAGTTCGCGCACTGGAGCGACCCCGAGGGCTTCGCGACCAGCGCCCGCACGGCGCGCAAGCGGCGGGAGTGGGAGGTCTTCCACGCCCTGCGTGACGTGGTCGCCGCCGGTGACGGTCCGGCGGACCCGGCCGCGTTGCCGGTCGGGGTCCACGAGGTGCGCGCGCCCCACGGTGTCCCGGTCGTCGAGCACGTCACCCGCACCTGGCTGCCCGCCCGCCCCCGGCCGCTGCTGGTCGAGGACCCCCGCGAGGACCCCGTACGCCGCGAGCGGCGCCGCGAGCGCACGCTCGCCGAGGCCGCCGCGCTGGGATAGTCCCTGGCACCGTGGTCGAGGATCCGCCCGATCGACGACCATCCCGTCAGGGACTACCCCGGCTGGGAGGGGTGGTGGTCGTCACGGTCGGGGGCTCTGGGCGCCGCCCGGGTCGGCGGCTAGGCTCGTCGAGCACGACCGAGCACGTACGTCTTGTACCCACACCGGCCCCGCACCTGGGGTGGTCGGTGGGACGGGAACGAAAGGGTTCGACATGGAGCACCTCCCCACCGGGGGGCTGCGCGTAGGAGTCGTCGGCGCCGGACGCGTCGGCGCGGTCCTCGCCGCCCGCCTGCACGACGCCGGCCACGTCGTGGTCGCCGCCGCCGGTGAGTCCGACGCCTCGCGCGTCCGGATCGCCGCCCTGCTGCCGCACCTCGACGTCGCCCCCGGCGACGGCGGCGTACGCCGTCCGAGCGAGGTGGCGCGCGCCTGCGACCTGCTGCTGCTCACCGTCCCCGACGACATGCTTCCCAACGTGGTGCGTGTGCTGGCCGACAGCGGCGCGTTGCACCCCGGCCAGGTCGTCGTGCACACCTCGGGCCGCCACGGGCTGGCCGTGCTCGCCCCCGCGGAGGCGGTCGGCGCCCGCGTGGTGGCGATGCACCCCGCGATGACGTTCACGGGCACCGCGGTGGACCTCGACCGCCTCTCGGGCTGCGTGTTCGGGCTGACCGCCGCGCCGGGCGAGCGCGAGCTCGCCGCCGACCTCGTGGCCGACCTCGGTGGTCGGCCGACCTGGGTCGCGGAGGAGATGCGCACCCTCTACCACGCCGGCCTCGCGCACGGCGCCAACCATCTCGTCACGCTGGTCGCCGAGGCGACCGAGATGCTCGCCGCGGCAGGCTCCGACGACCCGGCCGGCACCCTGCGACCGCTGCTCACCGCCGCACTCGACAACGCCCTCGAGCAGGGCGACTCCGCCTTGACCGGTCCGATCGTGCGCGGCGACCTGGAGACGGTGCGCGGCCACCTCGCCGACGTCGCGGCAAGCGCCCCGCAGGCCCTCGGGTCCTACGTCGCGCTCGCCCGCGCCACCCTGGCCCGGGCGGCCACCGACGGACGGCTGCTGCCGATCCGCGCCGGTGCCATCGCCCGGGTGCTCGACGGGGCCCGGCACGAGGCCCGGCGCACGTCGCGACGCGGCCGCTCGGAGGCGTCGGAGCGCGAGTCGTGAGCGCACGCGCCGACTCCGCCCCGGTGCTGGTCTCCACCCGTGCCGAGCTCGAGGAGCACCTCGCCCCGCACCGCCGGGCGGGTCGCCCGGTCGCGCTCGTGCCCACCATGGGTGCGCTCCACGCGGGGCACGCGAGCCTGGTCGCCGAGGCCCGTCGCCGCGCCGCAGACGGCCCGGTCGTGGTCAGCGTCTTCGTCAACCCGCTCCAGTTCGCGCCGGGTGAGGACCTCGACCGCTACCCGCGCACGCTGCAGGCCGACCTCGCGGTGTGCGCGCGGGAGGGAGCCGACCTGGTCTTCGCGCCCCCGGTCGAGGAGGTCTACCCCTCGGGTGCATCGCCCGAGCAGGTCGCCGCGATGGTCACGGTCGCGCCGGGACCGCTGGCGTCCGTGCTCGAGGGTCGCACCCGTCCCACGCACTTCGCGGGGGTGCTCACCGTGGTGGCCAAGCTGTTCGGCCTGGTGCGTCCCGACGTGGCGTGCTTCGGCGAGAAGGACTACCAGCAGCTCGTCCTCGTGCGCCGGATGGTCGCCGACCTCTGCCTGGACGTCGAGGTCGTCGGGGTCGCCCACCGTGCGCGACCCCGACGGGCTGGCCCTGTCCAGCCGCAACGCCTACCTCGACGCCGAGCAGCGCGAGGCCGCCCTGGCCCTGCACCGCACCGTCGCGGCGGTCGCGTCGGCCGCGGCGGCCGACGGCACGGCGGCCGGGCTCGCGGCCGGCCGCGCCGAGCTGCGCGCCTCGCCGGGCGTCGACCTCGACTACCTCGAGCTGACCGGCGCCGCGCTCGACCCGCTGCCGGTGGACCCACCGCGCCGGCACGCCCGCTCGGGTGCTGATCGCGGCCCGGGTCGGCGCGACCCGCCTGATCGACAACCTCCCCACGACCCTCGGGGCCGCCTCGCCCGGTCCCAGCGAAGGGAGCAGCTGATGCTGCGCACGATGATGACCAGCAAGATCCACCGCGCCGACGTGACCCAGGCCGACCTGCACTACGTCGGCTCGATCACCGTCGACGAGGACCTGCTCGACGCGGCCGACCTGCTGCCCGGCGAGCTGGTCCACGTCGTCGACGTCACCAACGGCGCCCGCCTGGAGACCTACACGATCGCGGGCGAGCGCGGGAGCGGGGTGATCGGCATCAACGGCGCCGCCGCGCACCTGGTGCACCCCGGTGACCTGGTGATCCTGATCGCCTACGGCCAGATGGACACCGCCGAGGCGCGCACCAGGAGTCCGCACGTGGTCTTCGTCGACGCCGACAACAAGATCCTCGCCAGCGGCCACGACCCGGGCGAGGCGCCCGAGGGGTCCGGCCTGGCGCGTGGCGACCGGACCGTGGCGCACCGCTAGCCTGCGACGATGGACGCGACGCCGGCCGAGCCCGGCCCCACCACCTCGAGCTCCGGGACCCGGAGGGCGAGCTGCCCCGGGTGGTGCCGGCCCGGCTCGCCGCCGGTGATCCCGGCTGGAGCCTCGAGGCCGACGTCGTGGTGGTCGGCACCGGGATCGCCGGACTGACCACCGCGCTGCGGCTCCGCGAGGCCCTGGCCGGGTCCGGACGGGTCCTCGTCGTGACCAAGGACGTCCTCGCCGCGGGCTCGACCCAGTGGGCCCAGGGCGGCATCGCCGCCGCGCTCGGCCCCGGTGACACCCCGGCCGAGCACGAGACCGACACCCTGGTCGCCGGCGCCGGCGCCTGCGACCTGGACGCCGTACGCGCCCTGGTCACCGAGGGGCCCGAGGCCGTGCGCGAGCTGATCGGTCTGGGCACGAACTTCGACCACGACCCGGACGGCGTGCTGTCCCTGACCCGCGAGGGTGGCCACCACCGCGACCGGATCGCGCACGCCGGCGGCGACGCGACCGGCGCCGAGATCCAGCGCGCCCTCATCGCCGCCGTCGCCGCGGCACCCGAGATCGAGGTCGTCGAGCACGCCCTGGCCCTCGACCTGCTGCTCTCCGCCGACGGGGCGGTGGCCGGGCTGACCCTGCACGTGATGGGCGAGGGCCAGCGCGACGGCGTCGGCGCGGTGCGCTGCCGGGCGGTCGTCCTCGCCAGCGGGGGCCTGGGCCAGGTGTTCTCCCAGACCACCAACCCCGCGGTCTCGACCGGCGACGGCATGGCGCTGGCGCTGCGCGCGGGCGCGACACTGCGCGACCTGGAGTTCGTGCAGTTCCACCCCACCGTGATGTACCTCGGCCCGGACTCGCGCGGCCAGCAGCCGCTGATCTCCGAGGCGGTGCGCGGCGAGGGCGCGTTCCTCGTCGACGACGAGGGCCACCGGTTCATGCAGGGCGTGCACGAGCTGGCCGACCTCGCCCCGCGCGACGTCGTGGCCAAGGCGATCACCCGACGGATGCACGAGACCGGTCGACCGCACGTGTGGCTCGACGCGCGCCACCTCGGCCGGGAGTTCTGGGAGCGACGCTTCCCCACGATCCTGGCCACCGCCCGCTCCCACGGCGTCGACCCCGTCACGCAGCTGCTCCCCGTCTCGCCGGCCTGCCACTACGCCTCCGGCGGGGTGCGCACCGACCTGCACGGGCGCAGTGACGTGCCCGGTCTCTACGCCACCGGCGAGGTCGCGTGCTCCGGGGTGCACGGCGCCAACCGGCTCGCCTCCAACTCGCTGCTGGAGGGACTGGTCTTCTCCCGCCGGATCGCCGCGGTTCTGCCCGGCGAGCTCGCCGAGCGGGTCGAGCCGGGCACCGAGACGCGACCGGCGGGCCTGGTCGACGGCGGCGTACGCCGCGCGCTGCAGGAGACCATGACCGAGCAGGCCGGGGTGCTGCGGACCGCGACGGGGCTCGTCGCGGCCGGGGAACGGCTGGCCGCCCTCGCGGCCGCGGGCGGCGAGCACGTCGACCTCGAGGCCTGGGAGGCGACCAACCTGGTCACGATCAGCACGGCCCTGGCCGAGACCGCGCTGTTTCGCGAGGAGACCCGCGGATCGCACTGGCGCGAGGACTACCCCGAGCGCGACGACGCCGACTTCGCCGGGCACTTCGACGTCCGGCTCGGCGACGACGGCTCGAGATCGCCTTCAGCGCGCCGGCGACCGACGCGGTCGCCGCCCTGGTGCCGAGGGGCCGAGCGACGTCGCGGCGCCGACCGGGGCATGCAGGTGCGCCGTGATCGCGCGCACGGCCTACGAGGACCTGCCCGGCCGCTCTGGTCGCGAGCTGGTGAGGCCGGGCTCGACCCGCTCGCGGTGCACACGCTGGTCGCGGCCGCCATCGAGGAGGACCTGCCGAGGGGCCGGTGGCCGACGACGTGACCAGCGCGGCCACGGTGCCCGCCGCGGCACAGGGCCGCGGCGTTGGCCGCCCGCGACGCCGGGGTCGTCGCCGGGCTCGACGTCGCCGCCCTCGTCTTCTGCTACGTCCTGGGCGAGGACGTGGCCCACCGTCCAGGTCCCCGACGGCGCCCGGGTCTCTGGCGGCGAGGCGGTGCTGCACGTCGCGGGTCCGACTCGCGGGCTGCTCACCGCCGAGCGCACCGCGCTCAACCTCGCCTGCCACCTCTCCGGCATCGCCACCGCCGCCGCCCGCTGGGCCGAGGCGCTGGAGGGCACCGGCTGCCGGGTCCTCGACACCCGCAAGACCCTGCCGGGCCTGCGCGCCCTGCAGAAGTACGCCGTGCGCTGCGGCGGGGGCACCAACCACCGCTTCTCCCTGGCCGACGCGGCCATGGTCAAGGACAACCACGTGGTCGCCGCCGGCGGCGTGGTCCCGGCCTACGAGGCGGTGCGTGCGACCTACCCGGACCTGCGGGTGCACGTCGAGGTCACCGACCTCGACCAGCTGCGCGACCTGCTCGCCGCCGGCTGCGAGAGCGTCATGCTCGACAACATGGACACCACGACCATGGCCGAGGCCGTGCGCATCACCGCGGGCCGGGCCACCCTGGAGGCCACCGGTCGGATGAGCCTGGACCGTGCCCGCGAGGTCGCCGGGACCGGGGTCGACTTCATCTCGGTCGGCGCGCTGACGCACTCCGTGACCGTGCTCGACCTCGGTGACTCGACCTCGAGGACGACGGCGTACGCCGATGAGCCTGCTCGCCGTCGACATCGGCAACGCCCACACGGTCCTGGGCCTGCTCGACGTCGACGCGGGGCAGCCCGGCCCTGGCGAGGTCGTGGCGCACTGGCGGGTCTCGACGGACGAGCGGCGCACCGCCGACGAGTGGGCCGTGCTCGTGCGCGGCCTGCTCGCGGGTGTCGACGGGCCGGGCGACCCGGACGGGATCGTCGTGTGCGCCACCGTGCCGTCGGTGCTCCACGAGTGGCGCGAGATGCTCTCGCGCCACTTCTCCCACGTCGCCACCCTGGTCGTCGAGCCAGGGGTCCGGACCGGAATTGCGGTGCTCACCGACAATCCCCGCGAGGTCGGTACCGACCGCATCGTCAACGCCATTGCCGCAGCCCACCGATTCGGCGGTCCCGCGATCGTGGTGGACTTCGGCGGCACCGCCACGACTTTCGACGTCGTCAATGCCGCGGGTGCCTATGTCGGGGGTGCGATCTCGCCCGGTCTGGAGATATCGCTGGCCGCTCTGGGCCGTCGTGGTGCCCAGCTGCGTGAGGTCGAGCTGGTCCGCCCGCGCACCGTGGTGGCGCGCAACACCGTCGAGGCGCTGCAGTCGGGCATGGTCTTCGGGGTGGCCTCCCAGGTGGAGGGTCTGGTCGCCCGGATGGCCGCCGAGCTCCGTGGCGGCGCGAGCCCCGAGGCGGGGGAGCCGCCGCTGCGGGTCGTGGCGACCGGCTACCTGGCCGGGGTCGTGCTGGAGGAGTGCGCCTGTTTCACCGACCACGTCGAGTGGTTGACCCTCGAAGGCCTTTCGCTGGTCTTCGCCCGGCACCGCTGAACGCGATATCGCCGGTGCTGCGTGTCGAAAGTCCCGGTTCGAAGTGAACGCTTTCCGAGTCTTACCCAGGGAGTCTTTGCGAAGGCAGTCCCGCTGAAACCGTTGTGCTATCTTTTTTGACGGTCGGCACTGCGGGTGTTTATCCCGCAAGTAAGTGGGGGCGATCGTCGGCAGGTATTCACCCATCTCTCAGTGAAGAGGAAAACATCCCCATGGCACAGAAGGTCCACATCGTCCTCGAGGACGACCTCGACGGCGGCGAAGCGTCGAGACCGTCGCGTTCGGCCTCGACGGCACCAGCTACGAGATCGACCTCAACGAGGACAACGCGGCCAGCCTGCGCGAGACCCTCGCCAGCTACATCGGGCACGCCCGCAAGGTCACCGGTGCGCGCCGCTCGGCGCGCAAGGCGACGACCTCGCCCGCCGCCAGCGGCGGACCGAGCGCCCGCGACGTGCGCGAGTGGGCCCGCTCCGCCGGCCACGAGGTGCCCGACCGGGGCCGGATCCCCGCCGACGTGCGCGAGGCCTACGACGCCGCTCACTGAGCCCCGCTCGACCTTCCCCCGACCGGGGGACCAGCACCCCCGTCCGAGTCCCTCGCGCGGGGGTTCTGTGGTTCTCGCACGTCGGCGAGGTCCTGCGAGCACGGGCTGGTCGAGCCCGACGCCGGGGTCGGGCGGGGCTCGCGCCCGCAGCCTCTCGCAGCCCCGTCCCGGCTTGTTCGCTGTGAGCGGATCACCCTTGGCCCTGCCGCGGGAACGTCTAGGCTGTCGACGGGGTTAGTCCAAGCACCAGCCACCCGTCAGCCCAGGCGCTGGTGGCCCGCACGCCCGTAAGCCCCGGAGGAGACGAGAGAGCGATGTTCGAGAGGTTCACAGACCGAGCCCGCCGGGTGGTGGTGCTGGCCCAGGAAGAGGCCCGCATGCTCTCCCACAACTACATCGGGACCGAGCACATCCTGCTCGGCCTCATCCACGAGGGCGAGGGTGTCGCCGCCAAGGCTCTCGAGAGCCTCGACATCTCGCTCGAGGCCGTGCGCGCCCAGGTCGAGGAGATCATCGGCCAGGGCCAGCAGGCCCCCAGCGGTCACATCCCCTTCACCCCGCGCGCCAAGAAGGTGCTCGAGCTGTCGCTGCGCGAGGCGCTGCAGCTCGGCCACTCCTACATCGGCACCGAGCACATCCTGCTCGGGCTGATCCGTGAGGGCGAGGGCGTCGCCGCCCAGGTCCTGCAGAAGCTCGGCGCCGACCTCAACCGCGTGCGCCAGCAGGTCATCCAGCTGCTCTCGGGCTTCCAGGGCAAGGAGTCCTCGGCCTCGGCGGCGACCGCCGGCGGCGGCGGTGAGACGCCGTCCTCCTCGCTGGTGCTCGACCAGTTCGGCCGCAACCTGACGCAGGACGGCCGCGACGGCAAGCTCGACCCGGTGATCGGGCGCGAGAAGGAGATCGAGCGGGTCATGCAGATCCTCTCGAGGCGCACGAAGAACAACCCGGTCCTGATCGGGGAGCCCGGCGTCGGCAAGACGACCATCGTCGAGGGCCTCGCGCAGGACATCGTCAGCGGCAACGTGCCCGAGACGCTCAAGGACAAGCAGATCTACACCCTCGACCTCGGCGCGCTCGTCGCCGGCAGCCGCTACCGCGGTGACTTCGAGGAGCGGCTGAAGAAGGTCCTCAAGGAGATCCGCACCCGCGGCGACATCGTGCTGTTCATCGACGAGATCCACACCCTCGTCGGCGCCGGTGCGGCCGAGGGTGCCATCGACGCCGCCAGCATCCTCAAGCCGATGCTGGCCCGCGGGGAGCTCCAGACGATCGGTGCGACGACGCTCGACGAGTACCGCAAGTACCTCGAGAAGGACGCCGCGCTCGAGCGCCGCTTCCAGCCCATCCAGGTCGCCGAGCCCTCGATCGCGCACACGATCGAGATGCTCAAGGGCCTGCGCGACCGCTACGAGGCGCACCACCGGGTGACCATCACCGACGATGCGCTCGTCTCGGCCGCCACACTGGCCGATCGCTACATCTCCGACCGGTTCCTGCCCGACAAGGCGATCGACCTGATCGACGAGGCCGGCTCGCGGCTGCGGATCCGCCGGATGACGGCGCCCGAGGACCTGCGCGAGTACGACGACAAGATCGGTGAGGTGCGCGCTCGCAAGGAGGCCGCCATCGACGGCCAGGACTTCGAGGCCGCCGCCCGTCTGCGCGACGAGGAGAAGCAGCTGATCCTGGCCAAGTCCGACCGTGAGAAGCAGTGGCGCGCCGGTGACATGGACGAGGTCGCCGAGGTCGACGAGGAGCTCATCGCCGAGGTCCTCGCCGTGGCCACGGGCATCCCGATCGTCAAGCTCTCCGAGGAGGAGTCCTCGCGGCTGCTCAAGATGGAGGACGAGCTGCACAAGCGCGTCATCGGTCAGGACGAGGCCGTCAAGGCGCTCTCGCGGGCGATCCGACGTACGCGTGCCGGCCTGAAGGACCCCAAGCGTCCCGGCGGGTCGTTCATCTTCGCCGGGCCCTCGGGCGTCGGCAAGACGTGGCTGTCCAAGACGCTCGCGGAGTTCCTCTTCGGTGACGAGGACTCGCTCATCCAGCTCGACATGAGCGAGTACGGCGAGAAGCACACCGTCTCGCGCCTCTTCGGCTCGCCCCCGGGCTACGTCGGCTACGAGGAGGGCGGCCAGCTGACCGAGAAGGTGCGGCGCAAGCCGTTCTCGGTGGTCCTCTTCGACGAGGTCGAGAAGGCGCACCCGGACATCTTCAACTCGCTGCTGCAGATCCTGGAGGAGGGTCGTCTGACCGACTCCCAGGGCCGCGTGGTCGACTTCAAGAACACCGTCATCATCATGACCACCAACCTCGGCACGCGGGACATCGCCAAGGGCCAGAACCTCGGCTTCGCCCAGACCGGCGACGCCGCGGGCTCCTACGAGCGGATGAAGAACAAGGTCAACGAGGAGCTCAAGCAGCACTTCCGGCCCGAGTTCCTCAACCGTGTCGACGAGACGATCGTCTTCCCGCCGCTGAGCCAGGAGCAGATCGTCACGATGGTCGACAACATGATCGCGGCCGTCGAGCTGCGGCTGCGCGACCGTGACATGCAGCTCGAGCTGACCCAGCCGGCCAAGAACCTGCTCGCCGAGCGGGGCTTCGACCCGGTGCTCGGCGCCAGGCCGCTGCGCCGCACGATCCAGCGCGAGATCGAGGACGTGCTCGCCGAGAAGATGCTCTTCGGTGAGGTCGGTCCCGGCCAGCTGATCCTGGTCGGCGTCGAGGGCGAGGGCCCGACGGCCACGTTCACGTTCAAGGGCGAGAAGGTCGGCGAGATGCCCGACCTGCCCCCGTTCGAGACCGCCGAGGTCGGGGGCGGCGACGAGCCGGGCCCGACCGACGTGCCTCGTTCCGGTGGCGACGACGGCGATGCCGGCTCCGCCGGAGCCGTCGCTCCGCCCGCCTGAGCCACGCAGCACCCAGCAGCACCCAGGAGCCCCGGACCACTCGGTCCGGGCTCCGCTGCGTCAGGGACCATCCCGGTGGGGTCGCGGCGGGGGACGCTCAGGGCAGGGCGTACGACGACTCGCCGACTCGGGCGGCCAGGCCGTCCTCGACCAGCCCGGCCAGGCAGCGCGCCCGCTGGACGTCGTCGTGCCAGGCGAGGTCGAGGCGGGTGCGGGGGACGGGGCCGTCGGCCTCACGCAGCACGGCGAGCAGCCGACCGCGGCACTGGCGATCCGTGCCGGCCCAGGTCTGGGCCTTGCGGGGCGGGCCGTCGTACGCCGGCCTGCCGGCCTGCAGCCAGGCGCACCGGTCGGCGAGCGGGCAGGCCTCGCAGCGGGGCCGGGCGGCGGTGCACACGAGGGCCCCGAGCTCCATCACGGCGACCGACCACGTGGCGGCGGTCGGCTCGTCGACCGGCAGCAGCGCGACCGCGCGCTCCCGCTCGGCGCGGGTGAGGGACGTCCCGGGGAGCTCCTGTCCGCCGACCACCCGGGTCAGCACCCGGCGCACGTTGGTGTCGAGCACCGCGTGGCGCTGGCCGTAGGCGAAGGAGGCGACGGCGGCGGCGGTGTACTCCCCGACCCCGGGCAGAGCCCGCAGGGCCGCGAGGTCGTCGGGCACCACCCCGGCGTGCTCGGTGGTGATGGCGACGGCGGCGGCGTGCAGGCGCAGGGCCCGGCGCGGGTACCCGAGGCGACCCCACGCCCGCACCGCCTCCCCGGTCGGCTCGGCGGCGAGGTCGGCCGGGGTGGGCCACCGCTCCAGCCACGCCTCGTGAACCGGCAGCACCCGCGAGACCGGCGTCTGCTGGAGCATCAGCTCGGAGACGAGCACCGACCACGCGCTGGCCGACGGTTCGCGCCAGGGCAGGTCGCGGGCGTGCTCGTCGTACCACCGAAGGAGGGGCTCGTGCAGGTCGCTCATCGCCCCGATCATCGCCTGCGCGGTGTGGCAGCACGATCCCGGTCCCCGCGCTGACTAGCGTCGGCGCGGTGAGCAACCTGGTGCGGGGACCGCTACCGCCGAGCGTCTACTGGCGCCGACGGCTGATCGCGCTGGTCCTGGTACTCACGGTCGCTCTCGTCGTCGGCCGGGGCCTCGGTGGGTCGGACGAGACGCCGACGGACCAGGCGCGCCCGAGTGCGGCCGACGCGGCGACCGCGGCCCCGGCGACCGGACCGGCGAAGACGCGGAAGAGCCGACCCCCGCTGACCCCCGCCGAGCAGGCGCAGGCCCAGGCCCGGCAGGAGCAGCGCGCCCAGCGGCGGGCCGCCCGCCGCGCAGCCGCCGCGCCCCTGCCCGAGCCGGACGGACGCTGCCTCGACGCGGACGTCGTCGTCTCGCCCGTGGTCGACGAGGCGGTCGCCGGCAGCCCGGTCACGATCACGCTCAACCTGCGCACCCTGACCAGTCCGGCCTGCACCTGGTCGCTGAACCCCTCGCACCTGGGCGTCAAGGTCGCCTCGGCGACCGACGAGGAGGTGTGGTCGACCCGCGAGTGCCCCCAGCAGCTCGGACGGCAGCCGGTCGTCGTGCGCCAGGCGACGACGACGGTCTTCTCACTGTCCTGGGACGCCCGTCGCTCCGAGTCGGGGTGTCCCGAGGCCACGATGACCTATGCGACCCCCGGCGACTACACGGTCTCGGCGGCCTCCCTCGGAGGCGAGCCCGGCACGGCCGCCTTCACCCTGCTCGACCCGGCCGACCTCGCCGAGGCCGACGCCCAGGCGCAGGCCGAGGTCGATGCCGAGCAGCGACAGGCCCGCCGGGAGGACCGGCAGCAGCGTCGGGACGAGAACGGCACCGGGACCCGCGGTGACCAGCGGGCCGGCGGGGGGGCCGGACAGGGTGCCGGACAGGGTGCCGGACAGGGTGGACGGGCCGCTGGTCGGTCCTCCGCCGACGACTGACGACGTCATCCGGTCCGGCTCACCCACCCAGCCGATCCCCGGATGACGTCGCGGCGCCGGCCCACGCTGGGGCCGGTGGTGCCGACGGGACGTCATGCGCTGCGGTCCAACACCGAGGCGCACGACGGATGACGTCCGCACGCGCGAGCGCCGGCGACGCGGTGGATCAGACGTAGCGCTCGAGGATCGTCGACTCGGCCAGTCGGGAGAGGCCTTCGCGTACGCCGCGGGCGCGCAGCTCGCCGACGCCGTCGACGAGCTGGAGGTCGTTGACCCCCGCCGAGAGCAGCTTCTGCAGCGACCCGAAGTGTCCGACGAGGCGGTCGACGACGGCCGGTGAGAGCCGGGGCACCCGGGCCAGGAGGCGGTAGCCGCGGGGAGCCACCGCGCCGTCGAGGTGCTCGCCGCTGCGCAGGCCGAGCACGGTGGCCGAGGACGACGGGTCGACGAGCTCGGTCGCGGACAGCTCGCCGAGGTCCTCGAGCACCTCCTCGGGGCTCCGCTCGGCCCGGGAGGCGCCGAGGTAGTCGCGCACGAGCAGCCGACGCTCCGACTCGACGCCGGTGACGAGCTCCTCGAGCTGCAGCGCCAGCAGGCGGCCGTCGGTGCCGAGCTGGAGGACGTAGTCCTCGATCTCGCGCGCGATCCGGGTCACCATCTCCAGGCGCTGGGCGACGACCGCGACGTCGCGCACGGTGACGAGGTCCTCGATCTCGAGCGCGGAGAGGGTGCTGGAGACCTCGTCGAGGCGCATCTTGTAGCGCTCGAGGGTGGCGAGCGCCTGGTTGGCGCGGGAGAGGATCTGCCCGGAGTCCTCGAGGACGTGGCGGGTCGCGTCGACGTAGACCGCGATGATCTGCATCGACTGCGAGACCGAGACCACCGGGAGGCCGGTCTGGCGGGCCACCCGGTCGGCGGTGCGGTGCCGCGTGCCGGTCTCGGACGACGTGATCGTGTGGTCGGGCATCAGGTGCACCGCGGCGCGCACGATCCGGGTGATCGCCTCGTCGACGATGATCGCGCCGTCCATCTTCGCCAGCTCGCGCAGGCCGGTGGAGGTGAAGGGCACGTCGAGCTCGAAGCCGCCGGTCGCGATCGAGCGGACCACGTCGTCGCAGCCGAGGACGATCAGCGCTCCGGTGCGTCCGCGCAGGATCCGCTCGAGGCCGTCGCGCAGCGGCGTCCCCGGCGCGATCGAGGCGAGCGTCTCGCGCAGCCGCACGGCGGCGTCGCTGCGTTCGGTCACCACGTCAAGCACTCCCTCGGGCGGTCCTGGTCCGGGCGTCGGTGCCACGCGACGCGACGAGCAGAGTCTAGGACATCCTGCGGCGCTCACCCGGGAGGCGACAGGGACGGGTCAGGGACGCTCAGGAGCGCTCCTCGGCCGTGGTGAGCGTCAGCCGCGGCGAGCCGAGCAGACCCATCAGGCGCAGGGCCGAGGCGACGTCGGGGGCCTCCACGACGCGCATGCCGTCGACCAGGCGCTCGGCGTCGCGTCGCGGGCTTCGTCGCGAGCCCGGCTCCATCGGCACCACCGCCATCGCGAAGCCCAGCCGCGCCGCCTCCGAGACGCGTTGGGGAAGGTCGCGCACCCGGCGCAGCTCGCCGGCCAGCCCGATCTCTCCCATCGCCACGACGCCGACCGGCGGCGGGGTCAACGTGGTGGCCGAGACGAGGGCGGCGGCGACGGCGAGGTCGCTGGCCGGCTCGGTGATCCTCGCCCCGCCGACGGTCGAGGCGAACACGTCGTGATGGTGCAGGCGCGTCCCGGCGTGCTGCTGGAGCACGGCGATCACCATCGCCATCCGCGCCGAGTCCAGGCCCGACGTCGTACGCCGGGGTCGCTCGAGGGCGCTGGGGGTCACCAGGGCCTGCACCTCGGCCAGCAGCGGACGACGACCCTCCATCGTCACCGCGACGCAGGTGCCCGAGACGCGGCCGTGGTGCTCCTCGACGAAGAGCCCGGTGGGGTCGGCGACGGCGCGGATGCCGGCGGCGGAGAGGTCGAAGCAGCCGACCTCGTCGACCGGACCGAACCGGTTCTTCATCGCCCGCACCATCCGGAACCGGCTGTCGCGGTCGCCCTCGAAGTGCAGCACGACGTCGACGAGGTGCTCGAGCACCCGCGGCCCGGCGATGGAGCCGTCCTTGGTCACGTGGCCGACCAGGACCGTCGTGATGTTGTGGGTCTTGGCCACCCGGACCAGGGCGGCGGCGACCTCCTTGACCTGCGTGACACCACCGGGCACGCCCTCGGTGCCGGCGGCGCCGATCGTCTGCACCGAGTCGACGACCACCAGGGAGGGACGGACCTGCTCGATGTGGCTGAGCACGGCGCCGAGGTCGGTCTCCGCGGCGAGGTAGAGCTCGTCGTGCACCGCGTCGGTGCGGTCGGCACGCATCCGCACCTGGGAGGCCGACTCCTCACCGGTGACGTAGAGGACCCGCCGCGGGTCGCTCGAGCCCGCCGTGCGCGCGGCGACCTCGAGCAGCAGGGTGGACTTGCCGACCCCGGGCTCGCCGGCGAGCAGGATCGCGGCTCCGGGGACGAGACCGCCACCGAGCACGCGGTCGAGCTCGGCCACCCCGCTGGAGCGGCTCGTGGACTCCTCCACGGAGACCTGCCCGATCGGCACCGCGGGGGTGGTGACCGGGCTGGCGGTGGTGCGCGCGGTGGTGACGGCGGCCTCGGCCACCGACCCCCAGGCCTGGCACTCCCCGCACCGGCCCACCCACTTGCCGGTCTCCCACCCGCACTCGCTGCAGCGGTAGAGAGGACGCACACGTGTCGACTTGGCCATGCGACGAACCTAGGCGAGAGCGCCGACACCGTGGCGGCACCACCCCAGGAGGGGACCCCGTGGGCCCGGTGCGCTCGCCGGAGCCGGAGTATGCTCCTTTGGAACGATCCACAAAGGGAGGTCGCCATGGGCCGGATGCCGGAGCGTGGGTCCGGGACCCGCTCGGTGCGGGTGCCTGACCACACGGTGCTGCGCTCGGCCGGCTCACCGGGTCCGGCGGGCTCGCCGCCGACCCTGGCCGACGTCGCGGACCGCGCCGGGGTCTCCCGGCAGACCGTTTCCAACGCGGTCAACAGCCCCGACCTGCTGCGCCCCGACACCCTCGAGCGGGTGCAGGCCGCGATCGCCGAGCTCGGCTACCTGCCGAACCGCGCGGCGCGCAACCTGCGCACCCGGTCGTCCCGGCTGATCGGGCTGCGGATCCACCCGGTGCTCGAGGGCAGCGCCGAGGCCACGATGGACCGTTTCGTCCACTCCCTGGTGGAGGCCTCCCGCGGGGCGGGCTACCACGTCCTGCTCTTCACCGGCGCCGACCGCACGGACCCGCTCGGGGGGTACGACGACCTGCTCGGCTCGACCGCGGTCGACGCGTTCGTGGTCACGGACACCTATCTCGGCAACCCGCAGGCCGGGTGGCTCGACGATCGCGGTGCACCCTTCGTGGCCTTCGGGCGACCGTGGGAGGACCCGGTCGCGACCCATCCCTGGGTCGACGTCGACGGCGCGGCCGGCACCGAGCTGGCCACCACCCAGCTGCTCGACCAGGGCCACGAGCGGATCGCCTGGATCGGGTGGCGCAAGGACTCCCGCATCGGCGAGGACCGCCGGGCCGGGTGGAGCCGCGCGGTCAAGGAGCGCGGCCTGTCCACCACCGCCATGGCCTCCCGGGTGGAGGACACCCTCTCCAGCGGTCGCGAGGCCAGTGGCGTCCTGCTCGACGAGGCCGCTCCGACGGCGTTCGTCTGCGCCAGCGACACGCTCGCCATCGGCGTCCTCCACACCCTGGCCGAGCGGGGCCTGACCCCGGGCCGCGACGTCGCGGTGGTCGGCTTCGACGACTCGCAGGCCGCGCACCTCGTGCAGGGCGGCCTGACCTCGGTGCGCCAGCCGCTCGAGGAGGTCGCCGTCGAGGTGGTCGCCGCCCTGCACGGCGTGCTGACCCACCAGCCCCGCTCCGAGCCCGGGGTCCTGCTCACCCCGACCCTCGTCGAGCGCGGCAGCAGCACCGGCTGAGACCAGCACCGGCTGAGACCGGGACCGGCTGGGGCGAGCACCGGCTGAAGCGAGCACGGCGCGGCGGCTCGGTTCAGGCGTGCTTGACCCACAGGTTGACGGCGTACTCGACCTCGAGCCCGTCGTGCTCGGCCAGGAACCGCGCCGCGTCCTCGGGACGGAACTCGATGCGCACGACGTCCTCGAGGTCGGAGCGGGTCTCGAAGCGCCAGCCCATGTCGACCGACCTGCGCACCCACCCCCGAGCGGAGAAGAAGCCCTCGATCTCGGTCGGGTCAGGCAGGTGCGGGTAGCCCCGTCGGAACCAGTCGCCGAAGGTGGAGCGCGACCCGTCGTTGTCGACGATCAGCATCGTGGCGCCCCGACGGCAGACCCGGTCCAGCTCGGCCAGGCCCGGCTCGCAGCCGGGTCCGAAGAAGTAGGCCCACCGGGCGTGGACCACGTCGACGGTCCCGGCCGGCAGGGGCAGGTCCTGCGCCACCCCCTCGCGTACGTCGACCCGTGGCAGGCCCCGGGTGCGGCGGCGGGCCAGCGAGACCAGGGAGGGGTGCGGCTCGACCCCGATCACCGAGGAGGCGGTCCCGGCGAAGCGGGGCAGGTGGAAGCCGCTGCCGCAGCCCACGTCGAGCACGGTGCGGCCGTCCCAGGCCTGCGGGCCGGCGGCCTCGCGCATGGCCGCCCACAGCCGACCGTCCGGGTCGACGGCGCGGTTCTCGACCTCGTAGGTCGCGGTGTGGCGCCAGATGTTCGGGCTGGGCACCGCGCCGGGCAGCACTGGGGTGCTCGACTCAGATGCGGACGAGGCCCTGGTCGGTGTGGAACTGGGCAGCCAGGATCCCGGGGGTGCCGTGCGGTGCGACCCACTCGACCTTGACGTCCTCGAGGGAGGACTCGACCGGCTCTCCGAGCCACTCGCTGACCCGGTGGGGGTCACCGGCGATCTCGAGGCAGCCGAGCGACAGCGGGCCGTCGTAGTCGGCAGCCGGGTGCAGCTCGGGGGTCTCCCAGGAGACGAAGAACGGCAGCTGCGGGTCGCCGATCAGGCCGTTGACGCCGATCTGGCGCCAGCGCAGCTCGACGCCGTCGGGGCGGTGCCGGTTGCCCTTCACCGCGGAGCGGCCCAGGCGCGTCTCGAGGCCGGTGATGTCGTCGACCGCGACGACCCAGCCGAGCCAGCCGCCACCGAGGTTGGAGCGGGCGCGGACGGCCTGGCCGAACGGCGCCTTGTCCGAGGCCGGGTGGTCGAGCACCTCGACAATCTCCAGGTAGGTGCGGTCGGCGAGCGCGAGGACCATGTTGCGGGTACCGAACCTGGGGTGGACGCCTCCGTCGACGAACTCCGCGCCCAGCTGTGCGCCGATCCGCTCGGCGGTCGCCGCCAGTCCGTCGGGGCCGGCCGCAAACGAGAGGTGATCGAGGCGCATGACCCGATTGTGCGCACCGCCGCGGTCGAGCCGGACACCGGGGGTGGACTCTCTTGATGTCAAGAGGGCTGACGACCCTCTTTCCCGATGCCCCCGGCGGTGTCGGGCCTCAGCCGGGGTCGGCGGGATGCCGCACGCGGGGGCTGCGCGCCAGCAGGTGCTCCTCGCAGTGGACGACCAGCTCGTCGTACGCCGCGCGCCCCATCAGGGCGACCAGCTCGGGCTCGTGGGTGCGGAACACCGCGTCGGGGGCGTCGTGGGCCTCGGTGCTGCCCGAGCAGTACCAGTCGAGGTCGTGACCTCCGGGACCCCAGCCGCGGCGGTCGTACTCGCTGATGGTGACCTCGGTGACCTCCGTGCCGTCGGCACGCTCGACCTCGCGGAAGGTGCGACGGATCGGCAGCTGCCAGCACACGTCGGGCTTGGTCTCCAGCGGCTCGCGGCCCTGGTCGAGGGCCAGCGCGTGCAGCGCGCACCCGGCACCACCGGCGAAGCCCGGACGGTTGGCGAAGACGCAGCCGCGCTGGCCCTCGACGTCGACGACCCGGGTCTTGCGCTCGCCGTCCTCGAGCTCGACCCAGTCGTCCTCGACGACCTCGCGGCCGGGATGGCCCTGCCAGTGCGCGGGCCCGAGCTGGGCGACGTAGGAGGCCACCCGCTGCTCGTCCTCGTCGTCGGCGAAGTGCGCGCCGAGCGAGCAGCAGCCGACGTCGGGGGCGTCGGCGTAGATGCCCGCGCACCCGGAGCCGAAGATGCAGCGGTAGCGCGAGGTGAGCCAGGTCAGGTCGCAGCGCATCCACTCGGTGTCGTCGGCGGGGTTGGCGAACTCGACGAACGCACGGGGGAACACCAGGTCGACCTCGGGCACGGCGCCACAGTACGGCGGGGCAACGGCCCGAGTAGGTTGGGCCCATGCGGCTCGGCGTGCTCGACATCGGCTCCAACACCGGTCACCTGCTCGTCGTCGACGCCCACGCCGGCTCCGCCCCGCTGCCCGCCTCGAGCCACAAGCAGCGCCTGCGCCTCGCCGAGCACCTCGACGAGCACGGTGCGGTCAACGCCAAGGGCATCGAGGAGCTGACGCTGTTCACCTCCCACGCGGTCTCGGTCGCCGAGGACAAGGGTTGCGAGGAGATGCTGCCGTTCGCCACGTCCGCCGTGCGCGACGCCCGCAACTCCTCCGAGGTCCTCGCCCACGTCGCCGACCGCACCGGCGTCGAGATCCCGGTGCTCTCCGGCGAGGACGAGGCCCGCCTGACCTTCCTGGCCGTACGCCGGTGGTTCGGCTGGTCGGCCGGCAAGCTGGCCGTCTTCGACATCGGTGGCGGCTCGTTGGAGATCGCCGGCGGGTCCTCCGAGCGGCCCGACGTGGCCTGGTCGATGCCGCTCGGCGCGGCGCGGCTGGCCCGCGCCCACTTCGGCACCCCGTTGGAGGGCGAGCAGCTGCGAGCGCTGCGCAAGCAGATCCGCGCCGAGATCGCGCGTGACGCCGGCAACCTGCTGCGCTCGGGCGCCCCGGACCGTGCGGCGGCGACCTCGAAGACCTTCCGGTCGTTGGCGCGCATCTGTGGCGCCGCCCCGTCGGGCGACGGACCCCTGGTGCCGCGCACCCTCGAGCTGTCGGCGCTGCGCAGGAAGATCCCGGAGCTGGTCTCGCTGGGCGGCGACGAGCTCGCGGACCTGCCCGGGGTCTCCGGCAGCCGCTCGCACCAGATCGTCCCCGGCGCCCTGGTCGCCGAGGCCTGCATGGACATCTTCGACCTCGCCGAGCTCGAGATCTGCCCGTGGGCGCTGCGCGAGGGCGTCATCCTCGAGCGCATCGACCGGCTCACGGACTAGGGGCCACGCGCGCCATGACCCGATCGACCCCGGTCCGGATCGGCCTGTCCAGCTCCTCGGTCTACCCCGAGTCGACCGCGCACGCCTTCGAGTGGGCCGCGGTCCTCGGCTACGACGCCGTCGAGGTGATGGTCGGGACGGACGCGCTGAGCCAGCAGGTCGGCGCCGTGCTCCAGCTGCGCGACCACCACGGCGTACCGGTCAGCGCCGTCCACGCGCCGTGCCTGCTGTTCACCCAGCAGGTATGGGGCCTGGAGCCGTGGGGCAAGCTCCAGCGCTCCGCCGCGATGGCCCAGGAGGTCGGCGCCGGCACCGTGGTGGTGCACCCGCCGTTCCGGTGGCAGCGCGACTACGCCCGCGACTTCGTCAACGGCATCGCCGCGCTCGAGGAGTCGACCGGGATCGCCTTCGCGGTCGAGAACATGTATCCCTGGCGCGCCTCCTCGCGCCGTGGCGTCGAGATGTACCTGCCCGGCTGGGACCCCTCGGCCGAGCCGTACGCGAACACCACCATCGACCTCTCGCACGCCGCGATCGCGGGCTCGGACCCCGTCGCGATGGCGCAGCGGCTCGGCTCCCGGCTGCGCCACGTGCACCTGACCGACGGTTCCGGGTCGGCCAAGGACGAGCACCTCGTCCCCGGTCGCGGCGCGATGGGCGCCGCGGACTTCCTGCGTCACGTCGCGGGCTCCGACTTCGGCGGCGAGGTCGTCGTGGAGATCAACACCCGCCGCTGCCGCGACCGCGCCGAGCGCGAGGTCGACCTTGCCGAGTCCCTCGCCTTCGCCCGCGAGCACCTGGCCTGAGTGGTCGGGGCCGACCGTCCTCCGGAGACGGGCGTACCAACCGGGCCCGACGAGGACTCCGCCACGCTGGGGACCCACGCTCCGGCCCGCGGTCGGTACGTCGGTCTACGGGAGCCCGGGGCGGATGGCCGCGTCGGGTGCGCGATGCTGGGTCGTGTGGGCAGGGCAGGCGACGAGGACGGAGCGGAGCAGCGGGCGCCGTACGACCCGATGCCCTACGGGCCCGACGAGGTCGGGGTGGGTCCGTGGCCCGGTGCCGAGAGCGACTGGCCCGACGACGACCGGCTGGACCCGCAGCTGCTGCGTGAGGGCGACCGCCGCAACGTGGTCGACCGCTACCGGTACTGGTCGATGGCCGCGATCGTGGCCGACCTCGACACGCGGCGCCACGCGTTCCACGTCGCGATCGAGAACTGGCGCCACGACTTCAACATCGGCACCGTCGTGCGCACCGCCAACGCCTTTCTCGCCGCCGAGGTGCACGTCGTGGGCAACCGTCGTTGGAACCGGCGGGGCGCGATGGTCACCGACCGCTACCAGCACCTGCGCCATCACGAGACCCCGGCCGACCTCGCGGCGTACCTGCGCGAGCGCGGCGTCGCCCTGCTGGGCATCGACAACCTGCCCGGCTCGGCGCACCTGGAGACGATGACGCTGCCGCGGGAGGTGTGCTTCCTGTTCGGGCAGGAGGGGCCCGGGTTGTCGCAGGCCGCCCGGGAAGCGGTCGACGGGACGTTCTCGATCGCGCAGTTCGGCTCGACCCGGTCGATCAACGCCTCGGCCGCGGCGGCCATCGCGATGCACTCCTGGGTGCTGGCCCACGCCGACCTGGGGGCGGACGAGACCTGGCGCGGCTGAGCCCTCGGCTCGCGCGCCTGCGGTTTCCCAAGGTATGTGGGGGGCTGCTCACATCCCGGCGCAGATTCACCACGGTAAGCGGTGAGTTGCCTGCATCCCTTGGGAAACCGCAGCCGGGTCAGCGCGGCAGGGGGACGCCCGCGGAGACCTGCTCGAGCAGGCGACGGTGCGTGAGCTCGATGACGACCTCGCGCGCGGGCAGATCCGTCACGACGTACGCCGTGCCGAGGAGGCCGCGGGGGGCGAAGGAGATCGCCAGGCTGAGCACGCACGAGGCGTCACCGGTCTCGGCGGTCGAGACCTCCATCAGGACCGTGCCGGGTGCTCTGACCCGGGCGGTCATCGCGAGCCGGCGCCGCTCGTGGTCGGCCTCGGTGACATCCCAGAACCCGGCGTGGTCGCCGACCTCGAGCAGGTCGTGGTCGGGCAGCGGCCAGCGTCGCCCGCGACCGAGGGTGAGCCGGTCGAGCCCCCCGCGGAAGGCGAACGCGGCGTTGTCGACGTACCACGCGTCGCCGTCGCGGTCGGGCCGTCCCGCGGCGGCGGCCGCCCACACCTCGCCCGCCGGTCGGTCGAGCGCGGTCGAGCGGGTGCTGCGGTGCAGGGTCGGGAAGGCTCTCACCCCACGAGCCTACGAGCCGCCCGTCACCCGGCCTGGGTGGCCAGCACCGCCTGGAGCCGCTCGCGACCTCGGGAGGCGTGGCTCTTGAGGTTGCCCTCGCCGATCCCGAGCTCGGCGGTGGTCTCGGCGACCGAGAGCTCGAGCCAGTGGCGCAGCACCACGACCTTGCGCTGCATCTCGGGCAGCTGCTGGAGGGCGTCGAAGAGCGCGGAGCGGTCCTCGGGGCCGAGTCCGTCGCGCGCGGCGAGGTCGTGGCCGTCGGCCCCGATCGCCTCGCGTGACGACGCGCGCCGGTGCCGGTCGATGTTGGCGCGCACGATGATCCGCCGCACGTAGGCCTCCTCCCGGCCGCCGCGCTCGATGCGCGGCCAGGCGACGTAGGCCTTGACCAGGGCGGTCTGCACGAGGTCGTCGGCGGTGTGCCAGTCACCGCAGCAGGCGTACGCGACCCGGCGCAGGTGCGGCCGCCGGGCGGCGACGAAGGCGGTGAACGAGGCCTCGCGCTCCTCCGCCCTCATCGCAGACCCTCGCCGGAGGCGTACTGGTCGCGGGCGTGCGCCAGGAAGGAGTCGAGGTCCGGCCCGCCGACCCGGGCGGAGGTGGGAAGGTACTCGGGCTCCGAGCCAGGGAACCGACGCACGAGGACGAACTCACGGACTCCGTCGGCCCGCACCATCGCCGCGGCGGTCGGCGTGCCCGGGTCGGCGAAGGACGCGCCGACGTCGACGCCCGCGCGCTGCTCCAGGATCCGGACCCCGGGCGCCGCGGCCAGGGTGCCGTCGGCCTCCAGCGTCACCCGCGGGTCGGACTCGACGACGCCCATCGCCTCCTTCTGGTAGGCGACCCACTCCTCCAGGGAGCCGGCCGCCTTGTCGACGGGGTCGCTCGAGCCCATGACCCCGGTCCGCGCGCGGTCGAGCAGCCAGTGCCTCGCTGCGCCGGCCGGTGGTCGACGGGCCCGGGTCGACGGCGCGGGTCGGGTCGGAGCCGCCGAGCCCGAGCGCCGCGACCACGACCGCGACCGCGACCACGCCGGCGGCGGCACCCGCTCCCCGGCGGCGGACCACCGCCCGGTGGGCGGCGACCAGGACGCCATCGACCGGGGGCGGGGGTGGGCCGGAGCCGAAGGGCCGGTCGAGCTCCTCGGAGAGGTTCATGCCTGGGTTACGCGTCGAGCGGTCGATCGGTTGTCATCGGTCCGACGGCTGGGCGTGCGGCGCGGGCGCCTCGTCGACGTTGACGGTCGGCACGCCGTCACCGGCGCGGGCGATCACGGCCAGCGACGGCTCGTCGCCCGGGTTGGACTCGCGGTGCACGGTGCGGGCGGGCACCTCGACGTAGTCGCCCGGTCCGGCGTCGACGTACCCCTCGACGCCCTCGCACTCCAGACGCAGCGTGCCGCGCACGACGTACAGGCTCGAGACGTTGGTGTCGTGGTGGTGCCAGGCGGAGACGGCGCCGGGCTCGGTGACGACCTGGCCCGACCAGAGCCCGGGCACGGCGAAGGCCTGGCGGCGGGTCATGCCGCTGGTCGGGTCGGCCTCGACGAGGTCCGCGGACCTGACGACGCGCACGGGACGGGTCACCGCTCCAGCCTAGGCGCGGTGTCCGTCGGACGCACTAGGGTGGAAAGCGCTAGTCGGACCGAGCCGGAGGAGACCAACGATGCCCATCGCCACCCCTGAGAAGTACGCCGAGATGCTGGACGCCGCGAAGAGCAACGCCTACGCCTTCCCCGCCATCAACGTCTCGTCCTCGCAGACGCTGAACGCTGCGCTCAAGGGCTTCGCCGACGCCGGGTCCGACGGCATCATCCAGGTCTCGACCGGCGGCGCGGAGTACTTCTCCGGCCAGGGCGTGAAGTCGATGGTCACCGGGTCCGCGGCGTTCGCGGCGTTCGCGGCCGAGGTCGCGAAGGCCTACCCGGTCAACATCGCGCTGCACACCGACCACTGCCCGCAGGACAAGCTCGACGGCTTCGTCCGCCCGCTGCTCGACCTCTCGCGCGACCGGGTGAAGAACGGGCAGGCCCCGTTGTTCCAGAGCCACATGTGGGACGGCTCCGCGGTGCCGCTGGAGGAGAACCTCCAGATCGCCGAGGACCTGCTCGCGAAGTGCATCGAGGCCAGGATCATCCTCGAGATCGAGGTCGGCGTGGTCGGCGGCGAGGAGGACGGTGTCGAGGCCGAGATCAACGACAAGCTCTACTCCACCCCGGAGGACGCGATCGCCACCGCCAAGGCCCTCGGTCACGGCGACCAGGGCTACTACATGACCGCCTTGACCTTCGGCAACGTCCACGGCGTCTACAAGCCGGGCAACGTCAAGCTGCGCCCCTCGGTGCTCAAGGACGCCCAGGAGGCCGTGGTCGAGGAGTTCTCCCTCGAGGAGGGCTCCAAGCCCTTCCACCTCGTCTTCCACGGTGGGTCGGGATCCTCGGCCGAGGAGATCGCCGAGGCTCTCGACTACGGCGTGGTGAAGATGAACGTCGACACCGACACCCAGTACGCCTTCACCCGCCCCGTCGCCGGCCACATGCTGGCCAACTACGACGGCGTGCTGAAGGTCGACGGCGAGGTCGGCGACAAGAAGGTCTACGACCCCCGCGCCTGGGGCAAGGCCGGCGAGGCCGGGATGAGTGCGCGCGTGCTGGAGGCCTGCGAGAACCTGCGTTCGTCGGGCCAGTCGATCGGCTGAGGTCGAGACCGTCGTGGCGCGGGTGTGGGCGGTCGCCGACCTGGTCGTCTCCGCGCTGATCGCGGTCGCGATCGTCGTCATGGTCGTCGACCAGGCCGTCAACGACGCGTTCATGCCGACGCGGTACTTCGCGTTCTTCACCATCCAGACCAACCTGCTCGACGTCGTCGTGCTGGCGGCGGGCGGTCTGGCGCTGCTGCGGCGGGGGAGCCAGAGCGAGGCGTACGCCGTGCTGCGTGCGTGCGCGGTGTCCTACGCGGTGGTGACCGGCGTCGTCTACAACGCGCTGCTGCGCGGGCTCGAGGTCGACCCCGGCGTCTACGTCACCCAGGTCACCTGGCCCAACGAGGTCGTCCACGTCGTGGGCCCGGCCTACCTCGCGCTGGAGTGGGTGCTGAACCGCACGCGGCCGGTGCCGGCACGCTCGGTGGGACGGCTGGTCGCGATCGGGGTCGTCTACCCGCTCGTGTGGGTGGCCCTGACGCTGGTGCGGGGGTCCGCGGACGGCTTCTACCCCTACCCGTTCATCGACCCGACGGGGCCTGCCGGCTGGCCCGGCGTGGCGGCGTACGTCGTGGGGATCGCGACGTTCATCGCGCTCGTGCTGGTCCTGGTGCGAGCGGTCCGGGGTCGGGAGGGGAGGATGGGCCCATGAGCTTCGACGACCTGATGGCCGGACCCCCGCCCACCCACCTGCCCGAGGACCCCGCCGCGGCCGTCCTCGCCGCAGGGACCGCCCCGATCGAGGTCGTCCGCTCGCACCCGGCCTCGCCGGTCGCGTGGGCCACGCTGGCCGGTGAAGCGGTGCAGGCCGACGTCGACGCGGTCACCGTCTACGCCTACGCCCGCGTCGGCTACCACCGCTCGCTGGACATGCTGCGCCGCAACGGCTGGAAGGGCCACGGCCCGGTGCCGTGGTCGCACGGCCCCAACCGCGGCTTCCTGACCTGCCTGGCCCTGCTGGCCATCGCCGCCCGCCAGATCGGCGAGAGCGAGGAGTGGGAGCGCTGCGCGGACTTCCTGCGCGACTCCAGCCCCGAGGCCTACGACGTCCTGCTCGGTGAGGCCGGTCAGGCCGAGGTCCCGCCCCCCGCCTGACCGCCCCGCCAGCTGTAACCCGGAGTTACTGCTACTGGGCGCGCGTCGTGCCGCCCCAGAATCAGGCGGTCGTAGCAACACCTGATGGAGGTGTTGGTTATGGCGAAGCGGTACGTGGCCTACGAGGAGCGTGAGGAGTTCTTCGACCTGTTGTGCTCGGGGGCCTCGGTGGAGGTTGCTGCGGCCTCCAGCGGCGTGTCGTCGGAGGCGGGACGGGGTTGGTGGCAAGCCTCGGGTCTCATGAGACCCCCGATCCAGATGGGCTCCCACGGGGGCCTACCCGGCAGCGCGCCACCACGCGATCCCAGCACGCCGCGCGTTCTTGGGCCTTGCTCCGTGGGTGCACAGCCTGCGCTGCGGCGGGTGTTGAGCAGCGAGGACCGGGCGGTGATCGCTGCGGGGCTACGCCGCGAGCTGTCCTACACCCAGATCGGGGCCCTGATCGGACGGCACAAGTCGGTGATCAGCCGTGAGGTCGCGCGCAACCGTGGCCCCGATGGGTCCTACTGGGGCCCGATCGCGCACCGTGCGGCCCACGAGCGCAGACGCCGGCCCAAGCAGTTCCGGCTGGTGGCCAACCACGGGCTGTGCCGTCGAGTCGAGGACGCGATGGACCAGGGCTGGTCACCACGCCTGATCGCCCGGGTGCTGCGCACCGAGCACCCGGACTCGATCATGGACCGGGTGTCGCACGAGACGATCTACCAAGCCCTCTACGTCCAGGGCCGCGGGAGCCTGCGCCAAGACCTCCACCGCCAGCTCTCGACCCACCGGCCGCGGCGCAAGACCCGCACGGGACCGGGCGGCACCAGGCGCTCCAACAGCCCCTACCGGGAGGCGTTCACGATCAGCCAACGCCCACCCGAGGTCGAGGACCGCGCCGTGCCCGGACACTGGGAAGGCGACCTCGTCATCGGCGCGCTGGGCCAGTCCGCGGTCGGGACCCTCGTCGAGCGGGCCACCCGGTTCACGATCCTGCTCCACCTGCCAGGTCGCCACGACGCCGAGTCCGTGGCCGAGGCGATGATCCGCGAGATGCGCGACCTGCCCGAGCACCTACGCCAATCGCTGACCTGGGACCGCGGCAGCGAGATGGCCCGCTACGACAAGATCCAGCTCGACCTCGAGATGCCGGTCTACTTCTGCGACCCCCACTCGCCCTGGCAACGCGGCACCAACGAGAACACCAACCGGCTCCTGCGCCACTGGCTCACCAAAGGCACCGACCTCTCACGCTTCACCGCCGCCGACCTCCGCAAGATCGCCGCCAGCCTCAACGCACGACCACGCCCTACCCTGGACATGGCGACACCAGCCCAAGCACTGGACGCCCTGCTGAGCAAACCCTCAGCAGCCTGACCCCGTTGCTACGACCCCTAGACACTCCCCGCCGCATGAGTCGACGTAACTCCGGGTTACATGCCGCTCCGGGTCAGCGACCCTCGGGCCGCAGGTGCGGGAAGAGGATCGTCTCGCGGATGCCCGCGCCGGTGAAGAACATGATCAGCCGGTCCATGCCGAGGCCGAGGCCGCCCATCGGCGGGGCGCCGTACTCCAGCGCGCGCAGGAAGTCCTCGTCGAGGGCCATCGCGTCGGGGTCGCCGGCGGCGGCGAGCAGCGACTGCTCGGTGAGCACCTCGCGCTGGACGACGGGGTCGACGAGCTCGGAGAACGCCGTCCCGCGCTCCACGCCACCGACGATCAGGTCCCAGGCCTCGATCAGGTCGGGCTTGCTGCGGTGGCGCCGGGCCAGCGGCTGCGCCGAGGGCGGGTAGTCGCACAGGAACGTCGGCTGGACCAGCGTCGGCTCGACGAGCTCGGAGAGCAGCTCGAGCACCAGCTTCTCCGCGCCCCAGGCCGGGTCGTAGGCCAGGTCGTGCGCGTCGAGGTGGCCGCGCAGGGTCGCGGCGTCGGTGGCCGGCGTGACCTCGGCACCGACTGCCTCGCTGACCCCGTCGTAGACCGGCAGCCAGCGCCACTCGCCGTCGAGGTCGACGACCCCGCGCTCGGTCTCGACCTGGCGGCTCCCCACGGCGTCGGCCGCCGCGAGGAACATCGCCTTCATCAGCTCGGCCATCGTGTGCTGGTCACCGTAGGCCTCGTAGACCTCGAGCATCGTGAACTCCGGGCTGTGCGTGGAGTCGCTGCCCTCGTTGCGGAAGATCCGCCCCATCTCGAAGACCTTCTCGATGCCGCCGACGACGGCCTTCTTCAGGTTCAGCTCCAGCGCGATCCGCAGGGTCATGTCCTGGTCGAAGGCGTTCAGGTGGGTCGTGAACGGCCGGGCGGACGCGCCGCCGTGGACGAGCTGGAGCACGGGGGTCTCGATCTCGAGGAACCCGCGGTCCTCCAGGGTCGTGCGGATCGCTCGCAGGATCGCCGAGCGCGTGCGCACCATCGCCCTGGCCTCCTCCCGCACGATCAGGTCGGCGTAGCGCTGACGGACCCGTGACTCCTCGGAGAGGTCCTTGTGCAGCACCGGCAGCGGGCGCAGCGCCTTGGAGGCCATCTCCCAACGGCCTGCCATCACCGAGAGCTCGCCGCGGCGCGAGGAGATCACCCGGCCCTCGACGAAGACGTGGTCGCCGAGGTCGACGGTGCGCTTCCAGTCCTCGAGGGCCTCCTCGCCGACCTCGGCCAGGCTGAGCATCACCTGGAGGCGCTCGCCGGAGCCCTCCTGGAGCGAGGCGAAGCAGAGCTTGCCGGTGTTGCGCACGAACATCACGCGGCCGGCGACCCCGACGACGTCGGTCGTCTCCTCGCCGGCCTCGAGGTGGCCCCAGGTCTCGCGGACCTCGGCCAGGCCGTGGGTGCGCGCGACGGTGACCGGGTAGGCCTCACGGCCCTCGTCGAGCAGCCGCTGACGCTTCTCGCGACGTACGGCGACCTGCGCCGGCCAGTCGTCGTCGTGCGGTCCCTGCTCGCCGTCGTCCCTGCCGCCGTCCCTGCCGTCGTCCATGTCGCGCAGGCTATCGACCCGCGCGCGGGCTCACGGCAGCACCATCTCGTACGCGGCCTGCTCGATGCGCCAGGTCCGGCGCCGCTCGGGGCCGTCGACCTCGCCGTCGGCCGAGACCCAGAACGACTCGCCCACCACGCTGACCTTCGAGCCGGTCAGGTGGTCGACGTCGTCGCGCTCCTGGTGCGAGCCGACCGCGAGGCGGGCGGCGTAGCCCAGGCGGGCCAGCGGGCCGGCCGCGCGCGAGATCATCACGTCGATCGTGCCGTCGCCGGCGTCGGCGTCGGGCAGCAGCACCGCGCCGCCGCCGACCGATCCGCCGTTGCCGAGGGCCAGCATCAGCACCGGGCGGTCGAAGTCGTTGACCAGTCGGCCGTCGACCTCGACCTTGAGCCGGATCACGGGTGGGTCGAAGGCGGTGATGGCCGCTCCGATGGGGTAGCCGAGCTTGCCGAGGTTGAGCTTCTTGTAGCCGATGGCGCCCAGGCGGTGCTTCCACCGCGACGATCGGCGGCTGGCCGCGGCGCCCGCGCCGACGTGGACGTTGTTGACCACGATCGTGCCGACCTCGTCGACGATCAGGTCCATCGGGCGCGGGGTGCCCTCGAGGAGGACCCGCGCGGCGTCCTCGACGTCGAGCGGGAGCCCGTTGTTGCGGGCGAAGTCGTTGCCGGTGCCCAGCGGGAGCAGCCCGATCGGCTGGTCGCCGAGCTCGTGACGCTTGTACAGCACCGAGAGGACGGCGTGCAGGCTCCCGTCGCCACCGGCGACGACGATCCGCCGCGTGCCCGCGCGGTGCAGCACTCCGTCGAGCTCGCCGGGGTTGGCGGTGTGGGCGACCTCGACGGAGGTCTGCTCGCGCAGCACCGCCAGCGCGGCCCCGAGACGCTCCTCGTCTGAGGTGCCGGCGTCGGCGTTGGCGATCACCAGGAGGGGCTCGGGCATCGGACCATTGTGCACTCCGGGCCGCCGCGCCGGGCCACTCCCTCCTGCGGGGTGGCTCGCGACGAGGCCCGCCGCGGGGCCCGGACTTGGTAGCGTGAGCACGCGAGCTCCGGTGCCACGGCCCGGGGCTCTCGCCATGGATGCGGCACCGATCCAGGAGACCCCGAGCTGACCCCCGAGGAGCACCATGCCCGCGATCGCCATCATCGGAGCCCAGTGGGGCGACGAGGGGAAGGGCAAGGCCACCGACCTGCTCGGGAGCCGCGTCGACTACGTCGTGAAGTTCAACGGCGGCAACAACGCCGGCCACACGGTGGTGATCGGTGACGAGAAGTACGCACTCCACCTGCTGCCCAGCGGCATCCTCTCGGCCAACTGCACCCCCGTCATCGGCAACGGCGTGGTGGTCGACATCGACGTGCTGTTCACCGAGCTCGACGCGCTCGAGGCGCGCGGGGTCGACGTCTCCAAGCTCAAGGTCTCCGCGAGCGCCCACGTCATCGCCAGCTACAACCGCAGCGTCGACAAGGTCACCGAACGCTTCCTCGGCTCGCGCCGCCTCGGGACGACCGGGCGCGGGATCGGGCCGACGTACGCCGACAAGATGAACCGGATCGGGATCCGGGTCCAGGACCTCTTCGACGAGAAGATCCTGAAGCAGAAGGTCGAGGGCGCCCTGGAGCTCAAGGGCCAGATCCTGACCAAGGTCTACAACCGTCGCGCGCCCGACGTCGATGAGGTCGTCGAGGAGCTGCTGACCCACGCCGAGCGGCTCGCGCCGATGGTCTGCGACACCGGACTGCTGCTGAACCAGGCCCTCGACCGCGACGACATCGTGCTGCTCGAGGGCGGTCAGGCCACGCTGCTCGACGTCGACCACGGGACCTACCCGTTCGTGACGTCGAGCTCGGCCACCTCCGCGGGCGCCTGCACCGGCTCCGGCATCCCGCCACGGCGCCTCGACCGGGTGGTCGGCATCGTCAAGGCGTACACGACGCGGGTGGGGGAGGGGCCCTTCCCGACCGAGCTCTTCGACGACGCGGGCGAGCACCTGCTCAAGACCGGGGCGGAGTACGGCACCACGACCGGTCGCCCCCGCCGCTGCGGCTGGTTCGACGCCGTGATCGCCCGGTACGCCGCGCGGGTCAACGGGGTCACCGACTTCGTGCTGACCAAGCTCGACGTGCTGACCGGCCTCGAGCAGGTGCCGGTCTGCGTGGCCTACGACGTCGACGGCGTGCGCCACGACGAGATGCCGGTCAACCAGACCGACTTCCACCACGCGACGCCGATCCTCGAGTACTTCCCCGGCTGGTGGGAGGACATCTCCGAGGCGCGGACCTTCGAGGACCTGCCGAAGAACGCGCAGGACTACGTGGTCGCCGTCGAGAAGATGTCCGGCGCCCGGATCTCGGTCGTGGGCGTCGGCCCGTCCCGCGCGGCGACGATCGTGCGCCACGACCTCCTCTGACCTCCTCTGACCTCCTCTGACCGCCGAGGTGCCACTCATCGCTGGCCGAGGTGCCGCTGATCGTCGCCCGAGGTGTCACCGGTCGTCGGCGGCGCCCCACCGGCGTACGGCGTGGTGCGCCTCGGCCACGCGCCGCAGCGCCGCGAGCAGCTCGCCGTAGACGACCTGGCCCACCACGATCTGCGTCAGCAGCTCGGCGGGCTCGCCGTCGCGCATCGAGGCGATGTCGTGACGCGCGACCCGGTCGGCCGCCTCGACGTACGGCGTGAGGTCGTCGGCGCGCACGGGCAGCCCGACCTCCTCCCAGGTCAGGACCTGCTCGAGGACGACGCGCAGCCCGAGGCGCTCCGCGGTGTCGGCCGGGCAGCCCTCCCACCCGCCACGACCGACGAGCTCCTCGGCCAGCTCGTCCGCACGTACGGCGTGTGGTCCGGGCCCAGGGGTGGGCCGGGCCAGCGCCTCGGTGCCGGCGCCGAGCACGTCGAAGGGGTCGTCGCTCGGTGACTCGAGGGCGCTCACGAGCGCGCGCAGCCGCTCGACCGGCACGTCGCCGACCTCGCGCAGCAGCCGCAGCAGCCGCAGACGCTCGAGGTGGGTGGTGCCGTAGTCGGCGCGGGTCGCGCTGCGCTTGACGCCGTCGGGCAGCAGACCCTCGCGCAGGTAGTACTTCACGGTCGCGACCGGCATCCCGGCCTGCCGGGCCAGCTCGGTGAGACCGAGGGACTTCCGCTCGTCCGGCGCAGTTGACGTCATGACTGGATAGTGTCACTCTCTAATTGGAGATCGAAACTATCCAATGAGGAGAGACATGGACACGACCACGGACGTCCGAGCGAGGACCGCCGAGCCGGCCGCCTACCGAGGAGCCGGCCAACGTGCGCCGACGGGCGTGCTCGGCGGCATCTGTGCGGCCGACATCGAGGCCGCACCCGACGGGGAGGTCGTCGTGTTCCTGATCGGGATGCGGATCAACCGTCTGGCCAAGGTGCGCCACTGGACCTGGGTGGCCCGCCAGATGCCGATGATGGTGCGCAGCCTGCTGCACCAGGCCGACAGCCCGCTGCTCGGTGTGCGCACCTGGGTCTCCGGACGTCACGTCATGTCCATGCAGTACTGGCGCTCGGCTGAGGACCTCGGCCGGTTCGCCCGGGACCAGGACCACCCCCACGCCCGCGCCTGGGCGGAGTTCAACCGTCGCGTCGCGGCCAACGCCGACGTGGGGATCTGGCACGAGACCTACACGCTGGCCGCCGACGACGTCGAGACGCTCTACGGCAACATGCCGCCCCACGGTCTCGGCGCCGCCCTCGGGCAGGTGCCGGCCGGAGCCCGTCGGCGTACGGCGGCCGTCGACCGCGTGCACGGTGCCGCGGGCGACATGGAGCTGGGCACGGTGGGCTGAGTCAGGCGTCGAGGTCGAGGTCGCGGACGGCGGCGAGCAGGCCTTCGAAGTCGGTGTGGCACGGCGGGCAGCTGCGCAGGTGGGCGGTGACGCCGGGGAACCTCAGCTCCGGGTCCTCGCCGGCGACGACGAGGTCGACGTAGGCGTCGATGGCCTCGAAGACCAGGTCGCAGCCCACGTCTCGCGGGTCGGTGGTGAGCATCGCGCGGAGCACGTCGGAGGCGCTCATGGCTGGTCCCTTCCGTCGGTGGCCCTGTTGTCGGTGGCCCAGAACCCCTGGGCCTCGAGGTGCGCGCGCAACCGGGTGCGTGCGTCGAACATCGTCTTGTAGATCGCGTTGCGGTTGGTGTTGAACCGCACCGCGAGCGTGTCCAGCGGTACGCCGTCCACGACGATCGCCGCGAAGATCCGCCGCTGGTGCGGCGTGAGGACGTCCTCGACCGCCTTCGTCACGCACCGCACCATCGCCCGCGACTCCGCCACCTGCTCGGGACCGTTGCCCAGGCGTGCGGGCAGCCGCTCCCAGGCCTGGGCGCCGAGCTGGACGCCGTCGCGCCGCCAGACGTGGCGCCCGATCTTGCTGGACACCTCGAGCACGACGAACTTGCAGGCCCAGGTCGTGAACCGGCTCTCGCCGCGGAAGTCCTCAAGGCGACGCAGCACCGAGACCAGGGCGTCGTCGGCGGCCTGCTCGGCGAGGTCGTCGAGCTCGGGACCGGCCAGCCCGTGGGTGCCGACCCGGCGCGCGGCCTCGCGCCGTGCGACGCGGCGCAGCACCGTGTGCAGGGCGCCGAGCGCGTGGTGGTGGGCCTCGCCGTCCCCACGCAGGTCCGCGACCCAGTCCAGGTCCGGGATCACGGCCCGAGCGTAACCACCTCAGCCGGTGCTGTCGTCGTGCTCGCCGGGTCCGCCGCCGCGCGCCACCCACCGCACGCTGCCCATCACCACCAGCGCGACCACCGCGGCGAGGATCAGCACCGCGACCGCCGTCCCGACCATCGTCATCGTGCTCATGTCCATCTCGATCTCCCTCTGCCATCTCCTACGCCGACGGGCGTCGGTGAGAGGTGAGTGGCGCCACGCCCCGTGGTCTTACCCGACGCGCGCCGTCAGGATCCGGCGCCCGTCGGCGGGTAAGACCGGCGCGCGGGCTGACACCGACCTCTCAGGAGCGCCCGCACCGGCGGGCGCCCGAGGAGAGGACCGCCCGTGCCCGAGTCGCTGCCCACGCTCGTCGTACCCCGTGAGGAGCACTTCACCTCCCGACTGCGCAGCCCCGCCGTCGCCGCCCGGGTCGGGCGCTGGCTCGGGATCTGCTTCGTGGTCGCCTTCGTGACCGGCCTGGTCAGCCACTGGGCGCAGGCCGGCCCCACCCTGGTGCCCTTCCCGACGGCGCCGTCGTGGGGCTACCGGCTGACCCAGGGTCTGCACGTCGTGAGCGGCACGGCCGCGGTCCCGCTGCTGCTGGTCAAGCTGTGGACGGTCTTCCCCAAGCTGTTCGCGCGGATGCCCGCGCCGCTGTCGCGCGCCGGGCTCCTGCACGGGCTCGAGCGGGCCTCGATCGGGGTCCTGGTCGCCGCGTCCGTCTTCATGCTGGCCAGCGGGCTGGCCAACAGCGCCCAGTGGTACCCGTGGTCGTTCAGCTTCCGCTCCACGCACTACGCCGTGGGCTGGGTCGCGATCGGGGCCCTCGTGGTCCACGTCGGCGTCAAGCTCCCGCTGATCCGCCAGGCGCTCGACCGCCCGCTCGAGGACGGCTCGCTCGACCGGGACGGCACGGCGCCGACCTCGCAGGGCCTCTCGCGGCGCGGTCTGCTGCGCACGACCTGGGCCAGCGTCGGCATCGCGGTGCTGGCCACGGCCGGGTCGACGGTGCCCGGCCTGCGCCGCGTCTCCGTGCTGGCGACCCGCGACGGCGAGGGCCCGCAGGGCCTGCCGGTGAACAGGACCGCCGAGGCGGCCGGCGCCACCGCCGGCGCCACCGCGGCCGGCTTCGCCCTCACCGTCGCGTACGCCGGGCGCGAGCGGTCGTTCACCCGGGCCGACCTCGCCGCACTGCCGCAGCGGACCCGGTCGTTGCCGATCGCGTGCGTCGAGGGCTGGAGCGCGGGCGCGACCTGGACCGGCGTCGCGGTGCGCGACCTGCTCGACCTGGTGGACGCGCCCGCCGGCTCCGACGCGGTGGTCTCGAGCCTGCAGACCCGCGGCCCCTACGCCACGACCCTGCTCCAGGGCGGGTTCACCGACGACCCCGACACCCTGCTCGCGCTGCGTCTCAACGGCGAGGAGCTCAGCCTCGACCACGGGTTCCCGTGCCGGATCATCGCGCCGAACCGGCCCGGGGTCCTCCAGACCAAGTGGGTCGGACGGATCGAGGTGTCGGCATGAGCCCCGCGAGCCGGTCCGCACCCACGCGGTCCACCTCGGTCCGCCCGGCGCTGGTCGGGCTCGGTGTCCTGGTCGGGCTGTACGGCGCCCTGCTCCTGCTCAGCGGGGGCTTCGACAACCTCGTCGCGACGGCGATCTGGCTCGGCGGGGGGATCGTCCTGCACGACGCCGTCCTGGCCCCGGTCACGATCGCCGTCGCGGTGCTCGCGGTGCGGGTGCTGCCGCCCGTGGTCCGACCGTGGCTCGCCGTGGTCGGCGTCGTGGTCGGCACGCTCACGGTGGTGGCGGTGCCGGTGCTGGGCCGCTTCGGCGCGCGCGAGGACAACCCTTCGCTGCTGCCGCGCGACTACGTCGGGGGCTGGCTGCTCGTCGTCGTGCTCGTGGTGGTCGTCGTCGGCGTGCTCGCCGTGGTGGAGGCGGTGCGCGAGCGGCGCAGCCGCCGCACGACCGACGGCACTAGCATCTCGGAGCGTGACGACCGAGCCCTCGACGACCGCGCCTGACCTCGTCCCTAGCCGGGCCGGCTCCGGCGGGCCGCTCACGGTGCTCGTGGTCGGCCCGGGCGGGCGCGAGCACGCCCTCGCCCTGGCGCTCGCCGCGGACCCGGGGGTCGGCGAGGTCCACGCCGCGCCGGGCAACCCCGGGATCGCCGAGGTCGCGACCCTGCACGACGTCGACGCCCTCGACGGGACCGCGGTCGCCGGCCTCGCCGGGCGGATCGGCGCCGACCTCGTCGTGATCGGCCCCGAGGCGCCGCTGGTCGCCGGGGTCGCCGACGTGGTGCGCGAGCACGGGATCGCGGTCTTCGGGCCCGGCGCAGCGGCCGCCCGGCTCGAGGGGTCGAAGGCCTTCGCCAAGGACGTGATGGCCGCGGCCGGCGTACCGACCGCGCGGGCGCTGGTCTGCACCACGCCCGAGGAGGCGCGCTCCGCGCTGGCCGAGCTGGCGCGCCGTACGTCGTCAAGGACGACGGGCTCGCGGCCGGCAAGGGCGTCGTGGTCACCGACGACCACGCCGAGGCGCTGGCCCATGCGGCCGCCTGCGAGCGGGTCGTGATCGAGGAGTTCCTCGACGGCCCCGAGGTCTCGCTGTTCGCGATCACCGACGGCGCGACGGTCGTACCCGCTGCAGCCCGCCCAGGACTTCAAGCGGGTCGGCGACGGCGACGCCGGCCCGAACACCGGCGGCATGGGCGCCTACACGCCGCTGCCGTGGGCGCCCGAGGGCTGGTCGAGGAGGTGCTGCGCGACGTCGCTCCAGCCGACGGTCGACGAGCTGGCCCGGCGGGGCACGCCGTTCTCGGGCCTGCTGTACGCCGGGCTCGCGCTGACCGCGCGCGGCGTCCGGGTCATCGAGTTCAACGCGCGCTTCGGCGACCCGGAGACCCAGGCCGTGCTCGTGCTCGCTCGACTCGCCGCTCGCACCGCTGCTGCGCGCGCGCCGCTACCGGCACCCTGGCCGAGGCGACCGCCCCTGGTGGAAGCCGGGCGCCGCGGTCGCGGTGGTGATGGCCTGCGCGACGGCTACCCGGCCGGGTCGTCGCGCGGCGACGTGATCGTCGGCACCGAGACCCTCGGACGGGACCCGTCGGTGCACGTCGTGCACGCGGGCACCGCACGCGACGAGCAGGGTCGGCTGGTCACCGCCGGTGGTCGGGTGCTCGCGGTCGCCGCCGTCGGGCACCGACCTGCCCGACGCCCGCGCCAAGGCCTACGAGGGCGTGGCGCCACGTGGCCTTCGACGGCAGCCAGCACCGCACCGACATCGCCCTGGCCGCCGCCCGTGACCGGCCGCCGCGCCGCGCACCGAGGCCCCGCGCGACTCCAGCCGGCCGGCATGACTCGCCGCAGCTCGCACTCGCCCGACTCGCCCGCGCATCATGATGCTCGGACCCTGTGCCGGACCGCGTCCCCAACGTCCTGGCCACCCGCTACGCCGGCGCAGACTGGCCGCGATCTGGTCGCCCGAGCACAAGATCGTGCTCGAGCGACAGCTGTGGATCGCGGTGCTGCGCGCCCAGCGCGACCTCGGCGTCGCCGTGCCCGACGGCGGCGATCGAGGCCTACGAGGCCGTCGTCGACAAGGTCGACCTCGCCTCCATCGCCGCCCGCGAGCGGGTGACCCGCCACGACGTCAAGGCGCGCATCGAGGAGTTCTGCGCGCTCGCCGGCCACGAGCAGATCCACAAGGGCATGACCAGCCGCGACCTGACCGAGAACGTCGAGCAGCTCCAGGTGCGCTCATCGCTGGCCCTGCTGCGCGACCGGGCGTCGCCACGCTCGCGCGGCTGGCTCGGCTGGCCGCCGAGCACGAGGTCACCGTGATGGCCGGGCGCTCGCACAACGTGGCCGCCCAGGCGACGACCCTCGGCAAGCGGTTCGCCACGATCGCCGACGAGCTGATGATCGCCGTCGAGCGGGTCGAGGAACTGCTCGCGCGCTACCCGTTGCGCGGCATCAAGGGCCCGATGGGCACCGCCCAGGACATGCTCGACCTGCTCGACGGCGACGAGGCCGGCCTCGCCGACCTCGAGCAGCGCGTGGCGAGCCACCTCGGGTTCGGCCGGGTGCTGACCAGCGTCGGCCAGGTCTACCCGCGATCACTCGACTTCGACGTGCTCTCGGCGCTCGTCCAGCTCACGGCGGCGCCCTCCAACCTGGCCACCACGATCCGGCTGATGGCCGGCAACGAGCTGGTCACCGAGGGCTTCGTCGAGGGGCAGGTCGGCTCCTCGGCGATGCCGCACAAGATGAACACCCGCTCCTGCGAGCGCGTCAACGGCCTGGCTGTCGTCACCCGCGGCTATCTGTCGATGGTCGGCGAGCTGGCCGGCGACCAGTGGAACGAGGGCGACGTCTCCTGCTCGGTCGTACGCCGGGTGGCCCTGCCCGACGCCTTCTTCGCCGTCGACGGGCTGTTCCAGACCTTCCTGACCGTGCTGGAGGAGTTCGGGGCCTTCCCGGCGGTCATCCAGCGCGAGCTCGACCGCTACCTGCCGTTCCTGGCCACGACCAAGGTGCTGATGGGCGCGGTGCGCAACGGCGTGGGCCGCGAGGCCGCCCACGAGGCGATCAAGCAGGCGGCCGTCGGCACGGCCCTCGACATGCGTCGCGGCCAGGCCGAGAACGACGTCTTCGCCCGGCTCGCCTCAGACGAGCGGCTCGGGCTCAGCGCCGACCAGCTCGCCGGACTGGTCGCCGACCCGGTGGAGTTCACCGGCGCCGCGGCCGCCCAGGTTCGCGCGGTGTGCGCGCAGGTCGAGGCGATGATCGCCCGCCACCCCGACGCGGCGGCGTACTCCCCGGGCGCCATCCGTGAGCCGGCTCTGAGCCGCCGCCGGGTCGTGGCCGGCGCCCTCGTCGTCCTGGCGCTCGGCCTCGTGCTCGGCGTGGTCGGGGTCTACGTCGCGAACCAGGTGGCGTCCCACCGGACACCCGAGGTCGCCTCCGAGGGTGCGGCAGAGCGGCGACCCCGGACGCCCCGACGTACTGCGTCCAGCGGCGACAACGCCCGGCCGGGCTGTTCGCTGGGGAGGTGGACGAGCTGCGGATCGTCCGACGCACGCTCGAGCCACCCTCCGAGTCCCCTCGCGCCACCGTCCTGCCCTACCCGTTCTCCCAACCCACGAACGGCACCCTGCAGGTCAGCTTCGGCAACCGGCAGATCGCGGTCCAGGACGGTACGGGCGCCGAGATCGTGCTCCCGCTCTCCTTCTACCGCCTCGACTGACGCCTAGCCGCTCCCGGCTTGAGCAGGGTATCGGCTCGCGCGTGGTCTTGAGCATCTGCTCAATTTGAGCGTATGCTCAAGACATGAACAGAGCCGACGACACGATCCGATCCCACCCCGTGACCCCGGACCCGGCCGACCCGCCGCCGCCACGGAGCCTGGGCGACGGCCCTGCTCGTCGCCGCCGTGGTCGCCGACCGGGCTGATCGGGGTCTACCTGTCTCGGTCCGCCGGCCGCGCCGACTCGGCGCTGCTCTTCGTCGGGCGTGCCCGTGCTGCTCGCCCTCGCTCGTCGGGCTGGCCGCGGCTGCAGGGCGCCGGCGTGGTGTTCCAGGTCGTGACCGTGGTGCTGCTGCTCTCCTCGGCGCTGCTGCACGAGGGGGCGATCTGCGTGCTGCTGGCCTCACCGATCGTCTACGGCGCGGCCTTCGCGGTCTTCGGCATGGTCCGCGCCTCGGTTCCTGGGCGGCCCGCGTCAGCACGCTCTGCCCCGGTGGTGCTGGTCGTCGTCGCGCTCGAGGGCGTCACGCCGGGCGTGCGGGTCGACCCCGTCCAGCGCGCCGAGGCCAGCACCGGTCCTGGCACCGACCTGCGTGCAGACTTCGAGCAGGCGCTGCCCGCGGGCCCCGTCCCGACGCCGCCCAACGCGGGTGGCTGCTCGACACCGCCGGCTACCCGACCCCGCGGCAGCCGCGGGGACGGGGCTCGCGGTCGGCGACACCTGGTGGGCCACCTCGGCCGGTGGAAGATCACCACCGAGGTCGTCGCGTCGGCACCGGGCGCCCTGGACTTCGAGGTCGTCTCCGACACCTCCAAGACCCAGCGCTGGGTAGGGCTGCGCGGCGGTGAGCTCCGCTGGTCGCGCACCGACGAGGGCTGCCGTGCGGACCTGGCCGTCGACTACGAGCGGCGCCTCGACCCCGGGCTGTGGTTCGGCCCGGTCAGCGCGGTGTTCATGGACGCCGGCGCCCGCGCCTTCCTGCGCGGGCTGGCCTGAGGGCCGCGGTGACCGTCGCCGACGACGCGCTGCTGCGCAACCTCAGCCTCGCGGTGCCGTGCTCGCGGTGGTCGCTGGGCTCGTCCTGGGCAGCCCGCGGGCGGCGCGGGGCCGGCTCACTGGCCCGCGGACTCGGCCCGGCCGTCCTTCCTGGCCGGCGCGTAGGCCTGGTGCGGGGTGCTCGCGCTGCAGTCCCTGCCGGTCACCGCGACCTGGTGGGCTGGTCGCCGACCCCGACGTCGTACTCGGGCTGCCGCTCGAGACCTCGCTGGGCTGGGCGCTGGTCTGGGGGGCGCTTCCGGCGATCGTCGGCGGCCGGGCGTGGTGGTGGGTGGCGTCGGTTTCGGCCTGGGTCGACGCCCTCCTGATGCCCCGGCTCGCACCACTGGTGGTGCTCGAGCCGGGGTGGTGGCGCGGCGAGGTCGTGCTGCTCCTGGTGGTCGCGGCACCGGCCGCGTCCTGCGGCCTGGCCACCCGCGAGCGGCGCTGCTCGGGCGTGCGGGTCGTGCTCCAGGTCGACGCTCTTCGCCGGCCTGATGCTGTGGCTGCTGCCGACGCCCGTCCTGGCAGCGCACGGGCGGGTCGTGGGCCGGGCTGCTCGACCACGGCCTGCTGGCGTCGCTCCCGGCTGCTGGTCGCGGCGGTGCTCGTCGGTGTGCCCGCGCTGGCCGCGGTCGTCGAGCTCGCCCGCGTCGGGGGCGGGACGCCGTTCCCGTGGGACCCGCCGGACCGCCTGGTCACCACCGGTCCCTACGCCTACCTGGCCAACCCGATGCAGGTCGGCGCCAGCGGGCTGCTGCTGGTGCTCGCAGCCGGCGCCCGGTCGTGGTGGCTGGTCGTGCTGGCGCGTCGGCGCGGTCGTGTTCTCGACCGTGCTGGCCAGCGGCACGAGCAGGCGACGATGGCGCGCCGCTGGCCAGACCATGCGGCCTACCGGCGAGCGGTGCGCAGCTGGCTGCCCCGCTGGCGTCCCCACGTCACCACGCCCGGCGGACCTGTGGATCGACGAGACCTGCGGGGTCTGCCGGGCCACGGGCGACGCGCTGCTCCGGGTCGGCCCGGTCGGTCTGCGCGTGCACCCGGCCACCCGGGCCGGGGTCCGGCTGACCCGGGCCCGCTGGCGCCTGCCGCTCGAGCCGTCGCCGGTGACCGACCGCGGGCTCGCCGCCCTCGCGCGCGCGGTCGAGCAGACCTGCCTGCCCTGGGCGTGGTGCGGCTGGGCGGTACGGTTGCCCGTCGCGGCCCAGCTGCTCGGAGTCGTCGCCGACGCCTGTGGCCTCGGCCCGCGCGAGGCCGGCCACACGCGCTCCCGGGGAGCCGGTGCGATGACCGCCGAGAGCACCCGGGCCGCCCTGCGCGCGGCGACCGTGCGGCTCGTGGGCCGCGAGGGCCTGCGCTCGGCCACGGCCCGCGCGATCGCGACCGAGGCCGGGGTCAACCAGGCACTGGTCTTCTACCACTTCGACGGCGTCGAGGGTCTGGTGCGCGAGGCCTTCGACGAGGGCACCCGCGCCATGATCGACACTTACGCCGCGGCGCTAGCCGGGGCGACGTCGATCGCCGACCTGCACGCGATCGGCGTACGGATGTCGGCGGCGGCCCGCGAGGACGGCAGCGCGGCGCTGCTGGCCCAGGTGATCGCCGCCGCGCACACCGACCCCGAGCAGGCCCGCCTGCTCGGGCACTCGCTGCGGCTGTGGCACGATGCCGTCGCGGACGCCGTACGCCGCCTGCTCGCCGAGCGCGGCGTCGTGCGCGAGGTCGACATCGACGCGACGACCGCGGCGATCGCCGCCGCCGCGATCGGGATGATCACCCTGGACACCCTCGACCCCGCCCCGCTCGGCCAGACCCTGCCCTCGCTCGGCCGCCTGGCCCAGCTCAGCGACCGGGTCCTCCGCCTGGTCCCCGCCCCCGTCCTGCGCCGGGTGCTGAGCCGCGTCACCTGAGGCCGAGGTGCCAGCTCGTCGTCAGCCGAGGTGCCGCCGGATGTCGTGGCGGAGGTCAGGAGTGGTCGGCCGCCGCCGGCTCCCGAGCCTGCCGCATCGCCCGCACCGCCATCGCCAGCGCCGCGCTGAGCAGCACCACCCCGGTCAGCAGCGCGAGCCGGAAGGCGGTGTCGGGCGAGTACGCCGTCGCCGCGAGCTGGTAGACCGTGATCAGCACCGCGGCGCCGATCGACGAGCCGATCCGCTGCCCGGTCTGCAGCGCCCCGCCGGCCGCGCCGCCCATCCTCGTCGGCACCTCCTCCAGGGTCAGCGTGATGTTGGGCGAGACCACCGCACCGCCGCCGAGTCCGGCGATCAGGAGCGTCGGGGCAAGCCACAGCCACAAGGGGTCCCGCCCCGGCGCGACCAGGGCGACCAGCGTGATCCCGATCATCGTCGCGACCAGCGCGCCCACCGTCAGCGGGCGGCCGAACCGGGTCACGAACCGGCCCGCGACCGGCGAGGAGACAGCCGAGCCCGCCGCGAACGGCACCAGCAGCAGCCCGGTCCGCAGCGCGCTGTAGCCGAGCCCCTCCTGCATCCACACCGAGAGCACGAGCAGCACCCCGGTGAAACCGGTGAAGTACAGCGCGCCCACGCCGAGGCCGTTGAGGTAGCCCGGCAGCCGCCCCAGCAGTCGTACGTCGAGCAGCGGCGGGTGTCCCTTCGCCGAGGTGTGGCGCTCCCAGCGGGTGAACGCCCAGGCGAAGCCGGGCACCCCGACCAGCAGCACCAGCGGCCAGCGCGCGCCGCTCTCGAGGCTGACGATCGGGTAGAGCAGGCACAGCACCGTCAGCCCGAGCAGGACCGCGCCGGGGACGTCGACGCGGGGGTCGTCGTCGGTGTCGCGCACCGCGGGCGGCACGATCCGCCAGATCGCGACCAGGGCGACCAGTCCGATCGGCACGTTGACCAGGAACAGCCACCGCCAGCCGTCCGACTCGCTGGTCGCGGCGATGATCAGCCCGCCGATCACCGGCCCGGCGGCCGAGGCGATCGACACGGTGAAGCCGAACAGCCCGAAGGCGCGACCGCGCTCCTCCCCCGAGAACAGCTGCTGGATGAGCCCGGAGTTCTGCGGGGTGAGCAGCCCGGCGGCGGCTCCCTGGGCGAGGCGGGCCACGACGACCAGCGTCGCGCTCGGAGCGAGCCCCACCGCCGCGCTGGCCAGCACGAACAGGCTCAGCCCGATCAGCATCATCCGGCCGCGCCCGTAGGCGTCGCCGAGCCGCCCGCCGGCGACCAGCGTGAGGCCGAAGGTCAGCGCGTAGCCCGAGACCACCCACTGGATCGTGCCGGCGGAGGTGTCGAGGCCGCGCTGCATCGAGGGGATCGCGACGTTGACGATCGAGACGTCGAGCAGCGACATGAACCCGACCACGAGCGAGACCGCCAGGATCCGCCAGCGACGCGGGTCCGGCTCGTCCTCCCCGTCCCTCGCCGTCCCGGGGTGGGTGGTCTGGGGGGAGTGCTCGGTCACCGGCCCATCGTCGTCCCACCCCCCATACCCCGATGGGCGGGCCGTGGGACCGAGGCGGACCAGCCCCTCGGGTCCGGCGTACGCGGTGGTTGGATCGGGGCACGTCGGCCGGTCACGCGAGGAGAACCTATGGCAGTCCACCCGCTCCAGCCGCTCGAGGCCGACGAGTTCCGTCGGTGCGCGGCGGTGCTGCGTCGCGATCGTGGGGTCACCGACTCCTGGCGGATCGCCTCGATCGAGCTGCGCGAGCCGGCCAAGGCCACGGTGAAGGCCTGGCGTCCCGGCGACGAGGTCGCGCGCGCCGCGCTGGTCGTGCTGTGGGACCGCGCCGACCACCGGGTCTTCGAGGCCGTCGTCGACCTGAGCGGTGACGTCGTCGAGTCCTGGACCCACGTGCCCGGGGTGACGCCGAGCTTCACGGTCGACGAGTACCACGACGTCGAGGTCGCGATGAAGCAGCACCCCGACGTGATCACCGCGCTGGCCGCGCGCGGCATCACCGACCTGTCCCTGCTGCTGGTCGACGTGTGGACCTACGGGCGCGCCCTGATGCCCGAGCAGTGGCGCGATCGCCGCCTGGGCTGGTGCGACCTGTGGCTGCGCGCCACGCCGCAGGGCAACCCCTACGCGCACCCCGTCTCCGGGCTGAAGCTCGTCGTCGACCTCAACACCCTCGAGCTGCTCGAGATCGAGGACCACCACGACCACGGCCTGCCCGCGGTCGACGGGGAGTACGCCCCCGGCGTCCGGGAGGGCGAGCCACGCAGCGACCTCAAGCCCCTCGACATCGTCCAGCCCGAGGGGCCGTCGTTCTCGATCACCGACGACGGCGAGCTGCGCTGGCAGCGCTGGTCGATGCGGATCGGCTTCAACCACCGCGAGGGCCCGGTGATCTACCAGGTCGCCTACGACGACCGGGGCACCGAGCGCGAGGTCGCCTACCGGCTCTCCTTCGCCGAGATGGTCGTGCCCTACCGCGACTCCTCCTTCGACCACTACCGCCGCACGGCCTACGACATCGGCGAGTGGGGGCTGGGCTTCATGACGACCTCCCTCGAGCTCGGCTGCGACTGCCTGGGCGAGATCCGCTACCTCGACGCGACGCTGCACGACACCGCCGGCGAGCCGTACACGATCACCAACGCGATCTGTCTGCACGAGGAGGACGACGCCGTGCTGTGGAAGCACGTCGACCCCGACGCCGGGACGGAGGTGCGCCGGATGCGACGGATGGTCGTCTCGTGCCACGTCACCGTGGCCAACTACGAGTACCTCGTCTACTGGCGCTTCTACACCGACGGCAACATCGAGTGCGAGGTCCGCGCCACGGGCATCATGGTCACCACCCCGCTGGCCGAGGGCGACCCGACGCCGCCGACCGGGGTCCTCGTCGACGAGCGCACCTACGCCCCGATCCACCAGCACTTCATCGTGGCCCGTCTCGACCTCGACGTGGACGGCGCGGAGAACACCGTGGTGGAGACCGAGACCGTCGTGCCGCCGGTCTCGGAGACCAACCCGTACGGCCTCGACCTGGTCACGTCCTCGACGCCGGTGCGCTCGGAGGCCGAGTCCGCGCGCGACTACGACTGGGCCAGGCAGCGCGGCTGGAAGGTCGTCAACCCGACGAAGACCAACCGCCACGGCACGCACCCGGCGTACCAGCTGGTGCCGAGCGCGTCGATCCCGGTCCTCATGGACCCCGCGGCCCCGCAGTACCTGCGCGCGCCGGTGATCGGCCACACGGTGTGGGTCACCCGACACCACGAGGACGAGCGGTGGCCGGCCGGCGCCTACCCGACGCAGTCCGAGGGCGACGAGGGGATGACCCGCTGGATCGCCGACGACGAGCCGCTGGAGTCGACCGACGTCGTGCTCTGGTACGTCTTCGGCATCCACCACGTCCCGCGGGTCGAGGACTGGCCGATCATGCCGGCCGACACCATCGCGTTCTGGCTCAAGCCGTCCGGGTTCTTCGACCAGAACCCGTCGATCGACGTGGCGCCGAGCGGTGGGGGACACGGCGAGGGCCACTGCCACCCGTGAGCCCGGGAGCGCCCGGTCGCTCGGCGGGGCACCTCGACGGGTGGGGCCGGTCGGCGCCGTACGCCGTCATGCTGGAGGCGTGAGCGAGACGAGCGAGCAGCCGGACGGCGACGAGACGGTGGCGGTGCGCGTCGTCGTGCGTGGCCAGGTGCAGGGCGTGGCGTTCCGCCACCACGCCATGGAGAGGGCACAGGAGCTCGGCCTCGTCGGCTGGGTGCGCAACGAGGCCGACGGCACCGTCTCTGCGCACCTCGAGGGTGAGCGCGACGCGGTCGACGCGATGGTCGCCTGGTGCCAGGGAGGACCCTCGTCGGCGAGCGTCGAGGGCGTCGACGAGCGCGAGGCCGAGCCGCACGGCGCCTCGTCGTTCGAGGTCCGCGGCTGATCACAGCAACCGGCGGCAACCTCGGGGGACACCGAGGGGCCCTTGGCGGGTCAGACGCGCGCGGTGCCGCCCCAGTTGGCCAGCTTGGTGGCCACGGTGGTCAGGTCCGCGCGCCAGACCTGCTCGTCACCGGGCGGGATGATGTCGTCCCACTCCATGGCGGGGGAGCCGAGCACGTTCGTCAACCGGGCGGTCCGGGCGAAGAAGCCGACGTGCAGGTGCGATCCGCCGTCGCCCCAGCGGTTCACGTGCACCCGTCCGACGTGCTGGAGGTGCTCCATGATCCGGGTCAACCGGTTCGTGATCCGACCGAGCTCCGAGGCCTGGTCGTCGTCGAGGTCGCCGAGGTCGAGGTGCTCGCGGGGGTGCAGCGTGAGCACGAGGGGCAGACCGGAGGGCGCGCCCCCGTGCGTGAGCACCCAGCGCTCGTCCTCCCACGTCACCCGCTCCGGGTCGAAGCCCGCGCAGGCGCCGCAGGGCCTGTCCGGGTCCTCGCCGGACCGGCCCGGCTCGTCGGAGGGCGGCGGCAGGACCTGCGGGACGACCGCGCCGTCGACGGACTCCCAGGGGAAGATGTCCCAGGAGACGGACGGCGTCATCGGCAGCCGCCCGTCCTCCCCGACGGCGGCGAGGATGCGGGCGTGGACGACTTCGGCTGACTCGGCCATGCCTTCACCCTCCCATCGGGCGACGACCCGGCTAACCTCGGCCCCATGGCCATCGCCCCCACGGCAGCGCCGGTCGACGGCGCCACGCACCTGCACTCCGGCAAGGTCCGCGACCTCTACGCGCTGGCCGGCGGCGACCTGCTGATGGTCGCCAGCGACCGCATCTCGATCTTCGACTTCGTGCTCGACTCGACCATCCCCGACAAGGGCGAGATCCTCACCCGGATGTCGCTGTGGTGGTTCGACCGGCTCGCCGACCTCGTGCCCCACCATGTGCTGTCCACCGACGTGCCCGAGGCGGTCCGCGGACGCGCGGTCATCTGCGAGCGGCTGGAGATGTTCCCGGTCGAGTGCGTCGCGCGCGGCTACCTCACCGGCACCGGCCTGCTGGACTACCGCGCCTCCGGCGAGGTGTGCGGCGTACCGCTGCCCGAGGGCCTCGTCGACGCGAGCCGCCTGCCCGAGCCGATCTTCACCCCGGCGTCGAAGGCCGATCTCGGGGAGCACGACGAGAACGTGTCGTACGACGCCGTGGTCGCAGCCGTCGGTGCGGACGACGCCGCCCGGCTGCGCGAGCTGACCCTGGCCGTCTACGCACGGGCGGAGTCGGTGGCGCGCGAGCAGGGGATCCTGCTGGCCGACACCAAGCTCGAGTTCGGCCGGCGCCGCGACGGGGCGACCGTGCTCGGCGACGAGGTGCTCACCCCCGACTCGAGCCGGTTCTGGCCCGCCGACGACTGGGAGCCGGGCCGGGCGCAGGCCTCCTTCGACAAGCAGGTCGTGCGCGACTGGGCGCTCTCGCCCGAGTCCGGCTGGGACCGCGCCGCGGGCGGACCCCCGCCCCCGCTGCCGCCGGAGGTCGTCGAGCGGACCCGGGAGCGGTACGTCGCGGCGTACGAGCGGCTCACCGGCGAGCGCTTCTAGCTGCGAGCCGCCCACCACCCACCCGCAGGAGCTCCGATGGTCAGCGTGCACTTCCCGGTCGGCCCCGAGGCCGCCTTCGACTACCTCGTCGACCCCGCGAACCGGCCCGACTGGCAGTCGAGCCTGCGCGCCGTCGTGGACGTCGAGGGCGAGATCGGCCTCGGTCAGAGCTGGACCGACGTGACCGTGCCGGGGCTGCGGCCGCGGATGCGCACCACCGCCTTCGAGCGCGCCACCCGCTGGACCGAGACCGGGACCTGGCGCGGCGTCCGTGCCGAGCTCACCCTGCGGTTCTCACCGTCGGGGGCCGGGTGCGAGGTCTCCGTCGACACGCAGTTCTCCGCCGACGGGGCGTGGAGGGCGGCGCTGCCCGTGATGATCGCCGGCGCCCCGCTGGCCGCCCGAGCCGACCTCAGGGCCGCCGCCAAGCGCCTCGCCTGACGGGGAGCGTCTCAGGCGAACGGGTTCGGCGTCGCGCCGGGGAGACCGGCGAGCAGCTCACGCGCCTTGGCGACCGACTTGTGCTCGCAGAGCACCTCGTAGCGGGTGGCCACGATCTCGGTGACCGAGGAGAAGTCGCGGCGCCCGCGGGTCATCGCGTAGCCCGCCATGGCCCAGATCAGGCCGAAGAGGCCACCGAAGATCACGGTCGAGATGATCGTGACCGCGCCCTCGCCGGAGAAGATCGAGAACAGCAGCCCGACGAACAGTCCGAGCCACACGCCGGACAGGGCGCCGCCCAGGGCCACCTTGCCGGTGGTCAGACGGCCGGTGATCCGCTCGATGCGCTTGAGGTCGGTGCCGACGATCATGCACTGCTCGACGGGGAACTCCTCGTCGGAGAGGTAGTCGACGGCCCGCTGCGCGGCGGCGTAGTCGTCGTAGACCGCCAGCGACTGGGGGAACTCCAGGCGCATCGCGCTGCCGGCCCGGGATCGGTTCGGGGTGGAGAGGCTCATGCCCCTAGTGTGCCCGGCCCGCCTGTGAGTCGGCTGAGCGCTGGGGCCCCTACGATGTGACCATGCCCCGAGTCGTCGTCGACGTCATGCCCAAGCCCGAGATCCTCGACCCGCAGGGCAAGGCGGTCGCGGGCGCGCTGCCGCGCCTCGGTTTCAGTGGCGTCAGCGACGTCCGCCAGGGCAAGCGCTTCGAGCTGAGCATCGACGGCGAGGTCACCGACGCCGTGCTCGACGACGTACGCCGGATGGCCGAGACGCTGCTGTCCAACCCGGTCATCGAGTCCTTCACCGTCCACGTCGACGACGCGGTCGAGGACCAGCCGGCGGTCACCTCCGGGGCGACCCCGTGAAGGTCGGGGTCGTCACCTTCCCCGGCTCCCTCGACGACGGCGACGCACGCCGCGCCGTCCGGCTCGGCGGGCACGAGGCGGTCGCGCTCTGGCACGGCGACGCCGACCTCGCCGGGGTCGACGCGGTCGTGCTGCCCGGGGGGTTCTCCTACGGCGACTACCTGCGTTGCGGCGCGATCAGCCGCTTCGCGCCCGTGATGGACGAGGTCGTCACGGCGGCCGGGCGGGGGATGCCGGTGCTCGGCATCTGCAACGGCTTCCAGGTGCTGTGCGAGTCGCACCTGCTGCCCGGCGCGCTGATCCGCAACGACCACCGCCGTTTCGTGTGCCGCGACCAGCGCCTGCGCATCGAGAACGCCGACACCGCCTGGACCTCGGCCTACCAGCCGGGCGCCGAGATCACTGTCGTGCTCAAGAACGGCGAGGGCGGGTACGTCGCCGACGAGGCGACGCTCGACCGGCTCGAGGGGGAGGGCCGGGTCGTCGCGCGCTACCTCGGCGACAACCCCAACGGCTCGCTGCGCGACATCGCCGGTGTCAGCAACGAGCGCGGCAACGTCGTGGGCCTGATGCCGCACCCCGAGCACGCCGTCGAGGCGCTGACCGGCTCCGGCACCGACGGGCTCGGCTTCTTCACCTCGCTGGCCGCGGCCGCGTTCGCCTGAGGGGTCCCGCACCGGTACGCCGTGCCCGGGGGGCTCAGCGGCCGCCGCGCTGGAGCAGGGTCCAGTCGTCGCTGGTGACGATGCCGGTGGCGCTCAGGCCCCGGTCGCGCTGCCACGCGCGCACGCGGTCGGCGAGACGGCCGTTGTAGACCCCCCGGGGCCGGATGCCGCTGCCGGTCGTCGCGGCCAGCGCCCGCTGGACCCGGCGTACGTCGGAGCCGGCGGAGCCGACCTTGAGCACTGGTCGGGACCCGGCCGAGTGCAACGAGGTCCAGATCTGGGTCCCGATCGTGTCGGAGGCGAAGAAGTCGCGCTTCGCCCGCCAGGCGCGCACCGCCTCACCGGTCGCCCGGTTCCACCGGCCGGTGACGGCGCCGTCGTAGGCGCCGCGCTCCTTCAGCAGGCACTGGGCGGCGGCCAGCCGGCCCACGGCCGGGGTCTGGTCGTCGTTCGGGGGGTAGAGGGTGGTCCAGGTCTTGAAGTTGACCTTCGTGCCGTCGCAGCGGTCCTCCGCCGGCGCGAACGACCCCCGGCCCAGGTCGAGGTAGTCGCGATCGATGTTGATCCTCACCCCGCCCCAGGTCTCGTCGTGGCCGCCCTGGAACTGCTTGACCCGACCACCCGGTCGCCAGCCGTCCTCGCGGATGTAGGAGGTCGAGGTGTTCGCCACCCCGTCCCAGCGGGCGACCCAGATCCGGTCGGGCTGGGCGAAGGCGTTCGGGCGGGAGACTCGCGCGTCGTCGAGGTCCTTGATGCCGGAGCCGGCACTGGAGTAGACCCCGGAGACCCAGCCGAGGTCGTGCAGCTGCCCGGTCCAGCCCGAGAGGAACGACAGGGCCGACTCGCGGCAGTCGGTGTTCGAGGAGGTGTAGGCCTCGAGGTCGTACCAGAGCGTGCTGCCCTTCGCGATGCCGAGCGCGGCGGCGTCGGCCACGCTGGAGCGCGCCTCGGCGCGGCCCATCATCCGCGCGGCGCGGTAGCCGCCACGACGCCCCGGACGGGGATCGATCGTCTCGTCGTCGCCGTAGCGGGGGAAGCTCGGCTGGCACGAGGCCTGCGGCCCGAGCGTGATCGGCAGCAGCCGCCAGCCCTTGCGCTGCTGGACCCGCACCCACTTCCGGGTCAGGTTCGGCTGGCTGCGACAGCCGCGGGAGTCCCCGGAGACGTAGATGCCCACGGCCAGGAACGGCGAGGACTCCAGCCAGCGGTCCATCTTCCACTGTTCCGGGGCCAGGCACTGGTCGAAGCCGAGGCCGGTGAAGTCGCCTGGGGCGGGATCGGCCGCGGAGGCGGGCGAGAGCGTCGTGGGGGCGAGGCCGAGGCAGAGCAGCAGCCCGGCCACGGCCGTGGCGAGCAGGGTGCGGGGCGGGGTCGACATGCAGGCGTCTCCAGGGCGTCGGGGGGCGGTGCGGGGGGTGGGCCGAGCGAACCCTAACCACATCCGTCACAGCCGTCACAGTCTTCGTCGTGAACTACAGATCTGTAGTTTGCGCAGGTCAAAGGCCTGTGGAGAGAGCGACGCACGATCGCGCGGGACAGGGTGGACTGGGCACCGACCCCAGCACCCGACCGACAAGGAGCGCCGATGAGCGCCGGAGGATTCGACAAGACCGACGAGGCACTGCGCACCGCGGCCCAGCACGTGGGGGAGACCCGCGCCGACCTGGAGGGCCAGCTGCAGACTCTCGGGGGCAACCTGGCCTCGCTGTCCTCGGCCTGGCAGGGCGCCGGGGCCAGTGCCTTCGGCGTGGTGTGGACCCGCTGGGACGAGCAGGCCCGCACCGTGCTGCGCGCCCTCGACAGCTTCGAGCAGGCGCTGACCACCGCCGAGCGCGGCTACGACGCCGCGGACGACGCCTCGTCGCAGGCCCTGCACCAGCTCGCCAGCCGCCTCGGCGGCTGAGCAGCGAAGCCCAGACCCCGCCCAGACGCCCGTCGAGTCCACGCACCGGAGAGAGGAACACCATGTCGCACGGAATCCTGAAGGTCGGATTCGGCCAGCTCGACACCGCCGCCGGCGACCTCCAGCAGGCCGCCGCCCGCATCGACAGCCGGCTCGACCAGCTCGAGGCCCGCCTCGAGGTGCTGCGCGTCGACTGGAGCGGCCAGGCCTCCGAGGCCTACCAGGTCTGCCGCCGCCAGTGGGAGACGGCGATGAACGACATGCAGGGCCTGCTCGCCGACCTCGGCCGCGCCGTCTCGGCCTCGAACGACGCCTACCGCGCCACCGAGCGGGCCAACGCCGGCATGTTCAACGGCTGAGGCCAGCGCGTGCCGCCAGTCGCGCGACGCGAGCGACGTGAGGTTCGGGCGCTGCGACGAGGCGGGCCGAACAGAGGACGGTGAGCTCGACCGCGCGACCGAGCGCTGGTCCGGACTCGACGCGGCATCGGGCGCGCGGAGCTCGAGAGTCGGAAGGCAATCGGTTCGACAGCGTTGTCGGATCATTACTTCGCATGTCGTTCTGGGCTGTGGACAACCGCTTCTGACCTGCAGCGATGTCGGTGGGCGATGGTTGACTTCTCTCATGGACGACACGACGCAGACTCTCTCCGGGCACCGGGTGCCCGCGGGTCTGTGCGCGTTGCGCGCCCAGGTCGGTGACCTCCTGGAGGCGTCGTTGCTGGGTCTGGGTGAGGACGAGGCGCGGGCCGCGCTGGTCGAGGTCACCGCGTTGGCCGCGCAGGTCGCTGCCCTGGAGCTGGCGCTGGCCGTGCACGGTCACGACGTGGCTGTCGAGGACGCGACGGGTGCGACGTCGACGGGGGTGTGGTGGGCGGTGGCGACCCGCCAGACCCGACGGGCCGCGACCGGCAAGGTCAAGCTCGGCCCTGGCCCTGGAGGGCGCTGGCACCGGGTGGAGGGGGCTGCGGGCGGGCCGCGTGCTGCCCGAGCAGGCGCAGGTCATCGTCAAGTGCCCTGGAGGACCTGCCCACCGACCTCGGCGAGGAGCTGCTGGGCCGGGCCGAGGAGGTCCTGGTCGAGTACGCCGGGTCCCACGACGCGGCCGAGCTCGCGGTCCTCGGCGCGCACGTGCTGACCGTGATCGCCCCCGAGGTCGGGGAGGAGCGCGACCGCAAGCGCCTGGAGAAGGCCGAGCAGGACGCCGCTGAGAAGCGGCGGTTCTCGATGGTCGCCGACGGCCACGGTGCGGTGCGCGGCCGGTTCACGTTGCCCGCGCTGCAGGGCGCGATGCTCGAGAAGGCGCTGCACGCCCTGGCCGCCCCGAAGCACCGCCAGGCGGTCGGTGCGCGCCGGTCGATGCGTCCCGGCCGACGGCGCAGAAGCTGGGGGAGGCGTTCGCGGAGCTGGTCGAGACCCTCGACCCCGACACCCTGCCCAAGGCGGGGCGGGTCAACGCCACCGTGGTCGTCAAGATCGACCTGTCCGACCTGTTGACCGGCATCGGCTACGCCACCCTCGACGACGGGACGATCGTCTCCGCGGGTCGAGGCCCGGCGCCTGGCGTGTGAGGCGGGCCTGGTCCCCGCGGTCTTCGACGGGCCCAGCGAGATCCTCGACGTCGGACGGGGGCAACGGTTCTACACCCACGGCCAACGGGTCTACTTCGACCTGCGTGACGGCGGCTGCACCGCCGCCGGGTGTGACTGGCCGCGCCTCGATGTGCCACGCCCACCACGACCACCCCTGGTCCGAGGGCGGCGCCACCGACGTCGAGCACGGCCGGCTCCTCTGCCCACGACACCACGCCCGCGCCCACGACCCCCGCTACGAGATGCGCATCGGCTCCGACAACCAGGTCACCTTCCACCGACGGACCTAGACCGACCCGAGAACCCTGGTTCACCTGCCCACCCCGCGTCGGGGTGGTCACCGCGCGCCCGGTCGACAGCGGATCTGGAGCGCCCGCTCGTCGGCCGCTGCGCGCCGGTAGATTGCCGCGCGTGACGTCGCCCGCCGAGACCGTGCCCGCCCTGGACACCGTGGCGGTCGCCGCGGGCGACCCGGACCGCGAGCAGCCCTACGCCGAGCTCGGTCTGGCCGCCGACGAGTACGCCCGGATCCGCGAGATCCTCGGACGTCGGCCGAGCAGCAGCGAGCTCGCGATGTACTCGGTGATGTGGAGCGAGCACTGCTCCTACAAGTCCTCCAAGGTGCACCTGCGCCAGTTCTCGGAGATCCCGCAGGAGACCCGCCGGGGCACGATGCTCGCCGGCATCGGCGAGAACGCCGGTGTCCTCGACATCGGCCAGGGCTACGCCGTGACGTTCAAGATCGAGTCGCACAACCACCCGTCCTACGTCGAGCCCTACCAGGGGGCGGCGACCGGCGTCGGCGGCATCGTGCGCGACATCCTGGCCATGGGAGCCCGGCCGGTCGCGGTGATGGACCCGCTGCGCTTCGGCCCGCTCGACGCGGACGACACCCACCGCGTGCTGCCCGGGATCGTGGCCGGCGTCGGTGGCTACGGCAACTGCCTGGGGCTGCCCAACATCGGCGGCGAGGCCGTCTTCGACGCCTCCTACCTCGGCAACCCGCTCGTCAACGCCTTGTGCGTCGGCGTGCTGCGTCACGAGGACCTCCACCTCGCGCAGGCCTCCGGCGAGGGCAACGTGGTCATCCTCTACGGCGCGCGTACCGGTGGCGACGGCATCGGCGGCGCCTCGATCCTGGCCTCGGTCACCTTCGACGAGGACGGCCCGGCCAAGCGGCCCAGCGTCCAGGTCGGCGACCCGTTCATGGAGAAGCTGCTCATCGAGTGCACCCTCGAGCTCTTCGCTGCCGGCATCGTCGCGGGCATCCAGGACTTCGGGGCCGCGGGCATCTCGTGCGCCACCTCCGAGCTCGCCGCGGCCGGCGACGGCGGCATGCACGTCGAGCTCGACAAGGTGCTGCTGCGCGACTCCTCGCTCTCGCCCGAGGAGATCCTGATGAGCGAGAGCCAGGAGCGGATGATGGCCGTCGTCGCTCCCGCCGACGCCGAGCGGTTCCTCGAGATCTGCGCCCGCTGGGAGGTCGAGGCCACCGTGATCGGCGAGGTCACCGGCGACGGTCGCCTCGTCGTCGACTGGCACGGCGAGACCGTCGTCGACGTCGACCCCCGCACCGTCGCCCACGACGGCCCGGTCTACGAGCGGCCCTTCGCGCGCCCGGGCTGGCAGGACGAGCTCCAGGCCGACCGCGCCGAGGACCTGCCCCGTCCCTCCGGTCCCGACGAGCTGCGCGAGACGCTGCTGCGGATGGTCGCCTCGCCCAACCTGTGCGACAAGTCGTGGATCACCGACCAGTACGACCGTTATGTCCGCGGCAGCACCGTGCTCGCCCAGCCCGAGGACTCCGGGATGCTGCGCATCGACGAGCAGACCGGGCTCGGCGTCGCGCTGGCCACCGACGGCAACGGCCGCTACGCCAGGCTCGACCCGTACGCCGGCGCCCAGCTCGCGCTCGCCGAGGCCCACCGCAACGTCGCCACCGGAGGAGCCCAGCCGCTCGCCGTCAGCGACTGCCTGAACTTCGGCTCGCCCGAGGACCCCGACGTGATGTGGCAGATCGCCGAGGCCTGCCGGGGCCTGAAGGACGCGTGCCTGGCGCTCGGCGTCCCGGTCACCGGCGGCAACGTCAGCCTGTACAACCAGACCGCCGACACCCCGATCCTGCCGACCCCGGTCGTGGCCGTCCTCGGCGTCATCGACGACGTCACCCGGCGTACGCCGTCCCGCTTCCCCGCTGTCGACGAGACGGTGCTGCTGCTCGGCGAGACCCGCGAGGAGCTGTCCGGCTCGGAGTGGGCGCACGTCGTGCACGACCACCTCGGCGGCATGCCGCCGCGCGTCGACCTGGCCGCCGAGCTGGCCCTGGCCGAGCTGCTCGTCGAGGCGTCCCGCTCGGGGCTGGTCAGCAGCGCTCACGACGTCTCCGACGGCGGGCTGGCCCAGACCCTGGTGGAGTCGTCGCTCGGCGGGGTCGGCGCCCGGGTCTCCCTGGACGAGGTCGCCGGCGGCGACCCCTTCGTGGCGCTGTTCAGCGAGTCGTCGGCCCGGTGCGTGGTCACCGCCTCGGGGGCCGGCCTCGACCAGCTCGCCGCGCTGGCCGCCGCCTACGACGTCCCGTTCACGCGCATCGGCACCACCGGCGGCGACGCCGTGGTGGTCGACGGGGTCCTCGAGGTCGGTCTCGACGAGCTGCGCACCGCGTGGAGCGCGACCCTGCCCGCCGCGCTGGACTGATCCGGGACGGGCCTGACTAGGCTCCCGCACGTGACGAGCGTCCGTTCCCGCCCGAGGGGGCTCGGATAGTCCCGCGCGAAGCCGCGGCCGCACGGGCGCCCGACGAGCCGGCGACGGGGGAGGCGGGAGCGGACGAGGCGCGAACGGGGAGCCACCGTCCGCCGGTGGCGTGGCGACCGGTGCTGGCCGTGGCCGGCAGCGTCGCGGGCCTGCTGCTCGTCGCCAGCCACAGCTACGGCTACCACCGCGACGAGCTCTACTTCAGGATGCTCCCCCCGCAGGCAGGGTACGTCGACCAGCCGCCGCTGACGCCGCTGCTCGCCCGCGCGGCCAGCGCCGTCGTCGATCGTGCATGGGCCATGCACGCGCCCGGTGCGTTGCTGATGGCCGTCTCGATCGTCGTGGTGACCCTCGTCGCGCAGGAGCTCGGGGGTGACCGACGTGCGCAGACGGTGTGCGCCTGCGCCTACGGCACCGCGCTCGTGCCCCTGGAGTTCGCCCGGGTGCTGATCACCGCCACGGTCGACCTCGTCGTCTGGCCCACGGTGGTGCTGCTCGTCCTGCGGGCGGTCCTGCGCCGGCCGTCCTGGTGGCTGGCCGTCGGGGTCGCGGTGGGACTGAGCACCTACAACAAGTGGCTGGTGGCGCTGCTGGTGACGGGCCTGGTCGCCGGCGTGGCGCTCGTCGGGCCCCGCCGGCTGCTCGGCTCCACGTGGGTGTGGGCCGGCGGTCTCCTCGCGCTGGCCCTCGCGGCTCCCAACCTGATCTACCAGGCCACCCACGGCTGGCCACAGCTCGCGATGGGGCGTGCCCTGGCGCAGCACAACGCGGCCGAGGTGCGGCTGGTCGCCGTGCCGATGCTTCTGGTCATGCTCGGGCTCCCGCTGGTCCCGATCTGGTGGGCCGGGCTGCTCGGGCTCGCCGGACGGGTCCCGGCCTGGCGTCCGGCGCGCTTCGTGGCGGCCGCCCTGCCCGTCGTCGTGGTCCTCACCCTGGTCGGCGCCACCCAGCCCTACTACCCGCTGGGACTGCTCAGTGCCGTGCTCGCGGCCGGGTGCGTGGTGGTCGCGCGCCGTCGCTGGGTCGTGCCCGCCATCGCGGTCAACGCGGTGATCTCGGCGGTGATCGCCCTGCCGGTCGTCCCGCGCGACCACCTCGCGGGCACGCCGATCACCACGTTCAACCAGATCGCTCAGGACGAGGTCGGGTGGCCCGCCTACGTCGCCGACGTCGCGCGGGCCCGGTCGACGCTGAGCCCCGCCATCCGTGCGCACGCCGTGGTCGTCACCGACAACTACGGCGAGGCGGGCGCGGTCGACCGCTACGGCGCGCGCTGGGGCATCGACGAGGTCTACAGCGCCCAGAACGAGCTGTACCACCTCGCGCGGCCCCCGGACACGGCGACGACCGCGATCGTGGTCGGCACCGCGCCGCGCGCCCTGACGCCGTGGTTCGCATCCTGCCGCGTCGTCGGCGTGCTCGACGACGACCACGGCGTGCACAACCAGGAGCAGGGCCGGCCGATCTCGCTGTGCGAGGACCCGGTCGGCGGCTGGGCGTCCGTCTGGCCGCGCCTGCAGCACTACGACTGAGGCGAGGAGGGGAGGGGAGGGGAGGGCCGAGGAGGGGAGGGGTGCGCAGCACCCGACGGCGCCGGCAGGAGCGACCCCGATCGGCGTGTTCACGACGGGGGTCCGTTCCACGACCGCCCCGCCGGCCCAGGCAGACCTCAGGCGAAGACGTTGTCCGGGAACGCCCCGGCGGCCACGGCCTGCTTGGCCAGCGGCCGAGCGAGCTCGCGCAGGCGGGTGGCGCCTTCGTCACCGAGCTCCTGCCAGGGTGCGGCACCGAGACGGTCGGTGGCGGCCTCGACGTCGGCGCGCAGCTGCTCGCCGGCCTCGCTGAGCGCGCCCTCGGCGGTCATCAGGCCGCGCTCGGCGAGGTCGGCGATCGCGCCGTCCCACTGCTCGGCGCTCCAGCCGCGGGTGGCCTGCGCCGCCGGCACGGTGAAGCCCTTGCCGGTCGCGGTGTGGGTGACCAGGGCCTCCAGGCCGCTCAGGCCGGCGTGCAGCAGCGCGGCGACGTGGCCGTCCCCTCGGTGCTCGCGCAGGAGCGTCAGCGCGTGGAAGAGCACCAGGTGCGGCGCCTCGGGCCAGTCCAGGTCGGCGTGGGCGGCGTGCAGGGCGCGGCCCTCGGGCGCGCAGGTGAGGGCCGCGGTGCGGGCCAGCTCGGCCGCCTCGGCGACCTCGGCCGAGGCGAGCGTCTCCTCGCCCAGCAGGTTGCGGTAGGCACGGTCGACGCCCGCATAGCGCGCCGCGTGCACGTCCTCGGGGGAGGCGAAGTCCCACGCCTCGGGGATGAAGTGGCCGACCAGCGAGGGGTTGAAGACGAAGAACGTCGCGGTCACGGGCCCGCCGCCGACCCGGCCCATCGGCGCGGCGCGGCCGGCGAAGTAGAGCATCCGCCCCTTCTTGAGCCCGACGTCGACCAGGGCGGCGTCGACCTCGGTGGAGAAGTAGCACAGCGCGTGCAGCGTCTCCAGGGAGCGGGCGGTGCGGCCGGCGTCGTGGGCATCCATGGGCCTTGTCTACACGGCCGGGCGGGTCCGGTTCAGCCCCGCACGTGCATCCGCTCGCCCTGGGGCCCGAAGATCCCCAGCGCCTCGGTGGGCTGCGGCCCCGGGTTGCTGACCCAGTGCGGCGTGCGGGTGTCGAACTCGACGACCTCGCCGGCACCGAGGACGAGGTCGCGGGAGCCGAGCACCAGGCGCAGCCGGCCGGAGAGCACGTAGAGCCACTCGTAGCCCTCGTGGGTCCCGGTGTGGGGGCGCGCCTCCGGCTCCGGCGGGAAGATCATCTTGTACGCCTGCAGGCCCCCGGGGCGTCGGGTCAGCGGCACGAAGGTCCGTCCGTGACGCACGACCGCCCGCGCCCGCACCCGTGGGTCGCCGGTCTCCGGGGCGTCGACCAGCTCGTCGAGCGCCACCCGGTGGGCCCGGGCCAGGGGGAGCAGCAGCTCGAGGGTCGGCTTGCGCCCGCCCGACTCGAGGCGCGACAGGGTGCTGACCGAGATCCCGGTCTCCTCGGCCAGGTCGGCCAACGTCGCGCCCCGCTCGAGACGCAGCTGGCGCAGCCTCGTGCCGACCGCGTCGAGCACGTCGTCGAAGTCAGCCGCGTCGTTCACCCGGTCCAGTTTGCCAGAACGGCAACGATGTTTGTCAATCGCGACCAAGGTCCCCCAGGCTCGACCCATGACGAGCCACAGCCACAGCCACAGCCACTCCCACGCCCGATCCCACGCCAGCACCGAGTCCGAGGGCCCGACGTACGACGCCGTCGTGATCGGGGGCGGCGCAGCCGGCCTCAGCGCCGCGATCGCCCTCGGGCGCTCGCGGCGCTCCGTGCTCGTGCTCGACGCGGGCGAGCCCCGCAACGCCCCGGCCACCGGCGTGCACAACCTGCTCGGTCACGAGGGCATCGCGCCGGGGGAGCTCCTCGAGCGCGGCCGCTCGGAGGCCGCGCAGTACGGCGTCCAGGTGCGCACCGCCCGGGTCGGTGACGTCCGGCGCACCTCCGCCGAGGACGCCCCCCCGGCGTTCGCGGTGACCACCGACGACGGGCACGAGACGACCGCCCGCCGCATCGTCGTGGCCACCGGCCTCGTCGACCGGCTCCCGGACCTCCCCGGGCTCGCCGAGCACTGGGGCACCCGGGTGCTGCACTGCCCGTTCTGCCACGGGTGGGAGGTGCGCGACCAGGCAGTCGCCGTCCTCGGCACCGGGCCGATGGCCGCGCACCAGGCCTACCTCTTCCAGGCCCTCACCGACGACCTGGTGCTGGTGCTCGCCGACGGGGTCGAGGTCACCGACGACGACCGCGCCCAGCTGGTGGCGCTGGGCGTGCGGGTCGTGACCGACGCCCCGGTCGCAGTCGAGTCCGAGGCCGGTCGGCTGGTCGGCGTACGCCTCGCCTCCGGCGCCCTGCTCGAGCGCGACGCCGTGGTCGTCGCACCGCAGTTCCACGCCCGGGCCGACTTCCTGACCGGGCTCGGCCTCGAGGCTCAGGACGTGCTGATGGGCGACCACGTGGTCGGCACCGCGGTCCCGGCCGACCCCACGGGGACGACCGCCGTTCCGGGGGTCGTGGTCGCCGGCAACGTCACCGACGTCACCGGCCAGGTCGGCGCCTCCGCGGCCTCCGGGGTGCGTGCCGGGGCGCTGGTGCACTCGACGCTCGTCCAGGAGGAGGCCGTGGCCGCACGGGTCGCGGTCGACGAGCTGCGCAGGTCGTTCTTCGAGCGCGCGTCGTGGGAGGAGCGCTACGCCGAGCGCGACGCCGTGTGGAGCGGCCACCCCAACGCCCAGCTGGTCGCGGAGACCGCCGGCCTCACGCCGGGCCGTGCCGTCGACATCGGCAGCGGGGAGGGAGCCGACGCGATCTGGCTCGCGACCCAGGGCTGGGAGGTCACCGGGCTGGAGTTCAGCGCCGTCGCGCGCGAGCGCGCCGCCGCGCACGCCGCTGCCGCCGGGGTGGACGGCCGGACCGGCTGGCGCGACGCGGACCTGCGCGAGTGGGAGCCGGGCGACGAGCGCTGGGACCTCGTCACGTCGCACTTCTTCCACCAGCCCGACGGCGGGATGCTCGAGGTCGTACGCCGTCTCGCCGGCGCGGTCGCGCCCGGCGGCACGCTGCTCGTGGTCGGCCACGAGCCCGACGACCTGGCCACCGGCGTGCGGCTCGGCGTACGGGACTGGATGTTCGTCGCCGGGGACCTGCTGCCCGCCCTCGATGCCTCGCCCGGCGGGCCGTGGGAGATCGAGGTCTGCGAGTCCCGGGCACGCCTCCAGGCCCTGCCCGACGGAGCGGGCACGGTGGAGGTCACCGACGCCGTGCTGCGCGCGCGGCGCCGATGACTCCGGGCGCCGGGGCCGGTCACAGCCCCTACTGACCCCCACCCGAGGAGCCCCCATGGGACGCATCGTGTCGACCTTCTTCATGAGCCTGGACGGCGTCGTGGAGTCGCCGCACCTGTTCCACCTCCCCTACTTCGACGAGGAGATGGGGCGGGTGATGACCGCCTACCAGGCGTCGACGACGGCCTACCTGCTCGGCCGGCAGCTCTACTCCGAGTGGGTGGCGTACTGGCCCGGCAACACCGAGGACGACTTCGGGCCCTGGGTCAGCGCCCTGCCCAAGTACGTGCTGTCGAACTCGCTGACCGAGGCGACCTGGGAGAACACCGAGCTCGTCTCGGGCGACGACGACGAGGTCGCGGCGGCGGTCCAGCGCATCAAGGACACGACCGAGGGTGACGTCGGCATGTCCGGCTGCGCGACCACCGTCGGCTGGCTGCTCCGGCGCGGGCTCGTCGACGAGCTGGTGCTCCTCGTCGACCCGGTCCTGGTCGGGAAGGGGCAGCGACTCTTCGAGCACCCCGACAGCCAGGTCGGGCTGCGGCTCGTCGACAGCGAGGTCCTCCCGACCGGCGTCCACGTGATGCGGATGGCGCCCGCCTGAGGCACGGGCCCGAGGCGGCATCATGGTCCGGTGGCCGACGACCTGTCCGTGAGCCGCAGCCTGCTGATCCCGGCTGCGGAGCTCGGCGAGCGCTTCTCGCGGTCCTCCGGCCCCGGCGGGCAGGGCGTCAACACCGCCGACACCCGGGTGGAGCTGACCTGGGACGTCGCGGGCTCCGGGGTCCTCACCCCCACCCAGCGCACCCGGCTGCTCGAGCGGCTCGCCGGGCGGCTCGTGGACGGCTCTCTCACCGTCACCGCCTCCGAGCACCGCACCCAGCTGGCCAACCGGCGCGCCGCCCGCGACCGGTTGGCCGGTCTGGTGCGCGAGGCCGCCGCCCCACCGCCCCCGCCGCGCCGCGCGACCCGTCCCACCCGCGGCTCCCAGCGGCGCCGGCTCGAGGCCAAGAAGCAGCGCGGCGAGACCAAGCGCGGCCGGCGCGGAGGCGGTTGGGACTGACCTGCGAGGGCGACCGGCTCCGCCCGCCTGGTTCGATGACGGGGTGCACCGTCGTACCTTCCTGCGCCTGCCCGGGCTGGGCCTGCTCGGCGGTGTCCTCGGCGCGACCGGCGCCGCCCTGACCTCCTGCGGAGAGGACCCCGTGCCCCCACCCCCCAGCACCGGACCCGGCGGCGCCGAGCAGGGCCGCTTCGACTACGGCGACGACCCCAGCCAGTTCGCCGAGCTGACCCTGCCGAGCGGCGACCCCCGTGGCGTCGTGGTCGTCATCCACGGCGGCTTCTGGCTCGCCCAGTACGGCGTGGACCTCGGTCGCCCGCTCGCCGAGAGCCTGGCCGAGCAGGGCTGGGCGGCGTGGAACATCGAGTACCGCCGCATCGGTGCCCCCGGCGAGCCCGGCGGCGGTGGCGGCGTACCGCAGACGCTCGACGACGTCGCGGCCGCGATCGACCTGCTCGCCGAGCGGGACCTCGACCTGTCCACCGTGGTGACGCTGGGCCACTCCGCCGGGGGCCAGCTGGCGGCGTGGGCCGCCTCGCGCGGCCGCTTCGCGCCGTGGAGGGGCGGGGTGGACGTCACCCACGTGATCTCGCAGGCCGGGGTGCTCGACCTGGTGACCGGCGCGGCAGACGACCTCGGCAGCGGGGCCGTCCAGGCCTTCCTCGGCCACGAGCCCGGGCCGGCGGACGCGCCCGTGGACCCGCAGCAGCAGATCCCGCTCGACCAGCCGGTCTGGTGCGTGCACGGCAGGTCGGACCCGATCGTGCCGCCGAGCCAGTCCGAGCGGTACGTCGACGCCGCGAAGGCGGCGGGCGCACGCGCCGAGGTGGTCGCCGTCGACGGCGACCACTTCACGCTCATCGACACCGGCTCGGAGGCCTGGACCACGACGCTCGGCGTGCTGGACTCCGTCGTCCCGCCCCGCTGAACGGGCTCAGACCAGCCCGTCGCTGAGGGCGTCCGCGATCGACGGTGCGACCAGCAGGCACCAGCCCGTCCGGGCCCGGCCGGTGCGCACCAGGTCGGCGAGCGGCCCGTCGGCGCGGCGGCCGGCGTGGAGGAGCCCGTGCCCGACGGTGGCGGGCAGCAGCAGGTCGCGCTGCTCGGCGAGGTCGTCCCACCAGCCGTCGCTCGCCCCCGGCTCGTCGAGGGGCAGCAGCACCACCCACGGGACCTCGTAGCGCAGCACCGCCCCGGCGCCGCGCACCAGGTCGCGGGCCAACCCGCCGGGCCCGACCCGGACGCAGAAGGAGCGCTCCCGCGGACCGACGACCTCGTCGAGACTCACGACGCGAGCGGTGGGGTCCCCGCCAGCCGGCGACCGGCCGACGGCGTCGCTGCGCACCCGGGCCCGGCGCAGGCCGTTCGCGTCCAGGGTGCGGCGCAGGTGCGGGAGGCGGGCCAGGGCGGGCTCGAGCGCCACGACGTCGGCCCCGCGGGGCAGGTCGGGGCGCACGAGCGTCTCGCCCCACCCGGCACCGACATCGACCACGAGGTCCCAGGTCTCGGCCAGCAGCACGCGGCGCCACAGCGAGAGCTCGGTCGGGTGGACGGAGCCGCCGCTGCGCAGCAGCGTCAGCGCCCGCGGGTCGTCGGGGTCGACGTGGATCCGGCGCCCCTCGCGGGTCGTGGCGACGGCGCGGACCATGCTCGGAGGCTAGGTCATCGGGCCCGGGGAGGACGGGCTGGTCGTGGGCACGGTTCGGCCCCCCTCGACCGTCGTCTCGGCGCGGAGGCGCGTCAGGAGGCGGCGACCCGCCCGCGTGAGCGTGAGCCACTCCGAGCGCGGACCGGCAGGTTGGTCCGTGGGGTCGACGAGCTGGATCGGGTCGCTGCGGCACTCGACCAGCCCGACGAACAACAGTCCCCGCGCGCGCAGGGTGTCGACGAGCTGCTGTTCGGTGCCCAGGGAGCCCGGGGAGCCTGGGGAGCCCGGGGAGCCTGGGGAGCCTGGGGAGTCCGCCAGTCGGTGCTCGATCTCCGTCCAGGCGCTGCGGGCGATGCGGCCCGGACCGACCAGGGTCAGCGCGAGACCGAGGACCACGCTCCACCAGACGCCCACGGTGATCACGAGGTCGGTGGTGCTCTGCTCGGTGTCCGGGAGCCGGTCCAGGAGCACCGAGCGCACGAGGACGAGCAGAGCGCCGAGCAGGAGCACGATCAGCCCGTAGACCGCTGACCACCCGGCCGAGACTCCCGCCGGATGCACGACCTGACGCTGCCGGGGGCGTCTCGTGGTCGAGCACGCACTCTCGTCCCACAGCCGCAGCCCCCGCCCGTGGTGGTCGCCGCGGGCCCCGGCCACCAGGGCGAGGACGACGAAGGCCAGGACGAGGCCGCCACCGAGCCAGCCCGGGTGCGCGGTGACCGAGACCTCCAGTCCCTCGAACCAGGAGAGGTCGCGGGTCGCGACCCACCACAGCGTGACCCCGGCGACCGCGACGAGCACGACCAGGCCGCCGAGCCGCCACCTGCCGATGGCCACGAGGGCGGCGCGACGTTCGGCTCCGACTGCCGCGGGCGACCGCATCGGGTGCGGGAGGCTCCCCACGACGACCAGGCCGGCGACGACGGCCAGCACCACACCCACCGTGACCGCGGCCCCCGCTGCGTCGGCGCCGGCGCCGCCGGACGCGGCGAGCACCAGCAGCGGTGGCAGCGGCCACACCAGCACCAGGCCGTGCAGCAGGCTGCCGGTGCGCAGCGCCCCGTAGGCGAACGTCGCCATCAGGGTCGCCGCCCCCACCCCGGCTCCCGCCGCGGACCAGGACCCGAGGGCCCCGATCAGGCCGAGCACGAGCAGCACCCCGCCCACGACGAGCCCCACGATCGCCAGGGCCCGGGCCAGGCGCCCGCCGGACGTCAGCCCGCGCAGGGCCCAGTACGGCAGCTGCGCCGCGCCGCGCAGCGCCCGTGTGACCGGACGGACGGCCGGGATCCCGAGGCGTGGCGAGTCCAGGAGGGTGATCCCCACGCCTGCCGCCGTCGCCACCGTCTGGATCAGCGCGTCGCTGCCGGCCTCCGTCGAGATCTCCTCACGCCCGATGCCCGCCCGGTCGAAGGCGGCCAGCGCCCGGGGGCCGAGCGAGCGCCAGTCCGCTGCGTTCGCGGGGTCGCCGACGAGCGCCAGGAGCGCTGCCTCCTGCACCAGGAACAGCTCACCGCGCGAGCGCTCGTTCTGGCCGTCCAGCCTGTCGGCCTCGATCGCCCGCCGCAGGTGGGGCAGCTCCTCGAGGACGATGCGCCACTGGAGCGGCAGGGCCGCGAAGTCCGTCACGGCGTTCAGGCGCCGGGCGCCGGCGGTGCCGCTGAGGTAGAGCTCGTGCAGCGCCGTGACGGCGGCCCCTCGCATGGTTGCCTGGTTTCCGGCGTCGGAGGTCGTCGTCGCGGTGGACGGGCCCCAGGCGCTCGCGAGGATGGCCACCGTCTCCTCGGCGGCCGCCGCGGCGCAGGCCTCGTCGCAGACGTGACCGCCGGCCTGCGTGCCGCGCACGATCTGGTGGATGCGCAGCAGTCGGTCCGGATCGAGGGCGGCCTCGCACAGCAGGGCCGCGGCGTCGAGGCGGCCCCAGATCCAGTCGTTGAGCCGCCACGAGCGCTTCAGGAACCCGCCGAAGCGGCCGACCGAGAGCCCGGCAGCCTTGTCCTCGGGCGAGCGGGAGTGGCGGGCCCACGGGTGTCGGACGGACAGGTCGAGCTGGACGAGGTCGATCGGCAGGTTGTTGCCGGTGCTGTGCCCCGAGGCGACCAACCAGGTGGCGGTGTCGATCGCGAGCAGCCTCATCAGCAGCCGGCTGGTCTCGTTCGTCGGCTCGACCAGGTCGGGATCGGGTTGCCCGGTCGTGGGGTCGGGTGGCTCCTGGACCCTGTCGTCGCCCAGGTCCAGGAACGGCTGCCAGGCGTCGAGGCCCACGAAGCGGCCGCGGCCCTCCGCCGCGACCGCCAGCACGAGGTCGAGCAGGCGGTGGCCGGGAGAGGCGGGTTCGGGCTCGTCGAGCAGCACCCGGACCGCCGCCCAGACCAGCGCCCCCAGGCTCCGTCCCTGGGCACCGCCGCGGCCGCTCAGCTCGAGGAACCACGGGTCGGTGGGGTCGAACGTGGCGGGCGGGTCGCAGGCTCGGTAGGCCTCGGCCATCGTGTCCTCGAGGTCCTTCCGGTCCTGCACCGCCCACTGCTCGGCGCTCCACCCGGCCCTTTCGCCGAGGCTCTCCGCGGACCCCGGCGCCGGTGGTGGGGGGTCGCTGGAGCCCAGGGCCAGGCGGAGCGCGATCAGCCTCGCCCGCCAGTACGCCGCGGTCGGGGCCAGCCGTGCGGCGTGGTCGCGCTCCCACGGTTCGTCGATGTCGGCGAGCACCGCGAGCACCCTCTCGCGAATGGCGGCGAGGTCCTGGCGTCCCTGGGTGAGCCGCGCCCGCTCACCGCCGCCTCCGGTCCCGGCCGTCCCCGCAGGCCCGGTCGAGCCGGGTGCGACCACGTCGCCGTGTTCGCCCCGGCTCACGCTCAAGGCGCGGCGCAGGACGTCGGCGACGAGGTCGACCACCTCGAGCGCGACGTTGGGTCCCCATCGCCAGGTCGTCGGCATCGTCCCGGCCTCGCAGCGCAGGCTCGTCCCACTCGGCGGCGGAGCCGGGGGGACGTAGCCGAGGCGGCCGTCCCGGTCGGCCGTCTCCTGGGCGTGCAGTGCCTCCTGGCGCACGCGCGTGAAGGACCAGTCGGTCCGCACCACGTGCTGGGCGAGCGAGTCCGCCGCGACGCGGCGGCGCAGCCGTCGGTAGGCCGGCCACCCGATCCGCACGAGGCGGTAGAGGTCGGTCGGGCCCGCGCAGCTGGCCAGCACGTCCTCCCGGCCTCCCCGCCAGGCGCCGACCTGCCGGTTGTGCTGGTCGATCTCCTCGGCGAAGGTCAGGCTCCCCTGGGAGCGCAGCGCGGCGAACAGTCCGCTGGCCGTGTCGACGACCGTGGGCGGGGTGGCGGGGTCGACCCGCCGCTCCTCGGTCGTCTGCGCCGCGTGCGGGAAGACCAGCAGCATGAGGCGGCGCACCGGGCCGTTCACGCCGCGCTGCTCGATCAGGTCGAGGGCCTGGCGGGTCGGGGTGTTGGCCAGGACCCCGCCGTCGATCGCCCAGCGGGTGCGCGGCGAGTCCGGCCCGGCCGACCACGACGCCGAGGCAGTCAGGTCGGGCCGCAGCGGCTCGTCGACGGCGTCGGGGGCATCGACCCCGACCGGCAGCAACGTGGGCTCGAAGGCGAAGGGAAACCCGGCCGAGGCGCGGGAGGCCAGCGCGATCCCGGGCGCGTGGGCCGCCGGGTCGGTGGCGTCGTCGAGGTGGAAGAGCAGGCTGCCGCCGTGCTCCTGGGAGCGCATCAGGTGCCCGTAGGCGTCCGGGGTCTCTCGCGTCCACCCGTCGAGCAGGGTGGTGGGCATCAGCAGGTCGACGCGCCGGCCCGTGCGCCGGCAGCGACCTGCGCCCGGCGGGACGCCCTCACGGGCCAGCCCGGTCATCGCGGCGTGCAGCTCGGGCAGGAAGTAGTCGTCGCCGCGCAGCAGCGAGTTCGGCGTGCCCTGGAACGGCGTGCGCAGCAGGGACATCATCCGACCCTGCTCCGACCACAGCTCACGCAGCACGGAGAGGTCGGCGTCCTCGTTGAGCTGCGCGAGCGCGAGCGCGCCGCCGTTGATGCCGCCGGCCGACGTGCCGGCGAGGACGTCGACGATCGCGCGGGTGCGGGCCGCGCGCAGGACGTGGGCGTAGTCGGCACCCGGCACCCCGGTCACGCCGGCCTCGTCCTCGTGCGGCGACCAGGTGAGCCGGTTCAGCTCGTGCGCGACACCGCCCATCCAGACCGCGAGGCTGACGCCACCGTTCAGGACGCCGGCGAAGCGCAGCTCCTCGACCGCCACGTCCTGGATCCCGGGCGGCCGCCCGGGCGTCGTGCTCGTCGTGGCGCTCATCGGGTCCCCACCTGACTGGTGACGTGGCCCGGTCCACGCGTGCGTCTGCGTTGACAGACCATTGGAGCGGAGGCCGACCGGAGGGTCAAGGGCCGGGCACGCGCTACCGGCGGGCGCTCAGCGGGTGCCCCGAGCCACGCGTGCCTCGGGCCCGGGCCCGGGCTGGCAGTGCGGGCACCACCACGTACGCCGGTTGTCGGGGTCGTTCTCGATCTCGGCGGCCACGCTGACCGGTCCGCGGCAGCGCAGGCAGCCCTGCCGCTGCCGGCCCGTGACCCAGTGGTCCTCGCCGGGCGTGCCGCGCCCGGTCGTCACCTGGTAGGCACCACGGACCGTCGCCGAGTGCCGCAGGGCGGTCGCGGCCCGGTCGACCAGACGCGCGACGTCGACGTCACCGATCGCCGTCCACGGGCTGACCCCGGTCAGGAAGGCCAGCTCGTTGACCCACAGGTTCCCCAGGCCGGCGATCCGGGTCTGGTCGAGCAGGGCCGAGACCAGGGGTCTGCCGGGGTCCGCGCCCACGCGGCGTACGGCCTCGGCGGCGTCCCAGTCCTCGCGCAGGGGGTCCGGGCCGAGGTGGCCGACCAGCCGGTCCTCGTCGCCCGTCGCGACCAGCTCGAGCTGGTGCAGCCGCAGTCCCCACGCCGTCGTGCCGGTCGCGGTCTCCAGGATCACGCGCACCTGGCCCGTCAGTCGGCGGGGCAGCTGCTTGCCGGGCCCGGTGACGGCCCACTCGCCGTCCATCAGCAGGTGGCTGTGCAGGGTGACCCCGCCGGAGAAGCGGGTCAGCAGGTGCTTGCCCCACGTCGCGTGCTCGACGAGCTCGCGCCCGGAGAGGTCCTTGGTGGCCAGGCGGGGCACCCGCAGGTCCGAGCGGGTGATCGTGGCGCCGAGCAGGGTGCGGTCCAAGCGGCGGGCCAGCTTGAAGACGCTGTCTCCCTCCGGCACCGCGCCAGTCAACCAGTGCGGTGCCGGCCGACCGGGTGACCGGGAGGGCCGGCGGAGCGCCGCCGGCCCGGCTGGCAGGATCGGGTCGTGCCCGCCCGCCTCCGACAAGCCGACCCCGACGAGGTGGCCGACGCGCTGGCCCGCCTCGAGGCCGGCCAGGACGAGCGAACCGACCTCCGGCTGCTGGTCAAGCACTTCCTGGCCGTGCTCGAGGAGCGCGTGCCGGGTCGCTCGGTCGAGCTGCGCGTCCCGCCGTACGCCGCGGTCCAGGTCGTCCCGGGCGTGCGCCACACCCGCGGTACGCCGCCGGCCGTCGTCGAGCTCGACGCCCGCACCTGGATCGACCTGGCCACCGGGGCGACGGACTGGGCCACGGCCTCCGCCGAGGGCCGGGTACGTGCCTCGGGGGAGCGCACCGACCTCTCGGCGCACCTCCCGCTGGGTGTGGTCTAGGCACGGGTCCTGCGCTGGATACCGTGGGCGCATGAGCGCGCCGAACCCCCTCAGTCCCACCGACGTGACCACGATGCGAGAGCGGGTCGAGGCGGTGCTCCCGGCGCTGCGGGCCGACCTCGAGGACCTCGTGCGGATCGAGTCGGTCAGCGCCGACCCCGCACGTGCCGGCGAGGTCGAGCGCTCGGCGGAGGCGGTCGCCGCCCTGTTCACCGCCGCGGACTTCGCCGTCGAGGTGGTCCGTGCCGAGGGCGGCGCGCCCGCGGTGATCGCGCACCGGTCGGGGCCGGCAGGGGCGCCGACCGTGCTGCTCTACGCCCATCACGACGTGCAGCCGGAGAACGACCACGCCGACTGGGACAGCCCTCCCTTCGAGCCGACCGAGCGCGACTCGGCGACCGGCCGCCGGCTCTTCGCCCGGGGCGCGGCCGACGACAAGGCCGGCATCGCGGCCCACCTCGGCGCCGCCCGGGTGCTCGGCGAGGACCTCCCGGTCAACCTCGTCGTGTTCGTCGAGGGCGAGGAGGAGGTCGGATCGAGCACCCTGCCGGCCCTGCTGGCCGAGCACCGTGACCGCCTCGCCGCCGACGTCATCGTGATCGCCGACTCCACGAACTGGGACATCGGCACGCCGGCGCTCACGACGTCGCTGCGCGGTCTGGTGCGCGTCGAGGTCACCGTCCGCACGCTGACCCACGCGGTGCACTCGGGCATGTGGGGCGGCCTGGTCCCCGACGCGCTGATGACCCTGGCCCGGCTGCTCGCCACGCTGCACGACGACGCCGGCAACGTCGCGGTCGCAGGTCTGCACGCCGGGCCCGCGGCCGACGTCGACTACCCCGAGGAGCGGCTGCGCGCCGAGTCGGGGGCCACGCCTGGGGTGCACTGGATCGGCGAGGGCAGCGTCGTCGAGCGGCTGTGGACCAAGCCGTCGCTGTCGATCACGGGCCTCGACGCGCCCCGGGTCGCGGGCGCGAGCAACACCCTCGTCCCGAGTGCGCGGGCCATGCTCAGCCTGCGGATCGCGCCGGGCGACACGACCGCCTCCGCCCTGGCTGCCCTCACCGAGCACCTCGAGTCCCACGTGCCGTGGGGCGCCGAGCTCCACGTCACGATGACCGACGGAGGAGAGGCGACGCTGATCGACGCCACGGGCCCGGCCTACGACGCCGCGCGCGCCGCGTTCGCTGCGGCCTGGGGCGGCACCGAGCCGGTCGACATGGGCGTGGGCGGGTCGATCCCGTTCATCGCCGAGTTCCTCGAGACCTTCCCCGCGGCATCGGTGCTGGTCACCGGCGTGGAGGACCCCGACACCCGGGCCCACGGAGCGAACGAGGGCCTGCACCTCGCCGAGTTCGAGCGGGTCGTGCTGGCCGAGACGTTGCTGCTGGTCTCGCTGGCTTCGCTGGGCTCGACAGATGTGTCCAGCATGTAAAACGAGGCCGGTGGCTTCGTGACCTCGTGGCGCGCGTCACGTTAGATGGGCAGACTCGACATGGGAGGTCGTATGACCGCGCCTGATTCGCCTGCCCTGACAGGTACCCCCGCCCTGCCGCTCCAGCGGCGCCACTTCGTGGGGTGGGTGCTCGGCGGCACCACCCTGATCGCCGCGGCCGACCTCGGCCTGGCCCAGTCGGCCCGGGCAGGCGAGCCGGTCCCCTCGGCGCCGCAGGTCCCCGAGGTCTACGACCTCGAGGACGCGCAGACCGACGCCGCGCTGCCGACCTCGCAGCTGATCGCGATCGTGATCAACACCGACGGCACCGCCTCGTTCGCGCTGCCGCGGATGGAGGTCGGCCAGGGCGTCACCACCTCGACGGCGATGATCATCGCCGAGGAGCTCGACATCGCGATCGAGGACGTCGACGTGACCCTCGCCCCGGCTCGGCCCGAGCTGGTCTTCAACCAGCTCACCGGTGGTTCGAACACCACGTTCTCGACCTACACCCCGATCCGCGTGGCCGCGGCCATCGCGCGCGTCGCGCTGCTGGACGCCGCCGCGGCCTACTTCGACCAGAACGGCGACCGTCTCACCGCGATCGGCGGCGTGATCACCAACACCGCCACCGGCGAGACCGTCACCTACGGCGAGCTCGCCGAGGCGGCCGCGTCGCTGACCGACCGCCAGGTCGACGTGACCCTGAAGTCCGAGAGCGACTTCACCGTCGTCGGCACCCCGCGCAACCGCGACGACGCCCTCGCCGCGGTCACCGGTCGCAAGCAGTTCTCGATGGACCTCCAGGTCAAGGGCGCGCTGCCCACGATGATCTGCCGGGCCCCCACCCTCAACGGCACGCCGCGTCGCCTGCGCAACAAGGCTCAGATCCTGCAGATGCCCGGGGTCAAGAACGTCGCCGCAGATCTCCACCGGCATCGCGGTGCGGGCCAAGACCTTCGGTCAGTGCATCGACGCCATCCGCCGGATGGAGGTCGACTGGAACCCCGGTTCGGTCGAGGGCGAGTCCGACGGCACCATCCTCGCCGAGCTGCGTCGCGCCGAGCTCCCCTTCACGCCGCTCTCGCAGCTGCCCGACCTTCCCGCCCTGGGCACGAGGACGCTCGAGGTCGACTGCGAGTTCATGTTCCGCAGCTCCGCGGCCCTCGAGCCGTACGCCGCGATCGCCGACGTCCGCGCCGACAAGGCCACGGTCTGGGCCGGACTGAAGGTCCCGATCCTCGCCCAGCAGGACATCGCGAACCTGCTCGGGATGAGGCAGGACCAGGTCACCGTCAACGTGATCACCGGCGGTGGCTCCTTCGGACACAAGCTGTTCAGCAACCACGCCCTCGAGGCAGCCGAGGCCTCGCAGGCCATGGGCAAGCCGGTGCGGCTGATGTGGCACCGCGCCGACGAGCCGCGCCAGGGCCGCCTGCACCCGATGGTGACCTCGCGGATCCGCGCGGTGCGGGTCCCCGGCGCCCCGCTCACGGGTCGCAAGGGCCGCACCGTGGTCGCCTTCGAGCAGCGCAACACCAGCGTGATCACCGACTTCAGCCACGGCCTCGGTGAGATCCTGACCTCGATCGCCTCCGACGACCTGCCGCTGAACCTCGGCGAGCTCACGCTGTCGCAGTCGATCTTCACCCTCACCCAGGAGCTCGGCTACAACTTCGGCGCCGTCACCCAGCTGCTCAACGAGGTCGACGACCGGTTCAACACCGGCAGCATGCGCAACATCTACTCCCCGGACACCCGCGTGGCCGCCGAGCTGATGGTCGACGCCCTGGCCAAGGACGCCGACACCGACCCCGTCGAGTACCGCCTGAAGTACCTGCGCAACGAGGAGACGCGCAAGGTGCTGGAGAAGGTGGCCGAGGAGGGCGGCTGGGGACGCAACCTGCCCGACGGCATCACCCAGGGCATCGCGATCCACAAGGAGTACAAGGGCGCCACCGCCTGCCTGGTCGAGCTCGACACGCGACCCGGCGACGGTGAACCGCAGCATCCGCAAGGCCGTGACCGGCCCCCGGGTGGTCAAGGGGGTCTTCGCCGTCGACGCCGGTCTGGTGATCAACCCGACGCGGGCTCGAGGCGCAGATGATCGGCGGGTTCTCCGACGGCATCGCCCTGACCCTGACCAGCAGCGTCCACCTCAAGCAGGGCCACTTCCTCGAGGCGAGCTGGGACAACTACTTCTACACCCGGCAGTGGAACGCCCCGAAGTCCTTCGAGGTCCACATCGTCGACTCCGACAAGACCCGACCCGGCGGCGCCGGCGAGGCGGGGGTGGCGGCCTCGGCGGCCGCGACCGCGTGCGCCTACGTGCGGGCCATGGGCATCGACCCGACCCGCCAGAAGCTGAGGTTCCCGATCAACCACGACACGTCGCTCTCGAAGTTCGTCCCCAAGAGCTTCGTCCCACCCGTCCCGCAGTCGCCGACCAACGGCCTGCGCTACACCTACTGAGGAGCGAGAGATGCCGAAACAGACCTTCATCGTCAACGGTCAGTCCGTGACCGTCAACGCTCCTGACAACGTCCGCGTGCTGTGGGTGCTGCGTGACCTGCTCAAGGTCACCGGACCCAAGTACGGCTGCGGGATCAACGTGTGCAAGGCCTGCACGTCGCACATCAACGGCAAGGCGTTCAACCCGTGCTCGGTGCGGGTGGGCGACCTCAAGCGCCGTGACCGGGTGACCACCATCGAGGGCCTGCCCGACGAGGCCGGGTCCTCCGGTGGTGACCTCCACCCGATGCAGGAGGCGTGGATCGACCGCGACGTCGCCCAGTGCGGCTACTGCCAGCCCGGCCAGATCATGGCCGCGGTCGCCCTGGTCCGCAAGGTCCGCGCCGAGGGCGGCGACATCCGCAGCGTCGCCGACTCCGACCTCGACGACATCCGCAACATCTGCCGGTGCGGCACCTACACCCGGATCCGGGAGGCGATCGTCGCGGGCGCGCGCGCCATGGGGCCCAACGACTGATCCACCGCACCAGGGCCGACCCGACGGGGCCGCGGACCGCTCAGGCGGGCGCGGCTCCGTCGTGCGTCCGGCCCGACTCCTCCTCGACGGTGTCCGCACGTGCGTGCTCGCGCACGCTCGGCAGCACGACCTCGAACGTCGTCCCGCGGCCCGTGCCCGGCAGCACGCGGACGCGGCCCCGGTGCCGACGCACGATGCGGGCCACGATCGCGAGACCGAGCCCGGTGCCGTCCTCGCGGCGCACGGTCGCATCGGTGCTGCGGAAGAACTCGCCGAACACCGCCTCGCGCTCGTCCTCGGCCACGCCGACGCCCTCGTCGCAGCACAGCAGCGTGACCTCGCGCTCGTCGTGGCGCACGATGAGGGTCACGGTCGAGCCGTCCGGTGAGTACTTCAGCGCGTTGCTGAGCAGGTTGGACACGACGCCGTCGAGGTCGTCGGCGACGCCGCGCACCGGCACCTCACCGGGCGGCACGTCGACGACGACCCGCTGGCGGTGCCGGCGCGCACTGATCTCGTGCAGGTCCCGGACGTCGCGCACGACGCGGCCGAGGTCGACCGTGGCCGGGGCGAAGTCGCGGCTCGGGTCGCCCACCTCCGAGTAGAGCAGCAGGTCCGCGATCGTGCGTCCCAGCCGACGGGTCCCTCGCTCCATCGCCTCGAGGGAGCGCTCGACGTCGCGGGGGAGCTCGTCGTGGGTCGCCCGGATCATCTCCAGGTGGCCGCTGACCGCGCTCAGCGGGTTGCGCAGCTCGTGGGAGACGGTCGCGATCAACCGGCTCTTGTAGGCGTCGATCTCGCGGAGCTCGGTGAGCAGCTCCTGCTCGCGGCGGTGCGCCCGGGCCTCGCGGATCGCGTGGCCGAGGTCGTGGCCGATGTCGAGCCCGGTCTCGAGCTCCGCGCTGCTCCACGGTGGGTCGCCGGGTCGCCGGGTCAGGGCCATGCTGCCCAGGCAGGTCTCGGCCACCCCGATCGGCACGAACAACATCGAGGAGAGGCCGCGGGACTCGAGGAAGGGCATGACCAGGTCACCCTCCTCGGCCGAGAGCCAGGCGCCCTGACGGTGGTGCTCGTCGATGATGGCCACGCGCTGCTCGACCCACCCGATCCGGGCGTCGCGCTCGGCGAGGTCGATCAGGGCGGTGGACACCTCCGCCCTACGGCCGTCGGCGGTGAAGACGTCGCCGCCGCGCGCCCGTCCGTCCTCGTCGAGGACCTGGAGGAACACGCTGCGAGCCCGGAAGCCCTCGAGGATCGCCTCGTGGCACCGCGAGAGGATGGTGGGGACCCCGAGCCGGCCCGAGGCACCGCGGACGACGTTGCGGGCGGTCTCGGCCAGCCGAGCCTGCGCCGCGAGGCGCTCGCGCTCGCAGGCGGCCACGACGGCCCCACGGGCGACGAAGCAGCCTCGCTCGAGGTCCGCGAGCCGCTCCGCGTCGGGGCGGCGCCGGTCGGCGGGCAGGTCGAGGTGGATCAGGGCCACGAGCGCGTCCTGGTCGTCGCGCACCTCGAAGGCGAGCCAGTCGAGCGGGTGCCAGGTCTCGTCGTCCGGGTCCGCGAGACGCTGCGGCAGCCAGAACCACCCGGGGTCGAGGTCGTTGTCCTGCTCGAGCACCAGCCGGAGCGGGCCGGAGCCTCCCGCCGCGGCCAGCGGCGCACTGAGCAGCGAGAGCGGGATGCGCGTGCCGAGCAGGTCCGCGACGGCCTCCTCGTGCCCCGCGACCGCGACGTTCTCGCAGACGCCCTGGTCGTCGATGACGGAGATCGTGACCACCTCGAAGGAGGTCGTCCGGCGCAGCGCGTCAGCGAGCAGCAGCAGTGACGCGCGGGTCGTCTCGTCGCCCCAGCCCGAGAGCCCGGGGCGGCGCATGCCGCCGGCCGGCGGTGACCGGTCGGGCGGAGGTGGCACGGGACTGAGCACGAGGACCTCGAGCAGGGACGGCAGGCCGGCGGGGGGACCGGCGTGGGGACCGGCGTGGCGGAGGGCGTCTCGACCGCGCCTCCCGAGGCCGGGCGCGGACCTGCCCAGCATAGGGGTGCGACGCCCCGCGACGCAGGGGGACGTCGGATCCGCCCTAGACTCGGGCCCGTGCCCTTCCTCAGCGGTCCCGGCCAGCGCCCCGGCGACGGCCTGCTCACCACCGATCTCGACCCCCAGGACCGGGGGCCGCAGGACGCCTGCGGGGTCTTCGGTGTCTGGGCTCCCGGCGAGGACGTCGCGAAGCTGACCTACTTCGGGCTCTACGCCCTGCAGCACCGGGGCCAGGAGTCGGCTGGGATCGCGGTCAGCAACGGTCGCCAGATCCTGGTCTACAAGGACATGGGGCTGGTCTCGCAGGCCTTCGACGAGGCCACCCTCGACGCGCTCCAGGGCCATCTCGCCATCGGCCACTGCCGCTACTCGACCACGGGGGCGAGCACCTGGCAGAACGCGCAGCCGACCTTCCGGCCGACGGTGGCCGGATCGATCGCGCTGGGCCACAACGGCAACCTGATCAACACCCACGAGCTGACCCAGCTGGCCGCCGACCTGACCGCGGCGGGCGAGCTCGAGATCGCGCTGAAGCCGCAGGAGCCCGAGACCAACGACACCGGCGTGGTCACCGCGCTCCTCGCCCACCACCCCGACCAGAGCCTCGAGCAGCGGGCCCTGGAGGTGCTGCCGATGCTTCGCGGCGCCTTCTCGATGGTCTGGATGAACGAGGACTCGCTCTACGCCGCGCGCGACCCGCAGGGCATCCGACCGCTCGTGCTGGGCCGGCTGGACCGCGGCTGGGTCGTGGCCAGCGAGGACGCCGCGCTGGCCACGGTCGGCGCCAGCGTGGTGCGCGAGGTCGAGCCCGGCGAGCTGCTGGTCATCGACTCGGAGGGACTGCGCTCGCACCGCTTCGCCGAGCCCGAGCCCAAGGGCTGCGTCTTCGAGTACGTCTACCTCGCCCGCCCCGACGCCCGGATCGCCGGGCGCAGCGTGCACGAGGCGCGGGTCGAGATGGGCCGCCGCCTCGCCCGGGAGTTCCCGGTGGACGCCGACCTGGTGATGCCGGTGCCGGAGTCGGGCACGCCGGCCGCGTCTGGCTACGCCGAGGAGAGCGGGATCCCGTTCGGCCAGGGATTCGTGAAGAACGCCTACGTCGGGCGCACGTTCATCCAGCCCAGCCAGACCCTGCGCCAGCTCGGCATCCGGCTCAAGCTCAACGCCCTCGACCACATGATCCGGGGCCGCCGGATCGTGGTGGTCGACGACTCGATCGTGCGCGGCAACACCCAGCGGGCCCAGGTGCGGATGCTGCGCGAGGCCGGCGCCAAGGAGGTCCACGTGCGGATCTCCAGCCCGCCGGTGAAGTGGCCGTGCTTCTACGGCATCGACTTCGCCACGCGGGCCGAGCTGATCGCCAACGGGCTCGACGGCGACGAGATCGCCGCCAGCGTCGGCGCCGACAGCCTCGGTTACATCTCCCTCGAGGCGATGGTGGAGTCGACCGGCCAGCCCGGCTCGGCCCTGTGCCAGGCCTGCTTCACCGGCCAGTACCCGGTGGAGCTGCCCGACGAGGCCCTGCTCGGCAAGCACCTGCTCGAGACGTCGCTGTCCTCGCCGGTCTACGGCAAGGCACTGCCGGTCCTGAACAACCCCTGACCCACCCAGCCCGTCACCCAGCCCGTCACCCAGCCCGTCACCCGCAGCACCGGGAGCCCGCCATGAGCCAGACCGACCGCCCCCTCCCGGCGTACGCCTCCGCGGGCGTGAGCATCGAGGCGGGCGAGGCCGCGGTCGACCTGATGCGCGCCTCGGTCGAGCGGGCCCGTCGACCCGAGATGATCGGGGGCATCGGTGGCTTCGCGGGGCTCTTCGACGCCACCGCCCTGACCCGCTACGAGCGCCCGCTGCTCGCCACGTCCACCGACGGCGTCGGCACCAAGGTGGCGATCGCCCAGGCCCTCGACGTCCACGACACGATCGGCTTCGACCTCGTGGCGATGGTGGTCGACGACCTCGTGGTCTGCGGGGCGGAGCCCTTGTTCCTCACCGACTACATCGCGACCGGTCGCGTCGTGCCCGAACGGATCGCCGCGATCGTCCGGGGCATCGCGGAGGCCTGCGTGGAGGCCGGGTGCGCCCTCGCGGGCGGCGAGACCGCCGAGCACCCCGGTCTGCTCGGCCCCGACGAGTACGACGTCGCCGGCGCCGCCACCGGGGTGGTCGAGGGCGACCGGCTGCTCGGCCCCGCCCGGGTCCGCCCCGGCGACGCCGTGATCGCGATGGCATCCAGCGGGCTCCACTCCAACGGCTACTCGCTGGTGCGCCACGTGCTGCTGGGCGAGCAGGGCCTGGGCTGGACGCTGGACCGCGAGGTCGCCGAGCTCGGGCGGACCCTGGGCGAGGAGCTGCTCGAGCCGACCCGGATCTACGCCCGGGCCTGCCTCGCGCTCGCCGCGACGGGCGGAGTCCACGCCATGGCCCACGTGACCGGGGGAGGTCTCGCCTCGAACCTGGAGCGCGTGCTGCCCGAGGAGCTGGGCGCCACCGTGGAGCGTGGGACCTGGCGGCCGGCCCCGATCTTCGACGTCGTCCGCACCGCGGGCCGCGTGGCCGAGCCCGACCTGGAGGCGACCCTCAACTGCGGGGTCGGGATGGTCGCCCTCGTCGCTCCCGAGGGCGTCGACCAGTCGCTGCGACTGCTCGAGGAGCAGGGGGTGCGCTCCTGGGTCGCCGGTGAGGTCCTGCCGGCCGGGACCGACGCCGACGGCGGCCGGGTCCGTCTCGTGGGACGTCATCCCGGCTGGTGAGACCGCGTCTGCCCGGGCAGGCGGTGGGGTCGGTGGACGGACACGCGCCACGGATCCCCGCCCGGGCGTGCAGAGACGCGGGGTCATTGGGTAGCGTGGGGCCCACGACAGAACACCCGTTGGAGACCGCCCGGGAGTGCCGACCGTCACAGGTCGACCCCGGCCAAGTGGCGAGGGAGCTGACCCTATGGGGCGCGGCCGAGCGAAAGCCAAGCAGACCAAGGTCGCGCGCGACCTGAAGTACCGCACGCACGAGACCGACCTCGGAGCGCTCGCCAAGGAGCTGCACGGCGACGAGGGCGAGGACGAGGCCACGGAGGAGCCCGACGAGTGGTCGGACTACTCCGGCCGCCCTCGCGACTGAGCCTCCTCCGCGGCCCGCTCGCACTCAGGCCGTCCAGATCCCCCGCAGGCGTCCCACCTCGTGCATGCGCCGCTCGGCCAACCGGTCGGCGGCCACGGCCGGGGGCACGCCGTCGGACGCGGCGCGCTCCAGCACGGTGCGCGTGGTCGCCTCGATCCCGCCGGCGCGCTGTCGGGCCCGCTCGAAGGAGAACCCCTCCAGCTCGTCGGCGACCTGGATCAGGCCGCCTGCGTTGACGCAGTAGTCGGGGGCGTAGAGGATCCCGCGGTCGCTGAGCTGCTTCTCGATCCCGGGGTGGGCCAGCTGGTTGTTGGCCGCCCCGCACACGATGCGGGCCGAGAGCGCCGCGACCACCGCGTCGTCCAGGGCGCCGCCCATCGCGCAGGGCGCGTAGACGTCGAGCGGCTCGGCGACGAGCGCGGTCGTGGACGCGACGACCCGGACGCCCGGGTGCTCGTCGCGGACGCGCTCGAGGGCCACCGCGTCGACGTCGGACACGACGGCGCGCGCCCCGTCCTCCTCGAGCAGGGAGACCAGGTGGCGACCGACCTTGCCGACCCCGGCGATGCCGACGGCGCGACCCTCGAGGCTGGCGCTGCCCCACGCGTGCTCGGCGGCGGCACGCATCCCCAGGAAGACGCCGTACGCCGTGAGCACGGAGCTGTCGCCGGCCCCGCCCTGGGCGGTGGTGCGACCGGTCACGTGGTGGCACTCGCGCGCCACGAGGTCCATGTCCTCGCTGAACGTGCCGACGTCGCAGGCCGGGTGGTAGCGGCCGCCGAGCGTCTGCACGAAGCGGCCGTAGGCGCGCAGCAGCGGCTCGGTCTTGTCGGTGCGGGGGTCGCCGATGATCACGGCCTTGCCGCCGCCGAGGTCGAGCCCGGCGAGCGCCGCCTTGTAGGACATCGCGCGCGAGAGGGCGAGGACGTCGCGCAGGGCCTCCGCCGTCGTGGCGTAGGGGTAGAACCGGGTCCCACCGAGGGCGGGGCCGAGCGCGGTGGAGTGGATCGCGACGATGCTGCGCAGCCCGCTGCCGGGGTCGGAGGAGAACACGACCTGCTCGTGCTCGGCGCCGAGGGCGAACACGTCGTTGCCCGGGTCCTCACCCGGGGTGGCACCCGGGAGGTCGGCGGGTGGGTCGGTCGGGACGGGCTGGCCGGGCATGGGGTCCTCCGGTGTTCGGTCGGCCCCGGGGGTAGGGGGCCGAGACGGTCCGCCCGCGAGGGTGTGCGGGCTCGCTCGCAGTCTCGCAGACGGCTCGCCCGGTCCTACTCCCGACGGAGTCCGCCGGCGGGCGGGTCAGCGCCCGGGTGTCTCGGCGGACGCGATCGGGCCGCGCGAGGCCGCCGTCCGCCCGACCGAGTCCAGGGCCCGTCGGGCCTGGGTCACGCTCACCCCGAGACCGGCGAGCAGCGGCGTGATGTCGTGGCCTCCCGCGGACCCGCCCTCGGCTGCGCGCGCCGCCTCGTCGATCGCGGCGGCGTCGCGGGCGACCCGCTGCAGGCCGAGGTTGGCCGAGCTGCCCTTGAGCTGGTGGGCGAGTCCGGAGGCCGCGGCGTGGTCCTGGGCCATCGCCGCGCGGCGCAGCTGCTCGAGGGTGTGGTCGATCCGCTCGAGGTAGGACTCCCGGGTGCGGTCGAAGAAGGTGATGCCGTCCTTGACCAGCTCGCGCAGCATCTCGACGCGCGCGAAGTCGAGCACGGGGGTCGGGTCCTCGTCGGGGTAGAGCAGCTCCGGGTCGGTGGTGATCGGCACCTCCGTCCCGGGCGTGGTCGCCGGGTGCCGACCGTCGACGGCGGCTCCGAGCTGGTGGCGACGGTGCGGCGCGGCGGCCCACCGCGCCAGGGTCCGCGACAGCGCGTCGCGGTCGACCGGCTTGGTGAGGTAGTCGTCCATGCCGGCCGCCAGGCACCGCTCGCGCTCCCCGTCGAGGACCGAGGCGGTCATCGCGACGACCGGGACGTGGTCGTCGTGGTGAGGACCGAGCGCCTCGCGTCGACGCAGGCGCCGGGTCGCCTCCTGCCCGTCGAGCCGGGGCATCCGACAGTCCATCAGCACCAGCTCGTAGCCGTGGCCCGCCGGCAGCCGCTCGAGAGCCTGCTCGCCGTCGACCGCGACGTCGACCAGGCAGCCGAGGCTCTCCAGCAGCCCGGTCGCGACGAGCTGGTTGACCGCGTTGTCCTCCACGAGCAGCACCCGTACCGCGTCGTCCCGGTCCTCGCCGTCCCTCGTCGTGACGAGGTGCTCGCGTCCCAGCGCGGTCAGCACGGTCCGGCGCAGGTCCTCGCGTCGTACCGGCTTGTCGACCACGCCGGCCCAGCCGTCACCGGCCGGCTCGGCCGCCTCGTCCGGGGCGGCGTCGTTGAGCAGGACCAGCGGTGGGCTGCTCGGCCCGGCCGCCGGCGCGATCTCCTCCGGCCCGGCGCCGGGCAGCGACCGGTCGAGCAGCACGAGGTCGTACGCCGTGCCGGCGGCGTCGGCGCACCCGAGGGCGTCCAGGACCTCCTCGGCGCCCGACACGGCCACGACGTCGGCACCCCAGGCGTCGAGCTGGAGCGTCAGCGCCCGCAGGGCCGCGTCGTTGTCGTCGGCGACCAGCACCCGGGTGTCACGCAGCAGGTCCTCGACCGGGCCGTCGCTCGTGGGGGCGGCGTGGAGCGGCACGGTGAACCAGAACGTGCTGCCCAGGCCGGGGGCGCTGGTGACCCCGATGTCCCCGCCGAGCGCCGTCACCAGGCGGCGACAGATCGCCAGGCCCAGACCGGTGCCGCCGTGGCGCCGGGTGGAGGACGGGTCGGCCTGGGTGAAGGCGTCGAAGAGCGAGTCGACGGCTCCCGGGTCGAGGCCCATGCCGGTGTCGACGACGTCCACCCGCAGCAGGCAGGGGTCCGAGGGCTCGCGCCGGGCGTGCACGACGACCTCGCCGGTGTCGGTGAACTTCACGGCGTTGGAGACCAGGTTGGTGAGCACCTGGCCCAGCCGGAGCGGGTCGCCGACGCAGGCGGACGGCAGGTCGGGCTCGCACAGCGCCACGAGCTCGAGGCCCTTCTCGCGGGCCGCACCCGACACGACGCCGACCGCCTGCTCGACGACCGTGCTCACCTCGAACGGCTCGGCGTCCATCTCGAGCCGGCCCGACTCGATCTTGGACAGGTCGAGGATGTCGTTGATGATCGCCAGCAGCGTGTGGCCGGTCCCGCGCAGCGCTTCGGCGAGGGTCCGCTGGCGCTGGTCGAGGGGACTGCGCAGGAGCAGCTCGGTCAGGCCGATCACCCCGTTCATCGGGGTCCGGATCTCGTGGCTCATCGTCGCGAGGAACTCCGACTTCATCCGCGATCCCTGCTCGGCCTCGTCGCGCGCCTCGGCCAGCCGGGCCGCGTCGCGCTCGCGGGCGGCCACGTTGGCCAGCTGCCCGGCGATCTGGAGCATCAGCCGGTGTGACGCGGCCCGGGGCGGGTCCTCGTCGCCGTGCAGCTGGACCACGCAGCACGTCCGGCCGTCGAGGACGATCGGCAGCATCACCACGCTGTGCCCGGTCGAGCCGGGTGTCGGGCGCACCTGGACCTGCGTGGAGTGCCAGGCCACCTCGGCGAGATCCGGATCGGGGTCGGGCCGACCCGTCGTCTCGAGGTCGGGCACGGCGACGGTGCTCAGGAAGCCGGGTCGCCGGGCGTCGCTCTCCCGGGTCTCGTCCGTCCCGTCAGCGTGCTCGCTCGTCCCGTCGCCCGTCGCGGGGGCCGGGGCGTTCCGCTCCTGCCCGTGGCCGGCGGCCAGACCGGTCAACGGCCACAGCGCGTCGCGGTCGTCGTCGGCGACGAACACCGCCACCGGCGCCCAGGTGCTGCGGCGCCGGAGCGCCTCGCACGCGGCGTCGAGGGCCTCGTCGAGCCGGTCGGCACGGTTGGCGGCCTCGGAGATCTCCTGGAGCATCAGCAGCCGCTCGCGGGCCTCGTCGGCGTCGGCCGCGGTCTGGACGAGGTCGGTGACGTCGTGGATCATGCCGCGCACCCGCAGGCCCGCCCCGGCCCGGTCGACGTCGACCACGCCGAGGCCGCGCAGCCACCGCAGCTCACCGTCGGGCCGGTAGCCACGGGACTCCCAGTGGAAGGAGTCGCCCAGCTCCAGGTCGGCACCGAGGTCGTCGAGCACGGACTGGCGGTCCGCCGGGTGCAGCAGGGCGAGCGAGGCCGAGAAGGTCGGCTCGAACTCGCCCGGCTCGAGGCCGGCGATCCGGAACAGCTCGTCGGACCACGTCATCGTCTCGGTCCCGGGCAGCCACTCCCAGCTCGCCACCCGGGCGATCTCGTGGGCGTCGGCGAGCTGCTGGCGTCGCTCCCCGCGCTCCTGGCTGAGCCGGGTCCGGCCCGGGTTCTCGGCGAGGCGGTGCCAGCCGCCCGGCGTGCCGTCGGGCAGCGTGATCGGACCCCAGGACGCCAGGGTCCAGACGCGGGTCCCGTCGGCGCGGTGCAGCGGAAGGTCGAAGTTCGTGCGCCCCGGTGCTCCCTCGCGCAGGTGCTCGAGGTGGCGTGCCCAGCTGCCGTTCATGGACCGGGCGACCGTCGGGAACAGCTCGAGGGCCGCCGGGTCCCCGGGTGCGGTGCCCAGCAGCGCGGCGGTGGCCGCGTTGGCGTAGACGGTGCGGCCCTCGCCGTCGAGGACGATGATGGCGTCGCTGCTGGACTCGACGAGGCCGCTCAGCATCGCCTCGAGCGCGCTGCCCGCCACACCGTGGTCCTGCGACGTCATGGCTACCTCCCGGCCCCATCCTGACTCATCCGGACCGGGAGGGGGGCTCGTTCCCGCGGACCGAGGGCGAGGAGCCGGTGCGGGGGCGCTGGAGGACGAGGTCGCCGTGGGTGCCGTAGCCGAGCAGCGGTCCGCCGGTCGCGGTCCCGTCGAAGCCGATCAGCAACCAGTCCTCGGGGCCCTCCCCGGTGCGTGCCAGGGTCGGCCACGGCAGGTTGGTCGGGTAGCGCGCGTCGAGGGTGCCGACCTCGTGCAGGTCGAGGTCGAGCACCGGGTAGGTCGCGGGCGTGCCCTCGCGGTCGCGGCGCCCGTCACGACCGTGGCTGGCCAGCACCTGCAACCCCGCGTCGGTGCGGACCAGGGTGGGGCCCTCGCACGACGTACGCCGGGACGCGGCGGCGCGCACCGACAGCGAGTCGAGGTCGGGTCCCTGGGCGAGCACGGGGTGGAAGGTGAAGAAGCGTCGCGCGCTGACGTAGGCCACGAGCCAGCCGTCGTCGGTGCGCACCAGGTGGGGGTCCCACGTGCCGACCGAGGTGAGGCCCGTCGTCGGCGCGAGCAGGGGCGTCGTGTCCAGCACGTGCACCCCGTGCAGGAGGTCGGTCGCGCCGTCCACCTGCGCGATCGTCATCGAGACCCGGGGGTTGGTCTGCTCGTCGAAGTCGCCCCAGGTGCTGGTCGCGACCAGCCACGTGTCGTCGTCGCGCACGACGTGGGTGGCGTGGTCACCGAGCACCCCGAGGCGCGCGCCGCTGCCGGGCGGGCGGCGGAAGAACAGGTCGGCGCGGTGCTCGAGGCCCAGGTCGGCAGGGTCCAGCGCCCAGAGCGAGGTGTGGCCGGTGCCGAAACCGCCCGGCCCGGCGCTCGTCGCGCTGAGCAGGAGCCGCCCGTCCTCGACGTACGGCGTGCCGTCCGCGTGGCTGACCAGGCGGGGGTCGCGCAGCCCGAGCTGGCCGAAGACGCCGGCGCGGTGGTGGGTGCCGGTCACCTGGAGCCCGCCCAGGAACGCCTCGTCGTGCACGTCGGGCGCGTCCAGCCCGCGGGTGTGCCGGTCGTCGAGGCGCAGCACGGCGCGGGCCAGCCAGCGCCCGCCGTCGCGGGTCCAGGCGGTGGCCAGGTCCCCGGTCAGGCTCAGCGCGAGACCGTCCGAGCGTGGGGCGCGACCGTGCCGCCGGCTCTCGTGCCGGCTCGTGCGACCGGCGCGGGTGAGCTCGAGCCAGGCCCGCCCGTCCACCCGGTGCGCACTCAGCTCGACCTCGCCCGAGGCCAGGCCGATCCGGGCGGGGGAGTCGGCAGGGTCGAGGTCGACCTCGACGGCGACGTACGGCGCAGGGGGCAGACCACCGTCGGGCAGGGGTCGGGCCAGCTGGACGGGACGACACCGGGCGACGACGTCGAAGGTGGGCAGGCCGTGCCGGGGGTGGGGCGCGCGAGGGGCGCTCAAGGGCGCGGGTCGCTCACCGCGCCGCCCACGGTCTCCTCGTGCCGCTGCCTGGCCCGGTCGATCTGCTCCATCAGCTCCTCCTCGTCGCGCATCATCCGGCGGTACTCGTCCCCGAGGCTAGCGACCTGCTCGCCCTCCTCCACGAGGCGCGCGTAGATGCGCTCGCGCTCGGCGTCGTCGGCGGTGTAGTCGAGGTCGAGGTAGTCGCGGGCGTGGCGCCGCGCGTTGCCGATCGCGGTCTTGGCGCGGCCCTTCCGGCTCAGCAGGGAGGCCGCGACGGTGACGGCGAGGATGACCACGATGACCCCGAGCGAGAGGCCGGTGCCGATCTCGGTCACCTCGATCTTCTCGCCGCCGTTGACGAAGGGCAGGTTGTTCTCGTGCATCGCGTGCAGCACGAGCTTGACGCCGATGAACGCCAGGATCGCGGCCAGGCCGTAGGAGAGGTAGATCAGCCGCTCGAGGAGCCCCTCGATCAGGAAGAACAGCTGACGCAGGCCCAGCAGCGAGAACGCGGTGGCGGTGAAGACGATGAACGTCGACTGGGTGAGCCCGAAGATCGCCGGGATCGAGTCGAGGGCGAAGAGGATGTCGGTCAGGCCCAGCGCGACCATGACGAGCAGCATCGGCGTGAGGACCCGCTTGCCGTCGACCTCGGTGAACAGCTTGTCGCCGTCGTACTCCTCGGAGGTGCGGATCATCTTCTTGGCCAGCTTCACCATGACGTTCTCGTCCTCGTGGGGGTCGCCCTCGCTGACCTCGCCCTTGAGCAGGTTGCCGGCGGTGAGGATCAGGATCAGGCCGAAGAGGTAGAAGACCCAGGCGAAGGTGTTGATCAGGCTGGCCCCGATCAGGATGAACACCGTGCGCGCGACGAGGGCGAAGGCGATGCCGAAGAGCAGCACCTTCTGCTGGTCCTCGCGCGGCACCCGGAAGCTGCCCATGATGATCAGGAAGACGAACAGGTTGTCGACGCTGAGCGCCTTCTCGGTGATGTAGCCGGCGAAGTACTCCCCGCCCATCGTGAACCCGCCGAAGACCAGCACGGCGAGGCCGAAGAGCACCGCGATGCCGACGTAGACCGCCGACCAGAGCGACGCCTCCTTCAGCGACGGCACGTGCGCCTTGCGGGTGTGGAAGAAGAAGTCGTAGACGAACATCGCCACGATGCCGGCGACGGTGAGCGCCCAGACCCAGGACGGGACCTCCACTGTCGTGCTCCCTTGCTCGTCGAGGTGTCCCTCGTGCGATCAGGGCTCAGCGTAGGGCCCGCACCCTGACCCACGGGTGGGCGACCCGCCCGGCGCTCCGGTCGGTGGACCTGGTCGCGCGCAGCTGCTCGAGCAGCCGGTCGGCGCGGCTGAGGGTGGCGTGCAGGGTCAGGGCGAGGGGCCCGCGCAGCGGCAGGTCGCAGCGCGGGCAGGACGGGGGCGACGGCGGGAGCTCGGCACGGCAGTCGGGGCAGCGGGTCGGGTCGGCGTAGCGAGGCATGCGACCAGTAGGCCAGCGGAGCGGCGCACCTCGCGCCCGTCGCGGTGCTCAGCCGGTTGAGCACGCGTGCTCAGCGGGGAGCCGTCCGTGCGGTGGTTCGTCGGCGGGCACAATCGGAGGATGCAGCCCGTCGAGCCCGTCTCGCGCCAGGCGCCGCCGCTGCGCGGGCCGGTGCTGATGAACCAGGACTGGTGCGACCTGACCTACCTCCACTGGGCCGTCGAGCCGGAGCGGGTCGCGCACCTGATGCCGGCCGGCGTACGCCCGGACGTGCACGAGGGGGCGACGTACGTCGGGCTGGTGCCGTTCCGGATGGTCGGGGCCGGGTTCGGCTCGCGCACGAGCGTGCCGTGGGCGGGCACGTTCCTGGAGACCAACGTCCGGCTGTACTCCGTGGACGAGCAGGGACGGCGCGGGGTGGTCTTCGTCAGCCTCGACTCCGACCGGCTGCTCGTGGTGCTGGCGGCACGCACCACGCTCGTGCCCTACCGGTGGGCCCGGATGGGGTACGAGCTCAGCCCCGGCGAGGGGGGAGCGCGCGACGGGCTCGGGGCGGTGCACCGCTACACCGCCGAGCTGCGCTGGCCGGGGGTGCGCGCCGTGAGCGAGCTCGCCGTCACGGTCGGACCCCGTCGCGAGCCGACGCCGCTCGACGACTTCGTCTCGGCGCGCTGGCGCCTGCACACCGGCCGGTGGGGTCGCACCCTGCTGGTGCCCAACACCCACCAGCCGTGGGTGCTCCACGACGTCGAGGTCGACCTCGACGACGGCCCCGGCGGCCTCCTCGGCTCCGTCGGCTTCGCCGACCTCGCCTCCCGCCCGCCGGACCAGTCCGCCTGGAGCCCCGGCGTCCACACCCGCTTCGGCTTCCCCGCCCCCGCCTAGCAGCCGAGAGCGCAGACCTTTGCGGGCCGAGAGCGCAACCTTTGCGGGCCGAGAGCGCAACCTTTGCGGGCCGAGGTGCCGCAGATCGCTCGTCGAGGTGCCGCTTGGCGTCACGGGCTGGGCTAGGTTCGGCCCTCCATCCCGAGGCAAGGAGGCGCCGTGGCCGCCCGACCCCGCATCTCCCGTCCCGCGCCGGGCGCACTGAGCCGCGGTCGCGAACGCGTCAGCGGCGTGTTCTCCCACCGCTTCCCGACCGTCGCCGTGACCGGCATGACCGGGGTCGGCAAGACCGAGCTGGTCGATCACCTGTGCGGGCGCGCCCAGCCCGGGGGCACGCCCGAGTCCGGCTCGGCGGTGCTCGAGCGACGGGTACGCCGTGGCGGTCGCCTGCGCGGCTTCCGCTTCCGCGTCGTGCCCGGCGACAACGCCGCGACCCGGCTCGGCGCGCTCGACGAGGTCTTCCACGACGACCCCGTCGACGGCGTGCTCCACCTCGTCGCGCACGGCCACGCCACCGGACGGCGTACGGCGGGCACGACCGGCGCCGCCGACGTCACCCGCGAGCAGCAGCTCGCTGCCGAGCTCGAGGACTGGACGGTGACGGCGCACCGCGTCGCGAGCATGGCCGTACGCCGGGAGCGCCCGACCTGGCTCGTGGTCGTGGTGACCAAGGCCGACCTGTTCGCCGACGACGTGGACGACGTGGTGCGCTCCTACTCGCCAGGCAGCGGTACGCCGTTCGGTGACCGGCTCGACGAGCTGCGCGCCCTCGCCGGTGCCGCCAAGCTCTCCATCGACGTGCTGCCGGCTGCGAGCCACCTCGACGATCCCGACAAGAGCACCACGAAGCAGCGCGACGCCTATCTCGACGCGCTGACCGCGCGGATGGCGCAGCTCGCCGGTCACGTGTGACTCAGCCGAGGTCGTCCTTGCGGATCAGCGCGTGGATGCCGGTGGTCCGGTCGACCACCTGCGAGCACTGGAAGTCGGCGGCCGCCGAGAGGTAGGCGTAGGCGACCGGCCCGTCGAGGCCGATGTCGGTGGTCAGGAACGCCATCGCCTGACGCACCGCGACCTTCATCGCGATGTCGAGGCTGGTCGCGTTGCCGCCGTCCTCCGGGCCGTCGGGGTCGCTGAGCCCGATCGGCACCCAGTGCCGCGGGGTCTCGGCGAAGGGGAAGTCGAAGGCCGGCGACGGTGCCCCGCGCGAGCCCTTCTTGATCACCGTGAGCCGGAACGTCGGACGCAGCGAGCCCTCCATGGCGGTCAGCGCGACCTCGCCGTCGCCCTGGGCCATGTGCGGGTCGCCGGAGAAGAACATCGCGCCCGGCACCTGCACCGGCAGGTAGAGGGTCGAGCCGACCTGGAGGTCGTTGATGTCGATGTTGCCGCCGGCGTCGGTCGGCGGCACCGAGTCGACCAGCGCGGTCGTGTCGCGGGCGACGCCCATCATCCCCATGAACGGCTTCAGCCCGAAGCCCGCCGCGACGCTGCCCGGCAACAGCCCCCGGCCCTTCGCGACGCGGGTGAAGACGCTGATGTTGCCGCCCTCGTTGAAGTACGGCGCCGCCTCCGGGTCGCCCTCGAACTGCTCGGGGTACTCACCGGGCAGCGCCCCCTTGCCGTGGCGGTTGGAGATCACGCCGTACGGCACTCGCAGCTGCAGGCGCAGCACCTCGATCTTGAGCACGTCGCCCGGCTCGGCCCCCCGCACCGCGATCGGTCCGGTGACCACGTGCGGACCGGGCCCGTCGTGGGTGGCGCGCGCGGCGACGGCGATCGCGTCGTCGAGCACCTGGCGGCGGGGTACGCCGAACCCGGCGAAGTAGCCGCGCGGGTCCTGGCCCTGGTCCTCGAGCACCCCCTCGTGGCTGATCGTGTCGAGCGTGACGATCGAGCCGGAGCGGACGCGGGCCACGGGCGGGGTGGTGCGGTTGGGCAGACGACCCCAGAGGATCTCCTCGGCGCGGGCGGGGACGTAGAGCCCGGGGGCCTTGCCGGTGCCGGGCTGGAGGACCGTGACCCGGCCGTGGCCGCCGTCCGGTCCCTGACCGTGCCCGTGGTGATGGCCGCCCGGACCGTGGGTGGCGGCGGCCGGGCCGGCACCCGCCGCCAGGGCTCCGCCCCCGAGAGCACCGCCGGCTCCCGCGCGCAGCAGGGCGCGCCGTCCGAGCAGGGAGCCGAGACGTCGTCCGAGGTCGGCGGGGTCGGCGGCGGAGAGGCGGGAGACTGCGGGCACGGGGGCTCCTGGAGGTCGCGGGTCCCGGGCGGCGCCCGGGTGGTGGTCCAGAGCACCACCGCCAGGTCACACGGTGGTGTCCGCGGTGTTACCGCGGTCGCGGGCACGACCTCGTTCTCGAGGTCCGGGTGCCGAGGGAGCGCACCCAGGGGTCTCGCGCGGCAGACGCCGACCAGGCTGATCGCGGCGACGAGGACGCAGTGGCTCGCCACCGGCCCACAGCGTCCAGCCACCCCCGGGCGACCAGCACCGCCGCGATGATCGGTCAGCCCGGAGGCCACGATCCCCGAGATCCGGTAGAGCGTGCTGAGCGCGGGTAGCGGTAGCGGGGTCTCGAACAGCTCGCTCCAGAACGTCGCGAGCGGTCCGTGGACGATCCCGTTGACCGGGCCGAACCCGCCGACGAAGGCGACGAACACCGCACCGGTGGTCCCGCTCCGAATGGCGCGTCCGCGGGAAGGTGAGGAGCAGGCCGAGGGTGGCGCCGACGGCGTGATACGGGTCGGCGACCGACCCGGTCGCCGCGCTGAGCAGGAAGCGGGCCGGCCAGCCCCGCGTGTCACCCGCCCGTCACCCCTCCACGCCGCCGGATCCACGACGTACGGTGGCCGGCATGGACAGATCCCTCACCCCGGACCTCGTCGAGCGCCTCACCAAGGAGTTCGACGCGGAGCCGCGCAACCGCCTCCTGCAGAACGCCGTGACCCGCAACCAGGTCGACCAGGTCGCGCTCGACCACCAGCTCGCGCGCTCGATCGACCGCTCGATGAGCCACCAGCTCGACGACTGGGCAGCGACCAACCAGAAGCAGTCCGGCCGCTGCTGGATGTTCGCCGGGCTCAACCTGCTGCGCGTCGGCACCGCCGAGCGGCTCGGGCTCAAGGAGTTCGAGTTCTCGCAGAACTACCCGCTGTTCTGGGACAAGCTGGAGAAGGCCAACCACTGGCTCGAGTCGGTCATCACCACCGCCGACCTCGACGTCGACGACCGCACGGTCGCGCACCTGCTCAGCCAGCCCGCCGAGGACGGCGGGCAGTGGAACATGTTCCTCGCGCTGATCGCCAAGCATGGTCTGGTGCCGCAGTCGGCGATGCCCGAGACGGTCTCGTCGTCCTCGACCCGCCAGCTCAACCGTGACCTCTCCACGGTGCTGCGCCAGGCCGCCCGCGACCTCCGGGCCCGCGCTGCGGCGGGCGACGACGCCGCCGCCCTCGGCCAGGCCAAGGACGAGACCCTGCGCGTGGTCCACCAGATGCTGTGCCTGCACCTCGGGACCCCGCCGACCACCTTCAGCTGGCAGTGGCGCGACAAGGACAAGGGGTTCCACCGCGACGGCGAGCTCACGCCGCAGGAGTTCGCCGAGCGCTACGTCACCCTCCCGGTCGACGACTACGTCTGCCTGGTCCACGACCCCCGCGAGTCCAGCCCGTACGGCCGCACCTTCACCGTCGAGCACCTGGGCAACGTCGTCGACGGGCCGGACGTGGTCTACCTCAACGTCGAGATGGACGTCCTCAAGCGGCTTGCGATGGAGTCCATCGTCGGTCGCGACGGCCAGGCCGGCGAGCCGGTCTGGTTCGGCTGCGACGTCGACCCGATGCGCGAGATGGAGCACGGCTACTGGGATGCCTCGCTCTTCGACTACGACGCGCTCTACGGCACCGCTTCGACGATGACCAAGGCCGACCGGCTGCACCACCACGCGACCGCGATGACCCACGCCATGCTGCTCACCGGCGTCGACGTCGTGGACGGTCCCGACGGGGCTCGTACGCCGCGGCGCTGGCGCGTGGAGAACTCCTGGGGCACCGACAAGGCCGACAAGGGCTTCTGGACGATGAACGACTCGTGGTTCGGCGAGTACGTCTTCGAGATCGCCTGCCGCCGCGACGCCCTGCCCGCAGAGCTGCGTGGCGCGCTCGACCAGGAGCCGGTCGTGCTGCCGGCCTGGGACCCGATGGGCGCGCTCGCCGACTGAGACCCTGCGCCGGCGCGGGGCGAGCCCCCGCGCGGTTTCCCAAGGGATGACGGCGAACCGGCGCTCCCCGTGGCGAATCCGCGCCGGTAAGTGAGCAGTCGCCTGCATCCCTTGGGAAACCGCGGCGCGCGCAGCCGGCTCAGACCTGCTCGTCCGGGCACCACCAGGTCGTCCGACCGCCGACCGTCGCCCGGCGCATCTCGGCGCCGCAGCGGGGGCAGCGGCCACCGGCGTGCCGGTGGTCGATGATCTCGCCGGTGTGCACGCCGCCGCGGTCGATCGCGCGACGCAGCGACGTCCGGAGCCTGCGGCGGAGCTCGTCGAGCTCGTCCTCGTCGAGGTCCTTGGTCGGGCGCTGCGGGCTGAGGAAGGCCTGCCAGAGCACCTCGTCGGCCAGCAGGTTGCCGATCCCGGCGATCGCCGACTGGTCGAGCAGGCGGGCCTTGAGCGCCGTGTCCCCCCGGCCGATCCGCTCGCGGAACTCGTCGCGGTCGATCTCACCGGCGTCCGGCCCCAGCGCGTCGAGATCGGGCTCGAGGCGCACCCTGCCCAGGCGGCGCTTGTCGAGGAGCCGCAGCTGTCCACCGTCCTCGAAGTCGATCGTGAACCGGTACCACTCCGGCTTGCGGGCGGTGCGCGAGCCGTTGCCCTGGCCCCCGCCGCTGCCCTGGTAGTCGCCGCCCTCGTCGGCCTCGTCCGACGTGCCCGCACTGACGAGGATCCGCCCGGCCATCCCGAGGTGCAGGCCGAGCACGGGACCCGGGTCGGCGTCGCCGTCCACGCCCGAGGTGGAGCACCACATCAGCTTGCCGCGCCGGTGCGCCGCCGTCAGGCGGCGTCCGACGAGGGCCGACCTGATCTCGCCGGGCGGGTGCGGGCGACACTCGTAGGTGTCGGCGTCGTCCACGTCGACGATCACCCGGTCCAGCGCCGACCGCTCGATGACCTGGCGCGCGGACTCGACCTCGGGCAGCTCCGGCATGCGCCGATCCTCGCCGACCCGGCGAAGGCGACCGGTCACCCGGTCGGGCCGGGCCGCCGCGGTGCGCAGCCGATGTCGCGTGCGCCACGGTTCGGCCCACCGGGGGCTACTGACTGGTAGGAACTACCCATGAGCGCTCCCACCATCGCCATCACGGGTGCTGCGGCCGGGATCGGCCGCGCCACCGCCCTCGTCTTCGCCCGCCGGGGCTACAGCGTCGGCGCCTACGACATCGACGCCGACGGGCTCGCCTCGCTCACCGGTGAGGTCGAGGCGCTGGGCGCGAAGATCCACACCGGTCACCTCGACGTCCGCGATGCCGAGGAGTACGCCGCCCGGCTCGGCGAGCTCGTCGAGAGCACGGGCCGCCTCGACGTGCTGGTCAACAACGCGGGGATCCTGCGCGGCGGAGACTTCGAGTCCCTCGACCTCGCCGGCCACCACCGCGAGGTCGACGTCAACGTCAAGGGCGTGCTCAACGGCTGTCACACCGGCTTCGAGCACCTCCGCTCGACCGCGGCCGCCCACGGCGGCGCCTGCGTGGTCAACCTCTCCTCGGCCTCGGCGATCTACGGACAGGCCGAGCTGGCCAACTACAGCGCCACCAAGTTCTACGTCCGCGGCCTCACCGAGGCCCTCGACCTGGAGTGGGCGCCGCACCGCATCCGCGTCGTGGCGATGTGGCCGCTCTTCGTCCAGACCGCGATGACCGCCGACCTGACCACCGGCACCACGACCAACCTCGGGATCAGGCTGACCGCCGAGGGCATCGCAGAGGCGATCTGGAAGGCCGCCCACCCGAGCCGGGCCCAGCAGGTCCTGCACCAGGTCCACTTCCCGGTCGGGCTGCCCGCCAAGGCGCTCACCCTCGGCTCCCGGTTCTCGCCGGGCTGGCTGACCCGGAGGGTCAACGAGCGGCTCTCCGCGCACTGACCGCGGACGGGGAGGCGCGGCGCCACGCTCTGCTGCGGCGCACGGGCTGCTCTCCGCGACCAGGACCAGGACCAGGACCAGGACCAGGACCAGTCTCGGAGCCATCGACACCGCCGTCAGCGCCGCCGTCAGACAGTGCCGGACACCCCGGCTGACCCAAGGGGTGATCCCGGGCCTTGTCCGTCCTGGCAGCGTCAGATGCACCGGTCGCCCCCCTCGGGGCTGCCGGGTCATCTTCGCCTTCTCGACGATCGGACGTCTCCACCATGCCCGCGATCCTGTTCGGCTCCATCAGCACCATCGCCGATACCTCCGAGCTCCAGCGCGAGGCCTTCAACGAGGCCTTCGCCGAGCACGACCTCGACTGGCAGTGGGGCACCGAGGAGTACCGCTCCCTGCTGACCGCCAACGGCGGTCGCGGCCGCATCGAGGACTACGCCGCGCAGCGCGGCGAGAGCGTCGAGGTCAACGCGGTGCACCGCACGAAGTCGGAGATCTTCCGCGCCAAGCTCGCCGAGGCCGAGCTCCTGCCCCGGCCCGGGGTGGCTGCGGCCATCGAGGAGGCCCGCCGCGAGGGCGTGAAGGTCGCGCTGGTCACGACCACCTCGCCGGAGAACGTCGCCGCGCTGACCGCCGCGATGGCCGCGCACGTCCCGATGCTCGACCTCGACCTGCTCGTCGACTCGACCATGGTCGACGCGCCCAAGCCGGACGGGGCGGCGTACTCCTTCGCCCTGGCCCAGCTCGGCGAGGAGGCCTCGGCCTGCGTCGCGGTCGAGGACAACGTCGGTGGCGTCCAGGCCGCCCAGGCCGCCGGCGTGCGCTGCGTGGCCTTCCCCAACGTGAACACCGCGGAGCACGACTTCAGCGCCGCCGACGCGCGGGTCGAGACGATCTCGCTCGGCGACCTGCTCGGCCAGCAGGCCTGAGCGCGGCCGGAGGAGCCCAGATCATGACCGAGACCCAGGACGTGCCCCGGGACGTGCCCCAGCACCTGCCCCAGCACCTGCCCCAGAGCCGGCTCACCGCGACCGGGAACGCCTTCCACGTCGAGGCCTACGAGAAGATCGACTACTCGCTGCTGATCGTGCCCGAGGTCTTCGACCCCGCCGGCACCGAGCTCGCCGACTGCTTCTCCGCGTTCGGGCGCTGCCTGATGGTCATCGACGAGACCGTCCAGGCGCTCCACGGCGAGCGGATCGCGGCGTACTTCGCCCACCACGGGATCGACCTGCACGTCGTCGAGGTCCGCATCGCCGAGACCGCGAAGTCGCTGCGCACCCTCGAGCAGATCGTCGACGCCTTCGGTGACTTCGGTCTGTTGCGCAAGGAGCAGGTCCTCGTCGTCGGGGGCGGGCTGACCACCGACGTGGCCGGGTTCGCCTGCGCCTCCTACAAGCGCAGCACCGGCTACGTCCGGATCCCGACCACGCTGATCGGTCTGATCGACGCCAGCGTCTCGATCAAGGTCGGCGCCAACCACGGCAAGTACAAGAACCGCCTCGGCGCCTACCACGCCTCCTCGAAGGTGCTCCTCGACTTCTCGCTCCTGCGCACGCTGCCGACCGACCAGGTCCGCAACGGCATCGCCGAGATCATCAAGATCGCCACGGTCTCCCACGTCGGGATCTTCGAGCGTCTCGAGAAGTACGGCGAGGAGCTGCTCGCCACCGCCTTCGGCTACGCCGAGGACGCCGAGCACCTGCGCGAGGTCTCCGAGTCGATCACCTACGACGCGATCCACACGATGCTCGAGCTCGAGGTGCCCAACCTGCACGAGCTCGACCTCGACCGGGTGATCGCCTACGGCCACACCTGGAGCCCCACGCTCGAGCTCGCGCCGGACCCGCCGCTGTTCCACGGCCACGCGATCAGCGTCGACATGGCCTTCTCGGCCACCATCGCCGAGCAGCGCGGCTACCTCTCCACCGAGGACCGCGACCGGGTGCTCGACCTGTTCTCCGCGATGGGTCTGGCGATCGACTCGGAGTGGTTCACCCCCGAGCTGCTCGAGCGGGCCACCGCCTCGATCCTCCAGACCCGCGACGGGCGGCTGCGGGCCGCCGTGCCGAGGCCGATCGGCACCTGCCACTTCGTCAACGACCTCGACGTCGCGGAGCTCGTCCAGATCCTGGCCGAGCACAAGCGGGTCGCCGCCGGGTACCCGCGTGGGGGTCAGGGCATCGACCAGTACACGCGGTCGGAGTCGCACGGCCCGGAGGTGCCTGAGCTGCCCGACGCGGTCGCCGAGGCCTCGTGAGCACCTCGTGAGCACCTCGTGAGCACGGCAGCGCCGGTCGCCGCGGGTCCTCGCCCGGTCACCCCGCTCGGGATCGCCGCCGCGCTGCTGGAGTCCGTCGAGTCACGCCTTGCTGACCCGGCCGCCTCCGGCGTCGCCGCCGACCCGGAGGTCCGGGCCGACCTCGCCCGCGCCCGGGCGCTCGTCGCCGGCCTCGACCCGTACGTCGCCGCCTGCACCTCTCCGGAGTCGCCGGCCCTGACCGCGCTGCACGAGCGGACGGCCGCCGAGGACTGGCTCGGACGCCGTGAGCCCGGTGGGCCCGCCCTGGAGCAGGAGATGCTCTCGGGCCACGTCGAGGGGGTCGTGCTGCGCTTCCTCGCAGGCATGACCGGCGCCCGGCGCGTCCTCGAGGTCGGCATGTTCACCGGCTACTCCGCCCTCGCGCTCGCCGAGGCGCTGCCCGAGGACGGCCGCGTCGTGGCCTGCGAGCTCGACGCCGGCGTCGCCGCCTTCGCGCAGGAGTCCTTCGCCGCGTCACCGGCCGGGCATCGGATCGAGGTCCGCGTCGGCCCGGGAGCCGACACCCTCGCGGCCCTGGCCGAGGCGGGGGAGAGCTTCGACCTCGTCTTCGTCGACGCCGACAAGCCGGGGTACGCCGCCTACGTCGACGCGGTCCTCGGCGCGGCCCCCGGAGCCGGAGCCGGTCTCCTCGCCGACGGCGGGCTGCTGTGCCTCGACAACACGCTGCTCCAGGGCGAGCCCTGGACCGCGGAGGCCGCCTCGATGTCCGAGAACGCCCGGGCCATCGCCGAGGTCAACCAGCGCCTGGTCGACGACCCGCGGGTCGAGCAGGTCCTGCTCCCGCTGCGCGACGGTCTCACCCTGGTCCGGCGGGCCTGAGGCCGTGCCCACGGCGGTACGACGCGCGGCAGCGACGCTGGCTCGGACGGCCGGCACCCTGGCCCTGCTCCAGGCCACGCTGCCCGTCGACACCGTCCTGACGGGGCTGGCCCTCGCTGCTCGTGCGGTGCGCCCGGGCGGACCCCCGCCCCCGGCGACGGGACGGCGTACGGTCCTGCTCTCCGGCGGCAAGATGACCAAGGCGCTGGTGCTGGCCCGTGCGTTCCACGCCGCCGGCCACCGGGTCGTGCTGGTCGAGTCCGCGCGCTACCGGTTCACCGGGCACCGGTTCTCGCGCGCCGTCGACGCCTTCCACGTGGTGCCCGACGCCGCCGACCCGGCGTACGCCGAGGCGGTCCTGGCCGTCGTCGAGGCCGAGGGCGTCGACGTGTGGGTGCCGGTGGCCAGCCCGGTCGCCAGCGCGCACGACGCGGACGTCAAGGTGCTGCTGGGCGAGCGGTGCGAGGTCGTCCACCTCGACCCCGCCGACCTCGACCGCGTCGACGACAAGCACCGCTTCGCCGAGGCCGCCGCCGCGCTCGGGCTGGCCGTGCCCGACACGCGCCGGATCACCGACCCGCAGCAGGTCCTCGACTTCGACTTCTCGAGCGCGACCCGGCCCTACATCCTCAAGTCGATCCCCTACGACCCCGTGCAGCGCCTCGACCTGACCCGGCTGCCGCGCCCGACGCCCGAGGAGACCGAGCGCTACGTCCGCGCCCTGCCGATCTCCGCGGAGCAGCCGTTCGTCCTCACCGAGTTCATCGAGGGCACGGAGTACTGCACGCACGGCACCGTGCGCGACGGCCGCCTCCAGGTCTTCATCTGCTGCCGCTCCTCGGCCTGGCAGCTGACCTACGAGCAGGTCGAGCACCCCGGCATCCGCGCCTGGGTCGAGCGGTTCGTCGCCGAGGGCGGGCTGACCGGCCAGCTGTCCTTCGACTTCATCGAGGACGACCGGGGCGTCGTCCACGGGATCGAGTGCAACCCGCGCACGCACTCCGCGATCACCCTGCTCGCGGGCGACCCGCGGCTCGCGGCCGCCTACCTCGACGACCTCCCCGACTCCGTGGGTGCACTCGAGCCGCCGCTCGGCGGTCGGCCGACCCGGTGGACCTACCACGAGCTCTGGCAGCTGCTGCGCCACGCGGGCGACCCGGCCCGCCGACGCGAGCACCTGCGCGTGCTGCTGGGTGGCACCGACGCGGTCTTCGACGTCGACGACCCGTGGCCGTTCTGGATGCTGCACCACGTGCACGTGCCCTCGCTGCTGCTGGCCAACGCCCTCCGGCTGCGGCCCTGGCTCAAGGTCGACCTCAACATCGGCAAGCTCGTCGAGCCGGCGGGGGACTGATGACCAGCGCTGAGGGGATGCGCACGCTGCTGCACCTGGCCGGCTCCGCGGTCAGCGACTTCTACGCCGACGTCTCGCGCCTCTACGCCGCCGACTGCCTGGCCGCGACGGCCGACCCCGAGCGCTACACCTCCCACGTCGCCTGGGTCAGCCCCGACGGCACCTGGCGCTTCCCCGCCGACCTGAGCCCGGCCGCGATCGAGGCTGCCCCCGCGCTCGCGCTGCCCGCCGCGCTCGACCACGTCGTCGGGCTCGGCGTCGACGTCGCCGTGCCGCAGATGTTCTGCCTGCCCGGGATGACGCACTACCGGGCGCTGCTGGACCTGCTCGGCCTCGCCTACGTCGGCAACCGTCCCGAGGTGATGGCGCTGGGTGCCGACAAGGCGCGGGCCGGCGCCGTCGTGGCCGCGCGCGGCGTGCCTGTGCCCGAGTCCGCGGTCCTGACACCGGGCGAGCCGTGCCCCCTCGAGCTGCCGGTGGTCGTCAAGCCGGTCGACGGCGACAACTCCCTGGGCCTGACCCTGCTGCGCGCGGGCGAGGACGCCGGCTGGGACGCCGCGGTCGCGGCCGCGGCGGCCGAGGACAGTGCCGGCCGCGCGCTCGTGCAGTCCTACGTCGAGCTCGGCCGCGAGGTCCGTTGCGGGGTCCTCGACGTGCGCGGCGAGCTGGTCTGCCTGCCCCTGGAGGAGTACGCCGTGGACGCCGCGAGCAAGCCCGTGCGCGACCGCGCCGACAAGCTCGCCCGCAGCGACGGGGGCGACCTGCGGCTGGTGGCCAAGGACGCCGAGCACGCCTGGATCCTGCCGCCGGCCGGCCCCGGCGAGACGCCGGACCCGATCACCGCCGCGGTCCACGAGGGCGCCCTGGCGGCCTACGACGCCCTTGGGTGCCGCCACTACGGGCTCTTCGACTTCCGGGTCGACCCCGCGGGGGTGCCGCACTTCCTCGAGGCGGGGCTCTACTGCTCCTACGCCCGCGGCAGCGTCGTGGCGGTGATGGCTCGCGCGAGCGGCATCGAGCTGCCCGAGCTCCTCGACCTCGGCGTCAGCGCCGCCACCCACCGGCCCCCAGGAGGACCAGCATGACCACGACCCTGAAGACCGAGATCCTCTCGCCGCTCGGCGTGCGCGTGACCGGTGTCGACCTCGCCGGCGCGGAGCCGGACGTCCTCGACGACCTCGCGCACGCGCTCCGCGCGATGCTGGCCGAGCACGGGGTCGCGGTGCTGCCCGGGCAGGAGATCGACGACGACGACTTCCTGGCGTTCCTGCGCAGCCTGGGCGAGCTCACCTTCACCACCGGTGAGACCGCGCTCGAGGGCTACCCGGACCTCAACCTGATCAGCAACGTCGGGCGCGACGTCGCGCCGGTGAGCAACTTCCACGTCGACACCTCCTACGTCGCCGAGCCGCCGGCGTACACCGCGCTGCGTGCCGTGGCGATCCCGGAGCAGGGCGGTGCGACCCAGTTCACCGACCAGGTCGCAGCCGCCGCGACGCTGCCCGCCGAGCTGCGCGCGAGGGTCGAGGGCCGCACGATCCGCCACGTCGTCACCGGCGTCGACGGTCTCGGGCCCGACGACGAGACGCAGGCCGAGCACCCGGTCCTGCGACCGCACCCCGCGACGGGTCGTCCCGCGCTCTACCTGACCAGCCCGAAGCGTTGCGCCGCGGTGAGCGGCCTCGACGCCGCTGAGTCCGCCGAGCTCGTCACCGCCCTGCTCGCGCACTCCACCCGGCCCCAGAACACCCTGGCCCACGCCTGGGCGCCCGGGGACGTCGTGATCTGGGACAACGCCTGCGTATTGCACCGCGCGGACCACGACGGCGTCGTCGGGGACCGGGTCATGCACCGCGGGATGGTCGCCTCGCACGGCGGATGACACCGGGACCTTGGTCCTCCTTGTGCCCCAGGTCACACCTCTCCTAGGGTCTGCGCACCGTCGTCGCGCACTCGGGTGCGACGGCCCCGGACCCTCGGAGACCTCCTTGTCGACCTCTCGTCCTCGCCGCCTCGCCGCGGCGCCCCTCGTCCTCGGTGTCGGCCTCGCCGCCCTGGTCGCGCCCGGCGGCCCGACCTCGGCGGCGCCGGCACCCGCCACCGGGACCACGGCTGCCGCCGCTGCGGTCGGTGCCGCCCCGGCGACCGCTCCCCGGAGGGCCCGGACCGGGGCCGACCGGGCCTCGCGCCGCCTCCAGCGTGCGGTGACCCCGCAGGCCGTACGCCGCCACCTGCTGCGCCTGCAGGCCATCGCCGAGGCCAACGACGGCACCCGCGTGGTCGGCACCGAGGGCTTCCGGGACAGCCGCGACTACATCGTCACCACGCTGCGCGACGCCGGCTACCGCCCGCAGGTGCAGCCCTTCACCGTCGACGTCTTCCGCGAGCTCTCGCCCGCGTCGCTGAGCCAGGTCGCCCCGGACGCGACGGAGTACGCCGAACCCGACGACTTCGTGACCATGACCTACTCCGGCTCGGGCGACGTGACCGGCGACGTCGTGGCCGTCGACACCGACCTCACCCCGAGCGACACCTCGACCAGCGGCTGCGAGGCTGAGGACTTCGCCGGCTTCCCGGCCGGCGCGATCGCGCTCGTGCAGCGCGGGACCTGCTCGTTCGCCCAGAAGGTCGCCAACGCCGGCGACGCCGGCGCGGCCGCCGTGCTCGTGTCCAACCGCGGCACGACCGGCGAGGAAGGCCCGGTCGCCGGGACCCTCGGCGGGCCGGGCGACTACGTCCCGGCGCTCGGGCTCAGCCTCGCGACCGCCCAGGCGCTGGTGGACACCTCCGCGCGCGTCGTCGTCGACGCCGTCTCCGAGAGCGCCCGGACCTGGAACATCATCGCCGAGACCCGCGGCGGCAACCGCGGCAACGTCGTGATGGCCGGCGCCCACCTCGACAGCGTCCCCGAGGGACCCGGCATCAACGACAACGGTTCGGGCTCGGCCGCCCTGCTGACCATCGCCGAGGAGCTCGGCGGCGTCAGCCCGGCCAACCGCAACCAGGTCCGCTTCGCCTGGTGGGCAGCCGAGGAGCAGGGCCTGATCGGCTCGGACTACTACGTGAACAACCTGCTCGAGGACAACCCGGCCGCGCTCGCGGACATCCGGCTGTACCTGAACTTCGACATGGTCGGCTCGCCGAACTTCGCCCGGTTCGTCTACGACGGTGACGGGTCCGGCGGCGGTCCTGTCGGCCCGGCCGGCTCGGCCGCGATCGAGCAGGTCTTCCAGCGCCACTTCCGGCGCGCGGAGCTCGGCTCGGCGCCGACCGAGTTCAACGGCCGCAGCGACTACGGGCCGTTCATCGCCAACGGCATCCCGGCCGGCGGGCTCTTCAGCGGCGCCGAGGGCATCAAGACCGAGCGCGAGGCGGCCCGCTTCGGTGGCACGGCCGGCGAGGCGTACGACGCCTGCTACCACCAGGCCTGCGACACGGTCGGCAACGTGAACATGAGGGCGATCAACCAGTTCTCCGACGCCATGGCCGACGCCGTCGCACGCTTCGGTCGCAGCACCAGCGCCCTGCAGGCCGACTACCGCCGCCAGGGTTCGGCTCCGCGGGTCGAGGTCGGCGGCCTGCGCCGCTGAGCCTGCCCCCGCGCGAAACGCCGCGGACCGGTGTCACCAGGTGACACCGGTCCGCGGCGTTGCTGCGTCAGGCCGGGGGGCCTCAGCGCTTCTTCGGGGAGTAGACCAGCTTCTTGTTGATGAACTCCTCGATGCCGTACGGCCCGAGCTCGCGACCCACGCCCGAGCGCTTCGTGCCCCCGAAGGGCAGGTCGGCCGCGGAGCCCTGCGAGGAGTTGATCCACACCATGCCGGTCTCGAGCGCGTCGGCGACCTGCTCGGCCTTCTCGGTGTCCGAGCTCCAGACGACCCCGCCCAGCCCGAAGGGCGAGGCGTTGGCGAGCTCGACGGCCTCGGCGGCGTCCTTGACCTTGTAGACCACGGCGGCCGGGCCGAAGAGCTCCTCGGTGTAGGCGCGCATGTCCGGGGTGACGTCGGTGAGCACCGTCGCCTCCATGAACGAGCCGGGCCGGTCGACGCGCTTGCCTCCGGTGCGCACGGTCGCGCCCTTGGACGCCGCGTCCTCGACCTGCTCGAGCAGGTTCGTGAGCGCACCTTCCGAGGACAGCGGACCGAAGTCGGAGGCCTCGTCGGTCGGGTCGCCCGGGGTCAGCCCGGACATCGCGGCGGTGAAGTGCTCGACGAAGTCGTCGTAGAGCTCGTCGACGACGATCATCCGCTTCGAGCCGTTGCAGGCCTGGCCCGCGTTGCCCATCCGGCCGACCACGGCGGCCTTGACGGCCTTCCCGAGATCGTCGGCGTCGAGCAGGATGAACGGGTCGGAGCCGCCGAGCTCGAGGACGACCTTCTTCAGGTGCTTGCCCGCGGTCGCGGCGACGGCGGAGCCGGCCCGCTCGCTGCCGGTCACCGAGACGCCCTGCACGCGGGGGTCAGCGATCATGTCCGCGGCCTGGTCGTTGGTGGCGAAGACGTTGAGGTAGGCGCCCTCGGGCAGGCCTGCCTCGGCGAAGATGTCGACGATCGCGAGCGCCGACTCGGGGCACTGCGGGGCGTGCTTGAGGATGATCGTGTTGCCCACCATCAGGTTGGGCGCCGCGAACCGGGCCACCTGGTAGTAGGGGAAGTTCCACGGCATGATCCCCAGCAGCGGCCCGACGGAGTCCTTGCGCACGACCGCCTCACCACCCATCGCGGGGTCCAGCGGCGCGTCGGCCAGCAGGCGCGGGCCCTGGTCGGCGTAGTAGCGGAAGATCGACACGACGAGCTTGAGCTCGCCCTGGGCCTCCACGACCCGCTTGCCCATCTCGCGGGCGATGATCTGCGCGAGGTCGTCGCTGCGCTCCTCGTAGAGGTCGGCGACGCGCTGGAGGATCTGCGCACGCTCGGAGATCTCGGTGCGCCGCCAGGACTGGTACGCCGCGTGCGAGCGCTCCATCGCGTCGGCGATCTCGGCGTCGGTCGCGGTGTCGAACTCCCGCTCGACCTCGCCGGTCGCGGGGTTGGTCACCTGGTAGTCGCTCATCTGTCCTGCTCTCTGCTCGGTGGTGCTGGATCGTGTGGCGCCTGTCACGGTGCCGTGCGGGTCGGGGTGAGGCAACCCCCACCCCCTCCCTCAGTCGGCGAGCACGACCTTGCCGATCGTCTCGCCGCTCTCGAGGCGGCGGTGCGCCTCGCGCAGGGTGGCGCCGTCCCGCGGGCCCATCCGCTCACGCAGGGTCGTGCGCAGGGTGCCGGCGTCGACCAGCCGGGCGACCTCGTCGAGCAGCTCCTGGTGCGCGCGGCTCTCGGGCAGCGCCAGCGGCACCGTGAACATCAGCTCCCAGTGCCAGCTCTGCGACTTGTCCTTGAGCGGGAGCGTGTCGAGCCCCTCGGGCTCGTCGATGGCCACGACCTGGCCGCGCACGGCCATCACCTCGGCGTAGGTCTCGACCATGCCCGGCCGAGTACGGCGAGAACACCGCGTCGACCCCGTCCGGGGCGACGCGGCCCACCTCGGCGACGAGGTCGGCGCGGTCGACGACGTGGTGGGCGCCCAGCTCCTCGGCCCAGGCCCGCGACTCCGGCCGCGACGCGGCCGCGACGACCGTCATCGAGGTCAGTCGGCGCGCCAGCTGGATGAGCACCGATCCGACACCGCCGGCGGCGCCCATCACCAGCAGCGTGCCGGTGGAGTCCCGGTCGGCCCGCAGCTTCTCGAAGAGGACCTCCCACGCGGTGATCGCCGTCAGCGGCAGGGCGGCGGCCTCGGCGAAGTCCAGCGTCGTCGGCTTGTGGCCGGTGATCCGCTCGTCGACGAGCTGGAGACCGGCGTTCGAGCCGGGCCGCGCGATCGACCCGGCGTAGTACACCTCGTCGCCGACGGCGAAGTCCGAGACCGCGTCGCCGACCTCGACCACGATCCCCGCGGCGTCGAAGCCGAGGACCTTCGCCTCGTCCGCGGTGCCGAGCCCGCCCCGGACCTTGGTGTCGACCGGGTTGACCGAGACGGCGCGGACCTCGACCAGGAGGTCGTGGCCCGCGGGCGGGTCGACCTCGACCTCGGTGTCGACGAAGGCGGACGGCTCGTCGATGCCTCCGGGAGCGCTGCTGGTGACGGCGGGCGTGGTGCGGGTGCTCATCGGGACCTCTCGTGGATCGGCTGGGTCTCCGGGCCAACCCGGCCCGGCGGCAGATCCTTCCCCCGGCCGCGGACCACCCCGGGTGGGTGGTGCGGCGACCGTCGGCCACGCAGGATGGCGGCGTGAGCACCCGCACCGATCGCGCCCCCCTGCCCGAGCACGTCGACGTCGTCGTGGTGGGCGCCGGCCTGTCCGGGGTCGGCGCCGGCTACCGCCTGCAGACGCAGACCCCCGACCTCGACTACGTCGTCCTCGAGGCGCGCGAGGTCATGGGAGGCACCTGGGACCTGTTCCGCTACCCCGGCGTCCGCTCGGACTCCGACATGTTCACCCTGGGCTACGAGTTCCGCCCCTGGCGGGAGCCGGAGGCGATCGCCGACGGGCCGAGCATCCTGCGCTACATCCAGGAGACCGCCGCCGAGCACGGCGTCGACGAGCGGATCCGCTACGGCGCGAAGGTCGTCGCCGCCGACTTCTCCACCGCCGAGGCGCGCTGGCACCTCACGGTGCTGCGCGACGGCGACGAGCAGGCACTGACCTGCGACTTCCTCTACTCCTGCGCGGGCTACTACGACTACGAGCAGACCTACGCCCCGGACTTCCCCGGCATCGAGGCGTTCGGCGGGACGGTGGTGCACCCGCAGTTCTGGCCCGAGGACCTCGACCACGAGGGCAAGCGCGTCGTGGTGATCGGCAGCGGTGCGACGGCAGTGACCCTGGTGCCGTCGATGGCCTCCGGCGAGGGCGCCGCCGAGCACGTGACCATGCTCCAGCGAAGCCCCACCTGGATCAGCGCGGTGCCGAGCCGCGACGCGCAGGCCGACTGGCTGCGCGAGCACCTGCCCGCCTCGCTGGCCCACCGGCTCGCGCGGGGCAAGAACATCGCCTTCACCACGGCCTTCTACCAGTTCTGCCAGCGCTTCCCCCGTCAGGCCAGGGCGCTGCTGCTGAAGATGACCACCCAGCACCTGGGGGGCGACGAGGAGCTCGTCGCCGAGCACTTCACCCCGACGTACGACCCGTGGGACCAGCGGTTGTGCGCGGTGCCGGGGGGCGACCTGTTCGCGGCGATCCGCCGCGGTGACGCCGAGGTCGTCACCGACACGATCGAGACGTTCGTGCCCGGGGGGATCCGGCTGACCTCGGGACGGGTGCTCCCCGCCGACGTGGTCGTCACGGCGACCGGGCTCCAGCTCCTGGCCTTCGGCGGCATCACCCTGCACGTCGACGGCGAGGAGGTTCCGCTCTCGGAGCAGATGGTCTGGCAGGGCTCGATGATGACGGGGGTGCCGAACTTCGCGCTCTGCATCGGCTACACCAACGCCTCCTGGACGCTGCGCGCCGACCTCTCGCACCGCCTCGTGACCAAGGTGCTCGGCTGGATGGGCGAGCACGACCACGCCGCGGTGGTCCCCCAGCCGGACCGCCCGCTGACCGAGCGGCCGCTGCTCGACCTCGCCTCGGGCTACGTCCAACGCTCGATCGACGCCTTCCCGCGCCAGGGCGACCGGGCTCCGTGGCGGGTCCGGCAGAACTACGTCGTCGACTCCCTGAGCACGATGCGCACCCGCATCGACCGCACCCTCGCACCGACCCCGCGATCCGCCGTACGTCAGGCGCGCGCGGACGCCGACGCGGCGCGCGCCGGTCGCCGCGGGCAGGTCGCCTGACGACACGCCGCCCCTGTGGGTGGACCGGAGGGTGCCGGCACGCGAGAGTGTGGTCCGCACTCGACGACCAAGGAGTCATGATGAGCAACGACGGCACCCCGCCGCCCTCCAACCCCTACGGGGCCTCGGACCAGTCCGGCCAGCCCGACCCCTACGGCCAGCCCCAGGGCAACCAGGGCTACGCCTACGGACAGCCAGCGCAGAACAAGGGAGGCAAGGGCCTGGCCATCGCGGCGCTGATCGTCGGCATCTTCGCGCTGCTGTTCTCCTGGACCGTGGTCGGGGGCATCCTGCTCGGCCTGATCGCCATCGTCCTGGGCGCGATCGCCTCCTCGAAGGCCAAGAAGGGCACGGCCGGGGGTCGCGGGATGGCCATCACCGGCCTGGTCCTCGGTGTCCTCGGCCTGCTGATCGCCGTGGGGCTGATCGTCGCCGGTGCCCTGTTCCTCAACAGCGACTCGGCCAAGAACCTCCAGGACTGTCTCAACCAGGCCGGCAGCGACACCGACGCGCAGGCGCAGTGCCAGCAGGACTTCACCGACAACTTCGGCAACTAGTCCGCGCACCACCACCAGGCGGGCCCCCCACTCGGGCGGCCCGCCTGCGTGCGTCCGGGCGGCGTGCGGCCGCACCCCCGGGACGACGAAGGCCCCCACCGGTCTCGATGGGGGCCTTCGCGCAGGTCAGCGACCTGACGCGCTCGTGGGCAGGGGCGGGGTCGAACCGCCGACCTTCCACTTTTCAGGCGGACGCTCGTACCGACTGAGCTACCTGCCCGAGCGAGCAGCACCTTACCCGAGGTGCTTAGGATGTGCTCCACCTGGCCCCCATCGTCTAGCGGCCCAGGACCCCGCCCTTTCACGGCGGTAGCACGGGTTCGAATCCCGTTGGGGGTGCCGTCCGAGGCCGGGGGGATGCCGGAGCGGGACCCGATTGGGAGCAGCCCGGACCATGGGCTAGAGTTCCGATCGCTTCGCTTGCGAGGCCCGTCGAGGGCGCGCCGGAGCATGCAGCACACCTGGCCCCGTAGCGCAGTTGGTTAGCGCGCCGCCCTGTCACGGCGGAGGCCGCGGGTTCGAGTCCCGTCGGGGTCGCCATCGCAGAGCCCCGGACCACTGGTCCGGGGCTCTTGTGCGTCCCGGGCACGATGGGGGCGTGCCGCTCGACGTCTCGCCCGAGGAGTTCGACCGCCTCGTCGACCGCGCGCTCGACGAGATCCCCACCGAGCTCGCGGCCCGCGTGAGCAACCTCGCGGTGCTCGTCGAGGAGGCACCACCGCCCGACCAGCCCGACGACCTGCTCGGGCTCTACGACGGCGCCGGCATCGCCGGGGGCACGTTCGACGCCCCGGGCGGCCTGCCCGACCGGGTCTTCGTGTTCCGCCGCCCGCTGCTGGCCCACTGCTCGACGCGCGAGGAGCTCGTCGAGGAGGTCCGTGTCACCGTGCTGCACGAGGTGGCCCACCACTTCGGGATCGAGGAGGACCGGCTCCACGAGCTCGGGTGGGGCTAGGACGCGATCGCGAAGCCGAGCGCGCAGGCCGCCAGGCTGAGGGCGATCGTCGAGACGGCGTACGCCGCGCCGCGCCGCGCCCCGAGGTGGTGGCTCTGCACCGCGAACGAGCTGTACGTCGTCAGCGCCCCGCACAGCCCGGTGCCGAGCAGGGCGCTGGCGGAACCGCCCAGCGCCAGCGCCGAGAACACGCCGAGCAGCAGGGAGCCGGCTACGTTGACCGCCGCCGTGCCCCAGGGCACGTCGCGGTCGAGCAGGTGGCCGGCGAGGTAGCGCAGGCTCGCGCCGACGCCGCCACCGAGGGCGACCAGCACGACGTCGACCACGCCGTCGGGGACGGGGGTGCTCACAGGTCGCCCTCCTCACGCAGCGCCTGCTCGCGGGCCGCCCCGGCCCACCGGGCCCCGAGCGCGACCGCGACGAGGGCGGCGCCGAGCGTGGCGAGCAGGTACGTCGCCGCGAGTCCCGTGCGGCCGTCGGCGACCAGGCCGCGGGCCTGCTCGGAGGTGGCCGAGAGGGTGGTGAAGCCGCCGAGGGCGCCGGTGCCGAGCCCGACGCTGAGCGTCGCGGAGCGGCGTACGGCCGAGACGACCGGCAGGGCGGCCAGTGCGAACGCACCCACCACGTTGATCGCGAACGTGGTCGCGGCGAAGCCCGACCCGTCGGGGACGGCGAGACCGAGCAGGTAGCGCGCGGCGGCTCCGGCGGCACCACCGACGGCCACCGCGAGCAGCAGCCGTGGGGCCGGTGTCGTCACCCGGCGATGCTAGGTGCCGGTGCGGTGGGCCTCGACGGCGTGGGGGTCGGGCGACCACGGCTGCGGGGGCTCGCCGGCGGACTGCCGGACGAACTCGCCCAGGAACCAGCGCTGGAAGCGCTCCTGCTCCGCCGTGCGCGCCAGCGAGAGCAGCTGCTCCTCGCGGCAGAACGCGTCCGCGAGAACGAGCAGCTCCCCGAAGCGGTCGAGCTGCGAGGCGGCCCGCAGCGACATCGACACCAGCAGGTCAGCGGTGCCGGGTCGGCCGTCGACGGCTCCCGAGCCCGGGGTCTGCGGGGGCGCGAGGGTCGCCGGTACGTCGAGCCCCTCGGACAGTGGGCCCTCGAGGGCGCCGAAGAGGTTGGCGAGGTCGCGTGCCATCGGGTACGCCGCCTCGTGGGCCAGGGCGAGCAGCCGGACCTCGCGACGCAGCTCGCGGTAGTGACGCTGGAAGGCCAGGTAGGAGCGCCACGGCACGCCGAGCAGTCGGAAGGCGCACTGGTCGTCGTCCTCGAGGATCCGGACCAGCTCGGAGTCCCCGGTCACGACCCCCTCGGGTCCGGCCTCCTCAGCGAAGTCCGTGGCGGGCTCGAACCAGACCACCTTGCCGCCCTCGTCGACGTCGGCGCCCCAGGCGACCGCGCTGCGGGCCACCAGGCACAGGCCGCGTCCGAAGGTCAGCAGCTCGTCGTCGAGGCACGACTCCACGACCATGATCGGGGGCGGCACCGGGGAGGCGTCGCGTACCTGGATCCGGGGGTGCTGGGAAGTGCCGCCGATGGTGATCTCGACCGGGGGCGTGGCGTGCAGCAAGGCGTTGGTGACCAGCTCGGAGACGGCGAGCTCGGCGCACTCGGCGAGGTCGGGCCGGTCGAGGACCGCGAGCCGCTCGATCACCCACTGGCGCGCCTCGTGCACACCGTGGGGGGCAGGGCCCAGGTTGAGCGTGGGGTCAGTGGTCGACACGGGTGCTACCTCGGGGGGAAGAGGGGAGCATGGCGGGAGCAGATCGGGAGCTGGACATACATCTACCTCGTCAGGGTGGTGTTGCGACAGCGATTCGTCAGATCTCTCGACAGGTGGTCGCTGCCGGGCCGCCTGACTAGCGGGCGAGACGGGGACGACGCACGTCGTGTGAGCGAACCGATGCCGTCGTGGTGTGGCAGGTGGCTCGCTGGAGGAGGACACTGGAGGCATGACCCCGAGCAGCACCAGCCGTCCCGACGCTCTGCCCCGCGAGGACCGGGTCGCCGCGGCGAACCCCGACGGTCGCCACCGTGTCGTGGTGATCGGCTCCGGCTTCGGCGGCCTCTTCGGCACCAAGGCGCTACGGCGCAGCGACGTCGACGTCACCATGATCGCCAAGACCAGCCACCACCTCTTCCAGCCGTTGCTCTACCAGGTGGCGACCGGGATCCTCTCCGAGGGCGAGATCGCACCGCCGACCCGCGAGATCCTCTCCGCCCAGGACAACGCCCGTGTCCTGCTCGGTGAGGTCACCGGGGTCGACCTCGAGGCGCGCACCGTGACCCACCACATCCTGGGGCGCGAGACGGTGACGCCGTACGACTCGCTGCTCGTCGCGGCCGGCGCCAGCCAGTCCTACTTCGGCAACGACCAGTTCGCCGAGCACGCGCCCGGGATGAAGAGCATCGACGACGCGCTCGAGCTGCGCGGACGGATCTTCGGGGCCTTCGAGATGGCCGAGGTCGCGGCGGCCAAGGGTGAGGACGTCGACCACTTCCTGACCTTCGTCGTCGTCGGGGCCGGACCGACCGGGGTCGAGATGGCCGGTCAGATCGCCGAGCTCGCGCACCGGACCCTGCGCCGCGACTTCCACTCCATCAACACCCGCGATGCTCGCGTGGTGCTCGTCGACGCCGCGCCGCAGGTGCTGCCGCCGTTCGGTGCCAAGCTGGGCGAGAAGGCCGAGTCCGAGCTCGAGAAGCTCGGCGTCGAGGTCCGGCTCGGCGCGATGGTCACCGACGTCGACGAGCGCGGCCTGCTGATGTCCTACAAGGACGGGAGCACCGAGCGGATCGAGTCGTCGGCGAAGATGTGGGCTGCCGGTGTGCAGGCCAGCCCGCTGGGCCAGACCCTGGCCGAGCAGAGCGGCGCCCCGCTCGACCGCGCCGGCCGGATCGGGGTCAACCCCGACCTGACGCTGCCCGGGCACCCCGAGGTGTTCGTGGTCGGCGACATGATCGCTCTCGACAACCTCCCCGGCGTGGCCCAGGTGGCGATCCAGGGTGCGAAGTACGCCGCGAAGGAGATCGACGGCCGGGTCAAGGGCAAGCCGGCCCAGAAGCCGTTCTCCTACTTCGACAAGGGCTCGATGGCCACGATCAGCCGCTTCCGTGCGGTGGCGCTGGTCGGCAGGATCCGGATCACCGGCTTCATCGCCTGGCTGATGTGGCTGGCGGTCCACATCGTCTACCTCACCGGCTTCAAGAACCGGATCACCGCGGTGATGCACTGGTCGGTCTCGTTCCTCGGGCGCGGCCGCTCCGAGCGGGTCTCGACCGAGCAGCAGATCTTCGGGCGCAACGCGCTGTCCCAGCTCCAACGCGGCGCCACCGACCTCGTCTCCGAACCGGGCGCCTACGAAGCGGCCTCGGCGCTGATGGCGACCAGCCGTCGCGCCGAGCTCGAGGCCCAGGCGGCCGAGGAGGCCCGTCTCACCGACGCCGGTGAACGCGGGATGGCCACCGCCGACCGCTGAGCCGGGGTGCCGGCGATGGTCGGCCGAAAGCGCAGTCTTTGCGGGTCGAGAGCGCAGTCTTTGCGGGTCGAGAGCGCAGGTCCTGCTAGCGGCGTCGGTTCAGGAAGGCGGTCATCGCCTCCTTGGCCTCCTCGGAGCCGAACAGCTCGGCGCTGAGGGCCGCGAGCTCGTCCCCGCGCGAGTCGATGCGCTCCAGCAGGTCGCGGGCCAGCAGCCTCTTGGTCTCGCGCAGGCCCTGGAGCGACCCGGTGGCGAGCGCGGCGCAGGTCTCGGCGACCGTCGCGTCGAGGTCGTCGGCCGGCACGGCGCGGGTGACCAGGCCCCAGGACGCCGCTCGGGCCGAGTCGAAGGTCTCCCCGCTCAGGCACGCCCACGCGGCGGCGCGCGAGGTCATCCGCGGCAGCACGCTCAGCGAGATCGCCAGCGGCGCGAGACCGAGCTTGACCTCGGTCAGCGCGAACGTCGCCGCCTCGGCGCAGATCGCGACGTCGGCGGCCGCGACGATCCCGATCCCGCCCGCGCGTACGGGTCCCTGGACCTGCGCGACGACCGGCTTGGCGTGCGCGATGATCCGGCGCTGGATCTCGACGATGGTGCGGGCGCCCTGCTCCATCCCGGTGGTGGAGGCCTCGCTCAGGTCAGCTCCGGAGCAGAAGACCGTGCCGGTCGCGGCGATCACGACCACCCGTACGTCGTCGTCGGTCTCGGTCGCGTCGAGGTTCGCGAGGAGGTCCTCGACCAGGCGCCGCGACAGCGCGTTGCGGTTGGACGGGGAGTCCAGCGTGATCGTGGCGACGCCGTCGGCGACGTCGAGGTGGACCAGCTCGGCGCCGGAGGTCGGAGATGTCTCGCTGCTCGTCTCGCTCATGGCCCGCATCCTGCCCGACGGCCCCGTCCGACGACCGCGGCTGACGCGCGCCGACCGACGGAGGCCGGAACCTCGAGCATCGATGAAGGGCACCTGGGCCGACGACCGGTGGCACCTCGGCGGTGGGCCCCGTGGGACTCGAACCCACAACCTAAGGATTAAAAGTCCTCAGCTCTGCCATTGAGCTAGAGGCCCGGGTGCGCGCTCGGGCGACCCGACGCGGGCGGCCAGCCTAGTGCGGGCAGACCGGGCTCAGCGCAGGCGGCCGAGGTAGGCGGCGGCGCGGCGTACGTCGGCGGTGCGGGCCTCCCAGGTCAGCGCGACCAGGCCCAGCAGCAGCCCGGCCAGCACGAACGGGATCCACTGCGGACCGCCCGAGAGCAGCGGCGCGGCCTCGCGCAGCAGCATCACCGTGCCGGCGATCGCGCCGACGAGCAGCGGCTCGGACCAGCGCAGCCGGGTGCCGAGGAGCACGAGGACCAGGCAGGCCACGAGCAGGAGCGCGGCCCGCCCGGAGTCCGGGTCGGTCCAGGCCACGAGCAGCGAGGGCGTGATCGCGAGATAGAGGCCCGGGCCGAGCGCACGACGGGTCGAGACGTCGGGGTCCTGCCGCACCCGCCACAGGCCGAACGCGAGCAGGCCCAGCGCGGAGGGCAGCGTGTAGGCCTCGGGCACGTCGATCCCGGCGTCGACCAGGCGCAACCACGTCGAGCCGGCCACCAGGACCGACCCGATCCAGCCCGCACGGCGACGCGAGGAGTGGCTGACGGCGTGCGCCGAGACCACGGCGCCACCGACGGCCAGGAGCACCGAGGCCACCAGGTTCAGCTCCTCCGGGTCACCGGCGGCCACCGCGACGGCCAGCGAGAACAGCACCGCGGCGAGTCCGCTGGCCGCGGCCGCGGCCTCGAGGACGGGGTCGACGCGTCGGGACCACGCCCCGAGAGCGACCAGCCCGGCCACCAGCACCAGGACGGGCAGCGCGGACCACACCAGGCGCAGGCCGACCAGGTCGGAGGACACCACGAGCGCCAGCGACCCGGAGACGACCGCGGCGGCGCCGGGCCAGGAGTCCGACGGCGTCGCGTCGGCGCCCCGCCGGCGTACGACGTCGGCGCCCGCCCACGTGAGCGCGGCGACCGTGGTGGCGACCGCGAGGACGACCTCGGAGGCCAGGGCGGTGGCAGCGGCACCGGCGAGGAACCCGGCGCCGAGCAGGGAGGTACGCCGGACCGCGAGGCTCGCGGTCAGACCCGCGCCGGCGAGGAGCAGGAGCCCGACGAGGACGACCCGGGGCAGACCGAGGGCCGTCGCCGCGAGCAGGCCGGCGCCGACCGCGACCGCGAGCACAGGCCGGCGGTGCCGGCCGAGGACCCCCGTGCCGTCGCGCAGGACGGGTTCCGCGGCAGCGAGGAGGGCGGCGAAGGCGAGCGTGATCGGGATCGTGGCGACCCACTCGCCGGGCACGACCGGCAACCGGGTCCACCAGCCCTCGCTGAAGGGCACCTGGAGGACGGCGCCCGCGACGACCGCGCCGGCCACGGCGAGCGCGACCGCCCCCGCCGCCGCGACGAGGAGCCAGCGCAGCGGCTCTCCGAGCGTCCAGCCGATCAGCTCCGTGCTCCCCGCCTCGTCCCGGGCAGGGACGAGGGTGGTCGCCGCCGCGAGGCAGAGCACGGCACCACCGGCGACCGCGTAGGCGAGCGCGAGGTGCTCGACCAGTCCCAGGCCGACCGCGACCGCCGCGGCGGTGCCGGCGAGGGCGAGGACGCCGGCCGCGACCACGCCGGCCCGGCGCACCAGCGCCGAGACCGCTCGCGGGCGCAGGAGCACCCCGACCAGGCCCGCGACCAGCGTGACCAGGGCCGCGACGAGGGTGGCCGGCGCGGCCGCGGTGACCACGGAGTGCACCGCGAGGCTGATCGCGGCGCCCAGCGGAAGCAGCCCCGCGGCCGCCGTACGGAGCACGAGCGCACCCGTCGAGCGGCTCGCGAGGCTGCGGGAGGCCCCGGCCGCCACCAGCACCACCCAGGCCGCCAGGACGCCGGCCCCGACCGCGGCGGACGGGAACGAGAGCAGCAGGGCGAGACCGAGGGCGACGTGCGCGAGGGGCGCGCCGAGGAGGACCGGCAGGCGCCGGGTGAGGGTCGCGAGGCCGAGGCCCGCGGCGAGCAGCACCCAGGCGCCGGCCAGGGCCACGACCGGGGCGCCGAGCAGCGCGGCGTACGCCGTCGCCGGTGCGACGCCGAGCCCGCCGAGCGCGACGGCCCGGAGCCGGAGGACCCGGCCGGCGAGCGGGGCGGGGCGCGTCGCGAGGCTGGCCCCTGCCAGTGCGAGCACCACCGGCGCGACGACGAGCACCGTCGTCGACTCGAGCAGGGTCGCGTCGATCTCGGTGGGCAGCGGCAGCGAGGCCAGGGGGCCGACGCTCCAGACGGCCGTCCACGCGGCGTACGCGCCGGCGGTGAGCAGCCCCAGGAGGAGTGTCGGCAGCGCGACGACGACGATGCCGACACCTGCGCCGACGAGCAGCGCCCGGTGCCAGCGCCGTCGCGCCGGAGCGGCTGCGGTCTCCGGCACGCGGCGCGCCAGCACCACTCGTCCCGCGGCGACGACCGCCAGCGCGCCGAGCACGCAGGCCTCGAAGGCCAGCAACGAGTTGTCCAGGGCCGGCATCGTGACGACCGGCACCGCGATCACGACCGCGAGCGCCGCCGCCGTCCGTCGCAGCCCCTCCGCGGCCCGCGGCAGGTGCGCCGTCGCGACGGCGAGCACGACGGCCCCGGCCAGGGCGAGCGCGTCGCCGCCGAACCAGGCGCCCGCGCCGAGGTCGCCACCGTCGAGGCCACCTGAGACGGCCGCGCCCAGACCGACGACGACCAGCGCGCCCCAGGCGAGCGCCGCCCCGGTCGCGCCCAGGATCCGGACCACCCGCGCCGGCACGTACGCCGCCGTGGTGGCGGCGGCGGTCTGGACCAGCACCGCGAGCGTGAGCGCCATGCGGTCGGCGTCGTGGATCGCCACCGCCGACCAGGTCGCCACGAGCAGTCCCACCGCCGCCGCGAGCTGCGCTGCCACCGACGGCGCCCACGCGGCGCCGGCCGGCGCGCCCTCTGTCCCTCCTCCTGTCCGTCCACGGCGCCACGCTGGCCGGCCCCGAGCACGACACCCACCACGGCGACCGCGCCACCCGCGACGGCGAGGCCGAAGAGCCCCGAGCGGCCCGAGCCGAACCAGCCCGCCGAGACCGCTCCCAGCGCGTCGAGGCCGGCGAGACCTGCCGTGATGACCACGAGCGCCTCGCTGCCGGCGCGGAGCCCACGGCGGTGCAGCAGGTGGCTGCCCGCCCCCGCGGCGAGGGTCGTGGCGAGCAGGATCGCGGTCTGCGTGCCGATCCCGATCCGGCTCCAGGTGACCGCCATGAACACCGCCGCACCGATCAGCAGCGACAGCACGCTCAGGGTCAGCAGGACGCGCGGCACGCTCGCGCCGCGCAGGCCGGAGCGTCCGCCATCCGGCCTGGGTGACCGCGCCGGGAACGACGTGAACGGAGGGGGAAACGGAGAGGGGGACGACGGCGTCGACGGCAGGGAAGGGTCGTTGCCGGCGGGCTCGTCGTAGGACGCCTCGCGGTACGCCCTCGGACCCACCGCCGTGGCGGCCATCGCCGGGACCGGCGCGACCGCGGCTGCCGGGAGCGGCGTGCGGTGGGCCCGCAGCCAGGCGAGCTCCCGGTCGGCCGCGCTGAGCGCCTCGAACAGCGCTGCGCCGGCCGGCGTACCGAGCGGGATGCGGCACCGCGGGCACGTCGGGTCACCCGAGAGCACGGCGTCGCAGTCGGGGCAGCGGGTCGGATCGGCGTAGCGGCGCACGCTCGGGCTCCTCGTCGGTCGGGCTCGCGGGTCGGGTGGCGGGTGGGCCGTCGTGCCCACGCAGGACCAGCGTGGCGGGCGCGGGCAGGGCCCGTCATGAGTTCGGCTACTCAACGACAGGCACCCGGCGCGGGTCGTCCACAATCCGACGCCCCGATTCCTGGCTTTGCCGGCCGGGGTTGGTACTGTTTGACCTGCAACAGGTGCAAAGTTCCAGCTGGTCTGACGCCAATGGAGTTTGTGATCCAGCGGCGTTTCTGCTTCGTGGTCTCCCACGGGTCGGAGCGACGTGTCACCGCATCTGAGGTGGGTCGCCGAGGTGGCGGCTCTCGCACCGACGAAAGAGGATTGAGCGCAATGGCTCAAGGCACCGTGAAGTGGTTCAACGCTGAGAAGGGCTTCGGCTTCATCGCGCAGGAGGACGGCGGCGACGACGTCTTCGTGCACTACTCGGCGATCCAGGTCCAGGGCTACAAGTCCCTCGACGAGAACCAGAAGGTCGAGTTCGACGTCACCCAGGGGCCCAAGGGTCCCCAGGCGGAGAACGTACGTCCGGTCTGACGCACCGATCGCTTCTTCGACGAGGCCCTACCCGATCCGGGTAGGGCCTCGTTCGCGTCCCACGGGTCGCCGGTGGACCGGTCCGGTGGATGGGTGGGGTTCACCGATCGCGCGACGCAGGTAGATTGGTACCGGCGGAAGGGGGGCCTCGATGACGGTGCCCGAACATCGACCGGGGGGTGAGACGCAGGTGTACGACCAGTTCGACGTGACCCTCGAGGACGTCGACCTCCTCGGCGAGGTCGAGCTCACGACCAACCTGATCATCGCGGCGAGCGAGGCCGAGGAACACCTCAGCCCCGACGAGATCGACCAGATCCTGGGGATCCTCGGCGACGACGCCTGAGGTCGGCGACCACCGCACGCCTGGGGTTGGATACCCCACCGGGGTACCCTGGGAGCATGGACGAGACGCCTGCCGCCGTGACCTACGGCTACCTGCACGACAAGGACGCCTACCTCAAGCGGTTGCGCCGCATCGAGGGCCAGGCCCGCGGTCTGCAGCGCATGGTCGAGGAGGAGCAGTACTGCATCGACGTCCTCACCCAGGTCGCCGCGATGACCAGCGCGCTCCAGTCGTTCTCGTTGGGGCTGCTCTCCGAGCACCTCAACCACTGCGTCGTCGACGCCGCCCGGGTGGGCGACGAGGAGGCCCGGGTCAAGGTCGACGAGGCCCTCGCCGCGATCACCCGCCTCGTGAAGTCCTGACCCCCCACGCCCAGCCGCACCAGCAACGAGGAGAACCCCATGGCCGAGACCAGCACCTGGACCGTCACCGGGATGACCTGCGAGCACTGCGTCGCGTCCGTCACCGAGGAGATCGAGGAGATCGACGGCGTCCAGGACGTCGAGGTCACGCTCGACGGCGGGCGCGTCATGGTCGTCAGCGAGGTCCCGCTGGAGCGCGAGCGGGTCGAGGCGGCCGTGACCGAGGCCGGCTACGCGCTCGCGTGAGGTCGTCACCGTGACCGACACCAGCTCCGAGACCAGTCCCGGGACCAGTCCCGGGACCAGCTCCGGGGCCGGCGCCCGGCTGAGCGAGATCGAGCTCGCCGTCAGCGGCATGACCTGCGCCTCGTGCGCGAACCGGATCGAGCGCAAGCTCAACAAGCTCGAGGGCGTGCGAGCGAGCGTCAACTACGCCACCGAGAAGGCCACCGTCGCCCACCCGGCGTCGGTCTCGACCGACGACCTGCTGGCCACCGTCGAGGCCGCCGGGTACGCCGCCACCCTCCCGCCGCGCCCCGACGTGGGCAGCGATCCGGACCAGGACCCCGAGGCCGTGGCGGAGGCCGCCCTGGCTGCGCTGCGCCGGCGGCTGGTCCTCGCCTCGGTGCTCGCGCTGCCCGTCGTCGCGCTCGCCATGGTCCCGCCGTGGCAGTTCACCGGCTGGCAGTGGGTCTCGCTGGTGCTCACGACCCCCGTCGTCACCTGGGCCGCCTGGCCCTTCCACCGCGCCGCCGCGGTCAACCTGCGCCACGGCGCGACGACGATGGACACCCTGGTCTCGGTCGGCGTGAGCGCGGCGTACCTCTGGTCGGTCGTCGCCCTGACCGTCGGCGACGCCGGCCGGCTCGGGATGCGCCACGGCTTCGACCTCACCGTCAGCCGCTCCGGTGGCCTCGAGACGGTCTACCTCGAGACCGCGGCCGCCGTCACGGCGTTCCTGCTGGCGGGGCGCTACGTCGAGAAGCGGTCCAAGCGCCGCGCCGGCGCCGCGCTGCGCGCCCTGCTCGACCTCGGCGCCAAGGACGTCGCCGTCCTGCGCCCGGCCGCCGGCGGGGAGGCCCGCGAGGAGCGGGTGGCCGTCGGCGAGCTCGTCGTCGGCGACCGGTTCGTGGTCCGGCCCGGCGAGAAGGTCGCCGCCGACGGCGAGGTCGAGTCGGGCGGCTCGGCCATCGACGCCTCGCTCGTGACCGGCGAGCCCGTGCCCGCCGAGGTCGGGGCCGGCGACGCCGTCACCGGCGGCACGCTCAACACCAGCGGTCGCCTCGTCGTGCGCGCCACCCGGGTCGGCTCGGACACCCAGCTCGCGCGGATGGCGCGGATGGTCGAGGAGGCGCAGAGCGGCAAGGCGCAGGCCCAGCGCCTGGCCGACCGCGTCTCGGCGTACTTCGTGCCCGCCGTCGTCGTCGCCTCCCTCTTCACCCTGGCCGCCTGGCTGCTGCTCGGCGGCGGTCCGACCGCGGCCTTCACCGCTGCCGTCGCCGTGCTGATCATCGCCTGCCCCTGCGCGCTCGGCCTGGCCACGCCGACCGCGCTGCTCGTCGGCACCGGCCGCGGCGCGCAGCTCGGCATCCTGATCCGCGGACCCGAGGTGCTGGAGTCGACGCGACGCGTCGACGTGGTCGTGCTCGACAAGACCGGCACCGTGACCACCGGCGCGATGGCGCTCGTCGCCGTGCACGCCACGGCGGGGGAGTCCGCCGACGAGGTACGCCGGGTCGCGGCGGGCCTGGAGTCCGCCTCCGAGCACCCGATCGCCCGGGCCGTCGCCACGGCCTGGCCCGATCCCGTGGCCCCCGGCGACTTCACCAACCTCGAGGGCCTCGGTGTCGCCGGAACCGTCGAGGGCCGCGAGGCGCTCGTCGGCCGCCCGAGCCTGCTCGCCGCACGCGGTGCCGCGCTGCCCGCGGACCTCGCCGCCCGCGTCGAGGTGGCCGAGGCGGCCGGTCGCACCGCGGTCGCGGTCGCCTGGGACGGGAGCGCCCGCGGGGTGGTCGTCGTCTCCGACACCGTCAAGGACGGCGCCGCCGAGGCCGTGCGCCGCCTGCGCGACCTCGGCCTGCGGCCCCTGCTGCTCACCGGCGACAACGAGCGTGCGGCACGGGCGGTGGCCGCCGAGGTCGCGATCACCGAGCCGGACGACGTGATCGCCGGCGTGCTGCCCGCCGAGAAGGTCGAGGTGATCCGCCGCCTGCAGGAGCAGGGTCGGGTCGTGGCGATGGTCGGCGACGGGGTCAACGACGCGGCGGCGCTCGCGCAGTCCGACCTCGGGATCGCGATGGGGACCGGGGCGGACGCGGCCATCGAGGCCGGCGACCTGACCCTGGTGCGCGGCGACCTGCGGGTCGCGGCGGACGCCGTACGGCTCTCCCGCCGCACCCTGGCCACGATCAAGGGCAACCTGTTCTGGGCCTTCGCCTACAACGTCGCCGCCCTGCCCCTGGCCGCGGCCGGCCTGCTGGACCCGATGGTCGCCGGGCTCGCGATGGCGCTCTCGTCGGTCTTCGTCGTCACCAACTCGCTGCGCCTGCGCCGCTTCGTCTGACCCCGTCCGCCCGCAGGGACCATCCCGCCCGCGGGCGCGGACCGGACTGCCGTCGGCTCAGCAGGTCGCGAACAGGACCGGACCGTTGGTCAGGTCGGAGACCACGGACGCGCGCGGGGCCGGGGTGACCTCGAGCGTGACCACCCGCCCGGTCGCGCTGGCGCGGTCGAGGCGGAACCGGTCGGGGAAGCTGCCGCCCTGCCCGGGAGCGGGACCGGCCGCGAGCTCGGCTCGTGAGTCGGCGTTGCGGCGGGCCTGGTCGTCGGTCTCGAAGGCCATCGCGATCCTGACGTCGCCCCCGGGCTCCTCGCCCAGCGCGAACCCGGTGAGCGGGTTGACCTCACCGGCCTGCGCGACCAACGTGCGCGCCTGCTCCTGGTCGGCCCGGTCGGCCGAGGCCATGGCCAGCGACTCGCACACCACGGGGCCGTCGTAGACCGCGGCGGTGAGCGGGGAGCCCACGGCGTCGACGACGTCGGTGATGCCCGTCCCGGGCCCGGTCGGGTCGTCCGCCAGCACGCCGGTCAGGTAGCCGAGCTGGTCGCTGGTGCGGATCACGCCGGCGTCCTCGTCGAGGGCCACGTAGGACAGCTCGGGGGTCAGCGTGCCCAGGGCGGCCAGCACGTCCGGGCCGCCGTCCCACGCCCCGTCCGCCTCGGCGGGGGGTGTGAAGCCGGACCGCTCGAGGTACGCCGCGATCGAGGCGAAGTCGGTGTCCTCGGGCATCTGGATCGTCACCAGCGCACCCTGGTCGCCCTGGCTGAAGAGCTCCCACGCGGCGTTGGCGGGGGAGAACCCGAGCTGGGCCTGTGCGGTGACCGCCGACTCCACCAGCGCCGAGTTCGAGCTCAGGTCGGCGTCGTAGGCGCGCCGTAGCAGGCGGGTGACGTCGTCCGCGGTCGGCTCGGACGCGTCCTGTCCCACCTCCGCGCGTACGCCGGCCCAGTCGGTCCACGAGAAGCGCACCCCGTCCTGGGGCGCCATCGCGACGGCCCGCGACAGGGCCGTGCCGCGGTCGCCGACGATCCGCAGCCCCACCAGGACACCGGCCACGAGCACCAGCACGACGGCCACGAGGACCGTGACGAGCCGGGTGCGCGGCGACCGCACACCTCGCGCCTCCGACACCCTGGCTCCCCACGCCGCCGACCAGCCCCTGCGCCCCTGCGCGCCCGGAGGTGTGAGACTAGCCGCATGGCCCCCACGCCACCTCGTGCCGTCCTCGCCGCGGGTGTGGTGGCGTTCCGCCCCGGCAAGCAGGTGCTGCTGGTCCACCGGCCCCGCTACGACGACTGGTCCTTCCCCAAGGGCAAGCTCGACGCCGGCGAGCTGCTGCCGGCGTGCGCGGTGCGCGAGGCCTGGGAGGAGACCGGCCTGCACGTGCGTCTCGGCCCGGCCCTGCCCGACCAGCGCTACCCGATCGCGGGACGTCGCACCAAGGCCGTGTCGTACTGGACCGCACGGGTCGTCGGCCACGACGACGTGGCGGCGTACACCCCCAACGCCGAGATCGACGACGTGCGCTGGGTCGAGGTCGGCAAGGCCTTCTCCCTGCTCACCTACCCCCACGACCGCGAGACCCTCGAGCTGGCGCGCGGCCTGCGTCGCAGCACCCGCCCGATCATCGTGCTGCGCCACGGACAGGCCCGCTCGCGCAAGAACTTCAAGGGTGACGACCGGCTGCGCCCGCTGCTCTCGACCGGTTACCTGCAGTCGCAGCGCCTGGTCCCCCTGCTCTCGGCGTACGCCGTGCAGCGCGTGGTCACCTCGTCCTCCAGACGCTGCGTCGAGACCGTCACGCCGTACGCCGACGTCACCGGGTGGGACCTGCGGGCCACCACCGACCTCAGCGAGCAGGACGCGACGCCCAAGCGGATCGCCCGGATCCTCGACGAGGCCCGCGAGGCCGCGCAGGACGGACGGGGCACCGTCGTGTGCTCGCACCGCCCGGTCCTGCCGCAGGTCTTCGAGGCGCTCGGCGTCGAGGACCCGAAGCTCGCCCCGGGCTCGATGCTGGTCGCCCACCACCGGCGCGGCGAGATCGTGGCGACCGAGGTCCACGAGGTGCCGCGGGGGCAATGAAACGCGTGCTGTCAAGCACAGCAGCGTCACGTTCACGTGATCGTCGTCCCAACGGTGCCCGGCCGTGGTCCAACCGACGGAGGTCGTTCACCGCTCGTTCACCGACGACCACCGCACGGGTCACCTGGGATCCCTAACGTCCGTCTCGTCCGAGACACGACACCGCCACACCCCCGACCTTCAGGAGACATCGAAGTGACGATCACTTCCCTGCGCCGCGGCTTCCTGCCCGGCGTCGCCGCCCTCGCCCTGGCCCTCTCGGCCTGCAGCGCCGGCAACGAGTCCGACTCCAGCCCGTCCGGCAGCGACTCCGCCGGAGACGAGGCCCAGACGATCTCGGGCCAGTTCACCATCGGCGGTGCCTCCTCCCAGGAGGCCGCGCAGCTCGCCTGGACCACCGGCTTCAACGCCGAGCAGCCCGATGCGACGATCACCTACGAGGCCATCGGCTCCGGTGGCGGCCGGGAGAACTTCATCTCCGGCGCCTACGCGATCGCGGGTTCCGACTCCTACCTCACCGACGGTGACGGCGGCACCGAGCTCAGCGACGCGACCGAGCGCTGCGGCGGCGACGCCCCGATCGAGGTCCCCAACTACGTCAGCCCGATCGGTCTGATCTTCAACGTCGACGGTGTCGACAGCCTCAACCTGGCCCCCGAGACGATCGCGGGCATCTTCTCCGGGCAGATCACCCAGTGGGACGACCAGGCGATCGCTGCCGACAACCCCGACGCCGACCTGCCCAGCGCCCCGATCAACGCGGTGCACCGCGGGGACGAGTCCGGCACCACCGGCAACTTCACCAACTACCTGACCACCGTCGCGCCCGACACCTGGGACGCCGGCGAGGTCGAGACCTGGCCGAAGGAGTACGGCGGCACGGCCGCCCAGGGCACCTCGGGCGTCGTCTCGGAGGTCACCGACGGCCAGAACTCGATCGGCTACGCCGACGCCAGCCAGGCCGGCGAGCTCGGCACGGCCAACGTCGGCGTGGGCTCGGAGTTCGTCGAGCCCTCCGCGGAGGCGGCCGCCAAGATCCTGGAGGCCTCGCCGAAGGCGGCCGACGCGGGTGAGAACCAGCTGATCTTCGACCTGGACTACAACACCGAGGAGTCCGGCACGTACCCGATCGTGCTGACCTCCTACATGCTGGCCTGCCCGACCTACGACAACGCCGAGGACGCCGCCTTCGCCAAGGCCTACATCGAGTACATCCTCTCCGACGCCGGTCAGCAGCAGGGCGCCGACGAGGCCGGTTCCGCGCCGCTGGCCCAGACCATCGACGACCAGGCGACGCGAGATCGTCGACCAGATCAGCGGCCCCTGAGCGTGACGGGGTCCTCCCTGCAGCAGTAGCGTCGAAGGTCCCGGTTCCGTCGCCGACGGAACCGGGACCCGCCGCCGCTGTGGCGCCGAGGACTTCGCGAAGAACACTTCGAGAACCGCACCGGTAGTGACGATCGAGCAGGAGGAGCCTCACGGTGTCCCAGCCCATGCAGGCCCCGGTAGAACCGGGCCTCGCCGACCAGCAGGTCTCCCGCCGCGGCGACGCCGTCTTCGCCGCGCTGGCGAAGGGCGCCGGGCTGTTCATCATGGTGGCGCTGGCCGGCGTCGCGATCTTCCTGCTCCTGCAGAGCATCCCGGCGCTCGGAGCCTCCGAGACGAACCTCTACGGCCAGCCGAGCCTGGTGCTCTACATCTGGCCGCTGCTCTTCGGCACGATCCTCGCCGCCGTGCTCGCCCTGCTGATCGCCACCCCGCTGGCCATCGGGGTCGCCCTGGTGATCAGCTTCTACGCCCCGCGGCGGATCGCGACGCTGCTGGGCTACGTCATCGACCTGCTGGCCGCGGTGCCGAGCGTGGTCTACGGGCTCTGGGGTCGTGAGACGCTCACCGGTTGGGTGTTCCCGATCTACCAGTGGCTGGCCGACAACCTCGGCTTCATCCCGCTCTTCGCCGGTCCGGTGACCACCGGCCGCACCATCCTGACCGCGGCCGTCGTGCTCGCGATCATGGCGCTGCCGATCATCACCGCGCTGTGCCGCGAGATCTTCGCCCAGACCCCGGTCAGCCACCAGGAGGCCGCGCTGGCACTCGGTGCGACCCGCTGGGAGATGATCCGGATGGCCGTCTTCCCCTACTCCCGCTCGGGCATCACCTCCGCGGTGATGCTCGGACTGGGCCGCGCGCTGGGCGAGACGATGGCGGTGGCGCTCGTGCTCTCGGCGGCGGGGGTGGTCACCTTCAACCTGGTCTCCTCGCAGAACCCCTCGACGATCGCGGCCAGCATCGCGCTGAACTACGCGAACGCCTCGGGGGTCAAGACCAATGTGCTGATCGCGGGCGGCCTCGTGCTGTTCGTGGTCACCTTCGCCGTCAACTTCGCCGGCCGTTGGCTCGCCAGCCGCGGCCAGGCCAAGGGGTGAGTCATGGCTGAGCAGACCCTCGAACGCCCGGCACCGTCCGGCGGCGGCCCCTCGGGCGAGACCCCTCCGCTGACCAAGCCGCAGCTGCCCGCCTGGGCCCCGTGGCTGGCCGCCGTGATCTCCTTCGGTGTCGCAGCCCTGGTCGGGCTGCTGCTCGGCTGGAACCTCGCCGGTGTCGCGGTCGTCGGCTGGATCCTGCTGATCGTCCTGCTGCCGACCTGGTCCACCGTCGTGGAGGGCTCCCGCAAGGGCACCGACCGCCTGCTCACGACGTTGGTGTGGTCCACCTTCGTGCTCGCGATGCTGCCGCTGGCCGCCGTGATGTGGGAGGTCCTCAGCCGCGGGCTGCCCGCCCTGAGCGTGCAGTTCCTCACCTACTCCCAGACGGGGGTGCTCGGTGAGGGCGGTGGCGTCTACCACGCCATCATGGGAACGCTGATCATCACCGCCATCGCCACGGTGATCTCGGTGCCGGTCGGCGTGATGGCCGCGATCTACCTCGTCGAGTACGGCAAGAACAACCGCCTCTCGCGGGTGCTGACCTTCCTCGTCGACGTGATGACCGGCATCCCCTCGATCGTGGCCGGCCTCTTCGCGCTGGCCCTGTTCACCGCGATCTTCGGCCCCGGTGTCCGGATGGCGATCGGCGGCTCGATCGCCCTGTCGGTGCTGATGATCCCGATCGTGGTGCGCTCCACCGAGGAGATGCTCAAGCTCGTCAACGACGAGCTGCGCGAGGGCGCCTACGCGCTCGGCGTACCGAAGTGGCGCACGATCACCAAGGTCGTCCTGCCCACGGCCCTCGGCGGCATCGTCACGGGAGCCACCCTCGCGGTGGCGCGGGTCGCGGGCGAGACCGCCCCGCTGCTGCTCATCGTGGGCACCTTCCGCGCCACCAACTTCAACCCCTTCGACGGTGCGATGGCCACGCTGCCGGTGCTGATCTTCTCCGAGGCCACCCGCGGTGGGCTCGCGGCGTACGTGCCGTTCCAGATCGAGCGGGCCTGGGGTGCGGCACTGGTGCTGATCATCATCGTGATGGCGCTGAACCTGCTCGCCCGCGTGATCGGCAGTATCTTCGCCCCCAAGACCGGCCGCTGACCGGGTTCTGAAAGGACCAGCCACCATGGCCAAGAGCATCGACATCTCCGACCTGAACATCTACTACGGCGACTTCCTCGCCGTGCAGGGCGTCAACATGACCGTCAAGGCGCGTCAGGTGACCGCCTTCATCGGTCCGTCCGGCTGTGGGAAGTCGACGGTGCTGCGCACGCTGAACCGGATGCACGAGGTGATCCCGGGTGCTCGCGTCGAGGGCAAGGTCGTCGTGGACGGCCAGTCGCTCTACGACCCCTCCATCGACCCGGTCGCCGTACGCCGCCAGATCGGCATGGTCTTCCAGAAGGCCAACCCGTTCCCGACGATGTCGATCTACGACAACGTGCTCGCCGGCAACAAGCTGAACGCCAAGAAGATGAAGAAGGACGAGGCCGACACGATCGTCGAGCGCTCGCTGAAGGGCGCCAACCTCTGGACCGAGGTCAAGGACCGCCTGAACAAGCCGGGCATGGGTCTCTCCGGTGGCCAGCAGCAGCGGCTGTGCATCGCCCGCGCCATCGCCGTCGAGCCGCAGGTGCTGCTGATGGACGAGCCCTGCTCGGCCCTCGACCCCATCTCGACCTCGGCGATCGAGGACCTCATCCACGAGCTGAAGAGCGACTACACGATCGTCATCGTCACCCACAACATGCAGCAGGCCGCCCGCGTCTCCGACGAGACCGGCTTCTTCAACCTCAAGGCCACCGGCGAGCCCGGCCACCTCGTGGAGTTCAACGCCACCACCAAGATGTTCTCCAACCCCGACGAGGACGCCACCGAGGCCTACATCTCGGGCCGCTTCGGCTGAGCGGGCACCGCCGTCCGGATAGTCCCTGACACCACGGTCGTCAGCACCGGGGTGCGACGACCCAGGTGTCAGGGACCATCGACTCAGGCGGCGCGGTAGCGCAACAGACGGGCCCGCTGGTGGTCGTCGAGCGCTCGACGTGCCTGGACGGTGGACGTGTCGGTCCACCATGTCGGCGGATCCAGGGTCCAGGCGCGCCCCGCCTCATGGAGCCGACGACCTCGAGCCTCCTGCCAGCGTCGGCGCAACCGTTGCACGAACGACGCTGACCCCTGGGTGTCGCCGGCCAGCGTCGTCACGTACTCCAGGCCGTGCGAGACGAGGAGGTCCTCCCGACGTACGTCGGCCAACCGGCGCCGTCCGTCGAGGTGGTCGCTGCCGTCGTACTCGCACACGAGCCCGACGTCGCCGTCCACGAGGTCCGAGGTAGCCAGGTGGCGTCCGTCGCGGTCGAAGACCGGTGCGTTGCACCGGGGTCGGGGCAGACCCGCGTCCAGCACCCACGCCAGCCGCATCCGGGTCTCGGCCGGTGACCAGCTGTTCTCGTCGGCGAGGTCCAGCGCCTCCCGGTGGCGCGGGACCCCGGTCCAGCCGGACTGCCGCTCGACGAGGGCGCGTTGCTCCTCGAGCGAGACCAGGTCCGCGTGGGCGGCCATGTCGATCCAGGTCACGGCCTCGCGCAGGCTGGTGCTGTGGCGGACCTGCCAGGAGAGGGCAGCCGTTGCGCTGGTGATCTCGACGCCGTCCACGACCTCGACGTCGGCGCGGTCCACGCGCTCCTCGCTGAGGAGCACCCCGCCGAGCGGCCGCGCCCCGTGCGTACGGGTGAGCACCGGCACGGGAGCGGGCCGACCGTCGACGTCGACGCCCGCGAGCCAGCGGCTGCCCGACCGCCAGCGCAGCGACGCCCAGCCGGTCACGGTGCCCGCCGTGCCGGCGGCACGCGCCGCCTCGAGGATGCGCTGCTCGGGTCGATCGAGACCGACGCCGACGGGGACGTACAGGCCGAGGCTCGTACGCCGCCATCCCGGTCCGCGGGCCCGGCCAGGCGTCGGACCGCGACTGCCCGTCGGGTCGACGGGCACCGGGTCGGTCAGCCCCGCCCGTGCCCCTGCGGTGGCCTCGTGCATGCTCGCCACCCTCGTGCACGACGCGCCTGCGTGCGGCGCGCCCTCCACAGCGGCGGAGCCGGCGACGGTAGTCCCTGACACCTCGGTCGTCGGGCGGGGGGTCGAACGACCGTGGTGTCAGGGACTATCGGGGCCCACAGCCGCAGCACGCCGTACGCCGTACGCCGCCGCCAGGATCGTGCCCGCGTCGTGCGGCTACAGCACCTCGAGGGCGAGGTGGGCCACGTAGTAGCACAGAGCCGCGGCGGCGGCGGCCATCGGGAAGGTGAGCACCCACGCGGTGAGGATCGAGCGGGCCACCCCCCACCGGACGGCCGAGAAACGCTTGGTGGCGCCGACGCCCATGACTGCGGAGGTGATGGTGTGAGTGGTGGAGATGGGCGCCTCGAACACGTAGGCCGTGGTGTAGAGGACCGACGCCGCGACCGACTCGGCAGCGAAGCCGCGGGCCGGGTCCAGGGCGATGATCCGGCGCCCCAGGGTGCGCATGATCCGCCACCCGCCGGAGTAGGTGCCGAGGGAGATCGCGGCCGCGGCGGAGAAGATCACCCAGACGGGCAGGTCGTCCCCGGCGCTGACGTACCCTCCGACCAGCAGGGCCAGGAAGATCACGCCCATCGTCTTCTGCGCGTCCTGCAGACCGTGGCCCAGGGCCATCGCGGCGGCCGAGACGGTCTGGGCGAGCCGGAAGCCCCGCTGGGCCCGGTGCGGGTTCGCCCGCCGGAACAGCCACATGATCGCGAGCATCACCGCGAACCCGACGGCGAGGGCGAAGACCGGCGAGAGCACCATGGGGATCAGCACCTTGTTGACCACCGTGTCCCAGTTCACGCTCACCCCGCCGGCGATCGCGGCGCCGCCGAGGCCGCCGATGAGCGCGTGCGAGGAGGACGAGGGGAGGCCGTAGTACCAGGTGATCAGGTTCCAGGTGATCGCCCCGAGCAGGCCGGACATCACGATCACCAGTGCGTGCACGGGGTCGCCGGCGAGCATGTCGTCGGGAAACGTGATCACCTCGGCCACGGTCTGCGCCACCTTCTGGCCCAGGAAGGCGCCGACGAAGTTCATCACCGCCGCCATCGCGAGGGCGACCCGCGGAGTCAGCGCGCGGGTCGAGACCGAGGTGGCGATCGCGTTGGCCGCGTCGTGGAAGCCGTTGGTGTAGTCGAAGGCCAGAGCGACGACGACGACGGCGACGACGATCCCGAGGACCACCTCAGCCCTCCTTGACGGCGATCTGCTCCACGGTGTTGGCGACCGTCTCGAAGGCGTCGACCGCCGACTCCAGCGCCTCGGCGATGTCCTTGAGCTTCAGCAGCTCGACCGCCTTGTACTCGCCGGAGAACAGCAGCGCCATGATCCGCCGGTGGTTCTTGTCGCCGGTGTTCTCCAACCGGTTGATCTCGATCCAGTAGTCCTCGAGGGACTGCATCGAGCGCAGCCGGGGCATCGCCGCGGTGGTCAGCTCGGCACACTGCTGGAGCACCTCGACCTGGCCGAGCATCTCGGGGGGCATCACCTTCGGCCGGTAGAGCAGGATCATGTCGACGGCCTCCTCCATCTCGTCCATCACGTCGTCGAGCCCGGAGGCCAGGGCGTAGATGTCCTCGCGGTCGAAGGGCGTCACGAAGGTGCTGTTGACCATGCGCACGATCGCATGGGTCGTCTCGTCCGCGGCGTGCTCGGCGGTGCGCATCCGCGCCGCGACCCCCTCGACGTCGGCGGACTCAGCGAGCATCTCCGCGACGAGGGCGACTCCGACCACCAGGTGCTCGGCGGCCTCGACGAAGAGGTCGTAGAACTCCGTGTTGACCGGACGAAGACGCAGACCCACGGTGAACTCCTGACGAGGGGTTGGCAAACGTCGAACAGCGTAGGGGTCGGGGCCGGGCACGGCTAACCCAGTGCGCCCGACCGGCGCCGCGCAGGGTTGCGCAGGTGCTCAGGCGCGTCGTCGGCGCTGGCTCTCGATCAGCCGCTCGTGCAGGTGCACCGTGCCGCCGTTGGGGGTCCAGGTGCCGTCCGGCTCGAGCTCCCAGGCGTGGGTGTCCTCGTCGAAGGCGAGGTCGAGCAGCGCGACGATCGCGGCGTTCGACTCCTCGCCGGGCAGGCGCACCAGCACCTCGACGCGACGGTCGAGGTTGCGGTGCATCATGTCGGCCGAGCCGATCCAGGCGTCCGGGTCGCCACCGTTGGCGAACCAGTAGATCCGGCTGTGCTCGAGGAAGCGACCGAGCACCGAGCGCACCCGGATGTTCTCCGAGATCTCGGCCATCCCCGGCCGCAGCGCGCAGATGCCCCGCACCAGCAGCTCGCACGGAGACCCCCTCGGCCGAGGCCAGGTAGAGCGCGTCGATGACGGCCTCGTCGACGACCGAGTTGGCCTTCATCCGGATCCCGGCCGGCCGGCCGGCGCGGTGGTGCTCGATCTCGCGGTAGATCGCCTCGACCAGCCCGCTGCGCACCGAGTCGGGCGCGACCAGCAGCTCGTCGTACTTCGCGTTGCGCGACCAGCCCGAGAGGTTGTTGAACAGGTGCGCGACGTCCTCGCTGATCGTCTCGTCGGTGGTGATCAGCCCGAGGTCCTCGTACATCCGCGAGGTCTTGGGGTTGTAGTTGCCCGTCCCGATGTGGGTGTAGCGGCGGATCCCGTCGGGCTCGTCGCGCACCACCATCGCCAGCTTGCAGTGCGTCTTGAGCCCGACCAGGCCGTAGACGACGTGGCAGCCTGCCTGCTCGAGCTTGCGGGCCCAGCGGATGTTGGCCTGCTCGTCGAAGCGCGCCTTGATCTCGACGATCACCAGCACCTGCTTGCCGACCTCGGCGGCGTCGATGAGGGCGTCGATGAGCGGGGAGTCGCCGGAGGTGCGGTAGAGCGTCTGCTTGATCGCCAGCACGTGCGGGTCGGCGGCGGCCTGCTCGATGAAGCGCTGCACGCTGGTGGCGAAGGAGTCGTAGGGGTGGTGCAGCAGCACGTCGTGGCGGCGCGCGGCCTTGAACACGTCGACCGGCGCGGCGGACTCGACCTCGGCGAGGCGCGAGTGGGTGGTGGGGACGTACGCCGGGTACTTCAGCTCCTCGCGGGCGAGGTCCGCGATCCCGTGCAGCCCGCGCAGGTCGAGCGGGCCGGGCAGGTGGAAGACCTCGTCCTCGGAGACCTCGAGCTCCTCCATCAGCAGCTCGAGCACCGCGGGGCTGATCGACTCCTCGACCTCGAGGCGCACCGGCGGTCCGAAGCGGCGGCGCAGCAGCTCCTTCTCGAGCGCGGCGAGCAGGTTCTCGGCGTCGTCCTCCTCGACCTCGAGGTCCTCGTTGCGGGTGACCCGGAAGGTGTGGGTCTCGAGGACCTCCATGCCGGGGAAGAGCCGCTTGAGGTGGGCGCCGATGACGTCCTCGAGGGGGACGAACCGGGCGTTGCCGAGCGGCGATGAACCGGTCGAAGATCGGCGGCACCTTGACCCGGGCGAAGTGCTGCTTGTCGGCCTTCGGGTTGCGCAGGACCACCGCGATGTTCAGCGAGAGCCCGGAGATGTAGGGGAAGGGGTGCGCGGGGTCGACGGCCAGCGGCGTGAGGACCGGGAAGATCCGGTCGCGGAAGAGCCGCTTGCACTCCTTCTGCTCCTCGCGGCCGAGGTCGTCCCAGCGGACCAGCTCGACCTCGTGCTCGGCCAGCGCGGGCACGACCTGCTCGGAGAAGCAGCGGGCGTGGCGCTCGCTGAGGTCGCGCGCGACGGCCCAGATCGACTCGAGCACGTCGCGCGGCATCATCCCCGAGGCGGCCCGGACGGCCACGCCGGCGGCGATGCGGCGCTTGAGGCCGGCGACACGGACCATGAAGAACTCGTCGAGGTTGCTGGTGAAGATGGCCAGGAACCGCGCGCGCTCGAGCAGCGGCAGCTCGGGGTCCTCGGCCAGCTCGAGCACCCGCTGGTTGAACCGCAGCCAGGACAGCTCGCGGTCGAGGAAGCGGGCCTCGTCGGACTGGATCCGCTTCAGGAGGGCCTCGTCGGGGACGTATCCCTCGCCGGCCACGTCGACGTCACGCAGCTCGGTCGGGTCGCCGCCGTCGTACTCCTCGACCTCGCCGATCCTCCCCTCGACGTCCTCGGGGGAGCCGGTCGGGTGCGTCACGTTGTCCAGCGCCATGACCGGATCATTCCACCAGCAGGTGAACGGCGGGGACCACCCGCTGACGGGGTGGTTAGGGTGCGCGTGCACCACCGAGGAGAGGAGCGAGCCGATGGCAGGTCCGAGGGGGATGACGCGTCGACTCACCGCGACCCGGGCCCGGGTGGAGGCCTCGACGCTGCGCGCCGCGCTGGCGCTGCCGACCGGCGTACGTCGTAGGTTGGCCGGCCGACCGGTGGCCAGGGACGGCCAGACGTTGTCGACGGAGACCCAGCTGATGCTGCGGCTGATGAAGGCGTCGGGGCAGCCCGACCCCGACCGGCTGCCGATGGACCAGGCCCGCTCGCTGATGCTCCAGCAGACCGCGGCCGTCGGTGGGAACCAGGCGATCGGCGCCGTGCGGGACCTGCCGGTGAAGGGTGGCGAGGGTGACCTGGGTGGGCGGCTCTACACGCCCCGCGGGGTCGCGCCCGGGCCGGGCCCGTTGCTGGTGTTCCTCCACGGCGGCGGGTTCATGCACGGTGACCTCGACACCCACGACGCGGCCTGCCGGCACCTCGCGGAGCGAGGCGGGTTCCGGGTGCTGGCGGTCGACTACCGCCGCGGACCCGAGCACACCTTCCCCGCCGCCCACGACGACGCGCTGGCGGCGTACGGCTGGGTGGTCGAGAACGCCGAGTCCCTCGGCGCCGACCCGCGCCGGATCGGGATCGGCGGCGACTCCGCGGGGGGCACCCTGGCCGCGGTGACCGCGATCGAGGCCGCCCGGCGGGGGTGGCCGTGCGTCTTCCAGCTGCTGGTCTACCCCGCGGTCGACGCCGCGGGACGCCACGAGCGCTACCGCAGCCCGGCGCTGTTCAGCGAGGGCTTCTACCTCACGGCGCACTACATGGACCTGGCGAACGCGTCCTACGCGCCGGAGGCCGATGACCGGGCGGACTGGCGGCTGAGCCCGATCGACCTGGGGACCGACGACCTCCCGGCGGGTCTGGCGCCGGCGCTGGTCGCCACCGCGGGGTTCGACCCGCTGCGCGACGAGGGCGAGGCGTGGGCCCGCAGGCTCGCGGACGCCGGTGTCGACGTCGAGCTGATCCGCTACCCCGACCAGATCCACGGGTTCTTCAACGTCGTCGGCGTCGGTCACGACACCCGCGCCGTGAACGCCGAGCTCGCCGCCAAGACCGGTGCCGCCCTGCGGCGGTCGCCGGCGGGGGAGTGAGCCACGTCTGCCCCACCTGCCCCAGGAATACCCGGCCGGCCGGGTACTCCCGAGCATGTCGGCGTCTGCAACAGCCGACAAGCTCGAGAACAGGCCGACAACCTCGGTCGGTGACGACCCGCCGGGCGTACGCCGACCCGCGCCGTACGCCGCCCCGGCTCAGGGCCGGTAGCGGCGCAGCTGCTCGGTGAACCACTCCGGGTCGGTCATCGAGGCGGTCACGACGAGGTCGTCGAGGCCGCGGCGGCCGAAGACGACCTCCCACCCGCGCTCGCCCGGCTCCCCGTGCACCTCGACGCGGGTCTGCGCCGAGGTCAGGTCGAAGCGGTGCTCGCCCTCGCCCGAGCGCAGCACGACCACGCCGTCCTCGACGCGCACGCGGGCGCCGCGCCGGTGGCGGGTCTGCCAGGCGTAGTAGCCGAGCGCGACGCTGATGATCAGCGTGACGACCGCGAAGACCGAGAGCAGCCGACCGTTGAACGCGGCGAGCGCCACCACGAGCAGCCCGACCAGCGAGAAGCTGGCCAGCAGGAGCGGAAGCAGCCCGGGGTCGCTGCCGTCGGCGGCCAGGGTCGGCTCGGCGACCGGGTCCTGGTCGAGCACCGAGTCGTACGCCGCGACGCCGAGGCCGGCCCGCGCGTCCTGGCGCCGACCGGACCGACCGCGCCGCGTCCCGAGCGGCGTCCTGGGCCATCCCGCGCGCCTGGGCCAGCTCGCCGGCCAGCTCCTCGGCGACCTGCTCGGCGACGAGGCAGCGCTCGCGCCACTCGTCGCGCTCGGCGGTGAGGCGGGCGACCTCGCGGGGGCCGGACCCGTCGCTCCAGCCGGCCGGGGGTGGCTTCGTCGGAACCGCGGACAGGGTCGGGCATCCGTCGATGCTGAATCCACCGCTCCCGGGGTCCCTTCGGCCCGTGCTGAGCGGTGCGAGGCGGTCGTTCGACCCGACCAGACAACCCTGGACGCTCCTCGTCCTGCCATGCTCTAATGCCTCGGCGGCTGGGACTTCTATGGACGTCGATGGGGCTTGACTTCACATGGGTGGTGCCGTGGTGGCTGAACAGCTGCTGCTGTCGACCGGTTGCCGGTTGCAAGGCCCTCGACGGGGAGACTGCCTCACTCGCAGTCTCGCTGATGGCCATCAGCTGGGGGGCCGCCGCGCCCGCCAGCGCTGGTGCTGCGAGCGAAGCGCCGTCGGTCGCCCAGTGCGCCGGCCGGGTCGCGACGATCGTGGGAACGCGTGGCGCTGACGTGCTGCGCGGCACCCCCGGCCCCGGCACGTCATCGCCGCCGGAGGGGCGCGCGGACCGCGTCGTCGCCCTCGGCGGCAAAGGGACATCGTCTGCGGAGGCCGGGGGCTCGACCGGATCTCGACGGGCCCCGGGGGTGATCGCATCGTCGGCGGCGGAGGCAGCGACCGGATCCGTGGCGGAGGTGGTCGAGACCGTGCCTTCGGTGAGGCGGGCGCCGACGTCGTGTCTGGTGGCCGCGGGCGAGACATCACCAAGGGCGGCGACGGCGACGACGTCGTCCGCGGGGGCCGCAGGAACGACTTCGTCGTCGGTGGCCACGGTGACGACACGCTCGCTGGCGGGCGCGGCAACGACCTGCTCAAGGGCCGCGACGGCGACGATGTCCTGAACGGCGGGGCCGGTGACGACCGCATCTTCGGCGGCGGGGGGACCGACACGCTGATCCCGAGCAAGGGTGACGATGTCGCCGAATCGACCGAAGCCTAGGCGGGTCCCTCCGTCGACGAGCCCGCGAGCGCCTCAGCGGCGGTACATCACGTGGGTGTCGACGTCGGCGTGGGCGAACCCGAGGCCGGCGTACACCGCGACGGCGGGGGCGTTGTCGGACTCGACGTAGAGCAGGATCTCGCTGACCCCACCGCCCACGCCAGCACCGGCACCGCCGGCGCCACCACCCGCGAGGTGGTGCAGCCCGGCCAGCGTCAGCGCCTTGCCCAGCCCACGACCCTGGGCGGCGGGGGCGATGCCGACGACGTAGACCTCGCCGAGGTCGGGGGAGTGCCGCTTGGTCCAGTGGAACCCCGAGCAGCGCCGTCGGCCCGGCGTGGGCCAGGATCAGCCCGGCCGGGTCGAACCAGTCCTCCGCCATCCGCGCGGCCAGGTCGTCGGCGTCCATGCCGCCCTGCTCGGGGTGGTGCGCGAACGCGTCGGCGTTGACCCGCAGCACGGCGTCGGCGTCGTCCTCGCGCTCGGGGTCGAAGCCCCGCAGCGTCACGCCGTCGGGCACCCGCAGCGCGGGCAGCGCCTCGGCGCCCTCGCCGACGGGGCGCCGCATCACCCAGAGGTCTCGCACCCGCTCCAGGCCGTACGCCGCCGCGAGCCGCGCCGCGGCGGGGTGGTTGCCGTGCGACCAGGCCGTGACCTCGCCCGGCTCGGCGAGGGCCTGCTCGACCAGGCGGCGCCCGACCCCGACGCCCCGGGTCTCGGGGTGCACGACCACATCGACCTCGGTGCCGCGGCGGAGCGCGAACCCGTGCTCCGCGGTCCACAGCTGCGACCCGTCGAGCCCGTGGTGCTTGAGCCGCAGGGTGACCGCCTCGTCGAGCGGGTCGTGGCCGTCGGCGTCCGCCGCGGCCCGGCGTACTCCTCGACGAGCGCGAGCCGGTCCGCCTCAGCGGGCACGGTCGGCGGTCTGCTGCGCCGGGCCGCAGCGGACCCGAGGCGGACGCGGCCGGTCGTCCTGACCGCGCTTGGCGGGCAGCACGAAGCGGTAGCCGACGTTGCGCACGGTGCCGATCAGGGTCTCGTGCTCGGGGCCGAGCTTGGCGCGCAGGCGACGCACGTGGACGTCGACGGTGCGGGTGCCGCCGAAGTAGTCGTAGCCCCACACCTCCTGGAGCAGCAGCTGGCGGCTGAAGACCCGGCCCGGGTGCTGGGCGAGGAACTTCAGCAGCTCGAACTCCTTGAAGGTCAGGTCGAGCGCGCGCTGGCCGACCCGGGCGGTGTACGTCGCGTCGTCGACCACGACCTCGCCGGAGCGGATCACGTGCGCCTCGGGGTCGTTCGAGTCGTGCACGGCCTTGAGCCGGCCGATGGCCAGCTTGATCCGCGCCTCGAGCTCGGCGGGGCCGCAGGTGCACAGCACCACGTCGTCCATGCCCCAGTCGTGCGCGACGACGGAGAGACCGCCCTCGGTGGCCACGAGCAGCACCGGGGCGTCGGAGCCGGTCGTGCGGATCAGGCGGCACAGGTCACGGCGCGGAGACGAGGTCCTGGCGGCCGTCGACCAGCAGCAGGTCGGCGTCGGGCGCCTCGAGCAGCGCGCTGCCCTCGGCGGGCAGGATCCGCACCTGGTGGCCCAGCAGCGACAGCGCGGGCATCACCTCGACGGAGGGCTGCAGTGCGTTGGTCAGCAGCAGCAAGGTGCTCATGAGGTCTCCCCGGTGGGACGAGACCGAAACACGACGGTGGGCTCCGGCACTGGACTGATCAGTGCACAATAGCGAAACATGACCGAGACGGCTCCCCTCCCGGCGGGTAACGAGACCAGCATCATCACGGTCCGCTACTGGGCCTCGGCGCGCGCAGCGGCCGGCACGGCCTGCGACGAGCTGGCCGTCGACGGCGACCTGAGCCTGGCCGAGGTCACCGCGCGCGCCCTCGACCTGCGCGCCGGTACGCCGTCCGCGGAGCGCCTCGAACGGGTCCTCGGCGTGTGCTCGGTCCTCGTCGGCGAGGACCCCGTCGGCACGCGCGACGCGGCGCAGGTCGTCGTACGGCCCGGCGACTCGGTGGAGTTCCTGCCGCCCTTCGCGGGCGGGTGAGGCGGGGGATGGCAGTCTCGGGGCATGTCTGAGAACACCGAGAACCCCGTCCAGAACGTCACCTTCCCCAGCAACGGCGGCACCGCCCACGGCTACCTCGCGACGCCGGAGTCCGGCAGCGGGCCGGGCGTCATCGTCATCCAGGAGTGGTGGGGCCTGACCACCCACATCAAGGACGTGACCGACCGCCTCGCCGCGGCCGGGTACGTCGCGCTGGCCCCCGACCTCTACGGCGGGGCCACCACCCACGACTCCGACGAGGCCGGCGAGCTGATGCAGAAGCTGCCCGTCGAGCAGGCCGCCAAGGACCTCGCCGGTGCCGTCGACTTCCTGCTCGACCACGAGGCCGTCACCGGCGACAAGGTCGGCTCGGTCGGCTTCTGCATGGGCGGCGGCTTCGTGATCACGATGGCCGCGCAGCTCGGCGACAAGATCGCCGTCGCGGTGCCGTTCTACGGCATCGTGCAGGACGAGCCGGACTTCTCGAACCTCACCGCGAAGCTCGTGGGCCACTTCGGCACCGACGACCAGATGATCGGCATGGACGACCTCAAGGCCCTCGAGAACAAGGTCAAGGAGAACTCCCCGGCCGGCGACCGCGCCGAGTTCCACGTCTACGAGGCCGGTCACGCGTTCTTCAACGACGAGAACCTGATGGGCACCTACGACCCCGAGAAGGCCCAGCTGGCCTGGCAGCGCACCCTCGACGCGCTGTCCTCGGAGCTCGGCGCCGCCTGATCGCGCCGGCCGGACGCGGCCACCTACCCCGTCCAGTACGCCGCCGAGACCCGCTCGGGCAGGATCGGTGACGTGAGCACGCTCCCCTTCACCGCCGTGACCGACGCCCCTGCCCCGGTCGGCCCACCCGGCGTACTGGCCGGGCTGGCGGAGGCGCGGGCGGCGCTGCAGGTCCCGCGGCTGCTGCTGGCCTCGCCGTCGCTGCGCCGCGCACCGCGGGCTCCCGAGCCCGGCCGGGTCGTGGTCGACGTACCCGGCTGGCTGGCCTCCGACGTCTCCGGGCTGGCCCTGCGGCTGTTCCTGCGCCGGCTCGGCTGGGACGCCCGCGGCTGGGGGTTCGGCACCAACAGGGGCGACCCTCTCGCCGACGCGACGCGCCTGCTGACCCAGGTCGAGCAGGTCGCCGCCGAGCACGGCCCGGTCGCGCTGGTCGGGTGGAGCCTGGGCGGCGTGATCTCCCGCGAGGTCGCACGCCGCCGCCCCGACCTGGTCACCCGGGTGATCACCTACGGCACGCCGGTCGTCGGCGGGCCGACGTACACCGTCGGCGCCCGGGTCTACGGCCCCGAGACCTCGGCGAAGGTCGAGGAGCTCGCCGCCCGCGTCGAGCGCGACCACCCGCTCCAGGTGCCGGTCACCGCGATCTTCAGCCGGCGCGACGGGATCGTGGCCTGGGAGGCCTGCCTGGACCGCACCACGCCTGGCGTGGAGCACGTCGAGGTCGGCTCCACCCACCTCGGGATGGGCCTGGACCCCGACGTGTGGCGGGTCGTCTCCGACCGCCTCGCCCGCCCGGGCGCCGCCCCGGCGCGATAGTCCCTGACAGAACGGTCGTCGATCGGGCCGTCGAGGGCGTTCGACCGTGGTGTCAGGGACTATGCCCGGCCCCGGAGCACAGGGGCCCCGGGCGGGCCGGTCAGTAGACGAGCGCCTGGACGCCCTCGCGCAGGACCTCCTCGACCCACACCGCGGCCCCGGCGATCCGGGCACCCTCCACCAGGTCGGCCTGCTCGATCCCGCGCCGCCCGGCGCACTGCGTGCACACCGTGACGGTCCCCGCGGCGAGCACGGCGCCCAGCAGGTCGGCGACGGGCGCGGCGCCCTCGAGGGAGTACGCCGGGTCGCGCCCGGCCACGGCCAGCCAGGTCGCCTCCCCGGTCAGCCACAACGACACCTGCGCCCCGGCGGCGACCGCGGTCGCGGCGACCGTCAGCCCCTGGTTGCTGCGCTCGGCGTCGTCGGCGCCGCAGGTGACCTTGACGTTCAGCGGGCGGGGAGCGGCGGGGGCGGTCGACATGGATCGACCCTAGACTCGGGTCCGTGCCTTTCGAGATCCCCGACAACCTGCACCCCGACTGCGGCCCGCTGGCCTGGATGCTCGGCACCTGGGCAGGGCAACGGCCACGGCGACTACCCGACGATCGAGGGCTTCTAGTTCGGCCAGGAGCTGATCTTCACCCACGACGGGCGACCGTTCTTCCACTACTTCGCCCGCAGCTGGATCGTCGACGAGGCCGGCGAGAAGGTCCGCGACGCCGCCCTCGAGACCGGCTTCCTGCGCTGCAAGCCCGAGGGTCGCGTCGAGCTGGTCCTCGCCCACCACACCGGGTTCGTCGAGATCTGGTACGGCCAGGCCGAGAACGGCAAGCTCGACCTCACCACCGACGCCGTCGCGCGCACCGAGACCGCCAAGGAGTACGTCGCCGGCAAGCGGCTCTACGGCAACGTCGAGGGCGACCTCCTCTACGCCTACGACATGGCCGCCATGGGTCAGGGCCTCCAGCCCCACCTGTGGGCGCGCCTGCAACGGGCCTGACCCCCTGATGAGGCGTCCATGACCGGCGACTGGCGCACCGAGCTGCGCGGGCGCGGCTACCGGCTGACGCCCCAGCGCGAGCTGGTCCTCGACGCGGTCAACACCCTGGGCCACGCCACCCCCGACGAGGTGCACGCGGAGGTACGCCGCCACGCCTCGGCCGTCAACGTCTCGACGGTCTACCGCTCCCTCGAGGTGCTCGAGGAGCTCGGGCTGGTCCGCCACGCGCACCTCTCGGACCGCGCCCCGACGTACCACTCGGTGCGCGGTCACGAGCACGTCCACCTGGTCTGCCGACGCTGCCAGCGGGTGACCGCGATCGAGGCCGACGTGGTCGCACCGCTGGTCGAGCGGCTGCGGACCGAGCAGGGGTTCGTGGCCGACGTCGGGCACCTGACCGTCTTCGGTGAGTGCGCCGCGTGCGACGAACCTCCTCCGGAGGAGAGCTCGCCGTGAGCCGCCCCGGCGTGGGCCGTCGTGGAATCAGCCGCCGGTCCGCCGCGTTGAGCCCGGCATGAGCCTGACCCAGTCCCCGAGCCCGCTGCTGGCGCTGCCCGGTGCGGTGGCCGGCAACGACGTCGACGCCTCCGTGGCCGCGCACTACGGCTCGTTCAACGGCGAGCAACGTCACCTCGAGGCCGGCGAGGGCTTCGTCGACCTCTCGCACCGCGACGTCGTCCGGATCGAGGGCCCGGACCGCCTCACCTGGCTGCACGCGCTGACGACCCAGCACCTCGAGACCCTGCCGCCGGGGGTGACGACCGGGGTGCTCGTGCTCAGCCCGCAGGGCCACCTCGAGCACGCCTTCTACGGCAGTGACGACGGCACCGCCTTCACCGCGCACCTCGAGCCGGGGGCGGGGGAGCCGCTGGTGGCGTGGCTGGACCGGATGCGCTTCATGTCGCGCGTCGAGGTCAGCGACGTCACCTCCGAGCTGGCGGTGTGCTGGCGCCCGGCGAAGGTGAACGACGCGGCGTACTCCGGCTACGAGCTCGTCCCGCGCGACCAGCTCCCGGCGTACGCCGAGGCGGCCGGCCCCGCCGCCGGGCTCTGGGCCTTCGAGGCGTTGCGGATCGCCCGCGGCGAGCCGCGGGTCGGTCTCGACACCGACGAGCGGACGATCCCCAACGAGGCCGGGTTCATCGGACCGGCGGTCCACCTCGACAAGGGTTGCTACCGCGGGCAGGAGACCGTCGCCCGGGTCCACACGCTGGGCCGGCCGCCCCGTCGGCTGACCCTGCTGCACCTCGACGGCTCCGAGAACCGCCTCCCGACCCCGGGTGCCCCGCTGGTCGTCGACGGCGACGAGCGGGCCAAGCCGGTCGGCTTCGTCGGCACGTCCGCGCGCCACCACGAGCTCGGCCCGATCGCGCTGGCCATGGTCAAGCGCAACGTCGCGATGGAGTCGCCCCTGCTCGCCGACGGCCTGCCCGCCGCCCAGGAGATGATCGTCGACCCCGAGGTCGGGCTGCACGTGCGTCCGCAGGGGTTCCGATGAGTCCCGGGACCGTGGTCCTCCTGGTCGCGGTGGCCCTCGCCGGCGCGTTCGGCCTGTACCGCGCCGCGAACGACGGCCGCTTCCGCGGGACGCGCGCGGTCGCTGACCACCCGAGCGTGGTCGAGGAGCAAGCGCCGGCGGGCGCCTCGAGACCCCAGCCGACGGTCTGGGACTCGGTCGCGCCGGCCGCCGAGGTCGCCGCGGGCGAGAAGGCCACGCTGGTGCAGTTCTCCTCGGCCTTCTGCTCGCCCTGCCGCGCCACCCGCCGGATCCTGACCGACGTGGCCGAGGTCGTCCCCGGCGTGGTGCACGTCGAGATCGACGCCGAGCACCACCTCGAGCTGGTCCGCGAGCTCGGCATCCTGCGTACGCCGACCACGATCATCCTCGACGCCGCCGGCACCGAGACCACCCGCGCGGTCGGCGCGCCGAAGAAGGAGCAGGTCCTCCAGGCCCTCGCCGCCACCTCGAGCTGACCAGCGTCGGCGCTCGACGTCGTCCACAGGGGCGGGATCGGGACTCCCGAGGATCGACGGATCGGGTTAACCTGCCGAGGCGCCCCGGTTGGCGCGGTCTCGGGGGAGGTCCACAGGTGCGACGCTTCGCGATGTACGCCGCGACGCTGGCGATGGTGCCTGCCCTCGCCGGGTGCGGGGGAGACCCCGAGCCCCAGTTCACCCCGAGTCAGTCGCCCTCCGCGACGGCATCTGCCTCGCCGAGCGCGGATCCGACTCCGAAGGCACTGAGCCGCGAGGCAACCGTCCGGGCCTGGGTCGAGGCGCGCAACGCCGCACTCGCGTCGGGTGACACGCGGCGATGAGCGACTTCAGTCGCGTGGTTGTCGAAGGATGCGAGCCGTTCATCCGGTCGATCGACGATGTCTATGAGGCACGGGGGCTACTCGACATCACGGTTGGACGGTCAGAAGAGCGTTACCCGACTCGACGCGGGATCGACCTGCGGCGTACGCACGAAGCGCGGGCGAGACAGTGAACAAGCGCTGGGTGAGGACCGGTCGTCTGAGCGGCTGAGACGCGCGGAACCGGTTCGAGCTGACGAGCGAGGGGGGACCGTGGCGCATCGACGCATATTGCTGTCTTCTCCGGGTAAGTCGGGCTGGTCTGGCTGCTTTCTGTCACCGCTGCTGCTTCTCCTCCGCAGCCGGCCGATGCCGAAGGCCGTTCGACGGGGTCACGGCGATCAATGGCGATCAGCCGTCAACGGAACGTGGAAGGCATGTCGTGCCGACGGCTGACCGCCACGCCGCAGCCGCGCCTCCAGCCCGCGCCCCGCCGCCGCCCCCGCATCGACCCCCACCGGAACAACCGACCCGGTGACCTACACCCCACCCCCGATGGCGACGCCCTGGGAGTGCATGGCGGTGCCGACGTCGGTGGGGGTGGCGCCGGATGCGTTCTGCAACCCGCCGGCGGCGGAGCCGGTGCCCGCGGTCGCGCCGGTGCCGGGCGCACCGGCCCTGCCGCCTGCGCCGGTGGTGACGGCGGGGATGGTCAGCGAGGCGATGCGCCAGGTGGAGCTGCCGGGGTCGCAGCTGGTCGTCCAGCCGCCGAACGGGCGGACGCTGGTGAACTTCGAGACGAACTTCTACACCGAGACCGCCGACTTCACCCGCACCGTGAACCTGCTGGGCCAGCAGGTCGACCTGCGCGTTTCGGCTGCGGCCTACGTGTGGCGGTTCGGCGACGGCGAGTCGACCAGCACGGCGAGCGCCGGGGCGCCGTACCCCTCGCTGGACGTGACCCATCGCTACGTCAGCAAGGGCGGGGTCAGCCCGAGCGTGGACACGGTCTACGTGGCCGACTACCGCGTCGGCGGCGGTCCGTGGGCGGCCGTGCCGGGCTCGGTCACGGTCGCGGGGGACCCGGAGGCGCTCGAGGTGATCACCGCGCGCCCGATCCTCGTCGGCTGACCGCAGCGGCGGGAGGGTCCAGACCAGTGCGGGACCCCGGGTAACCCCGACGAGCGCCGGTCGTTCCTCTCGATGTCGCACCCACGAGCCCGGACGAGGAGCCCCCCGATGTCGATCACCAGCACCGCCCGCGCCACCACCCACGACCTGCTCCTGGCGGCCGCCTGCCGCCACGAGCTGCCGGGGGCGTCCGACGCCCTGTGCCGCGCGCACGGCGAAGCGGTCCGTGCGCTCGCGCCCCTGGTCGGCGCCGACGTCATCGGCCTGGCGTGGACCAGCCTGAACGCCGAGATCCGGCTCGCGCCGACGCTGCGGCTCCCGCTACGCGCCCTCTGGCTGGCCCACGTCCGGCGCTGGGCCGACGGTGCGCCCGCGGCGGCCGGCGACCACCCCGCCTGGGCGGCGTTCCGCTCGCTGGCTCCGGCCGAGCAGCTCCTGGTGTGGCACCACGAGGTGGAGCGCGACGATGTCGCCGAGCTGGCGCGGTTGCGCGGCGTCGCCACCGCCGACGTCGACGCGGCCCTGGCCGGCGCGTGCGTCCGGGTCGCGAGCGAGCTCGGTACCTCGCTCGACGCCGTCGACCTGCGGCACGTGCTGGCCGAGGCCGTCCTGGGGGAGTACGCCGGGTGGTACCTGTCGACCTGTGACGGCCGCCGCGGAATGGCCCAGACCGCCACCGCGTTCTGACCCGACGAAGACCTGACGCACTGTCTTGCATCGTGGGACGTCTGTCCACGATGCGGGATTTGCGTTGGGACTTGGTCCCCGCCCCCACCTAGATTGGCCCCCATGTCCACGACCTGGCTCACCAAGCGCCGCGCCGTGGACCACTGCCGCGTGCACTCCGCGCTCTGTCGTCGCCGCTGAGTGCCGAGGACCACTCTGCCGTTGTGCGGCGGTTCCTCGGCCACGTCTGCCCCGTCCGGTCAGTCACGCCAGGAGCGTCATGCCTACCCGTATCGATCCGCGCGGCCCCCAGTTCGCCGCCGCCGTCACCAGCGTCGTGCTCGCCGCGGTCCTCGTCACCGCGCCGCACGCCATCGCCACCGTCCTGCTGGCGATCCAGACCGCGCTCTTCGCGCTCGGTGTCGGGCTCGGGGTCCAGCGCACGCCGCACGCCTGGGCCTTCAAGCGATTCGTCCGCCCACGCCTGGCCCCGCCGACCGAGACCGAGGACCCCGGCCCGCCGCGCTTCGCGCAGGCCGTCGGCCTGGTCTTCACCGGCGTCGGCCTGCTCGCGCTGCTCACCGGCCTGACCGTCGTCGGTCTCGTCGCCGTCGGCCTCGCTCTTGCCGCTGCCCTGCTCAACGCGGTCTTCGGCCTGTGCCTGGGCTGCGAGCTCTACCTCACCGCCAAGCGGCTCAGCCCCACCGCCGGCTGACCGCACCCGCTCGACACCCCTCACCCGAGAATCAAGGAGCACCATGTCCCGCGAGAACACCCTCGTCTCGACCCAGTGGGTCGAGGAGCACCTCGACGACCCGAAGGTGGTGCTCGTCGAGGTCGACGAGGACACCTCGTCCTACGACAAGGGCCACATCGCCGGCGCGATCAAGCTCGACTGGACCACCGACCTCCAGGACCAGGTGCGCCGCGACTTCGTCGACCAGCAGCAGTTCTCGGCGCTGCTCTCCGAGCGCGGCGTGAGCAACGACGACACGGTCGTGCTCTACGGCGGCAACAACAACTGGTTCGCCGCCTACGCCTACTGGTACTTCAAGCTCTACGGCCACGGCGACGTACGCCTGATGGACGGCGGTCGCAAGAAGTGGGAGCTCGACTCCCGCGAGCTGACCGACGAGCTGCCCGCCCGCGAGGCCACGACGTACCAGGCCTCGGCCCAGGACTCCTCGATCCGCGCCTTCCGCGACGAGGTCGTGGCGGCCATCGGCACCCAGAACCTCGTCGACGTGCGCAGCCCCGACGAGTACGCCGGGCGGCTGCTCGCCCCGGCCCACCTCCCGCAGGAGCAGGCCCAGCGCGCCGGACACATCCCGACCGCGGCCAGCGTCCCGTGGAGCAAGGCGGCCAACGACGACGGCACCTTCAAGTCCGACGAGGACCTGAAGACGATCTACTCCGAGGCCGGCGTCGACTGGAGCAAGGACACCATCGCCTACTGCCGCATCGGTGAGCGCTCGAGCCACACCTGGTTCGTGCTCAAGGAGCTGCTCGGCCAGGACAACGTGAAGAACTACGACGGCTCGTGGACCGAGTACGGCTCCCTCGTCGGTGTCCCGGTCGCGCTCGGCGACGAGAAGGGCGACGCCTGATGTGCGGCGCCAAGCAGGGCGGGCTCTCGCTCGACGGCGTCGACGTGGCCAGGGAGGCCGTCGTGCAGGGCCAGGTGCTGCGGGCCGGCGAGCCGGTCTCGGGTGCCTACGTCCGCCTGCTCGACCGCACCGGTGAGTTCACCGCCGAGGTGCCCACCTCGGCCAGCGGCCACTTCCGCTTCTTCGCCGGCGACGGCGAGTGGACCCTGCGCACCCTCGCGCCGAAGGCGGACCCCGTCGACCACCGCGTCCAGGCGCAGGTCGGCTCGGTCGCCGAGGTGACCGTCACGCTCTGAGGCCCGGCCGGGCGGGCTCGCTCAGAGCTGACGCTCGCCCGGCAGCGTGGAGCCGCGCAGCAGGCGTACGCCCTCGTCGGTGGCGAATCGCCGCTGGGCCGCCGGGCTGCCCACCGACTCGCGCAGCGCGTGGAAGACCGGCGTGATGAACGGGTTGAGCACGATGTTCTCGATCGTGACGACACCCTTGTCCACCGGCACCGAGGTCAGCCGCGAGACGACCGATCCGGTCCAGGACGCGGCGGTGGAGCTGCCCGTGATGACGATCATCGGGGGGTGCTCGCGCCCGGTCATCAGCCGTACGGCCTCGACGTCGCGCCAGGCCATCGAGCAGGTGTTGGTCGGGCCCTCCGCGTAGATGCCCCACTCGCCGACGTGCAGGAAACCGCGGTTGCGGTGGCGCAGGAGCACCAGCGGCAGCAGGGGCGTGAAGGCGATCGCGATGATCACGAGGAGCGCGCTCCTCGGGTCGCTCACGACCGTGACGAGCGGCAGCAGGATGATCCCCGAGGCCAGCATCGCCGCGAACACCGCCTTGCGTGCGAGCATCATCCGCCGGTCGAAGTCGACCCGCGTGACCTGGTGGCCGCCGACGACCTCCGCGCGGACCCGGTGGCCGTGGCGAGCGGGGTCGCGAGCACGGTAGGTGTTGCGCAGGAAGAAGGCCGACAGGGCGAAGCTCACGCAGACGGCGACGAGGGACCAGAGGGCCGTCTCGAGGAGGGCCAGCCAGACCATCACCGGCAGGGTGCCGAAGAACGCCCACCGCAGCCGGTGGGTCGTGCGCCGGGCTCGGTGGACGTACTCCTCGACGGAGTCGGTGTAACGGGCGTCGACCTTCACGAGGCCGCCCCCGTCCTCAGCTCGGCTTCCTGCTCCCGTTCGCGCTGCGAGTCGTAGGCGTGGTCGATGACCAGCGAGGAACCGACCCCGCCCGCGACCCCGCCGACGATGCCGCCGACGAGCGCACCCGGAGGTCCCAGCCACCACCCGACGCCGACCCCGCCCACGGCCCCACCGACGACCGACCCGAGCACCCCACCACCGTTGGAGACCACCGCCTGCTCGACCGACTCACCGCGCTGGAGGTCGTCGTAGGTGCCGTAGCCCGCGGCGAGCAGGTTCAACGCGCCGAACCCGAGGCGCACCTTCGAGGTCAGCGGGGACGCCCCGAGCGTCGCGCGGGCCTCGGCGTCGGCGACGCCGTACTCGGTGTCGCGGAGCATGTCGCGCGCGTGGGCGAGCTCGTCGGCCCCGACCCCGCGCAGGCCCCGACCCTCGTCGAGCATGCCGTCGGTGATCGCGCCCCAGTGCTGCCTGGAGTGCTCCCAGACCCGCAGGCCGGCGCGCTCCCAGGCGCGCACCCCGAGGTGCGCCGGCAGCTCGGAGAGCCCGACGAAGATCGTGAGCAGCATCGCGTGCAGCTCGACGACCCGGGCACCGACCGGGCGGAAGGTGGCCACCGCCTCGGCCCACTGGGCGTCCGCCTGGTCGGCCAGGTCGACGGCGCGGCGCCAGGCGCGCTCGGCGGCGTCCTGGACCGGCAGGAAAGGCGGCCCGACGACGCCCGTCTCCGGTGGGTCGATCAGCGTGCCGACGACGCGCAGACCGCCGGCCCGTGCGGCGCCGCGGGCGGTCTCCATCAGCAGCTGCGAGGCGCGCAGCCCGGCGGCGAGTGCCTCGAGCTCGCGGGCCACCTGCTCGGCGACCAGGGCGGTCTCGTCGGCGGCGCCCACGAGGTGGGCGAGCTCCGCGACGTACGCCCGGCCCGCCTCCGAGGCCCAGGCCGCGCTGCTGCCGGCCCGCACGCGGGTGACCACGTCGGCCAGGGCGGCGCTGTTGGCGGCCAGCGTCGAGCGGATCCACCCGGCGAGCGCGTCCACCGAGGCGGGGTCGCCGTCGAGACGGGTGTCGCGCGTCACGGCAGCAGACCCGCGGCGATCGCGGCGTCCGACTCGCGGTACGCCGCACCGCAGCGGCGGGCGGCCTCGGCGAGGTCGCCGGCGCAGGCGGTGAGGCGGGCTCCGACCTCGCTCAGGTCGACCAGCACCGCGTGGACCGCGTCGCTCGCCACCCCGGCATCGACCGCGGTCGGCGCTCGGGCGCCTGCCTGGCCGAAGGCCAGCCCCGCGCCGAGGAGCGTGGCGGTCGCGGCCTCGAGCCGTGCGTGGTCGATCTCGACGTCGCCCACGGGGACCTCCCGAGCCGGGCCCGCGGACCCGGCGCCGCGAGCAGGAGCCCCAGCATGCGTCGGACGACGGACTGCGCGCAGCCCACGAGCGCCAGCTTGTGGACAACCCGGCCGGCTCAGTCGTGCGCGGGCCGCCCCGGTGGCAGCGTGGCGACCGCGATCAGGGTGGTCAGCGGCACCGCGAGGACCAGCCCGATGCTGGTCGCGAGCGTGCGCACGACCTCCTGCCCGATCTCCTCGGTGGCGAGCAGGTCGAGGAAGGGCAGCCCGTAGAGCCGCAGCACGAGCAGCACGGTCAGCGACGCCCCGGCGTAGGCGAAGACGATCGTGTAGATCGTCGAGGCGATGTGGTCGCGCCCGATCCGCATCGTGGCCGCGAACACCGCCCGCCTGCTCATCTCGGGCGCGGCGGCGCGGATCTCCCAGGCCGAGGACGACTGCGTGATGGTGACGTCGTTGAGCACCCCGAGCCCCGCGACCACCACGGCGCACGCCAGGAGGCCGGTGAAGGACAGCCCGGAGCCGATCGAGCTGAGCAGCTGGCTGCTCTCGTCGGACACGCCGGTCAGGCGCGACGCCGAGACCACGACGGTGCCGAGCGCGGCGGTGAGCACCACCCCGCCGAGGGTCCCGGCGAGGGCGGCGCTGGTGCGCAGCGACCAGCCGTGGGTCGTGTAGAGCACCACGAACATGATCGCGGCCGAGCCCACGACCCCGACCAGCACCCCGGACTCGCCGCCGAGCAGCGCCGGGATCACGAACATCGTCATCACCGCGGCCGCGAACGCGAGCCCGACCAGCGCCATCAGCCCCCGCCAGCGCGCCACGGCCAGGACCACCACGACGAAGGCGAGGGCCATCAGCGCCACCGGCGTCGTCCGCGCGGTGCCGAAGTAGGAGTAGGAGGCCTCCGTCGCGCCGGAGGCCGGGGGCGTGCGCACCACGCGCACCTCGTCGCCGGGCTCCACGCCCGAGTCGAGCACTCCGGGAGGTACGCCGACCAGCACGGTCGCGGCGTCGTCCCCGGTGGTGCTGATCCGGAGCTGTCCGCAGTCGTCGGCGGGCGCGTCCGGCGCGCAGGCCGGCTGCACCCGCTCGACCGTCGCCGGCTCGAGCGTCACCCCGGGCACCGCGAACTGGACCTCGCCGGCCACGGCGTCGACCTTGTCGCCGTCGGGCCACAGCCAGACCAGCCCGGCGATCGTGGCCAGCAGGGCCAGGACCAGCGAGCCGAGCAGCAGACCGCGCGGGAGCGACCCGACCGCGACCTCGGCGTCCCCGGCGCCGTGGCCCCCGCCGTGCCCGTGCCCGTGCCCGTGATGACCGGGGCCGTTGTCGCGACGAGCGTGTGACCCGGCCACCCTCAGCGGCCGGTCGACCGGGCGCGACGGCCCCAGCGGAGGTAGCTCAGCGGCCCGACGAGGTTGATCCACGTCACCGCCGACCAGACGCGCCGCGAGCCGTTGATCTCGTCGTCGCCACGCGCCGCGAGGTCGCGGCGGGCCGCGACGAGCAGGGCCACCTGGACACCCCCGGTCGCGACCAGGGCGACCTGGGCGGGGCGGGAGAGCTCACGGAACGGCGTCGGCACCACTCGATCCTTCCAAGGAGGGCTCGGGCTCGCAAACGCGCGCCGGGTGACGCACGCCTGCCGCGGTGGCACCCTGGCGAGGTGCTGATCGTCGCCGAGGAGCTGTTGATCCTGCTGACCGACCACGCCACCGGGACGAAGCGCTCCGCCTCGGGCCTCGACGCCGGGATCGGGGGCGCCCTGCTCGTCGACCTGGCCCGGGCCCGGCGGATCACCTTCACCGGGCCGGTGGCCAGGGCCAAGGTCGAGGTCGTCGACCCGGCCCCGACCGCTCACCCGGTGCTGGCCGCCGCCCTCGCCGAGCTCACGCACCAGCGGGTCCGCCGCGCCTCGAGGGTCGTGCCGGGCCTGGGCAGCGGCGCCCCGGCCCGTCTCTACGCGGCGCTCGCCGAGCGGGGGGTCGTACGCCGCGAGTCCGGCCGCAGGATCGGGATCTTCCCGACCACGCGCTGGCCGGTGCTGGACACCACCAACGACCGCGCCGTGCGCTACGAGGTGTACGCCACGCTGGTGCAGGGCGCGGCCCCGACCGAGCGCGCCGCCGCCCATGCTGCGCTGCTGGCTGCACTGGGAGAGCTCGGCCAGGTCGTCGGCCACGCGCACCTCAAGCAGGCCAAGCGGCGCGCCCAGGAGATCCTCGAGCACGACCCCGCGGCCCGGGCGGTCAAGGCGGCCGTGCAGGCGTCCCAGGCGGTCATGGTCGCCGGCGTCTCGTCCTGAGGCGCGCCCTCGATCACCGGTCGGTCCCGTCCCGCGTACGGCGGCGGGTGTACGCGGCCCCGCGTCTCAGCGCTCCAGCAGCAGCGTGACCGGCCCGTCGTTGACCGAGGTCACCTGCATGTCGGCGCCGAACACGCCCCGCTCGACCCGTGCCCCGAGGGCGACCAGCTCGTCGCAGAACCGCTCGTAGGCCGGCTCGCTGACCTCGCCGGGTGCGGCCGCCTGCCAGGTCGGTCGGCGGCCCTTGCGGGCGTCGCCGTACAGCGTGAACTGGCTGACCACCAGCACCGGGGCGCCGACGTCGGAGGCCGACTGCTCCTCGCGCAGCACGCGGACGCCCCACACCTTGCGGGCCGTCCAGGCGATCTCGTCGGGCCCGTCGTCGTGGGTGATGCCGAGGTAGACCAGCAGGCCGGGTTCGTCGATCGCCCCGACCACCTCGCCACCGACGCTCACCGAGGCCGAGGACACCCGTTGCACCACCGCTCGCACGCCGCGAGCCTGCCACGGCGCGGCTGTGCCAGAGTGCCGGGGTGACCCACGCCGCCGTCAGCACCACGCCCCGTCCCGACGGGATCCTGATCACCGTCGCGCCCACGGGCGCGGAGACGGCCAAGGCGGACTGCCCGCACCTGCCGACCACGCTCGAGGAGCTGGTCCGGGCCGCGCAGGAGTCGGAGCAGGCCGGCGCCGCGATGGTCCACGTGCACGTCCGCGACGACGAGCACGCGCCGACCCTCGAGATCGCCCGGCTCGCCGAGACCGTCCGGGCCCTGCACGAGCAGACCTCGCTGGTCGTCCAGCTCTCCACCGGCGGCTCGGTCCACGACCCGTTGGAGGAGCGACTGCGCGTGCTCGACGCCGAGCCCGACTCCTGCAGCCTGACCCTGGGCACGGTGAACTTCGGCGACGACGTGTTCTCCAACCCGTGGGGCTTCGTCACCGAGCTCTACCAGGCCACGCAGGAGCGGGGGGTCGTGCCGGAGTTCGAGATCTTCGACCTCGGCCAGGTCGCCACCCTGCGCCGGCTGCTCGATCGCTACGGGCCGCCGGCCGGGGGAGCGGTGCACTGCGACTTCGTGATGGGCGTGCCCGGCGGGATGCCGGGCACCGCGCAGGCCCTCGTCGCCGCCCACGCGGCGCTGCCCGCGGAGGTCAGCTCGTGGTCGGCCACCGGCGTCGGGCGCACGGCGGTCCCGGTCGCACTCACCGCGCTGGCCATGGGCGGTCACCTGCGCGTCGGCATGGAGGACACGCTGACCCTGCGCGCCGGCACCCCGGTCGAGTCCAACGCCCAGCTCGTCGAGCGCGCCGTCCGGCTCGCCGCGGAGGCCGGGCGCACGGCGTACGGCACCAGCGAGGCGCGTGCGCTCCTGCGGCTGCCGTCCAGGGCGGCATGAGGACGCGGTCCCGCCGGAGCGCGTCGACCGCGGCGGTCCTGGTCGTGTGCCTGCTGGCGGCGGCGTGCTCGGGGCAGAGCTCCGACGCGCCGGCGCCCGACCCCACGAGCGCTCCCACCTCCGGCCCGGCCACCGAGTCCGCCTCGGGGTCCGCACGCCCCGACCAGGGCGCTCGGGCCCCGGCCGACCTCGCCATCAACGTGACCTCGACCAGCTCGCGTGCCGCCGACCTGCGCTACCCCTCGCCCTACGGCACGGGCGCGCTGGTCAGCGACTTCGGACGGCTGCCGGCCTCGCTCGTCAGCAAGGGTGTCGGCACGCTGCCCGACGGCTGGTCCCTCACGGCCCGCCAGAGCGGCAGCGGACGGCTGGCCTGCACGGTCACGCTGGGCGCGCAGACGATCGCGCAGGACGCCGCAAGCGGACCAGGCGCGAAGGTCACCTGCATGCCGTGAGACCCAGCGCCGGTGGCGCACACGGCCCCGGTCGTGGTCTCGTTGGTCGCATGAACCTGCCCCCCGTGCTCGGGTCCCTGGCCGCCGCCGGCGCCGTCGCCGTCCTCGCGTCTACCCTGCTCACCACCTCGCAGGCCACCGCCGAGACGCAGCGCACCACCGACCCCGACGTCGTCGACACCAACGGGCCCGACGCAGCGCCCTCGGTGAGCCGGGTCGTGGTGCACAACTTCCCCCGCAGGCTGGTCGTCGTGGCGAAGGGCGACCTCGGCGTTCGGCCGGCCCGTGCCCGGCTCTACGTCGACGTCGACGGCACGACCGCCTGCGCGGTCCTGTTCTCCGACGGGGCGCAGGGTCTCGGCCCGCACGAGGTCGCCTTCGAGAACGAGGGTGACTGCGGCCGACCGGCCATCACCTGCCCCGGGTCGTCGATCGACCACGTGACCGAGCGGCGGCTCACCTTCGTGCTGCCGCAGCGTTGCATCGGGCGACCCGACCAGGTCGCCGGGTCGGTCAGCGTGACCCACGAGCGCACCGGTGCCGAGGTCGACGCCGGGTTCCCCACCGTCGCGCGGGGCCCGAGCAGCTGACCGACCCGACACCTACGCTCGACCCATGGCCCTCCTGCACGCCGCCGAGCTGCACCCCTCCAAGGCCGACGCGGTCGCGTCCCTGCTGGCCGGTGCCTCCTGGGGCCCGAGGGCCGGCGCCGACCTCGAGCTGGTCGGGGCGTTCCGCTTCGACGACCCGGACGGTGCCGTGGGCATCGAGACCCACCTCGCCCGCGCCGGCGGGGCCCTCTGGCAGGCCGCGCTGACCTACCGCGACGCACCGCTCGGGGTCGTCGCCGAGGTCATCACCCTCAAGCACTCGGTGCTCGGCACCCGTTGGGTCCACGACGGCGCGCACGACCCGGCGTACCTCGCCCTGGTCGCGACCGCCGCCCTGACCGGCACCGGTCAGGCCGCCGAGCTGCGCACGGCCGGTAACGGCCGGCGTAGCGCCCGGGAGTCCGCCGTCCGCCTCAGCGGTGGCGGCTGGAGCGGCGGCTGGGTCCCCGTCGACGGGTGGGGCGCTCCCGAGCAGGACGGCGACGACACGGTCCTCACCAGCCCGGAGTGGACCCTGCGGCTCGTACGCCGCCTCGGCGCGGCGCCGACGGGGGAGGGCTACGAGCTCACCGGCACCTGGCCGGGCCAGGACGAGCCCGCCCTGCTCGCCCGGGTGCAGGCACGGGACTGAGCGTCCAGGCCAGCCCCGACCACCCGGCCCGGTCCCTCGTCGGAGGGAGACGACCACGAAGGCAGCCCGTGCAGCGCTCGGGAGCGGTCAGCTCGCCCGGGAGGCGAGCGGGGTCCCGTCCGAGCGTCCCCGAGACGCGTTCCGGGCTCACCCCTCGCCGTTCGACCGGACCTGCCGCACGGTGGGGTCGGTCCGGGCCCCGGCCTGGTCCGGCGTAGGAGCATCAGCGGGGTCGGCGGCAGGTCGGCGGCCGTTCTCGACCGGCAGGTCCTCCCCGGCTCGGTTCGCCACGGCCAGCAGCACGTCGGCGTGACAGGGCTGGGAGATGGGGCACCAGCAGACCAGGTCCCGGCCGCCGAGCGCCTCGCGGATGCGGGACGCGTGCAGTGGCGAGTCCGGTCGGGCGGTGGCAACCGTGTGCGCGTACAGGTCCACGGCCAGCTGCCGTGCCGAGGTCTGGCTGTCGTGCTCGGGGTGGTAGGTCGTGCCCGCCTCGTCGAGGACGAACCAGGACCCGCTCAACCCGTGGTAGTCGCTGCTGCGCGTGACCCGGAACGGGTTTCCCCAGGTCGTGGGACGGCCCACGTAGACGGCGCCGGGCGGCATCCGCCACCCGCGACGGCGGCGGCGCTGGATCCGGCGTGAGGAGTCCGCGGCGCGGGCCCCCGTGCCGGTACCGGTGCCACCCGTCGGGTCCATCGAGTCAACGTACTGGAAATCGGGCCGTGCGAGGTCGCATCGACGAGACACGCCGACGGCGCATCGGCGGCGGCCAGACATCACGTCACGAGCGCGATGCTGACGCGCTCCGAGCAAGCATGCGGTGGTGGCGCCTGACGCGGCGCACCGCGGCGCGCTGGGTGGCGGTGCGTCCATGGAGTCGGAACGACACGTCGTCGCCGCCGTACGCCGCGCCCGCGTTGTGCCGGTCGCACCCGTTCTGCAGCGACCACAGCGCGGAGGTGAAGACGTTCCTGCTCCGGCGGACCGCCCGCTCGACGGCGGGTGCCTCCGCCTTGGACCAGGGGTACTCACCCACGGCGAAGGCCTTGTTCTGCGCCGCTGCGAACTGGGCCATCCTGGTGACGTCGTCGGCACCGAACATCGAGTAGGGGTGGGTCTCGAGGATGTCGACGTGGGGTGAGCGCCAGGCCATCGCCTCCACGTCCAGCCCGTCGGCGCCCGAGTCCATGACGAGGGTCGAGGGGGAGATGCTCTTGATGAGCGCAGCCCGCTCGGCCACCCACCCGGGTGCGTCCTGGGCAGCGGTCCACAGCTCGTTGCCCACCTGCACGATCGACAGCGCGGGGTCGTCCTTGAAGGCCACCCCGGTCAGCGGGTTCACGTGCTCGAGCCAGTCCCGGATGAACTGGTCGAAGTCCCAGCCGACCTGTCGGTCGGAGTAGAAGGCGTCCTCGGCGGCGCGCTGTCGAGGGGAGTTGGCGGCCTTGACCTGCGGATCGAGGCTCACCGAGCCCGGCCGCCGGAAGTCGACCCAGTGCCGCTTCCCACCGTGGTAGTAGCCGAGCTCGTCCACGAACGGGGCGATCAGGTAGAGGCCGAGCCGTCCGGCCTTCCACACCGCGTAGTCGATGACGTCCCACGCGGCCTGGTCGTACTCGATGCGTGGCGAGGGGCCACTGCCCGAGACCCCTCTGACCAGCGTGCACGGGTTGCCCACCGACGCGGCGAGCGTGTGCGCACGGACGACGCCGGCATCGAGCGCGACGGCCTTGCGGAGCAGGGCGTTGATCTGCACCCGGGGCATCAGGCGCGGGCCGGGGTAGTCGTTGGTGACCAGCTGGAAGGCGTTGACGCCGCCGGTGCGGAAGTCGACGCCGGCGCGCTGCACCCGGCCGGAGGCCGACACCGTCAACCGCGGCATCGGCGCGCGCGCCGCGGCACCGCGGGCTGCCTGGACGGCAGGGGGTAGGACCAGGTCGCCGATGGCCAGACTGCCGGCGGCCAGACCGGCACCCGTGAGGACGCCACGCCGGCTCGGCGCGAGCCGGCGGTCACGGTGCGGGGTAGGGGGCTCGAGGAGGATCTGCGTGTGGGGGGGCACCGCAGTACGGGACCATCCGACCGGTCCCGCCCGGACCCGAATCCGTCAGGACGTCGACGTCTCACGGGCCCGGTCTAGCGAGCCCGTGGCCGTCCTCGCCGTTCCGGCCCGCGCGGCCGCAGCGTCGGTCATCATGGCGGGCCGTCCCCGGGTCCGGCGCCCCAGCGCTGGGCGACGTCGCGCAGGGCGCTGTAGACGGGATCGCTCCCCGTGGTGCCGATCGCGTAGCCGTCGGTGTTGGTGTCGTTGAGCTGCCACAGCAGGTAGCCCGACGCCCCTGCCTCGAACGCAGCGTCCATCTTGGCGTCGAGCTGCTCGGCGCGTCGGGTCCGGGACTCCTGGTCCGTCGCCCCGATCCCCGCCTCGCCGACGACGATCGGCTTGTCGAGCTGTCGGGCCAGGGTGAACGAGCAGGCGACCGGGGCGTCGGTGGCCTGGCACTGGTCGGGGTCGGGCAGGGCGCCGTCGACCGAGCCCGGCATCGCCTCGTCGTCGTCGCCGTAGGTGGCCCAGTCGTGGACCTCGGTGAGGTCCAGCTGGGGCAGGGAGTAGATCGCGGTGAAGTCGGCCCCGCTCGCTCCGATCGCTCCGTTGGACTGGGTCCCGAGCGTGACGAGGTGATGGGGGTCGGCGCTCTGGGCGACCGTGGCGACGTCGCGGGCGAAGTCGACCAGCACGCTCCGTCCCTGGTCGTCGCGCAGGGGGGTCTCCGCCTCGTTGACCAGCGACCAGCCCATGATGGTGGGGTCGTCGCGGTAGTGGCGGGTGATCGTCGCGACGTAGTCGCGGAACGACACCGTGGCGGTTCCGAGGGGCTGGCGGTAGCCGTCGACGTACCAGCGCCCGCCGTCGACCTGGTCCAGCGGCACTCCCGGCTCACCGGTCGAGCAGTCGCCGGGCCCGTCCTCCAGCACCGGCAGCACCCGTAGGTCGTGCTCACGGGCCGCGTCGATGGCGCGATCGACGCCGGAGAAGTCGGTCCCACTGGAGGTGTAGCTCGGGAAGGCCCAGAAGCGGACCACGGTCCCACCGGCGTCATGGATGGCCTGCATGGCCTGGTCCAGCCCCGCGTCGTCGAGCCGGGTGGCGGGCGTGCAGGAGTAGACGTCGGAGGCCGCGGCGTCGTACAGGTTGAACCCGACGAACCGGAACGGCTGGCCGTCGACCTGCAGCATGGTGGTGTCCCGGGTGACGAAGTCGTCCTGGGCGGCACCCCCGACCGGAGCGCCGAGCAGCAGGACGACGAGCGCCACCGCGAGGAGCACCGCACCCAGCACCGCACCCAGCACCGCACCCAGCCCCCACGCTCGCGGCGGGGTCGGCCGACGCTCAGCCACGCCGTGGGAGCAGCGCGTCGTAGACGTCGTCGACGCGGTCCGCGGCGGCTTGCGCGCCGTAGGCACGCACGAGGGCTCCCGGTGCCGGCCACCGCTCCTGGCCTGTGGATCCGAGCCGGTCGCCCACCGCGCGAGCGATCGTGCGGGTGTCCGCCGCAGGATCACCGGTCGCCGCGACCTTCACGACGTGCCCGAGGGGCTCGGCGAGCTCCTCGAGCGCCGGGCAGGTGGCGTGCACGACCGGCAGGCCGCTGGCCACGGCCTCCACGACCGCCATCCCGAACGTCTCGTCGGCGGAGGCGCTGACCAGGAGGTCCATCGCGCTGAGCACCGCCCCCATGTCGTCGCGGGAGCCGAGCCAGCGGACCTGCTCCGCGACGCCCAGCTCGGCCGCCAGGGCGCGCAGCTCGGCTGAGCAGCGGGCCGGCACCGGCGACGACCAGGACGGAGCCCGTGCGCAGCTGCGGCGCACAGGCCCGCAGCGCGACGTCGGTGCGTTTGACGGGGTCGAGGCGTCCGACGACGCCGATGACGCTGGTGGCCGGCTCGATGCCGAGCTCACGTCGTACGGCGGCCCGTCCGGCCGGGTCGAAGGCGACCGCCTCGAGGTCGACGCCGAGGTCGGCCACCGAGATCCGGTCCCGCCGGACCCCCCACCGGCGCAGCCGGTCGGCGGTCACCTCGGAGACGGCGATGGTGTGGGAGGCCAGGCGCTCCAGCACCCGGTAGCCCGTGTGCAGCCACCAGGTGAGCGGGCGGCCCTCGATGGAGTCCTCCATGAGCGAGTGCTCGGTCGAGACGACGAGGGGTACGCCGGCGAGCCGCGCCGCGGGGATCCCCAGCAGCTGGGCCGAGAGGAGGTGGACGTGCACCACGTCGGGGTGGATCCGACGCAGCTCCCGGGCCAGGGCGAGCGGCGCCAGCGCCTTGCGCCACCCGGACACCTGGAGCTCCTCGACCCGCAGCCCGTGGCGGCGCATGCCCTCGGCGATGCCGCCGGTGCCGTAGAGGGCGATCACGGTGCTCTCGTGCCGGCTGTGCGACGCGAGCATCTCGAGCTGACGCTCGGCGCCCCCTGCGGTCAGGGTCGCGACGACGTGCACCACCCGCAGCTGCTCGTCGGTGCGGGTCGCGCGCGTGCGGGTCGTGCGCGTGCGGGTCGAACCGGCATGGCGCCGTCCGCGGGGGGGCAGGGCGTGGCGTGCGCTCATCGTCGACCACGCCCCTCGAGCACGGTGCGGTAGACCGAGGCCAGGCCGGACGCGGTGGTCTCCCACGTGGGCAGCTCCACGTCGCGTGGACGGTGGGGGCCCGGCCTGTCGCGGGTGGCCAGCAGGGCGTCGGTGAGAGCGTCGGCGACGACCTGGTCGGGTGCGTCGACCGGCACTCCGGTGACCAGGTGGTCCTCGACCAGGTCGCCTGTGCCGGCGACGTCGAGGCCGACCACGGGCAGGCCGAGGGTCACCGCCTCCATCACCCCGACGGGGTGTGCCTCGTAGGTCGACAGAGCGGCCATCGCCGAGGCGGTGCCGAGCTCGCGGGCCATGGCGGAGCGGTCGGTCGGGGGGAGGTGGCGGATCTCGACGGCGTCGGCGACGCCGAGCCTGTCCGCCAGCGAGCGCAGGTCGGCCTCGTAGTCGCCGCTGCCGAGGATGAGCAGGTCCGCCTCCGGCACCCGTCGACGTACCAGGGGCAGCGCCTGGATCGCTCGATGATGGCCCTTGTAGTGCTCGAGGCGACCGCTCGAGACGATCCGGCCGTGCCGGGGGAGGACGTCCTGGGCCACCGGGGCGAGCGCCCCGCCGTTGGGCACCACCGAGAAGTGCGACACGTCGATCCCGGTGGCCTCCGCGAAGTAGGACCGCTCGAACCTGCTGACCGCGACCAGGTGGTCGGCCCCCCTCAGCAGCGGGGTCAGCAACCGCCACTGGAGCCCGCGGGCGTGACGGCGGGCCGCCGAGGAGTGCCCCCCGCTGTGGAAGGACAGGACGTACGGGGTCCTCGCGGCCCGCGCGGCCGCCATCGCGACGGGCGGCACGAACGTGTGCACCCCCTGCACGTGGACCAGGTCGTAGTCCCCCCGCAGGATCTCCGGGACCAGGCCGGGGGAGAGGTAGTAGTCCTTCTCGGCCGGCCACGACCGACGTCGCCGTACGTCGTAGCCCTCGCGCGTCTCGGTGCGGGGCAGGGTCCCGCTGCGGTCCGTGGTCAGGACGGTGATGTCGAGCTCGTCACCGGCAGCGAGGCGGGAGGCGACCTCGGCGACATGGGTCTCCAGGCCGCCCATCTCGGGCAGGAAGCGCTGCACGACCATCAGGACGCGCGGCCGGCGAGTGGTGCGTGATCGGGTCATGGGGAGTCACCTGTCCAGGATCAGCGTGCGGAGCGGGGTGGTCTGGTCGGGGCGGTTCAGCGTGATCACGTAGCGCCCGGTGCGTGGCAGCATCAGGTCGGCGGACACCGAGCCGTCGCGGTCGACCTCGAAGAGGGGGTAGCTCAGGTCGGTGCCGTCGTTCGACGTGCGGATCTCCAGGGGTCCGACCGGGTCGCTGGAGCTGACCACGACCTGCACGTCGGTGCCCGAGACCTCCCCGAACGACATCTGCAGCGGCGGCTCGTCCGCCGCGGACAGGGAGGCGGCGCTGGCCCGGACCAGGAGCGCCACGACCACGACCGCGACCGCCACCCACGGCAGGAGGCGCAGCGTCTGCCCGACGTCGACGCGGCCCTGGCCCTCGGCGGCCGCGAGGCCGGCGACGGTGTGCGGCTCGGCGTACAGCCCGTCCGTCGCGTCGCGACGCGGGCGCACCACCAGCGCGGCGCCGAGCCCGACGAGGCCCAGCACCGACACCGAGACCGTCCAGCTCGTCGGGGACAGACCCAGCGGGGTCGAGCCCAGCACCATGCCGGTGAGGACGAGCACCACCAGGACCCCGCCGACGCCGACCAGCGCGCGGTCGGCGACGACGGTGTCACGCCGCCGGGCCAGCACGTCCGCGGCGAGTGCGAGGCCGGCGAGCGCCAGTCCTCCGCTCACGGGTCGAGGCGCCGAGGCGGCCAGGGCGGCGAGGGACGCCGCGGGCACCAGGGCACGCCAGATCAGGTCACGTCGCATCGAGTGCTCCCAGGTCGTAGATGACGATCGAGCCGTTGTCGTAGATCGCGTCGACGCCGGGCACCTGCGAGAACTTGCGCAGCGCGGCGGCCGGGACGGGCTCGGTGCGCCCGTCCTCGCCGAACTCGCCGGACTCGATGTAGACGTCCTGGTTCGGCAGCCCGTTGGCGTTGCGCTTGTCCGCGATCAGGTAGCGGATGTCGGCCTCACGGACCAGGTCGACGTCCTTGCTCGTGAGCTCGGGGTCGAGCAGCAGGCGCGAGGCGTCGATGCGGGTTCCGATGTGGGTCACGACGAACTGGTCGCCGTAGGCCCCGGCCAGCAGACCCCCGACCCGGTCGCCGTAGACGATGCTGTCGTCCGGCAGGTGCTGCGACATCCAGTCGGCAGCGGCCAGGTTGTCGGCGTCGATGCTGCGGGCGTCGTCGGAGACCCGGAAGGGACCCGGCAGCTGGCCGCTGATGCTGCCGGCGCCGAGCACCACGCTGCCGACGAACACCAGGCTCGCCGCGAGCCCGAGCGCCACCGATCGGCGGGTCCACATCGGACGCTCCCAGATCCACCACGCCACCACGAAGGCGACGCCGAGGAAGACGAAGCCCGCGGAGCGGTCCCCGACCTCGGCTGTCGCGCTGGTGAGGTGGCTGCCGGGGATGATCGGGTAGATCAACGAGATCGCGAGCAGCAGCAGGACCAGCGAGCTGCGCGTCGAGAGCAGGGTGCGCGCCCGCCACAGGGCGAGCAGCAGTGCGACCAGGGTGATCACCAGCGAGGCAAGGATCACGTACTTCTCCCAGGGGGCCGACTGCACGCCGGCCGAGTTCTCGAAGAGCTGTCGCGACTGGCCGGCGGCGAGGTCCTGGATGGAGTTCTTCGAGCTGGTCGCGATCTCCGCGAGGTAACCGAGCAACGGGTTGCCGGGGTTGAGCAGCGACACCGCGACGCCGAGGATCCCGGCGCCCGTCATCGCGACCAGCGTCGGGAGCGTGTCCGACGTGCTGCGCCCGCGTCGACGCAGGACGACCTCCACGAGGGCCCAGGCGACGAAGGCGGCCACGAGCAGCACGGCGGTCAGGTGGTGCGACGCGACGACGGCCCAGGTGGCCAGCACGGCAGGGAGCAGCGCCAGTCTGGCCCCGCGACGCCGGCTCAGCACGAGGTAGACCGTCAGCGCCGCCAGCGGCAGAGCCAGCGTCTGGTAGTTGAAGGTCGCGTTGAACACCAGCATCTGCGGGTTGCACGCGTAGACGACGACCGCTGCGGCACCGATCCGCGTCGAGCCGGTCAGCGCGACCACGACCAGGAGCACGGCGAGGGCCATCACGACGCGCGCGAGCAGCAGGACGACGAGACCGCTGGCGTGGTCACCGAGGCCGGTCAGGTCGTGGACGCCGTCGGTCACCACCTGCAGGCCCGGGTAGTAGGAGGTGACGGGCAGGAGCGGGTTGTCGGCGTAAAGGCGTCCGCTCTGCTCGATCAGGCGCAGACCGTTGAGGTGGATCAGCTCGTTGTGCTGCACGAAGCGCGTCGGGTCGACGATGCTGCGCGTCAGCTGGAGCAGCACCATCATCGCGACGGCGAGGACGATGCGCGTCGAGCCCGCCAGCCGGGGCAGCAGGATCGCGATCGCTGCCGGTGCGACGATGAGGACGAGCCCGGCGACGTACGCCGCCTCGTCGAGGCCCGACGAGCCGCTGCCGGAGTCGCGGGAGCCGATCACGGCCATCGCGATCGGGGCCAGGCCGAGGGTCATCACGAGCAGCAGGGGGCCTGGGCCGAGCAGGGCCGCGAGCCGGCTGGTGCCGACCGGGGGGTGGCCCGATTTCCGGGGTCGCGTCGAGGTCGCTGCGGGGGTCGTCCCCTGACTCGCCGACGGCGGTCGTGGTGGTCGTGGTGGTGGTCACGGGCTCGCTCACGGTCGGCTTGGTGGGTGTCTCGGTGTGGTCATCGGTGTCGGGCGAGGCAGCGGCACGGGCGGCGACCAGCAGCGGGCCCGCGAGGAGGAGGGCCTGGAGGACCAGGGCGCCCAGCCACCCGGCGCACAGGCCGGTGACGCCCCCCAGGACAGTGCCGAGCGTGGCCGCGCCGAGCTCCAGCGCTGCGAGGGCGATCAGCACGAGCGTCGCCTCCGTGGTGCGTCCCTGCACGCGGCGCAGGGCGACGAAGTGGTCCTTCACGACCAGTGGCAGCCCGGCCAGCGCCAGCAGCCGGAGGACCTCGACGCCCTGGGCGGAGTACTCGGCACCGAAGAGCGTCAGCACGGGCCCGGCGAGGGGGAAGAGCACGAGGTTGGCGGCCAGGCTCACGCCCAGGCTCATCGGCAGCGTGAACCGCATCCGGTCGAGGATGTCGCGCTCGCTGCCCTCGGCCGAGGCGAACAGGGCGACCGCGATCGCGAACGGCAGGGCGAAGATCGCCCCGGTGATCTGCAGCGCGGTGGTGAAGACGCCGTTGCTCTGGGCCGACACCCCGATCAGCACGAGCAGCGGCAGCAGCTGCAGCGGCGCCTGGAGCGTGGTGTTGAGGGAGTGGTGGGAGAGGGCCTGTCCGCCGAGGCCGCGCAGCACCGAGCGGTCGACCAGCCTGCCGCTCTCGGCGAGCGCACGGCCGCCGCGCGTGCGCCAGGCCACCCACGGCAGGGTCACCAGGGTGCCGATCGTCCAGGCGAGGAAGATGGCCATGCCACCCTCCTGACCGAGCCCGACCAGACCCAGGAGGGCCACGACCTTCACGACGCTGGCCATCGTGTTGCGTTCGAGCTGCAGATTGCCGTTGCCGATGACCAGCACGGCCTGGTCGATGACCATCGAGACCGCCATCAGTGCGGTGCCGACCGCGAAGAGCGCCGCGATCCCGGGCGTGCCGGTGATCGAGCGGAGGTCGTCGGCGCCGAAGACCTCGATCCCCACGAGGGGGACCACGACGGCCAGCGCGAGTGCTCCCGCCCCGGCCACGGCGAGCGCGGTCCGCACCAGCACACGCCGCCGGGATTGCTCGGTGCGGGGCAGCTGGGCGATCAGCAGCGTGCCCATGCCGCAGGTTCCGAGAGCCCCGAGCAACAGCATGAGGGCGACCGCTGCTCCGGCGACGCCGACGGCGCCGATCGGGAACTGGCGCGCCGCGAGCAGCCAGAACACGAGACCCAAGGCGCTGGTCACGGCGTAGGTGCCGACGAGGGAGGCGCTGAGCGCAGCGACCCTGCGCAGGCCGCTGGGCTCTGCGGTCTCTGCGGTCTCGGCGGTCGGCGCCTCCGTGGGAGGGCTGAGACGCTCGGTCACGGCGACTCCTCTCGTGGTCCTGGTCATGGTGGTGGCGGGTCGGTGAGAACGGGTCGATCGGATCGGGCAGGGGGCGTGCGTTGCCTGTCAGCGGCTGTAGTCGTCCTGGAGGCGCTCGATGTCGCCCTCGTCGAAGTGGCCGAAGGCGACCTCGAGCACGCGCGCGGTCTCGGAGCCGGGGTTCCCCATGCGGTGGGTCGCGCCCCGCGGCACCCAGACGCGCTCACCGCGCTGGGCTGTGCGGCGCTGCTCGTCCACCTCGACGTCCAGCGGGCCGTCGAGCACGCACCACAGCTCGCCGCGGTGCTCGTGGCGCTGGAGCGAGAGACGGTGCCCCGGCTCCACGCTGATGATCTTCACCGTGGAGCTCTCGTTGAGGCTGAGCTGCTGGAAGTCACCCCAGGGCCGCTCGGAGGTCAGGGTCTCGGGTGCTGCGGGGCGGTGTTCGGTCTGCGTCATGGTCGGCTTCCTCAGGTGTCGGGACGAAGGGGGACGGACGGACGTGATGGATCAGTCAGGGCCTCAAGGGCCTCAAGGGCCTCAGGGCTGGCGGCGGTCGCCGCCTGCGACGCGCTCGATCGCAGGAGCCATCCGGTCGACGACGTGCGACCACAGGAAGTGCTGCTCGACGCGCTGTCGGCCCAGACGCCCCATCGCTGCGGCCGCATCGGGCTCGCGGACCAGGCGCTCGAGGCCGGCCGCGAGGTCCGCGACCATGCCCTGGTCGCCTTGGTCGCACTCGACGACCAGGGCGGTGACGTCCTCGACGACCATCTCGGGGATGCCGCACGTGTCGGTGACCACGCACGGGAGCTCGTGGGCCATCGCCTCGAGCAGGGCGCCGGGGAAGGGGTCGAAGAGGGACGGCAGGCAGAAGACGTCGGCCTCGGCGTAGAGCGCCGACATGGCCTCGCGGCCGTGGACGCGTCCGAGGTGCTCGACCCCGTCCTGGGCCGGCGCGGAGTGGTCGGCGCCGACGATCCGGAGCCGGGCCTCGGGCACCCGCCTCGCGGAGCTCGGCGAAGGCCGCGAGCAGCTGCGGCCCGCCCTTGCGCTCGAAGTCGTTGCCGACGAAGAGGATGGTGGGCGGCGCCCGTGCGCGGGCTGCCGAGGCTCGGGGAGGCGCTCGAAGTTGACGCCGGCGCCGACGACCGAGACGCGTTCGCGCGGGACGGCGTAATCCTCGACCAGCGACTGCGCGGTCTCCTCGCAGAAGGCGAAGATGTGCGCGGCCTGCTGGTACTGGCGCCGCTCGCGCCGCAGCCACTGCTCGAGGACCTTCCCCCGCAACGGGTTCCAGTCGGGCCACTGCCGCATCGACTGCCGATGGGTGCAGTCGATGTACAGCACCGTGCGGGAGTCGGAGGTCTCGAACAGGGCGTGGGTCTGGAACACGACGTCGGCCTCCTGTGTCGCGGCCCTCAGACCGGCGCGCGCGCGACGGCTGCGCAGCATGACGGCGACGTTGCTCTTGTAGAACCGCTCGGCCCAGGCGCTGCCGCGAGGGGCGCACCGTCGCGGCGGCGACAATGAGTCGCTCGGCGCGGGAGAGCTCGGTGTCGAGCTGGTCGACGACGTCGAACCGCTCGCGCAGGGAGGCCGACAGGGTCGACACCAGGGCGTCCCCGCGATCGGCGAGGACGACACGCGCCTGGCGTAGCGGAGCGCGGCCCTGCTTCCGGCTGGGTGTTGCTGTCCGGGGTGCTGGGGTGGTCGAGGTCGTCATGGGGAGTCCTCCTCGTCGGGTCTCGGGTCGGGTTCGGGATCGGCTCAGCGGCCAGGCGGGCTCAGGACGCGTAGACGACGACGTTGTCCTGGTAGCCGCCGCGGGACTTCACGTAGTCGCCGCCGCAGGTGATCAGGCGGAGCGCGGGGCCCGGGCACCGGGCCGTAGACCTCGCGCGGTGGGGAAGTCGCTCTGGGGGTAGGTCCGGACTCCGTCGACGCTGAAACGAGCCGTCGAACCGTCGCGCCGGGTGATGACGATGGCGTCCCCGGGCTCAGCGAGTCGAGACGGTAGAAGACCGCAGGGCCGGTGTCGGAGTCCACGTGACCCGCGATCACCGCGGGACCCTGCTGTCCGGGAGCAGGGGTGGTGTCGAGCCACCCTGCCTGCGCCGCGTTCGTCGGCACCTCGATCGAGCCGTCTCGAGCGATGCCCAGGTCGCCGGTGCGGGCGGAGACACCGATCGCTGGGATCGCGATGCGGGTCGGGCGCAGGCGCGGGGCGACGTCGGCTGAGGCCGCGCCGTCGGGGCCGGGCACGGCCTGCGCCCCGGGACCGGCGCCGCGGTCGTTCTTCCCCGTGGGCTGAGTGGGTTCGGCGGGCTGAGTGGGTTCGGCGGGCTCGGCGCGCTGGGTCTCGACCGCCGCCGGTGGCGACACCGCGCCGACCACGGGGTCGGCGGGGTCGGTCGGGATCGCGGTCGAGGTCGCGCCACCGGCCGCAGCCGTGTCGTCGTCCAGCGCCGCGGCGGTCGCCGCAGCACCCCATGCCGCGGCTACCACCGAGACGACGGCGACGAGCGCGCCGAGCGCTGGGCTGAGACGTTGTCGGGGCCCCGTCATCGAGCGGACCGGGTGCGTCGCTGGGCGCCCACGACTCCGGCCGTCACCACGACCGTCAGCAGCAGACCGAGCGTCAGAGGTCCGGTCGACGAGCCCTGCGCGGCAGGCCCGGCGTCGGTGACGGCCGGCAGGGCCGTGCCGCCCTCGCCGGTCTTCGCTCCGCCCCGGGGCGAGACCATGGCGCCGGCGGCGTCGGTGACGACACTCATCTGGACGCTCTCGCTGCTCTGGTCGACTCGTCGCCGAGCACGGCCACGCCGTCGTCGAGGACCGCGACCGTGTAGACGCTGCCACTGGCCAGCGGCACCCGCTGGCGGGTCGCGCTGGTCGAGTCGCTCGTCAGCTGGAGGTTCCAGGTCCCGGCCGGCACCGTGACGTAGGGCGTGACCTGCCCGAGCACCGCGTCCTCGGCGATCACCGGACCGCCCACGGCCCGGACGTCGACCGTGCCCGCCGCCTCCGAGGCCGAGAGCAGCCGGACCCGGGCGGTGCCCTGTCGGGGGGGCGTCAGGTCGTCGGTGAGAAGCGCGAGACGGGGCTGGTCCGCGGTGCCGAGGACCGCGACGGTGCGCGCCTCGCCGGCGGTGACCTCGAAGGACCGGGAGAGCATCGGGGCCGATGCCTGCGTCCGCGGAGGACTCGCGGACGGTGGCGGCGTAGCGGCCCGGCGCCAGCTTGTCGTAGGACGAGACGTCGCCGTACTTCGCCGCCGCGGGCCAAGCGTGGTCGGGCCGCCCGGGCCGTCGAGAGGCGTGACCTGGATCGAGGTCGTGCCCATGCCGGGCACGAAGTGGCCGACGCGCACCCAGGACGCACCGGGAGGGACGCCGTTCGAGCCTCCCTCGGCCTGGGCCGCCCCCGGCGGGGTCAGTGCGAGCAGGGCGAGGACGAGCACCGTCAGGGCGGCCAGCACGGTCGGACGCGGACGGGCGGACGGGGGTGAGGGAGGGTCATGGTGGCTCCTCAGCGGGGTCAGGAGACGGAGGTGAGGGTGCTGGTCTCGGCCGGGCGCCGTCCGCGGCCGGGGACGTCGAGGCCGAGGTCGGCGAAGATCGTCGCAGTAGGCGTCGACCGTGTGGTCCCAGCTGCGGATGTCGGCGTACCGCCGGCCGCGCCTGGTCGGCAGCTCGGCGAGGGCCTCCGCCAGCGCGGGGACGTCGCGCGGCCGGGACGAACCGCGACGCCCTCGTAGTCGCGAGGCGGCCTCGACGAGACCGCCGACCGCGGTGACGACGACGGGGAGGCCGGCGCTCATCGCCATCTGCAGCGGGCCCGAGGACGACGAGCGGTGGTAGGGCAGGACCACGGCGTCGGCGGCGGCGAAGTGCTCGCGCGCCTCGGCGTCGGTGACGTAGCGGTTGACGACCGTGATCTGGTCGCGTGCCGGGCTCGAGGCGACGGCCTCGAGCGGGGCGTCCCAGCCCTCCCAGGTCTCGCCGACGATCGTCAGCCGCAGTCCGCTCGCGGACGTGCTCGGGCAGGGACCCGAACGCCTCGACGAGGTCCTCGAGCCCCTTGTAGGGCCGGATCACGCCGAAGAAGAGGAGGTTGAAGCGGCGCCGGGTCGCCGACGGGGTCGACCGGCCGGTCGTCACCGTGCGTGGCCGGTCGCGCGCCTCGATGCTGCGGACGTGGTCGTAGGGACCGTGGGGGACGACGGTGACGGGCGCGCCGCCGGTGCCGATCCCGTAGGCCCGCTCCAGCAGGGCGAGGTCGTAGCTGCGGAGTGGACGACGTGGGCGTCGACGTGACGCAGGAGCCGGCCCATCAGCGCGGTGACGTAGCGGCGTACGCCCGGGGATCCGGGCCTCACCGGTGTCCTGCACCTCGTGCCACTCCAGGACGACCTTGGCGCCCTGCCTCTTGGCCTGGCGGGCCAGGCGCAGGTAGCTGTGCAGCACGGCGCCGGTCCACCACTGCAGGACCACCACCTGGGGGTGCCGGGCGTCCACGAAGGTCGAGGCGTCGCGCATCGAGGCGCCCCAGGACCAGTCGACCCCGTCGTAGACGTCGATCGCGTCGGCGTAGTCGACGTCGTTGACCTGGCTGGCCGACGCGGCGGCGCCCCGGGTAGAGGACGGTGGGGATCAGGCGGCGCATCAGCAGCGGCGTCGATCGTGCAGCCGCTCGGACAGGGCGTTGGCGAGCGAGCAGGTGTAGTAGCTGAGGCCCGAGGTGAAGTGCCATCCCGGCCCGACCACCAGCGCTCGAGGTCCCTGGTCCTGCTCCGTGGGGGCAGCAGCGCGGGTCGCGGTCGTGCCCAGGTCCCGCGGCTGCGGGAGGGTCACGTCGGGGTCGGTCGCGTGGCGCAGCGTGTCGGCCGGAGGGGGCGGGGACTGCGGTGGCGCCTCGACGGAAACGCTCGGTGAGGATGGTGCGCAGCACGCGGGACCCGTCGCGGAAGGTGTTGAGGTTGCTCTCGCCGTGGATCCGGGCCAGCTCGACGCTGGGGACCTCGTGGATCTGCAGGTTCGCGGCGGCGACGCGGGTGTTGATCATGGTCTCGACCTCGAAGCCGTCTCCCCACTGCGGCTCGGTGGCGGTCGGGTCGGGCAGCGCCAGTGCCGGCAGCACGTCGCGCCAGAAGGCGTTGTAGCCGTAGCAGAGGTCGGTGTAGTGCGTGCGGAACAGCACGTTGGTGACGGCCGTGAGCGCCCGGTTGCCAGCGTCACGCAGCCAGGTGATGTCCTCGCTGCCACCGTCGCCGAGCACGCGGCTGCCCTTGGCGAAGTCGGCGCCGGCCAGCAGGGTCGAGACGTACGCCGGGATCTCGGTGGCGTCGGCCGAGCCGTCGGCGTCGAACATGACCACGATGTCGCCGGTGGCGGCGGCGAAGCCCACGGCGAGGGCGTTGCCCTTGCCCTTGCGGGTCTGCTGCAGGAACCGCGCCTGCGGCATCACCCGGCGCACGACAGCCTCGCTGTCGTCGACCGAGTGACCGTCGACGACGATCACCTCGTGGACCTCGGGCAGCGAGGGGAGGATCAGCTCCAGGTTGCGCGCCTCGTTGCGGGCCGGGACGAGGATGGTGACGGTAGGACGAGAAGGACGGTCGGTCTTCACGGGCATGGGGTCTCCTGCACCAAGCGGGGGCATGGTCACCCGAGCGCCGCACCCCCCCCGGGAACGGCACTCTCGCCCGGGGCGCCGTTGCCCTGGGCACGCGCGGCTTGTGCTGCGCGGGACATGATGCGGCGCTGGTGGTGCCGCGGTCTTCCTTTGCAGTTCGCCACCAGGTGCCACAGCGGATTGGGGTGGATGGGCAAAGATTCCTGAGAATTCCCACAGAGACGGACATCATCTGGTAGCGGTCACGCTCGGGTCGTGGCTGAGGCAGCCTGGTCCCGCCCGGGACCGTAGGACCGTAGGTTCGACCCATGAAGGCGATCACCTACACCGCGTACTCCGAGGACCCCTCGACCAGCCTGAGCCTCACCGAGGTCGACGACCCGAAGGTCGGCCCCGACTTCGTGGCCATCGACGTGCGCGCCAGCTCGGTCAACCCCGTCGACTGGAAGATCGCGACGGGCGGGCTCGACGCCATGCTCGACACGTTCTTCCCGGTGGTGCCGGGCTGGGACGTCGCCGGCGTGGTCACCCAGGTCGGGCCGGCCGTGACCGACCTCGCGGTCGGTGACGAGGTCTTCGGCTACGTGCGCCGCGACTCCGTGCACGCCGGGACGTACGCCGAGAAGGTCGCCGCCCCGCAGCGCTGCGTGACCCGCAAGCCCGAGCGCGCCGGCTTCGAGGAGGCCGCCGCGCTCCCGCTGGCCGGGCTCACCGCCCACCAGTGCCTCGAGACGATCGGGGTCCGCGCCGAGGACACCGTGCTCGTCCACGCCGCCGCCGGCGGGGTCGGCTCGCTGGCCTGCCAGATCGCGGTCGCGCGTGGTGCCCGGGTGATCGGCACCGCCTCGGAGGGCAACCACGACTTCGTCCGCTCCCTCGGCGCCGAGCCGGTGGCGTACGGCGACGGCCTGGTCGAGGCCGTGCGCGACCTGGTGCCCGGCGGCGTGAGCGCGGTGCTCGACACCCAGGGCGGCGACGCCCTCGCCCAGAGTGTCGAGCTGCTGGCTGAGGGCTCGACCGGTCGGATCGCCTCCATCGCCGACCCGGGCGTCGCCGAGCACGGCGGCCGCTACGTCTTCGTCCGGCCCAGCGTCGAGGACCTCGCCGAGCTCGCCCGCCTCGTCGACGCCGGCGACCTGCGGGTCGAGGTCGCCCAGAGCTTCCCGCTCGCCGAGACCGCCGCCGCCTGGGCGCGCAGCATGGAGGGCCACGTGCGCGGCAAGCTGGTGATCACGGTCCCCTGAGCCGGTTCGGCCGGGCGAGGCCGGATCGCCGGGATCCGCAGGCGCTGCGCTCTCGGGGCGCAGAGGTTGCGCTCTCGGCCCGCAAGGGTTGCGCTCTCGGCCCGCAAGGGGTGCGCTCTCGGCGGGGTGGTGGTCCAGACCGAGGCGGGTCTTTCGGCCCTGGTTCGGGGGTTTGCTTTAGACGGGGGTCGGAACCACCGAAGACGTGGGTGCCCACTCCGTCGGAGTCACACCTCCGACACCCCCCAGGAGCAGAGGACCCCCCACCATGCTCAAGATCCCCACCCGTTCCCCGCGGGTCACCACCGCCGCCGCGACGGTCGACGCGGAGTGCCACGACGCCGGCTGCGCCGGGTTCACCGCCTCGCGCCGCAGCGTCCTGCGCGGCCTGGCCGCGGGCGGTGTCACCACCGTGGCCGGCTCGGCCGTGACCACGATCGCCGGCTCCGCCTTCGCCGGTGCCGCCGTGCCCGGTGACGACTCGATCCTGGTCGTCGTCTCGCTGCGCGGCGCCGCCGACGGTCTCTCGATGGTCGTGCCCCACGGCGACCCCGTCTACTACCAGGCCCGCCCCCGCATCGCCGTCCCCTCGGCCGCGCTGCTCGGCAAGGACTCCTTCTTCGGGCTGCACCCGGCCATGACGCCGCTGCTGCCGATGTGGCAGCGCCGGCGAGCTCGGCGCGATCCACGCGACCGGGCTGCCCGTGGCCAACCGCTCGCACTTCGCGGCGATGGAGGAGCTCGAGGACGCCGACCCCGGCTCGCCCGAGCGCTCCGGCTGGCTCAACCGCCTGCTCGGCGAGAGCGCCGACGAGAACCCGCTCGAGGGTCTCTCGATCGCCAACGTGACGTCACCGACCTCGATGTACGGCGACAACCCCGCCATCTCGTTCGGCACCCTCTCCGAGGCCTCGCTCGCCGGTGACAACCCTGACGACCTGCGCCACGGCCGCCGGGTCAGCCTCGAGCAGATGTGGTCCGGTGACACCTCGCGGATGGGTCGTGCCCTCCGTGGCGCGGTCGCTGCCATGGACGAGCTGGCCCCCGCGACCGCGGCGGCCGACAACTCCGCGCGCTACCCCAAGTCCGACCTCGGCCGGTCCCTGGCCACCCTCGCCCAGACCCTGCGCGGCGGCATCGACGCCCGCCTGGTCACCATCGACTCCGGCTCGTGGGACCACCACACCGGTGTCGGTACGCCGTCCTCCGGTCGCTTCCTGGGCTGCATCGACGACCTGAGCAAGTCCCTGGCCGCGTTCTTCGGTGACCTCGGCGCCGTCCGCCCGCGGGTCACGCTGGTCACGATCAGCGAGTTCGGCCGCCGCGTCGTCGAGAACTCCTCGATGGGCCTCGACCACGGCTGGGGCAACGCGATGCTCGTCGCCGGTGCCGGTGTGTCCGGCGGCAGGTACTACGGCAGGTGGACCGGGCTGGTGAACGCCCTCGACGCCGACGTGCCGGTCACGACCGACTACCGCAGCGTCCTGGCCGAGATCGTCGCGGCGCGCTTCCCCTACGCCTCGACCAGCAAGGTCTTCCCGCAGTTCACCCGCGAACGCGTCGGGTTCATGCAGGGCCAGTGACCTCCCTGGTCACCCGCCCCACCGCAGCACCAGCCCGACCCGGGACCCCCCGCCCGGCCCGCACCACCACCCCACCCGGCACGACCTCCCTCATCCCCCATGAGACCCCCCGGAGCCACCGATGTCCCAGCCCCCCACCCTCGACGCCGTCTCCTCGACCGACCTCGAGACCCCCACCGACCACGATGACGTCGCCTCGACCGAGCGCGCGCCGATGTCGCGCCGCGCCTCGCTGAGCTTCCTGGGCGCGGCCGCCGTCGCCGGCATCGGCGGATCGGTCGTCGACCTCGCCGTCGCCGAGAGCGCCGAGGCACACCCGTGGCGCTTCCACTCGCGCCGTCAGCGTCGCCGTCACCACCACAAGAAGCCGCACCCGCACCACCCGCACGACCACGGCAAGAAGCCCCACAAGGGCGGCGGGAAGGGCGACGGTGGCAAGGGCGACCCGGACCCCACCCCCGAGCCGACCCCCACCCCCGAGCCGACCCCGGACCCGACGCCCGGACCCCGGACGCCGACCCCGAGCCCACGCCCGAGCCCACGCCCGAGCCCACGCCCGAGCCCACGCCCGAGCCCACGCCCGACCCCACGCCCGACCCCACGCCCGAACCGACCCCCGACCCGGGTCGCAAGGACAAGCTCGGTCTCACCGCCCGCGACCGGGTCGTGGCCAGCCGCTTCTCGTGCGGCCTGACCGCGGCGATGGCCGCCGAGGTCGTGACCGCCGGCGGCGGCACGCAGTGGTTCGAGAGCCAGATCGCCTCGGCGAAGGCGTCCGACCCGGCCGCCGGGATCGCCGACTGGTTCCCCGAGCTGCACCAGACCCCGCAGCAGATGTGGGCCAACCAGGTCAGCGGCGCGATGCCCGGCTACCTGGTGATGAACTCGATGGCCAGCCGCGACATGGTGCGCCGGATCACCTCACCCGCCCAGGTGCTCGAGGCGATGGTCGAGTTCTGGACCAACCACATGCACGTGCGCGCCCAGGGCGACAACTACTTCCAGTGGCGCGTCGACTACGGCGACGTCGTACGCCGTCACGCGCTCGGCCGCTTCGAGGACATGCTGGCCGAGACCGCCCTGCACCCGGCGATGCTGATCTACCTCAACGCCGGCATCTCGACCAAGTCCCACCCCAACGAGAACCTCGGCCGCGAGCTGCTCGAGCTGCACACGCTCGGGGTCGGCAACTACGGCGAGGACGACGTCAAGAACGCCGCGCGGATCCTCACCGGCTACCGCATCGACATGGGCCGCACCTACAACAAGTCCTACGTGCCCGGCGACCACTGGACCGGCACGGTGAAGGTCCTCGACTTCACCGACGCCAACACCGCCGCCGACGGACGGCCGGTCGCCTCGCGCCTGCTGTCCTACCTCGCCCACCACCCGGCCACCGCGCGCCGCATCGCCAGGAAGCTGGTCACCTGGTTCGTCTCCGACCAGCCCCCGGCCCGCCTGGTCGAGCGCCTTGCCCAGGTCTACCTGGACAACGACACCCAGATCGTGCCGGTGCTGCGAGCCCTCATCGCCAGCCCCGAGCTGGTCGCCTCGGTGGGCGGGAAGCTGCGCGACCCGGGCCAGGACGTCGTGGCCACCCACCGCGTGCTCGGCACCACGATCAGCTCGCCCACCTCCGCCCGGTCCGCTTCGCTCATCCTGCGCCAGCACGCCGCGTTCATCGGCATGCAGCCCTTCGACTGGGCCACCCCGGACGGGGCGCCGTTGCGCGGCGAGACGTGGGCCACGCCCGCGCGGGCGATGGCCTCCACCCGGGTGCACTGGGCGACCGGCACCGGCGCCTTCCCCAAGGACGACATCGTCTACCGCACCCCGCAGCAGTGGCTGGGCAGCACGACCCCGACCACGATGCGCGCGATCGTCACCGAGCTCTCGCGGCAGATCCTGGTCAGCGAACCGCCCGCGGGCATGCTCGACACGGCGTGCTTCCTGGCCCGGGCGACCCCGGACGAGCCGATCGGTCCCACGCACCGGGCCCTGGGCTACGTCTGGGGCCAGCTGATCGGCACCTTCCTGGACCACCCGGCGCACTACCGTCGCTGAGCGCCAGGATCCGCGTACGATGAGGGCCCCTGGCAGGTCGTCACCCGTCGATCGCTGAACCGGAGGACACGCGCGTGAGGTGGTTGCTGCTGCTGGGTCTGGCCCTGCAGCCGGTCCAGTGGATGGTGGTCTCGCTCCCGGTCCTCGGCGACCAGAACGTCTCGACCGTGGCCCTGCTCGTGCTGGCCGGGTTCGCGGCGCTGCGCTGCTCCCGGTCCGCCTTCACCCGGGTGCTCCGCCTGACCTGGCCCTTCACCGTGACCATGCTCGCGATGCTGGTGCTCTGGGTGGCCACCGACCTGTTCCACTTCAGCGGCGTTCGCGACGCCGTGGTCCAGGCCCAGCAGCTGGTCCTCTTCGTCGCCGCGTCGGCGGCCGTGCTGGTCACCCTGCGCGACCGGCGCGGGCTCGGTGTGCTGCGGTGGGCCGGGGTGGCGGCGAACCTGGTGCTGGTCGCGGCGATGAGCGCCTCGATGGTGGTCAACGAGGTCGACCCGCGCGAGGTCTTCACCGCGACCGTCTCCAGCGGCGACCCCAACGTCCTGCAGTACCAGCTGTTCAAGGTCGCCCTCGTCGGCTTCGGCTACGACGCGGAGTCGCTGCTGTCCAACGTGCGCCACGAGATGTTCGCCGGCGTCCTGCTCGGCGCGCTCGTCGCATCGATCGCGACCTCCCTGCGTCCCTTCCGGTCCCGGGTCTGCGCCGGCATCGTCCGCGCCTCGCTCGGCCTCTCGGCGGTGATGGTCGTGGTCTCGCTGAGCCGCGTGATGATCCTGTGCCTGCTCTTCTGGCCACTGCTCTCGGCGTGGCGCTCCTGGCAGCAGCAGCGCTTCAGCGCCGGCCAGCTCGTCGTCGCCGGGGGAGCACTGGTCGCCCTCGCCGTCTCGACCGGCCTCGGCTTCACCGGCATCCTGCTGACCCGCTTCACCAGCGACACCACGTCGTACGACGCCCGCGGGCAGCTGCTCGAGGAGGCGCTGCGCAACATCGAGGCCCGGCCGCTGGTCGGCGGCACCTCCACGGTCGGCGCGAGCTCGCACAACATCGTGCTCGACTCGTGGCTGCGGATGGGGGTCCTCGGCGCGCTGCTCGCGCTGGCCCTCTCGCTGGTCCTGGTCCTGCTGCTCGCCACGATGGTCGCCCGCATCGGCGCCGAGCCGCCCTGGATGGTGCCGGCCGCGGTCGCGCTGTTCATGGTCGTGCTGCGGATGTTCTCGGCCGGCCTCGGCGGCATCCCGCCCGTGGAGTGGGTCGCGCTGGCGGTCGTCGCCGGAGCGATGGCCGCTCGCGCGGGGCTGCTGACCGACCGGGCCGACGCCCCGGGCACCGACAGCGTGGTGACGCCGTCTGCGGCGGCGACCCACGAGCTCGCGTCGGCACGCCGATGACCTCGCCACCGACCAGCGCGCACAGCGACCCCCCGGTCTCCGGCGAGCCCGCCGCCGCCCCGCCGACCCCGGGCCGACCCCGGACGTCGATCCTCAACGCGGTGCTCTGGTTCGCGTTGAGCTACGGCGTCGCGATCGTCGCCTACCTCGTGGTCAACGCGGTGGCGAGCCGGTGGCTCGGCACCGCGGCCTTCGGCTACTTCGTGGTCGCGACCACGATCGCGACCGGCGTGGGCCAGTTCGGCCTGCTCGGTGCGCACCGCGCCGGTCTGCGCGACGCGGCGGTGATGGAGGACTCCGACGACGTGGCGCTCGGCGGCCTGCGCGGCAACGCTCGCGCGGCGATGCTGGTCAGCGTCCCGGTCACCTCGCTCGTCGCGGCGCTGGTCGCCTTCGTCGTCGTCGGCGACGGGCGCGACCTCGGCGACCGGTTGGTGCTGGCCGCCGCGTTCGGTGGCCTGGTCTACGCCAGCGCCCTGCAGAAGCTGTGGGCCAACTACCTGCGCGGGCTAGGGCGGGTCCGGCTGGCCAGCCTGCTCGAAGGTCGGTCCGGGGGTGCGCTGGTCGCGGTCTCGCAGGCCCTGTTCCTCGCCCTCGGGTGGTGGCTGCTCAGCCCCACCGGTCTGACCGGCTCGCTGCTCGCCGCCACCGCGGGCTTCCTGGTGCCCGTGGTCGTCCTGGGGGCCGTGGTCCAGCGCAGCTGGGCCCACCTCGACAAGCACCCGCCGGTGCTGACCTCGTTGCGCCGCGCCGTACGCCGCAACTGGCGCTTCGCGGTCAACCAGCTCGCCGTCTACGTCGGGGCGTTCGTCGAGCTGATCATCGCCACCGTGCTGCTCAGCGCGGACGACACGTCGCTGTTCTCCGCGGCCATGCGCATGGCGATGCTGCTGCTCATCCCGCTGACCTCGTTGCAGGTCGTCTTCGCTCCCGTCGCCGCCCGGCTGCTCGCCCAGCGCGAGGCGGCCCAGCTCGAGCGTCTGATGCGCACGGGCTCCTCGGTGGCAGCGTCCGCCGCGCTGGTGCTGTGGGTGCCCTGCCTGGTCGCGCCGACGTTCGTGCTCGGGCTCGTCTACCCGCCGAGCTTCGCGGTCGCCGCGCCGCTGCTGGTCGCCCTGACCGCGGGCAGCGCGGTGAGCGTGGTGTGCGGCATGAGCGGCACGGTGCTCACGATGTCGCGCCGCGAGGGCGTCGCGGCCGCGGTCCAGTCGATCGTCGTCGTCGCCCGCGTCGTCGTGGGCGGCGTCGCCGCGCTGCTGTGGGGGGTCGAGGGGCTCGCCATCTCCTCGGCCCTGCTCTCGACCGTCCTCTACGTCGTGATGTGGACCCAGGCCGCGCGACTGATCGGCGTACGCACCCATGCCACCCTGCGGCCCGACCTGTCCCTGCTGCGCTCGATCAAGAGCTGAGCGCACCGGTCTAGCCACCGAGGCGACTGTCACCATCGCGTCGACGGCCCGTGGAGACGACGTTGCTAGCCTTGGCTCGTCGCTGCTGATCGGGCACGCAGAAAATTCGCTCACTGGGGGATCACTTCGATGTCGTCTACTCGCGCTCGCACAGCGCCGCTCATGCTGTCCGCCGCCCTGGTCCTCCTGGCCGGGGCGGTCCTGGCGCCCTCACCGGCGTCGGCCGGGGAGGCTCACCCGTACCTGGTGCGCACCGACCCGCAGGACGCGACACCCGACCTGGTGCCGAGCACCGCCTACCGGCTGCCCTACGTCGCCTCGATCGACGAGCTCGGCGACCGGATGGTCGCGGGCGGCACCTTCGACACGGTCCGCAGCGCCGGGTCGTCGCAGAACCTGACCCGCACCCACGCGGTCGTCTTCGACAAGACCACCGGTGAGGTCTCACCGACCTTCGCGCCGCAGATCTCCGGTGGTGCGGTGTTCTCCGTCGCGGCCGACCCCGCGACCAACTCCGTCTACCTCGGCGGCGACTTCCGCCAGGTCAACGGCGTCGCCCGGCCCACGGTGGCCAAGCTCGACGCCACCACCGGCCAGCTCGACCCGACCTTCAGCCCGGGCTTCACGTCCGGTCGCGCCAACGACCTCGACCTGGTCACGATCGCCGGCGTCTCGCACCTGATCGTCTCGGGCAACCCGGCCAAGAAGATCACCTCGGTCGACCCGCGCACCGGTCGCAACGACGGCTACTTCGACTCGGCCTTCGGTCCCAAGATCCCGGGGACCGTCGACCCCAACGCCTCGGTCTACCAGCTCGACGTCGACCCCAGCGGCACGCACGCGGCCGCGGTCGGCAACTTCGACCTCATCGACGGCCAGTCCCGCGCCCGCTTCGCGATGTTCGACCTCGGTCCCGACCACGCCACGCTGTCCGACTGGTACTACGACGGCTTCCAGAAGCTGTGCGCCTCGACCCGCAACGACCGGATCGCCTACATCAGCGCGGTCGACTGGTCGCCGGACGGCACCGCGTTCAGCCTCGGCTCGACCGGCTTCAAGCCCGCGTCGACCCGCGACATCTGGTACCACTACCTCGGCGACAACAACCGCGCGAACACCTCGGTCTGCGACAGCGTCTCGCGCTTCCAGCTGGCCGACGACAGCAAGCCCCAGTGGATCAACTACACCGGTGGCGACACCGTCACCTCGGTCGACGACACCGGCTCCGCGGTCTACGGCGCCGGTCACTTCCGCTGGCTGGACAACCCCGACGGCAGCGACTCCCGCGTCGGCACCCGCGCGACCGGCGAGCAGCCCGTCGACCGGATCGGCATCGGCGCGATCGACCCCGTCACCGGGCTCGCGCTCTCCTGGAACCCCGGCCTGTCCGGGTCGACGTACGGCGGCCGGTCGATGCTCAGCACCGACCAGGGCCTGTGGCTGGGCAACGAGTCCTTCGGGTACGGCGGCGAGAGCCACCGCGGCATCGTCTTCGCCCCGCTCGACGGCCCGGTCGAGGACAAGGTCGTCTGGGCCGTCGGCGACGCCTGCCGCTCGAGCGCCTCCGGCCCCCGTGCTGCCGACGGGTGCCGCCAGGTCGCGCAGCTGATCGCGGCCGACCCCGACACCGACGCGGTCCTCGGGCTGGGCGACCTCCAGGGCGGGGTGGGCAGCGCGGAGGACTACGCGAACGTCTTCGACCCGGCCATGGGCTCCGGCGCCGGGCTGAAGAACCTCTTCCTGCCCGTGCCGGGCGGCGCGGACTACCGCACGCCGGACGCGTCCGGCTACTTCGGCTACTGGGGCGCGCAGGCCGGCGCCACCGGCGAGGGCTGGTACAAGAAGGACCTCGGCGGGTGGCGGCTGATCGCCACGAACTCCCGCTGCGACAAGATCGGGACCTGCTCGGGCGGCTCGCCCCAGGGCACGTTCCTGCGCCAGCAGCTCCAGGACAGCCCGAGCCGCTGCCAGCTGGTCTTCGACTACCACGCTCCCTTCTCCGACGGCACGCTCGGCGACCACGGGTGGGGCAAGGCGATCTTCCGCACCGGCTACAACAACGGCGCCGACCTGATGCTCTCCGCCCGTGAGTCGTCCTACCAGCGCTTCACCGGCCGCAACCCCGACGGCAACGCCGACGCGAACGGGGTGCCGACGTTCGTCGTCGGCACCGGCGGTCTGCCCGCCACCGACTGGAGCAACGCCACCCAGCGCTCGGCGTACCGGCAGAACACCGACCTCGGCGCCCTGCGCCTGGTGCTCTCCGACGGCGCCTGGACCTCGGAGTTCGTCACCGTCGACGGTCGCGTGCTCGACACCGCCTCCGGGGGTTGCCGGTCCTGATCCAGCGACGCACCCTGCTCGGGGCGAGCGTCGCCGGTGGCACGGCGGCCCTCGCGGGGTCGGTCGCGGGCTGCTCCCTGCTGCCCGGCTCGGAGCCGCCGCGGGCCGAGCCGGTCACGCCGCTGCGGGCCTCCGACGTGGTCGCCGGGCTCGCCGTCGCGGCGCACCCCGCGTTCCTCGACACGGCGTACGCCGACGTCGGGGCGTGGGTCGAGCGGCTGGCCGGCCTCGGCGTGCGGACCCTCCGGGGGACCTACAACCCGGACAACCCGGGCTGCCAGGACGCCGTCGAGGCGTGCCGCCGGCTCGGGGTCCGGTGGATCATGCTGGTCGTGCCGGAGGCGCCCACGTCACCGACCGACCAGGAGCTCGAGCGCACGGCGTCCGTGGTGCGCACGATCGCGCGGACCTGCCCGGACGTGTGCGCGGCGATCGAGGGGGTCAACGAGCCCGACCACAACCGGGGCGGTGGTGCGGTGCCGGGCGACTGGGCCCAGGTCGCCGCGGACCACCAGGAGGTCATCAGCGGCGTCGTGCGCGAGTCACCCTCGCTGGCCGGCATCGAGGTGATCGGGCCGTCGCTGCACGACGTGGCCACCGCGGCGTCCTACCGTGAGGCCGACCCCGCCGGCGGCCCCCGGCACCTCGAGCAGCTCGCCGACACCGGCATCGGTCAGTGGCAGGACGCGGTCGGGCTGCACAGCTACGCCAACGGCGCGGTCCCGCTGACCGGGCTCGACGAGCGGCTCGCGCGGATCCGCGACGCCTTCGGCGAGGACGTGCGCGTGCACGTCACCGAGACCGGCTACCAGGACGCGACCGACGGCCCGAAGGACGGCGCGCGCCCTGCCTCGGACGCCGCCGTGGCGACGTACGTCGTGCGCGCGGCGCTCCAGCTGGCCCAGCGCGGACTGCCCTTCGTCTGGTACGAGCTGCTCGACCGGGTGGTCGGCGACCCCGCGGAGACGGACGCGATCGAGGGCAGCTTCGGGCTGCTGTCGACCCCCGGCCTCGATCCGGCGACGTGGTCGCCGAAGCCCGCCGCGCTGGCGCTGCGGTCGCTGATCGCCTCGCTCGGTGGGCCGGGGCAGGCCGACGACGACCGGTCGGGTGCCGCTCCGGAGGCCGTGTCGTGGGGTGTGGACGCACCCGACGACTCCGGGGTGGCCTCGGTGCTCACCGTGGACCGACGCGGTGCGGTGCGCGCCCACCTGTTCCGTGACGTGGCCGTGTGGGACCCCGAGACCCGGACCCCCCTCGACGTCGACGAGGTCGAGGTCCGCCTGCTCGGCGTCGGCGCCGACCGCACCGTGCGGGTCGGCGCTGACGTCGTCGCCGTCGACCTCTGAGGGCCCCGACCCCGCTAGCGGATCCGGACCGAGGTGACCCGGTGGTCGACCATGACCCGACGCGTCCTGCCGGGGGTCCGGATGACCACCTGCACCTTGCGCACGGCGATCGGTCGCTGGGCGTTGTTGTCCCAGCAGTCGGTGGCCCGGCGCACGTGGACGTGGGTCACGCCGTTGCGCTTGCCCGTCACGGTCCACCGCACGTCGCGGGAGTCGGCACGCACCCGGAGCCGGATCCTGCGAGCCCGGTAGCGAGGGCCGGGGTCCTTGAGCAGGGCCAGGAACGACCGGATCTCGTTGAACGCCGGCTTGGAGCGCCACGGCGGGCCCGCGGTGTCACCGGTGGCCAGCAGTCCGAAGTTCGACTCGACGAGGTTCTTCGGGCCCGGGTCGGGCTCGTCGAGCAGCTCGTACCAGAGCACCCCGTGGTAGCCGCGGTCCACCGCCTCGAGCAGAGCCGAGGGCGCGTAGGCGGCAGCGACGTACTCCGGGACCGGCTTCTGCTGCGTGGTGTTGGCCACCGCGTTGTGGTAGCCGGTCTCGGTGATCCAGATCTTCTTGCCCGGCCACTGGCGCTTGATCATGGCCCTGCGCTCGGCGAGGAACTGATCGGGGTACGTGCCGTTGGGGTAGCGGTGGATCGCGGCGAAGTTGAAGTGACGCAGCATCCCGCGCTCGGCGAGGTGGCGGTAGTCGGCCTCGGTCGCGCTCACGTCACGCAACGACGGACCGAGCACCTTGACGCGGCGCAGGCTGCGGTGGCTCCTGACGGCCTTCCAGATCACCCGCTGCTTCTCCAGGCACCTGGCCTCCCAGCCCGGTGGTCGCCGACCGCGGCGGCGATCCCAGTCGGGCTCGTTGATGCCCTCGATCCACAGGCACCGGTCCGAGGCGTGCCGCGCGATGTGGGCGATCCGGCGTTGGATCTCGCTGTTGGGCGTGTCGATGCCGCTGGCGACCGTCATGCCCCACTTGATCTTGTAGCGGCGCGCGAGCCGCACCACCTGGCCGGTGACCGGCAGGTTCTCGGAGTAGAACCCCCGGAAGTAGGACACGCCCAGCGTGTTCAGACGCTCCATCCACTGCGCGACGTGCTCGTACTCGGAGCCGGCGAAGTTCGGTTGGGCGTTGACGCCCATCCGCTGGAAGACGTAGTGCGACGGCAGCGGCCGCACCCGCGGGAGGGCGGCGTCGGCTGCCCCTCCGTTGAGCGCCGCCCAGGCGGTGCCGGTCGCGCCGAGCGCCGCCCCGCCGAGGACGGTACGCCGCGAGGGGCGACCCCGCGCCTCGTCGGGACGAGTCCGGGCATGGCGGTGGCCCTGCATGTCCCCCAACATGTGTGAACCGTAGGCGCTACACCCCGACGGGGTAAAGCCTCACAGCGTGATCGACTGGACCTGGTGGTCGACCTGGAGGGTCCGGACGCCCCGGGCGGTCTCGACCCGCACCGGCACCCGCGCGACGCTGATCGGACGCTGAGCGTTGTTGTCCCAGCAGTCCGTCGCTCGCCGCACGTGCAGCGTGGCCACCCCGTTGCGCTTGGCCGTGAGGGTCCAGCGCAGGTCGCTGGCCGACGAGGTCACCCGCAGCGGGACCCTCGCAGGAGTGAACTCCGGGCCCGGGTCGACCAGGGAGCGCAGGAAGGCTCTCAGCTGAGTCGCCGCCGGCTTGGCGCTCCAGGGCGGGCCGACGGTGTCGCGGGAGCGGTAGAGCCCGAAGTTGGCCTCGGTGTCGTTCTTCGCGCCGCGGTCGGGGTCGTCGAGCAGCTCGAAGAAGCACACGCCGGCCGCGCCACGGTCGATGGCCTCGAGCACCGCCGAGGGCATGTACGCCGCGGCCACCCACTCGGGCACCGGCTTGTGGCCCGAGGTGTTGGCGAGCGCGTTCTGGTAGCCGGTCTCGGTGATCCACACCGGCTTGCCCGGCCACTGGCGCCGCAGCATCGCGAAGCGCTGGTCGAGGAACTGGTCGGGGTAGGTGCCGTTGGGGTAGCGGTGGAGCGCGGCGTGGCTGACGTTGGCCAGGATCCCCTGCTGCGCGAGGGCCCGGTAGTCGGACTCCGACGCGCTGATGTCGCGCAGCGACGGACCCAGGACCTTGACGTGGTCGAGGCGGCGATCGGCGCGCACGGCCTGCCAGATCACCCGCTGCTGGGCCGCGGTGCGCGCGATCCACCCGCTCGGCTCGTAGGCGCGCGCCCGGTCCCAGTTGGGCTCGTTGACCCCCTCGACGTAGAGGCAGACGTCGGCGGCGTTGTCCGCGATGTGACGGATCGTGTTGCGGATCCGGTCGGCGGAGACCCAGGAGTCGGTGGCGATGCTCATGCCCCAGCGCAGCTTGCGCGACCGCGCCCGGCGTACGACGTCCATGGTCAGGCTCTGCCGGGGCTCGTAGAACCCACGGAAGTACGGCGTGCCGAGGTCACCGAGGGTCGCCATCCACGCCGAGCGGTAGTCGTAACCGGTGCCGATGTGGTTGGGCAGCACGTTGACCCCGACCCGGGCGAACACCGACTGGGACGTCCGAGGCGCGACGAGCGGGAGCGCCGCGGCGGCGGGCGAGAGACCGACGGTGCCGACGGCGGCGGTCGTGCCGACCGCGGCGGCGGAGGCGAGCACCGCACGCCGCGACGCGGCCGAGCCGGGGCGGTGGTCGGGGGTCTCGGGGGCAGGTTGGGGAGAACGTACGTCGGGGGGCATCTGCTCGACGCTAGGGTGGTCCGATCGACAAAGTAAAGGCGGCGAACGGGTGAGCGACGTCTCATGGGCGGACCGATGAGCTCGGGGTCAGGTGCCTGGGGCGCTCGCGTCGACGACCGGCTGCTCGCGGTGGCGACCCGGTTGTGGCCGGCCCCGAACCGGGTGGGCCTCGTCCTCGCCCGCAGCGGCGACGACCGCACCAGGGCCCGGATGCACTCGCTCCCGACGCTGCGGCGCTCGCGCTTCGTGATGCCCGCGCACCCCGGTGCGGCCGTGGCGCTCGAGCCGGTCCACACGGGTCGCCGTGCGATGAAGATGCGCGCGATGTCCCTGCTCCAGCGCTCCGCGCTGCTGCGCATCGTGCCGGGTCGGCGCCTCGAGGTGGTGCGCGCTCCCGGTGCACCGTCGATCGAGACCGTGCTCGCCGACGTCCTCGGCCGAACGGTGACCGTCGGGATCCGTCTGGGGCGGCCGCGGGTGGGCCGCTCGGTGGTGCTGTGGGCCTTCGACGACGACGGTGCGCCGGTCGCCGTGGTCAAGGTCGCCGCCGACGAGGTGGCTCGGGCCGGGGTCGCCCGGGAGAACCTCGCGCTCAGCAGCGACGCACCGCAGGCCGTCCGCGGGCTGGAGGCGCCGCGGGTGCTCGGCCTGCGGACCTGGGAAGGCCTCGACCTGCTGGTCACCTCTGCGGTGCACGCACCGCGGGCCCGGATCCGCCACCGCGCGCCGGTGCGTGCCATGCGCGATCTTGCCGCGACCAGCCCGCCCGAGCAGGTCCGGCTGCGCGACACCGGTTCGTCGACGCGCTGCGCGATCGGATCGGTGACCTGGCCTCGCGCGGCGATGCCACCTGGCTGGCCGAGGCCCTCGTGCGTCTGCTCGACGAGCTCGGTGACGTCGCGGTCACGACCGGCGCCTGGCACGGCGACTGGGTCTCGTGGAACATGCGCGTCGCCGGCGACCGGCTGCTCGTGTGGGACTGGGAGTACTTCTGCGCCGACGCCCTGGCCGGGCTGGACCACCTGCACTACCTCGCGCAGGACCGTCGCCGCTTCGGCACCGACGCTCCTCAGGAGGAGCGCTGGATCGGCGAGGCCCGTGCGGCCCTCGGTCGCGACTGGGGCCTCGAGCCGCCCCAGCGCGAGGCGGTGCTGCGTGCCTACCTGCTCGAGGTGAACTCCCGGTGGGTCGCCGAGCACGTCGCACCGGACCCCGGCCTCGTGGGCGACGAGACCACCGCGGCCGCGGCGTCCGTCGAGCGCCCGGGGTGGGGCCGTTCCCTCGTCGAGCGCCTCGCCGGCCCGGTGCGCGACCGGCAGGACGCACCCTGCGACTGAGGACTCAGGAGTAGAGCGAGGCCAGCGCCTCGATCTGGTGCGAGCGGGAGAACAGCTCGAGCAGCGCCTGGTGATGGGCCTCGATCTCGTCCCAGGCGTGCTGGTCCTCGAGCGAGGCGAGCGCCTTGACGAGGTCCGCAGGCTCCTCGAGGGCGTGGGGGAAGGCGTAGGGCCGCATCGAGGGCACCGACCGCACCAGGGTGGGGACGCCGGCCGACACCGCCTCGAGGATGGTGATCGGGAACCCCTCCCAGGCCGCGGAGTGCAGGTAGACGTCGGCCGACCCGAGCTCGCGCAGGAAGTCCTTGCGGCCCAGCCAGCCGGTGACCTCGACTCCGCGCTGCTCGAGCTGGTCACGTGCTGCGGGTGTGCCGCCGCCGAGCCACCGGGCGGTGACGTCGACTCCCGACTCGGTCAGGGCGTCGATCGCAGCCGTGAAGTAGGCCGGGTCCTTCTGGGTCGAGAGGCGTCCGGCGCCCGCCAGCACCATCGCGCCCTGGGGCGGGCGGCGCAACGGGCGCACTGCGCCCGCGGGTGCGACGTTGGGGACGAGGAGCGCCGGCGCCCTGCGACGCAGCTGGCGGGCTAGCTCCAGCTCGCGTGGGCAGCAGGCCGCGACCACGGTCGAGCGTGCTGAGTGGGTGAGCAGCTTCTCCACGCCGTAGATCGCCCCGGTCGCCCACGGGGGCAGGTCCTGACGCTCGAAGCCGTAGCAGTGCGGGGTGTACGCCGTGCGCACCCGGCGGGCGAAGGGCAGCGCCGAACGCAGGTAGACCCCGGCGAGGCTGGAGTGCGCGTGCACCAGCGTCCCGGGCTCGGTGCCGCGCAGGAGGCGGACGAGGCTCGCGATCCGTCGCAGGTGTCCCTCGGGCAGGGGGCGTCGCCAGAGGAAGACCTCGTCGGCGTCGGTGTCGATGTGCGCCTCGGGTCGATCGGCGAAGAGCAGGGCGTGCTCGAGGTCGGGGGTGGCGGTCACGTAGTCGGAGATCGCGGCGGCGACTCCTCCGCCGTAGCTCTCCACCACGTGCACCACGCGCGTCACGGGGGTCTCCCAGCGGTGCTCGTGCACGGTGGTGACCTCTCGTCGGCCCGGACGTCAGGCGGGTGCTGGACGATGACCAGCACGGAGCGAGGTGCGCCGCAACGACATGGAAGCAAGATCGTATCCCCCAGGTGGTGTAGCCGTGGGCATTCCTCCACACTCGTGGCGAGGTCACGCTGCCTGTCTAGTCGACTGTCCAGCTGCTGCTCTCGTCGGCGGTCACGGGGGTGATGGGCGCTCGCGAGCCGAGTAGGGTCGCTCGTCGTGACCGGTCCGACGTTCCTCGTGGTGGGCGGGGCCCGGTGCGGGACCAGTGCCCTGAGCGAGGGCCTGCGCGCCCACCCCCGGGTGTTCGTCACCGAGCCGAAGGAGCCGCACTACTTCGCCCTGCACGGCCGCGAGGTCGACTTCAGCGGACCGGGTGACGAGCGCACGATCAACCAGGTCGCCGTCACCGACCGCGACGCCTACCTGCGGCTCTACCCGCGCGAGCACGACTTCCTCGCGCTCGGGGACGGCTCGGTCTCGACGCTGTACTACCACCAGCACGCGATCGCGGAGATCGCCGCGGTCAACCCGCCATGAAGCTGGTGGCCCTGCTGCGCGAGCCCGTGGCGCGGGCCTTCTCGGCCCACCAGTACCTGCGGGCGCAAGGCCTGGAGCCGGTCGAGGACGTGCGCGAGGCCGTCGCCTGCGAGCCCGAGCGGATCGCAGCCGGCTGGCACCACCTGTGGCACTACACCGCCATGAGCCACTACGCCGACGGCGTCGAGGCCCTCCAGGCGGGCGTTCCCCGGAAGCCGGGCGGTGTTCTTCTACGACGACCTCGACAGCGACTTCGACGCCACGACGGCGCGGGTCCTGGACTTCCTCGGGGTCCCGCCGCCCTCGGTCCGGCGGCCGAGGTGCCGCGGGTCAACATCTCCGGGCGTCCCCGCTCCGCCGCGCTCGCCTCCGGGCTGGCCGCCGCCACGGCCAACCCGCGCCTGCGGGCGGGCGTCAAGGCGGTCACCAGCCACCGCTTCCGCGAGCGCGTACGCCGGGTGGTGCTGGCTCGCGAGGACATCGACCCGGCCGCGCACGACGCGCTGACGCCGCTGTTCGCCGACGACCTCGCTCGGCTGCGGGCACGCTGGTCGACGGGCCTGTGCCTGCCTGGCTGGAGGCGTGGTCGTGAGCGGTGCTCCAGCTGCACCAGGCCGCGGCGACCGTCGGCGGCGCCGACGAGCTGATGGCCCACGAGGCCCACACCCTCACCGAGGCCGGCCACGACGTCGACCAGCTCGTGATGCCGGCCAGCGAGGACCTCGGTCTGTCCGCGGTCCGGGCGGGGCTCAAGGCCGTCTACAACCGTGAGGCCGCCCGCGAGGTCCGCGACCGGGTCGAGACGTTCGCCCCCGACGTGGTGCACGTGCACTCACCCTTCCCGTTGATGTCGCCGGCGGTCTTCCGCGTCGCCCGCGCCGCCGGCGTACCGGCGGTGACGACGCTGCACAGCTACCGGTTCTCCTGCGTGGTCGGCACCTGCCTGCGCGACGGGGCGGTCTGCGAGGACTGCGTCGGCTCACGGCTCAAGCTCGCCGGGGTGCGCCACGCCTGCTACCACGAGAGCCGTCCCGCGACCGCGGCGCTGACCCTGAGCCTGGGCGTGCACCGGGCGCTGGGCACCTTCTCGTCCTGCGTGAGCCGCTACCTGGCGCTCACCTCGTTCTCCCGCGAGCTGCTGGTCCGCGACGGGTTCCCGCCCGAGCGGGTCGTCGTCAAGCCCAACTCCGTGGCCGACCCCGGCTTCCGGCCCCGGCGCGGGCAGGGGAGCGGCGGGTGGTCTTCGCGGGCCGCCTGGTCGAGGAGAAGGGGGTGCGCACGCTGCTGGCGGCCTGGGCGCGCGCTCAGCGCCGGCACGGCCGGGGACCCGGGGCCGGGTCGCGCTGCGGCTGGTGATGCTCGGCGACGGCCCGTTGCGTCCGCTGCTCGACGCCGCCGCCGCCGCCGATGCCTCGTCGAGGTGCGCGGGTGGGTGCCCGAGGCCGAGATGCCCGACCTCCTCGGCTCGGCGGAGCTGGTGGTGGTGCCGTCGGAGTGGTACGAGGGCGCGCCGCTGGTCATCCTGCGCAGCCTCGCCGTCGGCACCCCGGTGCTCGTCTCCGACCTGGAGAACCTCGCGACGCGAGGTGCTCGCCGACGACGCCGGCTGGACGTTCCGCACCGGCGACCCCGCCTCGCTCGCCGCTGCCCTCGTGGACCACCGTCGGCCGCCCGGAGCGCGCCGCGACGGCCCGTGCCCGAGCCCGCGCCTCCTACGACCAGCGCTACTCGCCGACCCTGGACCTGACCCGCCTCGAGTCGCTCTACGCCGAGGTCGTCGCCGAGGGCGTGGCGGGGCCGTGATGGCGGGCCCCACCGGAATCGGTGGCATCCGCCGCAGCGGCGCGGCCCGGCGCGTGCGCGCGCTGGTGCCCGAGATGCTGGTCCGACCCGGGCCGCCGCGCCGCCCGGGCCTGGGGCAGCGCCACGGCGACAGCGCCGCGTGCTCCCGGACTACCTGGTGCTCGGCACGAAGAAGGGCGGCACCACGTCGGTGGCCAACTGGCTGACCCGCCACCCCCAGGTGCTCGGCATGGTCCCCCGGCTGCAGAGCGCGAAGAGTCCGCACTACTTCGACAACCACTACGGCGAGGGTCCGGACTGGTACCTCTCGCACTTCGCCACGCGCGCCGCCCGGGAGCGCCACGCGCGGCGCACGGGCAGCGACCCGGTGACGGGGGAGACGGCGCCCTACTACCTGCTCCACCCCGCCGTACCGGCCCGGATCGCCGAGACGGCTCCCGGCCGTGCGGATGGTGGTCATGCTGCGGGAGCCGGTCTCGCGGGCCTACTCCCACTACTGGGACCGCCGCGCGACCGGCTGGGAGGATCTGCCGACCTTCGAGGAGGCCCTGGCCGCCGAGCCCGAGCGCCTGCGCGGCTTCAGCGACGACGAGCTGAGCGCTCCCGGGGTCGCGCAACCTCCACCACGAGCACCACACCTACCTGCGGTGCGGGGAGTACGCCGACCAGCTGCGCCGCTACCTCGAGCACTTCGGTCGCGAGCAGCTGCTCGTGCTGACGGCGGATGAGCTCCGCAGCGACCCGTCGTCGACCTTCACGACGCTCGAGGCGCTTCCTCGGCCTGCGAGCACGCCGAGCTCGACCTGGTCTCCCACAACGTGCGCGCCACCGGCTATCCCGCGATCGACCCGGCCACCCGCGACCGCCTCCGCGACCACTTCGCCCCCCACAACGCCGACCTCGAGGCCCTGCTCCACCGCCCCCTGGGCTGGTAGGACCGCCAGACCTCAGACCTCAGACCTTGGCCGCAGCCCCGTCCGACCCGGTAGTAACCACCCGCGCAGCTCCTTGGCCCGCACCCGGTTGAACACGGCACCGCTGACTCCGCACCCGGCGATCTGAAGTCGCTCGACGCACGCCGCGACATCGGCGGCCGTGCTCCGGCCGTGCTCGAGCACCAGGAGCACGTGGTCGGCTCGAGCAGCCACGGACACGCTCTCCGAGGCATAGAGCAGGGGAGCGGTGTCGACGATGACCAGCTCGGCCTCAGCGCGCAGCGAGGCCCAGACCTCCTCGGCCCGGGGCGACAGCAGGGCCGCGAAGGGGTCCTCGGCGACCTTCCCGGCGCGTCAGCACCCGCAGCCCACCGTCGACCTCGACGATCGGCAGGGCCGTCGTCCTCTCAGACGCCAGTGCGTCCGACAAGCCCGGCACCGGGCTCGAGCCCGAGCAGGTCGGCCACCTGGGGCCGGTGCAGGTCGGCGTCGACCAGCAGCACCCGTGGCCCCGGTGGCCGATGCGCTGAGGGCGAGGTTGCAGGCGATGGTGGTCTTGCCCGCCCCGGGGTCCGGCGACGTCACGACGACGACGGCGGCGTTGCTCGCACGCGCGCCACCGGCGGTGACCCTGCGGGACAGCCGGAACCGCACGTTGCCGGCGAGCGAGCGGTACGCCTCGGCGGCGAGCGGGTCTCCCTCACCGCGTCCGGGCAGCACCCGACTGCTTGGCGCCGGGGTCGACCGGGATCCGACCGAGCACCGGCGTGCCACCGAGGAGGTCGCCGAGCTGGTCTTCACCGTGGACAGCGTCGTCGCGCTGGTGTCGCCAGTAGGCGAGGGCCAGACCTGCGAGCAGACCCACGGCCAGGCCGAGCAGCAGGCCGCGCAGTCTCGCGGTGGACCCGGCGGGCGGGACGACCGCGCGCTGGAGGACGGAGCCGGTATCGGTCGCGAGCAGCGGGCTCTGTGCCTCGCCGAGTGCGCTGTTGAGGGCTCGCTGCTGCTGCTCCAGCCGCCCGACCGCCTGCTGTGCGGTGAGTCGGGCGCTCCCTGTGGTGCCCCGGACGTCGTCGCGCGCAGCGAGCAGCTTCTGGTTGGTCTCGTCGAGCTGCGTCTCGAGCCCGGGGATGGAGGCGCGACGTGACGCGGTCAGTGCCTCTCCCTGCGTCGCGACGTACTGCGAGGCGAACTCGTTCGCGACGGAGGCCGCCAGCGTCCGGTCGTCGAGCGTCACGCTGATCGACAGGGCCGTCGTGTCGGGCAGGACCTCGACCGACAGGGCGTTCTCCAGATCACGTGGTGCGAGGGTGAGGCCCAGGTTCTTGCCGACCGTCTGCACGACCGCGTCGGAGGTGACCAGCTGGGACTGGGTGGTGACATCGACCGCGGCCGTCGGGTCGGTGGCCGCCGGCGCGATGAAGCACGACCGCGGTCGCGGTGTAGTTGACCGCCTGGAGCGGCACGAGCAGCACGCCGGCGACGGCGCCGAGCAGGCAGCACAGGGCGACGATCCACCAACGGCGGCGCAGCACGGCCACGTGGTCGCCCACGCGGGTGTAGTCCTGGTCCACGGGGCTCCTTCAGTCGCGGTCCGAGCGTGTCGAGGGTACGGCACGCCGGACCGGCCGCCGAGGCAGGATGCGGAGAGCTGGTCCCGCGTCTAGCCTCAGGCGTCGAAGAAGCCTTGGCAGTGCGGGGCTGACGTCCGCGGGGACGTCGGTCAGCACCGCGTCGGCGCCGGCGGCGACCGCGCGACGCCAGACCCAGTGCTTGTCGGACTCGTCGGCGTGCACGGCGATCCCGAGCCGGTGGTAGGCCGCGACGTTCCCGGGCGTCATGTCGACCGGCTCCGAGCGACACGGTGTCGTACCCCGCGTCGGCGACCGTCTGCGGGTCCGGTGCCCCCGAGCGGGCCTTGTCTAGCAGCCCCACAGCGGGGTCGGCCGGCAGCGCTTCGCGGAAGCTCGTGATCCAGGACCGGTCGGTCAGCCCGAGGTTGATCAGGCGCCGCACGATCTCCTTGGGGATGTTGAGCGCCCGTCGACCCTCGCGCGGCAGGAACTTCATCTTCGGCTCGATGTAGGTGCGCACCCCGGGGTTGCGGACCATCCAGGCGAGCAGCGCGTTGTAGGGCAGGACCCGCGAACCGCTCTCGCGGTAGCGCAACGCGGAGACCTGGCTGGTGCTCATCTGGTCGAAGGTCCCCGAGGTGCCGGTCGCGCGGAAGGGGTCGCGGTCATGGAAGACCCACAGGACGCCCGTCGGCGTCGGCGCGGATGTCGGTCTCGAGGCTGAACCCACCCGCGGCCGCGCCGTCGTACGCCGCCAGGGTGTTCTCGTCGATCGTGGCGGTGTGCACCCCGCGGTGGGCGAGGACCTCGACCTGGGCGCACGGCGTCGACGCGACGGCCGGTCCGGCGGCAACGACGCCGACGAGGCCGAAGAGGGGGGCGGCGAGGCCGAGCGCGGCCATCCGTGCGGTGAGCGAGCGCATGAGATCCTCCGAGATCGTGATGCGCCACCAGCCCATGCTCGAGCCGTCGGCCCCATCGCAGCGCCCGACGAGTCTAAGTCAGCCCCGGGAATTCCGCTGCCGCACCCGTTCTGCCTCACCCGTTCCGTCGGCGTCCCAGACTGCGGTACCTCTGCTGGCTGATGGCCGTGCCGTAGTCGGTCTCGACTCGGATCCGGACCAGCTTCGGCGCCCGGCTGCGGGGTGTGCGGGCGACGATCGTGTGCGAGTTGCTCTTGTGGAAAACCACGGACCGATTGGCGAACCGTACGTCGATGACGTAGCGGAAGTCCTTGCCTCGGATCAGCACCGTCGAGCCGGGGCGTCCGCGGCGGGGGCCGAAGCGGTTGATGACCGGTGCGACGAAGGCCCCGAGGCAGAACGCGTCGACCGTCTCCGGGTCGTCGGTGAGCAGCGCGTCGGCGCCGGCATGGATCGTCTGGCGCCAGGCCCGACGGCGGTTGCTGTTCTGACCCTGCACGGTGATGCCGACCGCGTGGTAGCCCTCGACGACGTCGCTGGTGATCTTCCCGGGCGCGATGCCGACGGTGTCGTAGCCCTCGGACGCGACGTCGGCGGGATCGAGGCGGGCTGCGCCGGTCTTCTCGAGCAGGTTGACCTCGGGGTAGTCGGTCCGCAGCAGCGGTGAACCGTCGGGCGAGTTGTAGTGCGTGATCCAGGTCCGCGCGGCGACGTCGGCGTCGGTGAGGGCGGCGGCGATCTTCTCGGCGACGTTGAAGGAGTCGCCCTTCGCGACTTGCATCAACCGCTTCTTGGGCTCGACGTAGGCGCGGATGTCGCGGTGCTTGGCGAGCCAGGACACGAAGTCGTCGAAGGACAGCAGCGGGGAGCCGGCCTTGGCGTAGCGCAGCGCCGCGACTTCCTCGGCTGGTCATCGCGTCGATCTGGCCGTGCTGACCGGTGTTGCGGAAGGGGTCGCGGTCGTGGAACATCCACAGCTTGCCCTCGGCGTCGGGCCACACGTCGGTCTCGATCGGGTGCCCGGTGTCGGCGGCCCTCTGGAACGCCGGCAGCGTGTTCTCATCGACGCCGTAGGGATGGATCCCGCGGTGTGCGATCGCGCTGAACGCCGTGCACGGCGAGGGCTGGGACCCGGCGTGCGCCGCTGACGCGGCCCCCGTGCCAGCGGTGGCCAGCGGTGCGCAGAGCCCGAGCACGAGCGTGAGCGCGGGCAGGAAAGTACGTGGTCGCATCCGAGATCCCCCAAGGCTAAGGACTGTCGGGCGTCACCCTAGGAGACGTCGCGGGACCGAGCGGTTCGTCGTCCACAGGTCCCGGCGTCGACCGACCGTCAGCGGCCGGGACGGCGGAACCGGGTGTCGCTGACGACGGTGCCGAAGTCGTTGACCACGCGGATCCGGCTGCGGTTGCGAACACGCCGATCGGTGCGGACCACGAGCTTGGTGTTGGACACCACCCGGTAGCGAACGGAGCGCCTCGCGAAGCGGACGTCGGAGGTGCTGGCGAATCCTCGGCCCGCGATCACGACGCGGGTGCCGGGCCCGCCTCGCTGGGGTGAGAACCGGGTGATCTCGGGTGCGGTGAAGAAGTTCTCGCAGAACTGGATGACGCCGGCGGGATTGTTGGTGAGCTGCCCGTCCGCGCCACTGAGCAGCGTGGGTCGCCAGTAGCGGAACCGGTCGGAGTTCTGCCCCTGCACCCGTAGACCGCGATCGTGGAAGTCGGCCACGACCTCGGGCGTCAGCGGGCGCAGGATCGAGACCGTGTCGAAACCGGCGGGGTCGTCGGCGACGGTCTGCACGTCGTTGCCGGGCTCGGGGAAGGACGTGTCGTCGATCTTCTTCACCAGGCGCACCTGAGGGTACGGATCGTGCAGGTCACGGCCCTCCCGCAGGTCCTCGTTGTAGGCCGTGATCCATGTGTTGTCCGTGCGCCCGGCATCGACGATGGCCTGCGCGATCGTCCCGGGCACGCTGATCGCGGGGTCGTCCGGCGCGAGGTAGGGCTTGCTGACGCGCGCCTTCGGCTCGATGTAGGCGGGCACGTCCGGGTGCGCGGCGAGCCACGTCATGAAGTCGTCGAAGGGCAGCAGCGGCGTCCCGTAGGGCGCGTAGGTGAGCGCTGCGACCTCGTCGGTGGGCATCTGGTCGATCAGGCGGCTCGGCTGACCCGTGGCCCGCGCGATGTCCTCGTCGTGGAAGATCCACAGCTTGTTCTCGCCGTCGACCCACACGTCGGTCTCGACCGAGAAGCCGCCGGCTGCGGCCGCGTCGAAGGCGGCGATCGTGTTCTCGTCGACACCCGCGGGTCGAACGCCGCGGTGGGCGACGCCTTCGAACGTGGAGCAGACGCTCGGCGTGGTCGTGAGGATCGGCTCGGCGGCGTGGGCCGGCGCAACGACGCCCAGCGGCACGACGCCGAGGGCGACGATGCCCGCGACGACCCTCATCGACCTGACTCTCAACGTTCCCCCCGGCGCATGATGACGCCGCAGAGTGAACCCCGACGGCAGTTGCGTTGAGTCAGCCTACGTCGGTGTCGGGTGGTGCCGAAGTCGGCGGGACGAAGACCCCCGCGCGGTGCGGAACGGTCCAGACCAGGTCAGCGGCGTGGCCTGAAGATGAAGGCCTTCGAGCTGAGGCCCGCGCCATGGTCGGTGACGACCCGGATCCGGGTCCGGTGCGGCAGCCGCGCCGGAGCCCGGACGACGATCCTGTGCCTCGACGTCACTCGGTACGCCGCTGCCGCACGGCGGGAGAAGCGCACGGCCCTGACGTCGGTGAACCCGCGCCCGAGCACGACGACCCGCGCTCCCGGGCCCCCTCGTGGCGGGCTGATCTGTCGGACGACGGGCTTTGCTACGCGGGTCGGGCGTGGGGTCGGGCGTGGGGTCGGGCGTGGGGTCGGGCGTGGGGTCGGGCGTCGGTCGGCACGTCTGGTCGAGGGCCGCAGGCTGCGTCGTCAGCTGTTGATCGGCGCCGGCGTCGATCGTGCGCAGACCACTCAGCGCTGTCTTCCGACGCCGAGGACTGCACGGAGACTCCGAGGGCGTGAAAGGCCTGCACGGTGTCCCGGATCATCTGCGACGGAGCGAGGCGCACTACCTCGAACCCCGCTTCGGCCACGTTCCTGGGCGTGATGGACTCGTCAGTCAGGTCGCGCACCAGTCGAACGGCTGGATTGTCCTGGGCGACCTGTGCATCGTCGGTGGCGAGCCAGGTGTTCTCGAGGCGCCTGGTCCGCTGGATCTGCCGGGCGATCGCCGCCGAGGGGTCGACCGTGGTGGTCTCGTCCTCCCCGGCCTCGAGGTACATCGCGACCGCGGGGTGCGCGACCAGCCAGGTCGAGCAGGTCGTCGAGGGACAGCACCGGAGATCCGCCCTCGGTGTAGCGCAGCTCGGCGACCTGGGCGCTGGTCATGTCATCGATCCGGCCGGGGACGCCGGTGAGTGAACCCGTGCCCGGTCCGTCGAAGACCCACAACCTGCCGTTGGCGTCGGACCAGAGCCGGAGCCGATGTCGCGGCGCGCGCGGCCGCGGCGGCGGCGAATGCCGCGATCGTGTCACGGCGCCACCCCACTCGAGGCAAGCCCGTGCGGTGCGACCGCCGAGAGAGCGGTGCAGGGGGTCGAGCCCCAGTCCTTCTCGAAGGTGGCGCCGCAGAACGAGTCGAAACCGGCCGGGTCGTCGGTCAGGAAGCCATCGGCGCCGGCCACCATCCCTTCGCGCCAGATCCACTCCTGGTTCGCCGCCCGGGCCTGCACCGAGACCCCCAGTGCGTGGAACTCGTCGACGACGTCGGCGGTCATGAAGGGCCGACGACCACGACGGTGTCGAACCCGCCGTCCGCGACGTCCTGAGGAGCTCGTCGACCCGTCCCAGCCCTTCGTCATCTCACCGACCGCGGGGTAGCGCTCGCGAAGACCGTCGTTGTAGGCCTCGATCCATGCGTGCTCGGCCTGCCCGGTCGCGGTGAGGCGCCGAGCCATCTCTGCGGGCACGTCGAGGCGACCCTGGAGCCGCTTCTTGGGCTCGATGTACACCGGCACGTCCGGGTGAGCACCACCCAGATGAGGAACTCTTCGAACGTGGGGAGCGCCGAGCCCGCCTTGCGTGTAGCGCAGCGCAGCGACCTGGTTGCTCGTCATCTGGTCGAACGTGCCGTGGGTGCCGGTAGCGGCGAACGGGTCGCGGTCGTGGAAGATCCAGAGCTTGCCGTCCGCGTCGACCCAGACGTCGGTCTCGATCGCCCAGCCATGGGCGGCCGCGCGGTCGAAAGCGGCCAAGGTGTTCTGGTCGACGC
>CAVUFK010000002.1:0-15705 GCA_963740745.1 uncultured Actinomycetota bacterium
CACACCGCGCACACCTCGGCGCACCCACGGTCGAGCGTAAGGACGAGACGGCCCGCATCCGCGCCGCCACGCCGGGCCACGTCGGCTCTGCCTCCGGTCTGCCGCCGCCACCCGACCCCTCCGAGGGTCGGAGAAGACACGCCCGAACCGATGTGGTCGACGGGCGCACCGCTGACCCGACAGGTTCAGGAGCGCACGTCGCCCCGGACGGTGGTTGAGGGCGATCGCCCGCGCGCCGCACCCGGACGCGGGTGGACGGCGGATTGGCTGTGGACGACCCTGGTGCGGGAACTGGTGTTCGGATATCATAGAACCATGGCCAGCGCACCCACCCCCGAGCAGCACCTGCTCGACACCTGCGCACCCACGAGGCCACCGTCCGCGCCGCCGAGGTCGCCAAGATCCGGGCCGCGATCGAGTGGGCTGTGGCCCACGAGGTGCTGTCGTTGGACGACGCCTCCTTCCACGCCGGGTTCGGTGAGCACGGTCTGACCCTGGCCGGACCGGGTGCACCCCTGGTCGGCGAGAACGCCGTGACCGAGCTCTCCGTCGCGCTGGGGTTGTCGACCGAGGGCGGACGCCGGCTCCTCGGTGCCGCGCTGGAGGTCCGCTACCGGTTGCCGAGGTTGTGGGAAGCGGTCGTGTCCGGGCGGTGTCCGTGGTGGCGGGCCAGCTCGTGGCCGAGGCGACGATGACCCTGTGCGAGGAGGGCGCCGAGCACGTCGACGTCCACGTGAACGGGTTCACCCACGCCGTGTCCGGTGCCCAGCTCGACCGGATCGTCGCGACCGCCCTGGCCCGGTGGCAGCCCGAGGAGGCCGAGGCGAAGCGGAGGGCCGCCGCCGAGGGGCGCGGGGTGAACATCCACCTCCGCGACCGCGGCGGCGGGGACCTGTCCGGGACCGTCGACATCGACGGGACCCTCGACGCAGCGGACGCGTTGGACCTCGAGACCGCCCTGGCCGACCGGGCCCACGAGCTGAAGCTGCTCGGATCAGACGACACCCTGCCCGTCCGCCGGGCCGCAGCGTTGGGTGACCTCGCCCGCCTCCAGTCGACCCTCACCTTCACCGAGGCCGAGTGGGTTGACGCCGACGGCAACACCGTCCGCCTCCCCGCCCGTCGTGCGGTCGTGCTCCACGTCCACGTCGCCGACGCCGCGGTCACCGGGGCAGGGTTCGACCCCGCCCAGCACGGCATCGCCGACCTTCGGCAACCTGCGAGCACCGGTGACCGCGACCCAGGTCAGGTCCTGGTGCCGCACCGCCGGGAACGTCACCGTCCGCCCCGTGATCGACCTGAACGCTCACCTGCACGTCGGTTCGTACGAGTCGACCGGTGACCTGCGTGAGCAGACCGTCCTGCGCGACCAGACCTGCGTCTTCCCCCGCTGCACCCGGCCCGGCCAGCGTCGTGCGACCACGAGCACTGCGTCCCCTGGCCCCAGGGGACGACCTGCTCGGCCAACCAGGCACCCATGTGCCGGCGACACCACCGCCACAAGACCCACCTCGGCTGGTCCTACGAGACATTGACCCCCGGCGTCTACCTCTGGACCAGCCCCCACGGCCTCAAGACCCTGCGGATGCCCGAAGGCACGTTCGACGTCTCCGACCCACCACCGACGGCACCCGACCCGCCACCGTTGGAGTACTCGATCGCACCACCCCCGCGACGACGACCCACCGTCGATGAACATCCCCGCGCCGCCCGACCCGGCCCGTCCACCGGACCCACCACCCGACGACACCCCGCCACCCTTCTGACCCCAGCAGCCGCAGCCCCGCCACCGCACCACCGTGACGGGGCCACCGGCACGCCACAGGGGTTTCGAGACGCGCGCCAGCGCGCGCTCCTCAACCACGGTCGATGCAGGCGAGCACGACCCCGACAGTGGTTGCAGTGCGACGGGCCCCGGTGCCGGAGTCTCGATACCCGACGAGACCAGTGTGGTCGCGACCCCGGGGGACCTCGCTGGCTTTCGCGACGCGCGCTGAGCGCGCTCCCCGGCCACCGTCGGTGCAGGCGCGCTCTCAGACCGAACGGCTCGACCACTCCTCCCGCGGCACCATCGGGTAGCGGTGGGGACGTTCGCGACGAGCGGTCAGCCGGTGGGGGCCAGCGGCCGGGACGCCTCGGGGTCGACCGGCGGGCGCCACCACGGGTCGTGGCGGGGCTCGGCCGTCGTCACCTCCCCGTAGTCGCCGGTCGTGATCTGCACGAGGTTGTCCAGCGACTCCGAGCCAGGGTCCCAGTAGCCGAGGTGCTGGTCAGGCGAGAGGTCCACCCCCACGTGGCGGTCGGCGTCCTCGGCGCGGAAGCGGTGCGCGCCGAACTCCTCCCCCGCCGGGTCCGGGCCCAGCGGGCCCCCGCCCACCCAGCCCAGACCGCCGATCCGACCCACGGGGTCGCTCGACGCGGTGCCGACCCACACGTGACCCGGTCCCACCCCGAGGTCGGCCGCCTCGGACACGCCGCGGCCCGGACCCGGGCTGCCGAGCATCACGATGTCGTCGGCGGCGACACCGGGCCCCGCTGCACCCTGGGCCACGGTCGTCGAGCCGTAGCTGTGGCCGGTCACCGTGACGTGGACCGGGGTGTCGCGGGCCGCGCGCAGGCCGGCGACGGCCGGGCCGAGCAGGGCACCGCCGCGACGCGCGAGGTCGTCGCCCGCGACCTCGAACAGGTCGAGGTCGCCGAGCGGGTTGTCCGGGGTGTCGTAGCCGATCCAGCCCAGCACCGCGACCGACCCGTCGTCGTCCTCGCGCGACGCGGCGTACAACGCCCAGGCGCGGTCCCCCGCGCCGAGGACGTCCGCGGCGTCGGTGCCCATCCCCGGGACCTGGAGGGCGACGTGGTCGGCCGTCCCCGGGTCGCCGTAGGACACCGCCACCCGCCCGTCGCCGCCGAAGGCGCTCGGGTCGTAGAGGTAGAGCCGGACCGCCACCGGCTCACCCGTCCGCGGGTCGCGCCTGCCCTCGGCCTGTTCGAGCGCCCGTGCGGTCGCGCGGGCGGTACGCAGCCACGCCGGCGCGAGGAGACCGCCCGCGCCGGTCAGCACACCGTCCCCGGCCGCCAGGTCGCCGGCCAGCCGGAGGCGGTTCGCCCGATCGCGCGCCCAGGCCGGGACCCCGTCGAGGGCACCGATCCAGGGCTGCGCGGACAGTGCGCGCTGCTCGGAGGCGCCCAGGCCCTCCCACCACCGCGACACGGCAGCCGGGTCCGTGCCCACGGTGCCGGGAGCAGGACCGGGGCCGGCGGCCGGCGCGCCGTCGAGCGCCGTCTGGAGCACCGCCTCGAGCGACACGACGGCCGCGCGCCAGCGGGCCACCTCGGTGTCGAAGGCTCGCACGCGGCCCGCCACCTCGACCGCGCGGGCCGCCACGGCGGTCGCGGCCGCGAGCTCACCGACCAGCACCTCGCGCCGACCGACGAGCTGCTCGCGCACCCGGTCGAGGTCGGTCAGGCCCTGGGCGTGCCGCAGCACCTCGGCCCCGGCCCGGACGAGTCCTGCGCCCAGGCCCCGGGCCGCCTCGGCCCCCGCCTGACCCACCACGCGGTACGCCGTCCCGGCGGCGCCCTGCCACGGCGTGAGGAGGAGCAGGTCGGCGTCGCCTGCCACCTCGCCCACGCGCGCTCCCGCCCGGCTCAGCGTCGCGCCGCACCGTGCGACCGCCGCCGGGTCGCCCGGCAGCGGCGGGACCAGCGAGGGCGCGCCGAGCACGGTGGGTCCGCTCATCGCGACATCCGGCCGAGCAGCGAGGCCACCTGGTCGTCGACCGCGACGTAGGCCTCGGCGCTGCGCACCAGGCTCTCGGCGAGGTCGTCCACCGTCTGGCCCAAGGCGCTCACGTCGTCGTGCCACCGGGCCAACCACGCCGCGACCGGACCGGACAGCGTCGGGCCGAAGCCTGCCGCACCCTCGCCGGCGACCCCGGCTCGGGCCGCATCGAGGTCCGCGCGCAGGTCACGCCACCGCGACGCGGTCCGACGCAGGTCGGACGTCGGCACCTCCAGCGCGGCACCGGCGCTCGGGGCGGGTCCGGTCTCGTCGGCTCTCATGGCCCAGAAACCTAGGAAGGCACCGCCCGAGGCATCGTTCCGGTCTCACCGGGATGTGGAGGGTCGATCCGTCCACAGCGTGCCGGCCCACAGGTGGCCCAGGATCACGGCCTCACAGCTGCGGGAACCACAGGCCGATCTCGCGCTCGGCCGACTCCGGTGAGTCCGACCCGTGCACGAGGTTCTCGCGGTTGGAGAGCGCGAGGTCACCGCGGATCGTGCCGGGAGCGGCCTTGCGTCCGTCGGTCGCGCCGTTGAGGGCACGGACGACCTCGATCGCCTCGTCGCCCTCGAGGACGAGCGCGAGCAGGGGGCCGCTCGTGACGAAGTCGCGCAGCGGCGGGTAGAAGTCGCGCTCCACGTGCTCGGCGTAGTGCCGGTCGGCCATCGCCGCGTCGATCGTGCGCTGCTCGAGCGCCACGATCCGCAGCCCCTTGGCCTCGAAGCGGCCCAGCACCTCGCCGACCAGTCCTCGGCGGACCGTGTCGGGCTTGAGCAGGACGAGCGTGCGCTGGGTCATGCCGCGAGCCTAGGACATCGAGGGCCCCGGCGAGCCCGCGAGGTCGGCGACCCGACGGGTCACGTCGAGCGGCGCCGGGACGTCCACCCCGGGTGCGGTCACCGGCGCACCCGCGACCACCCGCAGCGGCACGTGGCCACTCCAGACCGCGGGGTCCTCGTCGGCCGGGTCGTCGTTCGGGCCGCCGGAGCGGGTCTTGAGCGAGGCCTCGGCCAGCGGCACCGCGACGACCACGGTCGCGGCGAGCTCCCGGCGCGTGTGCGCCCGCAGGGTCGAGGCCCGCCCGGGGACGACCTGGTCGACGACACGGTGCAGGGCGCGCGTGCGCTCCAGCTCGTCCTCGACCACCCGAGCCGTGCCGATCACGACGGCGCACCGGTAGTTCATCGAGTGGTGCATCGCCGAGCGCGCCAGCACCAGCGCGTCGAGCTCGGTCACCGTCACGCACACCGTCGCCCCTTCGATCCGACGCAGCCAGCCCGACCCGACCGAGCCGTGCAGGTAGAGGGTGCCGCCCTCGTCGGGTCCGTCGGCGTCGAGCGCCACGGCCATCGGCAGGACGACCGGGTGCTCGGGCAGGCTCAGCCCCACGTGGGCGACCAGGGCCCGTCCGAGCACCTCGTGGAGGGCCGACCGGTCCTCGCGCATCCGCTCCCGCGCCCGGGTCGCCGTCGTCCTCGGGGTCGGCGACAGGGGACGGTCCACGGGCGAGGAGAGGCTCATGGGCCTAGTCTGGCGACCCGGTGGCCCGGCGTCACGGTCCACTCCGACCCGATCCGAGCAGGCCACTCGGGCCGATCGAGAGGACCGTGCGTGCCCCTGCCTCTCGCCGTCGTCCTCGACCGGGCGCTGCCCGCTCCGCTCGGCGTCCAGCTCGCCGACCAGGTCCGGGCCCTGATCGTCACCGGGGTGCTGCCGGCCGGTGAGCGGCTGCCCAGCACGCGTGCGCTCGCGGCCGACCTGGGGACCTCCCGCACGGTGACCGACCAGGGCTACGAGCAGCTGCTGGCCGAGGGCTGGGTCGAGACCCGTCGTGGTGCCGGCACCTTCGTCGCCTCGGTCCGCCACCACGGCACGCACGTCCACGCCCCGGTGCCCTGCCCGTCGCCCGCCGTGGCGCCCGCCCCGGTGGCGGCACCGCTCGTCCGGCTCGACACCGGCACGCCGTGGACCGACCCCCGCCTCGGACCGGGGTGGCGCCGGGCCTGGCGTGCCACCTCGGCCGCGACGCCGCCCCGCGGCTACCCCGACCACCGGGGCCTGCCGGCCCTGCGCGAGGCCCTCGCCGCGCACCTGGCCCGCACCCGCGGCCTGGTCGTCGACGCCGACGACGTCCGGGTCACGCACGGGACGGTCGACGGCCTGCGGCTGCTGCTCCAGGTCCTCCCCGACGGCGCGGTCGGGGTCGAGGACCCCGGCTACCGCGCGGCGGTGACGGTCGCCCACGGAGCCCGGCGCACCGTCCGACCGCTGCCTGCCGCCGGACGGGTCACCGACCTCGCCGGCTGCGCGGCGGCGTACGTCACGCCTGCCCACCAGCACCCGCTCGGTCGGGTCATGCCCGCGGCGGACCGGGTCGCCCTCCTCGACGAGGCTCACCGGACCGGGTGCCTGGTGGTGGAGGACGACTACGACTCCGAGCTGCGCTACGACGTAGCCCCGGTCCCGGCCCTCGCGGCGCTCGACCGCGACCAGGTCGCCTACCTGGGTACGGCGTCCAAGTCCGTCTCGCCCGGGCTCCGGCTCGGCTGGCTGGTGGCTCCCGAACGCTGGACCAGGCTGGTGGACGAGCAGCGCCGGGTCACCCACGACACACCGGCGTGGGCGGTGCAGCACGCCTTCACCACCCTGCTCGGCGAGGGCCACGTCGACCGGGCCGTGCGCAGCGCGCGCCGCGTCTACGCCGCTCGCGCGCCTCGGGTCGTCGCCGCCCTGGAGCCCTACGCCCGCCTCGCCGGTCCTGCAGCGGGGATGTACACCACCTGGCTGCTCGACGCGGCGCGCGCCCGAACCGTCCGCGACCGTGTCCGCGAGCGCGGCTTCGAGGTCAACCTGCTCACCGACTACTGCCGGGAGTCCGACCTCGCGGGCCTGGTGGTCGGCTTCGGCGGGGTCGACGACGACGAGCTGGACGGGGCCCTGCGAGCGCTGGTCGACGCCCTGCGCGCCGACGTCTGAGCGGCGTACCGCAGCGCGAGCGGGCTCAGCACACGGTGTCGCGGAACAGCCTCAGCAGCGCGTGGGCCGCCGGCGCCGCGTCCCCCAGGCGGCGCGAGACCGGGTCGGTGACGCGCGTAGCCCTCCGGACTAGGCCGGGGGGTCGGCCCGGGTGGCCCGGGTGGCCTGGTCTGCGTCGTACGCCGCGTAGGCCGCGGCTCGCTCCCGCTCGATCTTGGTGCCCAGGAGGACGGCGCCGGCCCACAGGGCGGCGAAGACCAGACCCAGCACGAACATGATCGTCACCACGAAGCCGAGCCCGACCGCCGCGACCTGGACCGCCCATCCGGCCCCGTAGGCCCAGGGTCGACGCAGGGCGCCGGCGAGGAGGATGCAGGCCAGGGCCAGGCCCAGCCCGACGGCGAGGGCCACCCCGGTGGGGACGCCCGCGATCACGATCATCACCGGCGTGGTGAGCCCCAGCGTGATCGCCTCGAGGGACAGGACCGCGGCGCACATCCCCCGCTTCGGCGAGCGCGTCGGCCGCGGCGTCGGAGCCGGCCCGGGCTCTGCCTGCTCGGTGCTCATCGGTCCGCCTCGTCACGGACCCCGTGGGGCAGCAGCAGCGTGCGGGCCTCCCCGGCGGTCACGACCGACCCGGTGACGAGCACGGCGCCGGACCCGAGCGGGTCCCCGAAGGCCTCCCCCGCCTCGGCCAGCGCGGCCGCCGCGTCGAGGGCGTCGGCCAGGCGGGGCACGACGCTGACCTTGTCCTCGTCGAAGACCGTGAGGGCCACCTCGGACAGCGCCTGCGCCGACATCGCCCGCGAGCTGGCGTTCTGGGTGCACACGACGTGCGCCAGGTGCGGCTCGAGCGCGGCGAGCAGGCCCTCGGCGTCCTTGTCGTCCATGACGCCCACCACCCCGATCAACGGGGCGAAGGCGAACGAGTCGTCCAGCGCGTCGGCGAGCGCCTGGGCCCCGTGGGGGTTGTGGGCGGCGTCGAGCACGATGGTGGGGCTTCGCCGCACCACCTCGAGCCTCGCCGGCGACGTCACCCCGGCGAACGCCCCGCGCACCAGGTCAGCGTCGAGCGGCTGGTCGCCGGCGAACGCCTCCACCGCGGCCAGCGCCATCGCCGCGTTGCGCGCCTGGTGGGCGCCGTAGAGCGGCAGGAAGACCTCGTCGTAGCGGCCGCGCAGGCCCTGGAGCGAGATCATCTGCCCGCCGACCGCCGGCACCCGGTCGACCACGCCGAACTCGAGGCCCTCGCGCGCCAGCGTGGCGCCGACCTCGGCGGCCCGCTCGAGCAGCACCGCGGCGACCTCCGGGCTCTGCTGGGCGACCACGACGGTGGCGCCGGCCTTGATGATCCCGGCCTTCTCCTGCGCGATCGCGGCCGGTGAGTCCCCGAGGTACTTCGCGTGGTCGACCGCGATCGGCAGCACCACGGAGACCGGCGCGTCCACGACGTTGGTCGCGTCCCACGAGCCACCCATCCCGACCTCGACGACGGCCACGTCGACCGGGGCGTCGGCGAAGGCGGCGTAGGCCATGGCGACGACGGTCTCGAAGAACGACAGCGGGTGCGCCTCCGTCTGGTCGACGAGGTGGGTGTAGGGCGCGACGTCGTTGAAGGCCCGCACGAACGCCTCGTCGTCGAGGGGCTCCCCGTCGAGGCTGATCCGCTCGCTCATCCGCTCCACGTGCGGACTGGTGAACCGTCCGGTGCGCAGCTCCAGGGCGACGAGGAGGGCGTCGATCATCCGTGAGGTCGAGGTCTTGCCGTTCGTGCCGGTCAGGTGGATCACGGGGTAGGCCAGCTGGGGGTCGCCCAACAGCTCGACGAAGGCACGGATGCGGTCCAGGGACGGCTCGAGACGGGTCTCGGGCCAGCGCGAGAGCAGCGCGTCCTCGACCTCGGCGACGGTCTGGGCGAGACGGGGCGCGTCGGTGGGGATCGGTGTGTCGGTCATCAGGACCCGAGTCTAGAGAGCGGCTCGTCGGGGCCGGTCAGGTCGGGTCGGCGGGTCAGGTCAGGTCGGCAGGTCAGGTCGGCAGGTCAGGTCGCCAGGTCAGGTCGGCAGGTCAGGGACCGATCCGGAAGCTCGCGGTCTCGGCGTACGCCTCGAAGCCGAGGTCGGCGTAGATCTTGTTCGACGTCGGGTTGGCCAGGTCGGTGAAGAGGCAGACCTCGACCCCGTCGCGCCCGAGCAGGGAGCACGCGGCGTGGACCGCGGCACTGGCGTAGCCCCGACCCCGGTGCTCGCGGGGCGTGAAGACCGGGCCCACCCGCACCACCCCGTCCGCGGGTGGCGTGGCGCCGCTGAGGTGGACCGGCCTGCCGTCGACCTCCCAGAACCACAGCTCCCCCGCCACCGCGCGTCGACGCGCGGTCTCGAAGCCGATGGCCTCGCCCTCGTCCTCGGGCTCACGACCGGCCTGGCGGTCGGCCTCGGCGTGGAAGACCCCGAGCCAGTCCGCGGCGAGAGCGAGGTCGTCCGGCTCGTCCCGCACCGCGCGCAGCCGCCCCACGCTCCGGCGTGGCGCGACCAGGGTGGCGAGCCGGTGCAACCGGTGGTGGTCACGCACCCAGGCACGCTCGCCGCGCAGCCGAGCGGTCTCCTCGGCCAGCACCCGGGTGGCCCGCCAGAAGCCGTTGGCCGAGGTCAGGTGCTCGCCGCGCCCGTGCAGCGTCCGAGCGATCGTCAGAGCCGCGTCGTCCGGCATCGGCAGGAGGTAGGGCGCCCACGGCGGACCCGGCATGGTCCGCATCGCTGCCGCGACCAGCTCGCCACCCTCGTGCACCAGCACCCACCACCGTGGCCGACCCGAGGGTGGTGGCTCACCGGTGGCTGCGAGCCGGCGCGTGTAGGACCCGACGACGGTGGTCAGCACCGGGTCGGCGGCGAGCAGGTCGGCGGCCTGCCCGAGGAACCAGGCGGGGTCCTCGGTGAAGGTGAGCTCGACTGCTCCCGGTGCCATCGCCGCAGGCTACGGCGCGGACCGGTCAGCCGGCATCCGGGTCTCGCCGGGGACGGTCGGGGAAGGAGCGCAGGTAGTCGGTGCGGACGAAGTCGCGGCGACCCATCGCCGGCGGAACCAGCGTCGCGGCGCATCCGCGACCAGGCGGGTCGGGGCGGCTTGGCGCTCGAAGCCCTGAGGACCTGCTCGACGTCGCCGCTGCGGTGGCCGAGGCCCTCGGTACGGGTCTCGACCAGCAGCCCCGCCTACCGTCCTCGCCGACCGAGGGCGAGCTGGGCGGTGTTGGCCACGATGCGGTCGTTGTTCACCATCACCGCCGCACCGTGGGCGTCGCGCAGCAGCCGGCCCAGGGAGAACTCGGAGTCCTCGCGGTAGCCGGCGATGCCGCAGACCAGCATGGCCTGGTTGACGACGTCCACCACGATGGTCGACGAGGCGACCTTGAGGGTGTTGATCTCGACCATGAAGTCGACGTCCGAGGTGGCCTCGGGGTCGTCGGCGATCGCGAGGTAGCGGGTCATCAGCGCCTCGATCGGGGCCGCCATCTGCTGGCGGGCGACGAGCAGCTCGGCAACGCGGGCCGCACCCGGCGGCGTCGTCCCGAGGGTGCGACGGGCCGCCTCCTGCACGAAGCGCTGGGCCCGGGCGGTGGCCTCCTCGGCGATCCCGAGCCACAGCGAGGACCACAGCAGGTGGGAGACCGGCAGCATGGTGTGCGAGGAGATCTCGCCGAACGGGACCGGGCAGACCAGCTCGGCCGGCCCGCTCGCGGTCAGCGTGAAGCCCAGCGAGCAGGTGCCGCGAAAGCCCAGGGTGTCCCAGCCGGACAGCGGCTCGAGGTCGATCGAGGACCGCTCGCACACCACGAGCACCTGGTCGCTCGCGGCGGCGCCGGCGTCGCGGCGCGCGGTCGCGATGACGGCGTCGGCGTACTGGCCGTAGGAGATGACGGGCGCCTGCTTGGTCAGCGAGAAGCGTCCGTCCTCGATGACCACGTGGCACGAGGAGCTGCGGGTGTTGCCGCCGATCCCGATCTCCGTGGTGGCCGAGGCCAGCAGGAGCTGCTCCTCGGCGACGCGGCGCACGAAGTCCGCGAGGGGCCCGACCTCGTGGTGTCGGACCAGGGAGGCGACCTGGATGTGGTGCATCGCGAGCACCAACGCCGCGGAGCTGCAGTGACGGGCCACCTCGCGCACGACGACCGCCGCCTCACGCAGGCCGTGGCCCAGCCCGCCGAGCTCGTGGGGGATCAACGCACCGAGCAGGCCCTCGGCACGGAACGCGTCGATCGCCTCCTTCGGGAAGCGGGCGTCGCGGTCGACCTCGGCGGCGTGCACCCCGGCGACCTCCGTGCCGATCCGTCGAGCGGTGGCCTGCAGGTCCGAGGTCGGGCCCGCCGCCGGCGCTCCCGTGGTGCTCACGACCGCTCCGCCCTCTCGACACCGATCTCCTCGAGCGCCCGGCCGATCTCGGCGATGGCGGGGAAGGTCGACCTCGTGAGCCGGCGCTGGGGGAGCTCGACGTCGAAGTCGTCCTCGAGACCCGGGACCACCGTCGCGGAGGCGTGCGAGGTCCGGCCCGCGGCGAGCACGTCGGGGACCTCGCTCTCGATCTGGGTCGAGCTGGTCACTGCGTCCCCTGTCGTCGGTGCCCGGTGGCGGGCGGGCGTGGTGCACCCGGCTGGTGGGTCGGTGGTCTCGTGCGGAGCGGTGGGCTGCAGGTCACGACCGGTGCGCACGCTGAGCGTCGCCATGCCCCACCTCCTTCGCGACGGTGGCCAGGCTAGCGGGAGGGGGCACCCGACGGAGGCGACTTCGCGCCGTAGGCTCGTCGCCATGACCGATGTCCCAGCGCAGCACACCCCGACCTGGACGCGCCCCGGTGACGGTGCTGTCGTCGTACCGGACAAGCCTGCGCTCGAGGGTCTGGAGGAGACCTGGTCGCAACGGTGGAAGGACGACGACACCTACGCCTTCGACCGCACCCAGCCCCGCGAGAACGTCTTCAGCATCGACACGCCACCGCCGACGGTCAGCGGGAGCCTGCACGTGGGTCACGTCTTCTCCTACACCCACACCGACCTGATCGCGCGCTACCAGCGGATGCGGGGCAAGTCGGTCTTCTACCCGATGGGCTGGGACGACAACGGCCTGCCGACCGAGCGCCGCGTGCAGAACTACTTCGGCGTGCGCTGCGACCCCTCGCTGCCCTACGACGCCGACTTCGTCCCGCCGGAGAAGCCGGACCCCAAGAAGCAGGTCTCGATCAGCCGACCGAACTTCATCGAGCTCTGCGAGCGGCTCGTGGTCGAGGACGAGCAGGTCTTCGAGTCGCTGTGGCGCACCCTGGGGCTCTCGGTGGACTGGTCACAGCACTACACGACGATCGGACCGAAGGCGCAGGTCGCCAGCCAGCGGGCGTTCCTGCGCAACTTCGCCCGCGGCGAGGCCTACCTGCAGGAGGCGCCCACGCTCTGGGACGTCACGTTCCAGACCGCGGTGGCCCAGGCCGAGCTCGAGGCGCGCGACTACCCCGGTGCCTACCACCGCATCGCCTACCACCGCGCCGACGGCTCTGCGGTCCACGTCGAGACCACGCGGCCCGAGCTGGTCGCCAGCGCCGTCGCGCTGATCGCGCACCCCGACGACGAGCGGTACGCCGACCTGGTCGGCACCACGGTCACCTCGCCGGTCTTCGGCGTCGAGGTCCCGGTGCTCGCCCACCCGGCCGCCGAGATGGACAAGGGCGCGGGCATCGCCATGTGCTGCACCTTCGGCGACCTCACCGACGTCACCTGGTGGCGCGAGCTGCAGCTGCCGGTGCGCACCGTGATCGGACGGGACGGCCGGTTCGCCCGCGAGACCCCCGAGTGGCTGACCGACGCCGACGAGGCCTACCAGCGCCTCGCGGGCAAGACCGTGTTCTCGGCCCGCGAGGAGATGAACACGCTGCTGCGCGAGTCCGGCGACCTCGAGGGCGAGCCGCAGCCCACCCAACGGATGGCCAACTTCTTCGAGAAGGGCGACAAGCCGCTCGAGATCGTCGCGACCCGCCAGTGGTACATCCGCAACGGCGGCCGTGACGGCGCCCTGCGCACCGAGATGCTCGAGCGAGGCGCGGAGATCACCTGGGTGCCGGCGCACATGCGCCACCGCTACGACAACTGGGTCGGGGGCCTCAACGGCGACTGGCTGATCTCGCGCCAGCGGTTCTTCGGCATCCCGTTCCCGGCCTGGTACCCCCTCGACGACGACGGCGAGCCCGACTACGCCCACCCCCTCATGCCCAGCGAGGCCGAGCTGCCGGTCGATCCCTCGACGGACGCACCCCGCGGCTACGAGGAGTCCCAGCGCGGGGAGCCCGGCGGCTTCCTGGGCGACCCGGACGTGATGGACACCTGGGCGACCTCGTCGCTGACCCCGCACATCGCGGGCGGCTGGGAGAGCGACGACGACCTGTTCGGCCGGGTCTTCCCGATGGACCTGTGCACGCAGGCCCACGAGATCATCCGCACCTGGTTGTTCTCCCGGGTCGTGCGCGCCCACTACGAGAACGGCGTCACGCCCTGGCACAGCGCGATGCTCTCGGGCTGGATCCTCGACCCCGACCGCAAGAAGATGTCGAAGTCCAAGGGCAACGTCGTCGTCCCGACCGACATCCTGGAGCGCTTCGGGGCGGACGCCGTGCGCTGGCGCGCCGCCACGGTGCGCCCCGGCATGGACTCACCGTTCGACGAGAGCCAGATGAAGGTCGGACGCCGCCTGGCGATGAAGGTGCTCAACGCCTCGCGCTTCGTGCTCGGCAACGTCGGTGCGACGTCGCTGGCTCCCTACGAGGTCGCCGAGCCGATCGACTGCGCCCTGCTCGGCCGGCTCGCCGGCGTGGTGAGCCGGGCGACGGACGCCTTCGAGGCCCTCGACTACACCACGGCGCTGGAGGTGACCGAGCGGTTCTTCTGGGAGTTCTGCGACGACTACCTCGAGCTGGTCAAGGAGCGCGCCTACGACCCGGACGGTGGCAGCCCGACCGCGTCCGCCCAGGCGACGCTCGCCCTGGCCCTCGAGGTCCAGCTCCGGCTGCTCGCGCCGTTCCTGCCCTACGTGACCGAGGAGGTGTGGTCGTGGTGGCGGCCCGGCTCGGTCCACCGCGCTCCGTGGCCACGCGTCGCCGACCTCGGCGCCGCCGCGGCCCGCGAGTCCTCGGCCATCGACGCCGTGGCAGCCGTCCTGGGCGGGATCCGGGGGGCGAAGTCGCAGGCGAAGGTCTCGATGCGCACCGGTCTCGCGCGGGTCGAGGTCCGGGGTCCGCAGCACCTGCTCGACGGGGCCGCGCTCGCCGCGGACGACCTGAGGGCCGCCGGACGCGTCCAGGGCGACCTCACGTTCGTCGCCGACGACGCCACCGAGCTGTCGGTGCGCGCCGAGGTGGCCCAGCAGGGCTGAGCCGGCGTCCGGACGGAGGGCCTCAGCTGCGGTGGGCCCGCGCCGCTGCACGCCTCGTGGGCGTCGAGCGACGCTCGGGGCGAGCGTGCTGCTGCCGACCGGCGTGCTGGCGTGAGGCCCCGGCCTGCGGGGTGGCCTGCGTAGCCTCGCTCTGCGCCGGAGCCGGGGGCGTCGTGGCGGGCTGGTCGACCGGTGCGCTGGTCTCGCCCTCGGAGCTCGTCGTCTCCTCGGTCTCCCGGGCGCCGCCGGGCATCTGGACGTCCTCGGGGGACCCGATGTTCCGCCGTCCTCGCCCTTGCCGGCCCTGCCGTTGCCGTGCTGGTCGTGGTGGCCGTGCAGCTCGTCGGCGTCGGGATCGTCGTCGCCCGGCACGCCGTCCGCACCGGTGTGTCCGTCCTCGGCGGTCTCGCCCCCGGTGCCGTCCTCGTCCGTGCCGTCCGCGATGGTGCCGGTCTCGGACTTGTCGGTCGCGTCAGGGTCGTCGGCGCCCGTCTGGTGGTGGTGGTAGCCGCCGCTGAGCAGCGTGGTCCCGCGGGGGCCCTTGGTCGTGGTCACCCCGGTCTGCGTGCCCTGCTCGGGCCCGTCGTCGGTCGGGTCGCCGGACGTGTCCACGTCCGTGGCTCCCGGGGACCACAGGGACGGGTCGGTGGCCAGGTCGGGTGACCCAGCCCTCTCGGGGGTGCGGCCCGTCGGGCTGGTCACCTGGGTGTCGCCCGGGGTCGGAACGGCGACCGACGAGGTCGGGGTGCGCGGCGCCGACGGCGCCGAGAAAGCCGGCGTGGTCGTCTACGTCGGCGGTGTGGTGACCCCCGCTGTCTGGCCGTTCCCGGTCGACGCGGTCAGCGGCATCGGCGCGGCTACGATCGAGTCCCCCTCGACGGCGTCGGGCGTGGACGAGTCGTCGGTGTGCTGGAAGGCGAAGCCGGCGACCGGCGCGAACACGGACGGCTGCTGGCCGGGCAAGAACCCGTTCTCGCCGCGCGCGGTTGCGACCATGATGCCGCCGCACAGGATCGCCACCATGCAGAACACCAAGAACGGTGCTCGCTGACTCTTGCTCATCTCTCCCCCGCCCCTGCCCGATCAGGCTCTCCCCCGGACACCTGATCCTTACGGGTGCGAGGGCCGTTCGGGGGCCGAACGGAGGAAATGACTACAAGTGACTAGGCGAGGAGGTCCGATCGGCCCGTGATGGTCTGGACCAGGCCGGGTCCGACCGCTCAGGCGGACTTCTTCTTCTTCGTCTCGCTCTCGCGAGGAACGAGGGTCGGTGCCACCTCGTCGACGACGACGTCACGACTGATGATGACCTTCGCGATGTCGCCGCGCGAGGGCACGTCGTACATCACGTGCAGCAGGGTCTCCTCGATGATCGCGCGCAGGCCACGAGCCCCGGTACCACGCTCCATGGCCTTGTCGGCGATCGCGGTGATCGCGTCGTCGGTGAACTCCAGCTCGACCCCGTCGAGGTCGAAGAGCTTCTTGTACTGCTTGACCAGGGCGTTGCGGGGCTCGGTCAGGATCTGCACGAGGGCGGCC
>CAVUFK010000003.1:0-4124 GCA_963740745.1 uncultured Actinomycetota bacterium
AGGCACCCACAGCGAGCTGCTGGCCCGCGGCGGCACCTACGCCCTGCTCGACCGCACCCAGTTCGAGGAGGACGCCCGTCCGGTGACCGACCTGGAGGCCCAGCTCGGAGACCAGCCCGAGGCCAGGACCGACGCCGAGAGCGTGCGCTCGTCGTAGGTTGAGGCCATGGACCTCGGACTCACCGACCTCGTCTACGTCGTCACCGGGGGAGGTCGCGGCCTCGGCCGCGCCACCGCCGACCTGCTGGTCGCCGAGGGCGCGCGGGTCGTGCTGTCCGGCCGCAGCGCCGACACCCTCGACCGGGCCGTCGCCGAGCTCGGGGAGCGGGCCGTCGCCGTGGTGGGCGACAACGCCGACCCGACCACCGCCGACCGGGTGGTGCAGGCCGCGACCGACACGTGGGGCCGGCTCGACGGCGCCCTGGTCTCGGTGGGCGGGCCGCCTCCAGGCTCGGTGATGGAAACCACCGACGAGGTGTGGGCCTCGGCGTTCGAGTCCGTCTTCGTCGGTGGCCTCAGGGTCGCGCGGGCTGTCGCCCGCGCCGTCGAGGGCCCGGGGTCGATCGCCTTCGTGCTGTCCAGCTCGGTGCGCTCCCCGATCCCCGGGCTGGCGGTCAGCAACGGCCTGCGGCCCGGCCTGGCGATGGTGGCCAAGACCCTGGCCGACGAGCTGGGCCCGCGCGGGCTGCGCGTCAACGGCCTGCTGCCCGGCCGGGTCGGCACCGACCGGGTGGCCGAGCTCGATGCGTCTACCGGTGACGCCGAGGAGGCTCGGCGTCGGGCCACGGCCGCGATCCCGCTGCGTCGCTACGGTCGCCCGGAGGAGTTCGCCGCGGCGGCGGCCTTCCTGCTCAGCCCCGCCTCATCGTTCGTGTCCGGGACCATGCTGCCCGTGGACGGCGGCATGCTGCGCGCGCTGTGAGGGGCCGGACAACCGGGCCCGCCGGCGCTGCCTGACCTCGTCGAAGGCGAGGTAGCAGAAGCCGAAGACAGCCAGGGCCCCGAAGAACCACCACTGCAGGCCGTAGAAGAAGTGCGGCCCGTCGCTGGTGTCGTCGGGCAGCTCGACGGCCGCGAGGTGGCGACCGGGGCGGGGGCTCTCCTGCGCGAGGTCGACGAACCCGCGGTAGAGCGGGTAGGGCACGACCTTCGCGACCGCGGCCGAGGAGACGGCCCTGGTGGAGAGGTCGCTGACCCGGGTGGCGCCACCGGTGGCGTCGCGGCGTACCCAGCCGGTGACGGTGACCTCGCCGTCGGTGACCGGGGGCAGGGTGGGGCGGGTCGCACCGGAGTTGCCGGTCGACATCCAGCCCCGGTCGACGAGCACCGCGGAGCCGTCGGCGGTGACCAGCGGCGTCACGACGTCGACCCCGGAACCGGCGTCGCGGGTCTGGTACTTCAGCACCACGCTGTGGGCGTCGTCCCACTGCCCGTGGACCGTCACGCGCCGCCACTCGTCCTCGGCCGTCGGCGCGCGGTCGGTCGCGAGCACCCGGTCGACCGGCAGGGGGGTGGCCTTCAGGTTGGAGGCCGTGATCGTGTTGGTCGAGCGGCGGTCGTCGAGGCGGTGGAACTGCCACTGCCCGAGCTGCAGGGCCAACCACGCGAGGCCGACCACGATGACCGCGAACAGCAGCCAGCGGCGGGTCAGCAGGAATCTCACGCGGCGAGACTATGCCGGGCGTCCCAGCCCTCTCGGAGGGCGGTCCTAGACTGTGACGGTGACCTCAACGACGCAGACAGGCCCGACCGGCGAGTCCATGGGCAGCGCGAGCGGCCTCGTCGACACCTACGGCCGGGTCGCGACCGACCTGAGGGTCTCGCTGACCGACCGCTGCAACCTGCGCTGCAACTACTGCATGCCGGCCGAGGGCCTCGACTGGATGCCCACCGACCAGACCCTCAACGACGACGAGGTCGTGCGGCTGGTGCGCATCGGGGTCGAGCACCTGGGCATCCGTGAGGTGCGGTTCACCGGCGGCGAGCCGCTGCTGCGTCGGGGCCTGGCCTCGATCGTGGCGCAGACCAAGGCGCTGACGCCGACCCCCGAGGTCTCGCTGACCACCAACGCCCTGGGCCTCTCGCGCACGGCCCGGGCCCTCGCCGACGCCGGCCTCGACCGGGTCAACGTCAGCCTCGACACCACCGACCGCGAGACCTTCCACACGATCACCCGCCGTGACCGCCTGGACGACGTGCTCGCCGGGCTGCAGGCGGCCAAGGACGCCGGCCTGGGGCCGGTCAAGGTCAACGCCGTGCTGCTGCGCGGGGTCAACGACACCCACGGCCCCGCGCTGCTGCGCTGGTGCGTAGAGCAGGGGTTCCAGCTGCGGATCATCGAGCAGATGCCGCTCGACGCCCAGCATGGCTGGTCCCGCGACGGCATGATCACCGCCGAGGAGATCTTCGCCTCGCTGGAGTCGGAGTTCACCCTGACCCCCGACCCCGAGCACCGGGGGAGTGCCCCCGCCGAGACCTTCCTGGTCGACGGCGGGCCGGCCACGGTCGGCGTGATCGCCTCGGTCACCCGGCCCTTCTGCGGCGACTGCGACCGGGTCCGGCTCACCGCCGATGGGCAGGTGCGCAACTGCCTGTTCGCCCGCGAGGAGTCCGACCTCCGCGAGGCGCTCCGCGGGTCGGCCAGCGACGAGGAGATCGCCGACCAGTGGCGCCTGGCGATGGTCACCAAGCGGCCGGGTCACGGCATCGACGACGACCTGTTCCTCCAGCCCACCCGACCGATGTCGGCCATCGGCGGCTGAGCCGGGCACCGGCGGCCGACGCAGGTCGGGTCGACCGACCTGTTCGGGCTCCCGGTGCGGTCAGGAACCGACGGGGGCCACCTCGCGCAGGAATGCGCGGGCGGAGAGGAACTGCGACAGGCTCTCGCGGTGGTCCTCGCACGCCAGCCACACCTTGCGGCGCTCAGGCGTGTGCAGCTTGGGGTTGTTCCACCGCAGCTCGTGCACCGCAGCCGCGGTGCAGCCCTTGGCCGAGCAGGTCGTCTCCGACGGCCCGTCGGGGACGGTGCTCACGACTCCAGCTCGCGGTAGCGCTGCTCCGGGGACACCAGCTCGGTGCCGGGGATCCGCGGGGCCGCGCTGTTGGCCATCACCACGGCGACGTAGGGCAGGATCAGCGCGCCGAAGAGGAAGACCCACAGGAACGGTCCGGAACCGACCACGACGGCGCCCACGAAGCAGAGCGAGCGGATGCTCATGGAGAGCAGGTAGCGCCGCCGGCGCCGGTTGAGGTCGTCACGGCGGTTGGTGGGGGCGTTGGTGATGCGCACGGGCTCCGCCTCGGTGCGCGATCTGCGTGCTTGAGCCACGTTCGTCAGCCTACGTCGCAGGTGCGTGGCACCCCAGGGAACGTGGCATTCTTGGCGGGTCCACCACACGTGAGCCTCGCCACCCCAGGAGAACGCCGATGACCAACCGCACCTACCGCGTCACCGAGATCGTCGGCACCTCGCCCGACGGCATCGACCAGGCGGTCCGCAACGGCGTCGAGCGCGCCGCCCAGACCCTGCGCCACGTCGACTGGTTCGAGGTCACCCAGGTGCGCGGCCAGGTCAAGGACGGCACGGTCGAGCACTTCCAGGTGGGGATCAAGGTCGGCTTCCGCCTCGAGGACGACTGAGCCGACGTGCCCAGCCTCGTCGAGCTCAGGGTCCTGGAGGGCCCCAACCTCTACTTCCCCCGGGCTGCGATCAAGCTCACCCTCGACGTCGGGGCTCTGGCGCAGGCGCCCGAGTCCGACGTACGCCAGCTGGCCGAGCGCCTCGGGCTGCGCTCGATCCGGGCCGGGGCGCCCGTCAGCGGGTTCCGGCAGCGCTCGATCGCCCGCCTCGTCACCCTGCTCGTACGCCGGATCGCGGCCGACGCGGGCACCACCCGTCTCGGCATCCGGGTGCGCCCGACCAACGAGGCCGAGCGCATCGTGGTGGCCTACCCGTGGCGTGACCGGTCCCGGGCCCAGGCGCTGGGCGAGGCCGTGGCCGGGGTGATCGACGGTCTGGCCGGCCCCGAGGGCCAGGTCGACGTCTCGGCGCTCGTCGAGTCCGCCGTGGCCCACGTCGCCGGGGCCGAGCGTGGGCCCGGCCCGACCACGATCCGCCCTCG
>CAVUFK010000004.1:0-22952 GCA_963740745.1 uncultured Actinomycetota bacterium
ACCGTCACCGGGAGTCGGACGCCGCTGAACCTGCGCTCTGGAGGCGCAAAGGTTGCGCTCTCGAGGCGCAAAGGTTGCGCTCTCGGCCCGCAAACAGTGCGCTCTCGGCGGGTCAGGCGACGGGGGCGGCGAACTGGGAGTCGTGGAGGCGGGCGTAGGCGCCGCGGGCGGCGAGGAGCTCGTCGTGGGTGCCCTGCTCGACGATCCGGCCCGACTCCATGACCAGGATCAGGTCGGCGTCGCGGATGGTGGAGAGGCGGTGGGCGATCACGAACGAGGTCCGGTCCGCGCGCAGCGCCCCCATCGCCTGCTGCACCAGCACCTCGGTGCGGGTGTCGACCGAGCTGGTCGCCTCGTCGAGGATCAGCAGGGCCGGGTCGGCCAGGAACGCCCGCGCGATCGTGACCAGCTGGCGCTCACCGGCGGAGAGGTTCTCGCCGTTCTCCTCGATCACGGTGTCGTAGCCCTCGGGCAGCGAGTGCACGAACCGGTCGACGTACGTCGCCCGCGCGGCGGCGAGGATCTCCTCCTCGGTCGCGTCGAGTCGGCCGTAGGCGATGTTGTCGCGGATCGTGCCGCCGAAGAGCCAGGCGTCCTGGAGCACCATCCCGATCGAGCCCCGCAGCTCGGCGCGCGGGATCGCGGTGATGTCGACGTCGTCCAGGGTGATCCGGCCGCCGTCGAGCTCGTAGAAGCGCATCACGAGGTTGACCAGGGTGGTCTTGCCGGCCCCGGTCGGGCCGACGATGGCCACGGTCCGGCCCGGCCGCGCCACCAGCGACAGGTCGGTGATCAGCGGCTCGTCGGGGTCGTAGGAGAACGAGACGTGCTCGAAGGCCACCTCGCCGCGCACCGACCCGGTCGCGTCCCCGCTCGCACCCGCCTCGGGCACCTGCTCCTCGGCGTCGAGCAGCTCGAAGACCCGCTCGGCCGAGGCGACGCCGGACTGGAGCAGGTTGGCCATCGAGGCCACGGTGGTCAGCGGCTGGGTGAACTGCCGGGCGTACTGCACGAAGGCCTGCACGTCGCCGACGCTCAGCGAGCCCGACGCCACGCGCAGGCCGCCGACGACGGCGATCGCGACGTAGTTGAGGTTCCCGACGAACATCATCACCGGCATGATCAGCCCGCTGATGAACTGTGCCTTGAACGAGGCCTCGTAGAGCTCCTCGTTCTGGTCGGCGAAGGTCTGCTCGACCTCGCCGCGGCGGCCGAAGACCGAGACCAGTGCGTGGCCGGAGAAGGTCTCCTCGACGTGGGCGTTCAGGGTCCCGGTGCGCCGCCACTGGGTGATGAACTGCACCTGCGAGCGCTTCATGACCGCGCGCGCCATCAGCACCGAGACCGGCACCGAGACGACCGCGATCAGCGCCAGCAGCGGGGAGATCCACAGCATCATCGCGAGCACGGCGACGACGGTGAGCAGCGAGGTGAGCAGCTGGCTCATCGTCTGCTGCAGGGTCTGGCTGACGTTGTCGATGTCGTTGGTGACCCGGCTCAACAGCTCGCCGCGCGACTGGCGGTCGACGTAGGTCAGGGGCAGGCGGTGGATCTTGTCCTCGACCTCGCCGCGCATCCGGCGCACGGTGCCCTGCACGACGTCGTTGAGCAGGTAGCCCTGCAGCCATCCCATCAGCGCGGCGAGGACGTACAGCCCGAGGACCAGTCCGAGCACCTGGGCGACGGCGTCGAAGTCGACGCCCACGCCGGGGGTGAAGTCGATCGCCGACAGCACGTCGGCCACGCCACCTCCTCCACGTGAGCGCGCGGCCTCCACGGCCTGGTCGCGGGTCATGCTGGCGGGGAACTGCCGACCGAAGTAGCCGGCGAAGACGAGGTCGGTGGCACGGCCCAGCAGCCGCGGCCCGAGCGCCGTCAGCCCGACGCTGACGACCGCGAGAGCCACCACCGCGAGCGCGCGGGAGCGCTCGGGACGCAGCCGGGCGACCAGACGCTTGGCCGACGGGCCGAAGTCCATCGCCTTCTGGCCGACCATGCCGCCGCCCATCGGACCGCCCCGCCCGGGGCCACCCTGGCCCTCGATCCGCTCGGTCTGCTTCAGCTCACCCTCGCGGCCGGCTTCGCGGCCGCCTTCCTGCTCGCTCATGAGACCTCCTGGACCGTGAGCTGCGAGGCCACGATCTCGATGTACGTCGGGTTGTCGGCCACCAGCGACTCGTGGGTGCCGTCGCCCACGACGCGGCCGTCCTCGAGCACGATGATCCGGTCGGCGTCGCGGATGGTGGAGACCCGTTGCGCGACCATCAGCACGGTCGCGTCGGCCACCCAGGGCCGCAGCGCGGCGCGCAGCCGGGCGTCGGTGGCGAGGTCCAGCGCGGAGAAGGAGTCGTCGAAGAGGTAGACGTCGGGCCGGCGCACCAACGCCCGCGCGATCGCCAGGCGCTGGCGCTGGCCACCCGAGACGTTGCTGCCGGCCTGCTGGATGGGCGCGTCGAGCCCTCCGGGCATCGCCTCGACGAAGTCGCGCGCCTGGGCCACCTCGAGGGCCTCCCACAGCTCGGCGTCGGTCGCCTCGGACCGGCCGTGGCGCAGGTTGGTCGCGACCGTCCCGGTGAACAGGAACGCCTTCTGCGGGACCAGCCCGATCCCGGACCACAGCGTGTCCGCGTCCAGCCGGCGTACGTCGACCCCGCCGAGGCGGACCGTGCCGGTGGTGGCGTCGAAGAGCCGCGGGACGAGGCTGAGCAGCGTGGACTTGCCGGAGCCGGTGGAGCCGATCACCGCGACGGTCTGGCCGGGCCGCGCGCTCAGCGAGACCTCGCGCAGCACCGGCTCCGCTGCGCCGGGGTAGGTGAACCCGACGGACTCGAGGTCGAGGTGGCCGGGGCGCTCGAGGGCACGGACCGGGTCGTCGTCGGGCACGACGCTGGAGCGGGTGTCGAGCACCTCGGCGACCCGGTCGGCGCAGACGGCGGCGCGGGCGACCATCATCACCATGAAGGTGCCCATCATCACCGACATCAGGATCTGCATCAGGTAGGCCAGGAACGCCGTCAGCGCACCGACGCCGATCCGACCGTCGTCGACGCGCATCCCACCGAACCAGATCACCGCGACCGAGCTGATGTTGACGACCAGCATCACGATCGGGAACAGGCTCGCCATCCAGCGTCCGGCCGTGATCGAGACCCGGGTGAGGTCGTCGTTGGCGGAGGCGAACCGCGCCTTCTCGTGGGGCTCGCGGACGAAGGCGCGCACGACCCGCAGCCCGGTGATCTGCTCGCGCAGCACCCGGTTGACCTCGTCGATGCGGGTCTGGACGAGCCGGAAGTTGGGCACCATCCGGGTCACCACGAAGCCGACGCACGCCAGCAGGACCGGGATCGCGGCCACCAGGATCCAGGACAGCCCGACGTCCTGGCGCAGCGCCATGATGATCCCACCGACCATCATGATCGGCACGGTCACCGCCATCGTGCACCCCATCAGCACCAGCATCTGGACCTGCTGCACGTCGTTGGTGGTGCGGGTGATCAGCGAGGGCGCCCCGAACGTGGCCACCTCGCGGCCCGAGAACGTGCCGACCCGGTGGAACAGGGCACCTCGAAGGTCGCGGCCCATGCCCATCGCCGAGCGCGCACCGAACCAGACGGCGACCACGGAGCCCGCGATCTGCACCACCGAGACACCGAGCATCGCCATCCCGGCGCGCAGGATGTAGGCCGTGTCGCCGCGGGCGATCCCCTGGTCGATGATGTCCGCGTTCAGCGTCGGCAGGTAGAGCATGGCCAGCGTCGCGACGAGCTGGAGGACGACGACCGCGGCCAGCCAGGTCTTGTACGGCGCCAGCCGCTCGCGCAGCAGGGGGATCAGCACGGTGCCTCCTGGGGCTGGGTGGGGCGGGTTCCGGCGACGCCGCCGACGAGGACGTCCGCGACCTGCTCGGCGCTGAGGCCGGGCGTGGCGGTCATGCCGGGGTGCTGGGAGCCGAAGACGACGCTGCGCAGCACGAGCGCGGCCGTGGACGGGTCGACCCGCAGGTCGGGCCGGTCGATCTCGAAGACCTCGGTGAGCCGCTCGAGCAGCTCGCGGTTGGCCCGCACCACGAAGTCGGGCGGGCCGGAGGGTCGCTCGCCCTCGGCCTGCATCAACGGGCGCAGGGCCATCAGCACCTCACCGATCGTGCGGATCCGCTCCTGCAGCTGGGCCGCCACCACCACGATGCGGGCGTGGAGGTCGGGCTCGGCGCGCGCCGCCTCGACCAGGCCGGGTCCGGCGTGGCTGGTCATCGCGTGCTCGGCGAGGGCGTGCATCAGGGCCCGCTTGTCCTCGAAGGCCCGGAAGATGGTGCCCTCGGCCACGCCGGAGGCCTCGGCGATGTCCCGCGTGCTCGGCAGGGTCCCGGAGGCGCGGACCAGCGGCAGGACCGCGGTCACGATGGACGCACGGCGGTCCTCGAGGCTCATGGGGACGGCGCGGGGCGACATGCCGGTGAGTCTAAGTGAGTGAGCACTCACTCGCAACCGGGATCCCTGACCGAGGGGTGGGGTAGGAGCGGGGATGATGAGCCCATGCACTTCGACCCCGCCGACCCCGACGTCGAGACCTACCCGCTGCTGAACTCGATCGTGGTCCCGCGACCCATCGCGTGGGTCTCCACCCGCAGTGCCGACGGCGTCGGCAACCTCGCCCCCCACTCGTTCTTCACCGTGGCCTGCGTCGACCCACCGCTGATCTCGGTCACCTCGGTCGGCGCGAAGGACACGTTGCGCAACGTCCGGGAGACCGGCGAGATGGTGGTCAGCCTGGCCAACCGGCCCCTGCTGGAGGCGATCAACGGATCCTCGGCGCCCTACGACGCGGAGGTGGACGAGGCCGACGACCTCGGCCTGGAGATGGCGCCGAGCACTGCGGTCTCCGTGCCGCGCGTCGCCGCCTCCCCCGCGTCGCTGGAGTGCACGCTGCACGCGGTGCACGAGCTGGGGAACTCCTGGCTGATCCTCGGCCGGGTCGTCGGCATCCACGTCGCCGACGAGGTGCTGCGTGACGGCCACCCCGAGTTCACCCTGCTCGAGCCGTTGTCGCGGCTGGGCAGGAACGAGTGGGGTCTGCCGCCCGAGGTGATCGCGGTCGACCGTCCCCAGCGGGCGCCGAGCCGCGACTGAGTGCTCGTCAGGTCTCGTCAGGTCTCGTCAGGGGGCGAGGCGGGTGACGGTCCAGCCGCCACCGTCACCGTCGCCGTTGCCGTCGCGCCGCCAGACGAGGCGGTCGTGCATCCGGCTCGGCCGGCCCTGCCACAGCTCGACGACCTCGGGACGCACGGCGTACCCGCCCCAGAAGTCCGGCACCGGCACGTCGACGCCCTCGAAACGGGCCTCGACCTCGGCGTACGCCGCGGCCAGCTCGTCGCGCGAGCCGACCTCGCTCGACTGGTGCGAGGCCCAGGCGCCCAGCTGGGAGCCGCGCGGACGGCTGGCGAAGTACGCCGCGACGGTGTCGCGGTCGAGCACCTCGACCGCACCCTCGACGCGCACCTGCCGCTCGAGGTCGTGCCAACCGAAGAGCAGCGCCGCCCAGGGGTTGGCGCCCAGCTCCCCACCCTTGCGCGAGCCGTGGTTGGTGTAGAAGACGAACCCGCGCTCGGAGACCTCCTTGAGCAGCACCGTCCGCGACGACGGCCGCCCCCCGGCGCTCGCGGTCGAGAGCACCATCGCGTTGGGCTCGTGGATCCCGGCCTCGCGCGCCTCGTCGTACCACTGCTCGAAGGCGAGCACGGGATCGGCGCGCTGCTGCGCCGACAGGTCCCCGACGTCGAGACCGCCGCGGGCGTACTCCTCGCGGGCGGAGGACAGGTCGCGAGTCATGGTCTCGAGGCTACCGACGGGTCACCCCCCGTGCGTGTGGGGCACAATGCCGACGACAGCGCAGCCGCAGAGCACGTCGAGAAGGAGCCAGCCCCATGGCCGAGCCCGAGGTACACCACGGGCTCGAGGGCGTCATCGCCTTCGAGTCCGAGATCGCAGAGCCTGACAAGGAGGGGTCCTCGCTGCGCTACCGCGGCGTCGACATCGAGGACCTCGTCGGCCGGGTGCCGTTCGAGAAGGTCTGGGGCCTGCTCATCGACGGCTCCTACGACCCCGGCCTGCCACCCGCCGAGGCCTACAACATCCCGGTCCACACCGGCGACGTCCGCGTCGACGTGCAGGCCGCGATCGCGATGCTCGCGCCGGCCTTCGGCTTCCGCCAGACCTACGACATCACCGACGAGCAGGCCCGCGAGGACCTCTCCCGCGTCGCCGTCATGGTGCTCTCGTACGCCGCGCAGTCCGCGCGCGGCCTCGACAAGCCCGTGGTGCCCCAGACCGAGGTCGACTCCGGCAAGACCCTGGCCGACAAGTTCCTGATCCGCTGGAAGGGCGAGGCCGACCCCAAGCACTCCCACGCGATCGACGCCTACTGGTCCAGCGCCGCCGAGCACGGCATGAACGCCTCCACCTTCACCGCCCGCGTGATCACCTCCACCGGCGCCGACGTCGGCGCCGCGTTCTCCGGCGCCATCGGCGCGATGAGCGGCCCGCTGCACGGCGGCGCGCCCTCGCGCGTGCTCGGCATGATCGAGCAGGTCGAGAAGTCCGGCGACGCTGCGGCGTACGTCAAGAACCTGCTCGACAACGGCGAGCGCCTGATGGGTTTCGGCCACCGGGTCTACCGCGCCGAGGACCCCCGCGCCAGGGTGCTGCGCCGCACGGCCAAGGAGCTCGGCGCCCCCCGCTACGAGGTCGCCGAGGCGCTCGAGCAGGCCGCGCTCGCCGAGCTGCGCGAGCGTCGTCCCGACCGGGTGCTCGAGACCAACGTGGAGTTCTGGGCCGCGATCGTCCTCGACTACGCCGAGGTCCCGCCGCCGATGTTCACCTCGATGTTCACCTGCGCGCGCACCGGTGGCTGGTCGGCGCACATCCTGGAGCAGAAGCGCACCGGCCGTCTGATCCGGCCCTCCGCGGTGTACGTCGGCCCCGGCACCCGCCCGGCCAGCGACATCGAGGGCTGGCAGGAGGCGTGGGGGGCCTGATCCTCCCCGTCCTCACCACCGAGCGGCTCGTCCTCGAGCCGCTCGGTGAGCAGCACCTCGAGCACCTGGTCGGCCTCGACGCCGACCCCGCCGTGATGCGTCTGCTCACCGGCCGTGCCTCGTCTCGCGCCGAGGTCGTGGCTGCCATGGCCCGCCGCACCCGAGCCGATGCTGCCGAACGTGGGCTCGGCTACTGGGCCGGACTCACAGACGGCTCCTTCGCGGGCTGGTGGTCGCTCGCGGCCGACGACGCCGACACCGGTGCCGCCGAGCTGGGCTACCGCCTGCGGCAGGACGTCTGGGGCGACGGCCTGGCCACGGAGGGCGCCCGGGCCGTGCTCGACCACGCCTTCGGCACCGTCGGGCTGCGGCGGGTCTGGGCCGAGACGATGGCGGTCAACACCGCCTCGCGCCGGGTGCTGGAGAAGGTCGGGCTGCACCACGTCTCGACCTACGTCGGTCAGTGGGACGAGCCGCTGCCCGGCTCGGAGGCCGGCGAGGTCGTCTACGAGCTCGCCCGCGACGAGCACCGCCCGGGCGTTGGTCGATCGATCGAACAAGACGGTTCCGGCGGTTGATCGATCGATCGACCAACCCGAGGAGCAGGGTGCTCCGGACGGGACCTCCGGCTCAGGGCCACCGGCGACGCATCACGGGTGACGTCGCTCAGCGGAAGACCCGGTCCACCTGGTCGAAGGCACCCTTGCGGTAGTCGGCCCGGAAGGAGGCGTGGTCCTGGCGCACCCGGGCCTGCGCCTCCTCGGCGAAGGCCACGATGTCCTCGACGAAGAGCTTCTCCGGGCCGATCGCGGCCAGCAGGTCGGGCTCGATGTCGTGGTCGACCAGCCCTGCCTCGTCGGAGAGCGCGTGCGACTGGGCCAGGGAGCCGCCGCAGATCGCGGCGTAGGTGTGCCAGTCCTTGGTCGAGAGGTCGTCGAGGTCGATGTCGTCGCGGTACGGCGCCCGCTCGCGGACCATGAAGGACAACCCGTCGAGCTCGACGGCACCGTAGAACCGGTCGCCGCGCACGAGGTGGACGCCCTGGGCGTGGGTGATCCGCTCGGCGTTGCCGTCCAGGACGTACTCCGAGGGCGGCGCGAGGCCGGCCAGCGCGGAGCGCCGCGCCTGCTTGAACTCCAGCAGCACGTCGTCCTTGCCGTCGCCGCGCGGGCCCTCGATCATCAGGTAGTAGCGCGGCAGGCCGAGCGAGGCCGTGCCCTGCCCCAGGCGCTGGCAGACGTCCTTGACCTTCATGCCGGCGGTGCGCTCGGGGACCACGATGTCGTTGTCCCTCACGAACCGGTCCAGCGCGGCCTGGAACTCCTCGACCCGGCTCGTGACGGGCACGTGCTCGTCGTCGGCGCGGAAGCCGCGGCGGCCCTCGTCGTGGTACTTGCGCTTGAGCCACTTCGAGCGCTTCTCCTGGGCGTCCCTCGATCAGCTCGCGGATGATCTTCGGCGCGTTGTCCTCGCGCATCTGACCGAGCTGCTCGGTGGCGTCGGTGGCGTAACCGCGGATCGCGTCGACGTAGCCCCGCACGAACGCCGCGGCGATCGAGCGCTGCTTGCCGCGGCTCTTGCCGCCCTCCTCGGCGGCACCGATCATGAACCCGACGGCGCCGCGCTTGAGGTCCCACGTGAAGGGCGCGTAGAACGCCTCGTCGAAGTCGTTGACGCCGAAGATCGGCACGTCGTCCGCGCTCGGCATCACCCCGAAGTTCTCCGGGTGCACGTCACCCAGGGTCAGCACGGTCGGCATGTCGCCGTCCTCGCCGGCCATGTCGCGGTAGAAGAGCAGGCAGGTCCCGCGGAAGAAGCTGAACAGGGAGCCGTCGAGCTTCTCGAACTTCGCGTCGGCGTCCTCGCTGCGGTTGGCGATCCGGGTCTCGTGGTCCTCACGGATCGTCTGGCGCACGTGGCGGCGGCGCTCGTGGCCGGAGAGGTGGCGGGGCAGGAAGACCATCTCCCCGGCGGCCCGGGCCTCGGCGAGCCTGCGGAACGCCTCGACCCGCGAGCCGGTGGCGGTCCCGGAGGTGCCGGCGCCACCGCCGACGGCCTCGTCGGTGGCGTCGGCCGCGGTGTCGTCGGGGTCGGAGGGGGCGGACTCGCGGCGCTCGCCGAGCGCGTGGACGAGCTCGCTCTTGGACATCGAGGAGCGTCCCGAGATCGCCGCGTCCCGCGCGCGCTCCATCAGCTTCGCGCGGGTCAGCTGCTCGAGGTCGTCGCGGCCGAGGCCATGGTTCTTCGCGGTGGGCATGGCCCCTGTCTACCGTTCGTGGGCACACCCGGCGAGGGGAGGGCCACGTCCTGCCACGAGGCCGGCCGGGCAGGATGGCGCCGTGGTGACGACCCTGCGCCTGCCGCGCGCCGACGGCACGGCCTGGACCGTGACGGTGCACGAGGCGGGCCCGTCCTCCCCGGTCGTGCTGGTCGTGCCCGCGATGGGAGTGGGTGCCCGGTGGTACCGCCCCCTGCTGGCGGCCCTGGCCGGCGCCGGCTGCACCGCGGCGGTCACCGAGCTGCGCGGCCACGAGGAGACCGTCGAGGGTGAGAGCGCGCCGCCACCCGCGGGTCGGCGCCGCGACCACGGGTACGCCGACCTCGTGGAGGACCTGGGGCGCGCCACCGTCGCCCTGACCGAGCACGCCGGCTCGCCGGCGTACCTGCTCGGGCACAGCCTGGGAGGGCAGGTCGCCAGTGCGTACGCCGCCACCGCACCGGCCACCGGCCCGGGCGCGCCCGCGGGCCTGATGCTGGTCGCCTCGGGTACGCCGTACTGGCGCGCGTGGGGTCGGGCGTCCTGGCGGATCCTGGCGCTGACCCAGGCGGTGGGGTTGGGCTCGCGGGTGCTCGGCTCCTTCCCGGGCGCCCGGCTCGGGTTCGGGGGCAGGGAGGCGCCGACGCAGATGCGCGACTGGGCGCGGCTGGCCCGCACCGGCCGGATCGTCCTCGACGACCCGCGCCGCGACCTGGGCGACGACCTGGCCGCGCTGGCCCTGCCTGTGCTCGCCCTCTCGCTCGCGGGGGACGACCTCGCGCCGCGGCGCAGCCTCGAGGGGCTGCTCGACCTCCTGCCGGGCTGCGACGTCGACCGGCGCCACCTCGACCCGGTGGCGATGGGCGAGGCGCCGACCGACCACCTGCGGTGGGCGCGCACGCCCGACCTGGTCGTGGCCGTGGTGCTCGACTGGCTGCGGCAGCGCCCCGCCGGTCCTCGGGAGACCTAGTCGAGCCGGCCCTCGAACCAGCTGGTCCTGCCGCGACCGCCGGCCCGGGTCTGCGAGACGTGCACGTGGTCGCGGTGGCGCAGGGTCTTCGAGCACCTCTTCTTCGTCGTGCAGCTCGAGCTCAGGTAGTCGTCGGCCTCGTAGGTGCGCCAGGCGGACCAGACCCGGTCGTTCCAGATCACGTACATGATCCCCATCCGACGGGCCAGGGCGTCCTCGTGGCCGCGCTGGTCGGTGGCGAAGATCCGCACCAGGAACTTCCGCGCGATCCTCCGGTCGGCCTTCTTCGTGGCGTCCAGCGTCCAGTCGAAGGCACGGCCCTCCTCGTGCTCGGAGGTCGCGTCGGAGCAGGCTCGTCCGACGCTGCCGTAGGACCCGCCGAACTTCTGGACCATCCACCTCCCGAGGTAGACCGTGCCGGGCTTGGGCTGGGGGCGGCACTTCGTCCCGGCCTGGTAGGTCGGGTAGTCCTCGACCGGCGCGGCCTGCGCGGCGCCCGGTGAGACCGGGCCGGCCAGGACGAGGAGCAGGAGCGCGCTGAGCAGCAGGCTCAACGGGCGGGCGCGGGAGGGCGCGGTCGTCGCGCGGGTGCGGGGGGACACCGGGCGAGGGTAGGCAGATCAGGCCGGCGGTGTCAGCCGCTTGCCGAAGCAGCGCGAGAGCGCGTCCCCGGAGTAGTGACCGAAGTCGTCGACCCGCTCGTAGCCCGACGAGCGGTAGAGCGCGATGCCCTCGGGCTGCCGGATCCCGGTCTCGAGGATCATCGCCTCGATCCCCTGCTCGGCGGCCGTCTGCTCGAGCAGGGCGAGCAGCGTGCGTGCGTGCCCGGCGCGCTGCGCCCGCGGGGCGACGTACATCCGCTTGACCTCGGCCGTCGTGCCCAGCCCCAGCTCCGGTACGTCGTGGCGGCGCCAGGCCGCGGTGGCGACGGGGTCGTCGCCGAGGTAGCCGACGAAGAACGTGCCGGTCGGCGGCTCGAACATCAGGGGGTCGAGCGGCGTCTCGTCCCGGGCGCCGTAGCGCACGACGTACTCCTCCTGGACCTCCTCGACGAGCCGCAGGGCGTCGGGGTGGCCGAAGCCGACCCGCTCGATGCGCAACGTCGCGGGCGGGCTCAGGTCGGAGGTCGTCACGGTGCCAGACTAGGACGCGTGAGCGACGCCGACGCCCTGGTCATCCCGACCGACCTCCTGCCCGCCGACGGACGCTTCGGCTCGGGGCCCTCGAAGGTCGACGTCGCCCACCTCGCGGCGCTCGCCGCGACGGGCACGTCGTTGATGGGAACCTCGCACCGCCAGGCGCCCGTGCGCGGCCTCGTCGGGCGGGTCGTGGAGGGCCTCGCGGCGCTCTTCGCGCTGCCCGAGGGCTGGCAGGTCGTGCTCGGCAACGGCGGTTCGACGGCGTTCTGGGACGCAGCGACCTACGGCCTGGTGCGCGAGCGCAGCCAGCACCTGACCTACGGCGAGTTCACCGCGAAGTTCGCCGAGGCCGCGACGGCCGCGCCGTGGCTGGCCGCGCCGAGCATCCGCAACGCCCCGGCCGGCTCGGTCTCCTCGACGGTGCCCGAGGAGGGAGTCGACGCCTACGCCTGGGCGCACAACGAGACCTCGACCGGCGCGATGGCCGGCGTACGCCGCCCCGACGGCGTCGCCGCCGACGACGGTCTGGTGCTGATCGACGCCACCTCCGGGGCCGGGGGGCTGCCCGTCGACCTCACGCAGTGCGACGTCTACTACTTCGCGCCGCAGAAGGGCTTCGCCTCCGATGGTGGGCTCTGGTTCGCGCTGATGTCGCCGGCCGCGCTCGCGCGGGTCGCCGAGATCGCGGCCACCGACCGGCACGTGCCGGCCTCGCTGGACCTCGCGATCGCGGTCGAGCAGTCGGCTCGGCAGCAGACCTACAACACCCCGTCCGTGGCCACGCTGTTCCTGATGGCCGCGCAGCTGGAGGCGATGAACGGCGCCGGCGGGCTGGACGCGATGGTGGAGCGGACCACCCGGTCGTCGTCGGCGCTCTACGGCTGGGCCGACGCGTCGTCCTACGCCGAGCCGTTCGTGGCCCCCGAGCACCGGTCGCTCGTCGTCGGCACCATCGACCTCGACGACTCCGTCGACGCCGCACGCGTCTCGGCCGTGCTGCGCGCGAACGGGGTCGTGGACACCGAGCCCTACCGCAAGCTCGGGCGCAACCAGCTGCGGGTCGCGATGTTCCCGGCGGTCGACCCCGAGGACGTGGTCGCGCTGACCCGGTGCGTCGACCACGTGGTCGAGCGGCTGCGATAGTCCCCGACACCACGGTCGTGGATCGGGCCGGATCACGACCGTGGTGTCAGGGACTACCCCGGGTGCGCGGCGAGGGCCGTGCGCAGCCGCGTCGGCGTCCGCCGGCGCCCAGGCCACCAGCCTGGCCTCGGTGACCGAGGCCCGGTCGGCGACCGAGCGCAGCGCCTCGACCGCGGCGGCGGCGGCGTCGTCCTTCGGCCAGCCGTAGACCCCGGAGCTGACCAGCGGGAAGGCGATCGTGCGGGCTCCGAGCTCGTCGGCGACCTCGATCGCGCGGGTGTAACAGCTCAGCAGGAGCGACCGGTCGGTCTGCCCGGCCCGGTGGTTCGGACCGACGACGTGGACGACCCAGCGCGCCGCCAGGTCGCCGGCGGTGGTCCAGCCCGCGTCGCCGGTCGCCAGGCCGCGAGGGAAGCGGCGGACGCAGTCGGCCAGCACCTGCGGTCCGCCGGCGGCGTGGATCGCTCCGTCGACCCCGCTGCCGCCCCGCATGCGGGCGTTGGCCGCGTTGACCACCGCGTCGGTGTCCTGGAGGGTGATGTCGCCCTCGACGACGGTGATCTGCATCGTGCTCCTGCCCATGGCCGTCACCCTGGACCAGGGCGCCGACACCGGTCGGCGTCGTGGCCCGCGACGCGGTACGCCGCCCGGCGCAGCACCACCTCGACGACGCCGACCTGGACCAGCGCTGCGGCCACGACCGGCCACCACTGCGGCGGCAGCCCGTTGCCGTTGACCACGATCCACGCGACGACCAGCACCACGGCGAGGGCCACCGAGCCGATCACCGCGGTGATCCGCGGACGGTGCTCCACGAGCCAGTAGTCGACCGAGGTCGGGCGCAGGGGGCGCCAGGGCTCCTGAGTGCCCCCGTCGTCCATGGCCGCTCACCCCCGCTGCTTGATCAGCTTCAGCGTCGCACGCTCGAGCGCGGCCTGGCGCTGGTCGGTGGTGTCGTACTGGCGACGCGTGGTGGCACCGATGGTCTGCCCGTCCTCGTAGGCCTCGACGACGCGGGGGTCGACGTACGACGACCGCGCGAGGGTGGGGGTGTTGCCCAGGAAGCCGGAGACCTCCTTCATCGCGCCCGAGACCGCGCGCTTGCGCGAGGCCCGGGTCCCTCCGGGCTCGGGGGTCTCGGCCAGCGCGACCGCGGCCAGGACGGTCGCGTGCCAGGTGCGGAAGTCCTTGGCGGTGGCCTCGAGGCCGGTGCTCGTGCGGACGTAGTCGTTGACCAGCACCGGCAGGATCGAGCGCCAGGAGCGGCCCTGCTTGTAGGCCAGCAGCGACGGGTCGTCCTTGCTGCGGCGGCGGCGCATCGTCTCGATCGCCTCGATGACCGTCGCGTCGTCGATCTCGATGCGGTGGTCGACGCCGGACTTGCCGGTGAAGGCGAACACGAGCCGGTCCTGGTGGCGCTTGACGTGACGGCGCTCGAGGGTGGTCAGCCCGAAGCTGCCGTGGCTGTCGGCGTAGACGTCGTTGCCGATCCGGAAGTAGCCGAGGTCGAGCAGCCGCACCGCCACGGCGCAGGCCCGCTCCATCGGCATCCCCTCGCGTCCGAGGTCGGTCAGCACCGACTCGCGCGCCTTGACCAGCGCCTTGCCGAACTCCAGCATCCGCTCGAACTTCTCGGCGTCGCGCCGCGTGCGCCAGTCGGGGTGGTAGAGGTACTGGCGCCGGCCCGCGTCGTCCGTGCCGACGGCCTGGAGGTGGCCGTTGGCGTACGGCGTGATCCAGACCTCGCGCCACGCGGGCGGGATGACGAGGGCCTTGATCCGGGCGACGTCCTCGGTGCCGAGCCGTCGGCCGTGGCCGTCGAGGTAGCTGAACCCGGCACCCGCCCTGCGGCGGGTCCAGCCGGGCTGGTCGGGCGAGGTGCGGCGCAGGCGTGGCATGACGGCTCAGACGGTAGTCAGCGCACCGATCCGATCGGGTCACCCGGGCGGACCAGCCGTCCGCGGCACCTCGGCGCTCGCAGGTTGCGCTCTCGGCGCTCAGCGGGGGCGCAGGGAGCGGACCAGCAGCACGAGCATGACCACGCCGAACCCGATGCCGACCAGCCAGGGGGCGAGGGGCGGTCCCTGGTCGACCCGGTCGCCCTCGATCGGAGCCGCGTCGGGGTCGACCGTCGGGCTGGGCGTGGCCGACGGTACGGGCGTCGTGCCGGCCCCCGCCGAGTCGGCCGGGGCCACCGGGGCGACCGCCTGGGCGAGCGACTGCGGCAGCGTCACGGAGAGCACGTCGCTGCGCTGCCCCTCGGAGCTCACCAGCACCTCGAACTCACCGTCGACCTCGCGCACCGCGATCCCCTCCCCCTGCTCCTGGCGGGGCAGCTGGACCGTGCCGGCGGCCGTCAGGTCCGGCCAGGTGTAGACCGTGGCGTCGCCGTACCCCCGCAGCACCAGGTGGCGGCCGTCGGGGAAGAAGGCACCGTCGGTGGCGAAGCGGAGCACGTCGCCGACGGGCTGCAGGCGTACCGGCTCGACCGGGGCGGGGGCGCCGACGCGGGGCGGTACGGCGTCCGGCGGGACCTCGTAGAGCGTCGCCGCCGAGGACGTCCTTGGTCGCGATCAGGACCCGCCCCGAGACCGGGTCGACCAGCAGCGACTCCGCGTCGTGCGCGCCGTCGGGGTAGACCAGGTCGACCTTGGCCGCCGGGTCGACCGCGACGTCGCCGCCGCGGGTCCAGGGCACGCGCAGGATGCTGATCGTGTCGCGCTGGGCGTCGTTGTCGCCGATGTCGGCGACGAGCAGGTCCTCACCGATCGGGGCCAGCGCCTCGACGTCGGTCGCCTCGCCCCAGCTCGCGTGCCCGGTGGTCCGCCCCGTCGCGACGTCGACGACGAAGGTCCGGCCCGCGTCGCCGGAGTCGTTGATCGTCGCCAGCTCGACGGCCCGGGCGGCGAGCCCGCTGGACTCGGTGATCTCGGGGTCCTCCAGCGTGGTCAGCACGTCGCGGGCCGGCGGCTCGTCGGCGGACCCGGCCATGCCCAGCCCGACCAGGAAGGGCACCGCGACGCCGAGCGCCATGAACCGGCCGACGTCACTCACGACGGTCCTCTCCCGCGCTCGGGACTGCTGGCGGGACTGCTGGCGGGACTGCCACCCGGTCACGGTCGCGACGACGGCCACGCCGAGCAGGGCCAGCAGGACGCGGGCCGGCCACCGGGTCGTACGGCGCGACGACCGAGCCCGTGCCCGTCGCGGCTCCCTGGCCGGACTGCCAGGGCCACAGCGCGCGCAGCGAGCCGGTCATCAGCCCGGCCATGACCAGCAGCGTGGTGCGCCGGTGGCGCTCCAGCAGCCACCGCAGCAGCCGGACGAAGGTCCCCAGCCCCACCACGGCACCGAGGGCGAAGGCGACGAGGTAGGTCAGGTCGCGGGCGTCGACCGCGCCGAGCGTGGTGCTGTAGAGCCCGACGGCCAGCAGCAGGAACGACCCGGAGACGCCGGGCACGACGAGCGCGCAGACCGCCACCGCGGCGACGCCGGCGACCAGCGAGCAGGGGCGGGTCCTCGAGGCTCCCGCCCCCGGCCAGCCCGACCAGCACGAAGGCCAGGACCGCCGGGCCGACCAGCAGGGCCCCGTCGCGCGGCGAGGACCCGCCGCTGCCTCCGGTGCGCTCGGCGCGCGCCATCCGCAGCGGCACGGCGATGCTGGCCAGGACCAGCCCGAGGAAGAGCCCGCGCGCGAGCTCGGGGTGCTCGGTGACGAAGCCCTCCATGGTCCCGGCGATCGGTGACCAGGGCCAGGCCCATGCCGAGCAGCACGGGGAGCACCACCCCGACGTCGACGCGGCCCACGGCCTGCCGGGCCCGGTCGAACCGGTCGGGCCCTCGCACCAGCCGCACCACGGCGTCGACCCCGTGCGAGGCCGAGTCGACGAGCTGGTCGTAGACCCCGCTGACCAGGGCGACGGTGCCGCCGGAGACGCCCGGCACCAGCTCCGCGCTTCCGATCAGGAACCCGCGCAGCACGTTCAGCAGGGCGCCGTGCGAGCTCACCCACCCGCCAGCAGCTCCCCGAGCCGGGGGGTCACGCCCCAGGTGGTCACCAGGTCGGCGTACTCCTCCGCGAGGGTCGCCGCCGCGCACCGGCGAGCCGGTGCGGACCGCGCGCAGCAGCGTGTTGCGGGGCGTGTGCTCGCTGCCGACGAACTCCACCACCTCGACGCGGTAGCCCTCCAGGCGCAGCAGCGAGGCGCGCAGCGCGTCGGTGAGGGTGTCGGCGAACCTCTCGCGCACGATGCCGTCGCGGGTCAGGGCGGCGTACGGCGCCGGGGTCGGCGCGGCTCGCAGCTGCGCGGCCACGTCGTGGTGGCAGCACGGCGCGGCCAGCACGACGGCGGCCTGCCAGCCCACCGCGCGGGCCAGGGCGTCATCGGTCGCGGTGTCGCAGGCGTGCAGGGCCAGGACGACCTCGGGCTCACCCGCCGCAGGGTCGAGCGCGGCGTCGGCGATGGAGCCGACGACGAACGTGGTCGGACCGCCGAGCCCGTCGCCGAGCCGCGCCGCGACGGCGCTGTTGTGCTCGCGCGACTGCTCCTTGACGTCCACCCCGGTCAGCGGCCACCGGCAGGCCGCGGACCACGGCGAGGTAGCGCTGGGCGGCGAAGGTCAGGTAGGCGTTGCCGCAGCCGAGGTCGACCAGGCGCAGCGGGTCCTCGACGGTCGGCCGGCGCAGGTGCCCCTTCGCGATCGCGTCGACGACGCAGGCGTCGAGCAGGCGCAGGAACTCCTCGACCTGGCGCAGCTTGGCGGTGCGCGAGGGCTTCAGCCGGCCCTGGGCGTCCGAGATCCCGAGCTCGACCAGCACGGGGTCGTCCTCGGCGAGCAGGCGCTCCTTGTCGCGGTCGTGGCTGCGGTCCGGCGCCACCGCCGGCGTGGCACGGCGGGTCGTGTGCACCTGGGCCTCGAGCCGCTTGGTGACGCGCACCTGGTGGGTCTCGGTCGTGGTCTCGACGTGCCAGTTGCCGTACCCCGCGCCGAGGAGGTCGTCGACCGCGACACCGGCCGCGTCGCCGGCCGCGTGGTTGCTCGTGTGCGCCTGGGTCCGGTCGTAGGCCACGACCTGCAGGTGCGGCGCGCCCTTCAGGTCGACCCAGCGCAGCTCGACCCGGCGGTACGCCGGCGGCTCCTGCCCGCGCTGACGTCCCGACAGGACGGCCTTGATCAGCCGGTCCGGGTCGAGGACGTGCTCGGCCATCGTCTCGAGGGCGCGCAGCAGCGGTTCGGGCACGGCGTACCTCAGAACCGTCCGGCCACGGCCGAGACGACGACCACCAGCAGCAGGGCCCCCAGCGCCGCCGGGATGATCAGGCGACGGTGGCGGGGGTTCACGTCACGATCCTAGTGGGCGCGCCTGGGTGCGCCAGCGTCCCGGCGGCCACAGGGTGTCCCGGTGGCGCCCGGGGCGGACTCACGGACACCGGCACCGGTCATGAGGTCTGCGGCGGGCCACCGGGTCCGAGCGGCTCAGCCACCGACGGCCTGCGTCTCGGGCACCCCGAAGGCGAGCAGCTCGGCGAGGTGGAGGGCCCGCAGGTCCTCCAGGTCCGCGAGCTGGACCCGGCACGAGACGCCGTCGGCGAGCACGACCGCGGTGCCGCGCGAGCGTACGGCGGGCAGCAGGTGGGTCTCGGCCACGGCGACGGAGACCTCGTAGTGGCCCTGCTCCATGCCGAAGTTGCCGGCCAGCCCGCAGCAGCCGCCGACGACGGTCACCCTCGCCCCGGCCCTCTCCAGCAGCGCCCGGTCGGCGGCGAAGCCCATGATCGAGGCCTGGTGGCAGTGCGGCTGCACCAGCACCTCGACCCCGGCCAGGTCGGGCGGGGTCCACAGCCCGCGCTCCGCGAGGTCGGTGAGCAGCTCGGCCAGCGTCCGCATGCCCGCCGCGACCCGCACGGCGGCGGGGTCGTCACTGAGCTCGACCGCGTCCGAGCGCAGCGTGGCCAGGCAGGAGGGCTCGAGTCCGACGACGGGCACGCCCGAGTCGACGTACGCCGCCAGCGTGCTCACCGTGCGGCCCACGATCCGCCGGGCTGCGTCGAGCTGGCCGGTGGTCACCCAGGTCAGGCCGCAGCACGCCGGCTCGTCGATGACCTCGGCCCGCAGCCCGGACCGGCCGAGCAGCGCGATCAGCGCCTCGGCGGTGTGCGGCGAGAGGCTGTCGGTGAAGGAGTCCGCCCAGATCCACACGTCGGGCGTGCCGGTGCGCCCCGGCATCGCCCGCGCCGTGCGCCGCAGCGTGCGGCGCGCGATCGAGGGCAGCGACCGGCGGCGGTCGACCCCGGCCGACGCCGTGGCCAGCCGCGCGGTCGGGCCCCACCCGGCGAGGCGGTTGATCGCCGGCGCGGCGGGGCCGACCCGGCCGATCAGCCGGAGCCAGGTCGGCAGCCGGCCCAGCGTGTAGTGCGTCAGGGGTCGGCGCTTCCCCGCGTAGGTCTGGTGCAGCGCCTCGGACTTGTAGGTCGCCATGTCGACGCCGGTCGGGCAGTCCGACGCGCAGCCCTTGCACGACAGGCACAGGTCGAGCGCCTCGTGCACCGCCGGGTCGGCCAGACCGCCCGCGAGCATCCCGCCGGGACCCGAGTCGAGGGCCTCCTGCAGCACGCGGGCGCGGCCGCGGGTGGAGTCCTTCTCCTCACGGGTGGCCTGCCAGCTCGGGCACATCACGCCGGAGGCGTTGGCCGCGACACACTTGCCGACCCCGGTGCAGCGGTGCGCGGCCGCGGCGAGGTCGCCGCCGTCGTGCAGCAACCGCAGACCCGGGTTGACCGGGCGGCGGGGTCGGGCGGGGCGCAGGTCGGCCTCGGCGGGGCGGGGGTCGACCAGGACGCCGGGGTTGAGCAGGTCGTCGGGGTCGCAGGCGTGCTTGACGGCGCCGAAGAGCTCGAGGCTGCGCGGCGTCGTACATCAGCGGCAGCAGCGCCGAGCGGGCCCGGCCGTCGCCGTGCTCGCCGGACAGCGACCCGCCGTAGCCGGCCAGCGCGGTCGCGCTGGCGGTGAGGAAGTCGCGGAAGCGAGGCGCCGCCGTCGTCGAAGGTGAAGTCGATGCGCACGTGCACGCACCCGTCGCCGAAGTGTCCGTAGGGCACGCCGTCGAGGCCGTGCTCGACCAGCAGAGCGTCGAAGTCGCGCAGCCAGGCGCCGAGGTGCTCGGGCGGCACGGCGGCGTCCTCCCAGCCGGCGTGGGCCGGGCGGGTCAGGCTGCGCGCGGCCAGCCCGGCGCCGTCCTCGCGGATCCGCCACAGTGCGGCGGTCTCACCGGGGTCGGTGACGAGCCGGTCGCCCAGCGCGCCCGGCGGCCTCGCGGAGCCGGCGCGACCATGTCGGCGGCGCCCTCGCCCGCGACCTCGGCGAAGAGCCAGCCCGCGCCGCGCGGGAGCTCGGGCACGCCGCCGCGACGGGCCCGCACCAGGTCGACGATCCGCGAGTCGAGGCCCTCGCAGGCCACCAGCCGCGCCGGGTCGCCGTCGGTGACACCGGCGCCGCGTGCCGGCGCCGAGCTCGAGCAGGGCCGGTACGGCGTCGGCGGCCTCGGCCATCGAGGCGTAGCCGAGCACCAGCAGCAGCCGCTCGGGGTGGTCGCGCACCAGCGAGACCGTCGCCTCACGGACCAGCGCCAGCGTGCCCTCGGAGCCCGTGACGAGCCGGTCGAGGCGCCGGCCGCGCTCGGGCAGCAGCTGCTCGAGCGCGTAGCCGCTGACCTGGCGGGAGAAGGTGCCGAAGCGCTGGCGCACGTGGGCGAGGTCGGCGTCGACGATCGCGGCGAGGTCGCGCTCGACGCGGCTGCTGCCCGGCTCGCCGTCGTGCGACGCGGACCCGCTCGCCGGTGCCGGTGAGCAGGTCGAGGCCGACCACGTTGTCGGAGGTGCGGCCGTAGCCCAGCGCCCGGGAGCCGCAGGCGTTGTTGCCGATCATCCCGCCGATCGTGCAACGGGTGTGGGTCGAGGGGTCGGGTCCGAAGCGCAGCCCGTGGCCGTGGGCCTGCGCCTGCAGCCGGGCGTGCACGACGCCGGGCTCGACCTGCGCGGTGCGGGCCTCGGGGTCGAGCTCGAGGATCCGGTTCAGGTGCCGGGCGGTGTCGACCACGATCCCCGGGCCGACGGCGTTGCCGGCGATCGAGGTGCCGGCGCCGCGCATCGTCAGCGGGACGCCCGTGGCGCGAGCGGCGTCGAGCACGGCGTCGATCTCGTCGACGTGGCGCGGGCGGGCCACGACCTGCGGGACCACCCGGTACAGCGAGGCGTCGGCGGCGTACAGCGTGCGGGTCAGGGTCGAGTCGTCGACGTCGTCGACCCCGCGCGAGCGCAGCGCGTCGGCGAGGCCCGCCGCCGTCGCGTCGTACGTCGTGGGGCGTCGGGTGGTCGCGCGGGTGGTCCCCGGTGCCGTCTCGGGGGCCGTGGTCACCAGTTCTCCATCGATCCGCGCACCACGCCGGCGAGGTCCTCGGCGCTGGCCTCCCGGGGCGCGGTGGCCAGCAGCCGCTGCTGCTTGAGCGTGCCCTCGACGAGGTCGTCGACGTCGCCCTCGCCGTAGCCGACCTCGGCCAGTCCGTTCGGGATGCCGATGTCGCGCATCAGCGTGGAGAGCACCGCGGGGAGGGTCTCGGGGCCGTCGTCGGAGGCCGACGGGGTCGGGTCCAGCAGGTGGGCGGCGCGCAGGTGGCGCTCGGGGCTGGCCTCGAAGGTGAACCGGAAGGCCTCCGGCGCGGTCAGCGAGACGGCCATGCCGTGCGGCACGATCGCCTCGTCCTGGGGGTAGCCCTCGGGTCGGTAGTCGCGGACCCGCCCGGCGATCGGGTACGCACATGCGTGCGGGATGTGCACGCCCGCGTTGCCGAAGCCGAGCCCGGCGAACGTGGCGGCCAGCGCCATCTCGGAGCGGGCGTCGGCGTCCTCGCCGTCGCGGACCGCGGTCCGGAAGGTGCCGGCGAGCAGCGACATCGCCTTCTCGCTCCACAGGTCGGCGACCGGGTTCGCGCCGCAGTAGGGCACCCGCTGCTCGGGGGTCTTGGCCTCGAAGGAGGTGTACCACCGCGCGGTGTAGCTCTCCAGCGCGTGGCAGAGGATGTCCATGCCGGAGGCAGCCGTGACCATCGGGGGCTGGCTGGCGGTCAGCAGCGGGTCGACGATCGCGGCGGTCGGGCGCAGCGCGGGGTGGCTGATGCCGGTCTTGACCTTGAGCGAGAGCACGTCGAGCACGCAGATCGTGGTGCTCTCCGAGCCGGTGCCGGTCGTGGTCGGCACCGCGATGAAGGGCAGCAGCTTGTTGACCGGCGCCATCGCCCTGCCCACGGGGGCGTTGATGTAGTCCATCAGCTCGCCGGGGTTGGTCGTGAGCAGGTTGACCGCCTTCGCGGTGTCGATGCTGGAGCCCCCACCGACCGCGACGACCGCGTCGAAGGGGGCGGCGTCGCGGGCGAACGCGACCGCCTGGGCCAGCGACTCGTCGGTCGGCTCGCAGTGCGCCTGGTCGAAGACGACGACCTCGAGGCCGCGCTCGCGGATCTGCTCGGCGATCCGCTCGGGGTGCCCGGTCGCCGCGACCCCCGGGTCGGTGACCAGGATGACCCGCTTCGCGCCGTACGCGGCGAGGTCGTGACCGACCTCCGCCGACGCACCCGCCCCGAGCTTGAGGGCGGGCGCGGCGTAGGTGAAGACGGTCTCGCTCATGGGGCCCAATCTAGCGACCGTGTCGTACCCCCCCGATCGGGATCCTCACGGCGGGCGTGATCGTATTCAGACGTACTGATCGGTCGTCCCGGTTCCGCCGGAACGGGGTTCTCAGGCGGGCTCCTGGTCGTGGCGATTCTGATTGGTACGTCCGACTACGCAGACACCCCGGTACGCCCCGTCAGCGAACCCGACGCGGATGTCGGCGGACGCCGTGCCGCTGCCCGTCGCCGGATGCGGATCGGCTACCGGGACGTCATCACGGTCGGCAGTCCACGACTGAACGGGTCGTATGACTGTGAGTGTGGTGCAGCAGTCGCTGTGGGCGCCGTCAGCTCGAGGTCGGGCATCCCACGACGCTCCATAGCGCGTGCTCAGATGCCCGACCCCTCGACGGGTCTGCCAGACCCGTCCCGTACGCCGAACCCTCAGCGGTGATGCTCCAGATCAGGCCGCGCACAGGCGGGCACGCGTCCCGCAGGAACCGTCCGGGGAGGCTTCCGGGAGGCGGGGGACGGCCGGAGAAGGTCGATGGAGTGGCCGCCCCGTCGAGGTCCGACCCGTCCGGGGACGCCGTCAGTCGACGCGGGCGCGACCGGCCTCGAGCGCGACGCGCACCACCTCGAGCACCTCGAACCGCCCCGCGTCGACGTCTTGCTCGCTCACCCACGCCACCTCCGAGGTCGTGCCCTCGACCTCGACGACGTGCGGCTGCGCGGACGGGTCCGCGAGC
>CAVUFK010000005.1:0-61207 GCA_963740745.1 uncultured Actinomycetota bacterium
CGAGGGGTGGGTCGGTGCGCGCCCGAGCGTCGTACTGGTCGGCTTGTTCTCGAGCCTGTCGGCCGTTGCACAGGGCGACAGGCTCGGCGACACCCGGCCAGCCGGGTGTTCCTGGTGTTCCTGGTGTTGCTGAGGCCAGGCGGTCAGGAGCGGCTGATGGTGAGGGTGAGACCGATCAGGTGCTCGAGGCGGGCGAGCTCGGAGTCGAGGAAGTCGGGGCCGCCGCGGCGGCCGATGACGACGATCTCGTTGCCGTCGAGGCGGGCGGCGGCGTACAGGGTGATGTCGTCGCCGGACACCTCGAGCCGCGTCGGGCGCTCGAGCTCGACGAACTCCAGAGCCGTCGGCGCTGCACCCGTGCGGGCGACGACGCCCTTCGAGCGGTGCAGCCGCAGGCCCCAGTCCGCGCGGAACGTGCCCGGCAGCAGGTCGACCAGCCGCTCGATCGCGGTCGCAGGGTCAGTCGTGAGCGCCTCGACGGCCTCGAGGTCGAGGATCAGGCTGCCGCCGGGGGCGTAGTGGCTGATCCACACCACGGCGACGCCGGGCAGCGCGCTGCACGCCGAGATCACCGAGTCCGGCATCGAGCCGGGAGCCATCTCGAGCAGCACGTCGTCGACCGCGACCCCGTCGTGGCGCTTCTCGACGATCTCGATCGCCTCGATGTCGCCGCCGGCTTCACCGATGGCGCTCGCGAGACGCCCCAGGGACCCGGGAACGTCGGGCAGCTCGACACGCAGGAGGTACGGCACGCGCGGCACCCTAGCCCGGTGTCGTTGCACCGCTGTTTCCCTGACCGCCTGCTGGTCAGCGCAGCCCCATCCGGGCCAGGTAGTCGTCGTAGCCGACGCTCTGGCCCTGGTGGTCGCAGACCGGATGGGCCCGCAGCCCGGACTCGTAACCGGTCGGCGTCATGCCGAAGTGACGCAGGACGCTGGCGCAATCGGCACCGGCGACGTACGACGGGACGGTCGCGCTCGGGTCAACCGGGTCCGGGCCGGCCTTGCTGCCGGCCAGGCTGAGGGTCGCCAGGGCCACCACGAGCAGCGACATCAACCACTGGCACCGGCGGGACGGCCCGACGTGCGGACCCGGGACCCCGCACGCGCTCAGCTCGCCAGGACTCACGCCACCACTCCTTCCACCGCGGCCTCCCTGACCGCACCTCGCACGTTTCCTCGGCGTTACGCCGAACCCGCTTGAGACCGGGCTGGACCGAGCCCGCGCGCCGCGCGCAACCGGCCCGCCAGACCGGACGCACGCTGAGCGGTGGTCGCCACTGCCGCGCGGACGGCTCTCTCGGAACCGACGACGCGCACGTGCTCCTGGGCGCGGGTCACCGCGGTGTAGAACAGCTCGCGGGTGAGCAGGCGCGACGAGGCCTCGGGCAGCAGGACCGTGACCGACCGGGCCTGGCTGCCCTGGCTCTTGTGGATGGTCATCGCGTGCATCGTCTCGACGTCACCGATCCGGCCCTGGGCGAAGTCGCGGGTGCGCTCGGAGCCGGAGATCCAGGTGCGCAACCGCCCGTCGGGTGCTCGCACGGTCGCGCCGGTCTCGCCGTTGTAGACGTCGAGGGCGTAGTCGTTGCTGGTCACCAGAAGCGGGCGACCGACGTACCACTCGCCGTAGATCGGCAGCCCGGTCTCCGCGACCAGCCACCGCTCGACCTGCGCGTTCCAGTGTCGTACGCCGTAGCGCCCCTCGCGGTGCGCGCACAGCAGGCGGTGCCCGTCGAGGGCGGCCAGCGCACCCGGGGCGTCGCCCGCCTCCGCCGCCTCGCGCACCGCCAGCGCCGAGGCCAGGCAGGTCGCGCGCAGCGCCGCGGCCGGCTCGTCGGTCTCGACCAGCTCGACCTCGTCGGACTCACGGCGCAGCGTCGCCAGCACTGCCTCGGCGTCGCCATCACGCAACGCCGTCGCGAGGTCCAGGATGTCCGCGGTCGAGCGGAAGTTCTCGGTCAACGACACCACCGGTCCGGCCGGGTCCTCCCGCCCGTCCGGGAGGGCGAAGCCCTCGACCACGTCGGAGAGCACCGCGCCCGCCCCGACGGAGGTCAGCTGGCGCGGGTCACCGAGCAGGACCAGCCGGGAGGTGGGCCGCACCGACTCCAGCAGCCGAGCCATCATCGTCAGCTCGACCATCGAGCACTCGTCGACGACGACGACGTCGTGGCCGAGCCGGTTGGTGCGGTCGTGCCGGAAGCGGGTCGCGTTGTCGGGCCGCCAGCCCAGCAGCCGGTGCAGGGTGGTCGCCGTCAGCGGGCCGACGCGGTCGCGGTCCTCCGGCGAGAGCCGGGAGAGCTCCTCGGTCACCGCCTCCGAGAGCCGCGTCGCCGCCTTGCCGGTCGGGGCGGCCAGCGCCACCGAGAGCCGCTCTCCACGGCTGGCGGCCTGATCGGCGAGCAGCACCAGCATCCGCGCGACCGTCGTCGTCTTGCCCGTGCCGGGACCACCGGTGAGCACCGTGGTCGACTGACGCACGGCTCGGACCACCGCCTCCTCCTGCGCCGCACTCAGGTGCTCGTCACGGACCCGCTCCAGCGCCCGGGCCAGGGCGGCCTCGTCGGTGGTCGGCACGGGACCGGCGACCCGGGCCACGAGGTCGTCACAGACCTGACCCTCCAACGCGTGGTAGCGCTCGAGGTAGAGCAGCGGCGGCTCGTGGCTCACGGCACCCGCGGCTACCAGCGGCGACCGCGCGACGGCGTCCTGCCAGGCCCCGGGCTCGGGCCACGGGAGCGACCCGTCCGGCGCCAGGAAGGGGACGGGCACGTCGACGACGGTGTCGAGGTCGACGCACACCGAGCCGGAGCGCAGCGCGCGCACGGCGAGGGCGACGGCGAGCTGCACCGACTCGTCGGGCTCGCCGCCGAGGTCGGCCACCCGCGTCGCCACGTGCACGTCGGCGGCCTCGAGGACGCCCGCGGCGTTGAAGGCCGCGAGCAGCCCGGTGGCCCGCGCGGCGATCCGTCGGTCGTCGGCCTCCCACGGCTCGAGGGTCTCGGCTGTCACGTCGGCATCCCCTCGCCCAGCGGTGGCACCCGGCCGTCGAGCAGGTCCGAGACGTCGTCGAGCAGGCCCACCGGCGGACGCCAGGAGAACACACCGCACCGACCGTCGCCGACGCTCGGCGTGCCGGGTCCGCACAGCCCACGCAGGTAGAGGTAGAGCACCCCACCGAGGTGGATCTCGGGGTCGTAGCCGGGCTGGCGCCACCGCAGGAACCGGTGCAGCACCACGGCGTAGAGCAGCGCCTGGAGCGGGTAGTCCGAGCCGCCCATCGCGGCGTCGAGCGCGGCCGGGGCGTAGGTCAGCGCCGTCAACGGCTCCTCGCGCGGGCCGAGCCAGTTCGTCTTGTAGTCGACGATCACGTAGCGCGGCTGCCCGGCCACGCCCCCGGCGGCACCCGCTCCTTCACCGCCGGGCAGTCGCAGCACGACGTCGACCGAACCGGTCAGGTAGCCGCGCAGCGTCTGCTCCCCCAGGGCGGGTACGGCGAGCGCGTCGGCATACCCCCGCACGGGATCACCCACGGGCAGGTGGTGTCGCAGGATCGGCGCGAGGTCGTGCAGGCGCACCGGCCCCCCGGGGCCCTCTCCGGCCCCGCCGCCCGTCACCGTGTCGCCGCCCGCCAGCGGCAGCTCGAAGTCGAGCTCGCGGAGCCGGTCGCGGAGCCCGACCGAGCCCAGCGTGACCTCGGAGCCGGGGAGGATCGGGGTCGTGCAGACCGCGATCAGCGCGTCGGCGAGCTCGTCGCGGTCGACCTCGACGGGCCACCACACCCGCTGCTCGTCGATGTGTCCGAGCAGCTCGGCGCGGAAGTCGGGCGCCGCGGGGTCGGCGTGCTCGAGCACGGCGTGGACCAGCGAGCCGAAGGTCGCTCCCACCGGGAGCGCCGCCATCGGCGAGGGCACGTCCGCCACCGGGCCGGCGCCCACGCCCGTCGGGACGGCGACGTTCTCCACCTCCTCGTCGTCCTTAGCGCGCTCCTCGGGCTCGCTGCCCACGGCCGGCGAGGCCGCGACCTCGACGTGGCTCAGCGCGGAGTACGACGTCCGGCGCCACGCGACGTCGACCTCGCGGTCGAAGCGGCGCACCGAGAGTGCCGCGGGTGCGGGCCTCGCCGGGTCCGGGCCCGGGTCGGCGTGCACGGAGGGCTCGGGAGCCGGGCCACCGCGATCACGCCAGCGCGCGAAGAGCTCGACGACCGCCGGGTCGTCGGGCAGGCGGGGTGCCGACGGCACGTCGGACGAGCCCTCCGGTCGCAGCAGCAACCGGTGCAACGGCGAGGCGACGGCGTTCTTGGTCGGGGCCCACCAGGCCACCACCTGGGACTTGGCGCGGGTCATCGCGACGTAGAGCAGCCGCAGCCACTCGCCGGCCTCCTCGTCGGCCCACCGCTGGACGTGGTCGTTCCACGCGGGACCGGACCCGCCGACGTCGAGGCAGCGCTGACCGTCCGCGTCGTGGAAGAGTGGCCGGGTCGGCGTGGGTACGAACCGGTCGGCCAGCGCCGGCAGGTAGACGACGGGGTACTCCAGGCCCTTGCTGGCGTGGATCGTCACCAGCTGGACCGCCGCGGCGTCGGAGTCGAGTCGCCGGGTGCGCTCGGTCCCACGCCCCTCCCGGGCCTCGCGCACCCGGTCGCGCAGCCAGCCCAGCAGGCCCACGACACCCAGGCGCTCGGTGTGGGAGACCTCGTGGAGGGCCTCGCCGAGGTGACGCAGGTCGGTGAGTCGCCGCTCGCCGCCGATCTCGGCGAGCACCCGGGCGGTCAGTCCGTCGGTCGAGGCCGCCTCGAGCACGGCGGCCACCCCGCGCCGGGTGACCGACTCGGCCCACGAGCGCAGCAGGTCGGCGACGTCGTCGGTGACCCGGTCGCCGCCCTCGTCGAGCTCGCGCGCGGTCCTCCCGACGAAGCAGGTCAGGGCGGCGGCGCGCACGCGGGCGGCGCGGTGCGGCTGCTCGAGGGCCTCCAGCAGGGTCAGCCACTCGATCGCGGCGGGGGTGGCGAAGACGCTCCCGCCGCCGGCGATCACGGCCGGTACCCCGCAGTCCAGCAGCGCCTCTCGGGACGCGGCGAGGTCGGCGTGGCGGTAGCAGATCACCGCGACGTCACCGGGCTCGAGCGGCTGGTCGCACCAGGTCGCCCCGGACGCGAGCAGGCGGCGTACGTCGAGGGCGAGGTCGCGTGCGACGTGCGGGCGGACCTGGCCGACGGCCAGCGCGCTGCCCGGGCTGCGGGAGAAGGTCTCACGGCGCACCACCCGCATCCGCAGCGGCGCTGCTACCGGTGCGCCGACCAGCCTCGACTCGTCGTGGCGCGCGGTCACCGGCCGCACGACGATCTGCTCGTCGCCCAGCTCGGCGCCGACGAGCAGCGCGGAGAACGCCTCGAGGAGGCCGGCGTCGCTGCGCCAGTTGACCCCGAGGGTCTGCTGGGTCGTCGCGGTCCGCGCCGCGGTGAGGTACGTCGTGACGTCGCCGCCGCGGAAGGCGTAGATGGCCTGCTTCGGATCGCCGATGAGCACCATCGTCGCGTGTCCGGAGAAGGCCCGGTCGAGCACCTTCCACTGCACCGGGTCGGTGTCCTGGAACTCGTCGACCAGCACGATCGACCACCGCTCGCGCATCCGCGTGCGAGCCGGCGAGTCCTCGTGGGCCAGGGCGTGCGCGAGCTGGCTGAGCAGGTCGTCGTAGGACAGGATCCCGAGCCTGCGCTTGCGGGTCTCGAGCTCCTCGCGCACGGCGCGGGCGAACGAGACGCGCCGTCCGGCGGGGGTCAGCCGGTCCTGGTCGGTCGGCTCCAGGCGCGCCTGCGGGTCGCCGACCACCGCACGTGCGATCGCCATCGCGTCGCTGTGGGCGAAGGCGGGTCCGGACTCGTCGCGGGCGAAGGCGCGCAGGTAGAGGTCGTCGACCACCTCGGCGACCAGGTCGTCGAGGTTCTCCACCAGCCGCGCCCGCGAGTCGGTGTCGCCGGCGACCCCGAGCGAGTCGAGGACCAGCGAGCAGAACTGGTGCGTCGTGGCGATCGTCGCGGCGTCGAAGCCGGCGAGGGCGTCGACCACCCGCTGGTGGCGCCGCGCGCGCTCGACCGCGTCGCAGTCGAGCAGCAGGCCCAGCAGCCGGTCGTCGCGGGGCAGCTCCGCCTCGCCGTCCGGACCGGCCGCCGCCAGGACGCCCTCGGCCTCGACGAGCTGGGTCCGCACCCGCTCACGCAGCTCCTGGCTCGCTGCGCGCCCGAAGGTGACCACGAGCATCTCGTCGAGCCTCGCTGTGCCCTCGGCGACGTAGCGGGTCACGAGCGCCCCGATCGTCCAGGTCTTGCCCGTGCCGGCGCTCGCCTCCAGCAGCGTCGTGCCGGTCGGCAGCGGCGCGGTGATGTCGAAGGCGGGCAGGTCGTCGTTCACAGCGGTCCCACCCGCTCTCCCCCGGTCAGCAGCGGCTCCCAGACCGTCCAGGCGTGCTCGCCCAGCCCGGCGGCGAGGAGCGTGGACACGCTCACGTCCGCACCCCAGGCCAGCCGGTGGTAGGCGTCGGCGTCCTCGCCGGTGATGCCGAACTTGTTGTGCGGGTCGGTCTCCCACTCGCGAGCCGCCATCGCGACGGGTGAGACGTCCTCGCCGTGCAGCTCGCGGGCGTGCGCGCCGGCCCAGGCCGCCGCGGTGGCCAGGGGGAGGGCGAGCGGCTCGCGCAGGCCGTGGTCGCGCAGCTCGACCAGGGCCCGCAACCACGAGGCGGCGCGGTGGTCGACCGGGCCGGCCAGCGCTCGCTTCGGGCCGGCGCGGTCCTTGCCCACCGCGTGGGAGGTGAAGCTCTGGTCGGGCAGGGCGGCCGAGAGGGCGAGCAGGTCGATCCAGGTCGAGAGACGCTGCCGGGGCTTGAGCCGGGAGAACCCGAGTGAGACGAGCTTGTTGCCGTGGACCCCGGCCACCGTGCCCGACAGCACGCGGCCCCCGCCGAGGTCGACGGCGACGTCGACCGAACGGGCCTCCCCGGTGCGCAGGTCGGCAGTCGCGTTCAGCAGCCGCTGCGCGTCCTCGACGACGGTGCCGAGCGCCCCGATCCCGAGCAGGTACGGCGGCAGCGTGCCCCGCAGCTGCTCGGCGGTCATCACGGCCTCGGCGTCCTCGCCGGCCAGCAGCGCGGTCAGCAGCCGGTCGCCGACACCCCACTTCTCGAGGGCGTCGAGCTCGACGGGCATGGCGTCGCCGACCTCGTCGGGCTCCAGCGGTACGCCGACCTCGAGCCGGCCGCGCACGAAGGAGCGCACCGGGTGGACGTAGAACGCCTTGAGGTCGGCCAGCGACACCTCCTGGGTCGACCGGGCCGCGAGCGGCCCGTCGAGCAGCGCCGGTGGACGCACCCGCTCGCCCGCCGCCGCGCGGGCGCCGGCCAGCGCGGACCGGTCGAAGCTGAACGCCTCCGCCGATCCGGCGACCAGCGCACCCGGCACGAGGTTGCGCGGGTCGTAAGCCTGGAGCGGGTGGCGAACCAGGACGCGCTCGCGCACCGGCCCGGCGACGGTGCGGTCGGCGGCGTCGAGCACCTCGCCGAGCGGGACGGCAGGGGGTCGTCCGGCACCGGAGTGCTCGTTGGCGCCGGTGTAGGTGATCACCACGGTCTCCGAGGCCGCGAGCACGGCGTCGAGGAGGAGCTGCCGGTCCTCGCTGCGGACGTCGCGCTCCCCGGTCAGCGGGGTCCGGGCCAGCACGTCGTCACCGTCCGCGGTGGTCGTGCGCGGGAAGGTCCCGTCGTCGAGGCCGACCAGGCAGACCACGCGGTGCGGCACCGAGCGCATCGGCACCATGGTGCACACCGTCAGCGTCCCGGTGCGGAAGTTGGACCGGGTCGGCCGCCCGCCGAGCCGGGAGGCCAGCAGTGCGCGGACGTCGGCCAGGCGCAGCCGCGGGGCGTACCGGGCGGTGCCGGCACGCTCGGCGCTGGCCGTCACCCGGGCCAGCTCACGCTCGAGCTGGGGGACCTGCCAGGCGGCATCCCGGTCGACGTCGCTCAGCGAGCGGACACCGTGGGCGAGCGCGTCCATCCAGGTGTCGACCTCCTCGGCGGCCTCCAGGGCCTCGATGCAGGCCGCCAGCCGGTCGACGAGCTCGGTGAACCGGCCGACCAGGTCGACGTCGGAGCTGGCCACGTCGTCGAGCGGGAGCCCGCGACCGAGGCGTCGGTGCTGGTCACCGCTCATCGCCACGCCCAGGAGCACCCGGTCCAGCCCGACGCGCCAGGTGTTCTGCTCGAAGCCCTGCATCGAGAACCTCGCGCGCTGCGCACCGTCCATGCCCCAGCGGATCCCGGACTGGGCGACCCACCGCGTGACCCGAGCGAGGTCGTCGTCGCTGAGGGCGAACCGGCGCCGGCACGGCTCGCTGCTGGCCAGGTCGAGCACCGCCGAGGCCGTCACCCGTCCCCCCGCAAGCTCCACGAGGTCGGCGGCGAGCGCGAGCAGCGGGTTGGTGCTGGTCAGCGCTCGGTCGGCGAGGCGCACGCGCAACCGGTGCGCCGGGTGACCCACCGCCGGCCGCCCGGTCTCCTCGACGACGTCGGCGAGCCCGAACGCGGCCGAGACCAGGGGCGCGTAGGTCTCGACGTCGGGGCACATCACGACGATGTCGCGGGGCTCGAGGGTCGGGTCGTCCTCGAGCAGGCCGACCAGCACCTCGCGCAGCACCTCGACCTGGCGGGCCGGGCCGTGGCAGGCGTGGACCTGCAGGCTGTGGTCGTCGTCGGCGAGGCGCCGCGCGGCCTGCTCGTCGGCGCTCGGCGCGTGGTTGGCGCGGAGGTCGTGCTGGAGCCAGCCGAGCAGCGTGCGCGGGGCGGCCCCGCCCGGGTCGTCGACCGCGTGGTCCCGCGCCGGCAGGTCGAGCACCCGCCGCAGCTCACGGGTGTCGCGCCCGAGCGAGGCCAGGAGCGGGTGCCCGACCAGGGTCGCCGACGTGTCGTCCTCGCGGGCCACGACGCCCCCGATCCCGGCGAGGTCGTCCCACAGCACCGGCGAGGGCTGCGGGAGCCACAGGTGGACCTCGCGGTGGGTCGCCAGCGCCGCGAGCAGCTCGACCTCGGTCGCCGGCAGTCGCGTGTGGCCGAACAGCGAGACCCGCGCGGGCAGGTCGAGGTCGTCGCCCCCCGATCGCAGCAGCGCGAGCGCCGCGGCGTGGCGGGCGTCCGGCGCGGGCTCCCCGACCCTGTCCACCACCCGCCGCCAGAGCTCGGCCTGCCAGGTGAGGTCGTCGGGCAGGGCTCCCCCGGCCCCGTCGGTGTCGCGACCCTCGCGCCAGTCGGTGACCAGGCCCGGGCGCTGGCGGGCGTAGGAGGCGAAGAGCCCGGCCAGCCGGCGCGCCACCGACCAGCGCCGGTCCTGACGCATGGCGGCCTCCTCGCCGTCGAGCCGGTGGCCCAGGTGGGTGGCGAGGGTCGCGCACCACGCCTCGCCGAGGGACTCGTCGACGACGTCGAGCAGCGGCCACACCAGCCGGTCGGGGTCCCAGACGTCGTCACGCTCGCGGTCCAGCAGCAGCGAGACCAGCGAGCTCGGGTTGAGGAACCGCACGCCCGCGCACACCCCGTCGGCCCGCTCGGCGCCCGCCTCGTCGGCGCCGACGCCGAGCCGGTGGGAGAGCCGCTGGGTCAACCACCGCTCGACGCCCTTCGCGGGCACGATCACGACCTCCTGGACGAACGGGTCGCCCAGCGGCTCGCGCAGCAGGTCGCCGAGCGCGTCGGCCAAGGCGTCGGTGCGCGCGGCGCGGTGCAGGTGGAGGGTCATGGTCGCCCCGAGGCTAGGTCACGCCACCGACACGCACCGGGATCGCTCCAGGATCGGGCCCCAGGACCAGGCCCCGGGACCAGGCCCGGGGCCTGGTCCGGGATCAGAGCTCGCGTGTCTCCTCGACCGAGTTCGGTCGGAAGCGCGGGCGCTGGTCGGCGTCCCAGGACTGCGGGCGCTCGTGCTCGAACCCACCGGTGGTCACCAGCATCCACGTGCTCACCGCCTGCTCCTGGCCGAGCACCGCGAAGTCGGCACCGCGGACCTCCTCGGCGATCGCCTCGGCGCAGCCCACGTGCAGCGGCGGCAGGTGGAACTCCTGGCGCAGCAGCTCCTCCCGCGTGCCCATCATCGCCAGCGGTCGGTCGAGCGGGTCGCCGCAGACCGAGCAGATCCGCGACAGGGCGCACTGGATGACGCGCTTCTTGACCAGCTGACGCAGGCTCGCGGCACCGCGGTCGTCCTCGCAGACGAACGGCACCGGGCCCCCGAGGTCGGGGTCCCGGGGCCGCTCGTCGAGGCCGGAGGTCCCGATCATGCTGCGCTCATGCGGACTTCGCCGCGGCGTACTTCCCGGTCTCCATGCGGCGCTTGCCGAGCTCCGCGTCGGTCTTGCGACCGCGCGGGACCTCGACGTAGTCCTCGTCGTCGGAGGTCCAGCCGTTGGGGACGGAGAGCTTCATGATGGTGCGCAGCGTCTGGCCGTACTGCTTGTGCAGCGGGCCGATCGTGTAGGGCAGGCCGTACTTGTCGCACAGCGCACGCACCCGCACCGAGATCTCGGCGTAGCGGTTGCTGGGCAGGTCCGGGTAGAGGTGGTGCTCGATCTGGTAGCCGAGGTTGCCGCTCATGATGTGCATGAGCTTGCCGCCCTCGAAGTTCGCCGAGCCCAGCATCTGGCGCAGGTACCACTCCGCGCGCGTCTCGTCCTCGATCTCCTCCTCGGTGAAGTGCATCGCCCCGTCGGGGAAGTGCCCGCAGAAGATGATCGTGTAGGACCACACGTTGCGCATCAGGTTGGCCACGGCGTTCGCGGTCAGCGTGGTGGCGTAGTTGGGTCCCGAGAGCAGCGGGTAGGCGATGTAGTCCTTCCCGGCCTGGCGGCGGCCCTTCTGCCAGATCTGCTTGAGCTGCTTCTTCATCAGCTTCGGGTCCTTCTTGCCCTTGCGGATGGCCTCGATGTCGAGGTCGTGCAGGGAGACGCCCCACTGGAAGAGCAACGCGAGCCCGGCGTTGTAGATCGGCTGGCCGAGGTTGAAGACGTTCCACTTCTGCTCGCGGGCCATCCGCAGGATGCCGTACCCGATGTCGTTGTCGTAGCCGAGCACGTTGGTGAACTGGTGGTGCACGTAGTTGTGCGAGTGCTTCCACTGCTCGGCGGGCTGGGCGGTGTCCCACTCCCAGTTGCTGGAGTGGACCTCGGGATCGTTCATCCAGTCCCACTGGCCGTGCATCACGTTGTGGCCGATCTCCATGTTCTCCAGGATCTTGGCCACGCCGAGCATGCCCGCACCGACGACGGCTCCGGGCACCCGCGTCCTCTTGTGGTACGCCGAGACGGCCAGGGTGATCCGCGCCGCCGCGGCGAGACGCCGCTGGACGGTGATCATCTGGTAGATGTAGGCCGCGTCCTTGTCGTTGCGGCTCTCCTCGACCTCGGCGCGCAGAGCGTCGAGCTCCGCTCCGAGCTCCTCGACCTCGGCCTCGGTGAGGTGGGTGTACTCCTTGACGTCGGCGATGGCCATCGACGTCTCCCTTCAGTTGGTCCTGCAGGTGCTGGTGGGCTAGATGTCGAGCGTCACGGCGCCGACGGCGGCCGTGATGCAGGTCTGGATGGAGCCGTTGGGCTCGGCGAACTCGTCGCCCGAGCGCAGGTCACGCACGGTGCCCTCGGTCATGGTCACGGTGCAGGTGTGGCAGATGCCGGTGCGGCAGCCGTAGGGCATGCCGACCCCGGCCTCCTCGCCGGCCTCGAGCAGGGTGGTCGCTCCGTCGACCTCGGTGGTCTTGCCGGAGTTGAGGAAGGTGATCGTCCCGCCCTCGCCGCCCTCGCCGTCGAGCTTGAGGGAGAACCGCTCGAGGTGGAGCTTGTCCTCGAGGTCGGCCGCCGACCAGAACTCGTCCGCCGCGTCGAGCATGGGGGACGGACCGCAGGCCCAGACCTCGCGCTCGCGCCAGTCGGGGGCGAGCTCGTCGAGGTGGTCCTCGAGCACGAACATGCCCTGGTCGTCGGTGTAGCGCTGGACGACCCTCAGGCCCTCGTTGCGCTCGGTGAGGTCCTGCAGCTCGTTGCGGAAGATCATCCGGTCGGCGTTCGTGGAGGAGTAGTGCAGGACCACGTCGGGCATGGTCCTGCGACGGTCCAGGGTCCGCAGCATCGACATCACCGGGGTGATGCCGCTGCCGCCGACGAGGAAGAGGATCTTGGGCGGTGGCGGGCTGGGCAGCACGAAGTCGCCCGCCGGCAGCGCGAGCCGGATCAGCGAGCCCGGCTCGACCCCGTTGACGAGGTGCTCGGAGAGGAACCCCTCGGGCATCGCGCGCACCGTGATCGCGATCGTCTTGCCCTTGCGCTTGGGCGGGGTGCTCACCGAGTAGGAGCGCCAGTGGAACTTGCCCTCGACCTGGATGCCGATACCGATGTACTGACCGGCCTGGTGGCTGTAGCGCCAGCCCCAGCCGGGGCGGATCACCACGGTCGCCGCATCGTCGGTCTCGCGGACGACCTTGACGATCACGCCGCGCAGCTCCCGCGTCGTCCACAGCGGGTTGAGCAGGGTCAGGTAGTCGTCGGGCAGGAGCGGGGTGGTGAGCTGAGCCCCGGCACGGCGTACGCCGTCCCAGCTCAGTCTGTCGAGCAGCGGCAACGGCGGCACCCTTTCACTCCCATGCGGACCCCGCTCAGTAAACACACGTCCACCGAACGTGGCAAGACCCCGAGCACCCCGATGTGGGGATCGTCTCACCCCCGGGGCGCGGCCGTCCCGCGTACGCAGCCGATCAGGCGCGCTCGGCCTCGCGGTCGACGGGCCGCTCCTCGTCGAGGTCGCCCCCCTCGAGGTCCGGGTCGTCGTTCTCCTCCATGTCGACCTCCAGCTCCTCGAGCGCGGCCGGGTTGTCGTGGAAGCGGCGGTAGCTGTAGACCATCAGACCGAGCGCGAACACCGCCGAGGCGATCTGGAAGATGCCGGTCGTGATGCCGCCCGGGAGCCAGTAGGCCTCGGGCAGCGGGTACCACGAGGGCGTCGGCGGCGAGACGATCCAGTAGACGCCCACCGCGATCAGCGCGAGCATCCCCAGGATCGTGACGGCCATCGGCAGCGGCCCGGACACGCTCCGGGCGGCCTCGCGCAGGGCTCGCAGGCGCACGCGGGTCAGGTTCCGCTCGGCCCACTCGTACTGACGCGCGAGCAGGGCGACGCCGCCGAGCACGATCAGCAGGCCGGGGCCCGGCAGCGGCATCAAGATGATGCCGACCACCACGAGGGTCCAGCCCGCGGACTCCAGCGCGATCCGCTTCGCCGCCTTGCCGCCGGGCATCCTCATGGACCACAGCCTCCCAGAAGCCTCCAACAATCGCCCACCACCTCGCCGGGCGGGCCAGCCGGCCCAGCCGGGCCAGCCTCAGCCGGTGTGGTGGACCTCGGCCAGCCCGTAGACCGGGGTCTCGATGCCCTCGTGGCGCGCCTTGAGCTGCAGGGCGAGGAACAGCGAGTAGTGGCGCGACTGGTGCAGGTTGCCGCCGTGCATCCACAGGTTCGGGACCTGTGTCGGCTTCCAGATGTTGCGCTGCTCGCCCTCCCAGGGCCCGGGGTCCTTGGTCGTGTCCGAGCCGAGGCCCCACACCTTGCCGAGCCGGTCCGCGGTCTCGGGGTCCACCAGGTCGGCGACCCAGCCGTTCATCGAGCTGTAGCCCGTCGCGAGGACGACCAGGTCGGCAGGCAGCTCGGTGCCGTCCTCGAGCACGACCGCGTCCTCGGTGAGCCGCTCGATCTGGCCGTGCGCGAGCTTGACGTCGCCGTTGGCCACGAGCTCGGCGGAGCCGACGTCGATGTAGTAGCCCGAGCCGCGGCGCAGGTACTTCATGAACAGCCCCGAGCCGTCGTCGCCCCAGTCGTGCCAGAACCCGGCCTTCTCGAGGCGCTCGTAGAAGTCCTTGTCCGCCTCGGCCATCGCCTGGTAGGCGGGGATCTGGAACTCGTGCAGGATCCGGTAGGGCAGCGAGGCGAAGATCATGTCCGCCTTCTCGGTGGTCACGCCGGCCTCGAGGGCGCGCTCGGAGTACAGGTCGCCGAGGCCGTACTCCATCAGCGACTCGCTCTTGACGATGTGGGTCGAGGAGCGCTGGACCATCGTGACGTCCGCGTCGTGCTCCCACAGGGCGCCGCAGATGTCGAAGGCGGAGTTGTTGGAGCCGATCACGACCGCCTTCCGGCCCGCGTACGCGTCGGGGCCGGGGTGGCGCGAGGAGTGGTGGACGTCGCCCTTGAACGTCTCGATGCCCTCGATCTCGGGCAACCGCGGCTTGCCGGACATCCCGGTGGCGAAGACGACGTGCGTCGGGGTCAGGGTGAGCGGCTTGCCCTCACGCTCGACCTCGACGACCCAGTGCCCGGCCTGCTCGGACCAGGTGGCGCTCCTGGCCTCCGTGCTCGACCAGTACGGCACCTCCATCACGTCGACGTAGGACTCCAGCCAGTCGCCGATCTTGTCCTTCGGGGCGAAGACCGGCCAGTTGTCGGGGAACTTCAGGTAGGGCAGGTGGTCGTACCAGACGGGGTCGTGCAGGCACAGCGACTTGTAGCGGCTGCGCCACTGGTCGCCCGGTCGTGGGTGCTTGTCGACGACCAGCGCCGGTACGCCGAGCTGGCGCAGCCGCGAGCCGAGACCGATGCCGCCCTGCCCACCGCCGATGACCAGCACGTAGGGCTGGGTGGTCGAGCCGAGCGACTCGGCCTCGTCCTGACGCTGCTCCTTCCAGCTCTTGCGCTGCTTGGTCGCGCCGTGCTCGGCGCCCATCGGCCGGGCGGTACCCCGCGGTTCCTCGTGACCCTTGAGCTCCTGGAGCGTGGTGAGGAAGGTCCATGCCCTGAGCGCGCCGTCCTCGTCCTTGAACCGGCCCAGGCCCCAGCCGCGACCGACCGCGGTCTCGAAGGCGAACCACGCCGTGATCAGGCCGTCGGCCTCCTCGGCGGGCTCGGTGAGCTCGAAGCCGCTCGGCGAGGTGGTCTCGAGCGTGGCGTGCAGCAGGTCGGCCACGCCTGCGGGGTGCTCCACGGTCTTGAGGTTCCAGGTGAACGAGACCAGGTCGCGCCACCAGCTCTCGGAGGCGAACATCCCTGCGGCCCGGTCGACGTCGCGGGCGACCAGGGCGTCCTCGAAGTCGGCGAACCACGCCGTGGCGCGGGCCGAGGCGTCCTCGCCGGGTTCGTCGGTGGCGGCGGGACGGTCCAGGGTCTCGGTCATCGGGCGGCTCCTCGGTCGTACCTCGTGGCGCGGACGCGACCAGCACACCGCGTGACCTGGCTCACGACCAGGGTTGCAGCGTGTTGCGCCGCGATCGCCGGCTCGACTGTGGTGCCGGTCACAGGATCGACCTATCCTCGACCCATGGTCGTCGCGGAGCCCGCCCCCGGCGCCCTGGTGCGCTCGGGCCGCGACCTGTCGGTGCAGGCGCGTGAGCTGGCCCGCATCCACGACGCCGTGCTCGCCGGGAGCGCCCCGCCGCGCGAGCCGCGGGCGCTGGTGGCGCGGTCCTGGCAGCGCGTGCTCGCCCTGGGCCTCGACCCGGACGCGACGCGGGTGCGCGATCCGCACGACCCGTCCGAGGTCGCGCGGCGACGCCGGGCCAGCCCGCTGAGCCTGGTCATCGACGAGCTGCGCGCCGTGCTCACCTCGACCGCGGACGCCTCGTTGTTCGTGATGGTCGTCTGCGACCACGACGGCGTGGTGCTCTGGCGTGAGGGCTCGACGCCCGTGCGCCGCCAGGCCGACCGGCTCGGGTTCGCCGAGGGCGCGACCTGGACCGAGGACCGCGTCGGCACCAACGCGATCGGCACCGCGCTGGCCGAGGCCGAGCCGGTCCAGCTGTTCTCGGCCGAGCACTTCGAGCACAGCCAGCATCCCTGGTACTGCACGGCCGCCCCGATCCACGACCCGCGCGACGGCGAGCTGCTCGGTGTGGTCGACGTCAGCGGTCCGGCCCTGACCCTCCACCCTGCGATCGGGGCGCTGGTGCGCAGCGCGGTCGCCCTGGCCGAGCACCGCCTCACCCAGCACCACCGCGAGCACCTCGGCCGCCTGCGCGACTCCGTCGAGGGGTCCCTCGGGCGGGGCTCGGGTCCGCTCCTCGTCGTCGACGACCACGGCTGGGTCGCCCACCACACCGGGGTCGCCGCACGGGCGCGGATCAGCGTGCCGCGCGAGCACCAGCCGCTGAGCGTGCCCGGGCTCGGGCTGTGCGTGCCGGAGCGGCTCACCGGCGGGTGGCTGGTCCGACCGCGCGGTCGGACCTCGTCGCTACGGCTGCGCCTGGTCACCGAGCCCGACCCCGTCCTGCACGTGCAGGAGGACACCGACGAGTCGTGGTCCTGCCCGCTGACGCCCCGCCACGCCGAGCTGCTCCGCCTGCTGGCCGCATCCGGTCCGTCGGGCACCTCGGCCCGCCGGCTCAGCGTGGCCCTGCACGGCGACGCCGAGCACGAGGTCAGCGTGCGAGCGGAGGTCTCCCGGCTCCGCCGGACCGTCGGCGCCCTCGTGGCCACACAGCCCTACCGGCTGGCCGAGGGCGTCACGCTCGAGGTCTGAACCGACGCGCCGTACCGGGGTTCGATGGACACCGTGCCGATCTAATGTCTAGTATCCCGATCGACTTAACTAAGTCGGTGGCTTCACGCTCCCGACCCTTCCCGTCCCCCTCCTCGAAGGATCCTCATGCGCAAGCTCATCGTCCTCGGCCTCGTGGGCCTCCTCGCCCAGCTGGTCGACGGCTCCCTCGGCATGGCCTACGGCGTCACTTCCTCGACGCTCCTGCTCGCCGCCGGGGTCGCCCCGGCCGCAGCGTCGGCCGCCGTCCACTTCTCCGAGATCGGCACCTCGCTGGCCTCGGGCATCTCCCACCACAAGCTCGGCAACGTCGACTGGCGCACCGTGCTGATCCTCGCCGGGCCCGGCTTCCTCGGCGCGTTCACGGGCGCGACGTTCCTGGCCAACCTCGACGGCGACGCCGCCAAGCCGTGGGTCGCCGGCCTGCTGCTCGCGCTCGGCATCTACGTGATCTACCGCTTCCTGGTCCTCGGCGGCCGCCGCCCCACCTTCAGGTCACGACCCTCGGTCGGGATGCTCGCCCCCATGGGTCTCGTCGGCGGTGCGCTCGACGCCATCGGCGGCGGTGGCTGGGGCCCGGTGGGCACGACCACGCTCCTGTCGTCGGGGCGTCTCGAGCCGCGCAAGGTCGTCGGATCGATCGACACCTCGGAGTTCGTCGTCGCGATCGGCGGCTCGCTCGGCTTCCTGCTGGCGCTCGGCTCGCAGGGGATCCTGTGGGGCTACGCCGGAGCGTTGCTCGTCGGTGGCGTGATCGCCGCGCCGTTCGCGGCCTGGCTCGTGCGGATCATGCCCGCGCGCGTGCTCGGCGTCGGCGCGGGAGGCCTGATCGTGCTGACCAACACCAAGACGATCGCCGAGGCCTTCGGCGCCAGCGGCACCCAGGTCGCCCTGGTCGCGGCGTTCCTCGCCGTCGCCTGGATCGCCGGCATCGTCTTCGCGCTCTCGCAGGAGAAGAAGGCCCGCGAGACCGAGGAGCTCGAGGCCGCGTACGCCGCCTGAGACCCCAGCCCGCCTCGAGGGTCGGTCCCACCGGGGCCGGCCCTCCCGGCGTCACCGGGGTGTGGTCCCCCGGGCCGGGTCGGTGGCTAGCGTGGCCGTCATGGACACCTACGACCTCGGCTCCCTGACCGTGCACCGCGTCGGACTCGGGGCGATGCAGCTGCCCGGACCCGGCGTGATGGGTCCGCCGCGCGATCGTGACGCGGCCCTCGCGGTCCTGCGCCGGGCGGTCGAGGCGGGCGTCGACCACCTCGACACCGCCGAGTTCTACGGCCCGCGCGTGGCCAACGAGCTGATCCGCGAGGCCCTGCACCCCTACGGCGACGACCTCGTGATCGTCTCGAAGGTCGGAGCGGAGCGTGACGAGGACGGCGCCTGGCTGCCCGCGCAGCGTCCCGAGCAGCTGCGCTCGGCCGTCGAGGACAACCTGCGCACCCTGGGCGCCGAGCGTCTCGGCGCGGTCAACCTGCGGCTGATGGACGCCGAGCACCCGCCGCCGCCCGAGCAGCAGGTCGCCCTCGAGGACCAGCTCGCCGAGATGGTCGCGCTGCGCGACGAGGGCAAGATCGCCGGCGTCGGCATCTCCACCGCGAGCGCCGGTCAGGTCCGCACGGCGATCGAGCTGGCCGAGATCGTGTGCGTGCAGAACGCGTTCAGCCTGCTCGACCGCAGCGACGCCGACGTGCTCGACCTGTGCGCCGACGCGGGCGTGGCCTACGTGCCGTACTTCCCGCTCGGCTCGGCGTTCCCCGGCATGCCGAAGGTGGCCGAGGACCCGACGGTGCGGGCGGTCGCCGAGCGGCTCGGCGCCACGCCGGCCCAGGTCGGGCTGGCCTGGCTGCTGGCCCACCGCGACAACGTGCTGCTGATCCCCGGCACCTCGAGCCCGCGCACCTCGAGGAGAACCTCGCGGTCGCCGGCGTGCGGCTCTCGGCCGACGACGTCGTCGAGCTCGACGCCGTCGGTACCCGCGCCTAGGTCAGGAGTCGACCGACTCGTTCTCGCGGGTCTGCTCCTGCTGACGGCGGTCGGCCACCAGGCTGGTGATCGTCGTGAGGACGAGGACGCCGACGATCACGCCCAGCGAGGCCAGGGTCGGGATCTCCGGCACCGAGGGCCAGACCAGGTGCGCCCAGTGCAGGACCAGCTTGACGCCGATGAAGACCAGGATCGCGGCCAGGCCGTAGGACAGGTGCTTGAGCTTGCTCAGCGCACCCTCGAGCACGAAGTACAGCGCCCGCAGGCCGAGCAGGGCGAAGGCGTTGGTGGCGAAGACCAGGTAGGGGTCGCCGGTGATGCCGTAGACCGCGGGCACCGAGTCCACGGCGAAGACGATGTCGGTGGCGAAGACCGCCACGACGACGACGAGGAGCGGGGTCAGGTGGCGACGCCCCTCGCGCACGACGGTCATCCGCGATCCCTCGTACTCCTCGGTGACCGGGAAGAAGCGGCGCAGGAGCTTGACGACCCGCAGGTCGCTGACCTCCATCTCGTGGTCCTCCCCGCCCAGGGCGTCGCGCAGCAGCTTCGCGCCGGTGAGCAGCAGCACGATCCCGAAGACGAGGAAGACCCAGTCGAAGGCGCCGAGCGCGGCGGCGCCGACGGCGATGAAGATGCCGCGCAGCACCAGGGCACCGATGATGCCGAAGAGCAGCACCCGCTGCTGCAGCTCGCGGGGCACCGCGAAGGCCCCGAGCAGGAGCATGAAGACGAAGAGGTTGTCGACCGAGAGCGACTTCTCGACGATGTAGCCGGTGTAGTACTCCAGGCCGATCTGGCCGCCGTGCGCGTTGAGCACCCACAGGCCGAAGAGCAGCGGCAGGGCGACGTAGAACGCCGACCAGGCCAGGGCCTCCTTCATCGAGACCTCGTGCGGCTTGCGGGTCAGGGCGAAGTCCAGCGCCAGCAGCGCGACGACCGCGCCGAGCGTGACGGCCCACAGGGTGGGGGTGCCGATGGTGTCGAGCACGGAGCTCTCCTCAGGTGTGATGACCTGAGGTCTCCCTCGACCCACCGCGACGGTGGGCGTCGCCCGGGGCGACAGTGGTGCCGCCGTACTGACCGGGTCGAGCTTGGGTGAGGTACTCCCCTCCCGGCGAATGATACCCGAACCGGTTCAGGGTCACCTAACCCGCGTCGGCCCGGCCGGGCGGGGCAGGGGCGGGCTCAGGCGCCGAGCAGGCCCCGGACGTACGCCGCCTGGCCGGCGTGCTGGGTGCCGTCGTCGACCACGCTGGTCAACCGGACGCCGAGCGTCACCGGCGGGTCCCACCGCTCGTCGACGACGCGGTCCAGGTCCTCGGGCGCGAGGCCGGCGACGTACGCCGCCGTGGCCTCGTGCACCGCGCGCAGGTAGCCCGTGAGCAGGTCGGCGCCGACGCGGACCTGCGCGACCTCCTCGGAGCTCTGGCCGTAGCCGATGGCCCCGTCCTCGAAGGGCAGGGCGAAGCGCGCCGACCAGTCCTGCGAGGTCCACACCTGCTCGGTGCCGGCGACGTCGGCGACGTGGTCGTCCTGGACGCGGGCGAGGTGCCAGACGAGCCAGGCGATCGAGTTGGCCTCGTCGGTGGGGCGGTGGGCGAGCTGGTCCTCGGACAGTCCGTCGACCGCCGCCGCGGCGGTGTCGCGGAAGCGTTCGAAGAATCCGGTGAGCAGCTGGGCGGGAGTCATGGGACCGACGCTAGGTCGGCCCCGGGCGCGACGGCTCACACGCAGGGAGGGGCCTCCCCGACCCCATGGCCGGGGAGACCCCTCCGTGCGCGCCCGACCTCCCGGCCGGGCACGTCCACGCTCAGCTGGTGGCGCCCAGCGAGCGTGCGGCTGCGACGACGTCGACGAGGCCGTAGCCCTTGTCGTACGACGTCGGGCCGAGCGGGCCGGCCTGGTAGCCGGCCCCGTCGGCGTAGCGGTAGGCCGTCTGCTCCAGCGCCTGCTCGACCTCCGCCGGCGTGGCCGTCGGATCGGCCTGGAACAGCTGGGCCACGATCCCCGCGACGTGCGGGGCGGCCATCGAGGTCCCACTGATGGTGTTGAAGGTGCCGACGTCGGTCAGCGCCGGGCCGTTGCGCGGGTCGAGCCCGGTGGCGCAGATCGGCAGGTAGAGCCGGCACGACGAGGTGATCGCCTCACCGGGCGCGGACACGTCGGGCCAGGTCGCCTGGTCCGAGCGGAGCCCACGCGAGGAGAAGTCGGAGACGACGCCGTCGCGGGTGCCGGTGTCCTGGTCGAAGTACGACGCGACCGAGATGATGCCGCCGGTGGGGTCCTGGCCCGGCGGGTTCGACAGGTTCTCACTGCCGTCGCCCCCGTCGTTGCCGTTCGCCCAGACGGTCACGACGCCCTCGTCGGCCAGCGCTCGCTGGAGCTTGACGGTGGCGCTGTTCGGGTCGAGGTCACCGCCACCGGTCGGGCCGTAGGAGTTGTTGGTGACCTTGATGGGCGGGCAGGTCGCGGCGGGCACGCCCGGACCGCAGGGGGCGTCGTGGTGCTCGAGGACCCACTCCAGCGCCATGTCGGAGCCGAGGATGACCAGGGCCGCGCCGGTGGACAGCGAGACCAGGTCGGCGCCGGGGGCCGCGCCCTGGAGCTTCGTGCCGTCCGTCAGTGTTGTCGGGCGTCCGGCGACGATCCCGTTGACGTGCGTGCCGTGGCCCCCCGCCGAGAGGGTGTCGGTGTCGACGAGCGACCCGGTCTCGACGACCTGGCAGATCGTCTCGGTCGGCTCGCAGAGCACCTTCTGGCTGCTCACGACCGCGCTCGAGCCGTCGGCGTTGCGCAGGAACGGGTGCGTCGGGTCGACGCCGGAGTCGATCACCGCGACGGAGACGCCCTTCCCGGTCAGCCTCGAGCCGTCCGCCCCGGAGAGCGTCGAGGCCGCCTGGGCGCCCCGGGTGGCGGTGTTGGAGGTCTCGTCGAACAGCGAGACCGGCGCGTTGCCCTCGACGTAGGTCACGCCGGGCTGGGTGCGGACCTGCTGGATCTGCTCCTTCGTCCCGCGGGCGGCCACCACACCGATCGCCTCGAAGACGTGGCGGCTGCGCAGCCCGCTGGCGCGGACGGCCTCGCGGGCGTCGGCGAGCGTCGCCCCGTGCACGAGCACGGTGGTCGAGCCGGTGAGACCGCCGAACGTCGAGGCGAGGAAGTCGGAGACGGGCGCGGGGCCGTCCATCACGGTGGCCGCGGTCGTCGGTGCGGCGGAGGCGGTCGCGAGCCCGGGGCCGCCGGCGGCGACGGCGAGGGCCGTCGCGCCCACGGCCAGGGCCGAGCGGAGCCGGCGGACCCGGAAGCGCACAGGCCTGGAGGTGGTGTCGGTCATGCGGGGTCCAACGAGGGACCACCGCGCGGGTTACGCGGGTTACCCGCCAGTGCTACCGACGAGTACTTCAATCGGTACGGCGGGTCCGTCCGCGCGACGCGTGCGGAGAGCTTCTGCGTAACTCCGCACACGAACGGTCGTTGGGTGCTAGCGGGGGCATCGGGAGACGTGCCCTCGCACATCCAGGGGAGGGGACCCAGCATGACCGAGCAGCCCGCCGCCAGCACCGCGGCCGACCCACGCACCCGCGCCCGCCGAGCGCGGGGAGCGGTCGCGCTCGTCGGAGCCGCGGCCCTCATCGGGCTCAGCGCCGCCCCCGCCGCCGCCGCGCCCGTCTCGCAGGGCAGCGCCACGGCCGTGCGCGTCGCCGTCGCCGGCATGGCCAACGACTCGGGCACCTACTCCGCGATCAACGACGGCGACGGCCAGCAGACCTCCGGCGACAGCCGTCCGGCGGTCGGCGTGCTGGGCGGCCAGAGCCTGATCACCGCCGGCACCCTCGCCCAGGACGCCCGCGCGCAGGTCGTCGACCGCCGCGGACGCTCGGCGGCGTGCGCCGGGCTCGCCGGTGACGGAGCCACGGCCGTCGCGGCCGGCGAGGGCACCTGCCTCAGCGGTGGGCAGAACCTGTCGCTGAACGCCGCCGGGCTCGACTTCTCCGAGGTGAGCGTCGTGCAGGACGGACTGCTGCCCGACGGTGCCAGCCAGCCCGTCGAGGACGCCCTCCAGCCGGTCACTCGGTCCGCTGACCCAGGCCCTCAACGACGCCGTGCAGCAGGGCTCGGATCAGCTCGGCGACCCCGGCCTGTTCCTCGACCTCGGCGCCGTGCAGAGCTCGTGCACCGCGGGACCCGGCAGCGCCACGGGCCGCGCCGACATCGCCGACGCCTCGGTCTACGCCCAGGTCGCGGGCCAGCGCGTCGACCTGGTCAGCCTGCCGGCCAGCCCCGCGCCGAACACCCACGTGGTGACCGACCTCAGCGGGATCACCGACGCCGTCAGCGACGCGCTGACGAGCCAGTTCCAGCAGGCGGTCGACGGTGCACTGGCGCCGCTGGGTCCGGTCGTCGACCAGACGGTCGGCTCGGACATCCTCAAGAACGCCCTCGACCAGATCAGCGGCCAGCTCACCCCGCTGCAGCAGAACGTCCTGGACATCACCCTGAACAAGCAGCAGCGCCCCAGCAGCGACTCGATCGTGGTCACCGCGCTGGACGCCCAGGTGCTGCCGGCGGCGCAGAGCTTCGGTGTGGAGGCACTGAGCCTGCAGATCGGGGAGTCGACCTGCGGCCCGAGCGGTTCTGTCGCGGCGACGCCGAACCCGCAGCCTCAGCCGGCCCCGAAGGCGCCGCCCGCGCGGCCGCGCGCCCAGCCCGCCCCGCCGGTCGTGGTGACCGCCGGCGCCGAGTCCGCCGACCAGGGCGGCGGTCTGGGCACCACCGGCTCGCTCGCCCTGGGCGGCCTGGTGGTGCTCGCCGCCGGGACGGGTGTCGCCGGGTTCCGTCGCAGCCTGGGTCGCTGAGTCGTGGCCTCGGAGCCGGACACGACGAGGGCCGGTGGCGAGTCCACCGGTGGCTGGGCCTCGATCGCCGGGGCCACCCTCGGCGCCCTGACCCGCTTCGCGCTGGTGCTGGCCGCCGGGCTGGTCGCGTTCGGCCTGCTGGCGCCGAACGGTTCGTCGTCGGACGACTCGCGCTTCGCATCGCTGTCGCCGAGCGCGCCGGTGCGCCTGGTGGTGCCCTCGCTCGAGGTCCGCGCCGACGTGGACCCGATCGCGGTGTCGGCCGACCGGGTGCTCGACCCGCCGGCCGACGTCTCCCGCGTCGGGTGGTGGGACGCCAGCGCCCGCCCGGGCGCGACATCGGGCCAGACCGTGCTGACCGGGCACAGCGTGCACACCGGGGGCGGGGTCCTCGACTCCCTGCGCGAGGTGCGCCGGGGCGCGAGGGTCGACGTGGTCACCAGCGAGGGCCGGATGCGCTACCAGGTCGCGTCCGTGCAGACCTACGACCGCTCCGCCGTCGCCGCCAACGCCGGGAGGCTGTTCGGCCAGCGGGGTGGGACGGGTCGGCTCGTGCTGGTCTCCTGCACCGACTGGGACGGCACGGTCTACGAGAGCAACGTGGTCGTCGTCGCCGACGCCCTCGGCTCGCCCACCGAAGCCTGACCGGCAGGTCAGGCGCGGGTCAGTCGCGAGCGCATCGTGTAGTCCTTCGCCGGGCCGGTGCAGTGCCAGGTCACCCGCCACGCGTCGGGACCGTCGACCTCGACCAGCCCCCGGTAGAGGTCGTGCCCGCACGGGTGCTCCACCTCGAGCCCGGGCGACCAGGGGTGGAAGGGACGGCCGTCGTCGAAGCGCACCCACCACGGCCCGGCGGGGGCCGCCTCGTCGGGCGGCACGACGTACAGCGTGCGGTGGACCTCGCACGGCGACCCGGCGCCGTCGGTGCGGGTCAGCAGGCCCTGCTCGTGCCACCGGACGCGCTCTTTGGCGCGTTCGTCCGCCGGGTGGAGCACCGTCGTCCCGACGACGCGCAGCTCGGCGTCCGCGAGGCGGTCCTCGATGATCCGCTCGAGACGCCAGGACCCCAGCAGGTCCAGCGGGCTCGTCGCCCTCATGGCTCCAACGCGACGAGGACGCCGTCGCGCAGCCCGACCGGGATCGGGTCGGTGATCTCCTCGGGCATCACGCCGTCCTCCTCGAGGTGGCGGAAGCCGAGCAGCACGGCCTGACCGTCGCGACGGCGGGCCAGCGGGGCGGCGAACAGGCGCGGCTCGGCGGTGAAGGGCTGCGCCTGCGAGACGTCCCACGGGCCGAGCGGGGAGTCTGCGACCACGGCCCACAGGCAGTACGCCGGGACGTCGGGCGTCGCGTGGGCGGCGAGGCGGGCCTCGGTCTGGATCGAGGGGTGACCCGAGAACAGCAGCACCCAGCGGCCGTCGAGCGGATGGATCTGCGGGACCTCGAGCTGGCTGAAGCCGGAGCCGGGCCGGGTCAGCGGCGGCTGGACCTCCCACGTCTCGAGGTCGGTGCTGCGGGCGTGCCCGAGCACGCCGTCGTCGCCCGGCTCGCCCTCGCGGGCTCGCGCCGCGAGCACGAGGTGCCAGCCGTCGCCGCCGGGGTCGCGGAAGACGAACGGGTCGCGCCAGGTCTCGCTCGCGGCGGACTCGCCGTCGAGGGTGCGGTACCACCGCGGGTCGGCGCTCAGCAGGGGCTCACGCTGCGGACGCCGCCAGGTGAGGAGGTCCTCGGAGAACGCGACGCCCACCCGCTGGTCGAGGCCTCGTCGGCGGCGACCCAGCGCGGTGTAGAACATCCGCCACCGTCCGTCGTCGCCACGCACCGTGCAGCCGGTCCAGATCGCCTGGTCGTCCCATCCCCGCGATCGCGGTGCCAGCGCGTCGGGAAGGGACTCCCAGGTCACGAGGTCCTCGGAGACCGCGTGGCCCACCCGGGCGCTCTCGTGCCGCAGGTCGGCCGAGCCCAGCGACGCGGGCGCGGTCAGGTGGAAGAGGTGGTGGCGACCACCGTCGTCGACCCACCAGCTGTCCCAGACCCACTGACCCTCGACCCTCAGCACGCGTCAGATCCTAGAGCGCGCGGCGCGGGTGCTCAGGGTCGCTTTGGCACGATCGGGGCATGAGAGCGCCGCGGCACGTCCTCGCTGTGACCGTGGTGACCGCCCTCGTGCTGAGCGGCTGCACGGCGGGCACCGACGACGGTGCGACGCCGGCTCCGTCGCCTGCGGCCTCGACGAGCGTCGGTGACCCCGAGCTGATCGAGGACCCGGCGGACTCCTCGACGCCGACCGCCGACCCCTCCACCTCGCTGCCGCCCGCGCTCCCCTCCCCGCCCAAGGAGCCTCGGCGCCTCCAGCCGCCCGACCCGGTCTCGCTGCCGGCGTACTTCCCGGAGAACCACGACTACCAGGGACGCGGTCTGCGCCTCGGGGCCGTGCGCGAGCAGACGGCCGCCTACACCTCCTACGACGCGACCTACCGCAGCGACGGGCTGAGGATCTCCGGTGTCCTCAACGTGCCGCAGGGTCGCGGGCCGTTCCCGGCCGTCGTGCTGGCCCACGGCTACATCGACCCCGACGTCTACGTGCGCGGCCAGGGGATGACCCGCGAGCGCGGGGTGCTGGCCTCGCGCGGCTACGTCGCGCTCCACGTCGACTACCGCGCGCACGCCGAGTCCGACGGCACGAAGGAGGGCGCCGAGCGCAACCTGCGTCTGGGCTACGTCGCCGACGTCCTCAACGCCGTGACCGCCCTGAAGCAGACCAGGGCGGTGCCGGTCATCGACTCGCAGGTCTCGCTGTTCGGGCGCTCGATGGGTGGTGGGGTCGTCTACCGCGCCCTCGCCGCCGCACCCGGACGGGTCGCCTCGGCGGTCGTCTGGGCCGCGGTCAGCTCGCGTGAGGACGACAACTTCGAGCAGTTCACCCGCCCCGGCCGGCCCGAGCTGGCCGCCGAGATCGGCCGCGAGCACGGCCTGCCCGGCACTCCCCGCGGCCGCGACTTCTGGCGTGAGGTCTCGGCCCGGCCCTACTTCACCCGGGTCGCCGAGCCGGTGCTGATCGTGCACGGCCGCTTCGACGACACCTGTCCACCCCGCTGGGCCCGCGAGTCGTACCGGGCACTGCGCAGCAACGGCGTCGACGCGCAGCTGGCGTGGTACGACGACGGGCACGCCTTCGGCCCGGCGTTCGAGGCCGGCATGGACCGCACGATCGACTTCCTGGATGCGAACCGGACCTAGGGCTGGCCCCTACGACGCCCCCATCAGGTACGGCGTACGCCCGAGCAGCCGGGTCACGACGAGCGCGGTGACCGTCATGGCCAGGGCGATCCCGGCCAGCACGACCAGCTGGAACTGCGCGGCCACCGCGGGGCTGGCGCCCCCGAACAACGCCCCGACGAACGCCCCGGGCAGCGTCACCAGCCCGGTCGCGCGGCTCTGGTCGAAGGTCGGCAGCAGGGCCTCGTTGGCCGCCTCCCGACCGAGGGCCAGGTGCGCCCGCGACGGGGTGGCACCCAGGGCGAGCCAGGCCTCGACCTCGCCCGAGCGCGTGGTGGCCGAGCGGCGGAAGGAGCGCCCCGAGAGCGTCGAGGCCGACATCGTGTTGCCGATGACGATCCCGCCGACCGCGATCAGGTAGCGCGCACCGCCCGGCACGAGGCCGAGGGCGTAGAGCGCTCCGAGCGAGACCGCCGAGCCCGCGAGCACCCCGGCGACCGCGGCGCGCGGGCCCTGCCAGAGGCCGCGCAGCCGCGACACCGCGGTCCACGACGCCGTGGTCAGCATCAGCGCGACGAAGGCGACGACGGTCCACGGCACGGTCAGGATGCCGCGCAGCAGGACGGCCACGATGCTGAGCTGGACCGCGGCACGCAGCAGCGCCCGCACCGGCAGCAGGCCGACGTCGAGCCCGGCCACCCGACCGAGCCCGGCGGTGATCAGGGCGACCACGAGCAGCCCACCGGCGAAGACGGCGTACGAGGTCACGCGCCCCATCCTGCCTCGTGCCCGGCCTCTTGCCGCGCCGCCGGGCGCGGCCTAGCGTGCGAGACCCGGCCCGCCGTGGGCCGTCGACGAGGAGGTCGACCATGCCGTTGGAGAACGCGTTCTACTCAGCCGAGGTGCAGGGCCCGTACGAGCTCTACGGCCTGGGCCGGTTCGAGCTCGAGGAGGGAGGCGTGATCGAGGACCTCCAGCTCGCGGTCGCGACGTACGGCGAGCTCAACGAGGCCCGCGACAACGTCATCCTGGTCCCGACCTGGTTCTCCGGCACCCACGCCACGTGGTGGCAGGTCTACCTCGGCGAGGGCCGCGCGCTCGACCCGTCGCGCTACTTCATCGTCGTGGTGAACCAGATCGGCAACGGCCTGTCGACCTCGCCGCACACCACGACCGACCCCTCGATCGCGATGTCGCGCTTCCCGCAGGTGCGCATCGGCGACGACGTGCGCGCCCAGGAGCAGCTGCTGCGCGAGGTCTGGGGCGTCGAGCGGCTCGCACTGGTGGTCGGCGGGTCGATGGGCGCCCAGCAGACCTACGAGTGGGCGGTCCGCTTCCCCGACAAGGTCCTGCGGGCCGCACCGATCGCGGGCACCGCCCAGAACACCCCGCACGACTTCCTGTTCACGAGGACGCTGATGGAGGCGATCACCAGCGACCCCGGCTGGAACGGTGGCGAGTACGCCGCGCACACCGACGTCGCGGGCGGCCTGGCCCGCCACGCCGACATCTGGGCCGTGGTGGGGCTGAGCACCGACTTCTGGAAGAGCGAGTTCTGGAAGGGGATCGCACCGCTGGACGAGGCCCTGGCGTTCTCGACGTTCGAGGAGTTCCAGGCGAGCTTCACGCGGTTCCTGTTCTGCTCGATGGACCCCAACGCGCTGCTGAGCATGGGCTGGAAGTGGCAGCGCGGCGACGTCGCGCGGCTCGCCGACGGCGACCTCGCCGCCGCGCTCGGCCGGGTCACGGCGCGGATGTTCGTGATGCCCATCGACTCCGACATGTTCTTCCCGCCGCGCGACTGCGAGGCGGAGCAGCAGCTCGTGCCCGGCGCCGAGCTCCGGGTCCTGCACAGCATCGCCGGTCACTTCGGACTCTTCGGCTTCGAGCAGACCTACCTCGACGAGGTCGACCAGCACCTGCGCGAGCTGCTCGCCACCGAGGTCTGACACCGACCGCCGACGGCGTCTGCCCTGGGCTCGGATGTCCGTACACGACGTGCCGGACGCCGACCTCGTCCGGAAGCAACGTCGATGCCCACCCCGACCCGTAGCCCGCCGGACCGTCGCAGCCCCCTGCCAGGCCCGGGAAGATTGAGCGTTCAACCGTCGTTGCGTCGACATGAAGAACCTCGGCTTCCTCTCCTTCGGCCACTGGGACCCCTCGCCGCAGTCGGCGACCCGCTCCGCCTCCGACGTGCTGCTGCAGTCGATCGACCTCGCGGTCGCGGCGGAGGAGGCGGGCTTCGACGGCGCGTACTTCCGGGTGCACCACTTCGCACGCCAGCTCGCCTCACCGTTCCCGCTCCTCGCCGCCGTCGGCGCGCGCACCAGCCGGATCGAGATCGGGACGGGCGTGATCGACATGCGCTACGAGAACCCGCTCTACATGGCCGAGGACGCCGGGTCGGCGGACCTGATCGCGGGCAGCCGGCTCCAGCTCGGCATCAGCCGCGGGTCACCGGAGCAGGTCGTCGACGGCTACCGCTACTTCGGCTACGGGCCCGCCGAGGGTGAGGACCACGCCGCGATGGCGCGCCGCCACACCGAGGTGTTCCTCCAGGTGCTCGAGGGCGAGGGCTTCGCGGAGCCCAGCCCGCGCCCGATGTTCCCGAACCCGCCGGGTCTGCTACGCATCGAGCCGCACTCCCCCGGCCTGCGCGAGCGCATCTGGTGGGGTGCGGGATCCCGCTCGACCGCCGAGTGGGCGGCCGAGCAGGGGATGAACCTGATGAGCTCCACCCTGCTCACCGAGGACACCGGGGCGACGTTCGGCGAGCTCCAGGCCGAGCAGATCCAGCGCTTCCGCAAGGCGTGGGAGGGCGCCGGTCACTCGCACACGCCGCGCGTCTCGGTCAGCCGCAGCATCTTCCCGATCGTCGACGACCGCGACCGCGCGTACTTCGGCCTGCGCGGCACCGGCTCGGACCAGCACGGCGTCATCGACGGCATGCGCGCGACCTTCGGCAGGACCTACGCCGCCGAGCCCGACCGGCTCGTCGAGCAGCTCGCCGCGGACGAGGCGATCGCCGAGGCCGACACCCTGCTTCTCACCGTGCCCAACCAGCTCGGCGTCGACTACAACGCCCACGTGCTCGAGTCGGTCGTGCAGCACGTCGCCCCGGCGCTCGGCTGGCGCTGACCCCGGCGCCCTCCGCCACGCCCGCGCGGGTCAGTGCAGTCGGCGGGGATCGGCCGCGGCGGTTCAGTCGGAGTCGAGGTCGAGCGCGGCACCGTTGATGCACCAGCGCTGACCGGTGGGCCGCGGGCCGTCGCCGAAGACGTGGCCGAGGTGCCCGCCGCAGCGCGTGCAGGTCGCCTCGCGACGCGGGATCAACAGCTTGAAGTCGGTCCGGACCTGGACGGCCTCCGGGCTCGCCGCCGAGGAGAAGCTGGGCCACCCCGTGCCGGAGTCGAACTGGTCGTCGACGCGGAACAGCTCGGCCTCGCACCCCCGGCAGCGGTAGACCCCGTCACCAGCGCGAGGCGGGTGCTCGTACGCGCTGGCGCCGGGGGCCTCGGTGCCGGCCTTGCGCAGGACCCGGTAGGCCTCCGGCTCGAGCCGCGCGCGCCACTCGGCGTCGGTCCGGACGACCTCGGGCTGGCGGCGGGAGCGGCGCTGGAGCATGTCGCCAGCCTAGGTCTCGCGCCCTGACGTACGCGGACCAGCGACCTGGGCCGACCGGCGGAGTCCCCGTCGACGCAGCTCGTCGTGGATCCGTGCGGCGTTGTCGTCGGGCGTGGTGACCGTCGTGTCGAGGGTGAGACATTCCTCGGGTGGTGGCTGCAGCAGCCGCGCCTCGAGCCGGTGCCGACGGTAGGCCTCGGGGTCCGAACCCTTGCGCAGCGCGACCCGGTCCGCGTTGTCGATCCGTGAGACCTGGACATCGATGTCGCAGGTGAGCAGGACGGCGAGGAACAGCGAGCCCCGTCGGGCGGCTAGGTCGCGCACCTGCGCGTACTCCGCCCATGACTGCGGGTGCTCCTCGAGCACGTTGGTGAAGACGTAGCTGTTCGACGCGGGAGCAAGGTCCTCGATAGCGCCGAGGACGACGTCCCGGATGGCCTCGACCGGACCCCAGACCTCCGGCGGCAGCAGGAACTTCCCGTCCCAGTCGAACAGCTCGAGGACCGGCCGACTGAGCAGCGCGTTGTCGACCAGCACGCCGCCGACCGACGGGGCCAGGTGGCTGCCGATCGTGCGCTTGCCCATCCCCGGGTAGCCCAGCAGGTAGACGACGCAGGTCTCGGACTGCTCCACCCGACCCACGCTAGAGGGGACGCGGCGACGCCGCGACGCAGTTTCGCGCCCTGACGTACGACGAGGGCCGACCGGCTGGTGCCGGTCGGCCCTCGTGCGGCGTGCGGGGTCGTGCGGGTGCGGCTGGGTCAGCCCGCAAGCGTCTCGGTGTCGATGACCGCGCGGTAGCGCACGTCACCGGAGACGACCCGGTCGTAGTAGTCGTCGACCTGGTCGGCGGAGATGACCTCGACCGTGGCGGTGACGCCGTGCTCGGCGCAGAAGTCGATCATCTCCTGGGTCTCGGGCAGGCCACCGATCATGGAGCCGGCGATCTGGCGACGGTTGGCGAGCAGGCTGAAGGCGCTCACCTCGAGGTTCTCCTCGGGGGCGCCGACGTTGTGCATCACGCCGCCGCGGGCCAGCAGGCCCATGAACTTGTCCAGGGGGATGCCCGAGCCGACGGTGTTGAGCAGGACGTCGAAGGAGCCGGCGAGCTCGTCGAAGACCGACTCGTCCTCGGTGGCGTAGTAGTTCTTCGCGCCGAAGGAGAGGCCGTCCTCCTTCTTGGCGTCGCTGCGCGAGAGCACGCTGACCTCGGCGCCCATGGCGACCGCGATCTTGACGCCGACGTGGCCGAGCCCGCCGAGGCCGATGACGCCGACGCGCTTGCCCGGGCCGACACCGTGCTCCTTGAGCGGGTGGTAGGTGGTGATGCCCGCGCACAGCAGCGGCGTCACCGAGGCGTACTGGTCCTCGGTGTAGGAGTCGGGGACCTTGACGACGAAGTGGTCGCGGACGACGACCTGGCCGGAGTATCCACCCTGGGTGATCTCGCCGTCGTAGCCCTCGACGCCGTAGGTGCCCACGCCGCCCTTCTCGCAGTACTGCTCCTCGCCGTCCTTGCAGGCCGCGCACTCCAGGCAGGAGTCGACGAAGCAGCCGACGCCGACGACGTCGCCGACCTGGTGCGCCGTGACCTCGGGGCCGACCTCGAGCACGGTGCCGAGGATCTCGTGGCCGGGGGTCAGCGGGAAGCTGGCCGGGCCCCACTCCTCGCGCTTGGTGTGGATGTCGGAGTGGCAGATGCCGGCCCAGCGGATGTCGATGCGGACGTCGTCGTTGCGCAGGTCACGGCGCTCGAGCTCGACGCGCTCGAAGGAAGCGTCCGCCGACGCGGCGGACAGGGCAGGGGTGGTGACGCTCACGCGTCCTCCTCGAAACGGACTCCTACGGTGTTCTCGGCGCACCGGCGGGGTCCTCGCGCCGCGCACCGCCGGCCAGTCTTGCGCGAGCACGGTCACCCCTTGGCCCACCCGCCGCGTCAGGAGCTCTCGGGTGTGGGACGGATCACGGTGACGCCACCCGCGCCGCCGCCGGGTCGGTCGAGCGCGACGAGACGGTCGCAGGCCGCGTCGAGGTCGACCACGTCGCGCACCAGGAGCCCGGGGTCGACCCGGCCCGAGGCGACCAGCGCGAGCAGGTCGGGGTAGGAGGCTGCCGCCAGACCGTGGCTGCCCAGCACCCGCAGCTCCAGAGCCACGACCCGGCCGAGGTCGACCGGCGGCATCGCGTCGTCCCCGCCGAGCAGGCCGACCTGCACGTGGCGACCACGGGGCCGCAGGCAGGCGATCGAGGCCGCGAGGGTCTCGCGGGAGCCGAGGCAGTCGAGGGAGACCTCCGCGGTCGCGGCCAACGACCTGACGTCGCGTCCGTGCACCGGCTGCGCGCCCAGTCGTTCGGCCACCGCCAGGGACTCCTCCGCGACGTCGACGGCGACCACCCGTGCACCCAGCGCGACGGCGACCATGACGGCCGAGAGGCCGACGCCGCCGCAGCCGTGCACGACGACGGTCTCGCCGACGGTCACCTCCGCGACCTGCACGACCGCGCGGTAGGCGGTCGCGAACCGACACCCGAGGCTGCAGGCCACCTCGTCGCTGACCCCGTCGGGCACGCGCACCAGGTTGACCTCCGCCCGCGGCAGGGCGACCCGCTCCGCCCACGAGCCCCCCATCGTGAACCCGGGCTGCTCCTGGCGCTCGCAGACCTGCCCGTCGCCGGCGCGGCAGGTCTCGCAGTCGCCGCACGCGAGCACGAACGGGGTGGTCACCCGGTCCCCGACCACCCACGAGGTGACGCCCGGCCCGACCTCGACCACCGTGCCGGCCAGCTCGTGGCCCAGCACGTGCGGCAGCCGCACACCGTCGTCGTGGCCGGCCCAGGCGTGCCAGTCGCTGCGACACAGCCCGGTCGCCCCGACCTCGACGACGACCCCGTCCGCGGGGCACACCGGCTCATCGACCTCCGCCACGCGCGGCGGCTGACCGAACTGCTCCACGAGGACCGCTCTCACACGGGCCATCCTCGCCGATCCGGCGACTACCGTGGACCCGGTGACCAGCTATGCACCCGAGATGGACGGCGAGCCTGATCCCGGCGAGGTCGTCTGGGCCTACGTCCCCTACGAGGACGACCCGAGTCAGGGCAAGGACCGCCCGGTCGTCGTGCTGGCCGAGTCCGAGGACGAGTCCGCGCTGGCGTGCCTCTACCTGACCAGCAAGGACCACGACCGCGACGCCGACCAGGAGGCCCGGGCCGGTCGGCACTGGATGGACGTCGGGACCGGCGCCTGGGACTCCCAGGGCCGCCCGAGCGAGGCCCGACTGGACCGGCTGCTCGTGCTCGCCTCCTCCGCGGTGCGCCGTGAGGGCGCGGCGCTGGACCGTGACGTCTTCGACGCCGTCGTGGCGGCGGCCCGCGAGCTCGGCACCATCAGCTGAGGCGCCGCCCCCGGTGCGGTTTCCCAAGGGATGTAGCCAAGCACTCACTTCCCGCGGCAGATTCACGCCGCGAAGAGACGAACCCCCTGCATCCCTTGGGAAACCACGACGGCCGTCACTTCGAGGTGTCGACGCCCCCGAGCCGCAGCCACGTGTCGACGACGGTGTCGGGGTTCAGCGACATCGACTCGATCCCCTCGTCGAGCAGCCACTGCGCGAGCTCGGGGCTGTCCGAGGGGCCCTGACCACAGATCCCGACGTACTTGCCGGCGTCCTTGCACGCCTTGATCGCGCGGCTGAGCATGAACAGCACGGCGGGGTCGGTCTCGTCGAAGGAGCCGGCGACCAGCGAGGAGTCGCGGTCCAGGCCCAGGGTCAGCTGGGTCATGTCGTTGGAGCCGATCGAGAAGCCGTCGAAGTGCTCGAGGAACTGCTCGGCGATCACGGCGTTGGAGGGGACCTCGCACATCATCACGACCTGCAGCCCGTTCTCGCCGCGGACGAGGCCGTTCTTGCCGAGCAGGTCGATCACGCCCTCGGCCTCGGCGACGGTGCGCACGAACGGGATCATCACCTTCACGTTGGTCAGGCCCATGTCCTCGCGCACGTAGCGCAGCGCCTCGCACTCCATCGCGAAGCACTCCGCGAAGTCCTCGGAGAGGTACCGCGAGGCGCCGCGGTAGCCGATCATCGGGTTCTCCTCGTGCGGCTCGTAGAGCTCGCCGCCGACGAGGTTGGCGTACTCGTTGGACTTGAAGTCGCTCATCCGCACGATCACCGGCTCCGGGGCGAAGGCCGCGGCGAGGATCGAGACGCCCTCGGCCACGCGCTGGACGAAGAACTGCCGCGGCGAGGGGTAGGCGGCGATCATCTCCTCGATGTCCTCGCGCAGGCCCGCCTCGACCGAGTCGGGATCGGCCTCGAGGTCAAGCAGCGCCTTGGGGTGCACCCCGATCTGACGGTTGATGATGAACTCCAGCCGGGCCAGGCCGATCCCGAAGTTCGGCAGCTGGGCGAAGGTGAAGGCCTGCTCGGGCGTCCCGACGTTCATCATGATCTTGACCGGCAGCTCGGGCATCTCGTCGAGCTCGGTCCGCTCGACCTCGAAGTCGAGCATCCCGTCGTAGACCAGACCGGTGTCGCCCTCGGCGCAGCTGACGGTGACCTCTCGTCCGTCGGCGAGGTCCTGGGTGCCGCTGGTGGTGCCGACGACCGCCGGGATGCCCAGCTCACGGGCGATGATCGCCGCGTGACAGGTGCGTCCGCCACGGTTGGTCACGATCGCGGAGGCGCGCTTCATGATCGGCTCCCAGTCGGGGTCGGTCATGTCGGCGACGAGGACCTGGCCCTCCTCGAACTCGTGCATGTCGTCGAGCGACTTCATCACCCGCACCGCACCGGCGCCGATCTTCTGCCCGATCGCGCGACCCTCGACGACGACCTCGGCACCCTTGGTCACGGAGCGCTCGATGGTGAACCGCTCCAGGGCGCCCGTACGCCGCGACTGCACGGTCTCCGGTCGGGCCTGGAGCACGTAGAGCCCGCCGTCGAGGCCGTCCTTGCCCCACTCGATGTCCATCGGTCGCCCGTAGTGCTCCTCGATGGTCACCGCGTGACGGGCCAGCTCGAGGACGTCGTCGTCGGTCAGGGAGAACTGACGGGAGTCGGCGAGGTCGACGTCGACGAACTCGGTGGTCTTCCCGACCTCGGTGTCCTCGGTGTAGACCATCTTGGTCGCCTTCGCCCCGATGCCCCGCTTGAGGATCGCGGGCTTGCCGAGCTTGAGGGCCGGCTTGTAGACGTAGAACTCGTCGGGGTTGACGGCTCCCTGCACGACGCCCTCGCCGAGGCCGAAGGCGGAGGTCACGAAGACGGCGTCGGTGAAGCCGGACTCGGTGTCCATCGTGAACATCACGCCGGAGGAGCCGATGTCGGAGCGCACCATGCGCTGCACGCCGGCCGAGAGCCCGACGTCGCCGTGGGCGAAGCCGTGGTGCACGCGGTAGGCGATCGCGCGGTCGTTGTAGAGCGAGGCGTAGACCTCGCGGATCGAGAGCAGCACCGCGTCGATCCCGCGCACGTTGAGGAAGGTCTCCTGCTGACCGGCGAACGAGGCGTCCGGCAGGTCCTCGGCGGTGGCCGAGGAGCGTACGGCGAAGCTCGGCTCGGCGCCGTCCTCACCGGTGGACTTCTCGACGAGCTGCTCGAAGGCGGCGCGGATGTCACGCTCGAGGTCCTCGGGGAACTCCTGCTCGACGACGGCGGTGCGGATCTCCTTGCCGACCTCGGCCAGCCGGCGGGTGTCCTCGGTGTCGAGGTCGTCGACCAGGCCGGAGATCCGCTCGGCGAGCCCGGTGTCGCCGATGAAGTGGTGGTAGGCCTGCGCGGTCGTGGCGAACCCGTCGGGCACGTTCACGCCGAGGTCGGAGAGGTTGGAGACCATCTCGCCGAGCGAGGCGTTCTTACCGCCGACCTGGTCGAGGTCGTCCATCCCGATCTCGGAGAACCACCGCACGTGCGAGGCCTGCTGGTCTGAGGGTGTGGTCATCGTGATCCTCCGGAGGTGCGGGTCCTGGTCGGGTTGGCGGTGCCGCGACGCGCGCCGACACCGGCGCGGTTGCTGAGGGTCTGCATGATCAGCGCGGAGATCTCCTCCACCGACTTCGCCGAGGTGTCGATCATCGGGACCCGGTGGCTGCGGAAGAGCTGGGTGGCTTTTCGCAGCTCCCAGCGGCACTGGTCGGGCGAGGCGTAGCGGGAGTCGGCGCGACGCTCGCCGCGCACCCGGCTGAGCCGGTCGGAGTTGGTCGTCAGCCCGAAGCAGCGCTCGCGGAACGGCTCGACCGGGCGCGGCAGGTCGGCCTTGTCGAGGTCCTCGTCGACGAGCGGGTAGTTGGCCACGAACAGGCCGTACTGAAGCGCGAGGTACATCGAGGTCGGGGTCTTGCCGCAGCGCGAGGGCGCGAGCAGGATCACGTCGGCACGCTCCATGGCGCGCACGCTCTGTCCGTCGTCGTGCTCGATGGTGAACTCGATGGCCGCCATCCGGGTGTTGTAGCGCTTGACGTCGCCGACCCCGTGCAGCTGCTTGGCCTCGCGAGCGCCCCGCCGTCCGAGGATCGCCTCGACTTTGGTCATGTGCTCGTCGAAGATGTCGATGATCGGGGCGCGGGTCTTGCGCAGCTCCAGGCGTACGTCGTCCTCGGCGGCGGTGGTGAACACGATCGGGGTCGCCGGGCCGTCGGCGACGCCGTCGATCATGGCCACCACCCGGCTGGCCTCGTCGACGGTGGTGATGAAGGGGATCGTCGTGCGCTCGAAGCGCAGGTCGGGGAACTGCAGCAGGATCGCGTTGCCCATCGTCTCCGCGCTGATCCCGGTGCTGTCGGAGAGGAAGAACACCGGCACGACCGACTCGTCGTCCACCTCAGAACCTCCTGCCGCCGCGCGCCCGGACCCGCACCGTAGCGCTACCCGCCGTCGAACCTATCGCGTCGTGACGGGGCCCACACCCCTGCGGAGGGGCGGGCCGTCGCGGGGCCCGTGACAGGCTCGGGGCATGGATCCGGTCGTGGTGGTAGGGGCCGGGATCGCCGGCGTGGCATGTGCGCGTGAGCTCCGGGCCGCCGGCATCGAGGTCCGCGTGGTCGACCGCGGTCGACGCCTCGGTGGCCGCCTGGCCAGCCGGAGCCTCGACGGGCGCCCGGTCGACCTGGGCGCGTCGTACCTGACGGTGAGCGACGACGACTTCCGGGTCGTGGTCGACGACTGGGTCGAGCGGGGGGTCGCCTTCGCCTGGACCGACACCTTCGCGGTGCTCGACGCGGACGAGGAGCCGACGACCAAGTCCGGTCCGGTGCGCTACGGCGCGGCCGCGGGCCTGCGCTCACTCGTGGAGGACCTCGCCGCGACCGGCGAGGTCGAGGTCGAGCAGGGCGAGGTGGGCCTGGTCGCTCGGGTCGACGGCCGGCTCGAGGTCGACGGCGTCCCCGCCTCTGCGGTCGTGCTCGCGATGCCCGACACCCAGGCGCAGCGGCTGATCGGCGACGGCCTCCAGGGCGAGCAGGCCTCGCTGGGCCGGGACTCGGAGCCGATCCTGGCCCTGGCGGCGTGGTGGCCGACGCGGACCTGGGACGACGTGGCGGGCACCGGCCGGTTCGACGGCGCCTTCGTCAACGGCGACCCGGACCTGTCGTGGATCGCCGACGACGGCCGGCGGCGCGACGACGACGCCCCCGTGCTGGTCGCGCACTCGACACCCGAGCTGGCCGGGCGCCACCTCGAGGACCCCCAGGCCGCCGGGCCCACGCTCGTGGCGGCGCTGCGCCGGGTGATGGGCATCGCGGACGAGCCGACAGGCTCCCACGTGCACCGGTGGTCGCTGGCCCGCCCGACCGGCGAGCGCGAGGCGGCGTACCTGCTCGGGGAGCCCGGACCCGACGACGTCGGGCTCGGCGTGTGCGGCGACGGCTGGGGTGCGAGCCCGAAGGTCGAGACTGCGTGGCGCTCGGGACGCGACCTGGGTCGGGCGCTGGCCGACCGCCTCCGAGACGGCAGTCAGGGCAACCGCCGGGGCCAGCTGTAACCCGGAGTTACATCTCCTGGTGCGGCCGCACGACGCACGACCAGGCGAAGTAACTCCGGGTTACAGCTGGCGGGCGGGCGTCACAGCTGGCGGGCGACCTCGAGCGCCGCGCGCTGGCCGCTGACGAGTGCACCCTGGATCGAGGCGGTGTCGCGGTGGTCGCCGGCGACGACGACCCGGTCGGTGACGCGCAGCTGCTTGCGCAGCACCAGCGGTGCGCCCTGGTCGGGCAGGGCGTGGGGCACCTCGTGGCGGCACAGCAGCTCCCAGCGCGACGGGTCGGCGCCGAACAGGTCCCCCGCGTGGCGGCGTACGTCGTCGTCGGTCGGCGTCGGCCGGCCCGGGCCGAGCAGCGCCGAGGCCTGCACGAGGTGGCGGCCGCGGGGGGCGTACGACGGTGCCGGGTTGGACACCACCGCGGCGTTGACCAGCGGCCCGGCCGGGCGGGCGCGCGCGTCGACGAAGAGCGAGCGCGAGTCGCTGGGCGCCGCGTCCGCGGCGAACCAGCAGGTCACGACACCCTTCGTGCCCGGGGTGTCGAGGGGAGCGAGATCGCCGAGCAGCCCCACCGACGCGGCGGCGTCGACGGCTACGACGACCTGGCGTGCGCGCCAGGTGCCGGCCGAGGTGTGCACCAGTGCGGTCTCGCCGGAGGTCACCACCCCACCGACCTCGACGTGCAGCCGGACCCGATCCCCGATCGGGCGGGCCAGCTGCGCCGGGAGGGCCTGCATCCCCCGCTCGGGCAGCCCGGGCGTACCGCGGGCGAACGTCGCCATCAGCAGCAGGGCGTAGGCCTGCGAGGTCGAGCCCTCGTCCTCGAGCACGACACCGGCGACGAACCGGTCCAGCACCCCGCGCAGCAGCCCGTCGACGCCGGCGGCGTCGAGCGCCTCGCTCAGCGATCGGTCAGGGCCCCGGGTCAGGGTGTCGGCCAGCGGAGTCCCGGGGCGGGCTCGCAGCAGCGGAGCCAACCAGCGCGCGACCGCCAGCAGCTCGCGCGGACGACGCAGCCCGGCCGCGGCCGACGACACGAGCAGCCGCGGTTCCGCGATCGGGTGGCCGAGCCGCGCCAGCCCGCGCTCGTGGCGGGCCGCGACGCCGGCCTCGAAGGGCTGGAGGGCGAGCGCGTCGAGGTCGACCCACCGGCGGCAGGCGTCGTAGGCGGGGTTCAGCAGCTGGAACCCGCGGTCCAGGCTGAACCCGTCGACCCGGTCGGTGCGGATCCGGCCGCCGACCGCGTCGGAGCGGTCCAGGACGACCACGTCGTGGCCGCGACCGACCAGGTGCCGTCGCGCAGCGCAGGCCCGCCAGGCCGGCGCCGACGACCACCACGTCGGTGTCGTGCGTGCTCGTGCTCACCCGCAGATCATGGCGGCTCAGGCCGCCGGCGCCAGGGACCGGGTCAGCCCGAGCACCCAGGTCAGCGGCCGCCCCTCGCTCTCGCGGTAGGTCGCCGCGCGCCGCCAGACCTCGCCGTACGTGCGACGCACCAGCTCCGAGGCCCGCTCGCGGTCGCCGTCGGTGAGCAGGACGGCCAACCGGTGCACCTGGCCGACGGTGGCGTCGTAGAGGTCGGCGAAGGCACGCTGGTCCCCCCGTGCCGCGCAGTCGAGGCAGCCCGGCGGCTGCTCGTCGAGGTCGAGGCAGCCATCACGACCGCCCCGTGCTCGCGCTCCGTACTGCTCGCACATGTCGCCAGTGTTGCCGCCGAAGCAAGTGCCCGCTCACCCTTGGCTCGAATGGTGCCTGTTTCGGGAGCCCAGCCCACAGGTGGCGTCACACGACGGGTCCGATGGGGCGCTGACGCGACCGGGATCGAACCCGTCGTCGCCCGGCGGTGTCTGAGGTAGGCGTGAGGGTCGGTGCGAGTCGTGTGGCTGAGCACCGGCTCTGGAGCGTTCTGAGGCACACGACCCGCACCCCGGCGGGCCAACGGCTACCGCAGCGCGGCGGCCAGCACCCCGGAGGCCTCCTCGGGCGTCGCGGCGGCGCGGACGTCGCGGGGCAGCCGGCCGACCACCCCACGGGTGAGCGAGGCGAGGAGCTTGAGGTAGCCGTCGCTGTCGCCGGCGGGGGTGAACAGACCCATCACCAGGTCCACGGGCGCAGAACCGGCCGACCAGGACACGGGCGAGGCGAGACGGAGCAGGACGACGGTCCGCTCCGCGACGCCGGCCGAGCGGGCGTGCGGGATGGCCACGCCGCCGGGGATCGCGGTCGAGCCGGCCGCCTCACGCGCCATGAGGTCCGCGGTCACCTGCTCACCGTCGAGCAGCCGACCGGCCTCGTCGAGCACGCCGACGAGCGCCGCGACGACCGAGGCCTGGTCGTCGGCCGTGACGTCGAAGCGCACGAGGTCGGGCGTGGTCACGGACGGGGTCACGGACTGCTCGCTCATCGGGCCAGTCTGGCAGGGCGCGGCCGCGGCCCGCCACGGGACGGACGCAGGGAGACGACGCTCACGCCGTACGCCGCGGCGCGGGGCAGCCGCCGGCGAAGGTGCCGCGCTCAGCCAGCGGGGTCGTCGAGTCGGCGATCCGCGGGGTGGCCCCGACCAGGCGCGGACGTCGGCGGGCCGGCATCGCCGCCACGACCCGGGCCCGGGCGGCCAGCCCGGCGCGGGCGAGGCGGCGCGCGAGCGGTCCCGGGTCGTCGTAGCCGAAGGCCGCGAGCAGGGGCGGGTCCATCAGCGCGCGGCTGAACCGCTCGACCAGCGGGGCCGCGGGGCGCGGGTAGAAGCCCACCAGCAGCGCCAGCGTCGCGTCCGCGACCCGGCGCGAGCCCGCGTCGAAGGCGAAGTGCTGCGCCTCGTAGTCGTCCATCAGCGCGGCGAAGCCCGCGTAGGTCTCTGGCAGGTCGGGGATCGCCATGTGCCGGCCGAGCCGGCAGAAGTAGAGCACGCTGGCCCGCTCCTCGCCGGGCGTGAGGTCGCGCCAGCCGTGGTCGGCCAGCCAGCGGCGCGGTACGACCACGAACGTCGCGAGCACGTAGCGCAGGTCGTCGTCGCTGATGTCGTACATCCGGTGCATCTGGTTGATCCGACGCACGGCGGTGCGGCCCGAGACACTCTCGAAGCCCTCGACGAGCGGCGCCTCGAGCAGCATCGCCGTGTCGTCGTAGCGACGCTGGCAGGCGCCGGTGAACTGACCCGTCTCGTCGAGCAGCCGACCGATGCTCGGCACGGCGTAGGTGCGGAACAGCGCCAGGCTCAGCGACTGGTTGAGGTCCCAGGGGAACTCGTAGAGCGTCAGCAGCCGGTAGATCTCGACGAAGTCGGCCTCCGGGTCGAGCTCCTCGATCCGGCGCTGCCAGCGGCTCGGGCGCGGGCTCAGCCTGCTCATCACGCGATCGTGCCCGACGGGCCACCGGTTGTCACGGTTCGTCCCCCCTGGCCGCGGGCGACCCGTCATGATGGAGCACGTACCCAGGAGAACGACCCAGCACGACCCCAGCACGACCCCCACGACCCGGAACCCAGGATCACGCAGAACCCCCCAGGACGACCGATCAAGGAGCAGCACCGTGCGGATGGCTCGTCGCCGCGCCCGGGCCCGGGGGGCCTTCGAGGCCCCCGAGCCCGATCGGGGTCCCTCCCGGCGACGCCGTGGGCTGGTGCTCGGGGCGGGAGTCCTGGTCCTGCTGGTGGCCGGCGGCGCCGCGGTCGGCCGCGCCTGGGACGGCCTGCCCCAGGTGCCCGGCGCGAGCGCCATCAGCGCGGACGGCTCGGCCGTGCCGCAGGACGGCTGCGACCCGGCGAGCAAGGTCGACGACCGCCGTCGGTTCCTTCCCGCGCGGGACGCGCTTCACCTGCGTCGGACGAGCGAGGGCTACGTGCTCGGCTACTGCGCGCCCGACGACGCCGGCGTCAGCCTGGGGCGCGACCTGGTCGACTTCGCGACGGGCGGCGGGCCGGCGCCTGAGTTCGCGCGCCGGGTCGAGCGCTGGGTCGACGGACAGCGGTACGCCCCGGTGAGCGCTGGCCAGGCCGCGCGGCGCGGCACCTGGGGCGACCACTCGGCGATCGGCGCGCTCGACGAGGTCGCCGAGCGCGTCCGTCAGGGCGAACCGGCCGTGGCCTCCCCCGACGGCCAGCGTCGGCTGAAGAGCGACCCGAACGGTGGCCTGGTCTACGTCGAGCCGTCCGCCGGAGCGTACGTCTCGGTGCTCGACGGTGGCGGCGACGTCTCCGCCGGCGCGATCGCACGGGTCTCGGGCGTGCGCTGCCGCGCACAGGGCTACCCGGGCCCGCTCGCGGATCGCGACGCGGCCGTGCTGGTGATCGGGGTCAGCACCGCGCCCGCGGAACCGGACTGCGACTTCGTCGACGTCTTCACCGACGCGACGGGGCGCATCGACGCCGTCGTGGTCCGCACCGCCGACGGTGGCCCGGCCCCCGCGAGCCGCGCTGACGACTCCCGCCGCAGCTGATCCGGACGTCGCCCGAGGACCGCTCGGCAGCACCCGTCAGGAGTACCCGTCAGCCGCCGGGCGCCGCGAGAACCTGCACGACGATCTCGCCGGGGCACTCGCCGGACTTGCGGATGCTCCAGCGACCCGAGAAGTCCGCGGACTCCCAGCTCGCCTCGGCGTCGTTCTCCTCGGTCTCCCCCGAGGTGATCGCGAAGCCCGCGTCGACGGCGTCGGCGTTGAGGTAGGCCAGGACGTCGTCGAAGTCCGCCGTGCTGACCCCGGTCGCGATCGTCCCGACGCCGGCACGGTCCTCGACGCTGTAGACGACCGTGTCCGGGGGGAACGTCCAGTCCTCGGGGAACGGCGCGTCGTAGGGCGTGGTCACGGGGGTGGCCTCGTCCGCGCAGGTCGACTGGTCGGCGACCTCCCCCAGCTGCTCCTCGGCCGCACGGTCCGCCTCGGACTCGGACCCGCTCTCACCCTCGGCGCTGCTGCAGGACGCGAGGAGCAGGGGAAGGGCGAGGACGGCCGCTGCCGCCAGCCTCACCGGCGGCGCCTCACGGTGCGCGTGCGGCTGTTGTCGGTCTCGATGCGCTCGCGGATCCGCTCGGCCGGGTCGACGGTGGACACCACCCGGTGTCGGCTGCCCTGCGACCTGGTCCACCGCGCCCGTACGAGGTGACGTGTCCGCGGTGCGATGGAGAACGGGCGGCTGATGCTGACCCGCTTGCCGTTGTCGGTGAACTCGACACGGGTGCGCACGGTGCGTCGCCCGGTGTTGACGATCGACGAGCGAGCCACGAACCGGCCCCCGTCGCGGGCCACGACCCGCAGCGAGCGCACCCGCACGTTGGTGCGGCGGGCCGTCGCCGGGCCTGCGTCGTCGTACTTGGCGAAGAGCGTCTTCCCCGTGCTCTGACGCGCGATCGTGGCGTAGGCGTCGCGTCCGTTGTCGGCGGGGTCGGTGCTCGTCGCGCAGGCGTCGATGCACCCGTCGGCGAACCCGACCAGCACCCGGCCGTGGTCGTCGAGGGTCATGTCGATGAAGTCCAGCAGGTTGCGGTCGTCGCCGCAGGTCGTCCCGCCGGTGCAGATCGAGCCGCGCTGCACGGGGTCGGCACCGGTGGCGTTCTTGGTCACCCAGGTCCGGCCGCCGTCGTAGGTGGTGCTGACGTAGAGGTGCCAGACGCCGGTGAACGTGTCGATGTCCTGGTAGTTCCCGCCCGTGGTGGTGCCGAGGTAGGCGAACGAGGCGCGGTCGTCGTCGCCGGCCACCATGGTGGGGAACACCGCGTTCTTGACGCCGAGGTCGGAGCCGACCGGCTGCAGGTCGCGCCAGGTGTCGCCACGGTTCCCGCTGGTCGCGACGCCGGGTCGGCCGTCGGCGCCGACGTAGCCGAAGTACGTCGTCCCGTTCGCGCCGACGCCCACCGACGGGTCGGAGTCACCCGGGGTCGTGCCCGGGACGCTCTTGACCTGCCAGCTCAGTCCGTCGTCGGTCGAGACGGCGACCGCGGCGGTGGAACCGCACGACTTGTTCGGCAGGTAGGCCGTGCCGTCCGGGGCGACCTTGACGTGGCCGTGCAGACCACCGCACTGGGTGAGGTCGTAGGTCGGGACGCCCGGGCCGAACGTGGTGCCCCCGTCGAGCGAGGCCGCGCAGAACGCGGTCGCGATGTCCTGGCTGCAGTAGTAGACGGTGTCGGGGTAGTCGGTGGTCGGCAGCGAGCCGGTACCGCCGGCGGTGAAGGGGCCACCACCGATGGTCTGGTGGTCGACCCCGCTGGGGATCCCGCCCCCGGTGCTCGGCGCCCAGGTCCCGCCGTCGTCGTCGGTGTAGCAGGTCAGCGAGTTGACCCCGGTCAGCTGCGACTCGAAGGTGCGCCCGGTCCTGCGGTCGGTGAACAGGATCGGGTCGAGGCTCTGGGTGCTGCCGGCGGCGCAGCCGTTGGCGGCGGTGGCGGACACGTCGCTCCACGTCGCCTTGCCGGCCTTGTCGAAGAGGACCTTGAAGGTCGACAGGTAGGCCTGGTACATCGTCGCGCCGGTCTTGAAGCTGTTGCCGATCGAGGGCTCACCGGCGTTGTTCACGTCGTCGCTGAGGTCCCTGGGCGCGGCGTAGTCACGGAAGCCGGGGGCCCGTTCGGTGCTGGGGGCCGGGTCGGCCGGCGGCGTGGTCAGGCGCGCCGTCGCCTCGTAGGACTCCCCGACCGGGGCGTAGGGCACCACGCGCACCGTGTAGTCGCCGGGCGTGGGGTCGGCGATGATCAATTCGGGGTCGGCCGAGGAGGCGGAGGTCGCCACGGCGTTGCCCTGGTCGTCGAGGAGGTAGATGTCGAAGTCGGCGGCGGTGTTGGGCCAGCCCACCGAGACCTCGAGGCTGTGGTCGGCCGCGTAGCTCACCGGCACATCGACGTGCAGCGTGAAGTCGTCGCACGAGGTCGGTGCCGTGCAGTCCGGCTGGTCGAGCCCGGTCCCCGTGAGGTTCGGCGCGACGAACGGTCCCCCGGTCCAGGCGATCGTCGTCGAGCTGGCGCTGACGGTCCCCTCCGCGGGCGTTGCCGCGTCGGCACCACCGGTGCCGACGGCGACGACGCTGCCGGCGGCGAGCAGGCCCACCCCGGCGAGCAGGGAGCGGAACGGACGGGATGAGCGGTTGCTTGTTCTCACAGACGACCCCATGTCGCAAGACGCCGACGGTCCCGAGTGGGCCGCCGCTGCGTTGTGAGGGATCGTAACGCCGATGAGGACTTTCGTCCCCCCTCGATCGGCGCTATTTTTCTTGCCGCCGATCTCCGAACGGCAGGATGGGCCGGTGAGCACCATCGCCGACTTCCTCGACCTCGTGCACCAGCTGCCGGGCGTCGAGCGCAAGGACCGCGAGCGCTACAGCGCGTTCGTCGCCTCGGGTCGTACGGCGGCCTACCTGTGGCCGGCGACCTGCACGGTGGGACTGCGCCAGCTGATCGGCGAGCAGCTCGACCTCGTCGCGGAGCGGCCCGAGGTCTTCGAGGTGCAGTTCACCTCCGGCGCCTTCGGCTGGGTCGTGGTCCACCTCGAGGGGGTGGAGCGCGACGAGCTCGCCGAGCTGGTGTTCGAGGCGTGGCGGCTCTCGGCGCCCGAGGACCTCGTCACCGCGCGGGACGACGTCCTGCCGGGCTGAGGGTCACCTCTGAGACCGGGCTCACCGGGAGGTCCGGGCCCGGACCTGTGGGGCTGAGGGCATCATGGCGGGCATGGCCGACCTCGCCGTCCTGAGACCCGTCACCGACCTCGCGCGACCGCCGCTGCGCTGGGGCCTGGCCCACGCACTGCCCCGCTCGGCGATGGGGATGGCCGCGCGCCGGGGCGACCTCCAGGGTCAGCTGCTGGGCAACGCGGTCTCCCGCGACCCCGCCCGGCTCAGCGCGCTGATCGGACAGGTGCGGGCGTCGGGCCGGCTCCACCAGGGCGAGTTCGGCTACCTGACGGCCAGCCTGCCGACAGTCAGGGAGGTGCTGACCAGCCCTGACTTCCGCACCGGCGTCTTCGACGCCGGCAGCGGCACCCTCGGCAAGGTGGCGCGGTGGGCCGAGGAGTCGCACCGCCTCGGCCCGCTCGTCCCGCCGTCGCTGCTGGTCACCGAGCCGCCGGACCACACCCGCTACCGCAAGCTCGTGACCCGCGTGTTCACGGTCAAGGCGGTCGAGAAGCTGCGCGAGCGCACCCAGGAGATCGCCGACGGGCTGCTCGACGGGCTCGCCGCGCACGGGCCGAGCGACCCGGCCGAGCTCGTGGCGACGTACTGCGCCCAGCTGCCGGTCACGGTGATCGCCGAGATCCTCGGCGTGCCGCCGGAGGAGCGCGACCGGGTGCTCGACTTCGGGGCGGGCGCCGCGCCGAGCCTCGACCTCGGGCTGACCTATCCGGAGTTCCGTCGGGTCGAGAAGTCCCTGAGCGCCTTCCAGGCCTGGCTGCGCACGCACCTCGCCGCGCTCCAGGAGAACCCGGGTGACGACCTGATGAGCCAGCTCGTCGCGGCGCGCGAGGACGGTCGCGGGCTCAACGACGAGGAGCTGATGGCCACCGCCGGGCTCGTCCTGGCCGCGGGCTTCGAGACGACGGTCAACCTGCTCGGCAACGGGATCGTGCTGCTGCGCGAGCACCCCGACCAGCTGGTGCGGCTGCGCGAGGAGCCCGACCTGTGGGCGAACGCCGTGGACGAGGTGCTGCGCCATGACCCGCCCGTGCTGCTGACCGGGCGGCTGAGCACGGCCGACACCGAGGTGGCCGGGCAGAGGGTGCCGCGCGGCTCGGTCGTCACGACGATGCTTGCCGGCGCGAACCGCGACCCGGAGGTCTTCACCGACCCCGACCGCTTCGACGTCGCCCGCGAGAACGCCAAGGAGCACGTGTCGTTCTCGTCGGGCCGGCACTACTGCCTCGGCGCGGCCTTGGCCCGGATGGAGGGCGAGGTCGGGCTGCGGACGCTCTTCGACCGCTTCCCCGACCTGCAGCTCGCACCGGGCCGCACGCGGCGCCGGACCCGGATCCTGCGCGGATGGGCCGAGCTGCCCGTACGGCTCGGCCGACCCGCCTGACTACTTCGTGTTGACGGTGATCTTCGCGACGCCGACCAGCAGCCCGGCCTTGACGGCCTTGGTGTCGAAGGTCTGGTTGAGCAGCCCGGCAGCGTCCGGTGAGATCTCGACCTTGGTGCCCTGCAGGATCGCGGTGCTGCCCTGGGTCTCCAGCGGCTGCAGCGTGCGACCGTCGAGCTGGAAGAGGAAGGCGCTCTGCACGGCGACCTTGCCGTTGACGCTGACGTCGCCGTAGACCCGCGAGGACCCCGGGTCGACGTTGAGGTTGGTCAGGTCGACCGTGGTGCCGCCTGCCGAGAGGGACAAGCCGGACCCGACGTGCTGGATCTGGCCGATGACGTACGGCGACACCTCGCCCTTGGTGAAGACGGTGACGTTGCCGCCCGTGATCGGGAAGCTCAACGTCGAGCCCTTGAGGGCGGCGTCGCCGACGGTGCCCGGCGTGAGCTTGAGCGAGGTCAGCGCATCCAGGAAGCCCTTGTCCAGCATGATCTGGGTGCTCTTGCCGCTCAGCGCGTCGACGGAGGCCACGGGCGTGGGAGCAGCGGCCGCGGAGGAGCTCGACGAGCTCGCGGGTGAGGACTCCGTGCTGCTGCTGCCGCACGCGGCCAGGGGGAAGGCCAGCAGGCCGACGGTGGCGAGAGTGGCGAGGCCACGGCGGGTGCGGGTGGTGGGGGTGCGCATGAGGCACGACCTTTCGGTGGTGAGGGAGCGAGCCGGTGGGCATCGCGTCACCGGTGGTTCGTCGCCTCACCCCACTCGGATGCCATGACGGCCCGATCCTCAGCCAACCCTTGTGCTTCTCAACGCCGCCTCAGCAATCCGGGCGGGCGCCGGCATGCAGCGAAGGGCAGAAGTCCACCCCGGTCCGAGCCCCGAGGCCCTGACCTGCGCTGGCGCGCGGGGCCGATCGGCCCCGGGTGACTTCTGCCCTTCGGTGGATGAGCCGCTCGCGCTCAGTCGGCGTCGAGCGCGGCGACCTCTTCGTCGCTGAGCTCGATGTCGGCCGCGGCGGCGGAGTCGGCGACCGACTGCGGCCGCTTCGCACCCGGGATCGGGATGACGACCGGCGACTGGGCCAGCTCCCAGGCCAGGGCGACCTGCTGGGCGCTGATCCCGCGCGACTCGGCGACCTTCGCGAAGGCGGGGTGCTTCTCGGCGAGCTCCTTGGCATCGTTGAGACCACCGAGCGGGCTCCACGGCAGGAAGGCCAGACCGAGCTCCTCGCAGACCTCGATCTCGGGCTTCGAGCTGCGGAACTTCGGCGAGAACTGGTTCTGCACGCTGACGAGGGCGTCGCCGAGCACGTCGTGAGCCATCCGGATCTGGTCGGGGTCGGCGTTGGAGAGACCGACCCGGGCGACCTTGCCGGAGTCGTGGATCTCCTTGAGCACCGCGATCACGTCGGCGTAGTCGACGTCGGGGTCGGGGCGGTGGTGCTGCCAGAGCGCGATCTGCTCGACCCCGAGGCGGCCGAGGCTGGCGTCGACCGCCGAGCGCAGGTGGTCGGCGCTGGAGTCGGTGTCCCAACCGCCGCCCTCGGTGCGCACGTGACCGCCCTTGGTCGCAAGGAGCACCTGGTCGCGCACACCGAGCTCGTCGAGCAGGCCGGCGATCAGGGTCTCGTTCTGGCCCTGGGCGTCGGGGCCGTCGTCGCCGAAGCCGTAGGCGTCGGCGGTGTCGAAGAGGGTGACGCCCGCGTCGAGGGCGGTGCGCACGGTGGCGAGCAGCTGCTCGCGGGGCTGGGTGCCGGACTGGTCGAAGGTCATCAGGCCGAGGCCGACGGCCCCCACCTCGACGCGTCCGACGGAGTCGTTGCCGATGTGTCGTGTCTTCATGGGCCCTGTCTACTCCCGGAGGCCGGGCGGGCGCTCACCCGGCCGGCGCGACGTCCCTCAGGCGTCGGGGCCGTGCTGCTCGACGTACTCGTCGGGGTCCTGTCCGGTCCAGGACGCGCCCGTCGGGTGCTCGCCCTCCCAGGCCAGGAACGCCACCGCGATCTCGTGACGGCGCTCGAGCGAGGCGTGCTGGCGTACGTCGGCCAGGTCCTCGCGCTCCTCCTCGGCCATGTGGTCGGAGTTGGCCAGGCGCGCGTCGATCACGGCCTTCCACCAGGCGTCGCTGCCGACGTCGTGCGTGCCGGCCTCGGCGACCGCGTCGCGGATGTCGTTGTGGTCGCCGATCGCGTCCTTGGTCTCGTCCTCGGCGGAGTCGGCGCCGCCGGCGCCGTGGCCGACCTCGAGGACGACGGGGTAGAAGTACTGCTCCTCGGCCGCCGCGTGGACCTCGAGGAGGCGGGCGAGGCGGTCCCACACCGCGGCGAGGGCCTTCGGCTCGTCGGCGAGCTCGTCGAGGTAGCCGAACAGGAGCCGCTGCTCGGCGTGCTGGGTCAGGATGACGTCGCAGATGTCCACGGACGAAATGCTAGGCAGCAGCGGGGGTGGGACGGCACCACCCGCCCGTAGGTCTCGACTCAGGCCCAGATCCCACCCGGGCGACCGCCGTCGGCGGTGATCACCGCGCCGTTGGCGACGGCGCCGACCGGAGAGGCCAGGAAGCAGATCAGCGCGGCCACGTCGTCGGCGTCGAGGGCCCGGCCCAGGGCGTTGTCCCGGGCCTTCTCGACGAACGCCTCGTCACCCTCGCTGCGCTCGGTCAGGGTCAGGCCGGGGTGCACGCAGCTGACCGCGATGCCCTGCGGACCCAGGTCGTCGGCGAGGTTCTTGGTCAGCGCGACGACGGCGATGTTGCGCACCGAACCGGTGATCGAGCCGGTGCCGCGGGCGTTCATGCCGCTGACGTTGACCACCCGCCCGCCGCCGGTGGTGAGCAGATGCGGGCGAGCCGCGCGTGCGACGCGCAGGTAGCCCAGCGCCTTGGTGTCGAGGTTGCGCAGGAAGTCGTCGTCGTCGAGCCCGTCGAGGCCCGGCGCCCCGCCCGGGGTCGCGCGGGGGGCCGCGGCGTTGACGACCACGTCGAGGCGGCCGAGCGCGGTCGCGGCCTCGTCGACGGCCGCGCGTACGGCGGTGTCGTCGGTGGTGTCGGCCTGCACGGTGACCGTGCCCTCGCCGACCGAGGCCGCGGCGGCGACGAGCGCGTCGGGGTCGCGGCCGAGCAGCGCCACCCGGGCCCCCTCCGCGGCCAGGGCGCGACCGACCGCCAGGCCGATCCCGCGGCTGCCGCCCGTGACGAGGGCGCCTGCTCCGGTGAGTCCGAGGTCCATGTCCCGAGGCTAGGTCGTGGGCCGTCGTACGGCTTCCTCCGTCGCGGCGCCGCGCCCACCCGGGGCGAGATAGTCCCTGACACCAGGGGCGTCCCGAGGGCCGATGGACGACCGTCAGGTCAGGGACTATCCACCCGACGCCGGATCGACGCGCGTGATCACGGCTGAGCCTCGAGCCCTCCGTCACCGGGCCGACGTACGGCTCACCGGGTTTCGAGACGCTCGCTGGGCGCGCCTCCTCAACCACCGTCCGTCAGGGGTCAGGGGTCGGGGGTGACCAGGGGTGGGTCGGCGGAGTCCTCGGGGGTGTCGACGTCGCGGGCGCGCTCGACCTCGGCGATGTGGACGACCGCGTCGCCGCCGTTGACCAGCGGCGCCTCGGCGCGGCCCACCACGACCCCCGCCCGGTCGGCGTGGACCAGGCGCACCCGGCGGCCGAGCGAGTCGAACAGGCCGCCGAGACGCTCACCCCTCTCGACGTGCTGGCCGAGCTTGACCTCGAGGTGGAGCATGCCGGTGCCCCTCGCCCTCACCCACCCCGAGCGCCACGAGGCGGCGCTCGGCGCCGGCGGGTCCTCGTCGACCGGGCCGGTCAGCCCGAGGTGCGCGAGCACGCGGCGTACGCCGAGCACGCCGGCGTCGATCGCCCAGTCGTCCATCCGCCAGGCCTCGCCGGCCTCGTAGAGCAGCACCTTGGCGCCGACCTCGCGGGCCGCGCTGCGCAGCGACCCGTCCCGCAGCCGGGCGTGCAGCATCACCGGGGCCGCGAAGGCCTCGGCCAGGCCCCGGGTGACCGGGTCCTCGAGGTCGGCGCGGATCTGGGGCAGGTTCGTACGCCGGTCGGAGCCGGTGTGCAGGTCGAGGCCGACCTCGCACTTGGCGACCACCTCGGTCATCATCAGGTGCGCGATCCGCGAGGCCAGCGAGCCGCGCGGCGAGCCCGGGAAGGACCGGTTGAGGTCGCGCCGGTCGGGCAGGTAGCGGCTGCCGGACATGAAGCCGAGCACGTTGACGATCGGGATCGCCACGACGGTGCCGCGCATCGTCTTGGGGTCGAGTCCGGCGAGCACCTGGCGCACGACCTCCACACCGACCGCCTCGTCGCCGTGGATGGCGGCGTTGACCCACACCACGGGACCGTCCTCGCGGCCGTGGATCACCCGGACCGGAAGGTCGACGTCGGCGCCGGTGACCAGCCGGGTGATCGGCAGGGTCACCGCCTGCTGCTGCCCGGCGCGCACCCGCACCGGGCCGATCTCGAAGGACTCGCGCGCCACCTGCTCCTCCTCAGCGTCCCCGGTTGCGACGCCGGGTGGCGAGCGGCGGGCGACCGCCGAGGTAGGAGCGCGCCGAGTCGACGAGGAAGTCCTGACGCAGCGCCTCGCGACCCACGAGCATCCGGAAGCCCATCTCGTCACGCCGGCTCAGGGTCATCTCGGCGGTGATCTCACGCTCGACGAGCCGCATCTGCATCGGCACCACGAGGCGTTCCTCGACCTGGCCGTTGGAGGAGCGGACCTCACGGCGGTCGATCACCGGCAGGTCGACGGTGACCGCGTCCAGGTCGCCCTCCTGCCACGGGTGCACCACGAACCGGACCCGCTCCTCGCCGTCGACGACGTGCTCGCTCAGGTCGAAGGCGTGGATGGCCGACGACCGTGCCCCCGTGTCCAGCTTGGCCTTGACCCACGCGACACGGACCTGGGGCAGACTCACCCACTCGCGCCATCCCGCGACCGTGTAACTAGGCTCGCTCAGCACTCGCCGTCCACCCTCCCGAGGAGCCATGAAGCTCGCCATCCTGTCCCGTGCGCTGGGCTCGTACAGTACGCAGCGGCTGCGCACCGCGGCGCTCGACCGGGGTCACCAGGTCAAGGTCCTCAACACGCTGCGGTTCGGGATCGACCTGACCGGCGACGAGCCGGACCTGCAGTTCCGCGGCAAGCGACTCTCCTCCTACGACGCGATCCTGCCGAGGATCGGCAACTCGGTGACCTACTTCGGCACCGCCGTCGTCCGGCAGTTCGAGCAGATGGACGTCTACACGCCGAACACCTCCTACGGCATCGCCAACTCGCGCGACAAGCTGCGTGCCACGCAGATCCTGAGCCGGCACAACATCGGGATGCCGGCGACGACGTTCGTGCGCGACCGCGCCGACGTGATCCCCGCGATCGAGCGGGTCGGCGGGGCGCCGGTCGTGATCAAGCTGCTCGAGGGCACCCAGGGGATCGGGGTGATCCTGGCGCCGGAGATCAAGGTCGCCGAGGCGATCATCGAGACCCTGACCAGCACCCGGCAGAACGTGCTGATCCAGCGCTTCGTCAAGGAGTCCAAGGGCCGCGACATCCGCGCCCTCGTCGTGGGCGACCGCGTCGTCGCGGCGATGCGGCGGGTGGCCAAGGGCGACGAGTTCCGCTCCAACGTGCACCGCGGCGGGTCCGTGGAGCCGGTCGACCTCGACCCGGCGTACGAGAAGGCCGCCGTGCGTGCCGCCCAGATCATGGGCCTGCGCGTCGCCGGGGTCGACATGCTCGAGGGCGACGACGGGCCGCTGGTGATGGAGGTCAACTCCTCCCCCGGCCTCGAGGGCATCGAGACCGCGACCAACCTCGACGTGGCCGGCGCGATCATCGACTTCATCGACAACCAGGTCGGCTTCCCCGAGATCGACGTACGCCAGCGACTCACCGTCTCGACCGGCTACGGCGTGGCCGAGATCCTCGTGCACGACGCCTGGGAGATGGTCGGCAAGAGCCTCGGCGACTCCGGGCTGCGCGAGCGCGACATCACCGCGCTGACGCTCCAGCGTGGGCCGGGCGTCATCCCGAACCCGAGCTCGCAGGAGATCCTCGAGGCGGGCGACCGGCTGCTGTGCTTCGGCAAGCTGGAGGAGATGCGCTCGATGATCCCCAGCCGCCGGCGGCGGACGCGCAAGGTCAAGAAGCTGCCCGCGGAGCCGATCCACGACGCCGTACCGGAGTAGCCGGCCGTTCGCGTCGGGCGATGTCGCCGCTCACCGGGTGCGATCTCGCCCGTCAAGCGGCAGCCTCCCCTGCCGACCGGGGAGGTCCGCCCCACCCCGGCGGCCGTGGCACGCTGCCGGGATGGAGACCGAAGCGCTGAGGAACTGGGCCGGGAACGTCGTCTTCTCCGCGAGCGAGCTGCGTCGCCCGACCAGCGTCGAGCAGCTGCAGGAGATCGTGCGCGACGCGCGGCTGGTCCGCGCGCTCGGCACCGGGCACTCGTTCTCGGCGGTGGCCGACACGACGGGGTTGTTGGTCTCCACCGCCGACCTCGACCTGACCGTCGAGGTCGCCCCGTCCCGGTCCGGCGGTGGCGCCGTCGCGGCGGTCCCCGGTGGCTGGACCTACGCCCAGGTCGCGACGGCGCTGCACGAGCAGGGGTGGGGGCTGCCCAACCTCGGCTCACTGCCCCACATCAGCGTCGCGGGCGCCTGCGCGACCGGCACCCACGGCTCCGGGTCGGAGCTCGGCTGCCTGGCCGCCTCAGCCGTGGCGGTCGACCTGGTCCGCGCCGACGGCGAGCTGGTCCACCTCGCGGCGGGCCACCACGACTTCCGCGGGGCGGTGCTCTCGCTCGGCGCGCTGGGGGTCGTGACCCGGTTGTGGCTGGCCGTCGAGCCGACGTACGACGTGAGCCAGGAGGTGCTCCTCGACGTGCCGGTCGCCGACGCGGTCGGGCACGCCGAGCAGATGCTGGCCTCGGCGACGAGCGTGAGCCTGTTCCACACCTTCTCCGGGCGCCCGACGCTGGACTCGGTGTGGCGCAAGCAGCGCACCGACTCCCCCGCCGACAAGGCCGCCGCCGACTGGCGCTGGGGCGGCCGACCGGCGAACGAGCCCGTCCACCCCGTGCCCGGTCAGGACCCCGCGGCCACCACGAGCCAGCTCGGGCAGCCCGGACCCTGGCACGAGCGGCTGCCGCACTTCCGCATCGAGTTCACCCCCAGCGTGGGCGAGGAGCTGCAGTCCGAGCTGCTGCTGCCCCGCGAGCACGCCGGCGCCGCGATCGCCGCCCTGGAGGAGCACCGCGAGGCCATCGCACCCGCACTCCAGGTCTTCGAGATGCGCACGATCGCCGGTGACGAGCTGTGGCTGAGCCCGTGCGGTGGACGCGACAGCGTCGCCACCCACTTCACCTGGGTCCACGACCTCGACGACGTACGGCCGGCGCTCGAGACCGTCGAGCGGGTCCTGGCGCCCTTCGATCCCCGCCCGCACTGGGGCAAGGTGTCGCTTGCCCACGACGCCGAGGCCGTACGCCGCTCGTACCCGCGCCTGGACGACTTCCACGACCTCGCGCAGCGGCTGGACCCGGAGCGCTGCTTCACCAGCGCCCACCTCCAGCGGCTCGGCGTCCGCTAGGCGGACGTCGCGCCGGCCGCGCGGTCGACGGCCGGCTCGTGAGCAGCGGCGCGTGCGTCGCCGCCGTCCTCCCCGTCGGTCGGTCGGGACGGCAGCAGCCAGACCAGCCCGACCACGACGAGCGCGATCAGGGCAGCGGCACCGAAGGCCCACTGCACGCCCCCGGCGAAGGCAGCCCCCGGGGTCGCGCCGCCGGCCGCGAGCGCGGCCGAGCGCGAGGCCAGCACGGTCACCGAGACCGCCGTGCCGATCGCGGCGGAGACCTGCTGCGTCGTACCCAGCAGCGAGGAGCCGTGGGAGTACAGGTGGGCCGGCAGGGCGCTGAGGCTGAGCGTGAACACCGGCGTGAACAGGCCGGCCAGGCCCAGCATGAGCAGGACGTGCGGACCGAGGATGGCGACGTAGGCCGTGCTCTCGCCGACGCGGCTGAGCAGCGCGAGCCCGACGACCACGGCGATCGAGCCGGGCACCACGAGCGGGCGGGCGCCGACCCGGTCGAAGGCCTTGCCGACCTGCGGGCCGAGCAGGCCCATCGCGAGGCCACCGGGGGCGACGAGCAGGCCGGTCTGCAGCGGGCTGAGCCCGCGCAGCTCCTGCAGGTAGAGCGGGAGCAGGATCATCGCGCCCATCATCGCCAGGAAGCTCACGGCCTGCACCGAGATCCCGACCGCGTAGGTGCGGTGGGTGAGCACCCTCAGGTCGAGCAGGGGCGCGTCGCGGCGCTGGAGGACCAGCTGGCGCCACACGAAGACCGCGATCAGTGCGAGACCGGCGACGACCAGCACGGGCGCGGGCAGGAACCCGCCGTCCGCGCCGATGCGGCTCAGACCGTAGACGAGCGTGCCGAAGCCGAGCGCGGCCAGCACCACGCTGGCCCAGTCGATCGAGCTCTCGCGGGTCTCGCCGACGTCGACGAGGTAGCGCAGCGAGACCCACGTGATCGCGCCGGCGACGGGCAGGACCAGCACGAACAGGAAGCGCCACGGGGCGAAGCCCAGGACCAGGCCGGAGATGGTCGGCCCGAGTGCGGGGGCGACCGAGATCGCCAGCGTCACGTTGCCCATCACCCGACCGCGGTCGTGGGCGGGCACGATCGTCATCAGCGTGGTCATCAGCAGCGGCAGCATCACCGCGGTGCCGGCCGCCTGCACGACCCGTCCCGCCACGAGCACGCCGAACGTCGGTGCCACCGCCGAGATCGCGGTGCCGGTCAGGAACACCCCCATCGCCGTGGCGAAGGCCTGGCGGGTCGTGACGCGTTGCAGGAACCAGCCGGTGGCCGGGATCACGGTGGCCATCGTGAGCATGAAGGCGGTCGAGATCCACTGCGCCGAACGGGCGCTGACCTCGAGGTCGACCATCAGCCGCGGGATCGCGTTGACCATGATCGTCTCGTTCAGGATGACCACGAAGGTCGCCAGCACCAGCCACCGCAGGGCGGGGTACGGCGAGGGGGTCGCGGTGGCGCGTGAGCGCGCCGCCCGCACGGGGTTGATGGTCACGAAGGAGCTCCTGGACGAGTGAGGGAAGGCAGGACGTGCCTCGTCTCGTACGGACCGTCCGAGCACCTTGAACTCATCGCCGGCCTCGGGCATTCCCCCGGGGCGCGGCGGGCGGGTGAGCGACCTTGTCGGCCTGTTCTCGAGCATGTCGCCCGTTGCAACAGCCGACATGCTCGGCGACACCCGGCCGGCCGGGTGTTCCTGGGGCCGGTGGGCCGCGTGCGACGACGACGTGCGCAGCGGACTGGCGAGATCAGCGACCCCGGTCCCCATGCTGGCAATCTCCCCGAGGGTCTGCGTAAGTCTCGGAGTCCGGGGCCGCCGACCTCACCGACAGGGTGCCCGCGCGCCGGACCCGGGTGATACACCCCTGGGAAGGACTATCGTCCCGGTCACCAGGGCCAGGTCAGGCGGGTCAGGGGCAGGTGGTGCCGCTGCCGTCGACGCGCACGGTGGCGGTGACGCCGTTGTGGTCCGAGGCGGTCGCGGGGCGCACGCCGGCGGAGAGGGGGACGACCTCGGGTGAGTGGTAGAGCCGGTCGATGCGGGCGTTGGGGCCGCCCGCCGGGTGGGTGAAGCCGGCGCCGGAGCCGACGTCGAACCACACGTCGCGCAGCACGCTGCCGAGCACGCCCGCGACCGCGTTGGTCGGGATCGAGTTGAAGTCACCGCCGAGGACCGCCGGGTTGCCGGTCGCCGTACGCCGGGCTCCGATGACCCCGGCGACGGTGCGGGCCTGGGCGAGCTTGAGCGAGTCCGACCCGGGCTGGAGGTGGGTGTCGAAGACGTCGAGGCGGCTGCCGCCGAGGTCGACGGTCGCCCGCAGCACCCCGCGCGGCTCGCCGCCGCCGGCGTTGGGCAGCGGCACGTTGGCCTGCTCGACGATCGGGTAGCGCGAGATGACCGCGGTGCCGTACTGCGTCGAACCGCCCTTGCGGGCGTTGAACCCGAAGGCCCAGCCCGCGCCGAGCGCCGATGCGATCTGGGCCGGCTGGTCCTTGCGGGCCGCGTCGCCACCGAAGCGGTAGACCTCCTGCAGGATCGCGACGTCCGCGCCCCACGCACGCAGGTCGTTCACGACCCGGCCGAGATCGTTGCCGCCGCCGTTGCGCGAGCCCGCCCCGAGGATGTTGTACGTCGCGATGGTCAGCGTCGTCGGCGATCCGGGGGTGCAGCTGGTGCTGTCCTCGCTCCCGACGGCGCCCTCCGCCGCCGCGGCGAGGTCGCTCAGACCGGTGTCGATGGGCTCGGGCTTCGGCGGGACCTTCTTCAACGGGGGCCCGGCGGGCAGCACCCGTCGCGGACCGTCGCCGAGCTCGAGGGCGGCCATGCGCGAGCGCGCGCCAGCGGCGGGGACCCGCCCCGCCGCCACCGGCGCCTCCGGCGCCTCCAGGGCTGCCGCGCCCTCGTCGGTCGCGGCGCTGAGGACGGGGGCGTCACCACCGGCCCGCGGGCCGGTGGCCAGCAGCGCGAAGGACGCACCGCCGACACCGACCACGAGCACGAGCGCGAGGACGGCCGCCAGGACCCGCCGGCGGCGTACGACGTCGGCCACCGCGCCCAGCCGGGACCGCGCGGCGCTCAGCACGGGTCGGCCCGCCCGGGACGGGTCCCGGTGCTTGCTCGGCCGTGGCATGGGGCCGATCGTGCCTCATGCGCGGTGCTCCGTCGACTTCGCCCACTCCTCACCGCTCGCACACCACCCCGTCGCCGTCGGCATCGTCGAACCATGCGTAGCGCCGGTCGCGACCGGCCACGAACGGCCCCAGCCCGGCCGCGTTCGCCTCGGCGCAGGTCGAGGGGCGTGCGCGGGGCACGGCGCCGGTCGGCGGGGTGTCGAGGTAGCGGTCGCGCAGCGACGCCCGCTCGTCGGCGGTGCGGACGCCGTCGGGTCCGTCGACGACCCGGGCGACGGTGACGGTGAGGCGCCGCTCGCCGCACCCGGCGGCGGGGTCCGTCAGCGCGGCCAGGGCCTGCTTCTCGCGGCGGTCGACGCTCAGCGACCAGCGCACCTTGACCGCGGTCCACGACGAGACGTAGACGCAGGTGCCGTAGGTCGGCAGCCACTGCGACGGGTCGTCGTCGGCCATGCCACGGTTGGACGAGGCGGAGACGCCCACCAGGGAGCGTCGCTCGCCGACGTCGTTGGCGTAGGCGCGGCGGCGTGCGGGCGACCAGGCGGCCGCGCCGGAGTCCCAGGCCTCGGCCAGCGGGACGAGGTGGTCGACGTCGAACTCCGAGTCGTCCTCGGTGACCACCCGGTCGTAGTAGGAGCGCCACAGGCCGTCGAGCAGGTCGCACCCGGGAGCGTCCGCGTCCAGGCGCGCGTCGGGCGAGCGGTTCTCGGTGAGCAGCACCTCGTCGCGGGTGTCGCAGCCGTTCGCGTCCGAGTCGACCCAGTGCTCGAACAGGTCGCGGTCGTAGCCGGTACGCCGCTCCCGCGCGACCGGCAGCGCTGCGACGGCCTCGCTCAGGGTCGTGCGCACCTGCTCCCCCGGCTCGGCGCGACCTTCCACGGCGGGCTGTGCGCCGGCACCCGCCCGCTTGCCGGTCCGGGGCGGCGGGTCGCCGGAGGTCGAGGCCGGCTCGACCTGGCACCCGCTCACGGGGCCGGGGACGAGGACCACCCCGAACAGCACCGCGGCCACCCGACGTACGGCGCGGCGGCGTCGACGGGTCCGGTGCGGGCTGGTCATGACGCTCCGGTGCTGTGGGGGTGGCGGTGAGGGGTGCGGTGCGGGGTGCGGGGTGCGGCGCTGGCCGACGCGTCATGGATACCAGCCCACCCCGCCTCGCCGCCGCCGAACGGGGAAGGGGGGATCGCCCGAAACGCCTGCGCCGACCCCGACGGACTGCGACCCTGGATCAACCAGAAGCCTCACGACGAGGAGGACCCGTGCGCACCTGGCCCTCCCTCGCCCTCGCCACCCTGCTCGGCGTCGCCTTCCTCGGCGTGATCCGCCTTCCGGGCCTCGACCCGACCGTCCTGCTCGTCGTCAGTGACGGCGCGCAGCTCCTTGCCGCGACCGCCGCCGCCGTCGGGTGCCTGGCCGCCGCCCGGGGCTCGAGCGCCCACCGTCGTTCGGCATGGCGCTGGCTCGCGGCCGGCTGCGCGAGCTGGGCCGCGGGGCAGCTCGTGTGGTCGGTCTACGAGGTGTACCTCGGACGCGAGGCCCCCTTCCCCTCCCTGGCCGACGTCGGCTTCCTGTTCTTCCCGGCCCTGGCCGGGGTCGGGCTGGTGCGCTGGCTGGGCACGCAGCACGACCAGCTCGTGGCCCGCAGCCGCGACGTCCTGGACGGCGCCATCCTGGCCGGCTCCCTGCTCGTCGTCTCGTGGGTCACCACGCTCGGCTCCGTGCTGGAGGCCGGTGCCGGGTCCTGGTTGCCCTTCGCCCTCTCGCTCGCCTACCCGCTCGGAGACCTCGTGCTGGCCACGCTGGTCCTGCTCGCCCTGGTGCGCGCGAGCCGGGCCGAGCGGTCCACGCTGGTCGCGCTGGCCCTCGGCCTCGGTGCGTTGGCGGTGGCCGACAGCGCCTACGTCTTCCTCGTGGGCGCCGGCTCCTACAGCTCGGCTGAGCTGATCACCGGCGGCTGGGTCCGGGGCTTCGCCTGGGTGGCGGCTGCGGGGTTCGGGGCCGCACCGCGTGCCGGGTCCGGGGAGGTCGTCGTGTCCGAGCGCCGGCGGTCGCTGCTCCAGCTCCTGCTGCCCTACGCCGCCCTGCTCGTCGCCGTGGCCTCCCTCGGGGCGAGCCGGGTCACCGGGGCCTCCTACGTGAGCAACGGTCCTGTGTCTGGCCCCGGATCGCCGTCGTCGTGGCCCGGCAGCTGCTGGAGCTGCTGGAGAGCCGCCGTCTGCTCGCCGCGCTGGCCCAGGCGCGCGACGCGCTGCAGCGCCAGGCCACCCACGACGCCCTGACCGGCTGGCGTACCGGTCGCTGTCGGGGAACGCCTCGACCAGGCGCTGCGCCGTCGCGACACCGGGGTGGCGGTGCTGTTCTGCGACCTCGACGACCTGAAGGCCGTCAACGACTCCCACGGTCACGACGTGGGCGACGCCCTGCTGGCCGAGGTCGCGGCGAGGCTGCTGGCCGGCGTACGGGGCGCGGACACGGTCGCCCGGCTCAGCGGCGACGAGTTCGCCGTCCTGCTGCCCGAGGCCCACGACGCCGACCTCGTCGCCGCACGACTGGTGGGTGAGGTGGCGGTGCCGCTGATCGTGCGGGGCCGACGGCTCGACCCGTCGATCTCGATCGGGGTCGCGCGCTGCGACCCGGCCACGGATCCCGACCTCGACCCGGCCACCCGGGCGAGCGCGCTGCTCCAGCGTGCCGACCGGGCGATGTACGCCGCGAAGCTCGCCGGGAAGGGTCAGGTCGTGGCGGCGCCTCGGACGAGCGCGCCCATCGGGTCGACGCGGCGCGGGCGGTCAGCGGCCGAGGCTGCGTAAAAACTCCGGGTTGGGCTGGAGCCCGGTCAGGTGGGCGAGCCGGTTGGAGGCGGCGAAGAGCGCGGTGATCGAGCCGACGTCCCAGATCTCGTCCTCGCTCAGCCCGGCGGCACGGGCCGCGGCGAGGTCGGGCTCCCCGAACGCTCCCGGGTCGCCGGCCAGAGCCAGGGCGAGGTCGACGATGGCGCGAAGCCCGGGGCTCGAGCTCGCAGCCGCGCGGGTTGGTCGCGACGTGGTCGGCCAGGTGCGGGTCCTTGGCCCGGACCCGCAGGATGGCGCCGTGCGCGACCACGCAGTAGGGGCAGTCGTTGAGCCCCGAGGTCGCGACCACGACGAGCTCGCGCTCGGCCTTGGAGAGCCCGTCGTCCGAGTCCATCA
>CAVUFK010000006.1:0-19125 GCA_963740745.1 uncultured Actinomycetota bacterium
TACGCCCTGAGGAGGTAGTGGCGCCCCGGGGGGTGATCCCTACCGTCGAAGGCATGACGACCGTTTCTCGCACCTTCGACGTCCGCCCCTCCCCGCAGACCGTGATCGACTACCTCAAGGACTTCGGCCACGCCGAGGAGTGGGACCCGGGCACCGAGTCCTGCACCCGCAACGACAGCGGTCCGATCACCGTCGGCTCGTCGTGGCACAACGTCTCGAAGATCGCGGGGGTCAGCACCGAGCTGACCTACACCCTGGAGAAGCTCACCGACGACACGATCGTGATCGTCGGGCGCAACGAGACCGCCACGTCGACCGACACGATGACCGTCGTGCCGGCCTCGAGCGGGTCCGGCAGCCAGGTCACCTACGAGGCCGTGATCGAGATGTCGGGTGCCGCCAAGCTGGCCGCCCCGGCCGTCAAGCTGGTCTTCGAGAAGATCGGCTCCGACACCGAGGACGACATGACGAACGTGTTGAACAAGCTGGACGGCTGATGGACCTCCCCGCTCCCGTCGGCACCTTGTCCTCGGCGGTCGTCACGGCCCTGCGGGCCGACCCGCTCGGCGACGAGCGTGTCCTGCCTGCGGCATCCGACCGCCACGACGCGGCCCTGTCGCTGTGGACGCTCCAGGAGCTGCACTACCGCGGTTTCGACGACGTCGACGACCGCCACGAGTGGCAGCCCGCGCTGGTGGCGGCGCGCTTGCGTCTGGAGGGCGACCTCGAGCGGAGACTGCGCGACGCGTGCCCGGCGACCGGCCGAGTGCGACGACGTGGTGGCGGGCATCGAGGACCTGATCGCCGCCGACGACGGGCCGTCGCTGGCGCGCCACGTGCAGGTCCGTGCGACGCGCGACGAGGTCGACCGCCTGCTGCGGCAGCGCTCGCTCTACCACCTCAAGGAGGCCGATCCGACCGCCTGGGTCGTGCCACGGCTGGACGCGACGGTCAAGGCCGCGCTGGTCGAGATCCAGTTCGACGAGTACGGCGCGGGCGACGCCACCCGGATGCACCACCGCCTCTTCGAGGACGGCCTGCGCGCCAGCGGCATCGACGCGGCGTACGGCGCCCACCTCGCCGAGGCGAGCACCGCGACGCTGGAGCAGAACTGCGCGATGAGCATGTTCGGTCTGCAGCGTCGACTGCGCGGCGCGGCGCTGGGGCACTTCGCTGCGTTCGAGGCGACCAGCTCGCTACCCTCGCGCCAGATGGCACAGGGGCTGGACCGGCTGGGCTACGCCGAGGAGCTGGTCGCCTACTACGACGAGCACATCGAGGCCGACGCCGTGCACGAGCACCTCGCGCTGCGCGACGTGTGCGGCGCGCTGGTGGCCGCGGAGCCGTCGCTGGCCGGTGACGTGCTGCTCGGGGCCTGGACCTGCCTGGCGATGGAGACCGCTGTCGCGACCGACCTGCTGGACTCCTGGGCGTCGGTCGCCGCGTGAGCGACTCGGGGGACCGGCGCCCCGACGTGGTCCTCGTCGCCGGCGGCCCGATGCTGCTGCGCGGTGACGTGGTCGTCGAGGACGAGGACGGCGTCGTGCACCGCTCGACCCGTCCGGTGTGCGCGGTCTGCCGGTGCGGTCGCACGTCGCGCGCGCCCTGGTGCGACGGCACGCACAAGCTCGGTCGGGCGCGTGGCGCGGGCCGCAGGTAGGACGGACGGTGCCGGGCCCGCAGCAGCCCCGACCTCGCACGGGCCGGTCGCTCAGCTGCTCATCGCCTGGTCGCCGCTGAGCCTGGTGCTGCTGGCCTACGCCCTCGCGGGATGGGTCAGCGCGCCGATCGAGCTGGGGCCGACGTCGCAGCCCAACCGTCTCGGCATCGCCGCCCACGTCGCGGGTCCGGCGCAGGTCGACCGCACCCCGGGCGGCGAGGTGCCGACGGTGTGGCTGCAGCAGCGCCTCGCCTCGGGCTCCGCGCAGTGGTACGACACCCTCGGCGCGATCGTCTACGCCACGCACTTCGTCGCGTTCCCTCTGCTCACCGCGGTCGTCTGGTTCGCGATGCGGTCGCGCTTCCGCAGCTGGATCAGCCGCCGTCGTCGCCTTCACCACGATCGGGACCGCCGGCTACGTGCTCTACCCGGCGGCGCCGCCGTGGCTCGCCTCCGAGCAGGGGGAGATCGGGCCGGTCTCGCGTCTCACCGAGCGGGGCTGGGAGCTCGTGCACCTCGACTGGGTCGGTCACGTGACCGCCCTGGGACAGAGCGACAGCAACCCGGTGGCGGCGATGCCCTCGCTGCACGCCGGTGCGGCGATGCTCGTCTCGCTGTTCCTCTGGCCCGTCGTCGGCCGCCGCGTGCGGGTGGCGCTGACGGCGTACGTCCTCGCGATGGCGTGGACGCTCGTCTACACCGGGGAGCACTACGTCGTCGACGTGGTCGCGGGTTGGCTGGTCGCCGCGGCGGCGCTGGTGACGGCGCGGGCGCTCGGGCGTCGAGGCGCCCCAGTGCCTCAGCCCGAGTCCGCTTGCCGGTCCGGCTGAGAATCAGCTCGACGGTGCAGCGCGAGCACCCAGCCCCGCTCGCCCTCACGTCGCCCGCTCTCGACCAGTGCGGGCGAGGACTCGTGCGCGACCGTGTCGCACTGCTCGGCGGTGCCGAGCTGGAGCAGCAGCGTTCCCCCGAGCTCGAGGTGCTCGGCGGCGACCCCGGCGCAGGCTCGCGCCAGGTCGAGCCCGTCGGCGCCCCCGTCGATGGCCAGGACCGGGTCCTCGGGGAACGTGGCGACCGACCCGCTCTCGACCCAGGGCGGGTCCGCGATCACGACGGCGAACCGCTCGTCTGCGCGCACCGCCTCCTGGAGCGGTCCGCAGCGCACCTCGACCCTCTCGACGAGGCCCGCGCGCTCGGCGTTCGCCCGGGCGAAGTCGCACGCCGCCGGGTCCACGTCGACCGCGACCAGACGGCGGCCGGACTCGGCGGCGGCCAGCAGCCCGATGTGGCCCGCGCCGGTGCACAGCTCGAGGACAGCCGCGTCGTCGGCGGCGTCCTCGAGCAGCTCGACGGCCCAGCGTGACTGCAGGGCCGTCCAGGCCCGCGGCTCCAGGACGCGCTCGTCGTACTCGATCTGCAGCGCCCCGAACGCTGCTCTCACGGCTCGAGGACCACCTTGCACGCCCCGTCGGTCTTCTTCTGAAAGATCTCGTAGCCGTGCGCAGCCTGGTCGAGCGGGAGGCGGTGGGTGGCGAAGCCGTCGACGCCGAGCGGGTCCTCGTCGGTCAGCAGCGGCAGGATCTCGGGCACCCAGCGACGCACGTTGGCCTGCCCCATGCGCAGCTGGACCTGCTTGTCGAACATCGTCATCATCGGCAACGGGTCGGCCGCACCGCCGTAGACGCCGATCACCGAGATGGTGCCACCGCGGCGGACGACGTCGATGCTGTTGTAGAGCGCCGTGAGACGGTCGACGCCGGCGCTCTTCATGATCGGCGCCGAGATCGCGTCGGGCAGCATCCCGGCGAGGCGCTGCACCAGGCGAGCCGCCGGCGCGCCGTGGGCCTCCATGCCGACGGCGTCGATGACGGCATCGGTCCCGCGGCCGTCGGTCATCGAGCGGACCGCCTCGCCGAGGTCGTCGACCGTGCTGAGGTCGATGGTCTCGGCCCCGAAGGCGCGCACCCGGGCCAACCGCTCGGGCACGAGGTCGACGGTGATCACCCGGTGGCCCCGGTGCAGTGCGATCCGGCTCGCCATGTCACCGATCGGCCCCGCGCCCATCACGGTCACCGACCCCCCGTCGGGGATGCCGGCGTACTCCACGGACTGCCACGCGGTGGGCAGGACGTCGGAGAGGTAGACGAAGCGCGAGTCCGGGGGGCCCTGCGGCACGACGACCGCGTTGGCGCCGGCGAGGGGGGCCCGCACGTACTCCGCCTGGCCGCCCGCGACCTCGCCGTAGAGCTTGGAGAAGCCGTACAGCGCGGCCCCCATGCCCTGCTCGCGCACCTGCGTCGTCTCGCACTGGGTCTGCAGGCCCTGCTCGCACATCCAGCAGCTGCCGCAGGAGATCTGGAACGGCAGCACCACCCGGTCGCCGACCGAGAGGCCTTCGACCCCACTGCCGATCTCCTCGACGATCCCCATCGGCTCGTGGCCCAGGATGTCGCCCGCGCCCATGAACGGTCCGAGGGTCTCGACGAGGTGCAGGTCCGAGCCGCAGATACCGCTCGAGGTCACCTTGATGATCGCGTCGGTCGGCTCCTCGATGCGCGGGTCGGGGACCTCGCGCACCTGCACGTCTCGCACGCCCTGCCACGTCACTGCCTTCATCGTCTCTCCCGAAGCTCGAGTCGCGCGCGGCGTACGCCGCGCGCACCCTTGACCGTAGGGAGGCCGGGGAGGGCTCTACTTCACCCCTGGTGGGGGCCCGGGGCCCCGCGGTGCGGCGCCGCACGGTTGGTGCACCCCACCCCTGAGGACCCGTGGTCCCGTGGTCCGCGTCGGCCTAGCGTCGCAGCATGCCCCGCTTCAACCGCCCCACCGTCGACCTCGCCAACCTGCGCCGGATCTCCGCGTCCAGCGCCGCGGTCGTCGCGCTGGCCCAGGGGGCGACCGCCGTGCTGGCGCTGCGCCAGGGCCGGCGCGACTACGCCGACGGGGTGTGGGGACCCGGGCTGGCGGGCGTGGCCATCACCAGCGCGCTCGTGGGCAACGGCGACCCCGTTCGCCGATGGACCCTCGCCGCGGCGACGACGGCGTGGGCGACCCGGCTCGAGCGGCTGATGCTCGGTCGGCTGCGTGGCAGCGACGAGGAGGACGAGCGCTACACCGAGTTCCTCGAGGGCGACGGCACCCCGGCGGTGCTGGGCAAGGTCTTCGGCACGCAGGCCGTGGCGCAGCTGCTGGTCTCGGCGCCGATCCAGCTCGCGGCGGCGAGCACGCTGCCGCGCTCGGCCCGACGCTGGTTGTTCCCGGTCGGGGTCGCCGTGATGGTGGCGGGGACCGTGGTCGAGGCGACCGCCGACCGCCAGAAGGCGGCGTACATGGCGCGCGACCGGGACGAGCGACCCGACGTCCTCGACACCGGCCTGTGGGGCTGGTCGCGCCACCCCAACTACTTCGGTGACTCGCTGACCTGGGACGGGGTCTGGGTCGCCTCCGCCGCGTCCGCCGGGTCGCTCTGGACGCTGCCTGCGCCGGTCGCGATGAGCTACCTGCTGATCTACGCCACCGGTGCCAAGCGCACCGAGAAGGGGATGGAGGACCGGCCCGCCTATCGCAACTACCAGCGTCGCGTCGCGTTCTTCATCCCGCGCCCGCCCCACGACGGCTGAGTGCCGTGGTGCACGATCGGCCGGTCGGGGCGTCAGCAGGGCGCCGCGTTGAGCAGCCAGGAGCACCCGTGAAGATCGGCATCATCATCGGTTCGGTCCGCGAGGGTCGCAAGGCCGAGAGCGTCGCGCGGTGGGTCCTCGAGGCGACCCGGGATCGCGACGACGCGACGTACGAGCTGGTCGACCTCGCGTCCTTCGGCGTGCCCGTCCTGACCTCCGGGGTCGTGCCGGCGGCCGCGGGCCGGGTCTACGACTCGGCCGCGGTCACGGCGTGGGGCGAGGCGATCGACGCCCACGACGGGTTCGTCTTCGTCACCCCGGAGTACAACCACGGCGTTCCCGGTGCCTTCAAGAACGCCGTCGACTCCCTCGGCCCCGAGTGGGTCGGGAAGACCGTCGGCTTCGTGTCCTACGGTGCCGACGGCGGCGTGCGGTGCGTCGAGCACTGGCGGGCGATCGTGGCCAACTTCCACATGCTCGACGTGCGGGCGCAGGTCGCGCTCTCGTTGTTCACCGACTTCGGTGAGACCGGCCTGACGCCGATCGAGCGTCGAGCCGGAGAGATCCAGACCCTGCTCGACCAGCTGGTCGCGCTGACCGCCAAGGTCCGCGGCTGAGCGAGGGACCTAGGTTGGAGTGATGACGATGCGCAGCGACACCCCGGTCAGCAGGTTCGGCACGGTCGAGGTCGACGACCTGCCCGAGGACCTCCGCGACCGGCTCGCGCCGATCGCGGAGAAGTCCGGGTTCGTGCCCAACATCTTCCGTGCGCTCGGGCGGCGACCGCGCGAGCTGCGCGCGTTCCTCGACTACCACGACGCCCTGATGGACTCGGACGACGGGCTCTCCAAGGCCGAGCGCGAGCTCGTCGTGGTCGCGACCTCGGGGCTCAACGACTGCCCCTACTGCGTGGTCGCGCACGGCGCCATCCTGCGGGTCCGGGCCAAGGACCCGCACCTGGCCGACCACGTCGCGACCAACCCGCGCGGCTGCGAGCTCGAGCCCCGGGCTCGCGCCATCGTCGACCTCGCCCTGGCTCTGGCCGGCGACCCGGGAGCGTTCGGGGAGCCCGACCTCGCCGCGGCCCGTGCCGCCGGGCTGAGCGAGGACGAGATCTGGGACGTCGGCTCGATCACCGCGCTCTTCGCCGCCTCCAACCGGCTCGCCCACCTGACCGGGCTCCAGCCCAACCCGGAGTTCTTCAGCCTCGGCCGCTGACCGCCCGCGCCGCGTCGACCCGATCGGGCGCGCTCGTCCGAGGCGCCGCCACGACCTGACCCTTCCCGGCGAGCTTCGCGGCGTACATCGCCCGGTCGGCACGCTGGAGCAGCGCGCTCGCCCGGGTGGCCGGGTCGAGGTCGGGATCCGTGGCCGGGTCGCAGCGCGCGACCCCGATCGAGATCGACGGGTCGAGCCGTCGGCCCCGCACGATCAGCGGCACCGCCACCTCGCCCACCAGTCGAGCGGCGACGAGGTCGGCGTCGTGGGCCTCGGGCAGCAGGACGGCGAACTCGTCGCCGCTGAGCCGGGCGACCGTGTCCGCGCCCCGTACGCCGGCCAGCAGCCTCGCCGCGACCTCGGCCAGCAGGGCGTCGCCCACGTCGTGACCGTGGGAGTCGTTGACGGCCTTCAGGTCGTCGAGGTCGCAGAACAGCACCGCCACCCCGGTGTCGCGACGGCGCAGCGCCTGGTCGAGGCGTTCGCCGAACAGCGACCGGTTGGCCAGACCGGTCAGGGCGTCGTGGGTGGCCTGGCGCTGCAGCGCGTCGCGCGCCTGGGCCAGCGCGGCGAGCAGACGGCGGCTCTCCAGCAGCTCCAGCAGCTGCCGGGCCACGACGACGGCGATCAGGACCAGGGCGAGCACCAGACCGCTGCTCGCGTCGGAGGCCCCGGTGACCCGGCTCGCCCCGAGGGAGGCCACGGCGACGAGCAGGGCGGCGTAGGGCAGCAGGAGCTGGAGCAGCGACCGCCGGCGCTCGGACACGACGACCTCCCCGGACCCGGCACGCGGTGCGGCCCCGAACCCCGCAGCCGCCACCCAGGCGAAGCCCAGGACCCAGCCGCCGGTGATCAGCTCAGCCGAGCTGTAGGAGCCGGCGCCCACGAGGAAGACGTAGGCGCTGTCGGCCACCGCCAACGCACCGAGGCCGAGGGCCAGCGCGACCAGCGTGGACCGCTCGGCCCGGCTCGCGCGCACCAGGGCGAGCAGGACCAGCGTGGCCAGCACGAGGTCTCCGAGCGGGTAGGCGAGCGAGAGGGCGAAGGGCAACCAGGACCCGGCACCGGCCTCCAGCACGGAGCCGAGCGTGGTGACCCACGAGACGACGAGCAGGGAGCCGGCCAGGATGGCGCCGTCCAGGACGTCGCGGCTGCGGGCCACGAGCTGGTCGTGCTGCGTGCCCAGCCAGCGCACCAGCCCGACCCCGGCCAGGGCCGGGAAGAACAGGAAGCCGACGTCGGCCAGGGAGGGGAAGGGGGCCTCGCGTCCGAGGTACACCTCGTAGACCGACCACACGAGCTGCCCCGCGGCCCAGCTCGCGCAGCCGGCCGCGAGCCAGCGCCATGCCGAACGACGGTGGGCGCTCGAGCCCCGGGCGGCGGCCAGGCACCCGACGGCGGCGGCGGTCGCGGCAAGGAGCTGCGCGCCGTCACTGACGACGAGCAGGACGGTCGGGTCGAGGCCCGGGAGGCGGATCACGCCGAGGAAGGCGACGCCGAGCAGGGTGGCGAGGGCGAGGGAGGGCCAGGTGCGCACGGGTCCTCCTCGTCGTGAGGCTTCTGGTTGATCCAGGGTCGCAGTCCGTCGGGGTCGGCGCAGGCGTTTCGGGCGATCCCCCCTTCCCCGTTCGGCGGCGGCGAGGCGGGGTGGGCTGGTATCCATGACGCGTCGGCCAGCGCCGCACCCCGCACCCCGCACCGCACCCCTCACCGCCACCCCCACAGCACCGGAGCGTCATGACCAGCCCGCACCGGACCCGTCGACGCCGCCGCGCCGTACGTCGGGTGGCCGCGGTGCTGTTCGGGGTGGTCCTCGTCCCCGGCCTCGTGAGCGGGTGCCAGGTCGAGCCGGCCTCGACCTCCGGCGACCCGCCGCCCCGGACCGGCAAGCGGGCGGGTGCCGGCGCACAGCCCGCCGTGGAAGGTCGCGCCGAGCCGGGGGAGCAGGTGCGCACGACCCTGAGCGAGGCCGTCGCAGCGCTGCCGGTCGCGCGGGAGCGGCGTACCGGCTACGACCGCGACCTGTTCGAGCACTGGGTCGACTCGGACGCGAACGGCTGCGACACCCGCGACGAGGTGCTGCTCACCGAGAACCGCTCGCCCGACGCGCGCCTGGACGCGGACGCTCCCGGGTGCGACCTGCTCGACGGCCTGTGGCGCTCCTACTACGACCGGGTGGTCACCGAGGACGACTCGGAGTTCGACGTCGACCACCTCGTCCCGCTGGCCGAGGCCTGGGACTCCGGCGCGGCCGCCTGGTCGCCCGCACGCCGCCGCGCCTACGCCAACGACGTCGGCGAGCGACGCTCCCTGGTGGGCGTCTCCGCCTCGTCCAACCGTGGCAAGGCCGACGACGACCCGTCGCAGTGGCTGCCGACCTACGGCACCTGCGTCTACGTCTCGTCGTGGACCGCGGTCAAGGTGCGCTGGTCGCTGAGCGTCGACCGCCGCGAGAAGCAGGCCCTGGCCGCGCTGACGGACCCCGCCGCCGGGTGCGGCGAGCGGCGCCTCACCGTCACCGTCGCCCGGGTCGTCGACGGACCCGACGGCGTCCGCACCGCCGACGAGCGGGCGTCGCTGCGCGACCGCTACCTCGACACCCCGCCGACCGGTGCCGTGCCCCGCGCACGCCCCTCGACCTGCGCCGAGGCGAACGCGGCCGGGCTGGGGCCGTTCGTGGCCGGTCGCGACCGGCGCTACGCATGGTTCGACGATGCCGACGGCGACGGGGTGGTGTGCGAGCGGTGAGGAGTGGGCGAAGTCGACGGAGCACCGCGCATGAGGCACGATCGGCCCCATGCCACGGCCGAGCAAGCACCGGGACCCGTCCCGGGCGGGCCGACCCGTGCTGAGCGCCGCGCGGTCCCGGCTGGGCGCGGTGGCCGACGTCGTACGCCGCCGGCGGGTCCTGGCGGCCGTCCTCGCGCTCGTGCTCGTGGTCGGTGTCGGCGGTGCGTCCTTCGCGCTGCTGGCCACCGGCCCGCGGGCCGGTGGTGACGCCCCCGTCCTCAGCGCCGCGACCGACGAGGGCGCGGCAGCCCTGGAGGCGCCGGAGGCGCCGGTGGCGGCGGGGCGGGTCCCCGCCGCTGGCGCGCGCTCGCGCATGGCCGCCCTCGAGCTCGGCGACGGTCCGCGACGGGTGCTGCCCGCCGGGCCCCCGTTGAAGAAGGTCCCGCCGAAGCCCGAGCCCATCGACACCGGTCTGAGCGACCTCGCCGCGGCGGCGGAGGGCGCCGTCGGGAGCGAGGACAGCACCAGCTGCACCCCCGGATCGCCGACGACGCTGACCATCGCGACGTACAACATCCTCGGGGCGGGCTCGCGCAACGGCGGCGGCAACGATCTCGGCCGGGTCGTGAACGACCTGCGTGCGTGGGGCGCGGACGTCGCGATCCTGCAGGAGGTCTACCGCTTCGGTGGCGACGCGGCCCGCAAGGACCAGCCGGCCCAGATCGCATCGGCGCTCGGCGCGGGCTGGGCCTTCGGGTTCAACGCCCGCAAGGGCGGTTCGACGCAGTACGGCACCGCGGTCATCTCGCGCTACCCGATCGTCGAGCAGGCCAACGTGCCGCTGCCCAACGCCGGCGGCGGCGAGCCGCGCGGGGTGCTGCGGGCGACCGTCGACCTCGGCGGCAGCCGCCTCGACGTCTTCGACACCCACCTCCAGCCCGGGTCGGACTCGCTCAAGCTCGCCCAGGCCCGCACCGTCGCCGGGGTCATCGGAGCCCGGCGTACGGCGACCGGCAACCCGGCGGTCCTCGGCGGTGACTTCAACTCGATCCCGACCAACGCGGTCGCGGGCGTGCTCGGCAGCGTGCTGCGCGACGTGTGGTTCGACGTCGGCTCCGGCGCCGGCTTCACCCACCCGGCGGGCGGCCCCAACGCCCGCATCGACCGGCTCTACCACTCACCCGAGGTCGTCCCCCTCTCCGCCGGCGTGCGCCCCGCGACCGCCTCGGACCACAACGGCGTCACCGCCACCGTGCGCGTCGACGGCAGCGGCACCACCTGCCCCTGACCCGCCCGACCTGGCCCTGGTGACCGGGACGATAGTCCTTCCCAGGGGTGTATCACCCGGGTCCGGCGCGCGGGCACCCTGTCGGTGAGGTCGGCGGCCCCGGACTCCGAGACTTACGCAGACCCTCGGGGAGATTGCCAGCATGGGGACCGGGGTCGCTGATCTCGCCAGTCCGCTGCGCACGTCGTCGTCGCACGCGGCCCACCGGCCCCAGGAACACCCGGCCGGCCGGGTGTCGCCGAGCATGTCGGCTGTTGCAACGGGCGACATGCTCGAGAACAGGCCGACAAGGTCGCTCACCCGCCCGCCGCGCCCCGGGGGAATGCCCGAGGCCGGCGATGAGTTCAAGGTGCTCGGACGGTCCGTACGAGACGAGGCACGTCCTGCCTTCCCTCACTCGTCCAGGAGCTCCTTCGTGACCATCAACCCCGTGCGGGCGGCGCGCTCACGCGCCACCGCGACCCCCTCGCCGTACCCCGCCCTGCGGTGGCTGGTGCTGGCGACCTTCGTGGTCATCCTGAACGAGACGATCATGGTCAACGCGATCCCGCGGCTGATGGTCGACCTCGAGGTCAGCGCCCGTTCGGCGCAGTGGATCTCGACCGCCTTCATGCTCACGATGGCCACCGTGATCCCGGCCACCGGCTGGTTCCTGCAACGCGTCACGACCCGCCAGGCCTTCGCCACGGCGATGGGGGTGTTCCTGACCGGCACCGCGATCTCGGCGGTGGCACCGACGTTCGGCGTGCTCGTGGCGGGACGGGTCGTGCAGGCGGCCGGCACCGCGGTGATGCTGCCGCTGCTGATGACCACGCTGATGACGATCGTGCCCGCCCACGACCGCGGTCGGGTGATGGGCAACGTGACGCTGGCGATCTCGGTCGCCCCCGCACTCGGGCCGACCATCTCCGGCCTGGTCCTGGGCTTCGCCCCGTGGCGCTTCCTGTTCGTGCTGGTCCTGCCCGTCGCCGGCGCGATCACGTGGGTCTCGCTGCGCTACCTCGTCGACGTCGGCGAGACCCGCGAGAGCTCGATCGACTGGGCCAGCGTGGTGCTGGCCGCGCTCGGCTTCGGCACGCTCGTCTACGGTCTGAGCCGCATCGGCGCGGACGGCGGGTTCCTGCCCGCGCCCGTGCTGGTCGTCGCCGGTCTCGCACTGATCGCGGTCTTCGTGTGGCGCCAGCTGGTCCTCCAGCGCCGCGACGCGCCCCTGCTCGACCTGAGGGTGCTCACCCACCGCACCTACGCGGTCGGGATCTCGGTGCAGGCCGTGAGCTTCCTGGCGATGATGGGCGCGATGATCCTGCTCCCGCTCTACCTGCAGGAGCTGCGCGGGCTCAGCCCGCTGCAGACCGGCCTGCTCGTCGCCCCCGGTGGCCTCGCGATGGGCCTGCTCGGCCCGCAGGTCGGCAAGGCCTTCGACCGGGTCGGCGCCCGCCCGCTCGTGGTGCCCGGCTCGATCGCCGTGGTCGTCGGGCTCGCGTTGCTCAGCCGCGTGGGCGAGAGCACGGCCTACGTCGCCATCCTCGGTCCGCACGTCCTGCTCATGCTGGGCCTGGCCGGCCTGTTCACGCCGGTGTTCACACTCAGCCTCAGCGCCCTGCCGGCCCACCTGTACTCCCACGGCTCCTCGCTGCTGGGTACGACGCAGCAGGTCTCCGCCGCGATCGGCACGGCGGTCTCGGTGACCGTGCTGGCCTCGCGCTCGGCCGCGCTCGCGGCCGGCGGCGCGACCCCGGGGGCTGCCTTCGCCGGGGGCGTGCAGTGGGCCTTCGGCGCCGCTGCCCTGATCGCGCTCGTCGTGGTCGGCCTGGTCTGGCTGCTGCCGTCCCGACCGACCGACGGGGAGGACGGCGGCGACGCACGCGCCGCTGCTCACGAGCCGGCCGTCGACCGCGCGGCCGGCGCGACGTCCGCCTAGCGGACGCCGAGCCGCTGGAGGTGGGCGCTGGTGAAGCAGCGCTCCGGGTCCAGCCGCTGCGCGAGGTCGTGGAAGTCGTCCAGGCGCGGGTACGAGCGGCGTACGGCCTCGGCGTCGTGGGCAAGCGACACCTTGCCCCAGTGCGGGCGGGGATCGAAGGGCGCCAGGACCCGCTCGACGGTCTCGAGCGCCGGCCGTACGTCGTCGAGGTCGTGGACCCAGGTGAAGTGGGTGGCGACGCTGTCGCGTCCACCGCACGGGCTCAGCCACAGCTCGTCACCGGCGATCGTGCGCATCTCGAAGACCTGGAGTGCGGGTGCGATGGCCTCGCGGTGCTCCTCCAGGGCGGCGATCGCGGCGCCGGCGTGCTCGCGGGGCAGCAGCAGCTCGGACTGCAGCTCCTCGCCCACGCTGGGGGTGAACTCGATGCGGAAGTGCGGCAGCCGCTCGTGCCAGGGTCCGGGCTGCCCGAGCTGGCTCGTGGTGGCCGCGGGGTCCTGACCGGGCACGGGGTGGACGGGCTCGTTCGCCGGTCGGCCGCCCCAGCGCCAGTCGGCGGCGGCCTTGTCGGCGGGGGAGTCGGTGCGCTGCTTGCGCCACACCGAGTCCAGCGTCGGGCGCCCGGAGAAGGTGTGGAACAGGCTCACGCTCGTCGCCGAGGCCAGCATCTGCTCGGCGTGCCCGACCGCGTCGGCGACCGGCACGTCGAGGAGCACCTCCTGGCTCACGTCGTACGTCGGCTCGACGGCCAGCCACAACCGGGTCACGACCCCCAGCGCGCCGAGCGAGAGCACCGCCCCGCGGAAGTCGGGGTGGCCCGCCGCGAGGTGGACCAGCTCGCCGTCGGCGCGGACCAGGTCGACCGCCACGGCTGAGGCGGCCAGGCAGCCGAGCTCCGACCCGGAGCCGTGGGTGCCGGTCGCGCAGGCGCCCGCGACGCTGATGTGGGGCAGCGAGCCGAGGTTGGGCAGCCCCCACCCCTGCTCGTGCAGCGCCGTCGCGACCTGGGCGTAGGTCCAGCCACCGGGGACCGCCGCGACGGCGCCACCGCCGGACCGGGACGGGTCGACCTCGACGGTCAGGTCGAGGTCGGCGGTGGAGACCAACAACCCCGTCGTGTCGGCCACCGCCGAGAACGAGTGCCCGGTGCCGAGCGCGCGGACCAGCCGCGCGTCGCGCACGATCTCCTGCAGCTGCTCGACGCTGGTCGGGCGACGCAGCTCGCTCGCGGAGAAGACGACGTTCCCGGCCCAGTTCCTCAGCGCTTCGGTCTCCATCCCGGCAGCGTGCCACGGCCGCCGGGGTGGGGCGGACCTCCCCGGTCGGCAGGGGAGGCTGCCGCTTGACGGGCGAGATCGCACCCGGCGAGCGGCGACATCGCCCGACCGGAACGGCCGGCTACTCCGGTACGGCGTCGTGGATCGGCTCCGCGGGCAGCTTCTTGACCTTGCGCGTCCGCCGCCGGCGGCTGGGGATCATCGAGCGCATCTCCTCCAGCTTGCCGAAGCACAGCAGCCGGTCGCCCGCCTCGAGGATCTCCTGCGAGCTCGGGTTCGGGATGACGCCCGGCCCACGCTGGAGCGTCAGCGCGGTGATGTCGCGCTCGCGCAGCCCGGAGTCGCCGAGGCTCTTGCCGACCATCTCCCAGGCGTCGTGCACGAGGATCTCGGCCACGCCGTAGCCGGTCGAGACGGTGAGTCGCTGGCGTACGTCGATCTCGGGGAAGCCGACCTGGTTGTCGATGAAGTCGATGATCGCGCCGGCCACGTCGAGGTTGGTCGCGGTCTCGATGCCCTCGAGGCCGGGGGAGGAGTTGACCTCCATCACCAGCGGCCCGTCGTCGCCCTCGAGCATGTCGACCCCGGCGACGCGCAGGCCCATGATCTGGGCGGCACGCACGGCGGCCTTCTCGTACGCCGGGTCGAGGTCGACCGGCTCCACGGACCCGCCGCGGTGCACGTTGGAGCGGAACTCGTCGCCCTTGGCCACCCGCCGCATCGCCGCGACGACCCGGTCGCCCACGACGAGCGCGCGGATGTCGCGGCCCTTGGACTCCTTGACGAAGCGCTGGATCAGCACGTTCTGCCGGGTGCTGGTCAGGGTCTCGATGATCGCCTCGGCGACCTTGATCTCCGGCGCCAGGATCACCCCGATGCCCTGGGTGCCCTCGAGCAGCTTGATCACGACCGGCGCCCCGCCGACCCGCTCGATGGCGGGGATCACGTCGGCGCGGTCGCGCACGAACGTCGTCGCCGGCATGCCGATGTTGTGCCGGCTCAGGATCTGCGTGGCACGCAGCTTGTCGCGCGAGTTGGCGATGCCGTAGGAGGTGTTCGGCGTGTAGACGTCCATCTGCTCGAACTGCCGGACGACGGCGGTGCCGAAGTAGGTCACCGAGTTGCCGATCCTCGGCAGGATCGCGTCGTAGGAGGAGAGCCGCTTGCCGCGGAACTGCAGGTCCGGCTCGTCGCCGGTCAGGTCGATCCCGAACCGCAGCGTGTTGAGGACCTTGACCTGGTGACCCCGGTCGAGCGCCGCGGTGCGCAGCCGCTGCGTACTGTACGAGCCCAGCGCACGGGACAGGATGGCGAGCTTCATGGCTCCTCGGGAGGGTGGACGGCGAGTGCTCAGCGAGCCTAGTTACACGGTCGCGGGATGGCGCGAGTGGGTGAGTCTGCCCCAGGTCCGTGTCGCGTGGGTCAAGGCCAAGCTGGACACGGGGGCACGGTCGTCGGCCATCCACGCCTTCGACCTGAGCGAGCACGTCGTCGACGGCGAGGAGCGGGTCCGGTTCGTGGTGCACCCGTGGCAGGAGGGCGACCTGGACGCGGTCACCGTCGACCTGCCGGTGATCGACCGCCGCGAGGTCCGCTCCTCCAACGGCCAGGTCGAGGAACGCCTCGTGGTGCCGATGCAGCTGCGGCTCGTCGAGCGTGAGATCACCGCCGAGATGACCCTGAGCCGGCGCGACGAGATGGGTTTCCGGATGCTCGTGGGTCGCGAGGCGCTGCGTCAGGACTTCCTCGTCGACTCGGCGCGCTCCTACCTCGGCGGTCGCCCGCCGCTCGCCACCCGGCGTCGCAACCGGGGACGCTGAGGAGGGGCAGGTGGCTCGCGAGTCCTTCGAGATCGGCCCGGTGCGGGTGCGCGCCGGGCAGCAGCAGGCGGTGACCCTGCCGATCACCCGGCTGGTCACCGGCGCCGACGTCGACCTGCCGGTCCGGGTGATCCACGGCCGCGAGGACGGCCCGGTGGTGTGGGTCAACGCCGCCATCCACGGCGACGAGGCGGTCGGTGTGGAGGTCGTGCGCCAGGTGCTCGCCGGACTCGACCCCAAGACGATGCGCGGCACCGTCGTGGCGATCCCGATCGTCAACGTGCTCGGCTTCATGTCCGGCAGCCGCTACCTGCCCGACCGGCGCGACCTCAACCGGTCCTTCCCGGGCTCGCCGCGCGGCTCGCTGGCCTCGCGGATCGCGCACCTGATGATGACCGAGGTGGTCGCCAAGTGCGAGGTCGGCCTCGACCTGCACACCGGCTCCGACCGGCGTACGAACCTGCCCCAGATCCGCGCCGACCTCGAGGACCCGGTCACCCGGGGCCTGGCCGAGGCGTTCGCGGCCCCGGTGATGCTGCACGCCCGGCTGCGGGACGGCTCGCTGCGCAGCGCGGCCCGCGAGGTCGGCGCCAAGGTGCTGCTCTACGAGGCCGGCGAGGCCTGGCGGATGGACGACTGGGCGATCGACGCCGGCGTGCTCGGCGTACGCCGCGTGCTCGCGCACCTCGGGCTGACCGACCCGGTCGACGAGGACCCGCCGGCGCCGAGCGCCGCCTCGTGGCGCTCGGGGTGGGTGAGGGCGAGGGGCACCGGCATGCTCCACCTCGAGGTCAAGCTCGGCCAGCACGTCGAGAGGGGTGAGCGTCTCGGCGGCCTGTTCGACTCGCTCGGCCGCCGGGTGCGCCTGGTCCACGCCGACCGGGCGGGGGTCGTGGTGGGCCGCGCCGAGGCGCCGCTGGTCAACGGCGGCGACGCGGTCGTCCACATCGCCGAGGTCGAGCGCGCCCGCGACGTCGACACCCCCGAGGACTCCGCCGACCCACCCCTGGTCACCCCCGACCCCTGACCCCTGACGGACGGTGGTTGAGGAGGCGCGCCCAGCGAGCGTCTCGAAACCCGGTGAGCCGTACGTCGGCCCGGTGACGGAGGGCTCGAGGCTCAGCCGTGATCACGCGCGTCGATCCGGCGTCGGGTGGATAGTCCCTGACCTGACGGTCGTCCATCGGCCCACGGGACGCCCCTGGTGTCAGGGACTATCTCGCCCCGGGGTGGGCGCGGCGCCGCGACGGAGGAAGCCGTACGCCGGCCCACGACCTAGCCTCGGGACATGGACCTCGGACTCACCGGAGCAGGCGCCCTCGTCACGGGCGGCAGCCGCGGGATCGGCCTGGCGGTCGGTCGCGCCCTGGCCGCGGAGGGGGCCCGGGTGGCGCTGCTCGGCCGCGACCCCGACGCGCTCGTCGCCGCAGCGGCCTCGGTCGGCGAGGGCACGGTCACCGTGCAGGCCGACACCACCGACGACGACGCCGTACGCGCGGCCGTCGACGAGGCCGCGACCGCGCTCGGCCGCCTCGACGTCGTCGTCAACGCCGCGGCGCCGCGCGCGACCCCGGGCGGGGCGTTGGGCCTCGACGGGCTCGACGACGACGACTTCCTGCGCAACCTCGACACCAAGGCGCTGGGCTACCTGCGCGTCGTACGCGCGGCCCGCCCGCATCTGCTCACCACCGGCGGCGGGCGGGTGGTCAACGTCAGCGGCATGAACGCCCGCGGCACCGGCTCGATCACCGGTTCGGTGCGCAACATCGCCGTCGTCGCGCTGACCAAGAACCTCGCCGACGACCTGGGTCCGCAGGGCATCGCGGTCAGCTGCGTGCACCCCGGCCTGACGCTGACCGAGCGCAGCGAGGGCGACGAGGCGTTCGTCGAGAAGGCCCGGGACAACGCCCTGGGCCGGGCCCTCGACGCCGACGACGTGGCCGCGCTGATCTGCTTCCTGGCCTCTCCGGTCGGCGCCGTCGCCAACGGCGCGGTGATCACCGCCGACGGCGGTCGCCCCGGCGGGATCTGGGCCTGAGTCGAGACCTACGGGCGGGTGGTGCCGTCCCACCCCCGCTGCTGCCTAGCATTTCGTCCGTGGACATCTGCGACGTCATCCTGACCCAGCACGCCGAGCAGCGGCTCCTGTTCGGCTACCTCGACGAACTCGCCGACGAGCCGAAGGCCCTGGCCGCGGTGTGGGACCGCCTCGCCCGCCTCCTCGAGGTCCACGCGGCGGCCGAGGAGCAGTACTTCTACCCCGTCGTCCTCGAGGTCGGCCACGGCGCGGGCGGAGCCGACTCCGCCGAGGACGAGACCAAGGACGCGATCGGCGACCACAACGACATCCGCGACGCGGTCGCCGAGGCCGGCACGCACGACGTCGGCAGCGACGCCTGGTGGAAGGCCGTGATCGACGCGCGCCTGGCCAACTCCGACCACATGGCCGAGGAGGAGCGCGAGGACCTGGCCGACGTACGCCAGCACGCATCGCTCGAGCGCCGTCACGAGATCGCGGTGGCGTTCCTGGCCTGGGAGGGCGAGCACCCGACGGGCACGTCCTGGACCGGACAGGACCCCGACGAGTACGTCGAGCAGCACGGCCCCGACGCCTGAGGGACGTCGCGCCGGCCGGGTGAGCGCCCGCCCGGCCTCCGGGAGTAGACAGGGCCCATGAAGACACGACACATCGGCAACGACTCCGTCGGACGCGTCGAGGTGGGGGCCGTCGGCCTCGGCCTGATGACCTTCGACCAGTCCGGCACCCAGCCCCGTGAGCAGCTGCTCGCCACCGTGCGCACCGCCCTCGACGCGGCGTCACCCTCTTCGACACCGCCGACGCCTACGGCTTCGGCGACGACGGACCCGACGCCCAGGGCCAGAACGAGACCCTGATCGCCGGCCTGCTCGACGAGTCGGTGTGCGCGATCAGGTGCTCCTTGCGACCAAGGGCGGTCACGTGCGCACCGAGGGCGGCGGTTGGGACACCGACTCCAGCGCCGACCACCTGCGCGCGGCGGTCGACGCCAGCCTCGGCCGCCTCGGGGTCGAGCAGATCGCGCTCTGGCAGCACCACCGCCCCGACCCCGACGTCGACTACGCCGACGTGATCGCGGTGCTCAAGGAGATCCACGACTCCGGCAAGGTCGCCCGGATCGGCTTCCTCAACGCCGACCCCGACCAGATCCGGATGGCTCACGACGTGCTCGGCGACGCCCTCGTCAGCGTGCAGAACCAGTTCTCGCCGAAGTTCCGCAGCTCGAAGCCCGAGATCGAGGTCTGCGAGGAGCTCGGTCTGGCCTTCCTGCCGTGGAGCCCGCTCGGTGGTCTCAACGATGCCAAGGAGCTCGCCGAGAAGCACCCCGCCTTCGCGAAGGTCGCCGAGTCGCGCGGGATCAGCGCCCAGCAGGTCGCCCTGGCCTGGGAGCCCCAGTCGCCGGTTGTTATTCCGATCCCGGGTGCGAAGCGGCCGCAGTCGGTCGCCGACTCCGCCGCCGCGGCCGACATCTGGCTTACCCCCAACTAGGTCGCGGCACTCGACGCCGACTGAGCGCGAGCGGCTCATCCACCGAAGGGCAGAAGTCACCCGGG
>CAVUFK010000007.1:0-585326 GCA_963740745.1 uncultured Actinomycetota bacterium
TCGTGATCGTCGGGTCCGGCTTCTTCGGGCTGACCATCGCCGAGCGCTGCGCCGCCGAGCTCGACCTCAAGGTCCTCGTGCTCGAGCGCCGCTACCACCTCGGCGGCAACGCCTACTCCGAGAAGGACCCGGAGACCGGGATCGAGGTGCACAAGTACGGCACGCACCTCTTCCACACCTCCAACGAGCGGGTCTGGGAGTACGTCAACCGGTTCACCGACTTCACCGGCTACCAGCACCGGGTCTTCGCCAAGTACCAGGGCCAGGTCTACTCCTTCCCGATGAACCTGGCGCTGATCAACCAGTTCTTCGGCACCGCCCACACCCCCGACGAGGCCCGTGCGCTGATCGCCGAGCAGGCCAGCGAGATCGCCACCGAGGACGCCACCAACCTCGAGGAGAAGGCGATCAGCCTGATCGGGCGCCCGCTGTACGAGGCGTTCGTCAAGGGCTACACCGCCAAGCAGTGGCAGACCGACCCGAAGGAGCTCAGCGCCGACATCATCACCCGGTTGCCGGTGCGCTACACCTTCGACAACCGCTACTTCAACGACAAGCACGAGGGCCTCCCGGTCGACGGCTACACCGCGTGGCTGGAGCGGATGGCCGACCACCCGAACATCGAGGTCCGGGTCGACACCGACTTCTTCGACGTCGCCGAGCAGTACAAGGGCAAGGTCCCGATCGTCTACACCGGCCCCGTCGACGAGTACTTCGGCAACGCCGAGGGCCGCCTGTCGTGGCGTACGGTGGACCTCGAGGTCGAGACCCTCGACGTCGACGACTACCAGGGCACGGGCGTGGTCAACGCCAACGACCAGGACGTGCCCTGGACGCGGGTGCTGGAGTTCAAGCACCTGCACCCCGAGCGCACCTACCCGCCGGGCAAGACGATCGTGGTCCACGAGTACAGCCGGTTCGCCGAGGACGACGACGAGCCCTACTACCCGATCAACACCGCCGAGGACCGCGCCAAGCTGATGAGGTACCGCGACCTGGCCAAGGCCGAGCCGATGGTGCTCTTCGGCGGGCGGCTCGGCACCTACCAGTACCTCGACATGCACATGGCGATCGGTTCGGCGCTGTCGATGTTCGACAACAAGCTCAAGCCCCACTTCACCGAGGGTGCGGCGCTGACGAGCGGAGGAGTGAGCGAGTGAGCATCACCGACACCACAGTAGGCAGCATCGCCGGCAGCGAGGCGGCCACGACGGCGCCCAGCAAGCCCGGGACGGTCAGCCGCACGATCCAGCGACAGGTCATGCCGGACGGCTCCGACAGCGACGTCATCGCCCTGTACGTCGACTCGCAACCGGCCACGACCGAGGTCGACCAGGACGAGGGTGCGATGTCGCGCCGGATGCGCGACGCCGTCTCGGCCGCGATGGGCTCGAACACCTCGACGGGCTCGAGCATCCACCCCGACCAGATCGAGTCGCGCCGTGCCGTGCGGATCCCCTCGGGCGACCGGCTCTCCTTCGCCACCTACTTCAACGCCTTCCCGGCCAGCTACTGGCGCCGCTGGAGCGTGGTCGAGGCGGTCACCCTCGCAGTCACCCTGCGCGGACCCGGGGCGACGCTGGTCGTCTACAAGTCGATGGCCAACGGTCGCAGCCAGCGTGTCGACGCCGCCTCGACGACGACCGAGGGGTCCGAGACGTTCACCTGGGACCTCACCCTCAAGCCGTTCGTCGACGGCGGTTGGTACTGGTACGACGTCGTCGCCGGTGACGCGGACGTCGTGGTCGAGTCCGGCGAGTGGTCGGCCATGGTCAGCGAGGAGCGCGCCGAGCACGGGACCGTCGACATCGCGATCACCACGATGAACCGCCCCGACTTCTGCGCCAAGCTGCTCGCCCAGATCGGCGAGGACACCGACCTCGCGCCGTACCTCGACGAGGTCATGGTGATGGAGCAGGGCAAGGACAAGGTCGTCGACTCGCCCGAGTTCGCCGCCGCCTCCGACGCGCTCGGGTCCACGCTGCGGATGATCGAGCAGGGCAACCTCGGGGGCTCGGGCGGCTACGCCCGCGGGCAGCTGGAGTCGGTGCGCAAGGGCACGGCCGACTACATGATGTGCATGGACGACGACGTGATCTGCGAGCCCGAGGGGATCATCCGGGCCGTCACCTTCGCCGACCTCGCGCGCCGGCCCACGCTCGTCGGCGGTCACATGTTCAGCCTCTACGCCCGCTCGCGCCTGCACAGCTTCGGCGAGACCGTCCAGCCCTGGCGCTTCTGGTGGGGCTCGGCGCCCGGCGTCCACCCCGACTGGGACCTCTCGGCGCGCAACCTGCGCTCCGCGCGGTGGCTGCACAAGCGGGTCGACGTCGACTACAACGGCTGGTTCATGTGCCTGATCCCGCGGGTGGTGCTCGAGGAGATCGGGCTCTCCCTGCCGGTGTTCATCAAGTGGGACGACTCCGAGTACGGCCTACGCGCGAAGAAGGCCGGTTACCCGACGGTGTCCTTCCCCGGCGCCGCGGTCTGGCACATCCCGTGGACCGACAAGAACGACGCGTTGGACTGGCAGTCCTACTTCCACCAGCGCAACCGCTTCGTCGCGGCGCTGCTGCACTCGCCGTACCCCCAGGGTGGGCGGATGGTCACCGAGAGCCTCAACCACCAGGTCAAGCACCTCGTCTCGATGCAGTACTCGACCGTGGCGATCCGCCACCAGGCGCTGCTCGACCTGCTCCAGGGCCCGCAGTTCCTGCACGAGACCCTGGCCACGCGACTGCCGGAGATCCGCGAGACCGCGAAGGGCTACACCGACGCGCGCCTGGTCACCGACCGCGACGACCTGCCCAGCGTCAAGCGCAAGAAGCCGCCGCGCAAGGGTCGCGACGACGTGGGCCACATGGGCCCGCGCCAGATCACGATGCGCGCGCTGCGCAGCCCGGTGCGCCAGTTCTCCAAGCCGCGCGCGCTCTCGCGCCGCTACGCCGAGGCCGAGGTGATGGCCATGGACGCGCAGTGGTTCCGGCTGACGCGCTACGACTCCGCCGTGGTCTCGATGCCCGACGGCACCAGCGCGGCGTTCTACCAGCGCGACCCCGAGACCTTCCGCGACCTGTTCGTCAAGACGCTCGAGATCCACCTGCGCCTGCGCAAGGAGTGGCCGCGCCTGGCGCGGCAGTACCGCGCCTCCCTGGACCAGATCACCTCGCCGGAGGCGTGGGAGAAGACGTTCGAGCCGTGGACGGGCGGGTCGGGCGACGCCGATGACTGACGTCGCCGAGCGTGCCGACGAGGCGGCTCCCCGCCCCGTCCGCGTCGTCGACGCGCCCCTGGCCCCGCCCGCGGAGACCAGCGGCCTGCTCGAGGTCTTCCGTCGCCGCTACCTGTTGCGGTTGCTGGTGCGTCGCGAGATCAGCGCGCGCTACCAGGGATCGTTCCTGGGTCTGCTGTGGAGCTACATCAACCCGCTGAGCCAGTTCTTCATCTACTTCTTCATCATGCAGATCGTGATCGGGCGCGGCCGGGTCGAGAACTTCGCCGTCCACGTCTTCTGCGGCCTGATCGTGGTGCACTTCTTCGTCGAGACCTTCACCGCCGGGACGCGCTCGATCGTGCGCAACAAGTCGCTGGTGCAGAAGATGGCCGTGCCGCGGGAGATGTTCCCGGTGGCCTCGATGCTCGTGTCGCTGTTCCACGTGGGCCCGCAGCTGGTGATCCTGGTCGGCGTGGCGCTGCTCTACGGCTGGTCCCCGGACCCGGTCGGCATCGGAGCGCTGTTCCTGGCGCTGGCGATCGTGATGATCCTGGGCACCGGCCTGGCCCTGCTCTTCGCGACGGCCAACGTGTTCTTCCGCGACTTCTCCAGCGTGGTGAACATCCTGACCAACTTCACCCGCTTCGGCGTGCCGATGATCTACCCCTACGACCTGGTCCAGGAGCGCTTCGGACGCTTCGCGGTCTACTACCTCTACAACCCGATCGCCGACGCCGTGCTCCTGGTCCAGCGCGGGTTCTGGGTCGGCACGACCTCCGACCCGACGAAGGTGGCCGCGACCGAGCTGCCCTCGAACCTGTTCGCCTACGGCTTCCTCGCGCTGGCCGTCAGCGTGGTCGTGCTGGTCGCGGGCCAGCTGGTCTTCCGCCGCTTCGAGCAGCGGATCCCGGAGCGACTGTGAGCGAATCGATCCGCGTCGAGAACGTGACCAAGGACTTCACGCTCCGCTACCACCGCACCTTCAAGCAGATCACCGTGGCGATGCTCAAGGGCCACGAGATCTCCAACACCTTCCAGGCCGTCGACGACGTCTCCTTCAGCGTCGACCAGGGCGAGTCGATCGGTCTGATGGGCCTCAACGGCTCCGGCAAGTCGACCCTGCTGAAGATGATCAACGGGGTCATGAAGCCCGACTCGGGCCAGGTCCTCACCCGGGGCCGGATCTCCGGCCTGATCGCGACCGGAGCCGGGTTCCACCCGCAGCTGACCGGGCGGGAGAACATCTACCTCAACGCCGCCGTGCTCGGGATGACCGAGGCGGAGACGAAGGCGAAGTTCGACGACATCGTCGAGTTCGCCGAGGTCGGCCGCTTCCTCGAGACCCCGGTCGGCACCTACTCCTCGGGCATGTTCGCCCGGCTCGGCTTCTCGGTGGCCATCCACGTCGACTCCGACATCTTCCTTGCCGACGAGGTCCTCGCGGTGGGCGACAAGCCGTTCAAGCGCAAGTGCCTCGCGCGGATGCAGGAGATCCGCACGAGCGGGCGGACCCTGTTCTACGTCAGCCACGCCGCCGGGTCCGTGCGCAAGATGTGCGACCGGGTGATCGTGCTGGAGAAGGGCAAGGTCGGCTACGACGGCGAGGTCGACGCCGGGATCAAGTACCTGAAGTACGACAACACCGACGACGGCGACGAGCCCGATGCCGAGGACGTCGCCGAGGAGGAGATGGGCGACGACATCTGAGCGAGATCCGAGCGGGTCGACCGGCGTGTCGACTGGAAATTACACATTTGTAGTTACTCAGATCCTCTTTCGCCCGCGTGGGGCACGTGTGACAGTTGCTGTCTCGTGTGACTCTCTCCCCCTCGCGAAGGCAGCCTCCCCATGCCGTTCCCCCCAGCCCGCTCCCGGGCCGGACTCGTCACCGCGTGCCAGCAGGTGCTGGCCCTCGGTGTGGTCCTCGCCGCGCTGACCCCCGCAGCCGGCGTCGTCTCCCTCGACGTGGTCGGCGGTGAGCACAGCGCCTCCGCGGACGCCGCTCGGACCGCCGGCCCGACCCGCACCACCGCCGGGCACGGGACCGTCCAGGCGCCGACCGAGGCCGTCGACGCGGACGTCGAGGAGCTCCAGCTCACGGCGCCGGCCGACGCGCGCGTCTCGCCGGGCGCCCTCGCGGCGCGCGCGGGGCCGGCCGGTGACGGCTCGGCCGTGCAGACCCCGGCCGTCCCCGTGGACGGGTTCGGCACCGTCGGCGTGACCTGGTCGCCCGACGCCGAGGTCGACCCCGCCGAGATCGACGTCGAGGTGCGCACCCGCCAGGGCCAGCAGTGGTCGGGGTGGACGCGCGTCGAGGACGACGCCGACCACGCTCCCGACCCCGGCAGCACCGAGGCCGCCGCGGTGCGGCCGGGCACCGACGCCCTGCTGGTCGGCGACGTCGACGACGTCCAGGTCCGGGTGGAGACCCCGTCGGCCCCGCCCAGCGACCTGCGCCTGGCCGTGATCGAGCCGGGCACCCCCACCCGGACGCGGGCCGAGGAGCCCGCCGTCGCGGCCGAGTCCGGGCCGGTCACCGGCGAGTCCACCGGGCAGCCCTCGGGCGACCTCGCCCTGCAGGCCGCGACCGGCGCCTTCAGCGCACCGAAGCCGGACATCTTCACCCGGGCGCAGTGGGGCGCCGACGAGCGTCTGCGCGACCGGGCGTCGCTGCGCTACGGCAGCATCTCGGCGGGGTTCGTTCACCACACCGTGACGTCCAACGGCTACAGCCGCGAGGACGTCCCCGGCATCATGCGCAGCATCTACGCCTACCACACGCAGTCGCGGGGCTGGAGCGACATCGGCTACAACTTCCTGGTCGACCGCTTCGGTCGGATCTGGGAGGGGCGCTACGGGGGCGTCGACCGACCCGTGGTCGGTGCGCACACGCTCGGCTACAACGACTACTCGTTCGCGATGTCGGCGATCGGCAACTACGACGTCACCGAGCCGTCCGAGGCGATGATCAAGGCCTACGGGGCCCTGTTCGCCTGGAAGCTCGGTCTCGCCGGGGTCGACGCCTCCTCGACCCGCCAGCGGGTCGGGTCAGGCACCTTCCAGGCCGTCAACGGCCACCGCGACGCGGACCAGACCGCGTGCCCGGGCCGCTACCTCTACGCCAGGCTCGCGCGGATCCGCACGCTGGCGGCCGACGCGCAGGGCGAGCCCGCCCCGCCGACGACGACCGGCCCGGCCGTGCGCAGCTCGGACCTCGTGGGCGACGACTACCCCGACGTGGTGCTCGAGCGACGTCGCGACGACCAGGCCGTGATCATCCCGACCGGCGGGCTCAGCGCTCTCGGCCGGGTCACGACGGTGGCCGGCTCGTGGTCACGCTGGACCACCCTGAGCGCCTCGCCCGACCTGACCGGCGACGCCCGCGGCGACCTGGTCGCCCGCCGGGCCGACGGGACCACGGCGCTCGCTCGCGGCACGGGCTCGGGCACCTTCGCCGCGCCGACCGCCGCGACGGGCGCCCCGGGCCGGCGCTACGACCTGGTCGTGGCACCCGGCGACGTCGACGGTGACGGCCGCGCCGACCTGCTCGCGCGCCGGTCGGGCACGAACCGCCTGCACGCCTTCCCCGGCACCGGCGACGGGTCGTTCCGCTCGCCCGTGCGGTCCGGTCGCGGTTGGTCGCGCTACGACGAGCTCCTCGCCGTCGGCGACGTCACCGGCGACGGCGACCCTGACCTGCTGGCCCGGGGTCGCGACGGCACCGTCTGGCTACGCGCGGGCACCCGGGGCCCCCGCTTCGCCGCGCCGGTCGCGGCCACCGGCCCGTGGAGCGCCGCCGACGACCTCAGCGCGATCGGGGACTTCACCGGCGACGGCCGACCCGACCTGGCCTGGCGGCGCGCCTCCGACGAGCGGGCCTTCGTGGTGCCGGGTCGGGGCGACGGGGTCTTCGGGCGCGGCCTCGGCCCGATCCCGCGCCTCGCGGTGGGCGACGACCTGACCGGCGGCATCCAGGTCGGTGGCTCGCCCGCCCTCGACGTGCTCGCGCGCCGCGGGGGCGACCTGGTGTGGGCCCCCAACGTGGGCACGACCGAGACGCTGCCCCCGATCGAGACCGGTCTCGACCTGTCGGCCGACGGCGTGCTCGTCAACGCCGGCGACTGGGACGACGACGGTCACGGCGACCTCGTCACCCGTCGGCGCGGCACCCTCTTCCTGCACCGCGGGGACGGCGAGGGCCACTTCGCCGCACGTCAGGCGCTGGCCACGGGCTTCCTGCGGGTCGGGGGGATCGAGGCTGCGGGGGACGTGACCGGCGACGGGCGCCCCGACCTGCTCGGCACGCCCCGCGGTGGCAGGCGCACGGTCTACCCGGGCGCCGGTCTCGACGGTCTCGGCACCTCGTTCCCGGCCGGGTCGCTGAAGGACCCCCGCGACGGCGTCGACCTCTCGGCGTACCGTTGGGTCGTGACCGTGGAGGACCTCCTCGGCAAGGGTCCGGCCGACCTGCTCGCCCGCGACAGCCAGGGGCTGCTGTGGCGCCTCGCGGTCAGTCGCCAGGGCGTCGGCGAGCCTCGGCTGCTGACCGAGGACATCGGCGCCTACGGCAAGGCCGGCTGAGCGGACACCCGCGCCGTCACGCGCTCGGCGTCCGCGGTCGCCGCGACGCGGTCGGGACCGGTCCCGACGACCACGACGAGCGAACCGCCCCGCGCGAGCGGCTCGGCCAGGTGGCGGGGGTCCAGCGCGGCGGCGCCGTCGGCCTCCACGAGGAGGCGGCCGCCGTCGGCGAGGAGCGTCCCGATTCGCGCGGTCTCCCACAGACGAGCGTGGGTGGTCCGAGCCTCGCCGGCCGTCAGCGCGTCCCAGGAGGCCTCGACCGGCTCGGGTGCGAGGAAGGAGTCGGGCTGGCCCCACACCTCGACGCCGACGTCGTGGACGTCGGCGGGCAGGGCCTCGGCGAAGCGCGCTCCCATCGGCCGCAGCGAGCAGGCCAGCACGGGCACCTGGCCGGCCCGGCCCGCCCAGGTCGCCAGCGTCGACGGGCCACAGACCACCGCGTCGACCGCCTCGGGGGCGGTGGCGTCGGTGACGACGATCCCGGCGCTCCACGCCGCACCCCAGAACACCGGTGCGAGCCAGTGCGCAGGCAGGTCGACCCGCAGCCGCTCGCCGCCGTCCAGGCCGTGCTCCTCGACGAGCAGCGAGGCCGTCTTGGCCACCCAGTTGGCGTACGTCGTGACCGACAGCTCGACCCGCTCGTCCGAGGCGAGGTCGTAGAACGTCACCAGGGGCCGACCCGGGTCCGCGGACAGGGCGTCCCGCAGGACGGTGTCGAAGGTGTCGAAGGTGCTCACGCGGCACCACCCTAGGCGGGTCCTAGGCTGCTGGCATGACGAGCGCCCCGTTGCGAGACGCCGGTCCGATCGACGGGTTCTGGGCGGTGGTGCCGGCGGGAGGAGCCGGCACCCGGCTGTGGCCGCTCTCGCGCCGCGCCGCGCCGAAGTTCCTGCGCGACCTCACCGGCACCGGCCGCAGCCTGCTCCAGCAGACCCGCGACCGGCTCGAGCCCCTGTGCGAGGACCGGTTCCTGGTCGTGACCGGTCGCAGCCACACCGAGGCGGTCCAGGAACAGCTGTGCGGTCCCGGGGGCCTGGACCCCGACGCGGTGCTCGCCGAGCCGTCGGCGCGCGACTCGATGGCCGCCATCGGTCTCGCAGCCGCCGTGCTCGAGCGGCGCGACCCCGACGCCGTGCTCGGCTCGTTCGCGGCCGACCACGTGATCGGCGACGTCGCCGCCTTCGGCGAGGCCGTCCGCAACGCGGTCGAGGTGGCCCGCGAGGACTACCTGGTGACGGTGGGCATCGACCCGACCGGCCCGGCGACCGGCTTCGGCTACGTCCGTCTCGGCGTGCCGCTGCCCGGCCACGCCGCGGCGTACGCCGTGCAGACCTTCGTGGAGAAGCCGTCGGTCGACCTCGCCCGCGAGTACGTCGCCGGCGGCGACTACCGGTGGAACGCCGGGATGTTCGTCGTGCGCCCCCGGGTGCTGCTCGACCTGCTCGGTCGGTGGCACCCCGACTTCGCCCGGGCGCTGCGCGACCTCGCGGCGTCCGAGGGCGGCCCCGGGTCCTTCGAGGAGGCGCTCGAGGCCGGCTGGGACGCGCTGCCGAGGATCGCGCTGGACCACGCGGTCGCCGAACCGGCCGCGGCGGCCGGGCGGGTCGCGATCGTCCCGGCCGGGTTCGGCTGGGACGACGTCGGGGACTTCGACTCCCTCGCGACGCTGCTCCCGCGGGGCGAGGAGGGCGTGGCCGTGCTGGGCGAGCGTGCGCAGGTCGTCGTCCGCGACTCCACCGGCGTCGTCGTGCCCGCCTCGGGGCGCCTCGTGGCCGTGGTGGGTCTCGAGGACGTCGTCGTCGTGGACACCGACGACGCCCTGCTCGTCACGACCCGGGCCCGAGCCCAGGAGGTCAAGGAGGTCGTCGCCGCCCTCACCCGGGCGGGTCGCGACGACCTGACCTGAGCCGCGTCCGGCAGGTCACATGCCGTTGGGCTCGGGTGAGTCGAAGTAGGGGTAGTCCTGGGTGAAGGTGTCGAGGGCGTCCCCGCTGAACTCGGAGCAGTACTGCCACACGCCGACCTGGTCGGCGACCTCGGTGTTGCCCTCCCCGCCGGCCGACCAGTGCGTCATGGCGATGTGGGCGTCGTCGGGGAAGGGCTCCCCGTCGTCGCTGGTCCACGGCACGATCTTGAACTTGTTGCGGAAGTTGTCGTCACCGGAGAACTTGCTGGCCACGGCGCGCAGCTCGGTCATCGCCGAGGCGTCGTCGGCGACGGTCTCGTCGTACCAGACGAAGGTGTAGCCGTGCTCCTCGTTGTGCACCAGCACGCGCAGGTCGGGGCGGTCGTCGGCGGAGTAGAACTTGCGCGAGATCGAGTCCGGCAGGTTGTAGTGCGGGCCGAAGGCAGGGGGGACTCCTCGTAGAGCACCGGTGTGCCGTCAGCGACGTGGTCCTGGTTGCCGTTCGCCTTCTTGGTGACCGGGTCCGCGCAGCTGGTGGCCGGCGCTCCCAGAGAGGCCAGCGCCGTGTCGGAGTAGGCCCGCAGCTCCCACCAGCTCGTGACGGGCCGGTAGGCGGCTGCACCGACGATCGCGAGTGCCACCGCGGCGCACACGACGACGATCATCAGGCCCTGGCGCTTCTCGGCGCCGCGCTGCTTCTTGCTCAGGGCCTCGATCTTGGCCTTGCGGTCGGTCTTGTCGCTCTTGCTGGGCCGGTTGCTGGATGTGGCCACGACGCGGGGATCCTCCGTGCTCGGTGTGGTCTGCGTGCATCGACTCGGACGAGAAGACGCGGACCCGCTCGACGAGACCCGTCGACGCGGTCCGGACGGGGGGAGTCTACGGAATCCGCGGTCGGAACCGGAGCAGGTCGCTCGATCCGGGGTGCTCGGTGACCTCCCAACCGTGCGCGAACGCGACCGCGAGTGCCCCGTCGCGTGTCCCGTCGCGCGTCCCGTCGCGCGCCTCGCCTTGCTCGCAGACCACCTCGTCGCGTTCGACGACCTCGCACCGGAGCCCCCGGGGACCCAGCGCGCGACCGATCGCCCCAACGAGGGAGGCAGCGTCGACGGCGGCTCCGAACGGCCCGGCGTCCCCGGCGTGGCCCCGGACCGCGCGCACCACGGCCTCCCGTGCGCCCCAGCCGAACAGGTCACCACCCTCGGGTCGGACGAGCGCCGCGGCCCCGGCGCCGTGCTCGCCAGCCGGCAGCACGAGGTCGGGTCGGCCGCGCAGGACGGCGGCGGGACGCGCGCTGAGCTTGCCGGTGGCCAGCTCGACGGCCCCGGCGATCTCGTCGGCGACGGCCGGCGCGGTCACTGCGAGGGCGTTGCCGTGCGCGTCAACGCGACCGGCGTGGTCGTCGAGGACGACCAGCCCCGCCGCACCGACGGCGATGTCGGTCTGGCCCTCCCGCCACGCCCTCCCGGCGGTGTCGGTGACCACCACGCCGACGTTGCGTCCGCACCGCTCGAGCACCTGCTCGCGCAGGCCTCGGGCGCTCGCGTCGGGGTCCAGCGGCAGCAGCACCACCCGACCCGGTTCGACGTTGGAGGCGTCGATCCCGGCCGCGGCCAGGGTCAGGCCGTGGCGGGTGCGCGCGATCGTCGTCTCCCCGCGCCGGGCCACCACCCGCACGGTCTCGGCCGGCAGCCACTGCTCGCGGGTGCCGTCGGCGACGCGGTCCTCGGCCTTGCTCACGACCTTGCTCGTCACGACCAGGACGTCACCGTCGACCAGGTCGGCACCGCCCGCGAGCAGGCCGAGCACGAGTCCAGCGAGGTCGGCCCCGGCCGACACCTCGCCGAGCCCGTCGGGCGCCAGCACCTCGAGACGGCCCCCGCCGGACGCGGGGGAGGCAGCCGGGATCACGAGTCGCCGGTACTCGTCGCCGTGGCCGACGCCACCGCCGCCAGGTCCAGGGCCGCCCGGGCCATGGCCGCGGTGGCGTCGCGGTCGGTCATCATCAGCGGGACGGCGCGACACGCGATGCCGGCGGCCTCCACCCGTGGCGTGTCGTCCCGGTCGGCGGTGTCGAGCAGCCATCCGTCGAGGACGCCACCGGCGGAACGTGCGCCGTAGTGCAGTGCCACGCCGGCCGCGCTCACCTCGACGCCGATCGAGGTCAGCAGCTGGTGCGCCATGCCGCGCACGTGGGTGCCGGCGACGATGGGGGACAGGCCCACCACGGGCGCCGCCGTGTCGCGCAGCGCCTCGCGGACGCCGGGCACCCCGAGCACGGTGCCCACGGAGACGACCGGGTTCGACGGGGGCAGCAGCACCACGTCGGCCTCGCGGATCGCGTCCACCACGCCGGGGGCGGGCGCCGACTCCTCGAGGCCGACGACGACGACCTGCTCGGCCGGGACCTCCGCGCGCAGGCGCACCCAGTACTCCTGGAAGTGCACCGCGCGACGCCCGCTCGGAGCCTCGGCGTCCTCGACCACCACGTGCGTCTCGACCCGGTCGTCGCTCATCGGCACCAGCCGTACGCCGGGCTGCCAGCGCCGGCACAGCGCGGCGGTCACGGCCGAGAGCGGGTAGCCGGCCTCGAGCATCTGCGTCCGCACCAGGTGGGTGGCCAGGTCCCGGTCGCCGAGGCCGAACCAGGTCGGCTCGACGCCGTACGCCGCGAGCTCGCCGGAGACGTCCCAGGTCTCCTCGGAGCGACCCCAGCCCCGGTCGACGTCGATGCCACCGCCCAGGGTGTACATCACGGTGTCCAGGTCGGGGCAGACCTTGAGGCCGTGGACCCACCAGTCGTCGGCGGTGTTGGTGATCGCGGTGACGTCGGCGTCCGGCGCGTGGTGCAGGAGGCCCTGCAGGAAGCGCGCCGCACCGATGCCGCCGCAGAGGACGGTGATCCTAGCCATGATCCCACTCTGCCGGGTCGGTTCGGGCTATAGCAGACTCGGGCTTGACTTCCGGGTTACGACAGGCATGTAATTCCCACAGTGTCGTTCGCCCGTCGCGCACCTCGCACCATCGAGCTGGACGCGGACGAGCGACACGGGTCGAGGACATCATGAGGGTCGAAACTGTGGGTCGAAAGGGGCGTGTGCCGTGCGAGAGCTCTTCCTGCTCGAACCGGACATCGACAACGAGGGTTGGCAGGAGCGCGCACTGTGCGCCCAGACCGATCCCGAGGCGTTCTTCCCGGAGAAGGGCGGCTCCACCCGGGAGGCCAAGAAGGTCTGCCTGACCTGTGAGGTCCGCCCCGAGTGCCTGGAGGCGGCGTTGATGAACGACGAGCGCTTCGGCATCTGGGGCGGGCTCTCCGAGCGCGAGCGCCGCAAGCTGAAGAAGCGCGCGGTCTGACCGGGCCCGCAGGGCTGGCGCGGGACCGGCCCCGGGACGGGCCTCGGGCCGCTTTGTAGAGTGGCCGATCGTGTCCGCCTCCCCGACGTCTGCTCCGCTGACGGCCACGGGACCGACGGAGCCGGGTGCGCGCGGCGAGGGTGTGGCGATCGTGCTGGTCAGCCACGACGGCCAGCGCTGGCTGCCGACCGTGCTGCAGGGCCTCGCCTCCCAGACCCACCGGGTCGGCCGGGTGGTCGCGGTCGACACCGGCAGCAAGGACGAGAGCGCGAACCTGCTCGAGGCGGCCGGGATCGAGGTCGTGCGCAGCACCTCCCGCAGCTCGTTCCCCGACGCGGTGCGCACCGGGCTGGAGCGACTCGACTCCCTCGGCGCGCCGCCCGAGTGGATCTGGCTGCTGCACGACGACGCCACGCCGGCCCCCGACGCCCTCGCCGAGCTGCTCGCCGCGGCGCAGGCCCACCCCGGGGCCGACGTGCTCGGGCCCAAGCTGCGCGAGTGGCCCTCGCTGCGCCGCCTGCTCGAGCTCGGGGTCAGCATCTCCGGGACCGGCCAGCGCGAGACGGGGCTGGAGCGCGGTGAGTACGACCAGGGTCAGCACGACGACCTGCGCGAGGTCCTCGCGGTGAACACCGCGGGGATGCTGGTGCGCCGCGAGCTGCTCGTGGGACTGGACGGCTTCGACCCCTCGCTGCCGGTGTTCGGCAACGACGTGGACTTCGGCTGGCGCGCCGCCGCGGCGGGACGGACCACGTTGGTCGTGCCGTCAGCGGTGGTCTTCCACGCCGAGGCCGCCCATCGCGGTGTGCGCCGCACCCCGCTGACCGGACGGCGCACGCACTACCAGGAACGTCGCGCCGCGCTCTGGACGCTCCTGGCCAACGCCTCGAGCGGCCGGCTCCCCCTCCTCGTCGTACGTCTGGCCCTGGGCACGCTGCTGCGGATGCTCGGCTTCCTGCTCGTGCGTTCGCCGGGGGAGGCGCTCGACGACCTCGCCGCGCTGGTCTCGGTGCTCTCGAGCCCCGCCGACCTGCGCTCGGCGCGCCGTCGGCGGGCCGCGGCACGAGCCACGACCAGCGGTGACGAGGCCGACCGCGATCGTGTCCGCCGGCTCCTGCCACCGTGGTGGCTGCCCTACCGCCACGGGCTGGACGTCGTCAGCGACCTGGCCGCGGCGCTGACCAACAGCGCCGCGGACGTCGCCGAGCGGCGGCGGATGGCGGTGGCGGCCGCTGACCCGTCCTCGATGGCTGCGCGCCGGGTGCTCGCCGACGAGGACGACGAGCTCGCCGACGCCGGTGCGCTGGCCCGGCTCGTGACGAACCCGGTCGCCGTCCTGACCGTGCTCGCCGTGCTCGCGCTCGTCGTGGCCGCGCGCGCCGGCGTCGGGGCGACGAGCGGTGGCGCGCTGTCACCGTCACCCGCCTCCCTCGGAGCCTGGTGGTCGCTCTACCTCGAGTCCTGGCACCCGCTCGGCCAGGGCACCGCGGTCCCGGCCCCGGCCTACCTGCTGCCGCTCGCCCTCCTCGGCAGCGTCCTGACCCCCGTCGGGGCGGTCTCGGCCGTGCTGGTCGCCGCGGCGCCGTTCGCCCTGTGGGGTGCCTGGCGGTTCCTGCGCGTCGTCGGGCGTCTGGCCAGCCCCCGCGGGGCGTCGCGCTGGCTGCTGCTCGGCGCGTCCACGGCGTACGCCGTGCTCCCGCTGGCCTCCGGGGCGTGGGGCACGGGACGTCTCGGACCGGTCGTCGCCGCCGCGCTGCTCCCGTGGGTCGCCCATGCGGCGCTCGGCTTCGCCGACCCGGACGAGGACCGGCGCTGGCGCGCGGCGTGGCGCTGCGGCCTGCTGCTGGCGCTGCTGACCTCCTTCACTCCGCTGGCCTGGGTCTGGAGCGTCCTGCTGGCGCTCCTCGCGGCCGTCGTGGCGCTGGTCGTGGCGTCGGGCGTGCTGGGCTCGAGGAGCGCGTGGGGCCCACCCGCGACCGCGATCGCGGCCGTGCCGGTGCTGCTGGCGCCGTGGTGGGTGCCGCTGGTCGTCCACGGCGCCTCCGCCGGCCTGCTGCTCGACGCCGGACGTCCCCTGGACCCGGCCGGAGGCGGCGTGAGCACCGGGGACACCGAGGCCCTCGCGCTGCTCCTGGGCCGCGTCGGCGAGCTCGCCTCCTTCGGTGCGCCCTGGTGGCTCGGGATCATCACGCCGGTGCTGGCGCTGCTCGCCCTGCTGCCCCGCGCGAGCCGCGTCGGCGTGCTGGCGTGCTGGTCGGTCGCCCTGGTCACCGCGCTCGTGCTGGTGCTGGTCGCGCCGGTGCGGCTGGGCGGCGGCCTCGCGCCCGGCACCGGGTTCCTGCTCGTCGCGTGGCAGGGCTGCCTGGTCACGGCCGTCCTGCTCGGGGCGCAGGGCGCGCTCGGGTCGCCGGCCCGGACCGGCACGAGCCGCACGCGGGTCGCCGGTCGTCCCGACGGGGCGGGCGGGGCACGAAGCGGGACCGCCCTGACGGCCCTCCTCGCGGTGCTGGCGGCGGCGGTGCCGCTGGGCGGCCTCGGCTGGTCGGTGGTCCGCGGCAGCGACGAGCTGGTCTCGGACCCGGTCACCGACGTGCCCGCCTACATGGTGCAGAGCGCGATGACCGGTCCTGAGCACGGGGTGCTGGTGCTCCGCGGGAGCGTCGGGGACGGGCTGACCTACACCGTCCTGCGCGACGACGGCGTCACCCTCGGTGAGGACGAGGTGCTGGCGCTGGCGGCGGACGACCCCCGTCTCGACGCCCGGGTGACCGACCTGGTCTCGCGACCACGGCCGGAGGTGGTCGAGGGGCTGGCCGGGGCCGGTCTGGAGTACGTCGTCATGCCCGCGCCCGCCGACGGCAGCGTCGCCGCCGGCCTCGACGCGACGGACGGGCTGGTGCAGGCCAGTGCGGAGAACCGCCAGACGCGCGCGTGGCGGGTGGACGAGCCGCTGGACCCCGCGGCGGTCGACGGCCCGGGTTCGTGGTGGCGCGTGGTCCTGCTCGTGCTCCAGGCCCTGGCCGTCCTGGCGGTCCTGGTGCTCGCCCTTCCCACGACCCGGGCGAGGCGCACGTGAGCGGCCCGGGTCCCGGGGACGGCGGGCACGGCACTGCGACGGGTCCCCGTGCGCCGGGCAGTCGGCGTGCGCCCGGTCGCCGCGCGTCGCCCCCCGGGGGTCGGGGGAGCGGTCGTCGCACGCTCGGTGCCCTGGCCCTCGTGGTCCCGCTGCTGTGCCTGGGGTCCTTCGGTCTCGCCCAGGTCCTCGAGGCCGGTTCCGGGTCCGGCGTCACCGGCCAGGCGCGTCCTCCCACGCGCACACCGCTGACCCGGGCCACCGTCGTGTGTCCCGACCTCGAGGCTCCGCTGCAGCTCAGCACGGCCTCGGGCGAGCGCGGCCGGGTCGCCGTCCGGGCCGGGGATCTCCGGCGCGACATCGGCGTCCGTCCGCGCCGCGTCACCGAGGTCGGCGGCGGGGACGCCGCTGCGGGGCCTGCCTGGGTGACGGGCCTGGACCGGCTGGCCCCGGGCCTGGTGGTGGCCCGGTTCCCGACCTCGGGGCCGCCCGTGGCTCCGACCTGTGGTGCGCCGGCGGCCGACCAGTGGTTCACCGGTCTCGGCGCGGCGGCTCGGCACTCCTCGGTGCTGCAGCTGGTCAACCCCGACAGCGGACCCGCGGTGATCGACACCGAGGTGCTGGGCTCGCGTGGACCCGTCGACGTGGCGGCGCTGCGTGGCGTCTCGGTGCCCGGACGCGGCAGCCTGAGCATCGACCTGGCCCAGGTGGCACCGCGGCGGGGCGAGCTGACCCTGCACGTGACCACCTCGCGCGGCCGGGTCGGCGTCGCGGTGCTCGACCGGGTCGACGACCTCAGCGGCGCGGGCCCGACCGCCGACTGGCTGGCCTCCCAGCCCGCACCCTCCACCTCCGCCCTGCTGCTCGGCGTGCCCACCGACCCGGGCACGCGCACCCTGGTCGTCGCCAACCCCACGGCCAGCCAGGCGCGGGCGGCCGTCTCGGTGGTCGGTCCCGAGAGCGTGTTCTCCCCGGACGGCGCCGAGGACGTCGTGGTGCCGGCCGGCACCACGGTGCGCGTCGACCTCGACACCCTGCTCGGTGACGGTGCGCTCGACGAGACCGCCCTCGGCGTCCGGGTCGACGCGACCGCGCCGGTGACCACGTCCGTGCGCTCGGTCGTCGGTGGCGACCTGAGCATCGTCGGCGCGGGCCGGGCGCTGCCCCAGGTGGTCACGACCGCCGTCGTGCCCGCGGGCACCGACCGGCTCGTCGCCGCCGGGGCGTTGCGGACCGGCTCGTGGAGCGTGACCGCCCTCGACGCCGACGGGGCGCGACTGGACTCCCAGCGACGTGACCTGGAGCCCGACCGCGGGTCCTCGATCGACCTGCCCGCCGGCACCCGGCTGGTGCAGGTGCGGCTACGGGCGACGTCCGCGGTCGTCACCGCGACCGCGACCACCGACGCCGGGACCGCGGTGCTCGGTCTGCGGCCGCTGGAGACCACTGGCCTGGTCGGTGACGTGACCCCGTCCGGCGGCTGAGGCGGGTCGGGCCCGCGGCGTGCCGGGCCTCAGGCGCCCAGGTCGCCCGGGTCGCGGTAACGGGGGTCGACCTCGGCGGCGTCGAGACCCAGGAGGTCGGCCACGTTCTCGACGACCAGGGCGTGGACCACCGCCTCCATCTCGGCACGATCGACGCAGCGGTGCTCGACCGGTCGGCGGAACAGCACGATCCGCGCTGGCCGGCCGCGGCCACCCGGCACCAGCGACGACAGCGGCACCACCGCGCGGTCGCCGTTCCCGTCCGCCCACGACCGTGGCGAGGGGTCGTCGCGCGAGGTCGTGCCCACCAGTCCCGGGACGTCCTCGACGGCGTACTCCAGGTGCGGGAGGCGCTCGCCCCACCGTGCGTCGAGCTCCGCGGCGACGTCGAGGACCGCGGCGTCGAACCGCTCGGCCCCCGTCGGTCGCTCCGGCTCGCCCGGCACCCGGGGGACCACGTCGGGCCCACGGCGTCCACGTCCGCGACGGTCCCGGCGGCCCGTGCGGGCGGGCCCGGGACGCCCGCCCCCGCTTCGCCCTCGCCCACCCCGCGAGCCTAGTCGGCGCGGTCGCCCACCGGCGGGTACGGTCACGGGCGTGAGCCGGTCCCGTCGTTGTTCGCGCTCCGCCGTGCGGTCGCCCCGCGGTCGCGACGCTGACCTACGTCTACGCCGACCAGACCGCCGTCCTCGGTCCGCTGGCGACCTACGCCGAGCCGCACGCCTACGACCTGTGCGAGCAGCACGCCGAGCGGCTCTCGGCGCCCCGCGGCTGGGAGGTGCTGCGGCTGGCCCGCGACCCGCGCGACCGAGGCCCCTCCGGGCGACGACCTGCTGGCGCTCGCCGACGCCGTGCGCGAGGCCGCCCGCCCCGTGCCCGGCCCGAGCCGCCCCGGCCGGACGGAGACGCGCGAGGGCACCCGCCGTGGCCACCTGCGGGTGCTGACCACCGACTGAGGCCCGCCGCGGACCGGCGGCGGACCGAGCTCGCGAGTGCGACGCCGCAGTAGGGTCGCTCCATGGCCGACACCCTCGATCCCGACGAACCTGGCTGCGGTCTTCAAGTCCTACGACGTCCGCGGCACCGTTCCCGACCAGATCGACGAGGACCTGGCCCGCGCGGTCGGTGTCGCCTACGTCCAGGTCCTCGGGGCGCGCCGGGTCGCGGTCGGGCACGACATGCGGCCCAGCTCGCCCGGGCTCGCCGGTGCGTTCGCCGACGGCGCCACGCAGGCCGGCGCCGACGTCACCCTGATCGGCCTGGCCTCCACCGACCAGCTCTACTTCGCCTCCGGGCACCTCGACCTGCCGGGAGCGATGTTCACCGCCAGCCACAACCCGGCGCAGTACAACGGCATCAAGATGTGCCGCGAGAAGGCCGTCCCGGTCGGCGTCGGACACCGGGCTCGACGAGATCCGCGACCTCGTCGTGTCGGCCGGGCACCGCACCCGCGGCCCTCCGGGACGACACCGGGCTCGGTGGGCTCCCACGACGTGCTCGAGGCCTACGCCGCCCACCTGCTCTCGCTCGCCCCGGTGCGAGGACGGCGCCTGAAGGTCGTCGTCGACGCCGGCAACGGCATGGCCGGGCACACCGCGCCGGCCGTCTTCGAGCGGCTCGGGGCCGAGCAGGTCGAGCTGGTGCCGCTGTACTTCGAGCTCGACGGCAGCTTCCCGAACCACGAGGCCAACCCGATCGAGCCCGACAACCTGCGCGACCTCCAGGCGCGCGTCTGCGCCGTAGGGGCCGACGTCGGCCTGGCCTTCGACGGGGACGCCGACCGGTGCTTCCTGGTCGACGAGCAGGCTCGCGCCGTCTCACCCTCGACGCTGACCGCGCTGATCGCCTCCCGCGAGCTGGCCCGGCACCCCGGATCGTCGATCATCCACAACCTGATCACCAGCCGTGCGGTGCCGGAGCTCGTCGAGCAGCTCGGGGGCACCGCGGTGCGCACCCGGGTGGGCCACTCGTTCATCAAGGCCCGGATGGCCGAGACCGACGCCGTCTTCGGCGGGGAGCACAGCGGTCACTTCTACTTCCGGGACTTCTGGCGGGCCGACTCCGGGATGCTGGCCGCGCTGCACGCCCTGGCCGCGCTGGCCGAGACCGACCAGCCGCTGTCCGGGCTGCTCGCCCCCTACGAGCGCTACCCGCTCTCCGGTGAGATCAACTCCACGGTGAGCGACGCTCCGGCGGTGGTCGAGCTGGTGGAGCAGACGTGGTCGGCGCGCGACGGGGTGAGCACCGACCACCTCGACGGGCTGAGCGTGACCCACGACGACTGGGCGTTCAACGTCCGCTCGTCCAACACCGAGCCGCTGCTGCGGCTCAACGTCGAGGGAAAGGACGAGGCCACGATGACGACGGTCCGAGACGAGGTCCTGGCCATGATCCGGGGTTCGGCATGAGCACGGAGGCGGGCGGCATCGACCCGCGGCTGCTCGAGATCGTGGTCTGTCCCGACTGCCGCTCCTCGCTGGTCGTCGAGGAGTCCGCGGTCAGGGCCGGCACCCACGGCCTGCGCTGCCAGGGCTGCGGGCTGCTCTACCCCGTGCGCGACTCGATCCCCGTGCTGCTCGTCGACGAGGCCAGCCGCACCGACTGACCCACCACCGGTGCCCGTGGGCGCCGGGCCGAGCAGCGTGAGGAGCCCCGCGATGACCTGGTTCGACGAGACCCGGCTCGAGGACGCGCACGCGCTGTCGGCCATCGACCCGCGGCTGCGCCACCTCGCGGAGTCGGGTGCCCGCGTACGCCGCGACTCGGGCGAGGTCGCTCGTCTCCTCGCGGAGTCCGACGGGCGCGCCGAGGCGCCGCCGCGCCCGCGGGCCGTCGTCGCTGCCGGTGCGGACTCGAGGCTCCTGCGCTCGGTCCTCGAGCCCTCGTGCCCCGTGCCCCTGGTGGCCTGGCCCGGCCACGGGCTGCCGGGGTGGGCCGGTCCGCTGGACCTCGTGGTGGTCCTCGCCCCCGACGGCAGCGACGTCGCCGCCGCCGGGTCCGCCGCCGAGGCCTGCCGGCGGGGGTGCGAGGTGGTCGTGGCCGCTCCGCCGGACTCGCTCGTGGCCGCGCACCTGACCGGGCGCTCGACGACCCTGCTCGCGTGCAGCACGCTCGACCAGCTGGCCTGTGCGGTCGTCACGCTCGACTTCCTGCACGGCCTCGGACTCGGGCCCGCCGCCGAGCCCGACCCGGTCGCCGAGGCGCTCGACGACGTCGCCCGGGCGTGCTCGCCGCACCGTGACCTGACGGTGAACCCGGCCAAGCTCGTCGCCATCGCCCTGGCCGAGGCCACCCCGCTGCTGTGGGGAGGGTCGCCGATCGCGGCGCGCGCCGCCCGCCGCGTCGCCGAGGCCCTGCGCCGGGGGACCGGGCGCGCAGCGCTGGCCGGCGAGGTCGACGTGCTCGAGCCGGTGCTCACCGCGGCGCGCCCCCGAGACCTGTTCGAGGACCCGCTCGCCGGCGACGCGGGCGAGGCGGCGCTGCGCCCGGCTCTCGTCGTGCTCGACGACCAGAGCCCCGAGCCGCTCGCGAGCGCGGAGCGGGCGCGACTCGGCGATCTCGCCGAGCGCCACGGGGTCCGGGTCGAGACGATCTCCGCGCAGGCCGAGAGCGAGGTCGCGCGCTACGCCTCCCTGGTGCTCAGCGGCACCTACGCCGCCGAGTACCTCGCGCACGCCCTGGTCGACTGACCCACCCCGCCGGCCCGGCGGGGGAGCCGGGCGCCACTAGGGTGCCTCGCATGGCAGCAGAGGGTGGGACCAAGGCAGTGCTCGCGGCGCTGGCCGCGAACCTCGGGATCGCCGTGACGAAGTTCGTCGCGTTCGCGTTGACCGGCTACTCCTCGATGCTGGCCGAGGCCATCCACTCGGTGGCCGACTCGGGCAACCAGGCGTTGCTGCTGCTCGGGGGGAAGCGGGCCCAGCGCGACGCGACCGCGGAGCACCCGTTCGGCTACGGACGCGAGCGCTACGTCTACGGCTTCATCGTCGCCATCGTGCTGTTCTCGCTCGGCGGTCTGTTCGCGCTCTACGAGGCCTTCCACAAGTACGAGCAGGTCGCCGCGGGCGAGGCCGAGCTGGGCACCGACTGGAAGCGGTTCGTCCCCCTGGTGGTCCTCGTCGTGGCCATCGTGCTCGAGGGGCTCTCGTTCCGCACCGCCGTCACCGAGGCCCGCAGGGAGAAGGGCTCGGCGTCGTTCGTCACGTTCGTGCGCCGCGCCAAGTCGCCCGAGCTTCCGGTCATCCTCCTCGAGGACCTCGGCGCCCTGCTCGGGCTGGCCTTCGCGCTCATCGGCGTGAGCCTGATGCTCGTGACCGGCAACCAGTACTTCGACGTCGCGGGCACGACCATGATCGGCCTGCTGCTGGTGGTCATCGCCGTCGTCCTGGCCATCGAGACCAAGAGCCTGCTGCTCGGCGAGTCGGCCACGCCCGAGGCCTCGAAGCGGATCCGCTCAGCGCTGGAGCACACCGAGGGAATCGACTCGGTCATCCACCTGCGCACCATGCACCTGGGCCCCGAGGAGCTCCTGGTGGCCGCGAAGATCGCGGTGCCCACCGACGCGCGGGCCGAGCAGGTCGCGGACGCGATCGACGCCGCGGAGGCCGCGGTGCGCGAGGCCGAGCCGATCGCGCACGTGATCTACCTCGAGCCCGACATCCGCCGTGCCGGGCGCTCGCAGCCGGCGCCGGTCGACGGCGAGGACCCGGTCCCGGCCAGGGGCAGCGAGGATTCTGCGAACGCCGAGGGTGAGTCCTAACCTCGGGGGACCGAACGAACACGTCCCACGACGCCCTGCGCGTCGAGCGAGGAGCACCCCGTGGACCACAAGGTCGCCGACCTTTCGCAGGCCGCCTACGGCCGCACCGAGATCACCCTGGCCGAGCACGAGATGCCCGGCCTGATGGCGATGCGCGAGCGCTACGCGGGCGACCAGCCGCTGCGCGGCGCCCGGATCGCCGGCTCGCTGCACATGACCATCCAGACCGCCGTGCTGATCGAGACCCTGGTCGACCTGGGTGCCGAGGTCCGGTGGGCCTCCTGCAACATCTTCTCCACCCAGGACCACGCCGCGGCGGCGGTCGTGGTCGGCCGTGAGGGCACCGCCGAGTCGCCCGCGGGCGTCCCGGTCTTCGCCTGGAAGGGCGAGAGCCTGGAGGAGTACTGGTGGTGCACCCAGCAGATCCTCGCCTGGCCCGACGTGGACGGCGAGAAGCGCTTCGCGAACATGATCCTCGACGACGGCGGCGACGCCACGATGCTGGTCCACCTCGGTGTCGATGCCGAGAAGACCGGTGTGGCTCCCGACCCGACGTCGGCGAAGAGCGCCGAGCAGAAGGTCGTCTTCGACGTGCTCAACGCCTCGCTGGCCGAGTCCAAGGACCGGTGGACCCAGGTCGCCGGTGAGCTGCGCGGCGTCACCGAGGAGACCACGACCGGGGTGCACCGTCTCTACGAGATGATGCGCGAGGGCTCGCTGCTCTTCCCGGCCATCAACGTCAACGACTCGGTGACCAAGTCGAAGTTCGACAACAAGTACGGCTGCCGCCACAGCCTCATCGACGGCATCAACCGCGCCACCGACGTCCTCATCGGCGGCAAGGTGGCCGTCGTGTGCGGCTACGGCGACGTGGGCAAGGGCTCGGCCGAGTCGCTGCGAGGCCAGGGTGCGCGCGTCATCGTGACCGAGATCGACCCGATCTGCGCCCTCCAGGCGGCCATGGACGGCTTCCAGGTCACCACCCTCGACGACGTCATCGACACCGCCGACATCATCATCACCGCGACCGGCAACACGAACGTCGTCACGGTCGAGCAGATGAAGAACATGAAGCACCAGGCGATCCTGGGCAACATCGGCCACTTCGACAACGAGATCGACATGGCCGGCCTCGAGGCCGACGGCGTCGCCGACCGCAAGACCGTCAAGCCGCAGGTCGACGTGTGGACCTTCCCGTCCGGCAAGTCGATCATCGTGCTCTCCGAGGGTCGCCTGATGAACCTCGGCAACGCGACCGGTCACCCGTCCTTCGTGATGTCGAACTCCTTCACCAACCAGGTGCTGGCCCAGATCGAGATCTTCACCAAGCCCGAGGACTACCCGGTGGGCGTCTACGTGCTGCCCAAGCACCTCGACGAGGAGGTCGCCCGCCTGCACCTCGACGCGCTCGGGGTCAAGCTGACCGAGCTCTCGACCGACCAGGCCGACTACCTCGGGCTGCCGGTCTCCGGGCCCTACAAGTCCGACGAGTACCGCTACTGAGCGGTCCTCTCCACTCCGGGCCCGTCCACAGCTGTGGGCGGGCCCGGAGTCATGACTGGGGGTGTGGGGCAAGATGGGGGGCATGAGCAGTCCCGACGTGTCGGAGCGCGCCGAGCCCGCCGGCTCCGGGCGCGGTCGCGTCCTGGTGGTCGACGACGACGCGGCGCTCGCCGAGATGCTCACCATCGTGCTGCGCCAGGAGGGGTTCGACTCCCGCATGTGCCACCGCGGCGACCTCGCGCTCGCGGAGTTCCGCGACTACCGCCCCGACGTGGTGCTGCTGGACCTGATGCTCCCCGGGCGTGACGGCATCGACGTGTGCAAGCAGATCCGTGCCGAGTCCGGGGTCCCGGTCGTCATGCTGACCGCGAAGGGCGACACCGTCGACGTCGTGGTCGGGCTCGAGTCCGGCGCCGACGACTACGTGGTCAAGCCGTTCAAGCCCAAGGAGCTCGTCGCCCGGATCCGGGCCCGGGTGCGCCGTCTCGACGTCCCCGACCAGGAGACGCTGGTGCTCGGCGACCTCGTCATCGACGTCGCCGGTCACGCCGTCACGCGTGGCGCGGAGACGATCGGGCTCACGCCGCTGGAGTTCGACCTGCTCGTGTGCCTGGCGCGCAAGCCCTGGCAGGTCTTCACCCGCGAGGTCCTGCTCGAGCAGGTGTGGGGCTACCGGCACGCGGCCGACACCCGTCTGGTCAACGTGCACGTCCAGCGGCTGCGCTCCAAGGTCGAGCACGACCCGGAGCACCCCGAGGTGGTGCTGACCGTGCGCGGCGTGGGCTACAAGGCCGGTGGGGCCTGAGGTGCGCGGACTGCGCCGGGCGCTGACCTTCTGGCGTCGCTCCATCCGCGCGCGGGTGGTGGCCAGCACGCTGCTGCTCTCGACGGTGGTCGTCGGAGTCGTGGGGTGGTTCCAGCTGCAGCAGACCCGGGACGGGCTGCTCGAGCACCGGGTCTCGGCCGTCGTGGGGGAGGCGACCGACGAGACGACCGAGGCCCAGTCCCGCCTGGGTGCGGCCACGGGCACGGAGACCAACTCCACCCGTCAGCAGCGCGACCTCGCCGACCAGCTGATCCAGCGTGGCGAGACCCGCGGGTTCTCGGTCGTGCTCGGCGGACCGGTCGGCGAGCAGACCAGGCTCGCCGACGGCGGCGCGGAGTACACCCCGGGCCTGCAGCTCTCCAGCGTCCCGCCGGCCCTGGAGGACGCGCTTCGTCCACGATCGTGCCCCAGACGGCGTGGACCTACACCGCGATCGGCACCCGCAGCGAGTCGGGCAGCACGCAGAGCCAGCCCGGGATCGTGGTCGGCTCGCAGGTCGCGCCTGCCGGCGGACGGCCAGACCTACACCGTCTACTACCTCTTCCCGCTCGCCGAGGAGCAGGAGACGCTCGCGCTGGTCACGCGCGCTCTGCTGACCGCGGCGGTGCTCCTCGTCGTCCTGCGTCGCCGGGGTCACGTGGCTGGTCGCCCAGCAGGTCGTCACCCCGGTGCGCCTGGCGCGCCGCGTCGCGGAGCGGCTCGCCGCCGGCGAGCTGCAGGAGCGGCTCGACCGTGCGGGGCGAGGACGACGTCGCGCGGCTGGCGACCTCGTTCAACCAGATGGCCGCCAGCCTGCAGACCCAGATCCGTCAGCTCGAGGAGCTCAGCCGCGTCCAGCGACGCTTCGTCTCGGACGTCTCCCACGAGCTGCGCACCCCCCTGACGACGGTCCGGATGGCCGGCGCACGTGCTGCACGACGCCCGGGGCGACTTCGACCCCACGACGGCCCGCGCGGCCGAGCTGCTGCAGACCGAGCTCGACCGGTTCGAGACGCTGCTCACCGACCTGCTCGAGATCAGCCGGTTCGACGCTGGGGCGGCCAACCTCGACGTCGAGGACGTCGACCTCGGCGACGTCGCGACGCGCGTCGCCGACGGCCTCGGGCGCTCGCCACGAGCCGCGGGGTCTCGATCGAGGTGCGCCGGTCCACGCCGACCTGCGTCGCGCAGGCCGACGTACGCCGGGTGGAGCGGATCGTGCGCAACCTGGTCTCCAACGCCATCGACCACGCCGACGCCGACCGGCCCGGCCCCGGTGTGGTGCTGGAGGTGGCCTCCGACGACGATGCCGCCGCAGTGACCGTGCGCGACTACGGCGTCGGGCTGAAGCCGGGGGAGGCGGCGATGGTCTTCAGCCGGTTCTGGCGCGCCGACCCCGCCCGGGCGCGCACCAGCGGAGGCACGGGGCTGGGTCTCGCGATCGCGCTCGAGGACGCCCACCTGCACGAGGGCTGGCTGCAGGCCTGGGGTCGTCCGGGCGCGGGGCGCCTCCTTCCGGCTGACGCTGCCGCGCCGGCTCGACACCGAGCTGCGCGGAAGCCCGCTGCCGCTGGTGCCCGTCGACGCCGAGGCGCCGATGAGCGGAGCGAGCGCATGAGGCGGGTGGCCGTCGCAGGTGTGGTCGCGGCGCTGCTGCTGGCGCCGACGGCGTGCGTGAGCATGCCGCAGTCCGGCCCCGTCACCGACACCCGGGTCGCGCCCCGCCTGGAGGACCAGCGCGCCACGGCCATCGACCCGCTGCCACCCCGCCCGGGGGCCTCCGCGGTCCAGATCGCGCAGGGCTTCCTCGAGGCGATGACCCAGACGCCGATCAGCACCAGCGTCAACATCTCGGTGGCCCGCGAGTACCTCGCCACGGACGCGCGGGCGACCTGGAACCCCGACGCGGAGACGATCATCTACGACGAGTCGTCCGCGCCGGAGGCGGTGGGAGCCGCCGCCCGCGTCCGGCTCACGGGCGCCGAGAGCCTCGACACCCGCGGCGCCTGGGTGGGCGACCTCGGGCGGCCGGCCTCGACGCTCGAGCTCCAGATGGTCCTGGAGAACGGTGAGTACCGCATCGTCGACCCGCCGGACGCGCTGATCGTGCCGGCGTCGTGGTTCGCGCAGCGCTTCCGCGAGGTCTCGCTGTACTACTTCGACCGGACCGGACAGATCCTGGTGCCGGAGTCGGTCTTCGTCCCCCGGGGGCAGCAGCTGGCCAGCTCGCTGACCGAGGGACTGCTCGAGGGCCCCGCGGGCGACGCGAGGCGCGTGGTGCGCACCTTCGTCCCCACCGGCCTCGACATCGGGCTCTCGGTGCCGATCACCGCCGGCGTGGCGGAGGTGTCGCTGCTGGGGGAGGCCCCCGACCGCTCCGCCGACTCCAGCGCGCTGATGCTCGCCCAGCTCGCGGCCACGTTGCGCCAGGACCCCTCGATCACGAGCATCCGCGTGACGGTGGGCGGTCAGCCCGTGACCCTGCCGGGCCGTCCGCGGACTATCCCGTCGACGGCGACTCGCCCTTCAGCACCACCGGCTACCAGGCCAGCACGCTGCTCTTCGGCCTCGACGGGGACGGGTTGATGGTGGCAGGCCCCGCCGACGAGCTCGACCCGGTCTCCGGGCCCTGGGGCACCGAGTCGGTGGGCGCGCGCAGCATCGCGGTCGACCTGGGGGGACAGGTCGCGGCCGGGATCAGCGGCGACGGGACCGCGGTGCTCCGCGGCCCGGTGCGCGACGACGGCACGCCGCAGCGCATCGAGTCGATCCTCAGCGGGGCCAGTGACCTGCTGCGCCCGGCGTGGGACTTCACGGGCCGGCTGTGGCTGGTCGACCGCACGCCCGAGGGCGCCCGGGTCTCCTACGTCGCCGGTGACGAGACCCGCACCCTGGACGTGCCCGGAGTGACGGGGCGCGACGTCGTCGGGTTCCTGGTCTCGCGCGACGCGACCCGCCTGGTCGCCGTCGTGCGCGGGCGCGGTGGCGACGTGGTCCGTACCGCCCGGATCGTGGTCAACGACCAGGGCCGCGTCCAGCGTGCGGTGCCGAGCACCACGATCGAGTCCGACGACGGCGGCGAGCTGCGGGTCCGCGACCTCGCCTGGTCCTCGCCGACCTCGGTGTCCCTGCTCAGCCCGGTCAGCAACGACCTGTCCGAGGTGCGGACGGTCACGATCGACGGCGCACCGCGCGGGCTGTCCTCGCTCTCGACGACCGTGCCGGGTCCGGTGCGGTCGCTGAGCGGCAGCCCGGTGGAGGCCGAGACGACCTACGCCGTGTCGCGCGGCAGCCTGTTCGACGTCGACACCGGCAGCCAGATGCCGCAGGACGCGGCGCTGCGGGCCCTGGTCTACGTCGGCTGAGGTCTCGTGGCCCGCCCGCTCGACCCGGCCGTGGACCCGGTCCTCGACCTGCTGGTCGGCTCGTACTGCCTGGGCTGCGCCCGGCCGGGCCGGGCGTGGTGCTCGCGGTGCGACGCGCGCCTGGTCGGCTGGCCGAGGCCGGTGGCGCCGGAGCCGCCACCCCCGGGCCTGGCGCCGTGCTGGGCCGCGGCGCCCTACGACGGGGTGCTGCGGGACCTGGTCGTGGCCCACAAGGAGCACCACGTCCTGACGCTCGCCGCGCCGCTCGGGCGGCTCCTCGCGGCCGGTGCCCTCGCCGCGCTCGCTCCACCGCCGGGCGGGCGCGGTCCGGGCGACGGGCCCGCCCGCGTCCTGCTGGTGCCGGTGCCCTCACGGTCGAGCACGGTCCGCCAGCGCGGCCACGACGCGACGCGGCGGCTCTGCGCGGTGGCCGCCCGCCGCCTGCGGGACGAGGACCTCGACGTCGACGTCGCACCGCTGCTGCGGCTGCGCAGCGGTGTGGTGGACCAGGCCGGGCTGCAGGCCGCGGCCCGCCGCGCCAACCTCGCGGGCTCGATGGCCGTGCGGGGTCGGCGGCTGGCACGCGCGAGCCGTCGCACCACCCCGGTCTCGGTGATCGTCTGCGACGACGTGCTGACCACCGGCTCGACCGCCCGGGAGGCGCAGCGGGCCCTGGAGGCCTGCGGTGTCGCGGTCGCCGCGGTCGTCACGGCCGCGGCCACGAGGCGAAAGTTCCCCGATCGCCTTTCGTCCACCGGGCCCACCCACTAGCGTCACGTCATGGAGTCCGCCCGGGTCCGTGGTTGCGTCACCTGGGTGCCACGTGTGGTGAACAGGTGGCAAGCCGATGCCAGTCGCAGGCGAAACGGCCCACGTAAGACACGCCCGCACGGGTGTCGATCACGGTGCGGCTTAGAGGTAAGCCCTGCCCCGGCCCACCGGTCAGACACCGGTGCCGTCGGGAGACGGTCAGTAGTGGCGCCAGAGATGGCAGATGAGCTGCGAACGCTGCCGCAGGCGGTTGTGGGGACGAAGACCAGGTCGGCCGGGCGGGCTCCAGCCACCACGTACGTCCCTCCGACGACCACGTCGGACGGGTCCACCGAGCGCAGGAGGTTCACATGGAGGTCGTGGTCACAGGTCGTCACTGCGAGGTGTCGGACAGGTTCCGCGAGCACGCGACCGAGAAGCTGGCCCGGCTCGAGAAGCACGACCATCGGATCCAGCGGGTGCACGTCGAGGTCGACGCCGAGCCCAACAAGCGCCAGGCCGAGCGGGGCGTCCACGTCGAGCTGACGGCGTTCTCGAAGGGCCCGGTGATCCGCGCAGAGGCCGCAGCCGAGGACAAGATGGGCGCCCTCGACCTCGCGCTGGACAAGATGGCCTCGCAGATGAGGCGCGCGGCCGACCGGCGCCGGGTCCACAAGGGACGTCGCTCGCAGGTCGCGACCGGGGTCGGCCTCAGCGAGGTCCCCCCGCTCGACGGCGACCTCGTCGAGCGGCGCTTCGGCGACGAGCCCGCCGACGACGTCCCCGGGACGGTCGGTGAGTCCGTGGCCGGCCCCCTCGAGGTCGAGGGTGACGGCCCGCTGGTGGTGCGCGAGAAGAGCCACGCCGCCCAGCCGATGACGCTCGACCAGGCGCTCTACGAGATGGAGCTGGTCGGTCACGACTTCTACCTCTACGTCGACAAGGACTCCGAGCGACCGGCGGTGGTCTACCGCCGCCGTGGCTACGACTACGGGGTGATCTCGCTCGACGTCGAGGCTTCCTGAGCACGCCCGGACGGGCCGGGGCGTGCGATGATGCCGAGGTGTCCGTCCCCAGCGCACGCCCCCCCGCTGCCCCCGACGCCGACGAGCCCGTCCGGGTGCTGGTGGTCGACGACCAGGAGCTGTTCCGCCGCGGGATGGTGATGCTGCTGACCGCGGAGGAGGGTCTGGAGGTCGTCGGCGAGGCCGGGGACGGCGTCGACGGCGTCGCCCAGGCCCAGGCCGCCGCTCCCGACGTGGTGCTGCTCGACGTGCGGATGCCCAAGCAGTCCGGCATCGAGGCCTGCCGCACGATCAAGGAGACCGTGCCCTCGGCCAAGATCATCATGCTCACCGTCTCCGACGAGGAGGGAGACCTCTACGAGGCGGTCAAGGCCGGCGCGTCGGGCTACCTGCTCAAGGACTCCTCGATCGACGAGGTGGCCCAGGCGGTGCGGGTCGTGGTCGAGGGTCAGTCGCTGATCAGCCCCTCGATGGCGGTCAAGCTGATCGACGAGTTCAAGCAGATGTCCCAGCCCGAGCGCCAGGCCGCCTCGAACCTGCGCCTGACCGAGCGCGAGATGGACGTCCTGCGCCTGGTGGCCGAGGGATTGAACAACCGCGAGGTCGCGCGCCGGCTCACGATCAGCGAGAACACCGTGAAGAACCACGTCCGCAACATCTTGGAGAAGCTCCAGCTGCACTCCCGCATGGAGGCGGTCATGTACGCCTTCAAGGAGAAGCTGCTCGAGCTGCCGAGCTAGGCGCACGTACGCCGTGCAGTCACTCTCCGCCGCCCAGGCCCGGCGGGTCGCGCTGGCGGCCCAGGGCTTCCTGGACCCGCTCCACGAGCCGCCGACCCTGCGCACCCTGACCCGCACGGTGGAGCGCACCGGGGTGCTGCAGGTCGACTCGGTCAACGTGCTCGCCCGGGCCCACCTGATGCCGCTGTACTCCCGGATGGGTGCCTACGACCCGGACCTGCTGCGCCGCGCCGCCGAGCAGCGCCCGCGCCGTGTCGTGGAGTACTGGGCGCACGTGCAGGCCCTGATGCCGGTCGACCTGTGGCCCTTGATGCGCCACCGGATGGAGAGCTACCGCACCCAGCAGCACAAGTGGTGGGGCACCGAGGTCGGTCCCGACCTCCTCGCCACGCTGCGGGCCGAGATCGCCGACCGTGGAGCCGCCACGGCCCGCGAGGCGGCGGCCTGGATCGGCGAGGGGCCGGCGACGAGCAAGGAGCACTGGGGCTGGAACTGGTCGGCGACGCGGCGGGGCCTGGACTACCTGTTCATGACCGGGGACCTCGCCATCGCCTCGCGCACCAGCCAGTTCGAGATCCGCTACGACCTGCCCGAGCGGGTGTTGCCGGCGCACGTGCTCGCGGCACCCGTCCCGGACCCGCACGACGCGGTGCGCGCGCTGGTGCGGCGCGCGGCGCGCTCGCACGGGGTGGCGACCACGCGGTGCCTGGCCGACTACTACCGGCTGCGGGCGCAGGCGTCGCCCGACAAGCCGTCCGCGGCCCGTGCCGTGGCGGAGCTGGTGGAGGACGGTGAGCTCGAACCGGTCCGCGTGGAGGGGTGGTCGCGTCCGGCGTACCTGCACCGTGACGCGCGCCGGCCCCGCCGGGTCCGGCGGCGCGCCCTGCTGAGCCCCTTCGACCCGCTGGTGTGGGAGCGCGAGCGCACCGAGCGGCTCTTCGACTTCCGCTACCGCATCGAGATCTACACCCCGGTCGAGCGGCGCGTGCACGGCTACTACGTGCTCCCCTTCCTGCTCGACGAGGCGATCGTGGCCCGGGTCGACCTCAAGGCCGACCGCCAGCGCGGGCGGCTGCTGGTCAAGGCCGCGCACGACGAGCCGGGCGCGCCGGCCGAGACGGCGCCGCAGCTGGCCGCAGAGCTCGACGACCTCGCCTCCTGGCTCGGCCTGGACGAGGTCGTCGTCGAGCCGCGCGGGACCCTCGCCTCCGCGCTGGCCCACGAGGTCGGCCGTAGGCTCGGCGGCGATGCGACCGGACGACGCCCCCCTGCGTGAGCCGCCCGAGGGACGGTGGAGCGCCCCCCGGCTGCCGCCGCGTGCCGACGTGCAGGGCCTGCGCGCCCTCGCGGTCGGGGTCGTCGTGCTCGACCACGTCGGTGTCGGGCTGCTCGAGGGCGGGTTCGTGGGCGTCGACGTCTTCTTCGTCGTCTCCGGGTTCCTGATCACGACCCTGCTGCTGCGCGAGCTGGTGGAGGACGGCCGGGTCCGCATCGGTGCCTTCTACGCCCGACGCGCCCGCCGGATCCTGCCGGCGGCGACGGTGGTCCTGGCCGCCGTCGTGGTCGCCTCGACCCTGCTGCTGCCCCTGACCCGCGCCGTGCGCGTGGGCGTCGACGTGGTGTGGGCGAGCCTGTTCGTGGGCAACGTGCGTCTGGCGCGGGAGGGCACCGACTACTTCACCGCGGACCTGCCGCCCTCGCCGGTCCAGCACTTCTGGTCGCTCGCGGTCGAGGAACAGTTCTACGTCGTGTGGCCGGCCGCCCTCGCCCTGCTCGCGGCGGGGGTGGTGTGGCGCTCGCGCCGGCGGGACGGTCGGCCACCTGGCGCCGGCCAGGCTCGGGTGGCCGACCGGGTCCTCGGTCCGGTGTCGGTGCTCGTGGTCCTCGCCTGGGTCGCGTCGTTCGCGTGGTCGGTCCTGCTGACCCGCGCCGAGCCGAGCGCCGCGTACTTCTCGACGCCGGCCCGCGCGTGGGAGCTCGCGACCGGCGCGCTGCTGGCGCTGGCCGCGGCGCGGGGCCTGCGGCTCCCCGCGCGCGGACGGGCGCTGGTCGCCACGTCCGGCCTGGCGGCGATCGCGGCGGCCGCCCTGGCCTACGGTCCGGGCACCCCGTTCCCGGGCTGGCAGGCGGCCGTCCCGGTCCTGGGCACCGCGGCGGTGCTCGCGGCCGGCGACGCCGGTCGCGCGCACGGCGCGGCGCGGCTGCTGACCTGGCGTCCGGCGACGTGGCTCGGCGACATCTCCTACTCGCTGTACCTGTGGCACTGGCCGGTCGTCCTCCTCGCCCCTGCGGTGCTCGCCCGCACCTCCGTCGCGCCGGTGCCCGCCGTGGTGCGCCTGCTGCTGGTGGTCGGTGGTCTCCGTGCTGCTCGCCGTCGCCTCCTACCACCTCGTGGAGGCTCCCTTCCGTCGCGCGGCGCGGCCGTGGTCGACGACGCGGCGCAGCCTGGTGCTCTGGCCGGCGGCGGTCGCCGTGGTCCTGGCCACCGTGGGGTGGAGCGGGTCCTACCGCGACGGCCAGCTCGAGCAGCGCGCCGACGCCGCCGCGTCGTTCGACGCCTCCGCGGTGCCGAGGGACCTGCGCACCGCGCGCACGGGCGAGGACGTGCACGACGCCATCGCGGTCGCGCTGGACCGCGCGGCCGTCGGGGGTCCGGTGCCGTTCCCGGTGCGCAACGACCTCACCAACCTCGACCAGGACAAGCCGCGACTACCCCTCGCGGTGCTTCGCCCAGGGCGACGCCGAGGACAGCGACCTGTGCCCGGTCGGCGACGTCGGCGCCGCGGCGCGGGTGGTCCTGCTCGGTGACTCCCACGCGCAGATGTGGCTGCCCGGCCTCGACGAGGCGGGCCAGCGCGGGCGGCTTCGAGGTCGTCCCGCTCGTCAAGTTCGGCTGCCCGCCCTCCGACCTGCGTCTGCGCGAGCTCGACCAGCCCGGCGACCCGGAGTTCACCGCCTGCTACGCCTGGCGCACGTGGGCGCTCGAGCAGGTTGCCGCGCTGAGCCCCGACACCGTCGTCGTGATCTCCCGGACCCCGCCTCCCGGGATCGTGCTGGACCCCGGTGTCACGGAGGGGGAGGCCTGGCGCACCTCGCTCGGAGGACCTCGCCACGACGCTTGCAGCCGCTCGCCGGCCGCGTGGTGCTCGGCGGCGACGTCAGCTATCTGCGCCGGGACCCCGCGCAGTGCGTGGGCCGCGCCGACGCCACGATGGCCGAGTGCACGGTCGACGCGGACACCACGACCGCGAGGTTCAACCGCCTGACCCGCGCCGCAGCGGCATCCGCAGGAGCGGACTTCGCCGACCTCGACTCGCTGGTCTGCGCGCGCGGCCGCTGTCCCATGGTCGTCGACGACGTCGTGACCTACCACGACGCGCAGCACGTCTCGGCCACGTGGGCGAGCGAGGTCGGGAGCCGCCTCGCCGACCTGCTCGGGCTGGGGCCCGACCGGGTCCGCCCCGAACCGGGTGTCGCCACCCCCGGGTGGGTAGCATGAGGTCGCCGGCGGGGTGTCTCTGCCGGCCCCCGACCTAGGAGTTCTCGCACCGTGCCCGTCATCATCGACAAGCTGCTCCGCATCGGCGAGGGCAAGATCGTGCGCCGTCTCGAGACCGTCGCCAAGGCCGTCAACGCCATCGAGGACGACTTCGTCGCGATGAGCGACGAGGAGCTGCAGGCCATGACCGGCGAGCTGCGCGATCGGCACGAGGCCGGCGAGAGCCTCGACGAGCTGATGCCCGAGGCGTTCGCCACGGTGCGCGAGGCCGCCCACCGGGTGCTCGGTCAGCGCCACTTCGACGTGCAGGTGATGGGCGGGGCAGCCCTCCACCTCGGCAACATCGCCGAGATGAAGACCGGCGAGGGCAAGACCCTGGTCTCGACACTGCCGGCCTACCTCAACGCGCTGACCGGTCGCGGCGTCCACGTGGTGACCGTCAACGACTACCTGGCCAAGTACCAGTCCGAGATGATGGGCCGCGTCCACCACTTCCTCGGCCTCAGCGTCGGGGTCATCCTGCCCGCCATGCGTCCCGCGGAGCGCCGCGAGGCCTACGCCTGCGACATCACCTACGGCACCAACAACGAGCTCGGCTTCGACTACCTGCGCGACAACATGGCCGGCTCCATCGAGGAGTGCGTCCAGCGCGGGCACCACTTCGCGGTCGTGGACGAGGTCGACTCGATCCTCATCGACGAGGCCCGCACGCCGCTGATCATCTCGGGCCCGACCCAGGACGAGGTCAAGTGGTACGGCGAGTTCGCCAAGATCGTGCGCCGTCTCGAGCGCGACGTCGACTACGAGGTCGACGAGAAGAAGCGCACCATCTCGGTGCTCGAGCCCGGCATCACCAAGGTCGAGGACCACCTGGGCATCGAGAACCTCTACGAGTCGGCCAACACGCCGCTGATCTCGTTCCTGAACAACGCGATCAAGGCCCGCGAGCTGTTCCGCAACGACAAGGAGTACGTCGTCATCGACGGCGAGGTCCTCATCGTCGACGAGCACACCGGCCGGATGCTCGCCGGACGCCGCTACAACGACGGGCTGCACCAGGCGATCGAGGCCAAGGAGAACGTCACGGTCCGCGAGGAGTACCAGACGCTGGCCACCGTGACCCTGCAGAACTACTTCCGCCTCTACGAGAAGCTCTCGGGCATGACCGGCACGGCGATGACCGAGGCCTCGGAGTTCGACAAGATCTACAAGCTGGGCGTCGTGTCGATCCCGACCAACCGGCCGATGGTGCGCCAGGACCAGGCGGACCTCGTCTACCGCACGGAGGAGGCCAAGTACGAGGCGGTCGCCGACGACATCGAGGAGCGCCACTCGCTGGGCCAGCCGGTCCTGGTCGGCACCGTGTCCGTCGAGAAGTCGGAGTACCTCTCGGCCCTGCTGACCAAGCGCGGCATCGCCCACAGCGTGCTCAACGCCAAGGTCCACGCCGACGAGGCCAAGATCGTCGCCCAGGCCGGGCACCAGGGCGCCGTCACCGTGGCCACCAACATGGCCGGTCGCGGCACCGACATCATGCTCGGGGGGTCGGTGGACTTCCTCGCCGACGAGGAGCTGCGCCGGCGCGGGCTCGAGCCCGCGGGCGAGACCGCGCAGGAGTACGAGGCGGCCTGGTCCACGACCGTGGACTCGTTGCGCCAGCAGGTCGCCGACGAGCACGACGCCGTGCGCGACGTGGGTGGCCTCTACGTCGTGGGCACCGAGCGGCACGAGTCACGTCGCATCGACAACCAGCTCCGCGGGCGCTCGGGTCGCCAGGGTGACCCGGGGGAGTCGCGCTTCTACCTCTCCCTCGAGGACGAGCTGATGCGGCTCTTCAAGTCCGAGTGGGTCGACCGCGTGCTGACCCTGATGAAGATCCCCGACGACGTGCCGATCGAGAACAAGCGCGTCACCAGCGCCATCGCGAGCGCGCAGGGCCAGGTCGAGTCGCAGAACTTCGAGTCGCGCAAGAACGTGCTGAAGTACGACGACGTGATGGACCGCCAGCGCCAGGTGATCTACGGAGAGCGCCGCGAGGTCCTCGAGGGCGCGGACCTGCACGACCAGGTCTCGACCTTCCTCGACGACGTCGTGCTGGGCTACGTCACCGGCTCGCTGCAGGAGTTCGCCGAGGAGTGGGACCTCGACCAGCTCTGGACCGACCTGGGCCAGATCTGGCCCGTCGGGATCGACTGGGCCGACCTCGAGCGCGAGGCGGGTGGACGCGCCGAGCTGGAGCGCGCCGACCTGGTCTCCGCCCTGCAGGCCGACGCTCACGAGGCCTACGCGCAACGTGAGGCCGAGGTGGGCTCGGAGGTGATGCGCGAGCTCGAGCGTCGCGTGCTGCTCTCCGTGCTCGACCGCAAGTGGCGCGAGCACCTCTACGAGATGGACTACCTGCGCGAGGGCATCTACCTGCGGGCCTACTCCCAGCGCGACCCGCTGGTGGAGTACCAGCGCGAGGGTTACGACATGTTCGCGGCGATGATGGACGGGATCAAGGAGGAGGCTCTCGGCTTCCTGTTCAACCTCGAGGTCAGCGTCGACGACGAGCCCGAGGAGGAGTACGTCGACCTCGAGGACCTCGCCACCGCCGAGGCCGAGGACGTCGAGCCGATGCGTCGCGAGGTGCCCTCGATCCACGCCAAGGGCCTCGAGCGGCCCTCCGCCCCGACCGGCCTGGCCTACTCGGCGCCGAGCGAGGACGGGGAGGCCGAGGTGCACGCCGAGGCGGCCGAGGACCCGTTCTCGGGCACCGGTCGCAACGAGGCCTGCCCCTGCGGCTCGGGGCGGAAGTTCAAGCGCTGTCACGGGGCCCCCGGCGGGCCCACCGGGCTGGTCGCACGCGCCAACGGCTGATCGGCGGGTGGCACGGGAGACGCGCTAGGAGAAGTCCAGCGCGGTGCAGGTCCACCGCTCACGCAGCAGCTCGAAGCGCGCCGCCACGGCGCGGGAGCGCTCGCCGTGGCTGACGTGGACGGAGACCTCGACCGTGGTCTCGTCGACCACGCACGGGTGCACCGAACGGACCCGCGGTCGCACGGGCTGGACCCGGGCGGCACCGGGGACGTGACCGCCCGCACGCGCCACGAGCCACGCCCGGCGCTGCAGGTCCGCGTAGACCTCGCGGTCGGCCCACCGCGCCAGCTGGCTGGCCGGACGGTCGCCGCCCACGATCTCGAGGGCGGCCTGCACGAAACGGCGCGACCACGCCTCCACGACCTCCCGTGGGCCGCCCCCGGGAGGAACGGCCGACAGGGGCGGCGGCTCGCGCTCGGGCTGCAGCGCCAGCGCCAGCGTGCCTTGCACCGGGGCTAGCGGCACGGCGCGGCGGAGGGGGACGACGACGTCGGTCATGGCTTCTCCTGGGTGTGGTGTCGAGCTCATGCGGGCGGCTCCTGGGTCGGCGGCAGGGTGAGACGTTGGCCGGGACGGATCAGGTCCGGGTCCTCGAGCCGGTCGGCGTTGGCCTCGACCAGGGCCCGCCAGGTCGATTCGACCGACCCCGGCCCGAGTCGCTCGGCGATGCGCCACAGGGAGTCCCCGGGTCGGACCACGACCTCGGACGGCGCCGGTGAGGTGCGACGCACCGTCGCCGCGCGGGGCGCTGCAGGACGCGACGGGGCCCGGGCGGCGCCCTCGGCACGATCGGGGAGGGGCAGACCGGCCAGCCTCCCGGCCAGCGTGCCGGGTCCCTCGAGCGCCGTCGCCGGTGCCGCGACCCGCTGGCTGCTCGCGTCGTGGCGGGACCCGGTGACCACGTGCCCGGATCGGGCCACCGCTCCGCTGGGGGACCCGGCTGCGCCGGCCACCAACGCGGTTCCGCAGGCCACGAGCACGGCGCGGCGCACGAGGAGGGGCAGCGGCGGTCCCGTCGGCGCGTCCGCGAGCCCCGTGCCGGCGCGCAGGGCCAGCGCGACCGCGCCGAGCCAGCACCAGAGGGTCGCCAGGGCGGCGCCGGCCGCGCAGAGGCCCACGAGCGCCTCCTCGAAGCGCGGCGCGCTCGCTCCGCCGGCTCGCAGGTCCAGGGCGACGTCACGCAGCACCGGTGCGCACAGCAGCAGGACGCCGGCCGCCGCCGCGCTGAGAGCGAGCACGACCAGCAGCTGTCGCGGTGACCGACGGACCATGCTCGCCTACCTGGATCGATGCGTTTGCGTTCGTTTGCATCAGTAGACGTCTGCTGGGATGACCAGTCAAGCGCTCGTCCACAGGCGGTGGGCGCCGCGACGAGCCGGTGGACCGGGCTCCAGGCGCCTGAGCCCGGACGCCCGCGCCTGGGCCATGACGTGGCGCAGCAGCGCGCCCCCGCCCCGCTTCGTCGGGCCTCGTCGCTCACGCGCGCCGACGTCAGCTCAGCGCCCTCACGCGGCGACGGAGCGCCCGGGGAGGACGTCATGCCCCGCGAACCTGCCACCGTCGCACCGGAGGCGAGGCGGGGTGACAGGCTGGGTCCGGCGCGCCGGGTGGGGAACCGGCGCGGGGACCCGGGCGAGGACTGGTGGGAGGACGCGGGCGTCGTGCGGTGGGAGGAGCAGCTGGTCGACCTCTTCGAGGACCTCGAGCAGCAGGCGCAGGACCTCTACGCGGCCGAGCGGGCTCCCGAGCTCGCCGACCGCAGCCGGGCGGAGTACCGCGCCGTCACCCTGGCCAGCAGGCTGATGGCCTCCGTCGGGCACGAGGTGTCGCTGGACGTCCTGGGGGTCGGCCCGGTGGCGGGCGTGCTGCAGCGTGTGGCCCAGGGTTGGTGCCTGCTGCGCGGGTCGGGCCAGGAGTGGGTGCTGGCACTGGACGCCGTCGACACGGTCACCGGGCTGTCCTCCCGGTCGGTCCCGGAGGTGGCCTGGCCACGCGTCGCGGCGCTCGGACTGGCAGCCGCACTGCGACGGCTCGGCGAGGAGCGCCTGCCGTCGGTGCTGCACCTGCGGTCGGGATCGCGCCACGAGGGCACGCTGGGCCGGGTCGGCGCGGACTTCGTCGAGCTCGGCCTGGACTCGGGCCGCACGGTCCTGGTCTCCTTCAGCGCGCTCGCCGCGGCCCAGAGCAGGGACGAGACCGACCCGTCCTGATCCGGCACCGGGCGAGGTCGCTCAGGTGGCCTCGAGGTCGAAGGGCGGGACCTCGCCCTCGGCGAGCGTGCGCTGCGAGGAGCGGGACCGGCGATCCTCCTCGTCGGCCTCCTCCATCGCCTCGATGATGTGGCGCCGCACGACCGTGCGCGGGTCGAGGTCGCGCAGCTCGAGGTCGGCGTACTCCGGACCGAGCTCGTTGCGCAGCTCGTCGCGGGCGTTGTTGGCCAGGTTGCGGACCTTGGCCGCCATCTGCCCGGCCTGCTTGGCCAGCTCGGGGAGCTTGTCGGGTCCGAAGACGATGATCGCCACGAAGGCGATGACGACGAGCTCGGCGAACCCTGGCACGTCCCGACCCTACTGCGCGGTGCCTGGTCAGGCGCGCGCAGTAGGCGAAAGACCCAGCTGGCGTCCGACGAGGCCCCGACCTCGCCCGGCCAGGGTGTCGGCGACCCCGCGCAGGGCGATCGCGGCAGGCGAGGTCGGGTCGGCCTCGACGACGGGCTTGCCGACGTCGCCGCCCTCGCGCAGGGAGATGTCGAGCGGAACCCGGCCCACGACCGCGACGTCGTAGCCGAAGCGCTGGGACAAGGTGGCGGCGACGCGGTCGCCCCCACCGGTGCCGAAGACCTCCAGGCGGTGGTCCTCGCCGTTCTCCGTGCAGTGCGGGCAGGGGAGGTAGGACATGTTCTCCACGACTCCGATGACGCGCTGGTGCATCATCGAGGCCATCGTCCCGGCCCGCTCCGCGACCTCGGCGGCCGCCTCCTGCGGCGTCGTCACGACCAGCACCTCGGCGCCGGGCAGGTGCTGGCCCAGCGAGATGGCCACGTCGCCCGTGCCGGGCGGCAGGTCGAGGAGCAGGACGTCGAGGTCGCCCCAGTAGACGTCGGCGAGCATCTGCACGAGGGCGCGGTCGAGCATCGGCCCGCGCCAGGCCACCACCTGGTCACGACGGGGCTTGAGCATCCCGATCGAGATCACCGAGACCCCGCTGGGCGTGGGCACCGGCATGATCAGGTCCTCGACCTGGGTGGGACGGGCGTCGGCGATGCCGAGCATGGCCGGCACCGAGTGGCCGTAGACGTCGGCGTCGAGGAGCCCGACGGTGAGCCCCTTGGCGGCGAGGGCGAGGGCGAGGTTGACGGTCACCGAGGACTTGCCGACGCCGCCCTTGCCGCTGGCGACCGCGTAGACCTTGGTCAGCGAGCCGGCCTGGGCGAAGGGGATCTCGCGGGGCGCCTGGCCGCCGCGGAGGTCGGCCTGGAGGCCCTCGCGCTGCTCGGGGGTCATCACGCCGAGCTCGAGGTCCACCCCGGTGACGCCGTCGACCCGGCTCACCGCGGCGGTGACGTCGCGGGTGATCGTGTCCTTCAGCGGGCAGCCCGCCACCGTGAGCAGCACCCTCACCCGCACCTGGCCCGCGTCGTCGATCTCGACGGTGTCGACCATCTTGAGCTCGGTGATCGGGCGCTTGATCTCGGGGTCGTCGACGGTCGCGAGGGCGGCGTGCACCTGCTCGAGGCGGGGGTCGGTCGGTCCGTCGGAGGGGGAGGAGCTCATGGGGTCCGAGTCTAGGTGGACCCGCTCAACCCTCCTCGGCGGCACCGGGGTGATCTGCCTGACTGCCGCGCTCGTCGAGGTCGGAGAGCAGCGCGCGCAGCTCGGAGCGCACGAAGTCACGGGTCGCGACCTCGCCGACCGACATCCGCAGCGAGGCGACCTCGCGGGTCAGGAACTCCATGTCGGCGTGGGCGCGGGCGTTGGCCTGGCGGTCCTGCTCGGCGATCACCTTGTCGCGGTTCTCCTGGCGGTTCTGGGCCAGCAGGATCAGCGGGGCGGCGTACGAGGCCTGCAGGCTCAGGATCAGGGTCAGGAAGATGAACGGGTAGTCGTCGAAACGGATCGAGGTGGGCACGACGGCGTTCCAGCCGACCCAGACGACGACGAACAGCGTCATGTAGAGCAGGAACGCCGCGGTGCCCATGAAGCGCGCGAAGGACTCGGCGAAGACCCCGAACGTGTCGGGATCGTAGGCCGGCCGCCGCACGAGCGCGCGCCGCGTCACCACGGGGGTGTCCAGGCGGGCGCCGCTTCGTCGCTGCTCAGCCACGACGGCCGCCCGGAGGTGGTGCGGCCACCTGCGTCGCCGCCGCGGCGGCCACCCGGCCAGGTCGGCGGCCCGAGCGGGTACCGCGGTCGCGCCAGTTGTCGGGCAGCAGGTGGTCCAGCAGGTCGTCGACCGTCACGACGCCGAGCAGGTGCCCGTCCTCGTCGCTGACCGGCGCCGCGACGAGGTTGTAGAAGGCCAGGTGCGCCGAGACCTCGTCGATCGGTGCCTCGGGACGCACGCTCTCCAGCGTGTCGTCCATGGCGCCGGCGACCAGGGACGAGGGTGGCTCGCGCAGCAGTCGCTGGATGTGGGCGACGCCGAGGAACCGCCCGGTCGGCGTCTCCAGGGGCTGGCGGCAGACGTAGACGGCCGAGGCCAGGCTGGGGGTCAGGTCCGGGTTGCGCACCAGGGCCAGCGCGTCGGCGACCGTCGCGTCCGGGCCGAGGATCACCGCCTCCGGGGTCATCATCGCGCCCGCCGTGTCGTCGACGTAGGACATCAGTCGGCGCAGGTCCTCGGCCTCGTCGGGCTCCATCAGGTCCAGGAGCAGCTCCGCGGTCTCGGGGGGCAGCTCGTTGATCAGGTCGGCGGCGTCGTCGGGCGACATCTCCTCGAGCACGTCGGCGGCGCGCTCGGTGTCGAGCCGCTCGAGGATCTCGATCTGGTCCTCCTCGGGCAGCTCCTCGAGCACGTCGGCGAGCCGTTCGTCGTCGAGCCCGGCGACGACGGCGGACCGGCGCTCCAGAGGGAGCTCGTGGAGCATCGCAGCGGCGTCCGCGGGACGCATCTCGTTGATCGCGTGCAGCAGCTGGGTGGCTCCCTGCGCCTCCTCGCGCCGGGTCAGACCCTCGACGTCGCGCCACTCGACGACGTGGCTCTGGCCGCGCCGGCGCAGACCCTTGCCCGGCTCCTGGACCGCGACCCGCGAGAGCACCCAGTCCCGGTTGCGCGCCTGCTCCATCGCCACGTCGTAGACGGTGCCGACCACGCCACCGGAGCCACCGGAGCCACCGGAGCCACCGGAGGTGCCGGATCCGCCGCTCGGGATGATCGTGACCGTGCGGTCGAGCATCTGTCCGATCACCAGCGTCTCGGTCGATCGCTGCTCGAAGCGCCGCATGTTCAGCAATCCGGTCGTGTAGACCTGCCCGGCGTCGATGTTGGTCACGCGGGTCATCGGCACGAAGATCCGGCGGCGACCGAAGACCTCGGCGACCAGCCCGAGCACGCGGGGCTGGCTGACCTCGGAGCGCAGCGCCACCACGAGGTCGCGGACCTTGCCCACCTGGTCGCCCTGGGGGTCGAAGACGGGCAGACCCACGAGACGAGCGGCGTAGACGCGGCTGGGCGTGCTGCTCATGTCCCCTCCTCCGCTCGCTCCGACGAGGAAGGATAGCGCCCGCGCGTCAGCCGACGAGCGCCCGCGGCTCACCTAGACTGCTCGGATGCTGCGCGTCCACCTCCTTCCTCGTGCCGTCGTCGGCCCGGTGCTCGGTCTCGCGCTCTGCGCGGTCGCGCTGAGCGGCTGCGGCGGCACCGACGACACCGCGCCGGCACCGACGAGCGGGGCCCCGTCCTCCTCTCCCTCCTCGTCATCGGGCGCCGCGGAGTCGGACTCCGCCCCGGCGCCGGGATCGCCGTCGACGTCGGCCTCGGACTCGTCGTCACCCACGGCCGACCCCTCGGACGACACGACCGCCGCAGCCCAGCCCGGGGCCCCGCGGTGCGCGTCGCTGTGGACCGCGGGCGGGCGGATCCCGCGGGTCTACAGCGGTTGCAACGACGGCGACACGTTCGTGGCCCGTGACACGCTCGCCTGCTCCTCGGGCCAGCGGCTCGCGCGCTTCGGGGACAGGTTCTACGGCGTCCTCGGCGGCACGGTGACGAAGTCGAGGTCGTCGCTGGACGCCGACAAGGGTTACCGTGACGCCGTGGCGAGCTGCCGCGCATGATCGCGCGTGACCTGAGCCCCGACCACCCGAGAACCGACACCCATCTTTGGAGCTCCCTCGTGGCACGTAGTACCGAGCCGTCCTTCCATCACGCGGTCTGGCATCACGCGGTCTGGCATCGCGCGATCTGGCGCCGCGTCGCCGTCGTCACCGTCCTCGCGACGGTCCTGGCCGGCCTGGCCGCGCCCTCCTTCGCGGGGAAGTTCACGCCGCGTCCCGGGCCGACGTTCAACAGCGCGGTGGGCAACAACGCCAACCAGCAGAAGATCGTCAGCAAGATCAACCGCACGATCCGGTCGACCCCGCGCGGGGAGAACATCGAGATCATGAGCTGGAACATGATGTCGCCCCCGGCCGTCGACGCGATGCTGCGCGCCCAGCGCCGTGGTGTCCGGGTCCGGCTGCTGATGGCCAAGGGCAACGTCTCACGCATCGACAACCCGAGCTTCCAGCGGCTGCGTCGTGAGCTGCGCCAGCACAACCGCGGACGCGCACGCGCCCGGCACAGCTGGGCGCGCGTGTGCGTCCAGTCGTGCCGAGGCCGGGGCGGCGCCGCCCACGCGAAGTACTACCTGTTCTCCAAGTCGGGCCGGGCCGAGGACGTGGTGATCCAGGGCTCGGCCAACCTCACCACGGCTGCGGCGAACAACCAGTGGAACGACATCATCACCCAGCGCGACAGCAAGGGCGTCTACCGGTTCATGCGCCGGACCTTCTACCAGATGGCGAAGGACAGGCCGACCCGCCCGACCTACGTCACCGAGAGCGGCAACGGGATCAAGCTGGCCTTCTTCCCCAGCGCGGGCAAGAACGCCACGGACCCGGTCATGCAGCTGCTCAACCGCGTCCACTGCCGCCGCGCCACGAACACGGGCGGCCGGACGCGGATCCGGGTGGCACCGGACTCGCTGCGCCAGGACCGCGGGAACCGGCTGGCCCGCAAGCTCCGCTCGCTGTGGATCGACGGGTGCGACGTCAAGATCGGCTACACCGTGATCGGGGTCGACACCGGGCGGCTGCTGCGTTCCCCCAGCCGGCGTGGACCGGTGCCGCTGGCCCACATGGTGCAGGACGTCAACAACGACGGCCAGTTCGACAACTACTTCCACATGAAGGCCATGACGATCGTCGGCAACGTCGGCAAGAACCGCGGTGCCTGGGTCACGATGAACGGCTCGGCGAACTGGTCCAACGCGGCGACGATCTCGGATGAGAACTTCGGCTTCTACTACCGCAAGGGCATCACGCAGACCTACGAGGACCACCTCAACTACTGGTACAACTTCTTCAGCTCACGCGGGCGTGCGGCCTACCGGGGCGAGACGGCACGGGCCGCCCGCGCGGACGGTCGCCTCACCGACGACGGACTGCTCTTCGGCATCGGTCCGATCGACGGCGTCGACCCCTACGCCAACCTCGAGCTCGACTGAGCCGCGTGGCCAGACGGCTGCGGGTCCGCTCGGTCGACGACCGGGGGGTGAGCCTCGGCGCGATCGGTGAGGGTGCGCTCGACGTCCTCTTCGACGACCGGCGGGTCTGGTCGTTCTGGGTGCCGCGCGACACCGAGCCGGACGGCCCTCTGGGCCGTCTGGCCGCGTGGCCGGGGCCGTTGCTCCGCTACCTCGACGGCACGGCGGTCGTCACCCTCCGCGACCCCGGCACCGAGGAGATCCACTTCCGCGACCGCGTCGACTTCGGGTCGGGCGAGGGCGACATCCGGGTCGTCAACAAGGAGGGCATCGACCTCGGCGTCGACAAGTCGGGTCGCCTGGTGCCGACGTTCGAGACCCGGGACCGGGGCGACATCGAGGCGCTCGTGCGAGCCACCGTGGCGGTGCTGGACTCGTTGCGCACCGCGGGGGTGCAGCCGTTCGTGGCCTACGGCACGCTGCTCGGCGCCGTGCGCGAGCAGGCGGTGCTCGGGCACGACTCCGACGCCGACGTGGCCTACGTCAGCGACTACCACGAGCCGGTCGACGTGGTGCGGGAGTCCTTCCGTCTCCAGCGCGAGGTCCACGAGCTGGGCTTCGAGACGGTGCGCTACTCCGGGGCCGCCTTCAAGGTCCTGGTCCCCGAGGCCGACGGCATCAAGCGCGGTCTCGACGTCTTCGCCGGCTTCTTCGACGACGGCCGCCTCTGGCTGATGGGGGAGGTGGGCGTCGACTTCGAGCGTGCGTGGATCCACCCGCTGGGCACGGCCGTGCTCGAGGGTGTCGAGGTGCCCGTGCCGGCGCGACCGGCGAAGCTGCTCGAGGCCATGTACGGGCCGGGCTGGAAGGTGCCGGACCCGAGCTTCAAGTTCACGACGTCCCGTGCCGTGCACGACGCGCTCAACGAGTGGTTCCGCGGGCTGCGGCCCGGGTTCAAGTACTGGCAGCGCCGCTACGCCCTGCGCAAGCGGCACAAGCCGCGACGCGGTCCGGCGCGCCTGGCCCGCCAGTCCCTGCGCGAGGCCCGTCGGATCGGGGCGACGAGCGTCCTCGACGTCGGTGCCGGCAAGGGTGCCGACTCGCTGTGGCTGGCCCGCAACGGGGTCTCCGTGGTCGCCTACGACTACGTCACCATGGGCCTGGACTTCCTCGACGACGAGATCGACGCCGAGCACCTGCCGCTGGAGGTGCGCGAGCTCAACCTGACCGAGCTGCGCAGCGTCCTCGGCGAGGGCGCCCGACTGGCCCACCTGCCCGGACGACGCGTCGTGATGGCCCAGCACCTGCTGGACGCCATCGGTCCGCGCGGCTGCGAGAACTTCGCGCGGTTCTGCTCCCTGGTCCTGCGCGACGGCGGGACCCTGCTCGCGCAGTTCTACGTCGACCAGGCCGCCACGGAGCTGGAGTGGACGGTGGGCCAGCTCGACGTGGAGACCGTCGAGGCCCAGCTGCGGGGGGCAGGCGCGCACACGGTCCGGACCACGCCCGTGCCACGCGACGAGGAGAAGCTCGAGACGGTCTGGGTCATGGCACAGTGGGGCGCGTGAACGTTCCCTCCATCGACATCAGGGCGCGGCTGCGCAGCCGACGCGAGCTCGAGGAGCGGGTGGCCGCCCTGGAGGCCCAGGCGACCGAGCTGCGCCGCCACCACCTGCGCCTGGCCGAGCTGACCGACATCGTCCAGGAGCTCGTCGTCCCGCTCGCCTCGCGTGACGACGAGCAGATCGCGCGGGCGATCGAGAAGTTCCACGAGAGCATCTGAGCGCCGATGAGCCCGCGGGTCGTGGTCCACATCGGCCTGCCGAAGACCGCGACGTCGTACCTGCAGACGATCATCTGGAGCAACCGTGACGCGCTGCGCGGAGCCGGGGTGCTCGTCCCGGGCCGGGAGCGCCGCGACCACCTGTGGTCCTCGCGAGTGGTCCGTGAGGACCCCAAGCTCGCCCGCAAGCCGGAGCGGCACCGCACCGCCTGGCGACGCGTGCGCGACGAGCTCTCGACCTTGGGGGTGAGCGGTGGGACCGGCCTGGTCAGCCACGAGTTCTTCGCCGCGGCGTCCGCGGACCAGGCCCGGCGGATGGTCGCGGACCTCGAGGACGACCTCGGGGCGGGCACGGTCGAGGTGGTCGTCACCGCCCGCGAGCCGCTCGGACTCTTCACGGCGAGCTGGCAGGAGAGCCTGAAGAACGGCTCGACGACCCCGATGGCCCACTACGGGGCGGGGGAGTCGAGCGACCCGCTCGCGATCTGGGACTGGCGCACGCTCGACCTGCGCCTGGTCCTCGAGCGGTGGGCCGCGGCCGTGCCCGCAGAACGGACCCACGTGATCGTCCTGGACCCGAGCGCCCATCGCGAGGACGTGTGGCGGCGCTTCGCCGACGTGCTCGCGATCGACCCGGACTGCTGCGACCTGTCCCAGTCGTTCCCGAACTCCTCGATGGGCGTGGCGCAGGCCGAGGCGCTGCGGCGCGTGAACGGGCGGCTCGAGGGGTTCGACGGGGCCTTCGACAAGGGCGTCTACCTGCGCACCTACCTGGCCGACGAGCGCCTCGTGCCGCAGCAGGGCGAGAAGTTCTGGCCGGAGCCGCCCCAGGTCGAGCAGTGCCGTGAGCGCGCGCGGCGCCAGGTCGAGCACCTGCGCGGCAGCGCCTACCAGGTCTCGGGCCGGATGGAGGACCTCGCGGTGCCCGACCAGCTCGAGGAGCGCCGGGTGCCCGCCTCGGTCACCGAGGCGGAGGTGGCCGACGTCGTCGTCCGCCTGAGCGCCACGATGCTCGGCGACGTCCGTGAGCTGCGCACCGAGCTGGCCCGGGCCCGCAGGGCCGCGGACCCGGCTCGCGACCAGGACGCCCAGGACGGCGCGACGTCGTCGGGCGCGGGCGTGATCGGGCGACTCGCCCGACGCGTGCGCGGCTGACCCGGTCTAGTCGCTGGGCCCCAGGCGGCGGCGCAGCCGACCCAGCGCGCCGGGCTGGTCCTTGTCCCCCTCGCCGTCGCCGCGGCCGTGGTTGACGTGGAAGGGCCGCTTGGGGGCCGCCGCGGCCTCGTCGAGGCGGCGGCGGAGCAGCGCCAGGGCGGCGGGGCTGAACGAGCGCGGCCGGAGGCCGCCGCGCAGGGGGTCGGTGTGGCGCAGCAGCCCGAGCGCGCCGAGGGTCTCGACGTCGTCCTGGGTCGTCTCGGCGTAGAGCCGGCGCAGGAGCTGCGCGCGCGTCTGCTCGTCGAGGTCCTTGGCCAGCAGGGTGCGCAGCGCACGGGCGAGCGGGGCCCGGTCCTTGCGCAGCGCGACCGGCCCCGCGGCGACCATCGCACTCCACTTGCGCACGAACTCCTCACCGGAGACGGCGTCGTAGTGCAGCAGGTGGAGACGGTCGTCGCGGTGGCGCTGCTCCAGCGGCACCCGTCTCCCGTCGGGATCGACCGGGTCGTGCAGGGCCAGGCGCAGGCCCGAGCCCGGGCGAACCCCGGACTTGCCGAGCAGGTGGCCGTGGAAGTAGGCCTGGTTGGTCGGCTCCGCGACCACCCCGAGCACGGTGAGCAGCTGCAGGTCGTCGTCGCCGAGCAGCGGCTTGAACAGCGTCGGGGGCTCGTGCGCGTCGGGCCGGCTGACCGCCTCCCACGGTGTCAGCCACACGGAGTCGACGCCCACGGGGACAGCGTCGAGGGCGTCCCGGTCCAGCACGGCGACCTCGTCGCCGTCGACGTGGAAGAGCCACTGCGCCTCGTCGAGGTCCGCGAGCAGGTGCAGCGCCAGGTTCGCGTTGATCCGCTGGCGCACATTGAGCTGGTGGGGGCGGTCCCCGAGCCACCACGCCTCGTCCGTGGGCACGCAGGTGACATGGGGGTGCTCGCCGAGCATGGAGCGGACCTCGGTCTGGCCGGCGGCGTGCGGATCGTCGAGAAAGACGATCATGTGGTCCACACCCGAGGCACAGTTGCGCTGGACGAACTGCTCGACGTTGGCCGGTTCGTCGAGCACAGTGCTGGCCGTCACGAGCATGCCGAGAGCCTAGTTGGTCAGGCTCGGAGAATTACAGCGTTGGTCTTCTGCCGAACCTGTTGCCCGGGGCTGGTGGGGCTGATGGGATGCGTGGGATCGGGGCCGCCGGGCTGCTCCGACATCGCTGTCGAGGAGACGCTGTGATCCCCCCCGCTGAGTCGAGCACTGCTGCGCGCCACCCCCGCCCCCACTCCCACCCCCGACCCCGTACGTCCGCGCGCCCGTCCCGGGGCCTGGGCGGTCGTCTGGCGAGGACGGGCGTCGCGCTCGTGCTGAGCGTGCCCGCCGCCCTCCTGGTCCCCGGTGTGTCGAGCGCCCACGCGACGTCGACGGCGGCGACACCATCGGCGGCTTCGCTGGCGGCGCCCACCGGCGACGGCGACCTCACCGTGGTCCAGGCGAACCTGCTCTCCCCGCAGACCTACCAGCGATTCCAGAGGGACGCCCGCACGGTCTACCGCCAGTCGCCGGACATCGTGACCTTCAACGAGGTCGCCTTCCGCTACGACCAGTACCTGGCCCCCGACGGCTACGCGCTGTGGCGCACCCCCGGCCAGTACACCGGGCCGACACCGGTCGCGTGGCGCACCGCCGCGTGGAGCGCCGTCGACCACGGCACCCAGCGGATCTCGAACTACCAGGAGCGGCCGCCGGGGCGCAGCACCAAGCTCGGGCTCCGCTACGCCAACTGGGTCACGCTGCGTTCCACCAGCGGCGACCGGACGCTGTCGGTGATCTCCGCCCACGTGCCTCCGCCGGTCAAGGGCATGCCCGACCTGCGCCGGGCCACGGTGACCCGGATCGCCGCGCTCGCCACGAAGCTCGGTCGGTCCGGCCCGGTCATCGTGGGTGGCGACTTCAACCTCGGTTACAACGGGCGCGACTACCCCCGCGACGTGCTCGACGGCGCCGGCCTCGAGCCGACGTACGACCTGCTGGGCACCTCCTTCCCCACCGGTGACCACTTCGGCCTGACCATCGACTACCTCTTCCTCAAGGGCGCCCAGCTGAGCGCGGTCGACCACCACCCCGTCGAGCTCCGCTCCGACCACGACGCGGTCGTGGCCCACTTCGACTGGACCACGGGCGACACCACCACCCGGGAGGTGCGCAACGACCCCGCGGGCGACCAGGCCGCACGCCGGGCGGTGGTCGACGAGCTCGTCGGTGCCGTCGACGGGGCCGTCGCGGGGGAGACCGTGCGGGTGGCCACGCAGGGTGTCGCCCTGCAGGCCGCGCAGCGCTCGTTCGTCTCGGCGGTCCGCCGCGGTGTGACGGTGCAGCTGACCACCCGTTCGCGCGACCTGACCAAGCACGAGCAGCGTCTGGCCGACCTCACCGCCGGCACCTCGGGCAGCTGGGTCCGTCAGTGCCTCGACGCGTGCGCGGAGGGCTGGCGCGCGGAGCACCCCGGCACCGTGGTGCTCGTGAGCGACGCCGACAACAGGGGTCGGGTCTCGGTCACGTCGAACCGCCGGGTGCGCCGATCGATGGTCGTGCGCGCGGCCCGTGCGGTCGTCGAGATCGGATCGGTCGATCTGGAGGACCTCCGCGTCGACTTCGCCGACCTGCGCCGGTCCCTGCGGGGCTGAGGCCACCTCGCAGGGCGGCGGCCCGGGTCGCCGCGGCTGTGGGAAACCCCACGTCGGCCAGGGCGTCACGACCTCCGGCGGGCCGGTGACGCTCCGGTAGCATCAGCGCTCCGTCCACCGATGAAGGAGTGAGCTGATGGGTCGTCTGTGCCAGACCGACGGTCTCACCGAGGAGCAGCACGAGATCCTCAAGGCGGTGCGCCACTTCGTCGACGAGAAGATCATCCCGGTCGCGACCGAGCTCGAGCACGCCGACGAGTACCCGACGGAGATCGTCGAGGGCCTCAAGGAGCTCGGCGTCTTCGGTCTGATGATTCCCGAGGAGTACGACGGGCTCGGCGAGTCGCTGCTGACCTACGCCCTGTGCGTCGAGGAGATCGCCCGCGGCTGGATGAGCGTCTCGGGGGTGATCAACACCCACTTCATCGTCGCCTACCTGCTCATGCACCACGGCACCGAGGAGCAGAAGCAGCGGTACCTGCCCCGGATGGCCACCGGTGAGGTGCGCGGCGCGTTCTCGATGTCCGAGCCGGGGCTGGGCTCGGACGTCTCGGCGATCTCGACCAAGGCGCTGCGCACCGACGAGGGCTACGAGATCACCGGTCAGAAGATGTGGCTGACCAACGGTGGCTCCTCCACCCTGATCGCGACGCTGGTCAAGACCGACGAGGGGGCCGACTCGGTCTACAAGAACATGACGACGTTCCTGGTCGAGAAGGAGCCCGGCTTCGGCGAGACCGCCCCGGGACTCACGATCCCCGGCAAGATCGACAAGATGGGCTACAAGGGGGTCGACACGACCGAGGCGATCTTCGAGGGCCTGAAGGTCTCGGCCGACCAGGTCCTGGGCGGCGAGCCCGGCAAGGGCTTCTACCAGATGATGGACGGCGTCGAGGTCGGTCGCGTGAACGTCGCCGCGCGGGCCTGCGGGATCGCGCTGCGCGCCTTCGAGCTCGGCGTCGAGTACGCCCAGCAGCGCGAGACCTTCGGCAAGCCGATCGCCTCGCACCAGGCGATCCTGTTCCGGATCGCGGAGATGGCGACCAAGGTCGAGGCCGCGCACGCCATCATGGTCAAGGCCGCCCGGGTCAAGGACAAGGGCGAGCGCAACGACGTCGAGGCCGGCATGGCCAAGCTGCTGGCCAGCGAGTACTGCAACGAGGTCGTCCAGGACTCCTTCCGCATCCACGGCGGCTACGGCTACTCCAAGGAGTACGAGATCGAGCGGCTCTACCGCGAGGCGGCGTTCATGCTCATCGGTGAGGGCACCTCGGACATCCAGAAGATGATCATCGGGCGCCGGATGCTGGCCGACTACGCGGTGCGGTCCTGAGGTCGACGCCGCGGTGACGCGTCGGGTGGTCCTGCACGTCGGGGCGATGAAGTCCGGGACCAGCTATCTGCAGTCGCAGCTGTTCGCCAACAAGGACCTCCTGCTCGAGCGCGGCGTCCTCGTGCCGGGGGCGACCTGGGCGGCCCAGGTCAACGCCGTACGGCACCTGATGCGCTCCGAAGGACCCCGCTGGGAACGGATGGTGGCCGACATGGCCGCCCACCCCGGCACCAGCGTCGTGTCGATGGAGTTCCTCGGGCCGATGCGCCCCGCCGCGGTGCGCCGGTGCGTCGCGGGCCTCGCCGCGAGCGGCGCCGAGGTCGAGGTCGTCGTCAGCGCGCGCGACCTCAACCGCAGCATCCCCGCGATGTGGCAGGAGACGGTCCAGAACGGTCGGACCTGGACCTGGGAGGACTACCTCGCCGCCCTCACCGCCTGGCGTCCCGGGCACCGCAAGGGCCACGAGAAGACCTGGGCCGGTCGCACCTTCTGGCGCCAGCAGAACATCGTACGGATCGCGCGGACCTGGTCACGCGTCGTCGGGCCCGAGCACGTCACCCTCCTGACCGTGCCGCAGCCGGGTGCTCCCCGTGACCTGCTGTGGACCCGGTTCGCCTCGGTCCTCGGGGTCGACCCGGACGGCACCGCCCCGGCGACCGCGGCCAACGAGTCCATCGGCGCGGCCTCGGCCCTGGCGCTGCGCCGACTCAACGAGCACCTCGAGGCGATCGGCGTGTCCTTCCACGACGGCACGAACCTGCGCAAGGCGTTCCTGGCCAAGACGGTGCTGGCCGCCCGCAAGAGCGCCGAGCCCGCGGTGGGGCTGCCGGTGGCCGCGTGGGTCGAGGACCACGCGGCGTTCATGCGTCAGGCACTGCCTGCCCTTGGCATCGCCGTCGTCGGTGACATCGAGGAGCTCCGGCCGGTGCCGGTCGAGGGCGTCGACCCCGCGTCGATCGCACCGGACGAGGTGGCCGAGGCCGCACTGGCCGGCCTCGCCGGTCTGCTGGCCGCGAGGATCCGCCAGGACGCCACCGACCGGTCATCGACGGGTGACGAGGAGCCCGACGACGGCTGGGACCCCGACGACGAGGACGACGACGAGGACGACGACTGATGGCGAGGCGGGTCGTGCTCCACGTCGGCACGCCGAAGTCGGGCACGACGTACCTGCAGTCGGTCTGGTGGGCCAACCAGGCCGAGCTGCGCGAGCAGGACGTGCTGCTGCCGGGCGACGGCGTCCACGAGCACTTCTGGGCCTCCTGCGTCGTCCGGGACAACCGCCGGCTCCTGCGCTCCCTGCCGGCCGAGGCGTCCGGGGCCTGGGAGCGGCTCCTGGCGCAGAGCGCGTCGTGGTCGGGTGACGTGCTGGTCAGCCACGAGCTCTTCAGCCCTGCCCCCGACCCGCGGGTAGCCGCCGCGCTCGCCGACCTCGCGGAGGTCGCCGAGGAGGTCCATGTCGTGCTGACCGCCCGAGACCTGGCCCGCCAGCTGCCGGCGGAGTGGCAGCAGCGGACCAAGCACGGCCGCTTCCAGCGGCTCTCGGAGTTCGTCGAGGAGGTCCGCACGGACCCGGCCTCGCCCTTCTGGCGCGTCCAGGACGTGCCGGCCGTGCTCACCCGGTGGAGCCAGGGGATCCCCGCGGAGCAGGTTCACCTGGTGGTGCTCCCCCCGCCGGGCGGGCCCCGGACCTTCCTGTGGGACCGGCTCTGCGAGCTCACCGGTGTCGACGGGGAGGGCATGGCCGAGCGAGCGGTCGCGAGCAACGAGTCGCTGGGCCTCGTCGAGGCCGAGACCATGCGTCGGGTCAGCGAGCGGCTCAACGCCGACGGGCTGGCCAAGTCGACCGAACGGCTGATGAAGGGCTTCTTCGCCGAGCAGGTCCTGCGCTCGCCCGACCCCGAGAAGATCGTCGCACCTGCCGAGGTGCACCCCTGGCTGCGCGAGCGGGCCGAGGCCTTCGTCGCCGAGCTCGACGGACGTGGCTACGACGTCGTCGGGCGCGTCGAGGACCTCGTGCCCGGTCCGGAGCCGGCGCTCGGCCGCGGTCCGGACGACGTGGGCGAGGACGAGGTGTCGCGGGCTGCCGTGGCCGCACTGGCCCGGTTCGTGCGACACGAGGAGCGCGCCCGTCGAGGCGCACGGCGACCCGGTGGTGGAAGTGCGGCGGGCGGGGACGCCGGTGACGCCAGAGACGCCGCGGGGCGGGACGGCTCGAGGCTGGCCCGGCTGCGTGAGCGGATCGCCCGCCGCGACTGAGCGGCCGTCAGGTGGTCCCGGTGCGGCTCACACCGTCGCGCGGAGCCAGGCGGGAAGCCGCAGGACCGGGCTCTCCCGCAGGTCCCGCAGCTGCGAGGTCTTCGGGGTCCGCCAGCCGCCGCCGTTCTTGATGGGGATGCTCAGCGCCGCGACGTCGACCGCGGCCGGGTCGAAGACCTCGGCCGCGTCGAAGTCGGTGGCGCCCATCCGGTTGCGGAAGCGCCGGGTCATCCCGTTCTTCTTCCAGCTGCCGCCGCCCCGACCGTCCTGCTCGTTGAGCTCGCGGCGGTGCGTCGTGGTCGCCCGCAGTCGGTCGACGTCGGCGAACTTCAGGTGCACGCAGAACAGGTCCCGACGGACCTCGTAGGGGCTCGCGATGCCGTGCGAGGCCAGTCGCCAGCGAGCAGCGACGCGCTTCGTGCTCGGCTTGCTCATCATCTGGGTGAGGTAGGCGAAGCCGCGCTGCTCGAGGATCGGTCGGCCCAGGTCCAGCTCGGTCTCGGCCCGGGGCCGGTGGACCACGTTCAGGCCGACGGGGGCGAGGACGGGCTGCTCGGTCGAGGCCAGCAGGTGGCGGTAGGAGTCGTGGCGGCGTGGGTCGACCACCAGCAGCTCGTCGGCATCGGTGAACACGACCCAGTCGAAGCGCTCGAGGAGCTCGGCGGCGGTGTGGTTGGCCATCCGGATGCGGGCGCGCTCGAACTCGATGCCGCCGGGAAGGGTCACCCGACGGACCTCGATCCCGTCCGTGGCCACCCCGTCGGTCGACCCGTCGACGGAGGCGTCGTCGAGCACGACGAGGTGGTCGAGACCGAGACGTTCTCCGTAGTGCGAGATCCATCGGGGCAGCATCTCGGACTCGTCCTTCACGACCGTCAGTGCGGCCACCGACGGCAGGGGCGACATGGACGTCACAGTACGTGGCCCGTCGCGCCGCCCGTCGCCCGCAGGCTGTCGAGCTCACCGAGGTCCGCCGAGCGCTGCTCGAGCGCGAGCACGATCGACTCCAGGGCGATCGCGAGCAGGGTCGGGTCCTCGACCTCGGGCAGGTGACGCCCGGAGTGCTCCGGGGGCGGCGCGAGCTCCTCGAGGTCACCGACGACGGCGTACCCGGCCTCGCGCAGTGCCGTGACCTGCACGGTCGACTGGTCGTGGCACCACTGCTGGTGCTCGTCGGGCAGGATCAGCCGGGTGCCGTCGACGGTGGAGAGCACCTGCTCGGCGAACCAGAACTTCGCGACGCGGTTGTAGCCCGCCCGGGGCTTCGGCAGCCGGTCGCCGAGGGTGAGGTTCACCCGACGCATCAGCTCGGTGGCCTCCCACGACAGCGAGGCGTTGGCCGCGTGCGGCCCGCGGTCGAGACCCCGGGGGTCGACGCCGAGGACCGAGCAGAAGCGCTCGAGCAACAGGTCGGGCGCCGCCCCCACGGGCGGCACGGTGACCACGTGCACCTGCTCCGGGGGAAGGCCGGCCCCCCACCGCCGCAGGATGCCGGCGTAGTCCTGGCCCTCCCAGAACCGGTGCGCGGGCTGGTCGCGACAGGTGCGCAGGAAGTCCTCGTAGTCGCCGGTGTGGCGGGTCTTGACGAACTGCTGCCACTCGGCCGGCAGCTGGCGGCGCCAGTCGCGCGCGGTGAGGACGAGGTGCACCTCGAAGCCGTCGAGCAGGGCGAGCAGCTGCTCGATGCCCGACGGCGTGGCCACGCAGAACAGCTCGTGGGAGATGACCACGTCGCGGTCGTGACGGTGCAGGGCCTCGACCAGGCGGTCGTGCACCGCCCCGACGTCGGGGGGGTCGATCTCGGGGTCGACGCGCTCGCGCGCGAGCAGGGTCAGGTCGAAGTGGTCGCGACGGCGCAACGGGACCGCGAGGCCCGCCTCGCGCAGCGCCGGTCGCGAGGCGAGCAGCACGCTCTGCAGGTACGTCGTCCCGGTCTTGGGGCTGCCGACGTGGAGGAAGCATCGCCGCGTCACGGCCGCTGACTATGCCAGAGGGCGAGTCGGGCACGACCGCCGTGGCCGGACCCGGCAAGATGGCTCGAACGTCCGTGCCGTCGAGGCAGTCAACCCTGAGGAGTCACCGTGCAGTTCGGTCGCAGCTACGAGGAGTTCGAGATCGGGGCGACCTACCGCCACTGGCCCGGCAAGACGGTCACCGAGTCCGACGACCACCTGTTCTGCCTGCTCACGATGAACCACCACCCGCTGCACCTCGACAGCCACTACGCCGAGGAGACCACCCAGTTCGGTCGCAACGTCGTGGTCGGCAACTACGTCTACTCGATCCTGCTCGGCATGTCGGTGCCCGACGTGTCGGGCAAGGCGATCGCCAACCTCGAGATCGAGTCGCTGCGCCACGTCGCGCCGACCTTCCACGGAGACACCCTCTACGGCGAGACCCGGGTCCTGGACAAGTGGGAGTCGACGAGCAAGGACGACCGGGGCGTGGTCCACGTCGAGACGATCGGCTACAACCAGGACGGCACGGTGGTGTGCATCTTCCGTCGCAAGGTGATGGTGCCGAAGGACTCCTACCTCGAGAGCCGCGGGGGCGAGCAGCCCGCTCGGCCGGTGCCGGCGCCGAGCAAGGCCTGGCCCGGCCCCGACGCGACCGCCTAGGCGGTCCGGGCCGTGCAGCAGTGGGAGCGCCGGCGCGAGGTGGTCCTCGGGGTGCTCGCCCTCGTGTTCCTGGTCGCCTACGCCTGGCCGATCCTGCAGTCCGGCCTGCGTGGCGAGCTGAGGCAGACGTGCGTCTGGACCCAGACCCTGGTCTGGGCGGTCTTCGCCGCCGACTACGCCATCCGGGTCTACCAGGCTCCGGCCCGTGCGCGCTGGGTGCGTTCGCACCTCGTCGAGCTCGCCCTGCTGGTGCTGCCCGTCCTGAGGCCGCTGCGACTGCTGGTGCTGCTGACCCTGCTGCGCCAGCTCAACCGCGGTGGGGCGGCCGGCCTGCGCGGGCGCGTCGGCCTCTACGTCGGCTCGGGCTCGCTGATCGTCGGGGTCGTCGCCGCCCTGGCCGCACTCGACGTGGAGCGGCGCGCACCGGGCGCGACGATCACCTCCTTCGGTGACGCCCTGTGGTGGGCGATCAGCACGATGACGACCGTCGGCTACGGCGACACCTACCCGGTGACGTTCGTCGGTCGACTCATCGGCTCAGGGCTGATGATCGCCGGCATCGCCCTGCTCGGCACGGTGACGGCCACCATGGCCTCCTACCTCGTCGAGGCCGTCGCCGAGGAGGACGAGGCGGAGGACCGGGCCGAGCAGCGGGCCGAGCGCGCCGAGCGTGCCGAGATCCTCGCTGAGCTGCGCTCGCTGCGCACGGAGGTCCAGCGACTGAGCGAGCGTGACTGACCCGCGCCCCCCGGGGGCCCGCGAGGTCCTGTTGCCGTGCGTGACGGTGGGTGGGAGCCTGCGGGCATGACGACGCTGTGGCTGGTCCGGCACGGGGAGACCGAGTGGAGCCGCGACGGGCGGCACACCTCGGTCACCGACCTCCCGCTCACCGAGCAGGGGGCCGAGGTCGCGCGCGGCCTCGCCCCGAGGCTCGCCGCCGAACGGTTCGCACAGGTGCTGAGCAGCCCCCGGCAGCGTGCCGTCACGACCGCCGAGCTGGCCGGGTTCGCCGAGCCCGAGCTCGACGAGGACCTCGCTGAGTGGGCCTACGGCGACTACGAGGGCATCACGACCGAGGAGATCCGCGAGAGCGCGCCGGGGTGGAGCGTGTGGACCCATCCGACCCCCGGCGGCGAGAGCGCCCAAGACGTCGGTCGGCGGCTCGACCGGGTCGTCGAGCGGGCGCGATCGGCCGAGGGCGACACGATCGTCTTCGCCCACGGGCACTCGTTGCGGGCCCTGACCGCACGCTGGCTCGGGCTCGACGTCGCCGACGGCAGGCACTTCAAGCTCGACACGGCCACCGTCTCGGTTCTCGGCTTCGAGCGCGACGTGCCCGTCGTGCTCTCCTGGAACGCGTGAAGCGGTGGGCACGCTCGTCGCGTCGTGCCCGCGCTGTCCGGGCGAGCTGGTCGTCGTGGACGGGCCCTGGGTGTGCGAGGAGCACGGTGACCTCGTGCCGTTGTGGTGCGCCGAGGAGGCGTCCTACGACGGGTTCGTGGAGCAGCTGCGCGCCACGGGAGGCTGCCCGACGTACCTGCCGTGGCCGGCCGGGGCAGGGTGGGTGCTGAGCGAGCACGGATGGGTGGCCAGACCGGGCCAGGACGCTGTCGCCACCATGGCGCGCTCGACGGTGACCCGTGAGCCGGACGGACCAGTCGAGATGCTCGTGGTCTGCGAGGAGCCGGGTGTGGGCCTGGGTGCGCGGTGCGCTGGGGTGAGCGAGCACGCGCCGGGTCCGGAGCTGTGGTTCTCGCCACCGGCTCTGCGTGTGCGCCTGGGTCGTCAGCAGGTCGCCCTGTGGTCGCTCCCGGTCTCCGGCGTAGCAGCCGACGCAGACCGCTCGGTGCTCGTGGGGGAGCACGGTGGCCGATGGCTGTGGGTGGTCCTGTGGCCGGCTTCCGCCGTGCTGGGCCTGCAGCACTGGCGCCTCGACGACGCCGCCGCGCTCGGACCTCGGCTGATCGAGCTACCGTTCGCAGGCTCGCCGTAGGTCCACGTCCGAGCCGCTTCAGGTCCGCCCGGCCCCTGCCGATGTCATGTGGTGAGCCTGACCATCCAGGGGCCGGTGCGTCGGCTGCCTTCGCGAGACGTCGCGGATTCCTGGGGCCTCCGGTGGCTGCTGGCGCAGATCGTCCTCCTCACGGCGTACGCCGCTCTCCTGGTGTCGACCGACCCGACCGCCTGGGTCGTCGCGCGCGACGTCGTCCTGGGCAACCTGGTCTACGCCGTTCCCTGCGTGGCGCTGGCGGCACGCGGCTGCGTCGGCGGACCCGACCGCGCCTGGCGGTGGCTCCTCGCCGTCGCGTTCGCTGCGTGGGGAGCAGGCAACCTGACCTTCGTGCTGCAACGGCCTCCGCTCGGCAGCGACGAGGCACCGTTCTGGGCGGGCGTCGGCTACCTCTGCTTCTACCCGCTGTGCACTCTCGCGCTCGTGTTCTCAGCGCGCGTGGTCCTCGGGCGGCTACGACTCTCGCTGCTCCTCGACGGGCTGACCGCCGCTCTGACGGCTGCGGCCCTGACCTTCCTGGTCGGGCTGCCGCTCGTGGCGTCCGTCGGCGGAAGCGGCCTCGAGGTCGTGGCCGCCGTCGGGCCCGTCGTCGGCGACGTCGCGGCCCTGGCAACGATCGTGGGCATCGTGGCGGTGACCGGACGCAGCGGCGACCCCCGCTACCACGGCCTCGCGCTGGGACTGGTCGTGTTCGTCGCCGGCGACGTCCTCTACGCGGCGCGCTTCGCCTCGGGTGGTCCGGCCATGGGGTCGCCGATCGATGCACTGTGGTCCCTGGCCGTCACGGTCATGGCGGCCAGTGCCTGGTCGCCGGCGCGCGCGCGACGCCCGCGCCCGAGCGTGGGACTGGCCTCGCTGGGCACCGTCGGCGCGAGCAGCCTGATCGCGATCGTCGTGCTGGTGGCGTCCTCGCGCGTGGACCTGCCGTGGGTGGTGGTGGGCGCAGCGACCGCAGCGCTGCTGGCCGCCGCTGGTCGCGTGGTCCTCGCCTTCGCCCAGGTCCGCGAGCTGACGACCGCGCAGCGGCAGGCGTTGACCGACGAGCTCACCGGGCTGGCGAACCGGCGCGCTTTCGCCGCTCGGATGGACCGGCTGCTCGAGGCGACGCAGCGGGGCGCGGCGGCCGAGCACCGCAGCGAGCGGGCCCAGCCGCGCCTCCACGGCCTGCTGCTCGTCGACCTCGATGACTTCAAGGAGGTCAACGACAGTCTCGGGCACGCCCAGGGGGACCTGCTGCTGCAGGAGGTGGCAGGCCGTCTCACCGCCGCCGTTCGTGCCGAGGACCTCGTCGCCCGCCTGGGTGGGGACGAGTTCGCCGTCGTCCTCGAGGACGTCGGCGATGTGGCTCACCTGCAGCGCGTCACGGCGCAGCTGCTCGAGGAGGTCACGCGACCGGTGCTGCTGGACCGCTTCACGGCGGTCTCGGCCAGCGTGGGCGTCGTCTCCTTCGCCGGAGGCACCTGCGAGCAGCTCCTGGGCGACGCGGACCTCGCGATGTACGAGGCGAAGGCGAGGGGCCGCAGCCAGGCCGTCAGCTTCACCTCGACGCTGCGGCGTCGCGCCGAGGACCGGACCAGCCTCCAGCACGACCTGCGTGCGGCCCTCGACGCCGACGACCTGCAGGTGTGGTTCCAGCCGGTCGTCGACCTGCGGGACGGCTCGTGGGTCGGTGCGGAGGCGCTGTGCCGGTGGCGGCACCCGGCCCGCGGCCAGGTCCCACCCGCCGCTTTCATCCCCCTCGCCGAGGACGTCGGCCTCATCGGCCGGGTCGGTGAGGCGACACAGGCTCTCACGCTGCCGCGGATCGCGCAGTGGAAGCACATGCTGGACGAGAGCCACGAGTTCTGTGTCGGGCTGAACGTGTCGGCTCGCGAGCTGGACGACCCTGGCCTGGTCGACCGCGTGCTGAACGGCTGCCGCGAGGCCGGGATCCATCCCGACGCGGTCGTCCTCGAGGTCACCGAGAGCTGCCTGATGGGCCGCGGGACCGACGCACACCGCCGCCTGGCGGAGCTGCGGGACGCAGGCATCAGCATCGCGATCGACGACTTCGGCACCGGTTACTCCTCCTTGGCCTATCTCGCCGAGCTGCCGGCGGACGTGCTCAAGCTGGACCGCTCGTTCGTGGCCGCGCTGGGCGGTGACCGGCGCGCCGAGTCGATCGTGCGGGCCACGGTCACGCTGGCCCGGGACCTCGGCATGGTCTTGGTGGCCGAAGGCATCGAGACCGAGGAGCAGCACCGACGTCTCGCCGACCTCGGCTGCCACCTCGGTCAGGGGTACTTGATGCAGCGGCCCGTGCCGGCCCAGGAGTTCACCACCGGGCTCCGCGCCACCCTGGACCCGGCCACGCCTGAGGGCTCACGGGCACGGGCCCGGTCCCAGGCGGGGGCTCGCCGGGCCGGGCCCGGCGGACCCGTGGAGCCAAGACCCGAGCGGCGCGCCTCGACCTCCATGCCCACCCCGACCTAGGCGACGGCCCGGACGCCCCGCGCAGCGGCCGCGGCCGCGCTGCGCCTGATCAGGGCCCGTGGTCAGAGGAACCTGCGCAGCCGCTGCCAGGACTCGCTCGGCCGACGGATCGCGATGCCCTCGCCGAGGGCGTGCAGCGCCCAGCCGTCGTCGCCGCGCACGAGCGTGGCCATCGCCAGCGCGGTCTCGTCGACCCCCCCGGTCAGGGTCAGCCGGGCGAGCTCGACACCCTCGGGGTGCTCGGGGTCGGCATCGTCGACGAGGCGGCAGTAGGCGCTGTCGACCCAGGTCAGGGCCTGACCCTGGTAGCTGCTGACGAGCAGGACGATGGTGTCGACGCCCGCGTGGACGTCCGGCAGGTCGATGATGATCGCCTCGTCGTCGCCCGCGCCGGCACCGCTGAGGTTGTCGCCCTGATGGACCACGGAGCCGTCGCGCGTGCTCAGGTTGTTGTAGAAGGCGAGGTCGAACAGCTCGGCCCCGGCGAACTGCAGGGCCGAGGCATCGAGGTCGACGTCGCGCGCTCCCGAGCGGGCCACCCCGGCGTTGGGCACGGCGTCCCAGCCGAGCCCGACGCGCAGGCGGGTGACCCGCCGGCCGTCCACGGACTCCAACGCGATCTGCTGGCCGGGGGCGAGCGCGGTCGACATGGCCCCCAACCTAGCCGGCACGACCGAGCGGGTGGGGCCGGGACGCGCCTAGGGTGACGGCGTGCGCATCGACCTCCACACCCACTCCGACGTCAGCGACGGCACGGATCCCCCCGCGGTCCTCGTCTCGGCGGCGGCGCGGGCCGGGCTCGACGTCCTGGGGCTGACCGACCACGACACGACGGCCGGGTGGGAGGAGGCCGCGGACGCGGCCGAGGAGGCCGGCATCGCACTGGTGCGCGGGCTCGAGCTGAGCACCGAGCACGCGGGCTGGGGCGTGCACCTGCTGGCCTACCTGCCCGACCCGACGTACCCCCCGCTCGCCGAGGCGCTCGGGCGGATCGCGGAAGGGCGCTCGGGACGGGTGCCGGCGATGCTGGCCCAGCTGCGCGAGGCCGGGGTGGAGATCGACCAGTCCGACCTCGATGAGGTCGGGGGACGCACGGCGGCCACCGGACGACCGCACATGGCCGACGCGATGGTGCGTCTCGGGGTGGTCGGCAGCCGCGACGAGGCCTTCGAGCGGTACCTCAAGGCCGGCCGGCCTGGCTACGTGCACCGCTGGTCGGAGCCGGTCTCCGAGACGATCCGGGTCGTGGGGGAGGCCGGTGGGGTCTCGGTCATCGCCCACCCGTGGGGTCGCAACGGCCGCAACGGGATGCCGTACGACGCGCTCGCCGAGCTCGCCTCGATCGGTCTGGCGGGGATCGAGGTCGACCACCGCAACCACGACCAGGCCGCCCGGCGAGACCTGCGCGGCCTGGCCGACGAGCTCGGCCTGGTCGCGACCGGTGCGAGCGACCACCACGGCACGGGCAAGGTCGACCACGACCTCGGCTGCCACACCACCGACCCGGAGGCCTACGAGCGGCTGCTCGAGCTCGCCGCCGCCTCCTCCGCCCGCTCCGGGCGGCGCACGCCCGCGGTCATCGCCCCCTGAGCCGGGTCGGGACCGGACCGGTCCTCAGCGGCGACCGATGGACTGCAGCCGCTGGAGTGCGCGGTTCGGCACCACACGGGCCAGCGCCACCGCGGCCTTGTACTGCACGCTGGGCACGGAGTAGACCTTCCCGCGGGCGTGGTCGGCCAGGGCGTCGTCGACCAGCCGGCCGACGTCGAGCCACATCATCCCGGTGCCGGGACTGACGCCCATGCGCTCGTGGAACTCGGTGCGGGTGAAGCCCGGGCACAGGGCGGTGATGGTGACGCCGCGGGGCCCGTACTCCGCGGCGGCCCACTCGCTGAAGCTGTTCACCCAGGCCTTGGCCGCCCCGTAGGTCCCCCGGGGAAGGAACGCAGCGACGCTGGAGACGTTGATGATGCCGCCGTCACCGCGCGTGGTCATCGGGCCCAGGGCCGCGTGCGAGAGGCGCAGCACGGCGGTGACCAGCACGTCGAGCATGGCCTGCTCGGCCTCGACGTCGTTGTCGAGGAAGCGGGACTTGAGCCCGAAGCCGGCGTTGTTGACCAGCAGGTCGACGGGACGCCCGGCCTCGGCGAGGCGGCGCTCGACGACCTGGAGGTCGTCGCGCACCGTCAGGTCGGCCACGATCACCTCGACGTCGGCTCCGTGCTCGCGGTGCAGGTCGGCCGAGAGCGCCTGGAGGAGGGACTCGGTGCGGGCGACGACGACGAGGTCGTAACCGCGCTCGGCCAGGGTCCGGGCGAAGCGGTGGCCGATGCCGGCCGTGGCGCCGGTCACGAGCGCGACCGGACGGGTGGCGGGTGCGGGGGACGACATGCCTGGAGTCAAGCACCCGGCCTGTGCGGAACGCACCACGACGTCCGGCATGATGGGTGCTGATGACTACGACCCTCGCGATCGCCAACCAGAAGGGTGGCGTCGCCAAGACCACGTCGGTCGCCTCCATCGGAGCGGCGTTGAGCGAGCTCGGCGACTCCGTGCTGCTGGTCGACCTCGACCCGCAGGCCTGCCTGACCTTCTCGCTGGGCATCGACCCGGAGGACCTCGAGCTGTCGGTGCACCACGTGCTGACCAAGGGCATCGACGCGACCGAGGTGATCCTCGAGACCGACGACGGGGTGCACCTGCTGCCGGCCACGATCGAGCTGGCCCGCGCCGAGGCCGACCTGCTCACCCGGACCGGGCGCGAGCAGGTGCTGCGGGGAGTGATCGAGGACCTCGCCGCTGCAGGCAAGACCTACGACTGGATCATCCTGGACTGTCCGCCCTCCCTCGGCGTGCTCACGGTGGCGGCACTGACCGCCGCCGACGGCGTGCTCGTGCCGCTGCAGTGCGAGACGCTCTCGCACCGGGGAGTGGGACAGCTGCTCGACACGGTGCACGACGTGCGGCGCTTCACCAACCGCGGACTCGAGGTCTGGGGCGTCCTGCCCACGCTCTACGACGGCCGCACCAACCACGCCCGCACCGTGCTCGAGACGATCTCGCAGACCTACGACCTCGCCGTGATCGAGCCGCCGATCCCCAAGACGATCAAGTTCGCCGAGGCCCCGGCGGCCGGGCGCTCGATCCTGTCGACCAGCCGCACGAGCAAGGGCGCCAAGGCCTACCGCGAGGTGGCCGCCAACCTGCGCCTCCGCGCGTCGAAGGTGACGGGCTGAGGCGGCGGTGAGCAAGCACCGTGCCCAGGTCCGACCCCGGTGGGGTCGGATCGCCGTCCTGGCGTCCTCGATGGCCGTGACCGGGGTCGCCGTGCTGGCGAGCCTGGGGTTCGTTCCCTCCGAGGGCGGCGGTACGTCGACGGCGGCGGCGATCGACGCGGCGGCGGCCGACACCCGACCCAGCGCGAGCTCGAGGCCCGCAGCGAGCGCTCCCGACGGTCCCGGCGCGACGGCGGGGGCCACCGCGGACCCCACGCCCGAGCCCACCGCGGAGCCCACGTCCGAGTCCCCCGTCGAGTCCCCCGTCGAGCCCCCCGTCGAGCCACTGCCGGCGGGCTCGGGCCAGGGGCGCCGGGTGGTGTTCAGCGAGGGTGACCAGCGCGTCTGGCTGGTGGCCGACAGGGGACGAGTGCAACGCTCCTACCTGGTCTCGGGCAGTGTCTACGACAACCTGGACCCGGGCACCTACGAGGTCTACTCGCGCTCCGAGCACGCCATCGGCGTCGACGACTCGGGCACGATGAACCTGTTCGTGCGCTTCACCCAGGGTGAGAACGCCGCCATCGGCTTCCACGACATCCCGGTCGACGACGGCAAGCGCGTGCAGGGCGTCGAGGCGCTCGGGACGCCGACCTCGCACGGGTGCATCCGTCAGCGCCACGCCGACGCGAAGGCCCTGTGGGACTTCGCGCCGATCGGCACGACGGTCGTCGTGACGGCCTGAGCCGCGACGACGACCGACGCGCAGGAGTGCCGGCCGGACTCAGTCGCTGCTGGTCGAACCGGACGCCGCGGCGCCCGAACCCGACGAGCGGCGACGGCGACGGCGGTTGCGCGAGGACTTCGTGCCTTCGCCCGCCGTGCTGCCCGACTCGGGGGAGGCAGAGCCTGACGGCGCGTTCCCGCCGCCCTGGGAGTCGGCAGGCTGACCGCCGCGGGTGCGGCTGCGGTTGCGGTTGCGATCACGCGGGGGCCGCTCGGACTGCTCGCGGCGCGGCGCGCGCTCGACCGGCTCCGGGTCCTTGATCCGACCCTTCGTGCCGGCGGGGATCCCCTGGTCGTGGAAGAGGTTCTCGGAGGTCGAGTAGGTCTCGACGAGCTCCTCGAAGGGCAGGTCGAGCGCCTTGTTGATCATCTTCCAGCGGTGCAGGTCGGCCCAGTCGACGAAGGTGATCGCGGTCCCGGTCGCGCCGGCCCGGCCGGTGCGGCCGATCCGGTGGATGTAGGTCTTCTCATCCTCGGGACAGGAGTAGTTCACGACGTGGGAGACCCCGCGGACATCGATGCCGCGCGCCGCGACGTCGGTGGCGACGAGGACCCGCAGCTTGTCCTCGCGGAAGCGGGCCAGGGCCTTCTCGCGCGAGGTCTGCTGCATGTCGCCGTGCAGGGGGCTCGAGGCGAAGCCGCGCTCGGCGAGGTCGTCAGCCACCCGCTGCGCCGCGCGCTTGGTGCGGGTGAAGACGATCATCTTGTCGGCGTCGTCGGCCTGGAGGACCCGCCCGAGGATCTCGGGCTTGTCGAGGTCGTGGACCTGGTAGATGAACTGGGCCGTGGCGGGCACGGTCTGGGCGTCGGCCGAGGACTCCGCGCGGATGTTCATCGGGTGGCGCATGTGGGTGCGCGCCAGCGAGACGATCGCGGCAGGCATCGTGGCCGAGAAGAGCATCGTCTGGCGGGTCTCGGGCGTCATCGAGATCAGCCGCTCGACGTCGGGCAGAAAGCCGAGGTCGAGCATCTCGTCGGCCTCGTCGAGCACGAGCGCGTGGACGTGGGAGAGGTCCAGCGCCCGGCGGTTGGCGAGGTCGATCAGTCGGCCCGGCGTACCGACGACGACGTCGACGCCGGCGCTCAGGGCGTCGAGCTGCGTGTCGTAGCCGACACCGCCGTAGACGGTGAGGACGCGGAGGCCTCGGTCCTTGCTGGCCACGTCGAGGTCGCCGGAGACCTGGAGGGCCAGCTCACGCGTCGGGGCCACGATCAGCGCCTGCGGCTTGCCCTGGGGCAGCTCGGCGTAGTCGGGGTCGTGCGGGGCGACGCTGCGCTGGAGCACCGGGATGCCGAACGCGAGCGTCTTGCCGGTGCCCGTGCGGGCCTGGCCGATGAGGTCGGTGCCCATGAGGGCCACCGAGAGGGTCATCTCCTGGATGGGGAAGGGGGTCACGATGCCGGAGCGCTCGAGCGCGTCGGCGATCTCGGGGTGGACCCCGAGGTCACGGAAGGTGGTCAGTGTCTTCATCGCTTTCGTCGGTCAGCCGGTCAGCCGAGTACGTCGGGCGGCCGAACGGGTGTCGACCGCGAACATGCCTCGAGCGCGACGAAGGTGCGAGGTCGCTCCGGTGGGTGGCCCGCGGGCCGGTGGAGGACGGCGTCGGCGTGGCGCTCGACTCCCTCACTGTATCGGTAGGGTGCCCGCATGTCTGAATCACGCGACGAGCGGGTCGCCGCGCCGGACAGCCAGCAGGACACCCAGCCGGACACCCAGCCTGCGGAGCCAGACGTCCCGGTCGCGTTCGAGGACCCGGCCTACCGCGAGGCGGTCGTGGACCTGCTCGGAGTGATCTCCTACGCGGAGATCTCGGCCTTCGAGCGTCTGGCGGAGGACGCCAAGCTGGCGCCGACCCTGGAGGACAAGGTGGTGCTGGCCTCGCTGGCCAGCCGCGAGTTCCTCAAGGTCGAGCCGATGCACGAGCGGATCCGGGTCTTCGGCGGGGACCCGTACGCCGCGATGTCACCGTTCCGCGCGCCGGTCGAGTCCTTCCACGCCCACACCGCGCCGGCCGACTACTTCGAGAGCCTGGTCAAGGCCTTCGTGGGCGACGGCCTGGCCAACGACTTCTACCGGGAGATCGCGGCCTACCTCGACCCTCGCACCCGCGACCTCGTGATCAGCTCGGTCGACTCCGACGAGCACGCGGCGTTCGTCGTCGACCGTGTCGGCTCGGAGATCGCTCGCGAACCCCGCACCGGCGGACGCCTCGCACTGTGGGCGCGCCGGCTGATGGGCGAGGCACTCATCCAGGCCCAGCGGGTGGCCGCCGAGCGCGACGCGCTCTCGGCGCTCCTGGCCGGGGGTGTGGACCGGCCCGGCATGGACCTGGCCGCCCTGGGCCGGATGTTCACCCGACTGACCGAGCGTCACGCCGAGCGGATGGCACGCCTGGGGCTCGACAGCTGACAGCGCGCGGAGCTCCGTCGTGGGTGAGGCGAGCAGCGCCGGTCCGGCGCGGGCCGCCCGCCGGCCGACGCCTCAGCGGGGCAGGTCGAGCCTGCGCCACACCACGGTGGCGCGGGGGTCGCCGCTGCTGCCCGGGTCGGAGCGGATGACCTCGAACCCCTCGCGCTCGTAGAACGTCCCGGCTCGGGCGTTGGCGGCGAAGTGCTCCACGAGCACGTGGGTGCTTGCGTCCGGGAGCGCCGAGACGGCCTCTGCCAGCAGTCGGGAGCCCCACGACCGGCCTCGCGATCCCGGCTCCAGGTAGAGCTTCCAGACGACTTGGTCGTCGCCCGCCTCGCCGGTCTCGACCACGCCGAGGATCGTGCTCGCACCCGTGTCCTCGCCCGCAGGGTCGCGCACCGCCACGTGCACCCGACCGCGCCCGACGGCGGAGGCCATGCGGTCACCGGCCCACCACGTCAGCTGGCCCTGCGCCACTGCGGCGCCCAGGATCGGGGCGTAGTGCGCCGGCACCACCGCGGCGCCGAAGGCACTGATCGCCTCGACGTCGGAGGGCTGGGCCTTCCTGATCCGCACCGTCACCGCGTCGTCAGCTGCGGAAGCCGACCGTCCCGCTGGTCGAGGTGCCGATCTCGACGTAGGCGATCTTCGCCGCCGGCACCACGATCGTGCGGCCCTTGGCGTCGGTCAGGCTCAGGACGCCGTCGCTGGAGACCGCCTCCGAGACGGCCTTCTGGATGTCCTCGTTGCTCTCGTTCGTCTCGACGACGAGCTCGCGTGCGGCGTACTGGACGCCGATCTTGACCTCCACGGTCAGACTCCTTCGATTGGGGTGCTCAGTGGTCCTCGGTCTTGGGATAGCCCCGGATGCCGCGCCAGGCCAGGCCCGCCACGAGGGCGGCGGCCTGCTGGCGGTCGATGCCGCCGGCCTCGGTCAGCCAGAACCGCGCACTGACCTGCGCCATTCCCACCAGCGACACCGCGAGCAGCCGGGCGGCCTCGTCGGGCAGGTCGGTGTCCTCGCGGATCACGTCGGCGATCATCGAGGCGCACTCCGAGGTCACGCGCTCGACCTGCTGACGCACGGCAGGCTCGTTGGTGAGGTCGGACTCGAAGACGAGACGGAACGCGCCCGCGTCGTGGGCGACGTACTCGTAGAAGGCGTCGATCGCCGCGGCGACGCGCTGCTTGTTGTCGTCGGTGGCCGACAGGGCCCGACGACAGCCGTCGATGATCGCGTCACACGAGGTGTCGAGCAGGGCGAGGTAGAGGTCGAGCTTGCCGGGGAAGTGCTGGTAGAGCACCGGCTTGGAGACCCCCGCGCGCTCGGCGATGTCGTCCATGGCCGCGGCGTGGTAGCCCTGGGCGACGAAGACCTCGAGGGCCGAGTCGAGCAGCTGCACCCGACGCTCGCGCCGCGGCAGCCGTCCTCCCCGGGGGCGTACGTCGCTCTCGTGCTGCTCGGTGACCACGCTGGACGCTTCCTCTCACGGGCGGGGAGCCCGCACGGACCCGGCGGACCGGATCACCCTACTGCGCGGTAGGCGCCGTCCGGATCGCGGGACGCGCCGCGCGAGGGCGTGTCGGACGGGCGACGATGGGACGACCCGACGGGAACACCGCGGCCCGGCCGCCTGTTGGAGCCGTCGAACAGAGTCGCCCGAACCGAGTCGTCCTAACGAGGAGCGTGCCGTGTCCCTTGCCCCCCTGGTGGATCCCGCCCCGGAGCTGACCAACGACGAGGTGCGGCGCTACAGCCGGCACCTGATCATCCCCGACGTCGGCATGGCCGGTCAGAAGCGGCTCAAGAACGCCAAGGTCCTCGTGATCGGCGCCGGCGGCCTCGGCTCGCCAGCGCTGCTCTACCTCGCCGCGGCCGGCGTCGGCACGCTCGGCATCGCGGAGTTCGACGAGGTCGACGAGTCCAACCTGCAGCGCCAGATCATCCACACCCAGTCCGACATCGGGAAGTCCAAGGCGGTCTCGGCCAAGGAGTCGATCGCCGAGGCGAACCCCTACGTCGAGGTCGTCCTCCACGAGCAGCGCCTCGACAACGACAACGTGATGGACGTCTTCGCCGGCTACGACCTGATCGTCGACGGCACCGACAACTTCGCGACGCGCTACATGGTCAACGACGCGGCGTACTTCCTGGGCATCCCCTACGTGTGGGGCTCGATCTACCGCTTCGACGGCCAGGCCTCGGTCTTCGCCCCCCGGCAGGTCGAGGGCGCTCCCTGCTACCGCTGCCTCTACCCCGAGCCTCCGCCCCCGGGGATGGTCCCGAGCTGCGCCGAGGGCGGCGTGCTCGGCGTGCTGTGCGCCTCGATCGGCTCGATCCAGGTCAACGAGGCGATCAAGCTGATCACCGGCGCCGGCGAGCCGGCCATCGGCAAGCTCGTCATCTACGACGCCCTCGAGCTGGAGTGGCGCAAGCTCAAGGTGCGCAAGGACCCCGCCTGCGCCCTGTGCGGCGAGAACCCGACGGTCACCGGGCTGATCGACTACGACACGTTCTGCGGTGCGATCTCCACCGACGCTGCCGACGCCGCCGCCGGGTCCACGATCTCGGTCGTCCAGCTCGAGCACATGCTCAAGGAGCGCGAGGAGGGCACCCGCGACTTCACCCTCGTCGACGTGCGCGAGGAGAACGAGTACGAGATCAACAAGATCCCCGGCTCGGTGCTGATCCCCAAGGGCGAGTTCCTCAACGGCAACGCCTACTCCCAGCTCTCGCAGGACACGCCGGTCGTCCTGCACTGCAAGTCCGGCGTCCGCTCCGCCGAGGCCCTCGCCGCGCTCAAGGGAGCCGGCTACGGCGACGCCGTGCACGTCGGTGGCGGAGTCGTGGCCTGGGTGAACCAGATCGACCCCAGCCAGCCGTCGTACTGAGCTGGACCACTGCGAGGCCCGTCCCGGCGTAACCAGCCGCGGCGGGCCTCGTTGGACTCCCCATGAGACCCACCCGCGCACTCTCCCGCGCCCTGGCCACCTCCGTCGCGGCCCTCGTCGCCCTGGCCGTGGTCGGCGTGGCCACCCCGTCCTCGGCGGCAGGCGCGTCCCCGTCCGCGGCGGGCTCACGGTGGGCACCCGCGGACACGGCGACGATCCACCCCGGCACGCAGATGTACACCCAGGGCGCCCAGTGCACCGCCAACTTCGTCTACGCCGACGCCGCGGGGAGGGCCTACGTCGGGTACGCCGCGCACTGTGCCGGCCTCGGCGAGGCCACGGACACCGACGGGTGCCTGGCGGACTCGCTGCCGCTCGGCACACGGGTCCGCTTCGCCGAGGGCGGGTCGCTCGTGGACGGTGGCACCACGGTGGGTCGCGGGCGGCTGGCCTACTCCTCCTGGCTCACGATGCAGCGCCTCGGCACGAGCGCGGCCAACCCGTGCGCCTACAACGACCTCGCGCTGGTGCGCGTCAGCCGGGCGACGGCGGCCACGATCAACCCGAGCGTGCCCTTCTGGGGCGGCCCGACCGGGATCGACCGCGACGGCACCGCGGCGGGTGAGGCGGTCCTCAGCTACGGCAACAGCTCGATCCGCGGTGGCGTCACCGCGCTGTCGCCCAAGACCGGCGCCTCGCTGGGCGACGCCCCGACCGATGGTGGTTGGTCGCACCCCGTCTACACCGCGACGCCCGGAATCCCCGGCGACTCGGGCTCGGCGTTCCTCGACGCCGACGGCGCGGCGCTCGGCACGCTGTCCACCCTCGGGCTCGCCCCGCTCCCGGCGTCGAACAACATCGGGGACCTGGCCAAGGAGCTGCGCTTCGCCCAGCGGCACAGCGGTCTCGCAGGCCTGCGGCTGGTGAAGGGCACCGAACCGTTCTCCTCGGTTCCCTGAGGCGCTGCCCGCTCGCGGCTGCGACGATGGCGCGATGAGTGACGCCTCGGACCTGCTGGCCGTCTACGACGAGCACCTGCGGGGGGTCGGGGAGGTCGCCTCCGCGACCGACTGGACGACCCACGGTCCGCTGTGGCTGGCCCGCTTCGGTCGGCACGGGATGGTCACCTACCGCTCGCTGGCCGGGCTCGACGGCGACGAGGTCGACGCGCTGGTCACCCACGCGGGCGCGCACTTCGCCGCCCGGTCGGACGTGACCGAGTGGGAGTGGAAGACGCGCTCGCACGACGAGCCGGCCGACCTCGCGCGGCGACTCGCGGCCGCGGGGCTCGTCGCCGAGGACGTCGAGACGATCATGCTGGGCGAGGCCGCGAGGTTGGTCTCGATCGGGGCGGACCTCGCGCTGCCCGCGGACGTCGAGGTGCGCCGCGTCGACCTCGGAGCCGGGCGCGAGACCTGGCTCGCGCGGGCGGCCGCGCTCCAGCGCGACATCTTCGGCCAGGGTCCGACCGACGCCGAGGTGCTGGCGCGGTTCGCGGACCCGGGTCGCAGCGGGATGTGGGTCGCGGCCCGCGGGGACGAGGTCCTCGCGGCCGGGCGGCTGGAGATCGTCCCCGACACGCCCTGCGCCGGGCTCTGGGGCGGCGGCGTGCACCCGGCTGCGCGCGGGCAGGGGCTCTACCGTGCCCTGGTCGCCGCTCGCGCCGCGTGGGCGCTCGAGCGGGGCGTGCGCTACCTGCACAGCGACTGCACCGCCATGTCGCGCCCGATCCTCGAGCGCGCCGGCCTGGTCGCGGTCACGACCTCCACCCCGTACGTCGGTCGCGCCTGAGGTGTTCCACCCCGAGGAGTACGTCGAGGACGTGCTGGCCTGTGTCGAGTCGGTCCCGCCCGGACGGGTCACGACCTACGGCGCGATCGCGGAGGTGGTCGGCGTCTACGGCCCGCGTCGGGTCGGCAACGTGCTGGCCGAGCACGGGGGTGCGGTGCCGTGGTGGCGCGTCGTGCGCGCCGACGGCTCGCTGCCCCCGAGCCACGCGCAGGAGGCACGGGCGGCCTACCTCGCCGAGTCGACCCCGCTGCGCACCTCGGGAGCGGTCGACATCCGGGCGGCCTTCGTCCTGCCCGGGGTCGCGACGACGTCCGGGACCGACGATGCGGACCCGGACGGCCCGACTCGGGCAGACTGAGCCCGTGCTCTACTCCCTGCTCCACTCCGTGGTGCCCCCGGTCGCGAAGGCCGTGTGGCGACCGACCGTGCGCGGCCTCGAGAACGTGCCGCGCAGCGGGGGAGTGCTGCTGGCCAGCAACCACCGCAGCTTCATCGACTCCGTGGTGATCCCGGTGGTGGCGCCGCGTCGGGTGGTGTTCCTGGCCAAGTCCGACTACTTCACCGGCACGGGCCTGCGCGGCTCGCTCCAGCGCGCGTGGTTCGAGGGCCTCGGGATGCTGCCCGTCGACCGCGACGACTCGGGGGCGGCGATGGAGAGCCTGCACACCGCGCAGGAGGTGCTCGAGGCGGGCGAGGCGTTCGGGATCTACCCCGAGGGCACCCGCTCGCGCGACGGGAGGCTCTACCGGGGCCGCACCGGCGCCGCGCACCTCGCACTGACGACCGGGGTCCCCGTGGTGCCGGTCGGGCTCCAGGGCACCGAGGACGTGCAGCCGGTCGGGGCGAACCGTCCCCGGGTCGTGCCCGTGACCGTCGAGTTCGGTGCCCCGATCGTCGCCTCCGGCCGCGCGGAGGGCGTCCCGCTGGGTCGCGCCCGGCGCGAGCTGACCGACGAGATCATGGACGCCATCGCCGCGCTCACCGGCCAGGAGCGCGCGGCGGGTTACAACGACCGGCCGGTCGACACGTGAGCGCGACCGAGTCGAGCCCCCCGCGGCCCCGCACCCTCGTGACCGGCGGGACCCGCGGCATCGGTGGCGCGGTCGCACGACGGCTGGCCGCCGACGGTCACGACCTGGTGCTGGGTTACCGCAGCGACGACGAGGCCGCCCGCTCCTGTGCTCGCGAGGTCGGTCCGCTGTTGGCGCCGGGCGCACGATGCCGACTGGTGCGCGCCGACGTGTCGACCGACGAGGGCGTCGTCGCGGCCTTCGAGGCCGCGACCGACGCGGCCTGGGGCGCGCCACTGACCGGGGTGGTCAGCAACGCCGGGGCGGCCGGGCACCTCGGACCGCTGGCCGAGACCCCCACCGCGGTGATCCGCTCGGTCGTCGAGCTCAACCTCACCGCGGCGCTGCTGGTGGCGCGGGCGGCCGTGCGCGCCCTGAGCACGACGTACGGCGGCTCCGGTGGCGTCCTCGTGACCATCGGCTCGGGAGCAGCGACCCTGGGCTCGCCGGGTGAGTTCGTGCAGTACGCCGCGGCCAAGGCCGGCGTCGACACCCTGACCCGGGGCCTGGGCATCGAGGTGGCCGACCAGGGAGTGCGCGTGGTCGCGGTCGCCCCCGGGCTGGTGCGCACCGGCTTCCACGCCGACGCGGGCGAGCCGGGCCGACCCGAGCGGCTCGAGCCGACGGTGCCGATGCGTCGCGCCGGCGAGCCGGCCGAGGTGGCCGAGGCCGTCGCCTGGTTGCTCTCGGACGCCGCCTCCTACGTGACCGGGACGACGCTGAGGGTCGCCGGCGGACGCTGAGCGAGCCGCCTTCAGCGGTGACGTCGCCATGCCGACAAACACCCGTGATCTCCGTCGTGCGCGCCCAGCGACCGGGGATCGCCACACCCCGGGTGATGGCGCTGGTCACGGGGTTCCTCTACGTCGTCGGCGGTCTGGCCGCGCTCGCCTCGGGCTCCGCGGGCCTGTCGTACACCGTCACGCCGACGTTGATCCTGCTCGGCGTCGTGGCGATCACCGTCGGCCTCTGCCTGGTGCGGTGGGGGCGGCTCCTGCCCAGCCGCGCCTACCACCTCGTGTTCGTCGCGGGCACGATGCTGATCTTCCTGGGCGCGCTCTCGGCCCCGGACCCCGCGACCGCGGTGGCCATCTCCTGCCTGTTCACCTTCGTCGCGCTGGCCGGTTTCTTCTACTTCTCCTGGTCCGGGGCGGTGGCCCACCTGCTCGGGGCCCTGGTCGCCTGCCCGGTGGCGCTGCAGGTACGTCCCCGGATCCCGACGGGGACCTGGCTCGCGCTCGACCTGTCCTGCCTCGGGGTGGCCGCCGTGGTCGGCGCTCTCGCGCATCGGGCCTCGAGCGCGGCCCAGGACCCGGTGACCGAGCTCGCCAACCGCCGCGGGCTCGACGAGGCGCTCGAGGAGCTGCTGCGCGTGCGCGTCCGGACCGGTGAGGACCTCGGTGCCGCGCTCCTGGACATCGACCACTTCAAGGTCGTCAACGACACCCACGGCCACAGCGCCGGCGACCAGCTGCTGCGCCGACTCGGCCTGCAGTGGAGACCGATGCTGCCGCCGGGCGCGGTGCTGGCCCGTCACGGCGGCGACGAGTTCGCCCTGCTGCTGCCCGGGCACAGTGCGGCGGCCGCCCACGAGGTCGTCGAGCGGTTGCGAGCCGTCGCCGAGATCGGTCTCTCCTGCGGGGTCACGGCGCACCACGAGGGCGAGACCGCCTCCCAGCTGCTGCGACGCGCCGACCGCGCGCTCTACCAGGCCAAGTCGGCGGGCCGGGGGCGCACCGTGCTCGACGACAAGGCCACCGCCGACGCCCTCGCGATCGACCTCGAGCGGGCGATCGAGCTCGCCGAGGAGGCCGGGCCGCTCGGGGGCACGCCGGAGGCCGACGGCCTGCGGGTCTTCTACCAGCCGGTCGTGGACCTGCGCGACGGCTCCACCGTGGGCGTCGAGGCGCTGGCGCGCTGGACCCACCCGGCTCAGGGACCGGTCCCGCCCGGCCGCTTCATCCCGGTCGCCGAGGAGTCGGGCCTGATCACGCGGCTCGGCGGATGGGTCGCGGGTCAGGCCTTCCACGATCTCGCGGCGCTGCGCGACCGGACCGGCCACGAGCTCCTGCTCACCGTCAACGTCTCGGGGCTCCAGCTCTGCGACCCGCTGTTCCCCTCGCTGGTCCGGACGAGCCTGGAGCGCAGCGGCTGGGACGCGAGCTCGACCGTCCTCGAGGTGACCGAGAGCCTCGTCGACGCCGAGTCGGCCTCCGCCCTCGCGGCGCTCACCCTGCTGCGCGACAGCGGGCTCCGGGTGGCCATCGACGACTTCGGCACCGGCTACTCGGCCCTGTCGCGGCTCGACACCCTGCCCACCGACTACCTCAAGCTCGACTGCTCCTTCGTCGCGCCCGTGGCCACCTCGCTGAAGCGGGCTCAGCTCCTCGAGAGCATCCTGATGCTGGCCAGGGCCTTCGGCCTCGCGGTGATCGCCGAGGGTGTCGAGACCGAGGAGCAGGCGGTCGCCCTGCGGCGCCTGGGCTGCCCGCTCGCCCAGGGCTACCACTTCGCCCGACCTGCGCCGATCGAGATGGTCTCGCGCCTGCTCGCCGCGCGCTGCGGGTCGACGCCGCCGGCCCCGGTGGTCCTCTCAAGGGACGCCGTCTCGTCGCCGATACAGACCCCATGAGAGCGATGGCGGTGCAGGCGCCCGCACTCGCGACCCCCCAGGTGATGTCCCAGGTCACCGGGTTCCTCTACACCGTCGGCGGCGCCGGGGTGACGATCGCCGCCCTGATCGGTCCGGGTCACGGCCTCGACCACGGCCTGCTGGTCATCGGCGCGGTCGCCCTGGCCACCGGGCTGTGCGTGATGCGCTGGGGCTCGCTGCTGCCGCGGGGTTGCTACCACGTCCTCGTCGGCGCCGGCACGGTGCTGATCCTGCTCGGCACGGCGATCGCACCGGACGCGGCCACGGCCCTCGGCATCTCCTGCATGATCACCTTCGTCGCCCTCGACACGTTCTTCTACTTCGCCTGGCCGGGCGCACTCGCGCAGCTGTCGTTCGCGCTGGTGGGCTGTCCGCTCGTGCTCCACGGGCGCTTCGGGGTGCCCGCCAGCTCGTGGGTGGTCATCGACGTCGTGTGCATCGGGATCGCGGCGGTGGTCGGCGCCATCGTCCAGCGAGCCTCGACCGCGGTCCAGGACCCGGTGACGGGGCTGACGAACCGTCGGGGCTTCGACGAGTCCGCCGAGGCGCTGATGCGTCGCAGCACCCGCAACGGCGAGTGGCTCGCTGCGGCGCTGCTCGACATCGACCACTTCAAGGAGGTCAACGACACCTTCGGCCACGGTGCGGGCGACCAGCTGCTGCGCAGCCTCGGCACGCAGTGGCGTCGCTGCGTGCCGACCGAGGCGGTCCTGGCCCGCCACGGAGGCGACGAGTTCGCGCTCCTGCTGCCGCACCACACGCCGGAGGCGGCCCTGCGGGTCGTGGAGCAGATGCGCGCCTCGGTCGCCGGCACGGCGGCCCTGTCCTGCGGGGTCACCGTGCACCGACCCGGTGAGTCCGCCTCCCAGCTGATGCGGCGGGCCGACACGGCGCTGTACGAGGCCAAGTCCGCCGGCCGGGGCCGTTCGGTGCTCCGGACCTGGCACCCGTCGGAGTCCGTGACCGGCGGAGCCGGCCGCGGGGCGGCCTAGGGTCGGCCCGCGTGCGGCACGTCCACCCGCACGGCACGCAGCTCGGCCTCGCGGGCCGCAGAGCGGGCGTGCTCGTCGAAGTCCGGCGCGCAGCACAGGTAGAGCGTGCGGCCGTCGGCGCCGCCGAGCATGCAGGCGAAGACGCCCGTCCCGGGTTGGATCTCCTCGAGCACCTCGCCGCCCTCGGCGAGGCGGACCACCCGGCCGTTGATCGCGTCGGCCGTCCAGATCGCGCCCTCGGCGTCGAGGCAGCAGCCGTCGGGGGCCAGGACGACCTCCCCGATCGCCTCGCCCAGGGCGCGCGAGGTCGGGGTGGGGGCGAAGACCGCCCAGTCGCGGCGCGGTCCGAGCGAGCCGTCATCGGCGATGTCGAAGGCCGAGATCCGGTTGCCGAGGGTCTCGTCGACGACCAGGACGCCGTCGTCGGTGATCACGCTGCCGTTGGGGAACCAGAGGTCCTCGGCCACGCGGGTCACGCTGCCGTCGGGGTCGATGCGCAGCAGGCAGGCCGTGGCCAGGTCGCCACCGCCCATCAGGTCGAAGCCGAAGTTGCCGAGCCAACCGCGCCCCCGGTCGTCGACGACCATGTCGTTGGGGTGGCCGGTCACGTGCTCGGAGACGTCGGCGTGGGTGACCAGCGAGCCGTCCTCCTCGCGACGCAGGACGCGGCGGTCCTTCATCGACACCACCAGCAGGCGCCCGTCGGGCAGCCAGCCGAGGCCCGAGGGCTGTGCGGGAACCTCGGCCTCGACGCGCAGGTCGGAGCCGTCCTCGGCGATCGAGAGCACGCGGTGGGTGTAGAAGTCGACCAGCCACAGCCGACCGTCGTGCCAGCGCGGGCACTCCAGGAAGCTCATCTGGCTCAGCACGGTCGTGATCTCTCGGGTCATCGCCCGAACCTAGCCCCTGACGTGACGTGCGTCACCGGACGGTGGGTGCGGGGTCGGGTCCGTGGCGGGGCGTGTCGGCGCCGGATGGTCGAATGTCGCGGTGCCCGCCCACGACGCCCCGACCGCCTACCGGCTGGCCCCGCCGGCGTCGCCCGCCGCGGCGCCGCAGCTCGACGAGCACCAGCAGCGGGTCGTCGACCACCCGGGTGGTCCGTTGCTCGTGCTCGCCGGCCCCGGCACCGGCAAGACCACCACCCTGGTCGAGGCCGTCGTCGACCGGGTCGAGCGTCGCGGGGTCGCGCCGTCGTCGGTGCTGGCGCTGACGTTCTCGCGCAAGGCCGCCGAGCAGCTGCGCGACCGCGTCACCGCGCGCCTGGGCCGCACGACGGCCACCACGATGAGCGCGACCTTCCACTCCTTCGCCTACGGCCTGGTGCGTCGCTACGCGCCGACCGAGCTGTACGCCGCGCCGCTGCGGCTGCTCTCCGCCCCCGAGGCCGACGTGGTGCTGCGCGAGCTGCTGGCGGACACCCCGGAGTCCGTCGTCTGGCCGCCCGCCCTGGAGCGGGCGCTGCGCACCCGCGGCTTCGCCCGTGAGGTCGGAGCGGTGCTGGCGCGGGCTCGGGAGAAGGGACTCGACGGCGACGAGCTGAGCGCGCTCGGTCGTGAGCACGGCGCACCCGAGCTGGTCGCAGCCGGCACGTTCCTCGAGGTGTACCTCACCACCATGGACTTCCTCGGAGCCACCGACTACGCCGACCTGATCCGCCGCGCCACGCTGGAGGCCGCACAGCACCGCGAGGAGCTGCGCGCGGAGATCTCCACCGTGTTCGTCGACGAGTACCAGGACACCGACCCCGGCCAGGTGGCCCTCCTGCACCAGCTCGCCGGCGACGGGCGCGACCTCGTCGTCGTGGGCGACCCCCACCAGTCCATCTACGCCTTCCGCGGTGCGGAGGTGCGGGGCCTCCTGCAGTTCCCGACCGCGTTCCCACGCCACGACCAGCGGCCCGCGCCGGTCGTGGCGCTGCGCACGACGCGACGCTTCGGTCCTCGTCTGCTGGTCGCGAGCCAACGGGTCGCCGGCCGGATCGGGCTCCCCGGCACCCTGCCCCCCGAGGCGATGTCCGCCTTCCGCCAGCCGCAGGCGGACCCGCCGGTCGGGCTGGGGCCGGGGTCGGTCGAGGTGACGACCTTCGACACCGAGCGCGCCGAGGCCGAGCACCTCGCCGACCTGTTGCGTCGCGCCCACCTCGAGGACGGCGTCGGCTGGGACGACATGGCCGTGCTGGTGCGCTCCGGGCGCGGGTCGATCCCGCCCCTGCGGCGGTCCCTGGCGGCCGCCGGGGTGCCCGTCGAGGTCGCCAGCGACGAGCTGCCCCTCGTGCACGACCCCGCGGTCCTGCCGCTGCTCGAGGCGCTGAGGGCCGCGGTCCACCTCGACGTCACCGACCCCAACGACACCGACCACCTCGACGCGGGGCGCTGCGAGTCGCTGCTGACCGGGCCGCTCGGCGGGATGGACGCCGGTCAGGTGCGTCGCCTGGCCCGGCTGCTGCGGTCCCGCGAGAAGGAGCGGGCCCACCGTGAGGTGCGCGCTCCGCAGGCCTCGCGAGACCTGATGCGGTGCGTCGTCGTCGAGGAGGGCTTCCTCGACGACCTCACCGGTCCCGAGGCCGAGGCCGCGCGGTCCGTGCGCGCCCTGCTCGCCGGAGCACGGCGGTCGCTCATCGACGGCGCCACGGCCGAGCAGGTGCTGTGGGGCCTGTGGTCGGGCACCGACTGGCCGCAGCGCCTGCAGCGCTCCGCCGAGCTCGGCGGCGGGGCCGCGCGCCGCGCGCACCGCGACCTCGACGCCGTGGTCGCCCTCTTCGACCAGGCCGCGCGGACCGAGGAGCAGCGCGACCACACCGGGGTCGAGACGTTCCTCGCCGGCCTGAGCGCCCAGGAGATCCCGGCCGACACCCTCGCCGACCGTGGCTCGCGGGGAGCGGCGGTCCGGTTGCTGACCGCCCACCGCTCCAAGGGCCTGGAGTGGCGCCTGGTCGTGGTCGCCCACGTCCAGCAGGAGGGCTGGCCCGACCTGCGCCGACGCGCCACCCTGCTCCAGCCCGACCGGATCGGTCGGGGCGAGCTCCTGCCGCCGGTCTCGGCGCGCGAGCTGCTCGCCGAGGAGCGTCGGCTGTTCTACGTCGCCTGCACCCGAGCCCGCGAGCGGCTCGTCGTCACCGCGGTGGCCTCCGGCGACGACGACGGCGAGCAGCCCTCGGCGTTCCTGCGCGAGCTCGGGCGCGAGGTCCGCCACGAGTCCGGACGGCCCGCTCGGCCGTTGTCGATGACCGGGCTGGTCGGCGAGCTGCGACGCACGGCCACCGATCCCGCCGCGCCACCCGCGCTCCGGGAGGCCGCCATCGAGCGCCTGGCCCGTCTGAGCGAGGAGAGCCACGGCGGTCGGGCGCTGGTCCCGGCGGCCGATCCACGCACCTGGTGGGGGACCCGCGCCGCCACGCGCTCGGACGTGGCCCTGCGCGACCCCGACCGCCCGGTCCCCGTCTCGGCGAGCCTGCTCGACGCCCTGTCGACCTGCCCCGCCCGCTGGTTCTTCGAGCAGGAGGCCGGCGGCGTCTCGGCGAGCCACCAGTCGGCCAACATCGGCCAGATCGTGCACGCCCTCGCCGACCGGGTCGCCCGCGGCGAGGTCGGGGGCGACCTCGCCGAGGGTGCTCCCGCCGAGACCCGGATCGCCGGGCTGGTCGACGAGCTGATGGTCCACGTCGACGGCGTCTGGGAGCGGCTGAGCTTCCGCACCCCGTGGTCCTCGCGCCGCGAGAGGACCCGGGTCCGGCTCGCCCTCGAGCGGTTCGTGCGCTGGCACGCCGCCGACACCCGACGCCTGGTCGGCACCGAGACCCGCTTCGACGTCGAGGTCGAGCTCGACGACGGCCGCCTCGTGCGTCTCACCGGGTACGCCGACCGGATCGAGCTCGACACCGAGGACCGGGTCGTCGTGGTCGACCTGAAGACGAGCAAGTACAAGCCCTCGGGCCCCCAGGTCGACGGCCACCTCCAGCTCGCGCTCTACCAGTACGCCGTCGAGGCGGGCGCCTTCGCGGCTCCCGCCACGGCGAGGCCCGGTGGCGCGGAGCTGGTCCAGCTCGGCCTGCCCGGCGAGGCGACCAGCAGCACGGTGCAGCAGCAGGCGCCGCACGACGCCGACGCCCCCGGACGGGAGCAGCTGCGCGAGCGGCTCGGCGCTGCCGTGCGGGTGCTCGGCGACGAGGTGTTCCCGGCCACGCCCGGGTCCCACTGTCGCGACTGCGCGTTCGTGTCGATCTGCCCGGCTCGAAGTGCAGGCTCGGTGGTCGACCAGTGAGCCCGGCGACCTTCGAGCCGGTACGTCTCGAGACGCCCGAGGAGCTCCAGCGGGCCATGGGCAGCACGCACCCGCCGAGCGAGCAGCAGTGGCGTGCCATCACCGCCCCCCTGGCCCCGGCCGTGGTGATCGCGGGCGCGGGCTCGGGCAAGACGACCCTGATGGCCGCCCGCGTGGTCTACCTCGTGCTGACCGGGCAGGTCCGTCCCGAGGAGGTCCTCGGACTGACCTTCACCACCAAGGCCGCCGCGCAGCTGCGGAACAGCATCCGCGCTGCGCTCGAGGGCGCCGGGGCGCTGCGCGCGCCCGGCTCGGGCGACCCGGCCGGCGACCCGGCTGACGAGGTCGAGCGGCTCGAGCCCAGCGTGCTCACCTACAACGCCTACGCTGCGCAGCTGCTCACCGAGCACGGCCTGCTGATCGGCCACGAACCGGACACCCGCGTGGTCACCGACGCCTCGCGCTACCAGCTCGGCGGACGCGTGGTCGACCGCTTCCCCGGCGAGGTCCTGAAGCTCTCGGACCACCCGCCGACCGCGATCCAGAACCTGCTGACCCTCGACGGCGCGATGAGCGAGCACCTCGTGGGACCCGACGACGTACGACGCGTCGACGGCGAGGCCCGCGAGGGCTTCGAGCGCGCCCTCGCCGAGGAGATCGCCGGCAAGAACCGCAAGACCTACCGCGAGAAGATCGAGGCGGCGATCTCGGCGATCGACCGCCGGCGCGAGCTGCTCGGCCTGGTCGCGGGATACCGACGGCTCAAGAGCGACCTCGGGCTCATGGACTTCTCCGACCAGATCGAGCTCGGCGCCCGTCTGGCCGACGAGCGGCCCGAGGTCGGCGAGCGCGAGCGAGCGCGCTTCCGCGTCGTGATGCTCGACGAGTACCAGGACACCTCGGTCGCGCAGGCGCTGATGCTGGCGCGACTCTTCTCGGGTCCCGACCCCGTCCACGGGCTCGGCCACGCGGTCACCGCCGTCGGCGACCCGAACCAGGCGATCTACGGCTGGCGGGGGGCGTCGGTCTCCAACATCCTCGGCTTCCGGCACTCGTTCCCCGCGGCCGACGGCGTGGACCGCACGTTCCCGCTGAGCATCAACCGCCGCTCCGACCGGCTGGTCCTCGAGGTCGCCAACCGCGTCGCGGCGCCGCTGATGACCCGCCACCGCGAGCTGGTCGAGCTCGAGGCCGCTCCGGAGGCCGGCGACGGCGTCGTGGGCGTCCACGTGCACGCGACCCACGCGGACGAGCTGGTGTGGCTCACCGAGACGGTGCGCGCCGACCACGACGACCCCGGCCACCCGGACCGGGCGTGGTCGGACATCGGGGTGCTCGTGCGTGACAACACCCACGCCGCCGAGGTCTTCGACGCGCTCAACGCAGCCGAGGTCCCCGTCGAGATCGTCGGGCTGTCCGGTCTGCTGCGACTGCCCGAGGTCGCCGAGGTCGTCGCCACCCTGCACCTGCTCCAGGACGTCACGCACAACGCCTCGATGCTCACCCTGCTCACCGGACCCCGGTGGGCACTCGGACCGCGCGACCTGAGCCTGCTGCAGCAGCGCGCCTGGCAGATCGCCGGGGGCCGGGGGCGCCAGGAGCCGGGCGAGGGCATCGCGGAGGAGCTCATGGTGATCGCCGACGGCATCGACCCGGCTGAGGTCCCGGCCCTGGACGACGCGGTGCGCGACCCGGGCGACGGCGACTTCTCCGCTGCGGCGCGCGAGCGGTTCGCGCTGCTGGCCGCCGAGCTGCGGGTGCTGCGCACGCACGTGGGGGAGCCCCTGCTCGACCTGGTCCGCCGGGTCATCGACACCTCCGGCGTCGACGTCGAGCTGGCCTCGGCAGTGCTGCCCGCCGCCGCGGGTCGCCGCGACAACCTCGACCTGTTCGTCAAGGCCGTCGCGGACTTCCGCGGCGTCGACGGCGACGTGACACTGGCCTCGCTGCTGGCCTACCTCACCGCCGAGGAGGACGGCGCCGGGCTCGACCTGGCCACCCCGAGCGACGCCGACTCGGTCAAGCTGCTCACCATCCACCGGGCCAAGGGCCTGGAGTGGCCCACGGTGCTGGTCGTCGGGGCCTGCGAGACCCGTTTCCCCTCCAACCGGTCCCGCACCCTGTGGACGTCCTCGCCCGAGGTGCTGCCCGCACCGCTGCGCGGCGACGCCCCGGACCTGCCGCAGCTCGCGGGCTTCGACAAGCCGGCTCTCGACGACTACCGCCAGGCCACCCGGGACCACGACGCCCTCGAGGAGCTCCGTCTGGCCTACGTCGCCCTGACCCGCGCGGAGCACCGCGAGGAGGTCTCCGGCTACTGCTGGGGCTCGCGCACCACGCCGTTCGGGCCCTCGGACTACCAGCGCACCATCCGTGAGCTGCTCGAGGAGCGCTCGTCGCCGGTCGGCTCGTGGCGCGACAAGCCCGCCCGCGGCGAGCCCAACCCCTACGACGACGTCGACACCAGCGTGCCCTGGCCGACGGGCTCGACCGGGACCGAGTCGCGGCTGCGTCGTGCGGCGGCCGCACGGGTGCTCGAGGTCGCCGCCGAGCGCCGACGGCCCTCGGGCTACACCCCCGTCACCGAGCCCGACGTGATCGAGGCGGCGCGGATCGCCGAGTGGGACTCCGAGATGGACCGGCTGCTCGCCGAGGCCCGCGCGTCGCGCGCCGCGACCCGCTCGGTCCCGCTGCCGTCGTCGCTGTCGGCGACCTCGCTGGCGCGGCTGCGCCAGGACCCCGCGGAGTTCGCCCGGTCCCTGGCTCGGCCGATGCCGCGCGAGCCGTCCCCGTCTGCCCGCTTCGGCACCCGGTTCCACGCCTGGGTCGAGGCCCGGTTCGGCCAGCAGCTGCTGCTGGACCCCGACGACCTCCCGGGCCGCGCGGACGCCGACGTCGAGGACGACGCCGACCTCGCGGCCCTGGTCGCCGCCTTCGAGGCGGGCGAGTTCGCCGAACGGCCGCCGTACGCCGTGGAGGCCCCGTTCTCGCTCGTGCTGGCCGGTCAGGTGGTACGTGGCCGCATCGACGCCGTCTACGCCGAGCGGGTCGACGGCGAGCCCGGGTTCCTGCTCGTGGACTGGAAGACCAACCGCAGCCACGACGCCGACCCGGTCCAGCTCGCGCTGTACCGCCTGGCCTGGGCCGAGCTCCACGGCGTCGACCTCGAACGGGTGCGCGCGGGCTTCTACTACGTGCGCTCCGGCGACCTGGTCGAGCCGAGGGACCTCCCGGGTCGCGAGCAGCTCGAGGCGATCCTCAGGCCGTCCGGCTGAGGGCCTGCTCGCCCTCCAGCCAGGCGGCGACGCCACGCGCGGCGACCCGGCCCGCCCGGTTGGCGCCGATGGTGCTGGCCGACGGGCCGTAGCCGACCAGCTGGACCCGCGGGTCGGCGACCGCCGTCGTGCCGTCCAGCACGATGCCGCCGAGGGTGGTGCGCAGGTGCAGCGGCGCCAGGTGCGCGACCGCCGGCCGGAAGCCGGTCGCCCACAGCACCGCATCGACGCTCGTGGTCGACCCGTCGGCCAGGACGACGCCGCCGGGGGCGAGCGCGACGAACATCGGCTCCCGCTGGTAGGCGCCGAGCTGGCGGGCCTGCTCCTCCTGCTCGCGCAGGGCGAGCCCGGTCACGCCGACGATGCTGGTGGGCGGAAGGCCGCGCCGCACCCGGTCCTCGACGAGGGCGACCGCTGCGCGCCCGGCATCGGTGTCGAAGCCCTCGACCCGCCACCGTGGGGGTCGCCGGGTGAACCACAGCGTGTCGGTCACGGGCGCGATCTCGCCGAGCAGCTGCACCGCGGACGCCCCGCCGCCGACGACCGCCGTGCGCAGTCCGCGGAACGCCTCGCGGCCGGGGTAGTCACGGGTGTGCCACTGCGGGCCTGCGAACGTCGCCGCGCCGCGGACGTGGGGCACGAACGGAGCGGTCCACGTGCCCGTCGCGTTGACCAGCGTGCGGGTCAGCCACCGCCCCTCGTCGGTGTCCACCGCGAGCAGGGCCGCGCCTGCGTCCTCGACACGGCGCACCCGCACCGGACGCAGCACGGGGAGGTGGTGGGCCTGCTCGTAGGCCGCGAAGCTCGCGGGCACGACGGCGTTCGCCCGCCCCGGTCCCCGCGGGGCGTCGTCGCCCGGCAGGGACGCGACCCCGTGCACGTCGTCCATGCCCAGCGAGTCCCACCGGTGCTGCCACGCGCCACCGGGGGTCGCGCCGGCGTCCAGGACGACGTGGTCGATGCCGCGACGCTGCAGGTGGTAGGACGCGGAGAGCCCTGCCTGTCCCGCTCCGACCACCACGGCGTCCCGCACGTCCACACCGCCACAACACGGGGCCGTACGGCGATAGTCCCTCAGCCGACCTGGGAGGTCCCGGCCTCCAGCGCCACCTCGACCATGCTCGCGAACGTCGTCTCGCGCTCCTCGGCGCTGGTCTGCTCGCCGGTCACCACGTGGTCGGAGACGGTGCACACCGCCAGCGCCCGGGCGCCCTTGCGCGCCGCGATCGTGTAGAGCGCGCTGGCCTCCATCTCGACCGCGAGCACCCCGTGCTCGACCATCGTCGCGCTCAGCTCGGGCCGCGTGGGGTAGAAGGAGTCCCCGCTCATCACCAGCCCCACGTGGACCGGGGAGCCCGCGTGCTGCTCGGCGGCGTCCACGGCCGCTCGTAGCAGCCCGAAGTCCGCGACCGGTGCGTAGTCGAGCCCGCCGAAGGTGATCCGGTTCATGCCCGAGTCGGTGCAGGCGCCGGAGGCGATCACGAGGTCACGCACCCCGACCCGCTCGGTCAGGGCACCGCAGGAGCCGACCCGCACGATGGCCTGGACGGCGTAGTCGTCGAGCAGCTCCGTGGCGTAGATGGCCAGCGACGGCTGACCCATCCCCGAGCCCTGGACCGAGACCCGGTGCCCGCGCCAGGTGCCGGTGAAGCCGAGCATCCCGCGCACCTCGGAGTAGCAGCGAGCGTCGTCGAGGAAGGTCCGCGCGATCCACCGGGCCCGCAGCGGGTCGCCGGGCATGAGGACGAGGGGTGCGACGTCGCCGGCGGCGGCCGCGAGATGGGTGCTCACCCGGGCCAGGCTAGGGCAGTGGAAATCCGATGACCTAGCCTCGGCCGGGTGACCCACGCCTACGAGCGGATGGCCGCCGACCCCCACGACCGTCTCGGGGTCCGCCGCCGTGACAGCGCCTGGCTCGACGAGCGGTGGGACGACCCGGGCACCCGGGTCCTGGTCGTCTCCGGCACGCACGTGCGCCCGCGGGACGGCCGCCCGGTGTGGGTCGCGCCCGGCGAGGCCCCCGAGGGCACCCGGGTGCTGATCGGGGAGCGGACGGGCACGACGTACGCCGCCGTGGTCACCTCCTCGCGCCTGGCCCGCGAGGAGCAGGGATGGGTGGCGTTGCGCGACCTGCTGCCGGTGCTGTCCGACACCGCGGCCGACGAGGCGCCGATGGTCTTCCACGCCCTCGGCCTGGCCGAGTGGCTGGCCGCGACCCGGTTCTGCCCTCGCTGCGGGGCCGGCCTCGACGCCGTCTCCGCGGGCCACGAGCTGCTGTGCCCGCGGTGCGGGCGCAAGCAGTTCCCCCGCACCGATCCCGCGGTGATCATGACCGTGGCCAGCGGGGAGCCCGGCAGCGAGGACGAGCGTTGCCTGCTGGGTCACCAGAGCGTGTGGCCCGAGGGCCGCTACTCGACGCTGGCCGGCTTCTGCGAGCCGGGGGAGACCCTCGAGGACGCCGTGCGCCGTGAGGTCGCCGAGGAGACCGGCATCGTCGTCGGCGAGGTCACCTACGTGGGCAACCAGCCCTGGCCGCTGCCGGCGAGCCTGATGCTCGGCTTCATCGCCCGTGCGGTCTCCACCGACATCGTCGTCGACGACGACGAGATCGAGGACGCCCGCTGGTTCACCCGCGCGGAGCTGCGCGCGGAGGCCGAGGCCGGCCGGGTCGTGCTGCCGGGGCCGATCTCGATCAGCCGGGCGCTGATCGAGCAGTGGTACGGCGGAGAGCTCCCCGGGACCTGGTAGAGCGGGGAACGGGTCTCAGGCCAGCGCGGCCAGCTTCTCCTTGACCTGCGCCAACGAGGGGTTGGTCTGCGAGGAGCCGTCGCTGAAGACCAGCGTCGGGACCGTCTGGTTGCCGCCGTTGGCCTGCTCGACGATCTCGACGGCCTCAGGGTGCTGCTCGATGTCGACCACCTCGAAGCCGATGCCCTCGCGGTCCAGCTGGCTCTTGAGCCGGTGGCAGTAGCCGCACCAGGGGGTGGAGTACATCGTGAACGAGCTCATCAGGGTGTCGCCTCCGCGGTCTAGGGTCGTGTGCGCACCCCACGAGGGGATGCCACCGGCCTCAACCACGACCCCCCGGGAGTTGTTCCGCACGATGGCGCCACCGACCCCGCCCGCTGCCGGACCCGGCCCCGGTCCCGCCGGCGACGCCGACGCGCTGCTCGCCGGTCTGGACCCCGAGCAGCGCCAGGTCGCCGAGGCGCTGCGGGGCCCGGTGCGGGTCCTGGCCGGCGCGGGGACGGGCAAGACCCGCGCGATCACCCACCGGATCGCCCACGGTGTCGCCACCGGGGTCTACGCGCCCTCGGAGGTGCTCGCGGTCACGTTCACCACCCGCGCCGCCGGCGAGATGCGCACCCGGCTGCGCACGCTCGGCGCGGGCGGGGTCCAGGCGCGCACCTTCCACTCCGCGGCGTTGCGCCAGCTGCGCTACTTCTGGCCGCACGTGCACGGCACCGAGCTGCCCCGCCTGGTGGAGTCCAAGCTCGGGCTGCTGGCCACCGCGGCCCGTCAGCAGCGGATGCGTCCCGACCAGGCGCTGCTGCGCGACCTGGCCTCCGAGGTGGAGTGGGCCAAGGTCAGCAACGTCCACCCCGACGACTACCCGCAGGTCGCTGCCCGCCGGGGACGCGAGGTGACGGGGCAGGAGCCCGAGACGGTGGCGCGGGTGATGTCGTCCTACGAGGGGGTCAAGCGCGAGCAGGGCGTGATGGACATGGAGGACATCCTGCTGCTGACCGCCGGCCTGCTCGCCGACGACGAACGGGTCGCGGCGCAGGTGCGCCGGCAGTACAAGTGGTTCGTCGTCGACGAGTTCCAGGACGTCTCACCCCTGCAGTCGGCCCTGCTGGACCTGTGGCTCGGCGGCCGGAGCGAGGTCTGTGTCGTCGGCGACCCGGCCCAGACCATCTACTCCTTCGCCGGCGCCGACCCGACCTACCTGACCGGCTTCACCACCAAGCACCCCGGGGCCACCACGGTCGATCTGGTGCGCAACTACCGCTCGACCCCCCAGGTCGTCGGCGCGGCCAACGACCTGCTGCGCGGCACGGCGACCCGTGGCGTCGAGCTGGTCGCCCAGAACCCGTCCGGCCCGTCGGTGGCCTTCGCGGGCAACCCCGACGAGGTGGCGGAGGCCGAGCAGGTCGCCGCGCGGGTGCAGGCGCTGCGCGAGCAGGGCACCCCGGCCTCGCAGATGGCCGTGCTGTTCCGGATCAACGCCCAGTCCGAGGCCTACGAGGAGGCCCTCGCGGCCCGCGGCCTGCCTTACGTCGTGCGCGGCGCGGCACGGTTCTTCGACCGGGCCGAGGTCCGTGAGGCCGTCACCCGCCTGCGCGGAGCCGCACGGGGCGGCGAGGACGACGGGGAGCTGGTCGACCTCGTGCGCGCGACCCTGTCCGGCATGGGCTGGTCGCCGCAGGCTCCGAGCGCCCGCGGGCAGACCCGCGACCGCTGGGAGTCGTGGCAGGCCCTGGTCGACCAGGCCGTCGACCTCGCCGAACGCGAGCCTCAGGCCGACCTCGCCCTGTTCGTCGCCGAGCTCGACCGGCGCGCGAGCGAGCAGCACGCCCCCGTCGCCGACGGGGTCACGCTGGCCACGTTCCACGCGGCCAAGGGCCTGGAGTGGGACGTCGTGTTCTGTGTCGGCGTGCACGACGGGACCGTGCCGATCACCTACGCCGACACCCCGGCCAGCGTGGAGGAGGAGCGCCGGCTGCTCTACGTCGGCATGACCCGGGCCCGGCGCGAGCTGCTCGTCTCGTGGGCCGCCGCCCGCCAGCCCGGCGGTCGGGGCCAGCGACCACCCTCGCGCTTCCTCGAGCCTCTCCTGCCCGCGACGGTCCGCGACGCAACCGGAGCCGGCCCCAAGGTCCGACGTGGGCGCAAGGCGATGACCTGCCGCACCTGCGGCCTCCCGCTGACCAGCGCCGCCGAGAAGAAGAAGGGCCGCTGTGCGGCCTGTCCGGTCGCCTACGACGAGGACCTCTACGAGCGTCTGCGGGCGTGGCGCAAGGAGCGCTCGGGTGCCGACGAGGTGCCGGCCTTCGTGGTCTTCACCGACGCCACCCTCGAGCTGATCGCCGAGCACAAGCCGCGCACGTCCGCCGCGCTCGGCGCGATCAGTGGGGTCGGGCCGGCCAAGATCGACCGGTACGGCGAGGACGTCCTCTCCCTGGTCGGCTAGGCCGATCGAGGCGTCGGAAAAGAATTTCTGCGGCTCTTGCGCTGCACGAGACCGCTGTCCGTGCAGGTCAGCGGCCTGCCATGGGCGATGCGCGGTGACCCGGGGGGCGGTCGACCCGGAAATCTCGATTAATTCGATTGCCGGGTCGCGAGGCCGCGCACTAGCGTGCCTCTCACCAGCCAACCGCGCATCCCGGGCCTGACAAGCCCCGCGCCCGATGACACCGAAGGAGGTGGCCCGCATGGAGATCTACACCGACACCACGATGGTGACGCCGATGCCAGAAGCAGCTGCGACGCAGCTCGCTCCGACCATGACGATCCCGGCCACCCCGGCCGGCTCGGTCGTCATCGCGGGACGAGGTCGCGTGCTCGGCCTCGGCGCCACCCTGCGTGGCATCGCCGCCTGCGCCGACGCGCACACCGGCTCCCGACCCGTCTTTTCCAGCACCACCGATCTGGGCTCCACAGCCTGGGGACCACCGACCTGAGCTGACTCAGACCGGCACCTCCAGGCCGCGGATCCCTTCGGGATCCGCGGTCTTTCGTTTCCGCGGGTCCCACCACCGGGCCGACCAGGCCCACCACCCGCGACCGCGATCACACCCAGGAGGTGAGGCAGATGGCCACCAGCACCCTCGAGCCCTCGCTCGTCCGGCTCCACGACCAGGCCGACCAGGCAGTCGAGGCGACCGGCCCCGACAGCGCGCAGGACCGTCTGCCGTGCCGCGTCTTCGACCCCGAGCTCTGGTTCGCGGAGGCGCCGGCCGACGTCGAGGCCGCCAAGGCGCTGTGCCGGGACTGCCCGGTCCGCGCGGTGTGCCTCGATGGCGCACTCGAGCGCAGCGAGCCGTGGGGCGTGTGGGGCGGCGAGCTGTTCCTCCAGGGACAGGTCATCGCCCGCAAGCGGCCCCGTGGTCGTCCCCGCAAGGACGCCGCCTGAGCGTCGGTCGACCGGCCGGACACCGGTCGACCAGCGCTTGGCTTCCCCCAGCACCAGCACCGGCACCGGCACCGGCACCGGCCACCCATCATGATCTTTCGCACGAGACCAGGAGCACACCATGCATCACCTGATGAACGAGGACCTCGCGCGCGCGCAGATGACCGCGCGCCTGGGAGAGGCGCAGCAGCTGCGCGCGGGCCAGCGAGTGGCCCGGGCGCGTCGCCTGAACCGCAAGGCCGAGCGGCTCGCCGAGCGCGCCCGCCTGGCCGCGGCCCGCGCGATGTAGCCGACGCCGAGCCGAACCCGACGAGCAGCGACGAGCCGGGGCCCCGGTCGCACCAGCGACCAGGGTCCCGGCTCTCGTCGTTCTCGGGCGCCGACTCCCGGGTGCTCCTGGCCCGGGCGCGGTTGGCCTAGGTTGCCACCATGACCAGCTGCGCGGTGTGCGGTCGCGAGGGCGACGGGGCCGACGTCGCGCTGGGCTGGTCGACCACGACGGAGCAGGGGCGGGTCCTGGCGGTCTGTGACCGGTGCACCCGAGAGCACCTGCGGGCGATGGAGGCCAAGCTGGACCGCGAGCACTGGTGAGCCGCGGGCCCGGCTCAACCGGCGGCGTACAGGTCGCTGTCCCAGGCGCACCCGCAGTGCACGTGCCGGGTCCACCGCACCGGCGCCTGGTCAGCGTGCGCGTCGACCGTGATCACGGCGGAGAACGTCGCGGGCTCCTCGCCCTCGGCCCAGCGCAGCACGTCGCGCACCGCCCGCGCCTCGGCCAGGCAGCGCAGCACCGGGTCGGACGGCGGCACCGACTCCCCTCGCGCGGCCTGCTCGAGCAGCAGGGCGCGTCTCGGGTCCGTCTGGGACTCATGGGCGTCGACGCAGCGCAGGCAGGCCGTCATCCCCGGGACGACCAGCGGACCCACCCGGGGCAGACCGGCGCGGCTCCACATCAGCAGGTGGACGCACCCGGCGGCCACCAGCCGGTCGACGACGTCACGGTCGGGCTCACCGGACGTGACGACCACGACCAGCAGCCCCGGCGCGCGGACCTCGGTCTCGTCGTCGGCCAGCCGGTCCGAACGGCGAGCCGTGACGCCGTTCTCGCCCAGCAGCCGGGCCACGCACTCGGTCCGCTCGGCGGGACCCACGACCAGCACCTCCTGGGCGGCCCGGGCACGCAGCCGTCGCCCGGCGTCGGGTCCGGACCAGGCGGCGGTGGCGTCCAGGAGCCCCGGCCGCGCCCGGTCGCCCCGCTCGGCGACCGCGACGAGCAGGCACGCCTCCTCGAGCCGGGCGAGGGCCGAGGCGACCACGGGCACCTCCGCCCGCGGCGTCCGCGGCGCTTGCGGCGGGGGCCAGGCGGTGGTGGTGAGCGCCGTCAGCAGCCGGCGTACCTCGGGGGCGTCGGGCAGCACCACCCGCGCCGGCGGGTCCAGGCCCACCTGCACGGTCTCGGCGTCGCGGCGCACGACCACGGCGCCGGGTCGCAGCCTGCGGCGCGGGGTGGTGGTCGTGGTGGGGTGCTCGGGCATCCCCGCAGGCTCGCACGCGGCGCGCGTGCCCGGTGCGACTCGTCCACAACCTCCCGGACGCGACGACGGCGCCGTCCCCGCGGGGGCGGCGCCGTCGTGGATCGCGGCTGCTCGGCGCTCAGGCCTTGCCGAGGATCCGGTTGAGGTTCGTGCTGCACACGGGGCAGACGGCCTTGGCCATCCGGGTGCCCTTGTCGTTCACCTTGACCTCACCCTCCGCCTCGCGCTTCTCCTTGCACTTCACGCAGTAGAACTCACCGCTCCAGGTCTCCGCCATGACGGCCTCCTTGGGTTCGCTTTCGGTCGTCGCGACGGGAACAAGCTGGGGAAGCCCGTCGTAGGTCCGGCAGCGGGCGCCGCCGAACGGCCCCGACCCTACGACACGCACGTCCCCGCCTGACTCAGGCGGGGGAGGGGTGCGTCCAGCGTGTCGCAGGGGCGGCCCGGGCGAGGCGAGCAGGTCGCTACCCTCCGGAGCATGTCCGCGACCACGCACCTGCGCCTCGAACGCCCCTCCGAGGGCGTCGCCCTGCTGACCCTCGACAACCCCGACATGCGCAACGCGATGTCGGCGGAGATGACCGCGGCGTGGGCCGCGGCGATCGACGAGCTCGCCCTCGACCGCACGGTCCGCGTGGTCGTCGTGACCGGCGAGGGCTCGGCCTTCTGCTCGGGCGGTGACACCAGCTGGATCGCGAGCGAGCCGGACGCCAGCGTCGACGAGCTGCGCACCCGGATGATCGCCTTCTACCGTTCGTGGCTCTCCATCCGCCGCCTGGAGGTGCCGACGATCGCCGCCGTCAACGGGGCGGCGATCGGAGCAGGGTTGTGCATGGCCCTGGCCTGCGACCTGCGGATCGCAGCCGAGGGCGCGAAGCTGGGCGTCCCGTTCACCCGGCTCGGCATGCATCCAGGCATGGCGGCGACCTACCTGCTGCCGCAGGTGGTGGGGGCCGCCCAGGCGCGCGACCTGCTGCTGACGGGGCGGGTCCTCGAGGCGAGCGAGGCCCGCGACATCGGCCTGGTCACCCGCACCCTGCCCCGCGAGGGCTTCCTCGACGAGGCGCTCGCGGTGGCGCGCTCGGTGGCCGGGACGGCCCCGATCGCTGCGAAGCTGACCGCGCTGGCCCTGCGCGGCGGAGGCCACGACACGATCGAGGCGGCGCTGGCCTACGAGGCGATGGCGCAGCCGATCACGCTGGCCACCGAGGACCTCCAGGAGGGGGTGCGGGCCAGCCAGGAGAAGCGCGCGCCGCGCTTCACCGGCCGATGAGCACGGTCGCGGAAGCGACGAGAGGCCCCCGGACCCGCCCCGCTCCGTGGGCCTTCCCCTTGCTCACGGTGCTCGGCGGACCCCGGGGGCCTCGTCTGGTCGCGACGCTAGGCCCGGGCACCGGCCACGGTCAACGTCCCGGCCCGCGGCCCTGTGGAGGATCCTGTGCATGACTCTGTGGAGAACCCCGCTGCACGGTGGACGACCGGGGGAGGGTGCTGTGGACGGCGGCAGTCGCACGGGCGGGACGAGCAGGTGACCTGCATCGATGCGGTGCACAGCCTGTGGACGGAACTTTTCCTGGCTCCCGGCGGCCGGATCGTCCCTCCAGCGGCCCTGGGGGGCGCCCGATGAGCGCGCCCGGCGCCGGGACGGCGTACGACGCCGGGCCGGTGGCCGCGTTGCGCCGGATCGCCTTCCTGCTCGAGCGCGGGCGGGAGGACTCCTACAAGGTCAAGGCGTTCCGGGGGGCGGCCGCCGCGATCCTGCCGCTGGGCGAGGACGAGGTCGCCGCGCGGGCCGGGGCCGGCACGCTCGCCGAGCTGCCCGGCGTGGGGGCCAGCTCGGCGCGGGTGATCACCGAGGCGGTCGAGGGGATCGTTCCCGAGCGCCTCGCCCGCGCCGAGGCCGAGCACGGTGGGCCGCTGTGCGCGGGTGGGCAGGACCTCCGGGCGCTGCTGCGCGGGGACCTGCACTCCCACTCGGACTGGTCCGACGGCGGCTCGCCGATCGAGGAGATGGCCTTCACCGCCCTCGAGCTCGGACACGACTACCTCGTGCTGACCGACCACTCGCCGCGGCTCAAGGTCGCCCGGGGTCTCAGCGCCGAGCGGCTCCTGCGCCAGCTCGACGTGGTCGACGCCGTCAACGACCACCTCGCCGCCGGGGAGGGTGGTGGGTTCAGCCTGCTCAAGGGCATCGAGGTCGACATCCTCGACGACGGCTCGCTCGACCAGAGCGAGGAGATGCTCGGCCGCCTCGACCTGCGCGTCGCGAGCGTCCACTCCAAGCTCGCCATGGAACCCGAGGCGATGACGCGACGGATGGTGGGTGCCGTGCGTCAGCCGCACACCAACGTCCTGGGCCACTGCACGGGCCGCCTCGTCACCGGCGGGCGCGGCACGCGTGCGCAGTCGCAGTTCGACGCCCGCGCGGTCTTCACCGCCTGCGCCGAGGAGGGCGTCGCCGTCGAGATCAACTCCCGGCCCGAGCGCCGCGACCCGCCCACCGCGCTGCTCGAGCTCGCCCGCGACCTCGGCTGCCTGTTCTCGATCGACTCCGACGCCCACGCGCCGGGACAGCTCGACTTCCCCGTGCTCGGCTGCGAGCGCGCCGAGGCCGCCGGGATCGAGGCGGAGCGGGTCGTCAACACCTGGCCCCGGGAGCGCCTGCTGGCGTGGGCCGCGCGCTGAGGGCAGGCTGAGGCCGTGAGCGAGCCCACGAGCGAGCCGGAGGTCGACGTCCGTCGCTCCAAGCGTCGCCGCCGCACCGTGTCGGCCTACCGCGACGGCGAGCGGGTCGTGGTGCTGATCCCCGCGACGATGAGCGCGGCCGAGGAGCGGCGCTGGGTGCGCACGATGATCGAGCGGATCCAGCGCGCGGAGAGGCGCTCGCACCCCAGCGACGACGACCTGCTCGCCCGGTCCGCGGCGCTCAGCGACCGCTGGCTCGGAGGCCTCGCGCAGCCGGCGTCGGTGCGCTGGGTCGACAACCAGCGTTCGCGGTGGGGCTCGTGCACGCCCGGCGACCGCACCATCCGGCTCTCCTCACGACTCCAGGCGATGCCGGCCTGGGTCGTCGACTACGTGCTGGTCCACGAGCTGGCCCACCTGCTGGAGCCGCGCCACGACGACCGGTTCTGGTCCTGGGTCCAGCGCTACCCCCAGGCCGAGAAGGCGCAGGGCTACCTGCTCGGCTGGTCGGCGGCCGCCCAGGTCGAGCCGCCGCCCGAGGACCACGTCGGCGACTGAGCTCCCTCCCGAACCCGCGCCCGGGCCAGGGAGACGAGTGCGGTGACGTCGCTGCGGGTCCCGTCGGCGCCGGCGGGCAGCGCGTCGACCGGCCACCAGCTCAGGTCCAGCGACTCGGCGCTGACCTCGTACGCCGCCCCGGGCGCCGCCACCGCGACGAAGCGGACGTCGAGGTGGTGCACCACCTCGGACCGGTCGTCGACCGGCGGACCGCAGAAGGGCACCGCGTGCTCGCTGAGCTCGACCGGGACCGGGTCGAGGTCGAGGGATCCCGCGAGCCCGGACTCCTCGCCCGCCTCCCGCAGCGCGGCGGCGACCAGGGTCTCGTCGCCCGCCTCGCAGTGCCCGCCGAGCTGGAACCACGCCCGGGCCTTGGCGTGCAGGGTCAGCAGCACGTGCGAGGCGTCGTGGTCGAGCACCACGGTGCTCGCGGTGAGGTGGTCGGGCCGACACCCGCGGGTCATGGCGTCGGGCCGAGCGTGCAGGTGACCCACGTAGCGACGGCGCAGGGCCTCCTGCGCCTCGTCGGGAGCGCTCCAGGTCTCCAGGATCCGCAGGGCGTCGGCGTGCAGGCTCACGCCGGCTCGGGTGGCGTGTCCCCGTCGGTGCCGGCCCCGTCGGGGTCCGGTGGCCCGTCGAGCAGCTCGCGCAGCTCGGCGTCGAAGGCGTCCTCACTGAGCTCGGGCGGGGCGCTGGCGTCCTGGCGGAAGCCGAGCGGGTCGTCGAGGTCGGCGGCGGTGGGCAGCAGGTCGGGGTGCATCCACACGCCGTCGCGACCCTCGGTGCCCTGCCGGGTGCGCAGGGCGCCCCACAGCGTGGAGGCGTCCCGCAGGCGGCGTGGTCGCAGCTCGAGGCCGACCAGCGCGGCGAAGGTCTCCTCCGCGGGGCCGCCGGCGGCCCGCCGACGACGTACGGCCTCCTGCATCTTGGCCGCGGCCGGCATCCGGGTGGCGGTGGCCTGCCCGACGACCTCGTCGACCCAGCCCTCGACGAGGGCCAGCGCGATCTCGAGCCGCTCCAGGGCGGCCTCCTGCTGCGGTGACTTGGGCAGGTCGAACAAGCCGCCCTCGACGAGGCGCTGGAGCGAGGCGGGGTCGCTGGGGTCGACGCCGCGCATCTGCTCCTCCATCCGCGACTGGAGGCCCGCGGCGTTGACCTCGAGGCCGCGGGCGTAGTCGGTGACCGCGCCCACGACGTGCTCGCGCAGCCACGGCACGTTCGAGAAGAGCCGCTGGTGGGCCGCCTCGCGCAGGGCGAGGTAGAGCACGACGTCGTCCTCGCCGACGTCGAGACCCTCGGCGAAGGCGGAGACGTTGGCCGGCACGAGAGCCGCGCGACCCGGCTCGCCGAGCGGGATGCCGGTGTCGGACACGCTGAGCACCTCACCGGCCAGGGCGCCGAGGCCGGAGCCGACCTGGGTGGCCAGCATCGCTCCGACGGCCTTGCCGAGGAAGCCGATGATCGGACCGGCGGCCGCGCGGGCCTCCTCGGGGAGGGCGGAGGCCAGACCGGTCGCCGAGCGCTCGGCGACCGGCTCGACGAGGACCTTCCAGCCCTCGAGGGTGTGCACGATCCACTCCGCGCGGCTCCACGCGGCGGTGCTGGAGACACCGGTCGGGAACTCGGTGGTGTCGTCGAGCCAGTGGTCGGCGAGGCGGACCGCGTCGGCGACGGCGTCGCGCTGGCGCTGCGTGACCGAGGGGTCGTCACCGCCCGCAGCGACGGTCTTGCGCGCGAGGTCCGTCGCGACCTCCCAGTTCAGGGGGCCGTCGTAGGGCTGCATCAGCGACTGGATCTGCCCGAAGATCTGGTTCAGGTCCATCCCGCCCGCGCCACCGAGTCCGCCCAGCATCCCGGCCAGGCCGGCCGGACCGCCGGGCCCGCCCGGGCCGGCCGCGCCGCCGAGCCCGCCGAAGCCGCCGAGGGAGCCGAAGAGCTGCTCGAAGGGAGTGCCGGCGAAGGGGTTCTGGCCCGGGTCGGACCCGTCGTCGGGCTCGTCGTCGCCGGTGCCGTCCTGGTGCTCGCTCATGGCCCCCACGGTAGCGACTGGCACTAGGCTGCGCGGCGTGTCCCAACCCACTGCCCGGGCCGCTGTGCGCCTCGTCGACATCCGCGAGACGCCGCTGGAGGTCGACGAGGTCCTCGCCGCGCTCGACGACGACGCCTCGGGCGGGCTGACGCTGTTCGTCGGACGGGTCCGCGACCACGACGGCGGCAAGGGGGTCGACGGCCTGGAGTACTCCGCGCACCCCTCGGCGCTGGACCGGCTGCGCGAGGTCTGCGAGCGCGTCGCGGCCCGGCACGAGGTCTCCGCGCTCGCCGCCGTGCACCGCGTCGGGACCCTGGCCATCGGGGACCTCGCCGTCGTGGTGGCCACCGCCTCCGCCCATCGCGGCACCGCCTTCGAGGCCTCCCGCGACCTCATCGACACCCTCAAGGACGAGGTCCCGATCTGGAAGCACCAGGCCTTCGGCGACGGGACCGAGGAGTGGGTCGGCTCGCCCTGAGCGACCGGTCTTGCGAGCCGCCGGGCTCCCGCGCGGCTCCCGCGCGGCTCCACCACGGACCCGCGCGCCGTCGTAGGTTCGCGAGGTGGAGATCCTGCTGTGGCTGGCCCCGACGGTCGCCGTGACCCTCGTCGCGATGGTCTGGGTCTCGTGGCTGGGCCGTGAGGGCCGCGGCGAGGTCGACCGCGAGACCGCCGTACGCCGGATGGGCGAGGCCCTGACCCGGGAGCCGCGCCGCCGTCCCGGCTACGCCGTCGCGCCGCCCGAGCGCGACCGCAGCACCGGCGTCGCCGTCCGTCCGTCGCGCCGAGCCTCCTGAGCCCCTCACCCAGTCTCAGCCCGCCTCTGTCGCGGCGGGCGAGGTTGGGTGGGATGAGACAGTTACGCCATGAACCAGCGCCTGATCGCCGCCGTCGTGGCTGCGCCGCTCGTGCTGGTGCTCGTGGTCGCCGCCGCGGTGATGAAGCTGCCGTTCGTCACCTACGCCCCCGGCAGCACCTTCGACGTGCTGGGCAAGAACGACGGGGTGGAGATCATCCAGGTCGACGGCCACGCGGTCTACCGCGACGACGGGCAGCTGCGGATGACCACCGTGCTGGTCTCGGTGCCCCAGCAGCGCAAGAACCTCTTCGAGGTGCTCGCGGCCTGGGCCAGCCCGGACGACGCGGTGTACCCCTACGACGCGATCTACGACCAGCAGCAGACCCCGCAGGAGAGCGACATCGAGGGCCAGGTCGAGATGACCTCCTCCCAGGACACCGCCTCGGCGGTCGCGCTGGAGGAGATGGGCGTCGACGTCCCCGCGCAGCTCCAGGTCGCCTACGTCGACGAGGGCACGCCCGCCGACGGCAAGCTCGAGGCCCGTGACGTCATCGAGCGTGCGGACGGCACGAAGATCGTCACCGGCCAGGACCTGGTGAAGGCCATCCAGGGCGCGCCGAAGGGCGAGCCGGTGCGCTTCACCGTGCTGCGCGGCGGCGACCGGCGTGAGGTCGCGGTGACTCCCGAGGTCGTCGACGGCGAGCAGCGCGTCGGGATCCGCCTCGGCATCGGGTTCGACCTGCCGTTCCCGATCGACGTCAACATCGACCCGGCCATCGGCGGCCCGAGCGCCGGACTGATGTTCTCGCTGGCGATCTACGACACGCTGACCAAGGGCTCGCTGACCGACGGCGAGTCGATCGCCGGCACCGGCACGATCGACCCGACCGGCGCGGTGGGGCCGATCGGGGGCATCGCCCAGAAGATCGCCGGCGCCCGCGCCGCCGGTGCACAGCTGTTCATGGTGCCGCCCGACAACTGCGCCGACGCGCTCAGCGCGGATGCCGGCGACATGCGCCTGGTCAGGGCCGAGACGATGCACGACGCGCGCACCGCGATCGAGGACTGGACGGTCGACCACGACGCCGACCTGCCCAGCTGCGAGGCCGCGTGATGAGCGAGGCCCACCCTGACGCCTCCACGGTCGACGACGCGCTGGCCGCTGCCGTGCTCGAGATCGAGGAGCACGTCGGCGCGGACGGCTGGGACCGCCCCGCGCGGCTCTACGCCCTCGTCGACACCGCACAGCTGGTGCTGGCCCAGCCCGACCTGGTCGCCGCGATGGGTCTCGAGCAGGAGCCGGCTCCCGGTGCGCTGACCCCCGTCGAGCAGGACGGGCTGCGGCCGGACCAGACGCTGGAGTCGCAGCTCGAGGAGATCGCCTGGCCGCCCAGCGTGCTGGGCTGTGCCGCCGTCGTGGAGCGCTTCGTGCTCCCGCCCGGCGCCGACGACGACCTGCCCGAGGAGCCCGACGCCCAGGTGGAGTACGCCGGGACGCACCCGCAGCGCCAGGAGGTCCGTATGGTCGCCGGTGCGACGCGCCGCGGGACGACGTACTGCGCGCTGCGGCTGCGATCTCACGACGACCCGGCCTCGGTGGCCGGGGGAGTGGACCTGGTGCCCGGCCTGCTGGCCCTGCTGCGCGAGACCCTGACCGACGACCTGCACGAGACCACGCCCGACCCGCAAGAGGAGACCCCTTCGTGAGCGAGCTGTTCGACGACGACGACCCCCGGCGCCCGGCCGCGGCCCCGCCCCAGGGCCCGTCGCGCCGTTCCCGTGCCCTGCTGATCACCGCCGCGGTGGTGGTCGTGGGCTTCTTCGTGCTCACCGCGTTCTCGGCGCTCTACACCGACCGGTTGTGGTTCTCCTCGATCGGCTACCAGGAGGTCTTCACCACCCTGCTGGTCACGCGGATCGGTCTGTTCGTGGTCTTCGCGCTGGTGATGGCCCTGGTCGTCGGGCTCAACATGGCGCTGGCCTACCGGTTCCGGCCCCTGTTCCGTGCACCCTCGCCGGAGCAGAACAACCTGGAGCGTTACCGCCAGACCGTCGCCCCGATCCGCCGCCTGCTGCTGGTCGGCGTGGCCGCGGTGATCGGTGTCTTCGCCGGCACCTCGGCGCTGGGCCAGTGGCGCACCTACCTGCTCTGGCGCAACGGCGGCGACTTCGGCAGCGACGACGCCTACTTCAGCAAGGACATCGGCTTCTTCGTCTTCGACCTGCCCTGGCTGCACTACGTGACCGACTTCACGATGGCCGCGACGGTGCTGGCCCTGATCGCCGCGGCCGTCGTGCACTACCTGTACGGCGGGATCCGCCTCCAGCAGCCCCACGACCGGCTCTCGGGAGCCGCACAGGTGCAGCTCTCGGTGCTGCTCGGCGTCTTCGTGCTGGCCAAGGCCGGCGACTACTACCTGGACCGCTTCGACCTGGTCAACCAGGACGGCGCCCTGTTCACGGGCATGCACAACACCTTCGACAACGCGGTGCTGCCGGCCCGCACGATCCTGATCTACATCGCGATCGCGGTGGCGCTGCTGTTCTTCGCCAACATCTGGCTGCGCTCCTGGCAGCTGCCCACCCTGGGCCTGGGCCTGATGGTCGTCACCTCGATCTTGATGGGGATGATCTTCCCCGCGATCGTCCAGCAGTTCCAGGTCAAGCCTTCGGAGCCGACCAAGGAGGCCTCCTACATCGCCTCGAACATCGACGCGACCCGGCAGGCCTACGACCTCGACGGGGTGGAGCCGATCGACTACACCAGCGCGGCGACCACCTCGGGCACGGAGGGCTCGGCGGTCGCGAACCAGGTCTCCTCGGTGCCGCTGGTCGACCCACAGCTGGTGCGCAAGACCTTCGAGCAGCGCCAGCAGGCGCGCAACTACTACTCGGTGGCGCCGGTGCTCGACGTCGACCGCTACGACATCGACGGCACGGAGCGCGCTCTCGTGCTCGGCGCGCGCGAGCTCGACCAGAGCGGGCTGAACCCGGGCGACCTGAACTGGAACAACCTGCACACCGTCTACACGCACGGCGACGGCCTGATTGCGGCGTACGCCAACCAGCGAGGCAAGGACAACCTCTCCGAGCAGTCCGTCGCCGACGGCGAGCAGGCCGACATCACCAACGACACCGCCGACGGTGCGGTGTGGGCCGAGGGCATCCAGGGCAACCAGAAGGACCTCACCGACCTCGGGGACGGCTACGAGAGCCGGATCTACTTCGGCGAGCGGTCCCCGGACTACTCGGTCGTGGGCAAGCCCGACCCGGACGCCGAAGACGTGGAGCTCGGGCTGGCCGGGACCTCGGCCGACCAGACCACGACGTACGACGGCCAGGACGGCGTCGACGTCGGTGGGTTGTTCAACCAGGTGATGTACGCCATCAAGTTCGGCGAGCCGAACTTCGTGCTCTCCAGCCGGGTGAACTCCAGCTCCAAGGTGCTCTACGACCGGACGCCGCGCGAGCGGGTCCAGAAGGTCGCCCCCTGGCTGACCCTCGACGCCGACGCCTACCCGGCGATCGTCGACGGCAAGGTGGTGTGGATCCTCGACGGCTACACCACCACCGACCGGTTCCCCAACGCGCAGCGTGAATCGTTCGCGACGATGACCAACGACTCGCTGCAGAGCGCGACGCCGGGCTTCGCGACGGTGCCGACCGACGAGATCAACTACATGCGCAACGCGGTCAAGGCCACCGTCGACGCCTACGACGGCACGGTCACGCTCTACGAGTGGGACGACACCGACCCGATCCTCAAGGCCTGGGAGAGCGTCTTCCCCGGCACGGTCGAGCCGAAGTCGGCGATCTCCGACGACCTGCTCGAGCACCTGCGCTACCCCGAGGACCTCTTCAAGGTGCAGCGCTACCAGTACGCGCGCTACCACGTGACGGACCCGGGCGACTTCTACCAGGGCAACAACCGCTGGCAGGTGCCGGCCGACCCGAACGCGGAGACGACCGTCCTCCAGCCGCCGTACCGGCTCTTCACCGGTGAGGACGGCGCAGAGCCCAGCGAGGAGCAGACCTCCTCCGACGCCGCCGGCGACACCGCGGCGAGCGGTGACGCGACCCCGGCCGCCGGTCCGGGCAAGGTGTGGTCCCTGACGTCGGTGTTCGTGCCGTACGAGAAGCAGAACCTCGCCTCGTTCGTCTCGGTGAACTCCGATGCGACCTCGCCCGACTACGGGAAGATGACGGTGCTCCAGCTCAGCGACCCGAACACGCCGGGGCCGGGCATCATCGCCAACGAGTTCGCCCAGAACGAGGGCGTGGTGCAGCAGCTGCTGCCGTTCCGTGGTGCCGGCTCCCCGGCGCCCAACTTCGGCAACCTGCTCACGCTGCCGGTCAACGACGGACTGGTCTACATCGAGCCGATCTACGCCCAGCGCTCGAACTCGGACTCGGCGTACCCGATCCTGCAGTTCGTCACGGTCTCCTACGGCGGCCAGGTCGGCATCGACACCACGCTCACCGGCGCCCTCGCCGACGCCTTCGGGGTCGCGAACCTCACCACGCCCTCCGGCGGCGCCGAGAACGGTGGCGGCGAACACGGGCGGCGAACGCGGGCGGCAACGGTGGCGGGGGCGGCAACGGCGGTGGTGCCACGAGCGACGGCACCCTGAACCAGCAGATCGCCGACAAGCTCAACCAGGCTCAGCAGGCCTTCGACGATGCCGACGACGCCGCCGCCAACGGCAACCAGGTCCGCTACTCCAAGCTCGTGGTCAAGGCCCAGAACCTGATCTCGGACGCCACCGACCTGGTCAACCAGCGCGACGGCACCACCGGATCCTCGCCGGGTCCGCGTGGCCAGTAGGCGGGCCGCCGGCCCGATTTGAGTCCGGTCGCCCCTTTCACGTAAGGTTCAGATCACCGACGCGGGGTGGAGCAGCTCGGTAGCTCGCTGGGCTCATAACCCAGAGGTCGTAGGTTCAAATCCTACCCCCGCTACGAATTTCAGGCTCGGAGTCTACGGATTCCGAGCCTGAAAGCATTTGCGAACTGGATTGCATGTCCACGTGGTGCTCCTGTGACCGACAGGCCTGCCGGCGCCCCCGATGAACCCCTAGCCCCGGCATGTGCCAATCATCCGGCGCAGGCCGTGCCGGACCCGGCGAACCCCTTAGGTGGGGATCGGGTCGTCGAGCCCGCGGCGGCGATGCTGGTAGGCGATCGCACTGGCTCCACGCCCTGTCACACATGGTGGGGTGGACTCGGCGTGGGCGGCGGTGATGGCCTCGGCGATCCGGACGGCCTCCTCGACCCGGAGGCCGGCGGGCAGGCGGGGGGTGGTCAGGCGCGGACGTCAGCAGTGAGTTCATCCACATGCGTTGTACGTGGCGTCGACCTCGCTCCCTCCACCAGCCCGGGGCCCACGCCAGCGTCCGACGGCGCCGGCACAGTGTCGTTCCGGCCAGTCGCCGAGGGGTCCGGCGCTCCCGAGGCCGTTCATCCGCACGGCGCCGCTGAGGCGCTTGTCCGGATTGTCTTCGTCCTGCTTGGCAAGCGCCGAAGCGATGTTCAGGACTCGCGGATGTCGTGCAGTCGATGCGTGTCAGGTGCTGTGAGCGACCCGAGGAGTGCGAGGGCTTGCGCGGTCCTGGAGGCCGGTTCGGCGGCGTAGATCGTGAGGGTGAGACCGGGGTCGGAAACCATGTCCACGCTTTCGTATGCGAGGTCGAGGTCGCCTACGGCCTCGTGGTGGAAGGTCTTGGTCCCCGCGCCGTGGAGCCGGACGTCGTGGTGGGCCCAGCGGCGTTGGAATTCCTCGCTGCGGGTGGCGAGCTCGCCGACCAGCTCGTGCATCAGCGGATCGTGCGGGTCGCGGCCCGCTTCGGTGCGCAAGATGGCGACTGCGGTGTCGGCGGCGGTGTCCCAGTCGGAGTAGAACTGGTGCGAGTCCTCATCGAGGAAGGTGTAGCGGGCGAAGTTCGGCACCGGCCCGGGGGAGCGCTCGTAGAGCGAGGCGTGCATGGCACGACCGAGCTGGTTGGTCGCCAGCAGGTCCATCCGTCCGTTGCGCACGATCGCGGGCCCGCCGGTGATGGAGTCCAGGACCCAGGTCAGGCTCGGTCGTGGTGTCCATTGCTGACGGCTGCGACGCCTTGGCCGGACCAGCTGGCTGGTGCCGTCGGCGGCTCGCGCGAGGTTGAACAGGTGACTGCGTTCTGCGTCGTCGAGGCGCAGGGCACGGGCGATCGCGTCGAGCACTGATGCACTGACCCCTGCCAGTGACCCGCGTTCAAGCTTGGAGTAGTACTCGATGCTCACGCCGGCCAGGGCAGCGACCTCGCCGCGTCGCAGTCCCGGCACACGGCGTTGGCCGACCTCGGGCAGGCCCACGTCGGCCGGCGTCAGCTTGGCGCGCCTCGTGGCGAGGAACTCACGCACCTCTGACCGGTTGTCCATGCCAACGCACGGTACGGCGACCCCGTGGGCCCGTGCAGCAACCCTGGGGTGCCCTGCCGGTACACCTCACGAGCGAGACTCCCCCGCGGCCGCCGACCAAGGTTCCATGGACCGAGAAAGCAAGGAACCAACCGTGGCTGAGGGACGTGAGGGGACTCGATGACGGTCAGTACCGAAGAGCGAAGCGAGACAGTCGCGACGCGCAGTTCCCGGTTGAGCAAGGCCCTGCTGGCGAACGTGGTGCTGCTGACGATGATCGCGCCGCTGGCCACGGACATGTACGTGCCGGCGTTCCCCATCGTCGGCGATGACCTGCAGAGCAGCGCCACCGAGGTGCAGCTCACGTTGACCACCTTCTTCGTCGGGATGGCGCTCGGTCAGCTCGTGGGTGGTCCGGTCTCCGACCAGCGGGGCCGCCGCCGTCCGCTGCTCGGCGCGCTCGTGGTGATGTCGCTGGCCTCGGTGGCGTGCGCCTCAGCCCGTCGATCGGGGTGATGATGATTGCCCGCCTCGTCCAGGGGTTCAGCGGCGGATGGGCGATGGTGATCGCCCGCTCACTCGTGGTCGATCTGGCCTCGGGCGCGCGGTTGGTGACGTCCCTGAACCTGGTCCAGGGCGTCGCCGGCGTGGCGCCGATCGTCGGCCCGCTGCTGGGTGCGGCCATCCTGCAGCTGTCGCACTGGCGGGTCTCCTTCTGGCTGCTCGCGGTCTGGAGTGTGGTCATGCTCCTCACGGTCGCGCTCGCCGTCCCCGAGACCCTGCCCGTCGAACGCCGACACGGTGGCGGCCTTCGACACCTGCGCGCCGCCGCGAGCCGGGTGCTGCGATCGCGTGGCTTCGTCGGGTATCTGGTCGTGATGGCGTTCTCGATGGGTGTCACGTTCGCCTATGTCGCGACCTCGGCGTTCGTGCTTCAGTCCATGAACGGACTCTCGCCGGTGGTGTACTCGATCGACTTCGCCGCTAACGCGGTCGGGCTGACCATCGCCACGCTGGTCGCGGCCCGCCTGGCCGGACGAGTCCCCACCCGCGTGGTCATCGCCGTCGGTCTGGCCGCGACCGCATCGGCGGGCATGCTGCTTCTGGTCGGCGCGTTGTGGTTCGACATGCCGCTGGGGGTCGCGGTGACCGGCTTCTTCGTGCTCATGACCGCCCAAGGCCTGATCGGCCCCAACGCCGGCGCGCTCGCCTCGGGGGAAGTGCCCGACCACCCCGGCACCGGGTCCGCGGTGCTCGGGTTCCTGCAGTGGTGCACCGCCGGAGTGATCGCCCCGATCGCCGGACTCGGTGGTGACCGGACCGCCGTACCGATGGCGCTCATCGTCCTGACCCTCGTGACCATCTCCTTCGCCGCCCTTGCTCTCGCAAGCCCGCGGTACCGACCCGCAACCACCTGATCCATCGAATCGAAAGGAATGTGCCGTGCGCGCAGTCACCATGTACGCCCCGGGCGACGTCCGCGTCGTCGACCGTGAGGAGCCCCGCATCATCGAGCCGACCGACGCAGTGATCCGGTTGACCGCGACCTGCATCTGCGGGTCGGACCTGTGGCCCTACCGCGGCGCCGAGGCCGCCGAACACCTGCTGATGGGGCACGAGTACGTCGGCATCGTCGAGGAGATCGGGGACGACGTGACGACCCTGAACCCCGGGGACTTCGTCGTCGGCTCCTTCGTCATCTCCGACAACACCTGCGAGATCTGCGAGGCCGGCTACCAGTCCCGCTGCGTGCACGCCGAGTTCGTCCACGGCACCATCGGCACCCAGTCCGAGCGAGCTCGCATCCCGTACGCCGACGGCACCTTGGTCGCCACCCCGGGCATGCCCGACGACGACCTGATCCCCAGCCTGCTGGCCGCCTCCGACGTGCTCGGCACCGGCTGGTTCGCCGCCGTTGCCGCCGAGGCCGGCCCCGGCAAGACCGTCGCCGTCGTCGGTGACGGCGCCGTCGGCCTCCTCGGCGTCCTGGCCGCCAAGCAGCTCGGCGCCGAACGGATCATCGCGATGAGCCGCCACGCCGACCGTCAGGCCCTGGCCCGCGAGTTCGGCGCCACCGACATCGTCGAGGAACGCGGCGACGAGGGCGTCACCAGGATCAGGGAGCTCACCAGTGGACTCGGCGCACACTCGGTTATCGAGGCCGTCGGCACCCAGGAGTCGATGATGCAGGCCATCCGGTCCACGCGGCCCGGTGGGCACGTCGGATACGTGGGCGTCTCCCACGACGTCCAGCTGCCCGGCGACGAGTTGTTCTTCTCTCAAGTTCACCTCCACGGCGGTCCGGCCCCGGTTCGACGATTCCTGCCGGACCTCATCGACCGCATCTGGAAGCGTGAGATCGACCCGGGCAAGGTCTTCGACCTGGAACTCCCGCTCGACGACGCCGCCGAGGGGTACCGGGCGATGGACGAGCGGCGCGCCATCAAGGTGCTTCTGCGTCCGTGAAGCGTCGTCACCGTGAAGCAGCCGTGCTGGTCACCGCGGCCGGCGCTCTGATCGCTGGCTGCGGTGCCCGCGACGGCGCCGGCAGCGCAGCCACCTCGCCACGTGTGACCGGCACCCCCGCCTCGAGCCAGCCGACACACCAGGCCACCCCGTCTGAAACCGAGGAGCAGCGCATGAGGATCGAGTTCATCATCGAAGGCGAACGCTTCGAAGCCGCTCTGGACGACAGCGCGACCAGCCGCGACCTGCTCGCGCAACTTCCCCAGACCGTGAAGATGCGAGACCACGGGGGAGTGGAGAAGACCGGACCCCTTCGGTCGGCGCTCTCGCTGGAGGGACAACCTCCAGGCGCGGACCCCAGCGTCGGTGACGTCGGCTACTACGCCCCAGGCAGCGACTTGGTCCTCTACTACGGGGACCAGTCTTACTACGAAGGCATTGTCATCCTCGGCCGACTCGACGGCGATGCCGCCGAGCGCATCGCGCGGATGGCCGGCAACGTCACCGTCAGCGTCGACACCATCCGCTGACGCGGCGATCGAGAATGCATGTGGAGGCCAAGAACATGAAGTACACCAAGAGCGGCGGACAGACTGCGGCCGGCCCGCAGGAATGGTTCACCGGCGCCGTCCAGATCGACGGCATCCGGAACCCCGACGAACAATCGGCCATCGGTTGCGCGCACGTCCGGTTCGCCCCGGGCGCCCGCACCGCCTGGCACCACCACCCCAGGGGTCAGACGCTCTACGTGACTGACGGCATCGGTCTGGTGGCGACCCGCGGCGGCGGGGTCGAGGAGATCCGTCCCGGCGACGTCGTCTACATCGAGCCCGGGGAGGAGCACTGGCACGGTGCGACCCCGGACCGGTTCATGGCGCACGTCGCCATGCAGGAAGCCGACGAGAACGGCGACGTAGTCACCTGGCTCGAGCACGTCACGGACAAGGAGTACGACGTCTGATCGGCACCGCGTTCGACGCACTTTGCCAGGGTGTGGCCCGTCGCACCCAGCTTCCGCCTGGCACTCGCAAGCCGTCGCGACGGAGTCGCTCTTGGAACCTCGCGCGGGCGGATCAACCGCAACCCGCGCTCTCGTGAGGGTGTGTCGTGCCCCCCGATCACCGCCGACAAACGTGCCGATCTGTCATCAGACGTACACGACTGATCGGCGCGGGTGACCACGCAGAGCGCCGTGCCGCGCTGTAGTCAGCGTGCCGGATGACGCCGGTGTCCCGGTGAGGACTTCCGGACGGGACATGCGGGACACCGTTGCCGTAGCGGGCCATTGATCTGGGGCTTTCCCGCAGGGCGTTCGGCGTACGGGACGGGTCTGGCAGACCCATCGAGCGGTCGGGCATCTGAGCACGCGCTCTGGAGCGTGGTGGGATGCCCGACCTCGACCTGACGGCGCCCACAGCGAGTCGTAAGCCGGGGACCGCCCGATCGCCGTACTGACACCCACGACCCCACGCGACCGGTCTGGCGGTCGCATGACGTACGCGCGCCTGGGGTGGGTCCCGTGCACGCAAGGGTCGGGCGCCTGAGGACGCCGCGAGCCGATGAGCGAGCGGGCCACTCCTCGAGGCCATGGGCTCGCGGAGCGTTGTGGGAGCCCTTCTCGAGCTGGAGCGCGTTTCGCCCGGAGCGGGGTGCCACTTGCGTGAGTCTCGGCGGCCCACGTGACCGATCAGGGGACATTGGTGTAGCAGCGGGGGAGGGTCCCGTCGATGGCGTCGTTCCAGTTGAAGGGTTCGATGAAGCAGGGTCGCTCGACCGGTTGGCCGTAGGTGTGGTGGCCGTTCGTCTGGTGACCGTCAGTGGGGACGGTGCGACCCGAGACGGCTCGGTGGTCCTCAGGTTTCGGGATGGTTTGCGCGTTGCCGGGAGTGACTGGCAAGAGGGCGCAGACCAACCCGGCGGCGGCGATGGCGACAAGGGTGGTCGGACGGTGGTTGTTCCATGATGTGGTCATGACTCGACGGTGCTCCGGGCGCCAGCAGAACGGAATGCGACGTTCAGCGCTGGAGAAAGGACGTACGCGAAAACGCGTATGCCTGATCTGGCACGGTCGCCCTACTCTGGTGTGACAACCGGATGGGAGGTACCGCCGTGACGAACAACTGGGCGATCACAGCTACCGACATCGGCGCCTTGCTCCGCGTACTCGATCAGTGCCAAGCCGCTGCGGTCGACGACATCTTCTACGCCGACGTCCTCACCGGCCTTCGTAGGTTGATCCCGTGCGACGAGATCGGTTTCCAGCTGATGGACGTTGCCGGACAGCGCGTCAAGATGCTGTGCGTCAGCGACCGCGGAGTCGAACGCGACGAGTCTGTCGGGATGGTCGACGAGTGGCAGACGCTGTTCTGGCAGGAGTTCTGGGGGGAGCACGGGTGCGCCGGCCCCGCGAAGACTGGCAGCTACTCCACGGTGCTCCATCATGCGGAGACCTCACGGAGCCGGGCCTACGCCAACTCAGCGATGGGGACGCTCATCGACGAGGCGGGTCTCAAGGACGAGGTCCTGGTGCCGATGACCCCGCTCGGAAGCTCAGACCGGCGCCTCCTGCTCTGGCGCACGAAGGACGAGCCCGACTTCTCCGAACGCGAGACAGCGATGCTCGCGCTGATTCGCCCGCACCTGGCCGAGCTGCACACCCGCCGCGACCGGGAGCTGCGTGGTGAACCGCACCTGACTACGCGTCAGTGGGAGGTGTTGCGCCAAGTCGCCACGGGAGCCAGCAACATGCAAATCGCGCGCACACTCGAACTCTCCGATGCGACGGTGCGCAAGCACCTTGAGAACGTGTTCCTGCGCCTTGGCGTGCAGAGCCGGACCGAGGCCTTGGCTCGCGTGAACGCCTTCCTCAACGTGGCCTGAGCTGCCGACGATCAAGGCCAAGTTCGCCTCCGCGCCGCCGCGCTGTGCGCAACTTGAATAGTCGCGCTTCTGGGAGGGTCCAGGGGTCGTAGCAACGGGCTCGGGCTGCTGACGCGGTCTGTCAGTAGCTGCTCCAGCGCTTCGGCTGGGGATGGGCTCCAGGTCCTGGAGCCGGCCTGTGTGTCCTCCCGCTTCTCGCTGTCCTCATTCTCGGTCAACGACTCGACGCGGGACACCCGACGGACATGGCGCATTGCTGGTGACGTGGTAGTCGCACGTCTGCAAAGCCAGACTGACGTGGCACAAGCCGAACCCCATTCGGGCGCGGCCGACGCCCCGGCCAGATCGCCTCTGGCGCGGGCGCCGTCGGCGCACGTGGTTCCCTCGGCGGGATCAGCGAATTGCCTGACACCCGATCGTGCGGCAGTCCCGAGGACGGTCACGGTCCGTGAGCTCGCAGTCTGCGGTCTCCTCGTCGCGCGCCGCAGCGTCGTCGACGAGGGTGCTGCGGGTGGCGCACCAGAGGCGGACGGGCCACGGGTTCAGCCAATCCATCAAGGCGCGGGCCGCGTCGGCCGATGGGTAGGTACCAGTGGCGCATCGACCCGCGCCTTCGAGAAGGAGTTCCCCGTGAAGCTGTCCCACGCCCTGTCCACCTGCGCGGTGGCCGCACTGATGATCACCGGAGCCACGGGGGTCCCGGCCGACGCTGCTAGCAGCGACCGCGACGGTGACGGCATCCCGAACCGCTGGGAGAGCAGCCACGGCATGGACCCGCTGCGTGCCGCCGACGCCCGGGCCGACTTCGACCGCGACGGGCTGGTCAACGTCCGCGAGTATCGCCTGGGTGGGCTGATCCGCGACGAGGACACCGACGACGACGGCCACGACGATGGGGACGAGGTCACGGACGGCACACGCTCGACCAGCCTGGTGGACGCAGACACCGACGACGACGGTATTGAAGACGGCGACGAGGACGCCGACCGCGACGGCATCGACAACGAGGACGAGGACGACGCCGAGGAGTCGTGCCGCCTCGACGACGACGACCGCGACGCCGACAACGTCGACGACGAGGATGAGAACGACTACGGCCTGAGGATCGACGTGGCCGACACCGACGCCAACGGCATCCTGGACGGTGACGAGGACACCGACGAGGACGGCCAAGCCAACGAGGACGACGACGACGACGCGGGGGACCGCTGCGACGGTGACTTCGACGGTGACGGGAAGCACGACGAGGACGACGGCGACCTGTTCGGCACCATCGCCTCGTTCGTACCCGCGACCGGGACGCTGAGTGTGAACAGCCTCGCCGGTTTCACCGTCACCTCGGTCGTCGACGGTGACACCAAGATCGAGCTGGAGGAGCCTGAGGGCTTCGAGGGCGGCAAGGACGGTGACTTCGAGGACGAGGGCTCCACCGCCGACCTCGTCGCCGGCGCCCGCGTCGTCGAGCTCGAGCTCGACGACAAGACCGGCGCCTTCGAGAGCGTCACGCTCTACTACCAGCCGTAGACCCGCACAGCTGACGTGGCAGCGGCCCGTCCCGGGCCCGCACCTGGCGGGGCTGGGCGCCCGAGCTGTCCAACCGGGTCACCCCCGCGAGGTGAGGCACCCTGGGCCTCCTGGCGTCGTCATCGGAGGGAAGCGCGGATGGGCTCGAGCGCCACCATCCAGCTGATCCAGGGCGTGCTCTACCGCGCGGCCGGCGAGGACACCTGGCGCACTGGGGAACGTGTCGCAGCCAGCGTCCGGGATCACGTCGCGACCACCGGGGTCGACGTCGTCCTCGATGAGGACGAGGGCAAACGCCTCGGACGAGCGGGGGGTGCGGTAGGCGGTACGGCCGCACCGCCCCCGCGGCCTATCGTCGGACCCATGGACACCCACCGCACGCTCGGCACCCCCGGTCACACCGGACTGCAGACCTCGCCCCTCGGCCTCGGCTGCATGGGGATGAGCCAGTCATTCGGGCCCCGGCCGCCGCGCGAGGAGATGATCGACTTCCTGCGCCAGGCGGTCGAGCGGGGCGTGACGCTCTTCGACACCGCCGAGGTCTACGGCCCCTTCCACAACGAGGAGCTCGTCGGCGAGGCTCTCGGACCGGTCCGCGACCAGGTCGTCATCGCGACCAAGTTCGGCTTCGACCTCGGCGAGGACGGCAGCCAGCACGGCGTCACCAGCCGGCCCGAGCGGATCCGCGCCGCCGTCGACGGGTCGCTGCGGCGGCTGCGCACCGACACCATCGACCTGCTCTACCAGCACCGCGTCGACCCGGACGTGCCGATCGAGGAGGTCGCGGGCACGGTCAAGGAGCTCATCGAGGCCGGCAAGGTCCGGCACTTCGGGCTGTCGGAGGCGGGGGTCGGCGACGATCCGGCGCGCGCACGCCGTCCAGCCGGTCACGGCGCTGCAGAGCGAGTACTCCCTGTTCTGGCGCGAGCCCGAGGAGCGAGATCCTGCCGACGCTCGAGGAGCTCGGCATCGGCTTCGTGCCGTTCAGCCCGCTCGGGCGCGGGCTTCCTGACCGGCAGGGTCACGGCCGACACGGAGTTCGGCGAGGGCGACATCCGCGCCACCCTCCCGCGGTTCGAGCGGGAGGCGCTCGAGGCCAACCTCGCGCTCGTCGACCACGTCAGGCAGGTCGCCGACCGCAAGGGCGCCACCGTCGGCCAGGTCGCGCTGGCCTGGCTGCTCGCGCAGCAGCCGTGGATCGTGCCGATCCCCGGCACCCGACGCCTCGAGCGGCTCGACGAGAACCTCGACTCGGCCTCGCTCGACCTCACCGCGGACGACCTCGCCGAGCTGGACCGGGCCTCGGCGAGCGTCGCACTCGTGGGCGAGCGCTATCCGGAGGCCATGGCGCGGATGATCGACCGCTGAGGTCCGACCCCCGTGGACCGGGGACGGCGGGGGTGGACAGCGTGGTCCCCGGCACCCCGTCGGCGACGATGGTGACGCGTCGCGGTCGGCGTAGGTCTAGGAGTCGATCGCTACGTTCGTGGCGACGACCAGATCCAGACCGATGGAGCCGATCATGGCCGCAGCCCCCCGCCGTGCCCTGGTGATCACCCTCGCCTTCCTCGCGGCGCTGGTCTCGGCGAGCGCCGGGCTCAGCGGGCCGGTGGAGGTCGAGTCGGCCCGCGCCGAGGATCCGAGCACGGATGCGTCGCCGGGCCCGAAGCCCGAGCCGGCGGCCCTGCCCGAGCGGCCCGCGGGTCCACGCCCACGACCCGTGGTCCTGGCCTTCGCCGGTGACGTCCACTTCGAGGGCGCGTTGTCGCCCCTCCCGGGCCGGGCGCGCAGCACGCTCGGGGAGCTCTCCACCGAGCTGCGCAGGGCCGACCTTGCGATGGTCAACCTCGAGACCGCCCTCGTCGACGGGGACGAGCAGCCCGCTCCCAAGGAGCTCGAGGCGGCGGACCAGCGGTACTGGTTCAGCGCACCGCGCGCGGCGCTGCGGGTCCTCGATCGCTCCGGGATCGACGTCGCGAGCGTCGCGAACAACCACGGGGCGGACTACGGCCCGGCCGGTCTGCGCGCGACGCTGGCCGCGGGGGACCGCTCGGCCGTGAGCCTGCTCGGGGCAGGTCGGAGCCCGCGCGCGGCCTTCCGGCCGCACCGCACGAGCGTGCGGGGCACCGAGGTCGCCGTTCTCGCCGCCGACGCCTCGGCGCGGGAGAGCGTCGACCCGACCTGGGCGGTCGCCGCCGGCACGGGCATCGGACTGGCCTCGGCCCGTCAGGACCGCCCGACCCTGCTGCTGGACGCCGTCCGTCGCGCCGCGAGGTCCTCCGACCTGGTCGTGGTCTACCTCCACTGGGGCGAGGAGGGGCTGGTCTGTCCCACCACCGGGCAGCAGCGCCTCGCCGAGCAGCTCGCAGCGGCCGGCGCCGACGTCGTGGTGGGCTCGCACGCCCATGTGCTGCTCGGCTCGGGCCTGCTGGACCGAGGTTCCGCGGACGAGACCTACGTCGGCTACGGCCTGGGCAACTTCGCCTGGTACCACGGCCGCAGGTCCGCCAGCGGCGTGCTCCGGCTGGGGATCTCCGAGGGTCGCGTGGTCGACGAGGACTGGGTGCCCGCAGCCATCCCGGTGGGCGGCGGCACGCCCCGCGGTCGGGCGGAGCCCAGAGGTCCGCCGCCCTGAGCGACCTGGCCGCGGTGCGCGGCTGCGCGGACCTCGCGCCCGCGCCGGGTGCGCGGACGGCCGGCGAGCGGCTGCCCGACTACACGGGCACCGTCGAGGTGCTCGATCCCTCCACCCGCCGTGTCATGCGCGACGCCAGCCACGGTTCACCGCAGTGCCCCGTCGGCCTCGACGACCTGCGCCTGCTCACCCTGTCCTACGTCGGCTTCGACGGCGCTGCACGCAGGGGGCGGATGGTGGTGCACCGCGACGTCGCCCGCGACGTCGTCGACGTCTTCGCCGGCTTGTACGACGCCCGCTTCCCGCTGGCCCGGATGCGCCTGGTGGACGTCTACGGAGGCGACGACGACGCCTCGATGGCGGCCAACAACACCTCGGCCTACAACTGTCGCCGGGTCGCGGGCCAGTCCTCGTGGTCCGACCACGCCTACGGCCGCGCGATCGACATCAACCCGGTGCAGAACCCCTACGTCCTGGCCTCGGGCGAGGTGCTCCCCCGGGCGGTCGCCGCGTTCGTCGTCACCGACCGGCCGGCGGGTGCCGCCGTGCCGGACGGGGTGATCCGCCAGGACGACATCGTGACCGGCAGCTTCGAGCGGCTCGGCTGGACGTGGGGCGGGACCTGGGCGAGCCCGGACTTCCAGCACTTCACCGCGTCCTGACGTCGAGCGGTTGCCCGGACGGCGGGCACGTACGGCATCGCAGGGGCGCGTGGACATCCTGGTCGACCGGCTCTTCGCGAACGTCAACGTCAACTCCAACGAGGCCGTCCACGCCCACCACGGCGACCCGGCAAACGCGCCGGGCTACAAGTTCCTCGTCACCGGCTGGTCGATCCAGGCCGCAGGTGGACCGTCGTGCTACGCGGGCATGGACATGACCCGGGCCCACGCCGAGCTGCGGATCAACCAGGCCCAGTTCGACGCGGTGAAGTTCGAGATCGCAGCCACGCTGAACTTCTGCGGCGTCCCGAGCGCCGAGCACGACGAGTTCATGGACATCATCGAGCGCTATCGCGGCGAGGTCGTCGCCGAGGAGAGCGAGCCCGAGGCGACCATGCCGGACGCCCCGGCGCGTCCCCAGGAGGCGCTGGCCTGACCCGCCCCGAGGACTGGCGACCTCAGTCAGGTCGGTGGCAGGGCCGGCACCTGAGACTTCCCGACATGACGACGACCTCGGCCGCGACGACCCGCCGCCAGATGCTCAACAAGGTCCCCGAAGTGACGGTCTTCTTCTGGGTGATCAAGATCCTGTGCACCACGGTCGGCGAGAGCCTCGCCGACTACATCAACGAGACCCTGGGCTTCGGCCTGACCAACACCACGCGTGCTCTTCACGCGTGGCGCTGGTCGTGGTGCTCGTCCTCCAGTTCCGCGCCCGCGCCTACGTCCCTGGCATCTACTGGCTCGCCGTGGTGCTGATCAGCGTCGTCGGCACCCTGCTGACCGACAACCTCACCGACGCCCAGGGCGTCCCGCTGGCCCTGAGCAGCGCCGTCTTCGCGGTGGTCCTCGCCGGCGTCTTCGCCGCGTGGTACGCCCGGGAGAAGACGTTGTCGATCCACTCGATCAACACCACGCCCCGCGAGGGCTGGTACTGGTTGGTCGTCCTCGTGACCTTCGCCCTCGGCACCGCCGTCGGCGACTGGACCCTGGAGCTCACCGGCTGGTCGCCGGGTGCCGCGATCCTGCTGCCCGCCGGCCTGATCCTGGCCATCGCCGCGGCGTGGAGGTCCGGCATCGTGGGTCCGGTCCTCGCCTTCTGGCTCGCCTACGTCCTGACCCGCCCGCTCGGGGCCAACATCGGCGACTTCCTCGGTCTCGACCCCTCCGAGGGTGGCCTCGGCCTGGGCACGCTCGTGACGAGCCTGATCTTCCTCGGCACGATCCTGGCCACCGTGATCTACCTGACGATGACCAGGGTCGACCGCACCGAGTCCCGTCGAGACCCCGCGCGACCCCGCCCTCGGCTGAGCCGACCCCCGAGCGCGGCCCCGCCCCCCACCGGCGGGGGCCGGGCCCATTCTCGCTCGACCCACCAGGAGACACGTGAGCAGCATCGGACTGGGCGCCGCCGCCCTGCTCGGCATCGTCGAGGGCCTGACCGAGTTCCTCCCGGTCTCCTCGACCGGCCACCTGCGGGTGGTGGAGAGCATGCTCGGCCTGAGCGTGGACGATCCCTCGATCGTCGGCTTCACCGCCGTGATCCAGGTCGGCGCGATCGCCGCCGTCCTGGTCTACTTCTTGCGCGACATCACGCGCATCGCGGCTGCGTGGCTGCGTCGGCCTCACCTCGCGGAGCACCGAGGCGACCGCGACTACCGCTTCGGCTGGTGGGTCATCGCCGCGACCGTGCCGCTGGTCGTCGTGGGCGTCCTGGCCAAGCCGCTCATCGACGGACCCCTCGCCTCCCTGCTGGTCGTCGCGCTGTCCCTGCTGGTCGGCAGCGCCTACATGGCTCTGGCCGACCGGCTCGCGCGCCAGGACCGCGGCGAGGAGCAGTCGACGTTCCTCGACGCGATGGTCGTGGGTAGCAGCCAGATCCTCGCGCTGCTCCTTCCGGGGTTCTCACGGTCCGGGGCCAGCATCTCGACCGGGCTGCTGCGGGGGCTGGACCGCGTGGCCGCGACGAGGCTGTCCTTCTTCCTCTCGATCCCGGCTCTGGTCGGCGCCGGTCTCTACGAGCTCAGGGACGCGACGAGCGGGGACGTCAGCGCCGGTGCCCTGCTCGTCGGGACAGCGGTCTCCTTCGTGGTCGCCTACGCCTCGATCGCCTGGCTGCTGCGTTTCGTCGCGCACCACGCCTTCCGCTGGTTCATCGTCTACCGCGTGGTGCTCGGTCTCGGTCTGCTCGTCGCCATCGGCACCGGGGCGCTGGCCTCGTGACCCGGCGGTCGGTCGCGGCGACACTGACAGGTGTCCTCGTCTCGCTGCTTGCGATCACGGCGCTGGTCGCGCTGCGGGTCGACGCTCTGCTCGACGTCGACGCGGCGGTCGCCGCCCCGGCCTTCGCGGCCACGGCCGGCCGTCCGTGGGCGATCGGGTTCTGGGAGGCCGTCGCGGCCTGGGGTCAGCCCTGGGTGCTGCGCGGCCTGGTCCTGCTCGTCGCGGTCGCCCTGCTGCTCGCACGGCGTCCGGCTCTGTTCGCGTGGGCGGTAGCTGGCCACCGTGGTCGAAGCAGTCGTCGCACCGGCGTCCAAGCTGCTGCTCGACCGCCCCGTCCGACATGGTCCGACCCGATCCAGGCGCTGGCCTCGCCGTCGTACCCATCGGGCCACGCGTCGGCCGCCGGCCTGCTCGTCGTTGTCGTGGTTCTGGCGGCTCCGGTGCTGGTCCACCACGTAGCCGTCCGCCGGGCGCTCGTCGCGTTCGTGGTCGCCGGCTGCCTGGTCGTCAGCGCGGGTCGGCTCTTCCTCGGCGTGCACTACCTCTCCGACGTCGTCGCCGGGCTGCTCCTGGGCGCCGTGATCGCGCTGGTCCCGTTGCTGGCCGTCGGCGGTCGGCTCGGGGCGAGCGGTCGGGGCCGCGCACGGAGCCGGACCGGGTCCGCCCGGGCCGGCTCCAGCGGTGATCAGCCCTGGTTGTCGGACGCGTCCTGGTGACCGGGCTCGTTCGGGTCGGCGTCGGGGCCGGTGTCGGTGGCGTCGTCATTGGTCTCGCCGTCGGAACTCCTCGGTCCCGTCAGCGTGCTCGCCGTCGCCTCGCCGGCCTCGTCCTGCTCGGCGCTCTCGGACCTCGCTGCGTCGGAGGCGTCCTGGTGACCGGGCTCGTTCGGGTCGGCGTCGGGGCCGGTGTCGGTCGCATCGTCGTTCGGTCTCCCCGTCGGAACCCTGCACCTGGCTGTGCGCAGGGGTCGAGCCGCCGGTGCTCGGCCTGGGCAGCGGCGACGCCGCCGACGCCCAGTGCGCCGAGGGCGACCGCCGTCGCGATCAGGCGACGCCTTGCGGCGCGGGGGGTGGATGTCGAGCTTCATGGTTCCTCCTGGTGTGGGTTGTTGCTCACCACGATGCGTCCCGACCGCTGTGCGGGACCTGAGAGCACCTGAGAGAGCCCACAGGTGTCGTCGGCGATGCTGGACGACACGGGCTCCGCGCCGCGGGGCCCGGACCACGAGACGACCGAGGGAGGGGAGCGGACGTGCGGGTGCTGCTGGTCGAGGACGAGCGGACGCTGGCGCGCGCGATCAAGCGGGGCCTCGAGGCCGACGGGATGCTCACCGACGTGGTCCACGACGGCGACGAGGGCCTGCTGGCGCGCTCGGCGGCGACTACGACGTCGTCGTCCTCGACATCATGCTTCCGCGCCGCAACGGCTACGACGTGTGCCGTGAGATGAGGCGGGCTGAGGTCTGGACCCCCGTGCTGATGCTGACGGCCAAGGACGGCGAGTACGACGAGGTGGATGCCTTCGACCTCGGGGCCGACGACTACCTGACGAAGCCGTTCTCCTTCGCCGTGCTGCTCGCCCGGCTGCGCGCGCTGGTGCGGCGCGGCGGCATCGCGCGGCCCACGGTGCTGCGGGCCGGGGACCTCAGCCTCGACCCGGCGACCCGCGAGGTCGAACGAGGAGGAGCTCCGATCCCGCTCACGGGCCGCGAGTTCGCGCTGCTGCACCACCTGATGCGGCACCGGGGGATGGTGGTCTCCAAGCTCGACCTGCTCCAGGCCGTCTGGGACCTGCACCACGACGGGTCCGACAACCTCGTCGAGGTCTACGTCGGCTACCTGCGACGCAAGATCGACGCACCGTTCGCCGTCGCGTCGATCCAGACGGTACGAGGCTCGGGCTACCGGTTGTCGGGCGACGGCCGGTGAGTCGACGCCTGTCGCTGCGCTGGCGCACGGCGCTGGCCGCCGCCGCCGCGATCGCGCCGGTCCTGGTGGGCGCCGGTGTCGCCGGGGTGCTGGTGCAGCGCCACCAGCTCGTGACCGCCACGGCCCTCGTCGCCCGGGACCGCGCGCAGGCACTGGCCCAGGACGCGCCCGACGGGCCTGGCAGCGGCGACCTGCGGACCGGTCTCGGCGACGAGACGTCGTTGGTGCAGGTGATCGACCCCACCGGGCGGGTCGTGCAGGCCTCGGCGCCGCTCGCCGGTGTCGCGCCGCTCACCGTCGCCCCGCAGCCGGGCGCCTCGGTGACCTCGGTGGGCGCGGTCGTCCCGGGCGAGGGCGATCCCTACGTCGTGGTCGCGGTCGGAGGGGCCGACGGGGGCTGGGCCGTGGCCACCCGCAGCCTCGAGCCCGTCGATGCGGCCGTGGCCTCGACCACGAGGTTGCTGCTGATCGGCGTCCCGCTCCTGGTCGCGCTGGTCGGCGCGCTCGGGTGGGCTCTCGCCGCGCTCGCGCTGCGTCCGGTCGAGCGGCTGCGCGTCCGCGCCTCGGAGATCACGGCCGCTGGGACCGACGCCAGGTTGCCCACGGACGGGATGGCCGACGAGGTGGGTCGGCTGGCGGCGACCCTCAACGAGATGCTCGCGCGTCTCGACGCAGCGGCGCGCGGACAGCGGCAGTTCGTCGCCGACGCCTCCCACGAGCTGCGCAGCCCCGTCGCGGCCATCCGCACGGTCATGGAGGTCGCCGGTTCGGCCACCGGGACCGACTGGCTCGACGTACGTCGGGACGTGCTGCTCGAGAGCGAGCGTCTGGAGCGGCTCGTGCACGACCTGCTCGCGTCCGCGCGACGTGACGCCGCCGGGCCTGCGACGCCCGTGCGCGAGCCGGTGCGGGCCGCTGCGCTGCTCACCGAGGCGGCGCGACGACCACGTCGGGTGCCCGTCGACCTCGTCCTGGAGGCGGACCCCCTCGTGCTCGGCGACCCGGTGGCCCTGGCCGGCGTCGTCCTCAACCTGCTCGACAACGCGGAGCGACATGCACGCTCACGGGTGGAGCTCGGTTTGAGTCTCGAGGGGGACCACGCCGTCGTCTCCGTCGTCGACGACGGAGACGGCGTCGCTCCGGCCGACGCCGACCGGGTCTTCGAGCGCTTCACCCGGCTCGACGATGCCCGGGCCCGCGACAGCGGGGGGTCGGGCCTCGGGCTGGCCATCGCCCGCGCGGTTGCCCAGGAGAACGCCGGAAGCCTGGATCTCGACCAAACCCACGGGCCGGGCGCGCGTTTCGAGCTGCGCCTGCCGGCGGTGGCGGGGTTCGGCTAGGCCGGGACGACGGCGTGCGTACGGGCCCGGCCGGCCGGTCCCGCTTGGCGACGTACATCGTGTGGTCCGCGCTCGAGAGCATGCTGTCGACGTCGGAGCCGAGCTGCGAGGTGGAGGTCCCGATGCTGGCGGTGGCGTGGTCCACGACGCGACCCCCGCCGAGGTCGATCGGGTGGTTCAGCGCCTCGGCGTGGCGCCGGGCGATCGCCCCGAGCTCGTCGGCACTGCGCAGGTCGGGACACACGACGACGAACTCGTCGCCACCGAGGCGCGCGACCGTGTCGCTCGGGCGGGCGAGGGCCAGCAGTGCGGCGCCCGACCTCGACCAGCGCGGCGTCGCCCGCCGCGTGTCCCAGCGGTCGTTGACCTGCTTGAAGCCGTCGAGGTCGAGGAACAGCACGCCCACGGTCGAGTGCCGTGCGGTGCGAGGCCGCCAGGGCGTGGTCGAGGCGCTCGGTGAGCAAGCGAGCGGTTGGCCAGACCGGTCAGGGTGTCGTAGAGCGCGAGACGACGCAGCTCCTCGGCCGCCGTGCGGGTCTCCTGGTGTGCGGCGTCGAGGTCGGCGACCAGGGCAGCGCGCGAGTCGCGGTACAGCGCGATCGTCAGGGTGACGAGCAGGCAGCAGCCCACGAGCGCCTGCGCCAGGACCGCCCGGATGCCGACGTCGCCGTTGACGAAGACACCGTGCCCGGTGAACGTCGCGACGATCACCACCGTCCCGAACAGGACCGTGTGCACGATGCCGGCGAGCGCGCTCAGGCGCAGCCCGACGAAGACGCTGATCGGGATGGCGAGGTAGGCGAAGGGGTTGCCGGTGTTGAGGAAGAAGACACCGCCGTAGACGATCACGCCCGCGCCGTAGACGGCAGCGACCTCGAGGCCGTGCAGCAGGCCCCCCTCGGCCCTCCGGCCGCCGACCGTGTGGCTCCGCGCGACCTCCAGGACCGAGAGATAGGCCGCGACACCGACGAAGACCGAGACGCCGTTGCGGGTGCCGAAGGAGATCACCGACTCGACCCAGGGTGCTCCGTGCGCCATCAGCACCCACCCCCCGATCACGGCCGAGACGGTGTTGCCGACCAGGATCGCGCCGAGCAGCCAGCCGAGGTCGGAGGGCTGCACCAGCCGTGGTTCGCGGCGCCGCCAGCACAGCGCACGAGCCACGAGCCACGCACAGACGAGGTTGACCAGTGCGAACCCGGCACCCAGCGGTAGCGAGGCGCCGGTCAACCGGTTGATGAGGATCGTCTCGAGCACGATCAGCCCACAGGCCACGAGCTGCAGCAGACCGTTGCGTGCGATCAGCAGCCAGACCACGGCGACGGCGGCGGCCGGCCAGACGAGGGCCGTCTCGGAGCCGTCGAGCCTGGTCGCGCGTCCGGCCGCCATCGCGACGGCGTACGCGGCGGCCAGGGCGGCGGAGCCGAGGGCGCCCCGCAGAGCGTGTGGCGTCACGGCGGTGCTCCTCGTCCGGTGGCGGTCCTGATCCAGGGACGACGGTAGTGCGGCGCGTGCCGCGGCGTGGGCTTTCGCCCCGACTGTCCGGCTCAGGTGCGCTGGGCCATCACGTGCAGGGTGCCAGCGGTGAACACGTCGCGGTAGTGCCGTGCCAGGACGCGGTCGGCCGCGCTCGCGTCCAGTCCCCAAGAGCCGAGGCCGCTGCCGTTGACCACGACCCACTCCGGTCGGGCGTCACCGCGCAGCAGGGTCGAGAACGCGCTCAGCGACGGATCGTGGACCCGGACGGGCAGGCTCCACAGGTCCGGATAGGGGCTGTGCAGCCCGGACTGCTGCAGCAGAGCCGGGTCCCCGAAGGCTGTGACCCCCGACGTGCCCGCGTCGCGGTGCGCCGAGAGGTAGTCGATGACGGCCTGCTCGTCCGCGGACCGCGCTGGGGGACGGGCGGCCAGGAAGCACAGCCCGCCCACGCTGGAGACGACCACCAGTCGCAGGCCCAGCCCGGTGCCGGCCCTCACGGCGAGCCGGCGTACGCCGCGGTCGTGGGTCGTCGTCGCGGACAGGCCCACCGCGAGCAGCAGGGTCAGTCCGGGCACCACCCCGACGAGGTAGTGCAGCCAGTAACTGCCTCCTGCCACCACGCAGACGGACTCCCACGCCAGCAGCGCGCCCACCACCCACGGCCACGGCGAGGCCCGCCAGCGCAGCCCGAGGAGGGCCGCCAGCAGCACGGGTGCGCCCGTGGCGACGAAGGCTCCCAGCAGGAGCGTCCCGCGGGTGCCAACGATGGTGGGAGCGTACTGGGCGATCGCTGCAGCCGCCTCGACCCGGAAGACGACGATGGCCTGCCACAGCCCGGCGACGCCGGTACCGCGACTGACGGCGAGGAGCAGCAACGCGACGCCGGTCATGCAACAGCCGACCGTGAACGAGCCCAGGAGGACGACGGCGTCGCGGCCACGCCGTCGGGCCAGCAGGGTGACGGCGAGGACCACGGCGGCGACCCCGACGTCGACGAGGTCCTGCTTGACCGACGCCGCCGCCACCGCCGCCGCGCCCGCGCCGAACGACCACCCCACTGCGACACCCCCGGAGGGGCGCACGGCACGCACCAGCGTGGCCAGACCCCCCAGCACGAGCGGCAGGGCGAGGATCTCGCCGTCCACCTCCGTCATGTCCACCAGGGGTGACGAGACCAGCGCGAGCACCAGCAGCCCGCACAGCACCGGCGCCGTGCGCCGACCCGGCGCGAGGCGCCCCCCGATCGCGCCGGCGGCCAGCACGGCCAGCGCCGCGGCCCACGCCCCCACCAGGCGCAGCGCCACCTGCCCGCCGAGCGCGGACACGACCGCGAAGATCGCGACCAGGCCCGGCGGTCGGTCGACCCAGTAGGCGCCGTACAGGCTCGTCCCCGGCGCCCACTGCGAGCCGACCATCAAGAACCCCGCCTCGTCGGAGGTCAGTGGTGAGATCACGAACGGCAGCCGCACGAGGACCGCGGTCACCGCGAGCGTCACGACCGTCGCCGCGACGTGCCGCTCGATCACACCGTGCCACCGGGCCGCCCTGGGGCCTGGGAGCGCCGTCGTCGACCAGGTCGTCAGTCTCACGCCTCGAGCCTGCGCCGGCCAGGCTGCACCGGACCTGACCGCGCCGAGGAGATCGTCGACGAGGTCGGGCCCCGCCGAGGCCTCCGAGCGCGCGCCGCGCGCAGGAGTGGTCCGCACGCCGCGCCGCCTGAGCGGACCCCCCGGGGTCTCACACGATCGGCAGCGTCACCTCGAACGCCGCTCCCGGCAACGGCCCGGGCAGTGCGCCGGGCAGGTCGCCGGGCCGCTCGCCCGCAAGGAGGAGCCGTACGTCGCCCCCGACGCTGCGCGCCACGCGCCGGGCCAGCGCAAGGCCGAGGCCGCTGCCGCCGGCCGAGGAGCGTCCGGGCTCGAAGAGGTGGGCGGCGAGGGGGCCGTCGACCCCGGGCCCGTCGTCGGTGACCACGACCCGCACGACCCGCTCGTCGGCCACGGCGCCCACGTGGACCCGGTCGGCCAGGCGCACCGCGTTGTCGACGATCGGTCCGAGCGACCGGCGGACCAGCTCGGCAGGTGCCGCGACCCTCAGGTGGGCGGGCACGGCGAGCGTGACGACGGCCGAGCTCCCGACGGAGTGGGCGATCCGCTCGACCACCGGCGCCAGCTCCGCGCTGTCCGGGGCCGCCGAGCTGCGACTGGGCGCGGGCGAGCTCGAGGAGCCCGGTGATCGTGTGGGACATCTCCACGCACGCCGAGCGGACGTCGGCGAGGTCCTCGCGCAGCTCGTCGTCGAGGTCGTCGCGCATGGCGACCAGGTCGACGGTCGCCTGGGCCGCGGTCAGCGGCGTGCGCAGCTCGTGGGCCAGCTCGGACGTCAGGCGCTGCTCGGCCAGGATCGCCGTCGCCACCCTCTCCAGGAGTCCGTCCAGCGTGCGGCCCAGGGCGCGGATCTCATCGGTGGGCTCGCCGAGGTCGAAGCGACGCTCGAGGTCGCGGTCGCTCCAGTCCTCGGCGACGCGCGCCATCTCCGCGACGGGTCGCAGGGCTCGCCTGCTCGCCCAGGCGGCCAGGGCCATGGCGAGGACCACGATCAGCACGGCGGCGGCCACCGAGACGCCCAGTGCCTCGAGCTCGGCGCTCTCGTAGGGGGCCAGCCGCTCGGCGACCACCACGACCCCGGTCTCGTCGGCGGCGCTGCCGGACCCGGTGAACGGCCGGGCGAGCACCTCGAAGCCGTCTCCCACCTGACGCTCGGTCGGGCCGCCGGACTGCGCGAGGTCGGCGAAGGAGTCGCTCAGCGACGGCGGGATCTGGCCCGCCACCAGGCGCCCGCCGTCACCGTAGACGGCCACCCCCGGGTCCAGGACCGCGTCCGGCACCTCGAGCAGGCCGTCCGGGCCCAGGTCGACCGACCCGGCCACGGCCTCGGCGCGGTCGAGGAGCACCTGGTGGACGGCGTCCGAGGCGCTCCCGGCGAGGATCACCTGGACCATGCCGATCAGCGCCAGCGCCACCAGCGCCGCGAGCGCCCCGGTGAGCAGGACGAGCTGGCGTCGTAACGACCCCAGGTCGGCGCCGTCCTGTCCTCGCACCCACCCCGGCAGCTCCATGGGGCCAGCATCCTCGTCATGTGACTCGCCCGTAACGGGCGGGTCGTGGCAGGTTGCTCGTGAGGCGGGAGGTCCAGCGCCCGTCCGAAGACGGAGGTCACATGTCGTTCACCCGGATCGCGATCGTCAACCGAGGCGAGGCCGCGATGCGCCTGATCCATGCGGTCCGCGAGATCAACGCGACCGGTGAGCTGCCCGCGCTGCAGACCGTGGCGCTGCACACCGAGGGCGAGGCCAACGCGATGTTCGTGCGCGAGGCCGACCTCGCCCACGACCTGGGCCCGGCCGCCGACCGGCCCTACCTCGACCTGACCGCCCTCGAGCGGGCGATCGTGGCCAGCGGGGCCGACGCCGTGTGGCCCGGGTGGGGCTTCGTCGCCGAGGACCCGACCTTCGTCGACCTGTGCGACCGGCTCGGGGTCACGTTCATCGGCCCGAGCGCCGAGGCGATGCGGCGCCTGGGCGACAAGATCGGCTCCAAGCTGATCGCCGAGGAGGTCGGCGTCCCCGTCGCGCCCTGGAGCCGCGGCGCCGTGGAGACCCTCGAGGCCGCCCTGGCCTCGGCGGAGGACATCGGCTACCCGCTCATGCTCAAGGCGACCGCCGGCGGTGGCGGGCGCGGGATCCGCCGCGTCGACTCCGCCGAGCAGCTCGCCGACGCCTTCGCCCGCACCCGCGACGAGGCCCAGCGCGCCTTCGGCAACGGCACCGTCTTCCTCGAGCGCCTGGTCACCGGCGCCCGCCACGTCGAGGTGCAGCTGATCGCCGACACCCACGGCACCGCGTGGGCGCTGGGGGTGCGCGACTGCTCCATCCAGCGCCGCAACCAGAAGGTGATCGAGGAGTCGTCCTCCCCGCTGCTGAGCCGTGAGCAGAGCGACGAGCTCAAGGCCTCGGCGGAGCGGCTGGCCCTGGCCGTCGGCTACGTCGGTGCCGGCACGGTGGAGTTCCTCTACCACCCCGGCGAGCAGAGCTTCGCCTTCCTCGAGGTCAACACGCGCCTGCAGGTCGAGCACTCGATCACCGAGGTCACCACCGACGTCGACCTGGTCAAGGCCCAGATCCACGTTGCACAGGGCGGTCGCCTCACCGGGGACAGGCCCGACGAGGTCGGTCACGCGGTCGAGGCGCGGCTCAACGCCGAGGACCCCGACCGCGACTTCGCGCCCTCGCCCGGCCACCTGGTGCGCCTGGTGCTGCCCTCGGGACCGGGCATCCGGGTGGACACCGGCGTAGCCGAGGGAGACACCATCCCGGCCGACTTCGACTCGATGATCGCCAAGGTCATCGCCTACGGCCGCACCCGCGCCGAGGCGCTGGCACGACTGCGCCGTGCCATGGCCTCGACCACGGTGGTGATCGCCGGGGGAGCCAGCAACAAGAGCTTCGTGCTCGACCTGCTCGCCCAGCCCGAGGTCGTCGACGGCACCGGGAGCGACGCGACCAGCGACGGCTGGGCCGACACCGCCTGGATCGACCGCGCCCGCGCGGCCGGTCGGCTCGTGGCGACGCGCCACGCCGGGGTCGCGGTCGTGGCGGCCGGCATCGAGGCCTACGTCGACACTCTCGAGGTCGAGACCGCGCGGCTGCTCGAGACCGCCCGGGGTGGGCGTCCGACGGTGACCCACCAGCCGGGCAAGACCGTGCAGCTCAAGCTGCGCGGGGCGACGTACGACGTGGCCACCATCAACGCCGGACCCGGCCGCTACCGGGTGCGGGTGGGCACCGGTGTGGCCGCGCGCACCGTCGACGTCCGCGTCGAGCGGGTCGACGACTTCCGACGCCGGCTGCTCATCGAGGGCGAGCGCTACCTGGTCGTGACCGCCACCCATGGTCCCGTGACCCTCGTCGAGGTCGACGGCGTCGCCCACCGGGTCAGCCGCGACGAGGGCGGCGTGCTCCGCTCGCAGGCCCCCGCCCTGGTCGTCGCGACACCCGTCGCGGTCGGCGACGAGGTCGACGAGGGCGCGCCGGTCGTGGTGCTGGAGTCGATGAAGATGGAGACCGTGCTGCGGGCGCCGTTCGCGGCGCGGGTCAAGGAGCTGCTGGTGATCACCGGGAGCCAGGTCGAGACCGGCGCCGCCCTGGTGCGCCTCGAGCCGCTCGAGGACCCGGCCGACGCTTCGGCCGTGGGTGCCGCCGGTGGTGCGGCCGGCGCCGCGGACCAGGTCGACCTCGACCTGCCGGACCCTGCGACGGAGTCGGACGCACCGGCACGGGCGGCCCGGGCGCGCGGCGACCTTGCAGCGATCCTGCTCGGCTACGACGTGCCGGCCGAGGACCAGGACGCTGCCCTGACCGGGTACCTGCGCGCGCGTGCCGAGCTGCGCGCAGCGGGGGAGCCCGTGCTCGCCGACGAGCTCGACCTGCTGGGCGTCTTCGCCGACCTGGTCGAGCTCAGCCGCAACCACCCGGCCGACGAGGAGCTGCACACCGAGCTGCGGGTGCACAGCTCCCGCGAGCACTTCCACACCTACCTGCAGAGCCTCGACGTCGAGCGCGGCGCGCTGCCGGCCCAGTTCAGCGACCGCCTGGCGCGGGTCCTGCGCCACTACGGCGTCGACGACCTCGAGCGCACGCCCGCGCTGGAGGAGGCGGTGCTGCGGATCTTCCTGGCCCAGCAGCGCTCGACGCCGGAGGTCGCGCTGACCACGGCGATCCTCGGCGCGTGGGGCGAGGAGGCGCCGCCGGAGGGCGACGGCGCCGTCCGGGCCCGGGACGTGCTCGAGCGACTCGGTCGCGCCACCCAGCGACGGTTCCCGGTGATCGGCGACCTCGCCCGCAGCGTCCGGTTCCGCTGGTTCGACCAGCCGGCCGTCGACGCCGAGCGCACCGAGGTGCTCGCCGGTGTCCGGGACGAGCTCGAGGCGCTGACCGGAAGCGGGGTCGCCGACGACCCGACGCGGCGCGCGGCACGGATCGAGGCGCTCGCCGCGATTCCCGAGCCGATCGTCCGCTTCCTGGCCGAGCGGCTCGAGCGGGGTGTCGGCGAGCACGAGCCGATGCTCGAGGTGCTGGTGCGCCGCCACTACCGCGGTTTCGACCTGCACGACCTCGCGGTCCTGCCCGCGGGCGGCGCCGGCGCGGCCGCCGACCGCCCGAGCGTCGTGGCCGCGTACACCCTCGACGACCGCCCCACCCGCGTGGTGAGCACCGTGGGCACCCTGGCGGAGCTCGCGGAGGCCACCGGCCCCCTCACCACCGCGATCGCCGACCGGCTCGCCGGGCGGACGCCCGACGAGGAGGCCGTCGTCGACCTCTACCTGCAGTGGGCCGACGCGCCCGAGCGCGCCGACGACGTCAGCGACCACCTGCGCGGGCTCGTCGCCGCGCTGCCGTTCGCGCACGACGTACGCCGGGTGTGCGTCGCGGTCTGCTCCGGCCCGGAGCGCGCCGTCGGCTACTACGTCTTCCGCCCCGGCGAGACGGGCCGCGTGGCCGAGGACGACCTGACCCGGGGGATGCACCCGATGGTCGGGCGCCGGCTGAACCTGTGGCGCCTGCGAGCCTTCGACCTGAGACGGATCGAGGCGCCCGAGGACGTCCTGCTCTACGAGGCGGTCGCCCCCGACAACCCCGCGGACCGGCGCCTGGTGGCCCTGGCCCAGGTGCGGCAGATGTCGGAGGTCCGCGACGAGTCCGGGACCGTCGTGGCCCTGCCCCACGCCGAGCGCGCCGTGGAGCACTGCCTGGAGGCGATCCGCCGCGAGCGGGTGCGCCGGGGCGCGGCCGGCGCCCGGTTGGACATGAACCACGTCTGGATCCACGTCTGGCCGGTCGTCGAGGTGGGTGAGGGGTCGTTGGCCTCGCTGGGCACCAAGATCCGTCCGCTGACCGACGGGGCGGGCATCGAGGAGGTGCTGGCCGAGGGCCGTCTCGACGTCCCGGGCGGCGAGCCGCTCCCGGTGGTGGTGCGCTTCGGGGCCCGCGCGGGCTCGGGCATCGTGACCAGCATCGAGGACCCGCCCACCACCGGCCTGGAGCCTCTCGACGACTACGCCGGCAAGGTGCTGCGCGCACGCCGGCGCGGGCTGGTCTACCCCTACGAGCTCACCGGGGTGCTGAGCGGCCCCGGCGGCACCGTCGTGGAGCACGACCTCGACGACGCCGGCCGGCTCGTGCCGGTCGACCGAGCCCCGGGGCTGAACTCCGCGGGCATCATCGCCGCGGTGATCACCACGCCGACGCCGCTGCACCCCGCGGGCGTGACACGGGTCGTGCTCTCGGGGGACCCCACCAAGTCGCTCGGCTCGGTCGCCGAGGCGGAGTGCCGCCGGGTGATCGCCGCGATCGACCTCGCCGAGGAGATGGGCGTCCCCCTGGAGTGGTACGCCCTCTCGGCGGGCGCGCGGATCTCGATGGACTCCGGCACCGAGAACATGGACTGGGTCGCGGCCGGGCTGAAGCGGATCATCGAGTTCACCCAGGCCGGCGGCGAGATCAACGTCGTGGTCGCCGGCATCAACGTCGGGGCGCAGCCGTACTGGAACGCCGAGGCCACGATGCTGATGCACACCAAGGGCATCCTGGTGATGACCCCCGACTCGGCGATGGTGCTCACCGGCAAGCAGTCGCTGGACTTCTCCGGCGGCGTCTCGGCCGAGGACAACTACGGCATCGGCGGCTACGACCGCGTGATGGGCCCCAACGGCCAGGCGCAGTACTGGGCGCCCGACCTCGCCTCGGCCTTCGAGATCCTCCTCGACCACTACGAGCACACCTACGTGGTGCCCGGCGAGGACGGCGTACGCCGGGTCGAGACGACCGACCCGGTCGACCGCGACGTCTCGCCGTTCCCGCACGAGGTCGAGGGCAGCGACTTCGCCTCGGTCGGCGAGATCTTCGCGCGCGAGACCAACCCGGACCGCAAGAAGGCCTTCGACATCCGCACCGTGATGCGCGCCGTCGCCGACCAGGACCACCCGACGCTGGAGCGCTGGGCCCAGATGGCCGACGCCGAGACCGCGGTGGTCCAGGACGCCCACCTCGGCGGCTACCCGGTGTGCCTGCTGGGCATCGAGTCCCGCTCGGTGCCGCGTCGTGGCTTCCCCCCGACGGACGGTCCGGACGTCTACACCGCGGGCACGCTCTTCCCCCGGTCCTCGAAGAAGGCGGCGCGCGCGATCAACGCCGCCAGCGGCAACCGGCCGCTGGTCGTGCTGGCCAACCTCTCGGGCTTCGACGGCTCGCCGGACTCGATGCGCAACCTCCAGCTCGAGTACGGCGCCGAGATCGGCCGGGCGATCGTCAACTTCGACGGCCCGATCGTCTTCGTGGTGGTCTCGCGCTACCACGGCGGCGCCTTCGTGGTCTTCTCCAAGGCGCTCAACGACCAGATGACGGTGCTGGCCGTCGACGGCTCGTTCGCCTCCGTCATCGGTGGAGCGCCGGCCGCCGCGGTCGTCTTCAGCGGCGAGGTCGACAAGCGGGTCGCGGCGAGCACCCCGATGCGCGAGCTCGACGAGCGGATCGCGGCCTCCTCGGGGGCCGAGCGGACCGCGCTCGTCGTCGAGCAGTCCGAGCTGCGCCTGAGCACGCGCGCGGCGAAGATCAGCGAGGTGGCGGCCGAGTTCGACGGGATCCACGACATCCACCGCGCCGTCGAGGTCGGCTCCGTCGACGCCGTCATCCCCGGCGAGCGGCTGCGACCGGAGATCATCGCCGCGATCGAGGCGAAGCTGGGGAGGCATGGTTAGGTCGGTGCCCGTGACCAGCACCGTGACCGAGGCACCCGTCGTCCCCCACTCGCGCCCGGAGGACGCCCTCGGTGTGCTCACCGGCACCTGGGCGGTCTCCTTCGGCGTCTCGCTGCTGACCTCGGTCGGAGCGGTCACCGGCGGCACCGCCGGGCTCGCGATCGTCCTCGGCTACGCGCTCGGCGTCCCGTTCGGCCTGAGCTTCGCGGCCGTCAACCTGCCGTTCTTCGCCCTGGCCTGGCGGACGAAGGGTCGCCGCTTCACGATCCGGAGCCTGGTCTGCGTCGCGCTGGTCTCGGCGATGTCGCTCGTGCACGACCGGTTCGGGGTGCCCTCGCTGGGCGGCTCGCTCGAGCCGGCGTACGCCGTGCTGACCGGCACCCTCCTGGTGGGCATCGGGCTGCTGATCGTCTTCCGCCACGGCTCGAGCCTCGGCGGGTTCAACGTCGTGGCGCTGCTGGCCCAGGAACGCCTCGGGTGGCGCGCCGGCTACGTCCAGATGGTCCTCGACGTCCTGGTGGTGCTGGCCGGCCTGGCCGTGGCCGCCCCGGGCATCGTGCTGCTCTCCGCGGCCGGGGCGGGCCTGCTCAACCTGGTGCTCGCCCTGAACCACCGTCCGGGGCGCTACCTCGGCGCCTGAGCCACCCCCGTCGGCCTGGCTACAGTGGTCGGCGTCCCTGCCCGCAGCATCTCGGAGCGCCTCGGAGGTCCCCGTGCCCGCCACCCGCCACCTGCCCGACGAGGAGTCCGCGGACCTGATCCGGCTCGTGCGACAGCTGGCCACCGACGAGCTCGCCCCGCGTGTCGTGGAGGCCGAGGACACCGGCACCTTCCCGCGTGACGTCTTCTCGCTGCTCGGCAAGACGGGCCTGCTCGGCCTGCCCTACCCCGAGGAGCACGGTGGTGGGGGACTGTCCTACGAGGTCTACCTCCAGGTGCTCGAGGAGCTGGGCTCGGTGTGGTCCTCGGTCGCCGTCGGCACGTCGGTGCACGCGCTGTCCTGCTTCGGACTGGTCACGCGCGGCACCCCCGAGCAGCAGGAGCGCTGGCTGCCCGAGATGCTCGGCGGGGACCTGCTCGGCGCCTACTGCCTCTCGGAGGCCCACGCCGGGTCCGACCCCTCGGCGATGCGGACCACGGCGCGCCGCGACGGCGACGACTACGTGATCAACGGCGCGAAGGCGTGGACCACCCACGGCGGCGAGGCCGACTTCTACAAGGTGATGGCCCGCACCTCCGAGGACCGCGGCGCCATCTCCTGCTTCCTGGTCCCGGCCGACACCGAGGGCCTGTCCGCCGACGTGCCGGAGCGCAAGATGGGCCTGACCGGGTCTGCGACCGCGACGATGCGCTTCGAGGACGTCCGGGTCTCCGCGGACCGGCGTCTGGGGGAGGAGGGCGACGGGCTCAAGATCGCGCTCGCCGGTCTCGACTCCGGACGGCTCGGCATCGCCGCGGTCGCCACCGGGCTGGCCCAGGGCGCCCTCGACCTGGCCCTGTCCTACGCCCAGCAGCGCGAGACCTTCGGCCGCCGGATCATCGACCACCAGGGCCTGGCCTTCGTGGTCGCCGACATGGAGGCCGCCATCGAGTCCGCGCGCGCCACGACGTTGCACGCGGCACGCCTGCGCGACGCCGGCCGGCCGTTCGGTCGGGAGGCCTCGGTCGCCAAGCTCGTCGCCACCGACAACGCCATGAAGGTCACCACGGACGCCGTGCAGGTCCTGGGCGGGGCCGGCTACACCCGCGACTTCCCGGCCGAGCGCTACATGCGCGAGGCCAAGGTGATGCAGATCTTCGAGGGCACCAACCAGATCCAGCGGATGGTGGTCGCCCGCGGCCTCGACGCCCGGGGGTCCGGTGAGATCACCGTCGGCTGACCTCGCCGGGGGTGGGCCGGTACCCCCAGCCAGGTGACCTGCGGGAGGGCCGTGCCTGGCTAGGGTCGGACCCGCAGATCGCGTCGGTCCGTCGGGGGCCGTCGTACGTCGGACGAGACGATCGGGAGATCCATGACGCACACCACCGAGAGCCCCGGCGCGGGCCCTGAGCAGGCCCCCCGCGGCACCCGGCCCGACACCTTCGCCCCGCTCTCGCAGGACGCCGCCGCGGTGGAGCCGCGCCGCATCCCCGTGACCGTCGACGGGTCGCTCGCCGAGGCCCGCGAGGGCCGCCCCCTGCTCGAGGCGCTGACCGACACCGCTCAGAGCGCCGAGCGCTTCCCCGACGTGTGCTACCACCCCGCACTCGGGCCGATCCAGACCTGCGACACCTGCATGGTCGAGGTCGACGGCGAGATCGTCCGCTCCTGCGCCGTCCCGGCCACCGAAGGCCTCGAGGTCACCACCACGGGGGCCGCCGCGGACGCCCGCGAGCAGGCGGCCCAGCGCCTGGTGCGCAAGCACACGCTGTACTGCACCGTCTGCGACCACAACGACGGTGACTGCACCCTCAAGAAGGGCATCGAGGCCACCGGCCTGCTGCACGAGAAGATCGGCTTCTCGCCCAAGCCCTACGAGATCGACGACTCGCACCCCTTCTACCGCTACGACCCCGACCAGTGCATCCTGTGCGGTCGCTGCGTCGAGGCCTGCCAGGACGTGCAGGTCACCCAGACCCTCTCGATCGACTGGAGCGCCACGGACCCGCGCGTGCTGTGGGACGGCGGTGTGCCGGCGGGGGAGTCCTCCTGCGTCTCCTGCGGGCACTGCGTCTCCGTCTGCCCGTGCAACGCCCTGATGGAGAAGTCGATGCTGGGCCGGCACGGATTGATGACCGACTGGCCCGACGAGACCCGATCGCTGGCCATCGACCTGGTCAAGGACGTCGAGCCCACCACCGGCTACGGCCCGCTCTACGAGATCTCCAAGGCCGAGGCCGCTGCCCGGATGGCCGCGACCGCCAAGACCAAGACCGTGTGCACCTACTGCGGCGTGGGCTGCTCCTTCGACGTCGAGACCCGGGGTCGCGAGATCCTGCGTATCCAGCCGCAGCTCGAGGGCCCGGCCAACTCGATCTCGACCTGCGTCAAGGGCAAGTTCGGCTGGGACTACGTCGACGCCCAGGACCGCCTCACCGTCCCGCTCGTGCGCGACGGCGACCGCTTCCGGGAGACGACCTGGGCCGAGGCCATGGACGTCATCGCCGAGCGGGTCAAGGCCATCATCGGCGAGCACGGCTCCGACGCCGTCGGCGTCATCGGCTCCTCCAAGGCCACGAACGAGGAGTCCTACCTGACCCAGAAGCTGGCCCGTCAGGTGATCGGCACGCACAACACCGACAACTGCTCGCGCTACTGCCAGGCGCCTGCCACGCAGGGCCTGTGGCGCACCGTCGGGTACGGCGGGGACGCCGGGTCTATCAGCGACATGGAGCGGGCCTCGCTGGTGCTGATGGTCGGCACCAACACCTCCGCCTCCCACCCGGTCATCGCCTCGCGTCTGCGCCGCGCGCAGAAGCTCAACGGCCAGGAGCACGTCGTCGCCGACCTGCGTGAGCACGAGATGGCCCAGCGCGCCGAGGTCTTCCTGCGTCCCAAGCCGGGCACCGACCTGATCTGGCTCTCGGCACTCTCGCTGCACATCCTCGAGCAGGGCTGGGCCGACGACGACTTCCTCAAGCAGCGCGTCAACGGGCTCGAGGACTACCGCGAGTCGCTCGCGCCGTACACCCTCGAGCACGCCGAGCAGCGCACCGGGATCCCCGCGGACACCCTGCGCGACCTGGCCAAGCGGATCGCCGAGGCCGACTCGGTGGTCGGGCTGTGGGCGATGGGCGTCACCCAGCACTCGATGGGCTCCGACACGTCCACGGCCATCTCCAACCTCCTGCTCGTCACCGGCAACTACGGACGACCCGGGACCGGGGCCTACCCGCTGCGCGGGCACAACAACGTGCAGGGCTGCAGCGACTTCGGGACGGTCAACTCCTTCTACCCCGGTTACCAGCCAGTCTCCGACGAGGCGGTGCAGGCCAAGTTCGCGCAGGCCTGGGGTCGCGAGCTCCCGCTCGAGGCCGGGCTGGACAACCACGGGATGGTCGACGCCATCCACGAGGGCACGATGCACGCGATGATCGTGGTCGGCGAGGAGCTCTCGCTGGTCGACGCCAACGTGCACTACGTCCAGGAGGCTCTCGAGCAGCTGGACTTCCTCGTCGTCTCCGAGCTGTTCTTCTCCCGCACCTGCGAGTTCGCCGACGTGATCCTGCCGGCGGCGGCCTCGCTGGAGAAGGAAGGCACGTTCACCAACACCGAGCGGCGCATCCAGCGCCTCTACGCCGCGATGGACCCGATCGGTGAGGCCAAGGCGGATTGGCAGATCCTCACCCTGCTGGCCCAGCACCTCGGCTACACGTGGGGCTACACCCACCCCAGCGAGATCATGGACGAGGTCGCTGCCCTGACCCCGCTGATGGCCGGCGTCACCTACGACCGGCTCCAGGGTTACGACTCGTTGCAGTGGCCGGTCGCCGAGGACGGCACGGACTCGCCGCTGCTCTACACCGAGGAGTTCCACTTCGAGGACGGAAAGGCCCGGCTCTACCCGCTGGAGTTCCGGGAGCCCAGCGACCAGACCGACGAGGAGTACCCGCTGCACGTCAACAACGGGCGGGTCCTCGAGCACTTCCACGAGGGCAACATGACGCTACGCTCCGAGGGCCTGTCCCGCATCGAGCCCGACACCTATGTCGAGATGAACCGGCAGACCGCCCTCGACCAGGGCGGGTTGCGCACGGGAGACTGGGTCAAGCTCACCTCACGGCGGGGCAACCTGACGGTCCGCGTGCTGCTCTCCGACGAGCTGGCTGACAACGAGGTGTGGGTGCCGATGCAGGCCGTCGAGCTCAACCGGTTGACCAGCAACGTGACCGACCCCGACAGCCACACCCCGGCCTATAAGGAGATCGCGGCACGTCTGGAGAGGGTCGAGGGCCCCGAGGAGCGTCGAGGCGGGAAGCGACGCGGGGCCGATCGTGCCCGCCACGGGGCGCGGGACATGCCCGGCGACCCGCAGGGCTCACCGCTGCCGCCCAAGCACCACCGTTACGGCAACCCGACCCCGCAGGACGGTGTCGAGGCCCAGCGCAAGTGGGAGCGTGAGGACTACGTGCCGCCGACCCAGCCGGAGCCGAAGGGAGCCAAGGCATGAGCAAGCCGTTGAGCTACACCCCACCCGCACCACCGGACACCCGTGCGAAGGACGAGGTGGACGACCTCGTCCGGGCCCTGCACGACAGTGGTCTGCTGCGCGCGATGGCCGGTGGTGCCAGGGCCTACCCCGAGCTGCTGACCCTGCTGCTCAAGGCCGTCGACGCCGACACCGTCCGCTCGGCCCTCGCGCTGGCCGGCGGCCTGCGCGACCTCGACCCCGAGGAGTCGCAGAAGGTCGCCGACGGCATCCGGCGGGCCCGCAGCGACGCCGCAGCGGCGGCATCGGCCAAGCCGGAGGGCCCTTGGGCGCTGTTCAAGCGGATCAAGGACCCCGACACCCGTCGTGGCATCTCCGCGGCACTGGCGGCGCTGACGGCGCTGGGGGGCTCCCTGCCTCGCTGAGGGCGCCCGCGCATCGTTAGGCTCGCGCGGTGAGCAGCGAGGTCGACCAGGGCGGGCTTCCCGGCTCCGCGGGCCCGACCCGCCCGGGTCGTCGCGCCGTCGCGGTGTGGCTGGTCGGGCTCGGCACCTACTTCCTGGCCGTCTTCCACCGCTCCTCGCTGGCCGTGGCGGGGCTGCTGGCCACCGAGCGCTTCGACATCAACGCCTCGCAGCTGGCGTCCTTCGCCATGCTCCAGCTGCTGGTGTACGCCGCCATGCAGATCCCGGTCGGCCTGCTGGTCGACCGCTTCGGCCCGCGCCGGGTGCTGATGGCGGGTGCGGTGGTGCTGACCCTGGCCCAGACCGGGTTCGCCTTCGCCGAGACCTACCCGGAGGCGCTGGTGGCCCGGCTGTTCGTCGGGATGGGGGATGCGATGACCTTCATCTGCGTGCTGCGCCTGGTCAACACCTGGTTCGCGCCGCGGCGGATCCCGCTCGTCACCCAGGTCACCGGGGTGATCGGTCAGGGCGGCGCGATCGTGGCCGCGGTGCCGATGACCTTCGCGCTGTCCACCCTGGGCTGGAGCGGCGCGTACCTCGGCGCCGCATCGTTCGGCATCGTGCTGGTCGTGCTGCTCGCGGTCGTCGTGCACGACGGCCCGGGGCAGCGGTCACGACGTGGCCCGGCGCTCTCGGCCTCGGACGTGCGGAGGAGCCTCGCCGCGTCCTGGTCGCACCCCGGGACCCGGCTGGGCTTCTGGATGCACTTCGTCACCCAGTTCAGCTCCACCGCGCTCGGCCTGCTGTGGGGCTACCCGTTCTTCGTGCGCGGCGAGGAGCAGAGCCCCGCGGTCGCGGGCTTCCTGCTGACCCTGATGGTGGTCGCGGTGATCAGCGCCGGCCCGGTTCTCGGGTGGCGGATCACCGTGCGGCCCTGGCACCGCTCCACCCTCGTGCTCGGTGTGGTCGGCGCGATCGTCACGGTCTGGACCGTCGTGCTCGCCTGGCCCGGGCCGGCGCCGCTGCCGCTGCTGGTCGTCCTGGTCGTCGTCACCGGGGTCGGCGGACCCGCCTCGATGATCGGCTTCGACCTCGGCCGCACCTCGAACCCCGCGGAGCGGATGGCCAGCGCGACCGGGATCATCAACCAGGGCGGCTTCTACGCCAGCCTCGTGCTGGTGGTCGCCATCGGCCTGATCCTCGACTGGCGCACGCCGGGCTCGTCCGCGGCGTACACGCCGGAGTCGTTCCGGTGGGCGATGTCCTTCCAGTACGTGCTGTGGACGATCGGGCTGGTCCAGGTCGTGCGCTACCGCCGGCGCACCCGCGAGCTGCTGCGGGTCGAGGAGCCGGCCTGGGTCGACGCGCAGCTGTCGCTGGGACGTCGGGCGCGCCGGCTCAGCCGCTGACGGCCCAGGGGGTGGCTCCCGGGGCGAGCGTGACCTCGACCGGGGTGCCCGGGACGGGCGGCGCGAGGTCCTCGAGACCGAGCTCGACCTCGACCCGGGGCCCGTCCGTCGTCGGGTCGAGGAGGACCGAGAGGCGTGGGCCGCGGCGGCGTACGCCGGCCACGGTGCCGGGCAGACGCCACGCGGCGCCGACCACCGCGCCCGGTTCACCGAGGCGCAGCTGCTCGCGGCGCACGAGCAGGGTCGCCGGCCCGTCCGCGGGGCAGTCGGCCGGCAGCGGGACCGCCCCGGCGGCGCTGCGGTGCGGACCGGAGCCGGCCGTGCCGGGCACCTCCGCGAAGCCGCCGACGAGGCGGGCGACCGCGAGGGTGGCCGGGCGGCGGTAGAGGTCGGACATGGCGCAGACCTGCTGGAGCCGGCCCCCGACCAGCACCGCGACGCGGTCGGCCAGGGACGCCTCGTCGAGGTCGTGGGTGACCATCACGACGGTCGGCGCCAGCACGGCACGGACCTCGGCGAGCAGGTCGTGCATGCTCGCGCGCAGGTCGGGGTCCAGCGCGCTGAACGGTTCGTCGAGCAGCAGCACGCGCCGCTCGGTGGCCAGGGCGCGGGCGAGCGCGACGCGCTGCTCCTGCCCCCCGGAGAGCCGGGTGACCCGACGTCGGGCGAGGTCGCCGAGATGGACGAGGTCGAGGTGGCGTTCGGCGACCCGGTGCGCCTCCCGGCGACCGGTGCCGGCCATCCGGGGACCGAACGCGACGTTGCCGAGCACGTCGAGGTGGCCGAAGAGCTGGGGCTCCTGGAACATCACGGTCAGGTCCCGCCGCTCCGGGGGCAGGCCGGTCACCACCGCGTCGTCGAGCAGCACCTCGCCCGCGCTCGGCTGCTCGAGCCCGGCGGCGACCCGCAGCAGCGTGGACTTGCCCGACCCCGACGGGCCGAGCACGGCGAGCAGCTCCCCGGCCTCGACCGCGAGGTCGACGTCGCTGAGGGTGTCGTGCTCGGCGTCGGCGAAGCGGTGGCCGACCCCGGCGAGCTCGAGGGCGCTCACCGGCGCCTCACCGGCGTCTCATCGGCGTCTCAACCGGGCGCCGAGCCCGAGCAGGCCGAGCAGCAGCACCGGGGGCCCGGCGGTGAGCACCCCGAGCGCGGCGACGGCGGGGTCGTTGCCGCTGCCCGCGGCGGCGGAGCCGAGCAGCACGGGCAGGCTGATCACCTGGCCGCCGCCGATCAGCAGCGTGACCACGTAGTCGCTCCACCCGACCAGGAACGCCAGCGCCGCCGCGACGACCAGGCCCGAGCGCACTGCCGGCACGCTGACCTGCCACCGGGCCCGACGCGGTGTCGCACCGAGCGCGCGGGCCTGCTCCTCCAGGCGCGGATCGACCTCGGCGTACGCCGCGGCCACGGTGTAGGCGCAGTACGGCACCGCGAAGGCCACGAGGACCAGCACCACCGCGACGACGTCGGGGATCTGCAGGCGCAGCACGACGACGTCGAGCCCGAGCGAGACCGCGAACGGCGGCAGCAGGACGGGCGCGAGCAGCACCAGGGCGACCGGCAGGGGCCGGCGCAGCTCCCGCCAGCCCAGGGCGCGCCCGGCTGCGGCCCCGAGCGGCACGGCGACCACCGCGACGGCGGTGCCGAGCAGCAGCGAGCGGCCGGCGGCCGGCAGCGCCCCGGCGGCCAGGGCGTCCCGCCACCCGGAGAGCCCCCAGTCCTGCGGCAGGCGACCGGGCGCGCTCCACCGGTCGGCGCCGGCCCACAGCAGCATCGGGAGCAGCGGCGCGACCAGCCAGACCAGGCAGACGACCGCGACCAGGGCCGCGGGTGACGGGACCCGGGGTCGCACGACGGGCGGTGGGCCGCTCACCGGGTGCCGCCGAGCGTGAGCGGCCCACGGCGGACGACCCCGGCGGCCAGGGTGAGCGCGACGCCGGCGCAGGCCAGGGCGAGCAGCGCGCCCAGCGCGGCCGCGGCCGCGGCGGCGGGCCGGTCGGTGAGGTCGATCGAGCCGAAGAGCCGGTAGGCCAGGACCGGCAGCGGCTCGGGGTAGGCGCGACCGAGCAGGGCGGGCACCTCGAAGGAGCCGACGGAGTAGACCAGCACGACCAGCCCCGCGGTGGCCAGCGACGGTGCCGCCGAGGGCAGCAGGACCCGCGACCAGCGCTGCCAGGCACCGGCGCCGAGGACGGCCGCGGCGTCCTGCCGGGCGCGGTGGCCCCGTGCGAGCGAGGCGACCACGACCAGCGCGACGAAGGCGGACTCCTTCCAGGCCAGCTCGAGCACGCTCGCGGTGGGCCACGGTCCGGCGACGAGGGCCGGCCAGTCGGCGGGGGCGACCCCGAGCACCCGCGCCGCCACCCCGCCGCCGGAGAGCAGCTGGCCGACCGAGGCGGCGCCGACGAGGTGCGGCACGGCGAGCACCCCGAGCGCGACGGCCCGGACGACCGCACCGGGACGGCCCCGCGCATCCAGCACCGCCGAGGCGAGCACGAGCCCGACCACGAGGGCCAGCACCGTCGCCGGGACGGCGATGGCCAGGCTCTCCCGCACCCCCCGGCCCAGGTCGCCGGCGGTGGTGCTCCACCCCTCGACCGAGAGCCGCGGCTGGCCGAAGAGCGGGACCAGGCCGAGCGAGGTCGCGACCACTGCCCCCGTGCCGACGCCGGTGACCACGACGACCACGAGCAGCGCCGGCAGCGCACCCCGGCCGCGGCGTCCGGTCACGAGGCCCCCGCACGGGCCAGCACCTCGCGGCGCCAGCCCTCGTCGAGCGGTCCGACCCAGTCCGGTGAGAGCTCCGGGTCGGCGCTGCGCGAGAGCACGTCGTAGGCCGGCACGACGGGGGAGGCGGGCAGGTCGTCGAAACGGCGGCGGTCCGCGGCATCGAGCAGGTCGGCGTCGAGCACGGTGAACTGGCCCCACACCGCGGGGTCCGCCTTGGCCGCCTGCTGGGCCGGTGAGAGGGCGAGGTTCGCGACCACCTTCGCGCCCGCCTGGTCCCCGGCCGTGGCCGGGATCCCGAGGAAGCTGGCGTTGCCGATGGTCCCGTCGTCGAGGGCCAGGACCCGGGTCGAATCCGGGAAGGTCCCGTCCTCGACCAGCCCGGTCAGGGTGGCCGGCCCGTAGGTCATCGTGAAGTCGACCTCGCCGTCGGCGTAGAGCCGGTTCAGCGCCGCCTCGTCACGGGGGTACGTCGCCCCACCGCGCCACAGGTCCGGGGCGACCGCGGCCAGGGCGTCCCACAGGGGCGGTGCGAGCTCGTCGTACGTCGCCTGGTCGAAGCTCGACGGGACCTCCTGCGCGCCGCCGGACACGCCGTACAGCGCCTGGCGCACGAAGACCGACCCGGTGAAGTCCGGCGGTGCCGGGTAGGTGAACCGTCCCGGGTGTGCGGCCGCCCAGTCCAGCAGGCCGAGCACGCTGGTGGGCGGGTCGTCGACGCGCCCCGCGTCGTAGGCGACGGCGAACTGGGCCTTGTGCCACGGCGCCTCGCAACCGTCGACCGCGACGCCGAAGTCCTCGGTGACCAGCGCGTCGTCGGGGGCGACGTAGGCCATGTTCGGCAGGTCCTGCGACCACCCGCACAGCCACGCGTCGGCCTGGCGACCGGTCGCGAAGTTGTCTCCGTTGACCCAGACCAGGTCGACGGTCCCGTCCGTGGTGCCAGCGGCTCGCTCGGCCAGCATCCGGCGCAGCGCCTCCTTGGTGTCCGCGACCGGCACCCGGCGCAGGGTCACGCCGAGCTCGGCCGCGGCGGGGGCGAGGACGTCGTCGACGTAGGCGTTGCCGCGGTCGTCGCCGCCGTACATCCACAGGTCGACGGTCTCGCCCTGGGCGTCTGCGACGATCTCATCCCACGGCCGGGGCGCGCCCTGGTCGGCCTGCGTCGCGACCTCGGGGGCCGCGCAGGCCGCGAGGACGGCCGCACCCAGCACGGCGAGGCCGGCCACCGAGAGCCGTGCACGATGGCGACAGCGACGAGGGGACGGGCCCGGTGTGCCGGACGAGTGGGGGAGCACGGGTCCATCATGCGTGCCGTGACCTAGGTCCATCCGGGAAGGCCGGAGCCTGATGTTCGACGCCGTGCTGCGCCGGCGCCTCGAGGCGCCGCTGCTCCGCCTCAGCGGGATGCTCGACGTCCCGGTGATGACGCCGGACCGGCTCACCCTGCTCGGGCTCGCGACCGGGCTGGCCAGCGCCGCCTCGGCGTCGCAGGGCTGGTGGGGACCCGCGCTCGTGCTGTGGGTGCTCTCGCGGGGCCTCGACGGGCTGGACGGGCCTCTGGCGCGCCGCCGCGGCCGGGCCAGCGAGGCGGGCGGGTTCCTCGACGTCACCGCGGACTTCCTCGTCTACGGCGCCGGGGTCGTCGGGGTCGCGGTCGGCACCGGGTCGACGTACCCGTTCCTCGCGGTGCTGCTGGCCTACTACGTCAACGGCACCGCCTTCCTGGCCTTCTCCTCCGCCGCGGAGCGCACCGGGCAGCAGCTCGACGACGGGCGCACCTTCAGCTTCGTCGGCGGCCTGGCCGAGGGAGCCGAGACGATCGTGGTGCACGCGCTGTGGCTGCTCGTCCCCGCCTGGGCGCCGGCGGTGGCGGTCGTGTGGGCCGCGGTCGTGGGCGCCTCCGCGGTCCAGCGGATGGTCACCGGCACCCGCATCCTGCGGCAGGGCAGGGCCGAGGACCGGTGCTAAGGTAGACCCACCACATCACCGGAGGTCGTCGGAGACGCCCCGCCCGGTGCGTGGCCCCGGAGGTCGTGAGCGACGTCCGGGCGCTCCCATCGAAGGTCGCACCGGGGACCAGATCCCCCAGCGCGCGCCGACTCCGGCGTACGCCGTGACCGGGGGCGTGCCCCACGGGTCGGTCGAGGACCGCCCGCGACTGGCCCACCGAGGAGGATCAGCCAGTGGCTCGAAGCCAACGCACGGCGGGACAGCGCCGTGGCCAGCGTGCCTCGCGCGCCGTCCGGCACCTGGACAACGACGGGATCATCCCCGTCCTCGCCCGCGCCGTGCGCGAGGTCGAGACCGCCGTCGGTCGCGGCTCGGCGCTCGCCTCGATCAAGCCGAAGTTCCAGGTGATCGCGCTGCTCGTGCGCGACGAGCGGTTCCGGATCAAGGCCGACCAGAGCGGCACGGAGGCCTACCGGGCCGAGCAGCTCAAGCGCCTCGACGGCATCGCCACGATCCTCGCCCAGACCGCGGCCCGGCGCCCCGAGCTGTTCGGGCTGCTCGCCGAGGACGCCGAGATCTCCGAGGCGGCGCGCACGCTCAAGCGCGAGATGCTCACCGCCGGCGGTGTCGAGCTGCCCGCCGAGCCCGAGCCGACCGCCGACGAGACCACCGTGGCCGCCAGCGAGCGGCAGGTCGTGCCGACCTCCGTGGCCGCGCGTCGCCTGGCCAGCCCGTTCCACACCCCGGACTACTCCGGCGTACGCCGCTCGGTCAGCCAGACCCACCGGCTCGCCGGCTGGGAGCTGCTCGGTCCGCTGTTCCGCTCCTTCGAGGAGGCCGAGGGCGGCGCGAGCTCCTGCATGGCGCTGCCCGAGGAGGCACCTCGCGCGGTCGTCGGGGCCCGGGGCGCGAGCTGATGCTGCACCAGGCGCAGCTGGTCGCCTCCGCCGCCCTGGGCCACCGCACCTACCTGCTCGCCGACGAGCCCGGCCTGGGCAAGACCGCGCAGGCGCTGCTGGCCGCGCAGGCAGCGCGGGCCTTCCCGCTGCTGGTGGTCGTGCCCAACGTGGTCAAGAACAACTGGGCCGCCGAGGCCGCCCGCTGGACGCCACGGCACCCGGTGACGGTCGTCAACGGCGACGGCCACGACGTCGACGGCTTCGCCGACATCGTGGTGGTCAACTACGAGATCCTCGACCGCCACGCCGGCTGGATGGCCCAGCACGGCTTCCGCGGGATGGTCGTCGACGAGGCGCACTTCATCAAGAACAAGACCTCTCAGCGCAGCCAGCACGTGCTGGCGCTCTCCGCGGCCATCCGCGAGCGCGTCGGCCGTCCGCTGCTGATGGCCCTGACCGGGACCCCGCTGATCAACGACATCGAGGACTTCCGCGCGATCTGGCAGTTCCTGGGCTGGATCGACGACAAGAAGCCGCTCCCGCCGCTGATGGACTCCCTCGAGGAGGTCGGGCTGACCCCGGCCGACCGCGGGTTCTACCCCTCCGCGCGCGGCAAGGTCGTCGACCTGGGCATCGTGCGGCGTCGCAAGGTCGACGTCGCCTCCGACATCCCCGCACGCCGGGTCGCCGACCTGACCGTCGAGCTCGACGGCGAGGCCGGCCGCTCGATCGCCAAGGCCGAGCGCGAGCTGGTGCGCCGTCTGGTGGCCCGCTACGACACCGCGCTCGAGACCCGGACGTCGGGCCCGATCATCACCGGCGCCGACGGGATCGACCACGAGCTCGTCCGCCGGGTCGCGACCTGGGAGCGCGAGGACTCCACGGCCAAGACCGGGGAGAACGTGTTCTCGATGATGCGCCGCATCGGCCAGGCCAAGGCCGGTCTGGCCGCCGACTACGCCGCCCAGCTGGCCCGCAACGTCGGCAAGGTCGTGTTCTTCGCCAAGCACGTCGACGTCATGGACGAGGCCGAGGCGCTCTTCGCCCAGCGTGGGATCGGCTACGCCTCGATCCGCGGCGACCAGTCCGCCACCGCGCGGGCCAAGGCGCTGAAGTCCTTCGACGAGGACCCCGAGTGCGAGGTCATCGTCTGCTCGCTGACCGCGGCCGGGGTGGGCCTGAACCTCCAGGTGTCCTCCAACCTGGTGCTCGCCGAGCTGTCGTGGACCGACGCCGAGCAGACCCAGGCCATCGACCGGGTGCACCGCATCGGCCAGACCGAGCCCGTGACCGCCTGGCGGGTGATCGCGGCCCAGACCATCGACGCGCGCATCGCCGAGCTGATCGGCACCAAGGCCGGCCTGGCCGCCCGCGCGCTCGACGGCGCCGGCGAGAGCGCCGAGGCGGCGGGCGACGTCCAGCTCGAGGCGCTCGTGGCGATGCTCACCGACGCGTTGCGCGAGCGGGCCTGACGCACCGATCCCGGTGGGTTCAGCCGGCCTCGGGACGACGCCGGACCACGAGCCGGTCCTTATCGGCGGTGACGACCTGCATCTCGCGCGGGACGCCCTGGGCGACGCCCTCGCTCAGGGTGATGGTGTCCCCGTCGAGCACCCACCCGCCGGTGGCCTCCTCCGGCACGTCGGCGGCGCCGAGCCCGACCTCGGTGAAGCTGCCGTCCGGGCTCAGCGCGAAGCCGGTCCGGCCCCGCGACGGCGGGAGGTCGGCGTCCGCGGGACGGAAGACCATCTCGTCCTCGGTGTCCTCCTCGTGGGCGTGCAGCCAACGGCCACTGACCTGATCGGGGTCCACCGCGGCTACGCCGACACGAACGAGCTGCGCGGGCCGGCCAGGCAGGCGCTCATCCGAGCGACCTGGCCGGCGGTGAACATGAACATCGCCGCGTCGTCGACGTAGTCCATGAAGTTCATGAACATGTCGCCGTTCGGGCCGTTGTGGCAGCTCTTCTTCGGGAAGACGGGCGTTCCGTAGTTCGGCCCCGCGCAGTTCGGGGTGTCGGGGACGCGGTCACCACCGCTGCAGTCCAGGGTGTCGCCCCAGATGTGGCGCAGGTTGAGCCAGTGCCCGACCTCGTGGGTCAGCGACCGGCCCTTGTCGAACGGCGCCGCGGCGCTGCCCCGGGTCCCGAAGGCGGTGTTGAGGATGACCACGCCGTCGGTCGCCTTCGGACCCCCGGGGAACTGGGCGTAGCCGAGCAGGCCGCCGCCGAGCGTGCAGACCCAGATGTTGAGGTAGGCATCCGTCGGCCAGGCGGGCGACCCGCCCTGACCGGCCCGCTTCACGGCGTCGCCGGCCCCGAAGGACGTGCGCTCGGTCTCGACGCGGACGATGCCGTCCGTGGGCTGGCCGTCCGGATCGGTCGTGGCGAGCTCGAAGGTGACCTTGGCGTCGGCGACCAGGCCCCGCCACGGGTCGGGCACCAGGCCGGCGTCGCGGTTGGTGGAGCGGAAGTCGTGGTTCAGCGCCGTCAGCTGGCTCCTGACCTGAGCGGTGCTGATGTTCTCCTTGGCCTCGTGGTGGACGACGTGCACGACGGTGGGGATCGTGACCAGCTCGTCGGCGACGCGGCCGGCCTCCCCGGAGGCGACCGCCCGGACGGTGAAGTCCTCCGCGCGCTGCTGGTTGGCGCGGAACGAGGGCTGCTCCTCGAGCAGCCTCTCGAACTCCTGCATCGATGCACACTGACGACGCCTGGTGGCCATGCTGGCGACGTTCCTCGCCGAGGGTGGACCTGTCAAGGAGCAGGCCCTGCCATGCTCGGCACGTGAGCGCGCACCCCCTGGACCGGATGCTGGCACCACGGTCCGTTGCGGTGGTCGGCGCCTCCAACGTGCCGAACACCGCGGGCAACGACATGCTCCTCGAGCTCGAGGTGTCGCGGTTCCCCGGCGAGGTGTTCCCGGTCAACCCCCGCTACGCCGAGATCGAGGGTCGGCAGTGCTACGAGGGCCTCGCCGACCTGCCCTCGGCGCCGGACCTCGCCGTGCTCGGCATCGGCAACGACCGGCTCGAGGAGCAGGTCCGCACCGCGATCGACCTCGGGGTCGGCGGCCTGGTGATCCCGGGCAGCGCGATGCTGCCCTCGGACACCAGGACCTCGACCCTGCGCGGGCGGGTGCGCGACCTGTGCCTCGAGGCCGCCTGCCGGTCGTGGGGGCCAACTGCATGGGCTTCTACAACGTCGAGGCGTGGGTGCGCGCCTTCCCGTTCCACATGCCCTACGAGCTCGAGGAGGGCGGGGTCACCCTGATCGCGCAGTCCGGCTCGGTGCTGACCTCGCTGCTGTGGAACGACCGCAAGCTGCGCTTCAACCTCGCGGTCTCGCCGGGCCAGGAGCTGGTCACGACGGTCTCGGACTACCTCGACTACGCCCTCGAGCAGGAGTCGACGCGGGTCGTCGCGCTGTTCGTCGAGACCGTGCGCCGCCCGGCGGCGTTCGTGGCCGGCGCTGCAGAAGGCGGCGGACCGGGGGATCCCGGTCGTCGCGCTCAAGGCGGGGCGCACTCCGGAGGCGGCCGAGCTGGCGCTGAGCCACTCCGGCGCGATCGCCGGTGACGACGCGGCGTACCGCACCCTGTTCGAGCGCTACGGCGTGCTGCCGGTGCGCTCGGTCGACGAGCTCGCCGCGACCGCGCTGCTGCTCTCGGACGCACGCCGCCCTGCGGCCGGCGGGCTGGCCAGCATCCACGACTCCGGCGGCGAGCGCGAGCTGCTCGTCGACCTCGCCGCCGACATGGGGGTGCCGTTCGCGCAGATCTCGCAGGGGACGACCGCGGTGCTCGCCGAGCACCTCGACCACGGGCTGGAGCCGATCAACCCGCTCGATGCGTGGGGGACCGGACGCGACTACCAGAACATCTTCGAGCGGTGCTGGCAGGCGCTGCTCGACGACGACGACACCGCGATCGGGGTGTTCGTGATCGACCTGACCTCGGCGTTCTACCTGCACGAGTCGTTCGCGCGGATCTGTCCGGCGGGTGCACCGGCGCACGACCAAGCCCGTGGCGATGATGACCAACCACGTCGGCACCGAGAGCCAGGACCTCGCGCGGCGGATGAGCGCCCTCGGCATCCCGGTCCTCGACGGGACGGTCGCGGGACTGGTCGCGGTGCGCAACGCCCTGGCCTACCGCGACTTCGCCTGGAGTGCGGCGGTCGCACCACCGACCGCGCCGGAGGCGGACGTGACCGCGCGCTGGCGGGCCCGGCTGGCCGAGCCGCGGATCCTCACCGAGGCCGAGGGCCTCGACCTGCTGGGCGACTACGGGGTGCCGGTCGTCGCCCACGAGGTCGTGGGTGAGGCCGAGGAGGCGGTGGCGGCTGCGGAGCGGATGGGTTACCCGGTCGTGGCCAAGACCGCTGAGGAGGGTCTGCTGCACAAGTCCGACGCGGGCGGCGTGCTGCTGAACCTCCTCGACGCCGACCAGGTGCGCACGGCGTACGACGACCTCGCGGCGCGGCTCGGACCCGCGGTGCTGCTCGCGCCCATGGTGCTGCCCGAGATCGAGCTCGCGCTCGGGGTGGTCTCGGACCCGCAGTTCGGCTCGTTGGTGCTCGTCGCCGGTGGCGGGGTGTTCATCGAGGTCCTCGGCGACCGCCAGCTCGGCCTGGTGCCGATCGACGAGCCGATCGCGAGGCGGATGATCGCCAAGCTGGCCGTCTCGCCGATCCTCGACGGCGTGCGGGGTCGTCCCGCTGCCGACCGCGCCGCGGTCGCGCAGGCCCTCGTCGCCCTCTCCGACCTCGCCGCCGACGTCGGCGACCTGATCGCCGAGCTCGACGTCAACCCTCTCGCCGTCGGCCAGGAGGGCTGCGTCGCCCTCGACGCGCTGGTCGTCCCCGTCGCGGCGGTGGAACAACGCTCCGGCCCGCTCGCTTGAGACCGGTGTGAGCTCCCCGACCGCGACCATCTCGGACACCGATCGTCGGGCGGCCGGCCGCAGCTTCTGGCTGCTGGCGGTCGGCTTCGTGCTGGTGATGTCGTTCATGACCGTGCCGACCCCGCTCTACGGTCTCTACGAGGAGCGTGACGGGTTCGGGACGTTCACGGTGACGCTGGTCTTCGCGGCGTACGGCCTCGGGGTGATCGTCGGCCTGCTGACGGCCGGGCACGTCAGCGACCACGTCGGGCGCCGACCCGTCGTGGCGGCGGTGGTCGTGCTCGAGATCGCCTGCGCGGTGCTGTTCGCGCTCTTCCCGCAGGAGCCGGGACTCCTGGTGCTGCGGTTCGCCACCGGGCTGGGTGTCGGCGCGCTCTCCGCGACGATCACCGCCTGGCTCACCGAGCTGCACGGACGGTGGCAGCCCGAGTCCGACGGGCTGCTCGGGCGCACGGTGGCGACCTCGACCAACCTGCTCGGTCTCGGGGTCGGCCCGCTGGTCGCCGCGTTGATCGCGCTCGGTCCGCGCCCGCTGGCCCTGCCCTACCTCGTGTACGCCGTCGCGATGCTGCCGGTCGTCCTGGTCGCGCTGCGCGCGCCCGAGACCGTGCCCGCGCAGCAGCGCGAGCAGGAGTGGCACTACCGCCCGCAGCGGGTCTCGGTGGACCCCGCGGCGAAGGCGGCCCTGGTCGGCGCCTCGGTCGCGGCGCTGGCCGGCTTCGCGGTGCTCGGCTTCGTGACCTCGCTGACCGGCAGGTTCCTCACCGACACCCTCGACATCACCTCGCGTGTGGCGATCGGGGCCACGGCGACGGTGATCGTCAGCTCGGCCGCGGTCAGCCAGGTGGCGCTCGCCCGGCTGACGCAGCGTCGCCGGCTCCAGACCGGTGCCGGGCTGGTCGCCGCGGGCATGGTCGTGATCGCGATCGGCGCGCTGGCCGCGTCGCTGGTCGGGTTCGTCGCGGGCGGGATGCTCGCCGTCGGCGGGGTCGGACTGGTCTTCTCCTCCGCCGTCACCACGGTGGCCGGCCTCGCGGCGCCCGAGAAGCGCAGCGAGACCCTCGCCGCGCTGTTCCTGGCCGCCTACGTCGGCATCACGCTCCCGGTCGTCCTGATCGGCGCGGCCCTCACCGTCGTCGGCACGGTGGCGGTCCTGGTCACCTTCTCCGTGATCGTGCTCGTGGCCGTGCCTGCCGGCATCGTGGTCCTGCTGCGCCAGATCGACTGACCCGCCGAGAGCGCAGTCTTTGCGAGCCGACAGCGCAGTCTTCGCGGGTCGAGGGCGCAACTCTTGCGCTCGCCCAGCATGCTGGGGCCCGTGAGCGACGTGGCAGCACCCCGGCAGTCCCTCGGGTCCCGCACCGCCGGCTTCCTGGTCGCGGGCAGCTCGGCGGCCGTGCTGGTCGTCGAGCTGGTCGCGCTGCGCCTCCTGGCTCCCTACCTCGGGCTGACGCTGGAGACCAGCACCCTGGTGATCGGCACGGCGCTGACCGCGATCGCAGCCGGGGCGTGGCTGGGCGGACGCGCGGCCGACGCGACCGACCCGCGCCGCCTGCTCGGTCCCGCGCTGGGGATCTCCGGCGCGGTCGTGGCCGTGACGCCGGCGGCGGTGCGCACGAGCGCCGAGCTCGCGCCGCCGCTGTTCCTGCTGCTCGCGCTCTTCTCGATCCTGGTGCCGGGCGCGCTGCTCTCGGCCGTCACCCCGATCGTCACGACGCTGCGGCTCTCGAGCCTCGCCGAGACCGGCACGGTCGTGGGACGGCTCTCGGGGCTGGGCACCGCGGGCGCGATCGCCGGGACGGTGGTCACCGGCTTCGTGCTGATCTCCCGCGTCCCGGTCAGCACGATCCTGGTCGGCCTCGGGGTCCTGCTGCTGCTCGGCGGCCTCGTGGTCGACCTGCGGGTGCGCGGCTGGGGGACCGGGTCGCGGATCGGTGCCGCCGCGGTCGTCGCCGCCGGCGGGCTGGGCGCGGTCGTCGCACCGGGCGGCTGCGACGTCGAGACGACGTACCACTGCGCGGTGGTCATGGTCGATCCCGACCGTGACGCCGGGCGCACGCTGGTGCTCGACGGTCTGCGGCACTCCTACGTCGACCTGGCCGACCCGACCTACCTGGAGTTCGACTACGTCAAGGCGCTCGCCTCGGTCAGCGACGCGGCGTACCCCGACGCCGCGGAGGACGCGGCCCTGCGTACGCACTTCCTCGGTGCGGGCGGAGCGACGCTGCCGCGCTACCTCGACGCGGTGCGACCCGGCACGCGGACCACGGTCTCCGAGATCGACGGCGGTGTGGTCGACCTCGACGTCGAGCAGCTCGGTCTGGTCACGGGGGACGGGATCGACGTTCGCGTCGAGGACGCCCGCCTCGGTCTCGACGACCTCGGCGACGACAGCCGCGACCTGATGGTGGGCGACGCGTTCGGCGGGATCAGCGTGCCCTGGCACCTGACCACCGTGGAGCTGCTCGCCGAGGTCGATCGGGTGCTCGCTCCCGACGGGGTGTACGCCGCCAACCTGATCGACCACGGCCCGCTCGCCTTCGCCCGCGCCGAGGTGGCCACGCTCGCGGCGGTCTTCGACCACGTCGTGGTGCTCGCCCCGGCCGACGTCGTCGAGCGGACCGGCGGCGGCAACCTGGTCGCCGTGGCCTCCGACCGGGAGGTCGACGCGGACGCGATCACGGCGCGGATGGGCGAGCGCGACCTCGACTGGCAGGTGCTCTCGGGCGAGGCCCTCGCGGACTGGGTCGGCGACGCGCAGGTGCTCACCGACGACGAGGCGCCGGTCGACCAGCTGCTCACGCCCTACGGCGCCTGAGTGCCGAGGTGCCGGTGATTGCTGGTCGAGGTGCCGCTTGTCAGCAGACCGAGTCGGTCGGCTTCGGGTTGCCCAGGGCGAAGAGCGGGCGGAGCTTGAGCCCGGCCACGGTGCCCAGCAGCGCCACGGCGCCCCAGAGCCAGCCGTGGAGGCTGAAGGAGGCGATGCCGGCGAAGTAGGCGCCGATGTTGCAGCCGTAGGCGATCCGGGCGCCGTAGCCCATCATGATCCCGCCGATCACGGCGCCGAGCGCGAGTCGCCCGGGCACCTTGCGGTGCAGCGTCCAGGCGCCGGCCGCGGCGGAGGCGACGAGGGCGCCGACCATGACTCCGAGGTCCATCACCGAGGTGGTGTCGCCGAGCACGCCGGCGTCGTAGGAAGCCGCCTTGTCGGCCCAGTAGGGCCACGCGGTGACGTCGACCCCGACGAGGTCGAGCAGCTTGGAGCCCCACAGCGCGAACGCCGAGGTGATGCCCCAGGCCTTGCCGGAGAGGAAGAGCACGAGCCCGTTGAGCGCGGCGAGGCCGAGCGCGCCGACCCACAGCGGCCACGAACCACGGACGACCCGGCCGAGGCCGCGGGCGGTGGCGGGCCGGCCCTGCGGCGGGACGCGGCGACCGCGGGCGACGACGTAGGTCAGCGCGACGACGAGCCCGAGCGCGGCCAGGGTGATCAGCCACGCACCCAGGTAGCCGGCCGGGGTGTCGGCCAGCGAGACCGGCCCGAACGAGGGCAGGTCGGCCCAGAAGTAGAACTGCCACGCGCCGAGGGTCGAGCCGATCACGAACCCGCCGAGGGTCAGCACGATCGCGGTCTGGCCGCTGCCGACCGCGAACAACGTGCCGGAGGCGCAGGCGCCACCGATCTGCATCCCGGCGCCGAACAGGAACGCACCGACCACGACGCCGACGCCCAGCGGCGCGAGCGAGGCGGACGGCGTACCGCCACCGAAGGAGGCGCCGGTGGCCAGGATCGGCGCGAAGATCGTCGCGGCGGCGGCCAGCATCAGGGTGTGGGCGCGCAGCCCGGCACCCTGACGTACGGCGACCAGCTGGCGCCAGGCGGAGGTGAAGCCGAAACGGCTGTGGAAGAGCACGAACCCGAGCGCGGCACCGATCGCGTACAGCGTGGCGGTGACGCCGCCGGAGCGCTGCCAGATCACGCCTCCGAGCACGAGGCCGATCAGCAGCCCGCCGATGACGACGCGGGTCTGCGGATCGGGCGCGGGGGGAGCGGCCGTGTCCTGGGGTCGGGTGCTGCTCTGGTCTGCCGAGAACTGGTCAAGAGCCATGCCGGGTCCAACGTCCCGGGTCGCCGGGCTTGTTCCGGCGGCTCAGGCTGCCGCGGGCGTGGGCTGGCTCACGGTGCGGAAGCGTCGCATGGCGACGGCGCCGAGCAGCGGGCCGGGCACGAGCAGCCAGAACGCGTACTGCCAGGTCACGGCGGCGGCCAGCAGGGGCAGCAGCTGGATGGTCACGACCGTCAGGGAGAAGCCGATCGCGGTCTGCACGGTCAGCGCGGTGCCGACGTAGCGCTGGTCGGCGGTCTCGCTGAGCGCGGTCGAGAACACCCCGGAGTCGGCGATCACGGCCGCGCCCCAGACGGCGAGGAAGGCCACCAGCAGCGCGCTGGGGCCGGCGAAGAACAACGGCGACGCGAGGCAGCACAGGCCGCTGGCGACCAGCGCGGTGACCGCCGCGGGCGAGCGTCCGAACCGGTCGGAGGCCCACCCGCCGACCAGGCACCCGGCCACGCCGGCGACGCCGATGGTGGCGAAGGTGAGCAGGCTGACGCCCTGGTCGAGCGAGCCGCCGGGCAGCCCGCGGGCGGCGAGCAGGAAGGCGGGCAACCACGTCCAGAAGGCGTAGAGCTCCCACATGTGCCCGAAGTAGCCGAGGTTGGCCAGCCGCGGGCCGCGGGCCTTGAACCCGTCGAGGACGAACCGGGCCTCCGGGCGGGCACCGGTGGCCAGCAACGGACCGGGTCGTACGAGGAGCAGGGCCACCGCGGCGGCGCCCAGGCAGAGCAGTGACGCGGCAGCCATCACACCGCGCCAGGGCAGGGGTCCGGCGCTGGTGATCAGGTGCGGCAGCGCGGAGCCGAGGGTGAGCGCGCCGATCAGCCGTCCGAAGGCCTTGCCACGGTCGAGCGGCTCGGCCCACGACGCGGTCAGCTTCATCCCCACGGGATAGATCCCGGCCAGGAACAGGCCGGTGAGCAGCCGCAGGGGGACGGCGAGCGCCAACCCGTCGGCGTACGTCGCCAGCAGGGCCGTGCACGCGGAGGCCGCCAGAGCACAGGTCGCCATCAGCCGCTGGGGCACGAACCGGTCGGGCAGGCCGAGGGCCGAGGAGGTGACGGCGCCGAGCGCGAACCCGATCTGGACCGACGCGGTCAGCCAGACCGCGGCCGTGGCCGAGAGGTCCCACTCGGTGCGCAGCGTCGGCGAGATCGCCGTCGCGGAGAACCAGACGGCGAGCCCGAGGATCTGCACGCTCGCCACGAGGGCGAGCTGCGCGCGCGAGCTGCTGGGGGCCACGCCCCCATCACAGCACTACGGCGCGACCGTGCCGTGGTTGGCGTCGTAGGTGTCGCCGGTCAGCTTGACCTTGGCGAAGCTGATCAGCGAGGCGACCTTGCCGCCGGGGGTGTCCCAGTACTCCGCCTGGTCCACGTCGACGCGCAGCAGCACGGCGTTGGGGTCCTCGGGGCCGCCGGGCAGCCAGGCCTCCGCGAAGGTGTTCCACAGCTCGGCGAGCTTGTCGGTGTCGTCGACGACCTCGGCGCGCCCGGTCAGCGCCACCCAGGAGTCGCGCGAGGAGAAGGTCAGGGCGACCTGTGACTCGTGCTGGATCGCGCGGGTGTGCTCGGTGTCGCGAGCGGTGATGAACCACATCTCGGCGTCGGGCTCGACCTCCTGGCGCGACATGGGGATGCTGCGCGGGCCCTCGGTGCCGAAGGTGGTGAACATGCAGATCGGCATGTCCTTCATCAGCTCGACGAGGTGCTCGCGGTCTCCGGTGTCGGTGTCGTTGCTCATGGGTCGAGCATGGCGCGCCCGACCAGCGCGCCGATCCCCCGCGCGGGTGACCGGGGCGGCGTCGGCCTGCCAGGGTGAGGGGGTGACGGACAGCGAGCCCCTGGAGACCGACTACCTCGTCGTCGGCAGCGGGGCGGTCGGGATGGCCTTCGTCGACTCGCTGGTGGTCGAGAGCGACGCCCGCGTGCTGGTCGTCGACCGGCACCACGCCCCCGGCGGTCACTGGAACGATGCCTATCCGTTCGTCCGGCTGCACCAGCCCTCGGCCTACTACGGGGTGAGCTCGCGCGCGCTGGGCGGCGACGGGCGCGATACCGACCCGCTCAACCTCGGGTTCACCGAGCGGGCGAGCGCGGCCGAGCTGCTCGCCTACTACGAGCAGGTGATGGCCGACCTGGTCGCCACCGGCCGCGTGGCCTACCACCCGATGTCGGAGCACGCGCGCGGCGACGACGGCGCGCACACGGTGACGTCGCTGGTCAGCGGGGCCGTGACGTCGGTGCGGGTACGCCGCCGGGTCGTCGACACGACGTACCTCAACACCGCGGTGCCCGCGACCCACCCTCCTCGCTACGAGGTGGCCGAGGGGGCGACGTGCATCCCGGTCAACGGCCTGGCCGCGCTGGGCAGGCTCGGCACCCCGCCGGCGGCGTACGTCGTGGTGGGGGCGGGCAAGACGGGGATCGACGCCTGCCTGTGGCTGCTCGAGCGCGGTGTCGACCCGGACGTGATCACGTGGGTGGTGCCGCGCGACTCGTGGATGCTGAACCGGCGCTTCGTGCAGCCGGGCGAGGAGTTCTTCCTCGACACGATCGGGGCGTTCTCGACCCAGCTCGAGGCGATCGCCGAGGCGGTGTCGGTGCCGGACCTGTTCGCGCGGCTGGAGCGGACCGGTCAGCTGCTGCGGCTCGACCCGGTTGTCGAGCCGACGATGTACCACGCCGCCGTCGTCTCGGAGGCCGAGCTGGAGGTGCTGCGCGGGATCCGCCGCGTGGTCCGGATGGGTCGGGTCACCCGCGTCGAGCCGACCCGGGTGGTGCTGGAGCGCGGCGAGGTCCACGTCCCGCCGGGCGCGTTGTACGTCGACTGCTCGGCCAGTGCCGTCGACCGGCGGCCGCCGGTGCCCGTCTTCGACGGCGAGGTGATCACCCCGCAGTTCGTCCGGCCGTTCCAGCCGACGTTCAGCGCCGCGATGATCGCGTGGGTCGAGGCGCACTACGACGACGATGCGGTCAAGAACGAGATCTGCGGCGTGGTGCCGCTGCCCGACGAGCCGCTGACCTGGCTCAGCATGCAGGCGGTCGGGATGCTCAACCAGGCGCGGTGGTCCAGCGAGCGCGAGCTCGGTCGGTGGATCGTGGGCTCCCGGCTCGACGGGTTCGGGGCGGCCACGCGGGGCGTCGACCCGGACGACGTCGAGCGGGTCGCTGTGGTCACGCGGTTGCGGGCGGCGGGCAGGGCTGCGGGGGAGCGGTTGCCGGAGCTGTTGCGGTCAGGCCTCTGACCCGATCGTCGCGGGGACGCGAGACCTGGCGGCTACGGGCACGGTCACCCACCGCGTGCGCGATCAGGCGGCGTGGCCGAGGCGTTCGAGAAGGCGCCACTCGAGGTCGACGCGGCGTTCGGGTGCCGGTGCCGGTGCCGGTGCGGTGCCGGTGTGGGTGGGGCGGGTGCGCGGGAGCGGTGTCGGTGCCCGGTGGGGGTGGTCGTCTCGACGGTGTGCCGGGCGACGAGGTCGTCGACGACCTGGTGGGTCCAGCCGGGGCTTGTTTGGTGTGGTTGCAGGCCTCGCACAGGCCCTGGGTGTTCTCGGCGGTGGTGGGGCCGTCGTCGGCGGCGGGGACGATGTGGTCGGCGTGTCGGGTGGGGGCGTCGCACCAGGGGGTGCGGCACAGGCCCTGGTCGCGGGCCTGGAGGTAGGCGCCGATCCCGTCGGTGACGAGACGCTGCTGGGTGCTCAGGGCGACGAGGTTGCCGGTGGGGTCGGCGTAGAGGCGGCGGATCCAGGCCTGCGTGTCCTCGGTGGCGCGGGCGATGGCCTCGCGGGCGATCTGGGCGGGCACGGGTCCCCAGCCGGGGACGAGGGCGGGTTCGTGGCCGGCGCCGAGGAGACTCGTATCCGACATCACGACCCCGAGGCTGACCGGGACCGCGGTCGCGGCGGTCTGGCCGGTGAGGCGCTCGACCATCAGGTCGGCCATCAGCTGGCCGCGGGTCCTCGGGTCGCCCTCGGATCGCAACCGGTCGGCCTCGCGGCCGAGCGCGACCTGGGCGGTGATGGCCTGGACCATCGGCAGCAGCCCGGTCAGGTAGGCCATCGCGTCGGGTGCGGGCCGGGTGCTCACGCGTCGCTCGGTCTCGGCCTTGCGTGCACGGCGTACGACACTGGCGGGGTCCAGGGCGTAGCAGCGCTTGCGCAGCTTCCCCGACGAGGCGCTTGGTGCCGACACCGTCGAGACCCGGTCGGCCCCCGCCAGTCGCCGTGCCGCAGATGTCCTCGTCGACGCGGGCGCGGTCCTCGCGCTCGAGGATGGCGCTCTCACGGGCCACGATCATCGCTCGGAACTCGTTGAGCGACCCGTCGTAGAGCGCCTCGCGGGTGCAGGACAGGTCGGTGGCGAGGTCCTTGGCCAGCCCGAGCAGGACCTGAGCGCGGTGGGGTGATTCCTGACGGGCGAGCGCGACCTGGGCCGCGACCCCACGCCCGCGACGGGCCGCGGGGAGACCAGCGACCCGGTCCTGCTCGCGCACCGAGGCGTCCAACCCCACGGCGAGGTCGGCCTGGGCCGCGCACAACGCGGACTTCAACCGCTCCATCGCCGCGATCGTCTCGACCCGCTCCGCATCCGCCGCCCGGTCGTGACCCCCGACGTCGACCGGGCACGCGACGAGCGTGGCGGTCAGACCACGGACATCGTCAAGGGCGGCGGACATGGAGGAATATTATCGAACATACGTTTGTAAGCAACGGATGTTCCACAGGGTCAGCGTCCTGCTCAGGGGCCTGCGGCGATGATCCGCGAGACCTCGTCGACGTCGATGTCGAACGGCCCGATCCGGGTCAGCACCCAGGAGGCGCCGCTCCCGGACCACTCGGCAGCGTCCTGCTCGGGTCGGAGGTCGACGACGACGTCGAAGCCGGGCCGCGGGTCGAGCTCGGTCAGGCTCGCGACCACGCCGTCGAGGTCGTCGGGCCCGTCGAGCCCGATCACGAAGAAGCCGTCGTGCCGCACGGCGCGACGTAGAGGCGCGCGGTTGCCGAACCGCCCTGCCAGCCAGATCGGGACGGCAGGAACCGTCGCGCTGTGGACACCGCGGGCGGCGTAGTGCGCGCCGTCGTGGTCGACCGGCCCGCCCGCGAGCAGGTCGGTGACGACCTCGAGCCCCTCGTCGAGCATCCGGCCGCGCACCTTCGGGTCGGTCTCGTCACCGAACGCGCTGAACTCGCGCGCCCCGTCGTCGCCCAGACCGAGGCCGAGCACGAACCGGCCACCCGAGAGCACGGCCAGGCTCGCTGCCTGCTGGGCCAGCACGTGGGGACGTCGCCGGGCCAGCGGCGTCACCATCGGCCCGAGGAGCATCCGTTCGGTCCGCATCGCGACCGCGGCGCAGCAGGTCCACACGTCGGCGATCGCGGTGACGCGTTCGCCGTACTGCACGTGGTCCCAGACGAAGAAGCCTTCCCAGCCGGCCTGCTCGGCCGCGGCGGCGAGGTCGCCCACGACCCGCGGGTCGGCCAAGGCGTCGAAGGGGGCGACGAAGAGCCCGCGGCGCGCAGTCATGCCCCCATCATGCCGACGCCGTCCGACAGCCGTCGACGCCCGAGTCAGGTACGCCGGTCACGACCATGTCGAGGACCTCGTCGGTCGGCCGTACGTCGCCGAACGTGCGGTAGATCGTGTGGAGCGCAGCGTTGTGGTCCTCGTCGCGACGGGCAGCGTTCGCATCGGCCACCATCACGACGCGGTAGCCGAGCGTGCTCGCGTCGCGGGCCGAGGACTCGCAGCAGACGTTGGTGACGGTGCCGGTGACGAGGACGGTGTCGATCCCGCGCGCCCGGAGCGTGGCGTCGAGGTCGCACCGACCCGGGAAGAACGCGCTCGCAGCGGTCTTCTCGACCACGAGATCCTCGTCATCGACCTCGAGCTCGTGCCAGACCCGCTGACGAAGCGGGCCCTCGCCCCCGGAGCGCGCGTACATCGCGGCCACCTCGGGTCCGAGGAACTCCTCGCCCGCGGTGGGTGCGCTGCCGGGCAGGACCCAGGCGACGGTCCCGCCCGCGGCGCGCAGCGTCGAGGCGAGCCGGGTGATCGGCGCGAGGATCCCACGGCAGTACGGGTTCTCCTCGACGAAGAACGGCACCATGTCGACGACGACCAGCGCGGTCCGTGCAGGGTCGAGATGCTCGTAGGCGTGGCGGCGGCCGCGTCGCTGCTCGTGCCGTGCGTACTCGCGCTCCTCGATGCGCCAGGCATGTCTGGCCAGGTCGGGCGGCTCAGTCACCGGAGTCGCTCCGGGCAGTCAACGGCGCCGTGAACCACTCGGAGCCGACGTACAGCCCCGCCTCGCGCAGCACCGATCGTTTCGGCGCGTCGTGCGGTCCCGAGACCACGACGACCTGTGCGGCACCCTGCGCCCGGGCCCAGTCCGTCGCGGCCCGCAGCAGCGCAGCGCCGGCGCTGGGCCACATCTCGGGCGCGGCGACCGTGAAGTCGTCGACGAGCGCCGTCGGCCCGCCCGGGTCGTAGACGGGCGGCGCGGGACGTGTCGTGACGACGACGAAGCCGTCAACCGCGCCATCGCCGTCCTCGTGCACGAAGGTGCCCACGGCGGGGTCGTCGACCAGCCGGGCCAGCCACGGCCGGTGGACCTCGACAGCGTCGGCCGCGATCCGCTGGAAGGTCGGCGCACGGGGCTCGTACTCACGCCGCTTGGCGGCGGCGAGCGTGACCATCACCTCGACGTCGGCGGTCCCCGCCTCGCGCACCGGCACGCGCCGAACCTAGCAAGAGCGGCATGCCGTGACGGCGTGGCCGTGCGCGTCTTCCCAGGGCTGACCGGGGGACTCAGTGCAGGCTCGGGCGGTAGACGAGCTCCTGAGTGCGCCCGTCGAGGGTGCGGCTCTCGAGCAGCTCCAGGTCCATGTCCGGCGCACCACCGAGGACGGGGTCCGTCCCGGACTGCCCGGTGACCACCGGGAAGACGGTGACGTGGATCTGGTCCACCAGTCCGGCGGCCAGGAGCGCCCGGTTGAGCGACAGGCTGCCGTGCGAGCGCAGGGGAGCCTCGGACTGCGCCTTGAGCCTGGTCACGATCTCGACCGCGTCGCCGGCGGCGACCGTCGCGTCCGGCCACCCCGACGCCTCCTGCAGCGTCGAGGACACCACCGTCAGCGGGAGCGCGCGCATCGCGCCGACCCACTCGTCGAGCACGCCCGACTCCTCGGTGCCCGCCCCCAGCATGGTCTGGAACTGTCGGAAGGTGGTGGCGCCGAGGACCAGCCGCTGCTCCCCGCCGTACAGCTCGAGACGCCGCCGGAGCAGCTCGGGCCCCTGCTTGCCCCAGTAGCCGCCCCAGTCACCCGGCTCGTCGTAGGAGCCGAACCCGTCCAGGCTCGAGAAGATGTCGAAGGTGTACGTCGCGCTCACGTCGGCTCCAGGGTCTCGGGTGCGGGTCCGTGTCTCGACGGGGTCGACCCAGGTGCGCGAGCAGACTCATCGGCCGGGTGCTGCGCGTCCGGTGCTGCGGGCCTGGTGCTGCGGGCCTGGTGCTGCGGGCCTCGGTCGCCGACGCCGCGCGCGTCTTCCCACCGGGCCGCAGCTACCGGACGCCGGACCGTCACCGCGTGACGACCGACGAGCTCCCGCAGCTCGAGACGATGCGGTCGACGGGGGAGCCGGGCAGCACGGGGTGGTCAGGAGGTCGAGCCCAGCACCTCCGGGTTGACCGCGTGCTCGGGCGCCCGGCCGTCGAGGAACCGCGCGAGGTCGCCGACGATGATCTCGACGGCGTTGTCGGCGGTCTGCCGGCTCGCCCCGGCCAGGTGCGGGGACATCACCAGGTGCGGCGCTCGCAGCAGGCGCGAGTCCTCCGGCACGGGCTCGGTCGGGGAAGACGTCGATGCCCGCACCGAGCAGGTGGCCGGACTCGAGGGCGTCGCACAGGGCGTCGTAGTCGAGCAGGCCGCCGCGCGCGCAGTTGACCAGCACCGACCCGGCCGGCATCAGCGCGATCTGGTCGCGCCCGATCATCTGCTCGTTGTCCTTCGTGAGCCGTGCGTGCAGGCTGACGAACGTCGAGCGCCCGAGCAGGTCGTCGAGCTCGACGGCGGACCCGGCGCGCGGATGGTCCTCGGGCAGGTACGGGTCGTGGACGAGGACGGTCGCCCCGAAGGCCTCCAGCCGGTCGGCGACCCGCCCGCCGATCTCCCCGAGCCCGACCAGGCCCACGGTGCTGCCGGCGACCTCGGGACCGACCGCGTCGTAGCGGTAGAAGTCACCCCGCCAGGTGCCGCCGGCGAGCTCGTCGTGCGCGGTGGTGATCCGCCGCGCGGCCGCCAGCAGCATCGTGATCGTGTGCTCCGCGGTCGCGACCGCGTTGCGACCCGGCGCGCGGGTGACCACCACCCCGTGGTGGGTGGCTGCGGCGACGTCGGCGTTCACCGGACCACCCCGGCCGACCCCGAAGAACCGGAGGTCGGGGCAGGCCTCGAGCACCGACTCGGTCAGCGGCGCCATCTGGGTCACGCACGCCACGGCCCCGCGCAGGTGCTCGATCAGCTCCTCCTCGGTGCCGGAGGCCTCGTCGACCTCCGCCGACCGGGCCGAACGGGACCTCGGGCCAGGGCAGGGTCAGCTCGTTCACGTCGACGTCGCCGCACTGCGTGCGGATGGCGTCGGCCAGTCGGTCGGCGAGCACGAAGTGGTCGCCGGCGGCCAGGACGGTGTGGCTGGTCATGGGGCGTCGGCTGGTCGAGGTGTCGCCGATGCGGGGTGTTGAACTGCAGGATCGAGGCCTGCCCGTCGTGCGAGGCGGACCTCGGTGAGCGCGCAGTTGCCGACGGCGGGGAACACCCGCCGGTAGTCACCCAGCGGGATCCCCAGCATCCGGCAGACGGCGAGGCGGATCGCCGTGGTGTGCGCGACCACGAGGACCCGGCCCTCGGGGTGCTCGGCGGCGATGTCCTCCAGGCACGTCACGAAGCGCGCGGCCGCGTCGTCCGGGTCCTCCCCGTCCGGGAGGTGGTGGGCCACGGGGTCGTCGTGGAACGCGGCCAGCTCCGCGGGGAACGACGTGGCCATGTCCGACTTCGTGCAGGCCCTCGGCCGCTCCGAAGTCGAGCTCGCGCAGCCGCGGGTCGAGGCACACCTCGAGCGCCGGTGCGAGCGCCGGACTCAGCGGCCGTACGGCGGGCCCGCGACAGCGGGGACGACCACACGGCGTCGAGCCCGGCCGCGGCGGCCCAGCCGGCGAGCAGCCCGGCCTGGCGCAGGCCGAGGGCGGTGAGCTCGATGTCGGTGCGTGCCGGCGTAGCGGTTCTCGGAGTGCCACACGGTCTCGCCGTGGCGCACGAGGAAGAGGTCGGTCACGAGGCGGCCCTCCGGTCCGCGTGCTCGGCCTGGGCGGCATCGAGCCATCCCCGCTCGGCGAGGGCGCCGACCAGCTCACGGTAGGCCGGCAGGAACCTCGCACCGCGCTCGGCGTCGTGGCGGTGGACGACGCCCCGAGGGCACCATGTCGCGAGCCCGACCGGCGAGGTCGCCCACCGAGGACGCCGCGAGCACGGCGACCCCGGCTGCCGACCCCGGCCACGCTCGGGCACCTCGAGGTCACGACCGGTGACGTCGGCTCGCAGCTGGGTCCAGTAGGCGTTGGACGATCCTCCGCCGGTGCTGACGTGACGCCCGTCGAGGGGTGCGCCGAGGCGGTCGAGGCACGTCGAGCGAGAGCCGCTCGACGAAGGCGACGCCCTGCAGGACGGCGGCGAACCGCTCGGCCTCGTCGCGTGGCTCGCGCAGCGCGAAGCCCCGGGCGTCGGGTGCGACGAAGGGGAACCGCTCGCCCTCCCCGGCCAGCGGGTAGGTCACCGAGCCGGCGGGCTCGTGGTCGGGGGCCGCGGCGGTGAGGTCGTCGAGCCGGGCCTCGTCGAAGTCCGGTGGCCACGACGCCGGCGCCGGTGCTCGAGGCGCCGCCGGGCAGCCACTCGCCGCCGGGAGCCTTGTGGCTGTAGACGACCCCTCCCGGGTCGTGCAGCAGCGCGGTGGTGACGCCCTTGAAGACCATCGTGGTGCCGAGCACGACGTTCCAGCTGCCCGGCTCGAGGGCGCCGGAGGCGAGCTGGGCAGGCGTAGCCGTCGGTGCGCCCCGGCGAGCACCGGGGTGCCGGCCTGCAGCCCGGTGGCGGCCGCGGCCGCGCGGGCAGACGACGCCGAGCGGGGTGCTCGGTCGCACCAGCTCGGGGAAGAGCGACGCGGGCAGGCCCAGCGCGCTCGAGCAGCTCGACGGGCCAGACCTCGTCGATCTGGTCGGCGCCGGTCTTCAGCGCGCTGCTGAGGTCGGTGGCCACCTCCCGGCCGGACGCGGTGCCGACCAGGCGGGCGACCACGTGGTCGCCCTGGTGCTGGAGCCGGCCGTGGCGTGCCTCGGGGTGGTGCTCGAGCAGCCAGAGCAGCTTGGGCAGGCCCCAGCCGGCCTGCATCCGCTGGTAGCCGAGCCGCTCCCACAGCGGCCCGCCGACCTTGTTGACCCGGTCGAGCAGGTCGCCGCCGGCGCGGCTGTCGTCGTACATCAGCGCCGGGGTCAGGGGCGCGACCGTGGTGGTCGGCGACGAGGACCGTGCCCGAGGTGGCGTCGATCGCGACCCCGGACACGGCGTTCTCGGGCAGGTCCGCGACCGCCTCCGCGATCGCGGCGGACCCGGCGGCCCACCAGTGGTCGGGGTCCTGCTCGTGCCGGCCGGGAGTACGACGGCTGGTCAGCGGACGCGCTCCGCGGCCGACGACCTCGCCGGTCTCCGTGAGCGCCACCGCGCGGGCGCCCTGGGTGCCGAGGTCGAGACCGACCCACACCTCGCTCACCGCTCGGCGTCCCAGGACGAGGCTGCGTGGTCGCGGACCCGGAGGTAGCGCGCGTGCAGCTCGGCGTAGCGCTCGGCCTCGGCCCGGCGGGGCTCGAGGACGTCGGCGGGCACCACGTGCTCGGCGACGGCCTCGCGCGTGGTCGCTGGCCGCTCCGGTGGCGACCAGCCCGGCGACGTACGCACCGCGGGCGCCGACCTCGTCGTCCGAGCAGCGCGTGACCGGGCTGCCCAGCAGGTCGGCGATCATCTGCGACCAGGCGTCGCTGCGCGCGCCGCCACCGGCCAGGCGCAGGGTCGTGGGCCGACCGTCGGCGGACTCGAGGCACTCGCGGACCGTGTGGGCCAGGCCCTCCACGACCGCGCGCGCGACGTCCTCGCGGGTGTGCTCGAGGCTGAGCCCGTGCAGGCTCCCGCGGGCGTCGGTGGTCGAGGAACGGCGCCCGTTCGCCGGCGGGGGAGAGGTAGGGCAGGAAGACCAGTCCGTGGGCGCCGGGCTCGCTGTGCGTCGCGGCGCCGACGACGTCGGCGGCGGACCCGAGGCCCGTCACCGTGCCGGTCCAGTCGAGCACCCCGGTCCCTGCGGCCGTCGGCATGACGCGCAGGTCCTGCCCGGGCACGCCCGAGCGCAGCCGGAGCCCGGCCTCGGGGCCGGCCACGGGGTGCCCGGCGTCGATGACCGTGCTGGTGCACAACGTGGTGCCGAGGATGGCGCACGCCTCCCCGACGGCGCAACGCGCCGGCGCCGAGCGTCGTGCGACGGCACGTCGTAGGGCGCCATCACGACCCGGGCGTCCGGGTCGAGGCCGAGCTGCGGCCGCGACCTCGGTGGACACCGGGGCGGCCCGGTCGTCCTCGGCGAGGGGGCCGGGGTAGAGGTGGCGCGCCCAGGCCAGGTCGAAGAGCTCGAAGAGGTCCTCGCCCCAGACGTTCTCCCCGGCCGGCAGGAACGGTGCCGAGGCGTCGGTCGAGTCGATGCCGACCCGGCCGGTCAGGCCGGCGTGGACCCACCCGCCGCAGGAGAGCACCGCCGCGGCGTGCTCGAGGCGCGCGGGCTCGTGCTCGGCGCACCAGGCCAGCAGCGCGTTGGACAGCCCGGGGAAGGTCATCGACCCCGAGCGCTCGAAGCCGGTGCGCAGGGCGCCGCTCTCCTGCCAGCGCGCCACCTGCTCGCCGCCGCGGGCGTCGTTCCAGAGCATGGCGGTGCCGGTGGGCGCGCCGGACGGAGTCGACCAGCCAGCAGCCGTCGCCCTGGGCGGTGACCGAGACCAGGCCGACGTCCGCGACCGAGGGACTGGGCGGCCTCGCCGATCGCCTCGTGCACGAGGCGGCGTACCTCCTCCATGTCCTGCTCGCGTGACCCGGGCGGGGTCGGGCCACCGCGCAGGTACGCCGGGCGACGGCCTGCTCGTGACCGTCGTCGTCGTACCCGACGGCCTTGATCACGCTGGTGCCGACGTCGACGCTGATCGCCATCTCATCTCACTCATCCCCTCCCGTGGCTGGCCCGCGACTGCCGCGCGACCGAGTCGACGCCCACCGCCAGCAGCAGCACCGCCCCGGTGACCATGAACCGGAACGACGAGTCGAGGTTGAGCAGGGTCAGCCCGCTGGAGATCGACTGGATCACCAGGATCCCGAGCAGGGCGGCGAAGGCGGTGCCGCGACCGCCGAAGAGCGAGGTGCCGCCGATCACGGCCGCGGCGATGGCGTTGAGGTTCACGTCGCCGGTGCCGGTGCTCTGGTTGGCCGCGGCCAGGCGCGAGGCGGCGAGCACCCCGCCGAGCGCGGCGAGCGTCGAGCAGGTGACGAACGCGCCGACGTAGACCCGGCTGACGTTGATGCCGGCCCGTCGCGCCGCCTCGACGTTGCCGCCGACGGCGAAGAGGAACGTGCCGTAGCTTGGTGCGGGTGAGCACGTAGTGCACGACCAGCACCAGGGCGACGAAGAGCACGAACATCCAGCCCGATGCCGCGCGCCTGCCCGAGGTACCAGACGGCGAAGACGCAGACCGACGAGCACCAGGCCCGAGCGGATCAGCAGCGCCGTGGTCGAGGTCGCGCTCAGGCCGGCCGCGCGTGCGCTCGCGGGCACGGCCCAGGCCGGTGCGCGAGGAGCGCGCCGGCGGCGACGACGGCGAGGACGTAGCTGAGCCAGGCCGGCAGGAAGGCCAGCTGGGCGAAGTGACCAGCTCGGAGTCGAAGGGCAGGTTGATCGAGCCGATGCCGCGCAGCACGTAGAGCTGGAGGCCGAGGAACCCGAGCAGGCCGGCCAGCGAGATCACGAAGCTGGGGATGCCGAACCGGGTGAAGACGAACCCGTAGAACAGCCCGATCACGGTGCCGACGAGCGACGCGGCGAGCAGCGCGACCAGGACGGGCAGGCTCTTGGCGACGAAGAGCACGGCCAGGGTCGCCGCGGACAGCCCGCTCACCGAACCGACCGAGAGGTCGATCTGGCCGACGAGCAGCACGACCACGATGCCCAGGGCGATCACGCCGACCGGGCGCGCGACTCCAGCAGCAGGTTGACCAGGTTGGTGCTGGAGAGGAAGACCGGGTTGAGCACCTGGAGCACGACCGCGATCACGACCAGGCCGCCGACGACCGGGACGAGCCCGAGGTCGCCGCCGCGCAGCCGGTCCACGAAGCTGGCTCGGAGCGGCGCCGCGCAGGCCGGCGGCCTCGGTGAGCCGCTCGTCCTGGCGGTCGGTGGGACGGGTGGGGGTGCCGCGCTCGTCGTCGACTGGTCGGTGCTCATCGCGGTGCTCCCTCGGTGCGGGTCGGTCGGCGTCGCGTCGGCGCGGCTCGCGGGACGGCCGTACGCCGGGTCACGGCGTTGTCGGTCGCGCCGGTGATCGCGGCGATGACCTCCTCGACGCTGGTCGCGCCGACGTCGAAGGTGCCGTTGTTGCGGCCCAGGCGCAGCACCGCGACGCGGTCGGCGACGGCCTGGACGTCCTCCATGTTGTGGCTGATCATCACCACGCCGTGCCCGTTCTCGCGCAGCCGGTCGACGAGGTTGAGCACCTCGGCGGTCTGGGCGACGCCGAGGGCGGCGGTGGGCTCGTCGAGGATGACGATGCTTGGGGTCGCCGAGCAGCGAGCGGGCGATGGCCACGGTCTGGCGCTGCCCGCCGGAGAGCGCGGCGACCGGGACGCGCACGGTGGGGATCTTGGCCGAGAGCTGGCGCGAGCAGCTCCCAGCTGCGGACCTCCATCTGCACGTCGTCCAGCCGCAGGCCGCGCAGCTCGGCGCCCAGGAAGAGGTTCTGCACCACGTTGAGGTTCTCGCACAGGGCGAGGTCCTGGAAGACGGTGGCGATGCCGAGGTCGCGGGCGTCGGCCGGTGAGGTGATGCGCACCTGGCGGCCCTGGAAGGAGATGGTGCCCGAGTCGGCGGCGTGCACGCCGGAGAGCACCTTGACCAGGGTCGACTTGCCGGCGCCGTTGTCGCCGACGACGGCCACGACCTCGCCGCTCGCCGACCTCGAGGTCGACGTCGGTGAGGGCGGCGACGGCCCCGAAGGACTTGCTGATGCCGCGCAGGGAGAGCACCGGCGTCACCGGAGACGGGCGAGTCGGCGCCCGCGGCCGGTGCGGTGGCGGTCACGAGATGCCCAGCTTCTTGCACGGCGGCGGCGTACGCGCCGGTGCACACGTCGTCGGCCGTGAAGGGCGCGTCGGGGCTGGCGAGCAGGTCGGCGACGTTGTCCTGGGTGACGACCGTGGGCTCGAAGAGCTGCGACGGCGTGTCGAACAGCGTCGTCTCGCCGTCGGGGGCGTCGCCGTTGACGAAGCCCCAGGCGACCTCGGCGGCGGCCTCGGCGACGGTCTTGATCGGCTTGGAGATGGTGTTGTACTGGTCGCCGGCGATGATCCGCTGGATCGCCGCGAGCTCGGCGTCGTTGCCGGTGACCGGCGGGACCGGGGCTCCGGCGGCCTTGAACGCGGCGATGGTGCCGCCGCCGGTGCCGTCGTTGGCGGCGACGACTCCGGCGATCTCGCCGCGGTACTTGCTGATCTGGCCGCCCGCCCACGTCCTGGGCCTTGTCGGGCGCCCAGTCGGGGGTGTCGTACTCGGCGAGCAGCTCGTAGTCGCTGTCGTCGACCACGCTGTCGCACGCCGTCCTTGATCAGCCCGGCGGCGGCGTCGGTGGGGGAGCCGTTGACCTGGAGCAGGCCGCCCTTGGCGCCGGTCTTGTCGAGGTGGTCGACCAGCGACTGGGCGATGCTGGCGCCGATCGCCTCGTTGTCGAAGGAGACGTAGAAGTCGGCCGCCTTGTCCGGGATCGGGCGGTCGTAGGCGATGACGGGCACGCCCTGGGTCTGCGCGGTCTGCACGATCGTGGCCGCCGCGGCGGAGTCGACCGGGTCGATCACGATCGCGCTGACGCCCTGGGCGAGCGCGGAGTTGGCCTGCTCCTGCTGCTTGGCGGCGTCGGAGTCGGCGTTCTGGTAGATCACCTCGCAGCCCGGGCAGAGCTCGCCCATCTTCGCGGTGAACAGCGGTGCGTCGTAGAGCTCGTAGCGGGTCGAGGCGAGGTCGGGCATCAGGAAGGCGACCTTGGCCGAGCCGGGGTCGCTGGCGCCGCTGCCGCCACCGGAACCCGAGGTGCTCGTGTCGGCGCAGCCGGCCAGGACGGAGGTGGAGAGGATCAGGACTGCTGCGGCGGTGGCCGGGCGCAGGGGCTTCGACATCGGGGACTCCTCGGTCTCGATCGTTCGTGTGATGCACAGCACAAGCCAGGTGTGATGTCATCGTCAATATCCCCACGCAACATCTCAACGGCCCCGCTGGAAGGACCCTCATGGATGTGATGTCCGCGCTGAGATCCGAGCGTCTTGGGCGGGTGGGACCGCGCGTCGAGCCGCCGTGGCCGCACTGTGCGATCACACACGACGTCACACCCGACGCGGGCCGTCTGATGGGGGTCTCCCGATGACCTCGCCGGTCGAGCGGCCGGTCGCCCGACGCGACCAGATCCGGGCCCGGGTCGCCGAGGACGGCTTCGTGCGGATCGACCTGCTCGCGGCCGAGCACGGCGTCAGCCCGATGACGATCCACCGCGACCTCGACGACCTGCAGGGGCACGGCTGGCTGCGCAAGGTGCGCGGCGGGGCGACGGCGGTGCCGTCCTCGATGTACCACGGCGACGTCCGGCACCGCCTCGAGACGATGCAGGAGGCCAAGCAGGCCCTGGCCCGCGAGGCGCTGCGCCACATCGAGCCGGGGCAGTCAGTGATGCTCGACGAGTCGACCACCGCGCTCGCGCTGGCCGAGGTGCTCACCGAGCGGGCTCCCCTGACCGTGATCACCCACTTCCTGGCCCTGGTGAACCGGTTGACCGACGAGCCCGGCATCGACCTGATCACGCTGGGCGGGGCCTACTTCCCGGCGTACGACGCCTTCCTCGGCCTGCGCACCGTCGACGCCATCGCCACCCTGCGCGCCGACGTGCTGGTCTCCTCGACGACGGCCGTGCGCCGCGGCCAGTGCTACCACCAGTCGCAGGAGACCGTGGCGGTCAAGCGGGCACTGATGGATGCCGCCGAGACGTCGATCCTGCTGGTCGACCACACCAAGTTCACCAAGCGTGGCCTGCACCAGCTGGCGCCGCTCACGGCGTTCGACCACGTCATCGTCGACGACGGGCTCGCGCCCGAGGACGAGCAGTGGATGCGCCAGCACCAGGTGCCGCTCACGGTGGTGCGGCGGCCAGCAGCAGACGGGTAGTGCTGACTGCCGCGTTCCTGAACAGGGAGGAGAGGCGGGGCGGCCCGCAGGGCGCCGGCACCCATCATGACCGATGGCGCTGGGAGGAGGCCGTTGCAGTCGACCAGGTCCCGACGCCCTCGGCACAGGGGAACGGGTGCCCCCGGCGCGCGCCCCCTATCGCCCACAATGACGCACCCGGAGAAGTGAACGAGGCGACGAGGCCCGACCTCTGGCGGGCGCGACTTTGGGCTACTTTGGGGATTCTCACACTTGCACGATCTCCCAAAGTCCCCGCAAACTTCCCCTATGAACGACGTTGAGGTGAAGGCCCTGCTCACGCAGGTTTCTCGAGGGAAGGCCGCTGCGGAGTTGGAGTCCCCTGTCCTGGACTTCAAAACCGAGGGTCGCTCGACGAAGGACTTCGTGAACGACCTAGCTGGCGACGCCGTGTGCTTTGCGAATGCCTCTGGCGGCACGATCATCATCGGGGTCCGAAACAGCCCGGGCGGATCAGACGCAATTGTGGGTTGCGACGTGTTGGATGCCGCCAAGCTGCGCAGTTCTATTCACGACCTCACGAATCCGCCGCTCCTGGTCTCAGTTCAAGAGCTCGCGTGGGAGGCCGAGCGAGTGTTGATCGTGGAGGTGCCCGAAGGTCTCGAAGTGCACAGCACGAGCCAAGGCGGGTATAGGCAGCGTTGGGAGACGCAGTGTTTGCCGATGGCGCCATCAGACGTGTCGCGCCTGGCAGACGAGCGTCGCGGAAGTGACTGGTCCTCCGCTTCGACGGCGTTCTCGATCGCCGATGTCGACGCGCGCGCGCTCGACATCGCTCGCTCGCTACTGGGCGCCTCACAGAACACAGAGCGGCGTCTACTTGCGCTTCGCAGCGCATCGGAGATCCTGGGCCGACTGGGCCTGATGGCCTCTGAGAGGTATCTGACTCGAGCCGCGGCGATTCTCTTTATCGGTCCGAGCGACGACGCGTCGCAGGAATCCGTGATTTATCAGCACCGTCGAACAATGAGCGGAGAAGCCGACTTCAGCAGACGCTGGGCGGGACCCCTCTTGTCAACGTTCAGCGAAGTTTTCGACGCAATCCGGACTCGCCTGAATGTAACCCCCGTGAACTTGTCGACGGGTCAGCAGATCGCGATGGAGGACTACCCAGAGGTGGCCGTTCGAGAAGCGCTCGCGAACGCCCTCATACATCGTGACTACCGCGAGAACGAGCCCGTGGCCATCATTCATTCGCCCGAACGCCTGTCCGTCACGTCACCCGGCCCGCTTGTCAGTGGGATCACTGCCAGCAACATTTTGATTCGAGGATCTAAACCCCGCTACCCGCTCTTGGCGAGAGCCGCGAATGAACTTGGCCTCGTTGAGTATCTCGGACTGGGGGTCAACCGGATGTTCCGCGAGATGGCCCGCTCAGGTCGGTCGCTTCCTGGGCTAGTCGCTGACCGAGATTCTGTTCGCATCAATCTCGAGGGCGGGCCCCCGAACGTCCGTGTCGCTCGCCTGATCGCATCACTTCCGGACGATCTAATCGAGGACACTGACACGCTTCTCACGATTGTCGCTCTTCGCCAGAAACGCACTGTGACTGCGAAATCTCTGACCACCCTTCTCCAGAAGGCGCCCGACGAGGTCGAGGTAGCTCTGCGAAGGATGTCTTCAGCGCCCGCGGCGCTGATCGAACCAAGTCCCGCTACGCGGAGCCGGCGGCACCCGTCCTACCACCTTACCGGTAAGACGCTGTCTGCGCTCGGTTCATCGCTCGCCTACCACACACGCACGCGCGATGAAGTCGACCGAAAAGTCATCGAACACGTTCGTGACTTCGATGTGATCAATAACGCCGCAGTACAGCGAATGCTCGACGTTGATGTCTATGCGTCCCGAGACATTCTCCGAGATCTCGTAGTTCGAGAGGTCCTGGTGCGCACATCGCCGCAGACGCGCGGCAAGGCCGTTCGCTACGGACGGGGACCGAAGTTCCCCAGAGAGGCGCGCCCTCGAGCGCGCTCCGACATAGAAACGCCGCCCGGCGATGGCGAATTGTGGTGATCCCCACCGAGAATCCCAGGATTATGACCTCTTTGGTTGGCCTGACCCGCGTCATTCCGCCGCGTTCCGTGCGCCCGCAGGCACTCCGGCCACGAGACGACGCAGCTCCGGCCCAGGAGTGCGGCTCGGACCTGGCCGAGGTTGCCCCGTGGGACTCTGCTCGATCATGCAGGCCAGGATTGCGCTGACATGAGACACCGCTTCGTCCCCATCGTCCGGTTCGGCCCACCGACGATGGCTGCACTCGCGGTCCGGGACAGTGTCCGGATCGGAGTCGTCAAGCCAGACCTGATCGGCTGGCCGTGCGGATGAGCTCAGTTGGTCGCCGGATCCGGCGGCAGCCAGTCGTCTAGCGCCGTGCTGCCTGGGTCGGGGTACCCCTTCGTTTCACATGTGGTGCGGAGCTTGGTTCGTACGGCCTGGCGGCGGGATGGATCCTGCAACAAGGCGGCGAGGGATGACGGGCCCAGGACGCCGGCGTCCACGAGCGTCGAGACGATTAGGAGACGGTGGCTGTCGAGGGCGGATGGCACGGCCGCGACGAGGGCAGCGCGCTTTCTCACGTCTCGTGCGACGAGCTTCGGATAGCCCAGGATGCCGGCCAGGCGGTCGACCGAGGTCAGGGCGATCAGTGCGGGCTCGGTGAGGCCGACGGCTTCGAGAGTCGTCTTGTGCGCGTTGAAGGGAGCGGTAGCCATCAGGTCAGACGGCGGCTTCTCGCCGAGCGCTTTCCGGTATTCGGCGGTCTTTCTGAGCGCCTTCAGACTCGGGTCTGAAGGCGCCTCGGACTTGCGTCTGGGATCGCCATACGCGAAGGCGAGGTAGGCGATGGCCGCCGCCCTCGACGCGGCGTCGGGTCGCTGGGCGAGGTGGCAGGCGAGGCTGTAGGCCGACGTCGGCGTGAGCTCCTGCGTCCAGGAGACGACGGGCAGGAGCACGTTCTCGTCGAGCGCGGCCGCCGCGCTCCTCAGTCTGCTCTGGAGCAGGGCTTGCTGTGGGTCCTTCAACTGGCCGATGGCCATCGTCAGCTTCGTGAACAGCGTCGCCGTCGATACGGTGCAGCCACACCGCTCAGGCGCGAGCACGACGCGGTGGTTGAGCCGGATGGCGTACGCCGCGTACCTCATTCGCGCGACCAAGGCGGCGTTTGCCGAACCATCGACCTTTTCGGCGGCGAGCATGTCGGCCCCCGCCGTCAGCCAGTTGGTCAGGACTCTGAGCTCGTTCGCGTCCTCGGAGTCGCGGGAGAGCAACATCCTGTAGGAGAACTGGGCGACCCAGTTCCCGGGGTCCATGTCCACAGCCAGCGCGAGCAGCTGGGTGCGCTGCTCGGGCTTCCGTCCCGGAGTGGTCGCGACGTCGTACTGCAGGGCGACACTCATCCAATCGCGGGCACCCGCCATCCCCTCGAGGCTGTCGTCCTCGTCGAGGATGGTGAACAGCGCCAGCGCGGCGACCAGCTTGTGCGCGTCGACCTCCGGCCCGTCCTTGCCGAGCACCTTCGGTTTGATCACCTCGCTGGCCACCACCCGCCCGTGGCGCGAGACCACGACCACTGTCTGGTCGTCTGAGTCCTTGTCCACCAGCACCCGCCACGGCGTGATCGCCAGCGTGGTCTGCACGACGCTCAGCAGAGTCCCGAGCCAGCCCTCGAAGGACGACGTGATGTTGGCTCCGCTGAGGGCTGCCACGTCGGCGCCGAGCGGGATCTCGAGGCCGCGTGGCGGGGACGCTCCGAGCTTTCGCAGGTGCGTCACGATCGCCGCCGCGCCTGCCTTGCCGTCGGCGCCCTTCTCCTGCATGTCGATGCGCACACGACGGCGGTAGAAGAGCGCGAACCAGGTGGCCATCGTGGCCCACACCAACACGGCGGCGATGATGAGGCAGCCGAGGATCCAGAGCGCCCCGGAGTTCGTCAGTCCTGCTCCAGACACGGCGTACGGTGTCGCGATGCCGACCGCGGCCGCGAGCGCGATGTACGCCAGTACGAGCGCCCACGTCGACGGGCCGGACCGTGTTGCCCGCACCTGGGCGGCCAATGACAGCGGTGCGAGCAGCAGCAGCCGGGCGAGCAGGAGGACGAGCGCGAACGCTCCTGCGACGGCTAGTCCAATGACTCCGAGGTCCTTCCCGACCTCTGCTGCGTCGTCGCTCCAGCGGTCAGCTAAGCGGTCGACCCAGTCGGCCAGGCTCCGGTCCTCTCCCGCCTCACCGGCTTCGGCCTTGGTCAGCAGGCCAGTGGCGTACGTGTTGCCCGAGTCCACACGCAGCGCCTCCCCGGCCGAATCGGCCGCTTCCTGCCACTTCTTGTCCGCGAGCTCCGCGGCGGCGTTGGCCGCCTTGGCGTCAGACTGGGCGATCGCGTCAGCCGCAAGAGTGGAGGCGTCGTCGCACACCGTCTGATCCCCAGCGTCCTTGCGGACGAGGTCGACGAGCTCGGCCGCCTTCCGCGGCTCCCCGGCTTTGACCATAGACAGCGCGACCTGGCACCGCGCACTGTCGGCAGCGGCGAAGGACGGGGTTGCTGCGCAAAACAACGCCGTACACACCCCGATGATGACCCCGACCACGTGGATGCCCCGAACCGGCCCGATCCGAATGCGCATGCACCAACCCCCGTGTGCTTGTCTGCTGGCCACATCTTGGACCCAAGCGGGGGCTTTCGGAATGGGTGGCGAGCACGAATCCCGTACGACCCCTTCCGCCCTGTCGGCCGGCGAGCGCTTTGAGTTCGACGCTCCGGCCCTTGAGGTCCGCCGTTCCGAAACGCACGGGCGAGCGTCGCATGAGTCCTGCGTCTATCCGCCGCGATCGATGCGATGCGCAACGATCTCCGGTCACGTCCTGACCAGGGGCACGCAGTTGGACGCGTTCATCGCGGGCGACAGCGCCGCGGCAAAGACGACCCTTGCGACGTTCCGCTCCTCGAGTCGGCCGGCCTCCTGCTGGGGGGGGGGGGGGCTGGCCCGCATGGGCGAAGGCTCCGAGCTCGCCTGGGGGCCGCCGTGCACTGAGGCAGCAGCGCCGGCGTGGATCGCTCACTCGTCGCGACCGGCGCCGCGGGCGGGCACGACGGGCAGGAACCCCGGCTCGTCGTACCCGGCCTCGGCGTACGCCGTCGTGACAGCACGCTCGACGGCGGCTCGGTCCTCGGTGCTCACGAGGGCGACGACCGAGCCGCCGAACCCGCCGCCGGTCATCCGTGCGCCGAGGGCGCCGACCGCGATCGCGGTGTCGACCGCCAGGTCGACCTCGGGCACGGAGTTCTCGAAGTCGTCGCGCATCGAGGCGTGCGAGGCAGTGAGCACGGGCCCGACCTCGCGGTAGCGACCGGACTCGACCAGGTCGACGACCTCGAGGACGCGGGCGTTCTCGGTCACCACGTGACGGGCGCGCCGCTGCGCCTCGGGGTCGTCGTCGAGCTCGGCCAGCCGGTCGGTGCCGTCCAGCTCGCGCAGCAGCCCCACCCCGAGTCGCGCCGCGGCGCGCTCGCAGGCATCCCGACGCGAGCCGTACGCCCCGTCGGTGAGCTCGTGGGCGGCGCGGGTGTCGATCACCAGCAGCTCGAGCCCGGCGCCGGCGAGGTCGCAGGGCACCAGCCGCGTCGTCTCGTCGCGAGCATCGATGAAAGTCAGGTGGTCGGCGACCGAGGCCAGCGACGCGGTCTGGTCGAGCAGGCCGGTCGGCGCGCCGACGTAGTCGTTCTCCGCCCGCTGGACGATCCGCGCCAGCTCCGGCACCGGGACCGTGATCCCCGCGAGCCCGGTCAGGGTCAGCGCGACCGCGCACTCCAGGGAGTGCGAGGACGACAACCCGGCCCCGAGCGGGACGTCGCTGGTGATCTCGAGGTCCGCACCCGGCACCTGCACCCCGGCCCGGGCCAGCGACCACGCCACCCCGGCGACGTAGGCCCCCCAGCCGCCGATCTCGCCGCGCTCACCCGGCAGGACGACCTCGACCGGCTCCTGGCGCCCCGCCGACACGGCGTGCAGGACCCCGTCGTCGCGGCGCCGCGCGCGGACCGTCGTACGGCGGGGCAGCGCGCAGGGCAGCGCGAAGCCGCCGTTGTAGTCGGTGTGGTCGCCGATCAGGTTGACCCGGCCGGGGGCAGACCAGGTGCCTTCGTCGACGGATCCCTCCGGCCGCCGCTCACCCGGCCTCCTGCGGCAGCTCGCCGGCCTCGACGATCGAGACCAGCTCGGCGACCGACTCGGCGACCAGGGTCGGGCGGTAGGGGAACAGCTCGACCTCCGTGGGCTTGGTCGAGCCGCTGAGCACCAGGATCGAGCGCAGGCCGGACTCGAGGCCGGCCTTGACGTCGGTGTCCATCCGGTCGCCGACCATCACCGTGGTCTCGGAGTGCGCCTCGAGCTGGTTCAGGGCGCTGCGCATCATCAGCGGGTTGGGCTTGCCGACGTAGTACGGGTCGCGGCCGGTCGCGGCCTTGATCAGGGCCGCGACGGAGCCGGTGGCGGGCAGCTTGCCCTCCGGGCTCGGACCGCTGACGTCGGGGTTGGTCGCGATGAACCGCGCGCCCTTCTCGATCAGCCGGATGGCGCGGGTGATCGCCTCGAAGGAGTACGTCCGGGTCTCGCCGAGCACGACGTAGTCGGGCTCGCGGTCGGTCATCACGTAGCCGATGTCGTGCAGCGCCGTGGTCAGCCCGGCCTCGCCCACGACGAACGCCGAGGCGCTCGGGCGCTGTTCGGCGAGGAACTGCGCGGTGGCCATCGCCGAGGTCCAGATCCGCTCCTCGGGCACCTCGATACCGCTCGCCGAGAGGCGAGCGCACAGGTCGCGCGGGGTGTAGATCGAGTTGTTGGTCAGCACCATGTACTCGCAGCCGGAGCTCTTCAGCGCGGCGATGAAGTCAGCCGCGCCGTCGATGGCGGACTCCTCGTGGACGAGCACGCCGTCCATGTCGGTCAGCCAGGTCTTGATGTCGCGATGCGGGCTGGGCGTGGTCGCGGTGGACTTCGTCGAGGAGGCCATGGGTCGATCCTGCCGTAGTCCGGGGCGTCGGCCCCAACTCAGCGGCGCACGAGCCGCGCCCCGACCCGGAAGGTCTCGTCGTCGTCGCGGGGCGTTCCGCGGCACGAGTACGCCGGGTCCGGGCGGCGGCACACGAACCGGTCGGAGGCGTTGACCAGCACGACCAGCACCTGGGCGCCGGGGGAGAAGCGGGTCGTGACCGTGCCCGTCGTCGTGCGACCGACGCGCTCGAGGCCCACCCGGCGCAGCACGTCGCCCTTGCTGCTGCGGATCACGACGTACGCCGCCGGGCTGGTGCGCGCCGCCGGCCCGGCCACCCGCACCTGCAGCCGGTAGCGGCCGCCGCGCAGCGAGGCCTGTGCCGACCGGCGCGGCGTCAGCCCGATGACGCGGCTGGCCAGGTGGTCGACGTCGACCTTTGCCCCCGCCCGCCGCGAGCGGCGACCGTCGGGGCCGAGCAGCCGGCGTTCGCTGACCTGGGGTCGCGGCCAGGCCGCGCCCTCGTCGTACTCCTGGGCGCGCGCGACGTTGGCCGCGGCGTAGCGGGCGAAGACCGAGGTCAGCCCGCCGTGACGGGCGAGCACCGTGGACAGCGCCTTCGTCGAGTACTCGTGCGGGGCGCCCGCGTAGGCGCCGGCGCGCTCCCACACCCGGCGCACCACGTCGTCGCCGAAGCGGTCGGCGAGGAACGACCAGAACGGCCACTGGCCGTACTGCCCGAAGCTGGTGGGGTCGAAGCGGTCCAGCGGCACCCACGGCCGCGCGATCTGGCCGTAGGGCAGGTAGCGGCGGTTGTCGTCGGCGCGCCCGACCAGCCGCTCCTCCATCCAGGTCGCGGTCGACTCCTGCAGCCACGGGTCGGCGCGCACGTCGTAGGCGAACTGCACGGCGTGGAACAGCTCGTGCGCCGCGGTGACCCGCAGGCTCAGGCCGGGGCGGGCGGCGTACTGGCGGCGGGCGAAGTCGTTGTCGAGCACGCAGTACGCCGTCGTCACCGACCGCGAGCCCCTCCCGGCGCCGCGGCGCGCGGCCGGGCGCCGCTCGGGCGCGCAGTAGCCGTAGAGCCCGCGCGCGCCGACGTCGGCGAGGTACACGTCGAGCCGCCCGTCGCCGCCGCGGGTGCCGTCGCCGCGGGCCGCGCGGTAGCCGAGCTCGTCGACCTGCTGGCGCAGGACCTTGCGCGCGACGCGCAGCGTGGTGCGCACCCAGGCGCGGTCCGCGGGCGCGTCGGCGCCGCGTCGTACGAAGTGGACGCAGACGCGTCCCCCGCAGATCCGCGTCGAGGGCACCCGGTAGCCGTCGCCGCGCGGGTCGCGCGACCCCGCGGTCGGGCGGGCCAGCAGCCGCTCGGCCTCGTCGGCGGCGGCCGGGTCCTCACGCTGGAGGCGGGGCAGCCGGCGGTAGAGGGTGCGCAGGGCCAGGCTCGCGTCGACGCCCGGCTGCGGCGTCCCGCTCAGCGCGGTGCGGGCCCGCGCCAGCGTCTCGCCGCCGCCTCGTCGTCGCCGCCGGCGTACGCCGGGGAGAGCGCGAGGAGGGAGCCCGCGAGCGCCAGGCAGACGAGCGCGACCAGCGGGCGGGCAGGGGCAGGCGGGGGCAGACGCATGGAGGCCTAGGGGAAGGTAGGCGACGGGGGTGCGTCCCCGAGGCTGCCCGAGAGGGCGAGCGTGGTGGCGCAGGCGCGCTCAGGCGTGGCCGGAGATCTTCTCGATCAGCGCCGTGGTCGAGATCGCGGGCGTGCGCGGGAGGTAGACGACCTCGCACACGTCGCGGAACTCGTCGAAGCGCCCGGCCCAGTCGTCGCCCATCACCAGGACGTCGGCGCCGTGCTCGAGCAGGTAGTCGCGCTTGAGCTCGAGGCTCTCCTCGACGAAGACCGCGTCGACGTAGCGCAGCGCCGCGACGATCGCGAGCCGCTCGTCCTGGCTGAAGACCGGCTCGCGGCCCTTCTTCGACAGGTTCAGCGCGTCGGCCGAGACCCCCACCACGAGCCGGTCGCCGAGGGCGGCGGCGCGCTCGATGACGCGCAGGTGACCGACGTGGAAGACGTCGAAGGTGCCGAAGGTGAGCACGGTGCGCGGGCGGGTCTGCTGGTCGGGCATCGGATGATCATCGCAGAACCGCGCCCGGGGTCCGGGGTCCGCAACGCGGAGGACAGGGGAGAGGATGGGCCCATGAGCACGCCCCTGCCCAGCGCGGACCCTGCGGCCGACGAGGCCCGCGCGTCGGGGCTGCGCCGGATGCGGCTGGTCGCGCTCTCGCTGCTGGTGCTCGCCGCGATCGTGTACGTCGTGACGCGCGAGCAGGACGGCGTGCTGGGCTTCGTCAACGCCGGGGCCGAGGCCTCCATGGTCGGCGCGATCGCGGACTGGTTCGCGGTGACCGCGCTGTTCCGGCACCCGCTGGGCCTGCCGATCCCGCACACGGCGCTGATCCCGCGCCGCAAGGACGACCTGGGCAAGGGCCTCGAGGAGTTCGTGGGGGAGAACTTCCTGCAGGAGGGCGTGATCCGCGAGCGGATCGGCTCCGCGCGCATCGCCGAGCGGGTCGGCGTCTGGCTCTCCGAGCCCGCCCACGCCCAGCGGGTCGTCGACGAGGCGGCCGAGGTCGCCGCGATCGGGCTGTCGAAGGTGCGCGACGAGCACATCGAGAGTCTGGTCAACGACGCGCTGGTGCCGCGGTTCCGCGAGGAGCCGATCTCGCCGCTGCTCGGGGGGCTGCTCGGCGAGGTGCTCGCCGACCGGGTCCACGTCGGCCTGGTCGACGTCGCCGTCACCGAGCTGCACGACTGGCTGGTCGACAACCCCGAGACCGTGATCGCCCTGCTCGAGGAGCGCGCGCCGTGGTGGGCGCCGCAGCGGGTCAACGAGCGGGTCGTGACCCTGGCCCACCGCGAGATGGTCCGGTGGGTCGCCGACATCCGCGACGACCCCTACCACCGGGCGCGCTACGCCCTGGACCAGATGCTGGCTCGCCTCGCCGACGACCTCCTGGTCGAGGACTCGACGACGGTCAAGCGCACCGAGGCGCTCAAGGACCGCCTGCTCGACCACCCGGCCGTCATCTCGACGGCGATCTCGCTGTGGGACGCGCTGAGGCGTGCGCTGACCGGTTCGCTCGCCGACCCGGAGGGCGCGGTGCGCAAGCGGCTGCTGACCGAGGTCGAGCGGTTCGCCGAGCGGCTGGGTGCGGAGGAGGCCCTGCGCGCGAGGATCGACGGGTACGTCGCCGACGCGGCCGTGTTCGTCGTGAGCCGCTACGGCAGCGAGATCACCAGCGTGATCACCCAGACCATCCAGCGCTGGGACGGCGAGGAGGCCTCGCGGCGCATCGAGCTGCACGTCGGTCGCGACCTGCAGTTCATCCGGATCAACGGCACCATCGTCGGCGGGCTCGTCGGCGTGGCCATCCACACGCTCTCGGTGCTCGCGCCATGAGTGGGGCAGGGGGCGACATGGACGGCGGCGAGGTGTTCGACGTACCGATCCGGGACGAGGTGATCCGCCTCGGGCAGTTCCTCAAGCTCGCCAACCTGGTCGAGTCCGGCGCGCAGGCCAAGCCGCTGATCGCCGAGGGCAGGGTCAGCGTCGACGGCGAGGTCGAGACCCGCCGCGGCCGCCAGCTCGCGCGCGGCAGCGTGGTCAGCGTCGAGGGCGCCGGGTCGGCCCGGGTCGTCGACGAGGCGTCGTTCGACGACGGGCTGCCCTGGTAGCCGAAAGCGCAACCTTTGCGCGCCGAGAGCGCACTCTCGGTGCGCAGAAGTTGCGCTCTCGGCCCGCAGAACCTGCGCTCTCGGCCCGCAGAACCTGCCTTCGCGCTCTTCGGCGGTGCGGTCAGCTGACGGAGACGAGGTCCACGACGAAGATCAGGGTCTCGCCGGGCTTGATCACGCCGCCGGCGCCGCGGTCGCCGTAGCCGAGGTGCGGCGGGATCACGAGCTGGCGGCGTCCGCCGACCTTCATCCCCTGGACACCGGTGTCCCAGCCGGAGATGACCTGGCCGGAGCCGAGGCCGAAGCGCAGCGGCGTACCGCGGTTGTAGGAGGCGTCGAACTCCTCGCCGGTGGAGTGGGCGACGCCGACGTAGTGCACCTCGACGGTGTGGCCGGCCGCGGCCTCCGCGCCGTCACCCTCGGTGATGTCGGTGACCTGGAGGTCGGCGGGCGGGTCGAAGTCGGGGAAGTCGATCTCGGGCTTGTCCATGCCGACCACCCTAGGACCCCGGATCAGTCGAGCAACCCGGCGGCCCAGCGCAGGGTGGGGGCCGACCCGAAGAGCCCCGGCAGGCCACCGGTGTGCACCAGCACGGTGCGCTCGTCGGCGCGTACGTCGCCGTCGGCCACCGCCGCGACCAGCCCGGCCAGCGCGCGGCCGGTGTAGATCGGGTCGAGCACGATCCCCTCTGTGCGGGCGGCGAGCAGCAGCGCGTCCCGCGCGCCCGGAGCGAGCGCGGAGTACCCCTCGCCGACCTGGTCGGCGCGCAGCCGCAGGGCGCACAGCGGCTCGTCGAGCCCGCCGTCGACCAGCAGCGCCGAGGTCAGCGCCGCCCACCGCACGACAGGGTCGGGGGTCGCGCCGGTGTCGACCCCGAGCACGCGCGCGGCCCCGAGCGAGGCCACCAGACCGGCGGCGGTCCCGGCGGAGCCGACGGCGACGACGACGTGGCGTACGTCGGGCACCTCCCGCGCGATCTCGTCCCCGGCGTCGCGGTAGGCCGCTGCCCCGCTGGCGTTCGACCCGCCGTAGGGGATCCGCGCCGCGACGACCCCCCGCGACCCGAGCTCCTGCACCCGCGTCGCCGCCCGCTCGTCGAGCTCGGCGGCCGACACGTCGCCGCACCAGTGCAGGCGCGCACCGAACAGCGCGTCCAGCGCCAGGTTGCCGGAGACCGTGCCTTCGGGGGGTGGGTCACCGGCCAGGACGAGCTCGACGTCCAGCCCCAGCCGCGCGCCGGCGGCCGCGGTCAGCCGGGCGTGGTTGCTCTGGGCCGCACCGGTCGTGACCAGTGTCGTCGCGCCGGCCGCGATCGCGTCGGCGCAGGTGCGCTCGAGCTTGCGGACCTTGTTGCCACCGCCGCCGAGCCCGAGCAGGTCGTCGCGCTTGACCAGGAGGGCGTCCGGCTCCATCCCGATCGCGGCCGCCAGCCGCGGGGCGGGCTCGATCGGGGTCGGCAGTGCGGTCAGCAGCGGTGCGGGCACAGGTCCACCCTAGGCTGGCCCGATGTCCTCACGAGCGGTGCTGGTGACCGGGTCCTCGCGCGGCGTGGGCCGTGCCGTGGCGCAACGCTTCGCGGCCGGGGGTGACCGGGTGGCGGTGCACCACCGCGACTCCGCCGACCTCGCCGAGGAGCTGCGCGGCTCGCTGCCCGGCACCGGGCACGTCGTGGTCCAAGGCGACCTCGGCGAGCCCGACGAGGTGCTCGCGCTCGTCGACGCTGCGGCGGACGGGCTCGGCGGGCTCGACGTCCTGGTCAACAACGCCGGCGTCTTCGGGTCCGTGGGGGAGGGCCATCCCGTGCTGGACACGACCTACGAGGAGTGGCAGGAGCGCTGGCGCCGCACGTTCGAGGTCAACCTGTTCGGCGCCGCGAACGCCGCCTGGGCCGCGGTGCGCCACTTCGGCGGGTCCGGCGGGCGGATCGTCAACGTCTCCTCGCGTGGCGCCTACCGCGGCGAGCCCGAGCAGCCGGCGTACGGCGCCAGCAAGGCCGCCATGAACGCCATGGGGCAGTCGCTGGCCGTCGCCCTGGCGCCGTACGGCGTCGCGGTCGCCTCGGTCGCCCCCGGCTTCATCGAGACCGACATGGCACGAGCGCACCTCCAGGGCGAGCGTGGGGCGGCGATCCGGGCGCAGAGCCCGTTCGACCGCGTCGCGACCCCCGACGAGGTCGCCGCGGCCGTCCACTGGCTCGCCTCGCCGGACGCCGTCTGGGCCTCGGGCGCGGTGCTCGACCTCAACGGCGCCTCACACCTACGCTGAGCACGTGTCCTTCCAGGCCTACCTCGACAAGGCGGAGGAGAGGACCGGCCTCACGCCGCAGGAGATCGTCGACCGTGCGCACGAGCGCGGGTACGGCGCCGACACCCCGGCCGCCGAGATCCTGGCCTGGCTCGCCGCCGACCTCGGCCTCGGTCGCGGCCACGGGATGGCGCTCGTGCACGTGATCAAGAACGGCACGGGCATCAGCGACAAGCACGTCGGCTCCAGCGGCAGCCACCGCGACGAGAGCGACGTCCTGCGGCTCGACGGCGTCGCGGCCCGCGGTCGCGAGGTCTGATCCCGATGTCGCTCCCGCGGTCCTACCCGCCGGACGTCTACGCCGGCGCGGGCGGCGAGGCCAGCGCGTGGCTGCGACCCGGCGACGCCGCGCCGGAGATCACCTACGACTCCGGCGGGAGCTGCGAGTACCTCGCGACCGGTGACCAGACGGCCGGTCGGTTCGGTCTCTACCGCTGGACCTTCGGCGAGTCGGAGTCCGGGCCCGACCCCCACTTCCACCGGTCGATCTCCGAGCAGTTCTACGTCCTGGACGGCGAGGTCCGCCTCTACGACGGACGGGCGTGGGTGACGGCCGGCTCGGGCGACTTCCTCTACGTCCCCGAGGGTGGCGTCCACGGCTTCCGCGGCTCGGGTGGCGCGTCGATGCTGCTGATGTTCGCCCCCGGCGGTCCCCGGGAGGACTACTTCGAGACCCTCGCGCGAGGTGAGGAGATGGGCGAGGAGGAGCGGTCGGCGTTCATGCTGCGCCACGACACGTTCTGGGTCTGACTCAGGACTGGTTGACGTAGCTGTCGAGCTGGTCGCGCTCGAAGGTCAGCTGGCCGATCTTGTGCTTGACCACGTCGCCGATCGAGACGATCCCGACCAGGGCGCCGCCGTCGACGACCGGCACGTGGCGGATCCGTCGCTCGGTCATCGTCTGCATGAGGTCGTCCAGGTCGTCGGCGGGCGCGCACGTCTCGACCGTCGTCGTCATGATCGCCCCCACGGTGTTGTTGACCACCGTGCCGTCGGCGTGCAGGTGGCGCACGACGTCGCGCTCGCTGACGATCCCGTCGAGGGTCGACCCGTCGGCGCTGACGATCAGCGCGCCGACGTTGTGCTCCGAGAGCAGCGAGAGCAGCTCCCGCACGCCTGCCTCCGGGCTCACGGTGACGACTGCGCGCTGGTCCTTGGCCTTGAGGATGTCCGCGATCCGCATGTCGTGACGGTAGCGACGAACGCCCCTGATGAACAGGGCCGATCGGACCGGCTCGGGCCTGCGGTGATGCGATTGACTGACGTGCATGACCGACCAGCCGTGGTGGCGCTCCGCCGTCGTCTACCAGATCTACCCCCGCAGCTTCGCCGACGGTGACGGCGACGGGATCGGCGACCTGCGCGGCGCGCTCGAGCACCTCGACCACCTCGCCGACCTCGGCGTCGACGTCGTGTGGCTCTCCCCGGTCTACCGCTCGCCGATGGACGACAACGGCTACGACATCAGCGACTACGAGGACGTCGACCCGCTCTTCGGGACGCTGGAGGACCTCGACGCGCTCGTCGCGGGCCTCCACGAGCGCGGGATCCGGCTGGTGATGGACCTCGTGGTCAACCACACCTCCGACGAGCACGCCTGGTTCGAGGAGTCCCGGTCGTCGCGGACCAACCCCAAGGCCGACTGGTACGTCTGGCGTGACCCCCGTCCCGGCCACGTCGGCGGCGAGCCCGGCGCGGAGCCGACGAACTGGGAGTCGTTCTTCTCCGGGCCGGCCTGGACCTGGGTGCCCGAGCGCGAGCAGTACTACCTGCACCTGTTCTCGACCAAGCAGCCCGACCTCAACTGGGAGGACGCCGAGGTCCGCGACGCCGTCTTCGCGATGATGCGCCGGTGGCTGGACCGCGGGGTCGACGGCTTCCGGATGGACGTGGTCAACCTGATCTCCAAGGACCAGGCCTTCCCCGACGGCGAGGTCGGTCCCAGCGGGTACGGCGACGGGTCGCCGTACTACGTCCACGGCCCGCGGTTGCGTGAGCACCTGGCAGCGATGCAGGCCGAGGTGTTCGCCGCACGGCCCGGCACCTACCTGACGGTCGGTGAGATGCCGATGGTGACGACCGAGCAGGCCGCGGCGCTGACCGACCGCGAGGACGGCGTGGTCTCGATGGTCTTCCAGTTCGAGCACATGGACCTCGACGCCGGGGCCACCAAGTGGGACCCGGTGCCGCTGCACCTGCCCGACCTCAAGGGCTCGCTGGCGCGGTGGCAGGACGCGCTCGGCGAGCGTGGCTGGAACAGCCTGTACTGGGACAACCACGACCAGGCCCGCGCGGTGTCCCGCTTCGGCGACGACCGGGCGTGGTGGCGCGAGTCCGCGACCCTGCTGGCCACCGTGCTGCACCTGCACCGCGGCACGCCCTACGTCTACCAGGGCGAGGAGATCGGCATGACCAACGCGCCCTTCGCCGTCCTCGAGGACTACCGCGACATCGAGTCGCTGCAGCACCACCGTGCCGCGCTCGGACGCGGCGAGGACCCCGAGGCCGTGCTGGCCGCGCTGCTCCACCGCAGCCGCGACCACGCGCGCACGCCGGTGCAGTGGACCGCCGACCCCGCCACCGCCGGCTTCACCACGGGCGAGGCGTGGATCGGGGTCAACCCCAACACCACGTGGCTCAACGTCGCGGCCCAGCGCGACGACCCGGGCTCGGTGCTGGCCCACCACCGCCGACTGATCGCGCTGCGCCACGCCGAGCCGTGCGTGGTCGAGGGCGACTTCGCGCTGCTGCACCCCGACCACGAGCGGCTGTGGGCCTTCACCCGTCAGCTCACCGCTGACGGGACCACGACGCGGCTCAGCGTGTGGGCGAACCTGTCCGGCGAGCCGCTCGCGGTCACCCTCGAGCCGGAGGACGCCGCTGCCGAGCTGGTCCTCGGCAACCACCCCGACGTGCCCGAGCCGGTCACCGGTGACGGCGCCCCCGGTAGCACCGTCGTGCTGCGTCCGTGGGAGGCCCGGGTGCTGCGCAGCTCGCGCTAGTCCTCGTCGACCTCGGGCTCGACCGGTCGTCGCCGGGAGCTGAGGTCGGAGACCGTGCCGCCCTGCCCCGTGGTCGACCAGTCGGCGTCGTCGGCGGAGCGGTCGGGGGAGGAGCCGAGGAACGACAGGGCCGCATCGTGGAGGTGGCCGTTGGAGGCCAGCGCGCTGCCGCCCCACGGGCCGTCGGTGCCGTCGAGGGAGGTGAACCGGCCGCCGGCCTCGCGCACGATCACGTCGAGCGCGGCCATGTCGTAGACCTCGAGCTCGGGCTCGGCGGCGAGGTCGACCGCGCCCTCGGCGAGGAGCACGTAGGACCAGAAGTCGCCGTAGGCGCGGGTGCGCCAGACCTGCCGGGTCAGCGAGACCATGTCGTCGAGGCGGCCGCGCTCGTCCCACCCCGACAGCGAGGAGTAGGACAGCGAGGCGTCCCCGAGGCGGCGTACGTCGGAGACCTGGCACGGGGAGGCCTTGAGCAGGGAACGTCCGGTCCAGGCGCCGTTGCCGACCGAGGCCCACCAGCGGCGGTTGAGCTGGGGCGCCGAGACCACGCCCAGGACGACCTCGTCGTCGACCGCGAGCGCGATCAGGGTGGCCCACACCGGGACTCCGCGCACGAAGTTCTTCGTCCCGTCGATCGGGTCGACGATCCAGCGTCGTGCGCTGTTGCCGGTCGAGCCCTGCTCCTCGCCGGTGACGGCGTCGCGGGAGCGGACCCGCGACAGGGTACGGCGGATGCCCTGCTCGACGGCCTGGTCGGCGTCGGTGACCGGCGTGAGGTCGGGCTTGCTCATCACGTGCAGGTCGAGAGCCTTGAAGCGCGTCGTGGTCAGCGAGTCGGCGTCGTCGGCCAGCACGTGGGCCAGGCGCAGGTCGTCGGTGTAGTCGGTGGCCACGTCGTGCAGGCTAACGGCTCACCGGGCGCGCGCTCACCACACCGGCGCGCTGCGCGCGGCCAGCAGCCGGCGGAACGACGTGACCCGCTCGGGGTCCAGCTCACCGTCGGCCAGCCCCTCGTCGAGGCCGCACTCGGGCTCGCCCTCGCCGTGGGTGCATCCACGCGGGCACGGCCCGGTCGCGGCGGCGAGGTCGGGGAAGGCCCCGATCAGGTCCTCGGGCGAGATGTGGGCCAGGCCGAAGGAGCGGATCCCCGGGGTGTCGACGATCCACCCGCCCTCGGGTCCCGGCAGCGGCAGCATCAGTGCCGAGGTCGAGGTGTGGCGGCCGCGGCCGGTGACCAGGTTGACCCCGCCGACCTCGCGGTGCGCGTCGGGCACCAGCGCGTTGACCAGCGTCGACTTGCCGACACCGCTGTGGCCCAGCAGCACGCTGGTGCGCCCGGCCAGCCGCTCGCGCAGCGGCTCGAGGTCGCCCTCGCGCTGGGTGACCACCCACGCGACCCCGAGGGCCCGGTAGGTCGCGACCAGCTCCTCCGGCCCGGCCAGGTCGGCCTTGGTCAGGCACAGCAGCGGCTCCATGCCCTCGTCGAAGGCCGCCACCAGCGCCCGGTCGATCAGCCCGGTACGCGGCTCGGGGTCGGCCAGCGCGGTGACCACGACGAGCTGCTCGGCGTTGGCGACCAGGACCCGCTCGACCGGGTCGTCGTCGTCGGCGGTGCGGCGCAGGGTCGAGGTGCGGGGGACGACCTCGACGATCCGGGCCAGCGACCCGTCCTCGCCGGAGGTGTCGCCGACGACCCGGACCCGGTCGCCGACCACGACGGCCTTGCGCCCGAGCGGACGCGCGCGCATCGCGGTCACGACGGCGTCGCCGACCAGCACCGTCCAGCGGCCCCGGTCGACGGTGACGACCAGGCCGAGCTCGGCGTCGTCGTAGGTCGGGCGGTCCTTGGTGCGTGGTCGGGTACGTCGTCGCGGCCGGTCGTAGTGCTCGACGTCGTGCTCGCCGTAGCGGCCGCGCACGGGACTCAAGAGAACAGCCCGGCCCACGACGGCGCGAAGTCGGTGAAGGTCTTCGCGGTGGTCGCGACGTCCTCGACGAGCACGTCGTCGACGGCGGCGCCGACGATCACCCCGGCGTGGGCCATCCGGTGGTCGGCGTAGGTGTGGAAGACCCCACCGTGCATCGCGCTCGGGCGCAGGCTGAGGCCGTCGGGGTGCTCGTCGACGTCGGCCCCGAGACCGCTCAGCTCGGTCGCGAGCGCGGCCAGCCGGTCGGTCTCGTGGGCGCGGATGTGGGCGATCCCGCGCAGGTGGCTGGGCGAGGAGGCGACCGCGCACAGGGCGGCGACGGCGGGGGCGAGCTCGCCGACGTCGTGCAGGTCGAGGTCGACACCGGCCAGCTCGCCGGGCGGAGGACCGGTGACGGCGAGGCCGGTGTCGTCGTGGTCGACCGCGCAGCCCATCGCGGCGAGGATCTCGCGCAGCGCGTCGCCGGCCTGGGTCGTGGCGCGCGGCCAGTCCCGCACGGTGACCGTGCCGCCGGACAGCGCGGCGAGGGCCAGGAACGGCGCCGCGTTGGACAGGTCGGGCTCGATCTGGCGGTCCAGCGCCGTGATCGGTCCGGGTGCCACGGCCCACCGGTTGGCATCGCCGTCGTCCACGGCGACGCCCTGCTCACGCAGCATCGCGACCGTCATCTCGATGTGGGGCAGCGACGGCACCGGCTTGCCGTCGTGGCGCACGTCGACGCCCTCGTCGTAGCGAGCGCCGGCCAGCAGCAGCGCGGAGACGAACTGCGAGGAGCCCGAGGCGTCGAGCACGACGGTCCCGCCGCGCACCGACCCGGTGCCCTCGACGCGGAAGGGGAGCGCGCCGCGGCCGCCGTCGTCGACCGCGACCCCGAGCGCGCGGAGCGCGCCGAGCACCTCGCCGATCGGGCGGTTGCGCATGTGGGGGTCGCCGTCGAAGGACGTGGCACCGCCCGAGAGGGCCGCGACCGGCGGGACGAAACGCATCACCGTGCCGGCGAGGCCGCAGTCGACCGCGACGTCACCGCGGGCGCCCCCCACCGGCGCCGGGGTCACCGCCCAGTCGTCCCCGCTGGTGTCGATCCGCGCGCCGAGGTCGTCCAGCGCACGCGCCATCAGCAGGGTGTCGCGCGAGCGCAGCGCCCGGCGTACCACGCTGGGGCCGTCGGCCAGCGACGCGAGCACGAGCGCGCGGTTGGTCAGCGACTTGCTGCCCGGCAGCGTCACGTGGGCCTGCACCGGACCCCGGGCCCGAGGTGCGGGCCAGGGGTCGGGCACGGCCGGGGTCAGGGGGCTGTGGAGGCTCAGCTGAGGTTCGCCTTGGCCAGCTTCGCCTCGAGCTTGGCGTTCCCGGCGAGGGTGCCGGCCTCACGCCTGGCGTCCTTCGCGACCCGCTTGGCCCGCCACGCCAGGCTCGGGTCGCCGTCGGTGTCGCCGGCGGCGAGGATCAGGCCGCCCAGGGCGGCGAGGTTCTTGACGAAGTGCTGGGTCTGGACCTTCTTGGCCTCCGGGTCGCTCTGCTCCCAGAAGCGGTGCCCGGCCAGCGTGGTCGGCACCAGCGAGCCGGCCAGCACGGCGGAGGCGAGCCGCGGCATCCGGCCGGTCGCCAGGCTGGCCGCGGCGACGATCTGGATGCCCGCGTTGATCCGCACCAGCGTGGTGGCGTCCTGCGGGATGTTGGCCTGGGGTGCGGCCTTCTGGCCGAGGTCGACCAGCTTGTCCGCGACGGGCTTGGCCCGGTCGGCGGCGGCGCTGGTGTTGCGAAGCGCATCTGCGGCCCCGACGAAGAACAGGGAGGCGAGGAGGGGGCGGGCGACGAGACGACTCAGAGACATGAGGCATTCCTACCCGATCCGCTCCGGTGACGCATCGCCCGGCGGGATGTGGCGGGGCGGGTGCGGCCCGGCGCGGACGTCGGCGTACGCCGCTAGGGTCTGCCCCATGTGTGGGCGCTACGCCTCCAGCCGCCGGCCGGAGGATCTTCTCGAGGAGTTCGACGTGGTCGACGACCGCGTGCCGTCGCCCTTGGAGCCCGACTTCAACGTCGCCCCCACCAAGGAGGTGTACGCCGTCCTGGAGCGCGACCAGCGCCAGCTGCGCTCGTTGCGCTGGGGCCTGGTGCCCTCGTGGGCCAAGGACGCCTCGATCGGCAACCGGATGATCAACGCCCGGATGGAGACCGTCGCCGAGAAGCCGGCCTACCGCAAGGCCTTCGCCTCGCGGCGCTGCCTGCTGCCGGCCGACGGCTACTACGAGTGGTACGCCACCTCGGCGCTGACCAAGGCGGGCAAGCCGCGCAAGCAGCCCTACTTCATCCGTCCCGCCGACGGGGGAGTCCTGGCCATGGCCGGGCTCTACGAGATCTGGCGCGACCGCGACAAGGCCGAGGACGACCCCGAAGCCTTCCGCTGGACCTGCACGGTGATCACCACCGACGCCGAGGACGACCTCGGGCGCATCCACGACCGGATGCCGTTGATGGTCGAGCCGACCTCCTGGGCCGCCTGGCTCGATCCCACCAACGCGACCGCGTCACCGTTGGACCTGCTCGTGCCCGCCGCTCCGGGCCGGCTCGAGGCGTTCCCGGTCTCGACGCTGGTCTCCAACGTGCGCAACAACGGCCCCGAGCTGCTCGAGCCGCTGCCGCTGGAGGACGTGGAGGGCCTGGCCGAATGAGCTCGGAGATGCTGGTGGACACCCCCCACGGCGAGGGGCGCCTGGTCACCGACCGCGCCCCGCGACCGGTCGCGACCCTGCTGCTCGCGCACGGCGCCGGCGGAGGGATCGAGTCGCCCGACCTCGCCGCACTCGCGCGCCACCTGCCCAAGCACGGGATCAGCGTGGTGCGCTTCGAGCAGCCGTGGCGCCGGGCGGGCCGGCGCGTGGCGACCGCCCCGCCGACCCTGGACGAGGCGTGGCTGGCGGCCTACGACCGGATGCGGGTGCGGACCCCCATGGTCGTGGGCGGACGCTCCGCCGGGGCTCGCAGCGCGACCCGGATGGCGCGGACGATGGGCGCCACGGGGTGCCTGGCGCTGTCCTTCCCGCTGCACCCGCCCGGCCGGCCGGAGAAGTCCCGGCTGGCCGAGCTGCACGGCGTACGCCTGCCGACGTTGGTCGTGCAGGGCGAGCGCGACGACATGGGCCGTCCCGAGGAGTTCCCCGACGACCTCGGCCGACGACGCATCGACCTCGTCGTCGTGCCGGACGCCGACCACGGCCTGGAGGTCCACAAGCGCGGCCCGATCACGCAGTCCGACGCGATGGACCTCGTCGTCGAGACGACGCTGGAGTGGATCGTCCGGCTGATCAGCGGCCGCTGACCCGGTCGCACCTGGACAGATCGGGAATGCCCGCACCACACCCCGCGTTCCACCCCCGTGATCGCACGACTGCTGCCGCCCGAGGGGCGCATCGAGCCACGGCTAGGCTGGGGCACGATGACTGACGCCGCCCCCACCTCCCTCGTCGCCCCCGACGACGCCTCCTCGCTGGACCCCAGCCTGGTCGATCCCACGCAGATCGACGTGGCCACCGAGTCCGAGGAGGACCGTGCCGCGCGCTTCGAGCGCGACGCCCTGCCCTTCCTCGACCAGCTCTACGCCGCCGGCATGCGGATGACCCGCAACCCCGCCGACGCCGAGGACCTCGTGCAGGAGACGTTCGCGAAGGCGTTCTCCGCCTTCCACCAGTTCCGCCCGGGCACGAACCTCAAGGCGTGGCTCTACCGGATCCTGACGAACACCTTCATCAACAACTACCGCAAGAAGCAGCGGCAGCCGCAGCAGTCGATGGCCGAGGACGTCGAGGACTGGCAGCTCGCCCGTGCCGAGTCGCACACCTCGAGCGGGCTGAAGTCCGCCGAGACCGAGGCGCTCGAGCACCTGCCCGACTCCGAGGTCAAGGACGCGTTGCAGCGGCTGCCCGAGGAGTTCCGGCTCGCGGTCTACCTCGCCGACGTCGAGGGCTTCGCCTACAAGGAGATCGCCGAGATCATGGAGACACCGATCGGCACCGTGATGTCGCGACTGCACCGCGGACGCCGCCAGCTGCGCGACATGCTCTCCGACTACGTCCGCACGGGCTCCGCCCGCGGACCGCGGGGTGAGGACGCATGAGCGAGCAGGCCGACCAGCAAGCCGCGCACGACTGCTCGGAGTACCTCGAGCAGATCGTCTACTTCCTCGACAACGAGCTCGACGAGGCCGACTGCGCCGCGGTGCGCGTCCACCTCGACACCTGCAACCCGTGCCTGGAGCGCTACGACCTCCAGCGCACGGTCAAGGCCGTCGTCGCCCGCTCGTGCTCCGAGCCCGCGCCCGAGGCCCTGCGTGAGCGGGTGCGGGTCTCGATCCGCGAGGTCCAGGTCCGCATCGCGCGAGGCTGAGGTCGGGCCGGAACCACCGGTGCCTGGCCTACGTCGAACCACCGTGCGACCTGCCGTGGTGGTGCTGCTGACCGCCCTCACCTCCGTCACGCTCCTGCCCGTCGGGCAGGAGGCGGCGACGGCCTCGTGCGCCGGTCCCCACCTCACGCTCTTAGGGTCGACGTCACGCTGGCCCTACGACAGCGAGGACGGACATGGCCGCTCGGCACGGCTGACGCCAGTGCCGTACCTGGCCACCTCGGTGAGATCACCTGGGCCTTCGAGGTCCCGAGGGGCGCCCGGCCCGGTCCGGCGACCCTCCTCCCGGACGGCGGCGAGCCGACGACGGTCCGCATCGGCTGATGCCGGCAGACTCGGGCCTTGATGACGCCCGGGCAGCACAAAACCCCCGGGCCGGTACGGCGCGGGGGTTCGGCTCGGCGTGAAGCGCTCAGGTGTTGGGGCGCTTGCCGTGGTTTGCTGCCTTCTTGCGACGCGAGCGCCGCTTGCGGCCGGTCTTGCCCATGGTTCCTCCTGGGATCGCGAACGCCACATCCTCCCAGAACGACCGCCCGGGAGCGAATCGGCCTCAGCCCAGCCGGTCCAGGAACCGCTCGGCGTCGACGACCAGCCGGGTGACCTCGCCGACCCCGACCTGCTTGCCCGCCGTGTCGTCGTCGAGGTGGCGGGCGCTGACGGAGAACCGGTGCAGCCGCCCGTCGACGTACGTCGCGGACGCGGTGACCTCGACCTCCTGGCCGACCGCGCTCGCGCCCTGGTGCTCCAGGGCCACGCGGGTGCCGACGCTGGTCGCGCCGTCGGCGAGCGCGGGCTCGATCGCCGCGCAGGTCGCCTGCTCGCACCAGGCCAGCAGCCGGGGGGTGGCCAGCACGGGCAGGCTGCCCGAGCCGAGCGCGATCGCGGTGTCGTCCTCGCCGACGCTGAAGCGGAGCACCGCCTCGAGGGCGCCCGCCTCGCTCACGTGAGCTCCTTGACGAAGCCGATCAGGTCGACCCCGGGCATCGGGCTCCAGTCGAGCTGCTCGCGGCGCTCGAAGCCGACCCGGCCGTAGAGCCGGTGCGCCGCGGTCATCACCGGAAGGCTGCACAGCGCCACCGAGGTCGCGCCCTCGGCGCGGAAGCGCTCCACCACCGCGCGGGTCAGGCACTCGCCGACGCCCTGCCCCTGCACCCGGGGGTCGACCGAGAGCATCCGGAACTCGCCCTGCTCCGGGCCGGTGGACACCTCGCGCCAGCTCGACCCCGGCGGGCAGACGGTCACCGAGCCCACCGGCCGGTCGCCCTCGTCCACCGCGACCCAGACCTCGGCCTCGGCGTCGCGGGTCGCGACGTCGGTCAGCCGGGGCCGGTAGGGGTCGTCCTCGAGGAGGAAGTCGGCGTAGGAGGCGGCGGTGATCTCGCCCACCAGGCGGTGCTCGTCGGGGCGCACGCGCCGGATGCGCACGGTCGGCGCCTCAGATCCCGAACGTCGCGCGCGGGTAGGCCGCCTCGACGTCGGTGATCACGTTGACCAGGTAGGGGACGTTCGCCGCGAACGCCCGGTCCAGCGCCGGTCCGATCTGGCGGGGGTCGGTCACCGTCTCGCCGGCGCCTCCGAGGGCCTGCACCACCCCGTCGTACGCCGTGCGCGGCGCGAGGTCGGCGACCACGTCGTAGCCGTAGAGCATCTGCATCGGACCCTTCTCCAGGCCCCAGGCGGAGTTGTTGCCCATCACCATCACCACCGGCAGGTCGTGGCGCACCAGGGTGTCGACGTCCATCAGCGAGAATCCGGCCGCGCCGTCGCCGAGCAGCAGGCAGACCTGCGCCGACGGCCGGGCGATCCGCGCCGCCATCGCGGCACCGAGCCCCGCGCCGAGACAGCCGTAGGGTCCGGGGTCGAGCCAGCCGCCGGGCCGCTTCGGCTCGACGTACTTGCCGGCGAAGCTGACGAAGTCGCCGCCGTCGCCGATCACGACCGAGTCCTCGGCCAGGCGGGGCACCAGCTCGCCGTAGATGCGGGCCGGGTGGATCGGGTCGGCCTCGGCCGAGAGCAGCGCGGCGTCGCGCTCGACGGCCGACCTGACGGTGTCCTGGAGCTCGCCCACCCAGGCGCTCCAGTCGGGCTTGCTGCCGCGCTCGACCGCGGCCTGGAGCCCGTCGATGACCCGGGTCAGGTCACCCGCGACCGAGACCGCGAGCTCGGCGTGGCCCGAGACCTGACCGGGGGAGTCCGCGACGTGCACGACGCGGGCCGGGGTGGCGCCGTCCTTGCCGCCGAAGACGCCGTAGCCGAGCCGGAAGTCCAGCGGCGTGCCGACGACCACGACGAGGTCGGCCCCGCCCAGCGCCGCGCTGCGCGCCTTGGTGACCAGCATCGGGTGCCCACCGGGGATCACGCCGCGGCCCATCCCGTTGGTGATCGCCGGGATGCCGACCTGCTCGACCAGGCGCAGCGCGGCGACCTCGGCACCGTCGGCCCAGACGTCGGTGCCCAGCACGATCACCGGCCTGCGGGCCTCGGCGAGCAGTCGCGCGACCTGCTCCACGGCGTCGGGGTCGGGTTCGAGCGGCTCCTCACGAGCGCCGGTGGGAGCCGGCCCCGAGGCGGTGTCGAAGAACTGGTCCATCGGCACGTCGACGAAGACCGGGCCACGGTGGGAGGACCCGGCCGTGCGGAAGGCGTCGTCCATGCCGCCGAGCACCTCGCCGGCGGTGTGCAGGGTGCTGGCCCGCTTGGAGATCGAGGACAGGATCGGCGGCTGGTCGAGCTCCTGCAGGCTGCCGCTGCCCCAGCGGTTGGTCGGGGCGCGGCCACCGACGACGACCATGGGGGAGCCGGCGAACTGGGCCTGGGCGATCGCACTGACCCCGTTGGTCACGCCGGGCCCGGCCGTGAGCACCGCGAGCCCGGGAACCCGGGTCAGCTTGCCGGTGGCCTCGGCCGCGAAGGCCGCAGTCTGCTCGTGGCGCACGTCGAGCAGGCGCATCGGCGGCTCGGCCTTGACCGCACCGTCGTACATCGGGAAGACGTGGGCGCCCGAGAGCGTGAAGAGCGTCTGTACGCCGTGCGCGCGCGCCGCCGCGACGGCCAGCGCCCCGGCGTGACCCTCGAGGTCGCCCCCGGACTCGACCGGCGGTCCCGACGGGGCTCCGTCCAGGCCGTCGGACTGGCTCGACCCCGCGGAGCCGGTGGAGGCCGTGGAGCCCTGGTCGTCGGACGTCGTCGTCATGTCCGCAGGCTACCCACGCCGGTCGCTCTCGTGGGGGTGGCTAGTGCGCCGGCTCGGTGCTGGCGGCGAGGTAGTGCGGGTTGGTCGCGCGCAGGGCGTCGACGAGCAGCAGGAGCAGGTCGGCGCGCACGGAGGGCGCGTCGGGGGCGAGGGCGAGCTGCAGGTGCAGGGCACGCAGGTAGGACTCGAGGGTCGAGCCGGCCAGGAACGGGTTCGCCTCCGGCACGGAGCCGGCGTGCTTGCCGCGGGCCACCCCGGGCGCCGGCTCGAGCGAGGAACGCAGCTCGGGGCACAGCACGCCGGCCGCGGTGACCAGCCGTCCGACCCACTCCTCGAGGTGGTCGGCGCCGATCAGCTCGCGGCGCAGGAGCCGCAGCGTGGCCGCCGCGAGCCGGTCGGGCTCGCCGGCGAGGAGCGGCTGCTCGCAGGGTCGGCTGACCAGGTCGCCGATCACCTCGAGCACGACGGGCAGCTCCGCTCGCCCCAGGTGGGGCGATCCGGCGAGGGCGCCGAGCGCGTCGGCGCCATGGGCCACCGCGTGCGCCCAGCCCCGGCCGGGCACCCATCCGCGGGTGTCCTGCTCGGCCAGCAGCCAGGTGGCGAGCCGGTCACCCCACGTCATCACCGTCCCGCTGGGCACCAGCAGCATCTCGGTGTCACGCTCGATGCACCAGCCGAGCACCAGGGCCGAGAAGCTGCGCCGGAAGACGGTGCTCGTGCCGCTCTCGCCGAGCCCGGTCGACAGCCCGGTCGCCATGCCGTCGCCGAGGCCGACCAGCAGGTCGTCGTACACGCCGCGCTCGAGCCAGGTGCCCAGGATCGGGAGGGCCAGCTCGTCGCGGACAGCGGGATCGGTGTCCCCCAGGGCGCGGGTCAGGTCCGCGGTCACGTCGGCCAGGGGGCGGCCCGCAGGGACGACGAAGTCCGTGTCGTGGATCTGCTGCAGCTCCCCCGAGGTCATGCTGAGAGTGTGTCAAAGGTGCCGCGTCGCGGAGCGGTCGCAACCCCGTTCTGAGACGACTGCGACGAGCATCACCCGGGCCCGCCCCTAGGCTGACCGCGTGCTGACGATGCCCGAGCTCGTGCGGGCCCACACCGACCTCGTGGGCGACGACGTCGCGTGGCTCCAGCTGCTGCAGGCGGACTGGCAGATCGTGGCCGACCTCGCCTTCGCCGACCTCGTGCTGTGGCTGCCCGACCGTGACGGTCACGGGTTCTGGGCGGGGGCGCAGATGCGTCCGACGACCGGCCCGACGGCCTACGTCGACGACGTGGTCGGCACGTTCGTCGCCTCGGAGCGACGCCCGCTGCTCGTGCAGGCCTACGAGCAGCGCCGACTGGTGCGCGAGGGCGACCCCGAGTGGCGCGACGACGTGCCGGTGCGGGTCGAGTCGATCCCGGTGGTGCGCGAGGGGCAGGTGATCGCGGTGGTCACGCGCAACACCAACCTGCACGGCGTCCGCACCCCGAGCCGCCTGGAGCTGACCTACCTGCAGACCGCCGACGCCCTGACCCAGATGATCGCGGGCGGACACTTCCCGGTGCCGGGCCGGCGCAGCGACCACGCGGACTCCCCGCGCGTCGGTGACGGCTTCCTGCGCGTCGACGAGCAGGGGCGCGTGTCCTACGCGAGCCCCAACGCGCTCTCGGTCTACCGCCGGCTCGGGCTCTCCGGTGACCTGACCGGGCTCGTCCTGGCGGACCTGACCCGGTCGTTGGTCCCGCCCCGTCACCGGCCCGACGAGGAGACGCTCAGCGCGGTGCTGACCGGTCGCGCGCACCGCGACACCGAGGTGTCCTCCGACGAGGTGTCCCTGATCGTGCGCTCGGTGCCGCTGCGTCCCGAGGGCCGGCCGGCCGGTGCGCTGATCCTGGTGCGCGACGTCACCGAGCTGCGGCGCCGCGACCGCGAGCTGGTCACCAAGGACGCCACGATCCGCGAGATCCACCACCGCGTGAAGAACAACCTGCAGACGGTCGCCGCGCTGCTGCGCCTCCAGGCCCGCCGGATGGACACCGAGAGCGCACGCTCGGCCCTCGAGGAGGCCGTGCGCCGGGTCGGCTCGATCGCCATCGTCCACGAGATGCTCAGCGCCTCGGTGGAGGAGGAGGTCGACTTCGACGACATCGCCGACCGGCTGGCCGCGATGGTGGTCGAGGTCGCGGGCTGCGGCGTACCGCTCGGTGTGCACCGCGACGGCTCGTTCGGCCGGCTCAGCTCGGAGTCGGCGACCGCGATGGCGATGGTGCTCACCGAGCTGCTGCAGAACGCGGTGGAGCACGGCTACGGGGAGGTCGCCGAGACCGGGGCCGAACCCGACGCCGAACCCGACGCCGAACCCGACGCCGAACCCGACGGTCGCGAGGGACGCATCGTCCTCAGCGTCAACCGCGGCCCCGAGCGCCTGCTGCTCGTCGTCGACGACGACGGTCGCGGACTGCCGCACGGGTTCGACCTCGAGCGCTCGACCCACCTCGGGCTCTCGATCGTGCGCACCCTGGTCGAGTCCGAGCTCGACGGCCACCTCGACCTCGGGAGCGGCCCGAGCGGTCAGGGCGCGCGGGCGCGCGTCGACGTGCCGCTCGCCTCGGTCGGCTAGCGGCTCAGGCGGTGCGCACCCGGGCGCGGGCGTTGCGGCGCTTCAGCGCGCGGCGCTCGTCCTCGCTCATGCCGCCCCAGACGCCGTGGTCCTGGCCGGCCTCGAGGGCCCAGGCAAGGCACAGCTCGCGGACCTCGCAGCGTCGGCAGACCTGCTTGGCCTCCTCGATCTGGAGGATCGCTGGACCGGTGTTGCCGATCGGGAAGAACAGCTCAGGGTCCTCGTCGAGGCATGCTGATCGGTGACGCCAATCCATCGTGGGTGTTTTCCTTCTCTCCTCACGTGCGTGCAGACAGGGGTGCTCAGGCCTGCGGACGCGCTCGCGACCTCCAATGTGAAGGGATTCACGAGAGCAGCGTCCAGCGTCCCAACTAAGTGGGCTTCGCACAAGCGCACACGGGGGTTCTCTCGATCACAAGAGTCCAGGGAACAACGCAGCGTAGGGTTGAAACATCGTACGCCCGACCCCCCGCCCCGGGACCTCCGGCCCCTGCGAGCCTCACGCGACAGCCTAGGCTCGCGGCGTGACCCCCTCGGACACGCCGCCTCCGCTCTCGGTCGCGGCGTCGATCGCCGCCGTCCAGGGCCTCGGCCTGCTCGGCCTGGCCGTCCTCGAGGCCGCGAGCGTCGACGACGGTCGGATCGCGCTCGGCGTCAGCACCGCATTCTTCTTCGCGGCGTACGGCGTCCTGCTGCTGGCCGCGGCGCTCGGGCTCGTCCGGGGCGGCACGTGGGGCCGGGGGCCGGTGCTGATCACGCAGCTCATCCAGCTCGGCGTCGCCTGGAACTTCCGCACCGACGCACCGGTGGTCCTGCTCGTGGTGCTCGTCGTGGCGGCCCTCGCCGCGATCGCCGGCATCGTGCACCCGGCCTCGGTCGAGCGCCTCTCGGGCGAGGACCCCGCGGGGCCCGGGGACGGCTGACGGCCCGTCGACCGGACCGGTCGACCGGACCGATGCACCACGAAGGGGCGCCCGCCGGTCCCTCGGACCGGCAGACGCCCCTCGGGTGTCGCGGACGGCTCAGGCCTTCTTGGTCTCCCAGAAGATCTCGGCGATCTCGTCGATCTTGCCGAGCAGCTGGTCGACGGTCCCGGAGTCGGACTCGCCCTTGGTGCCCGAGGCACCGGCGAGCTTGGTGGCCTCGTTGACCAGCTGGTGCAGCTGGGGGTACTTCTCGAAGTGCGGGGGCTTGAAGTAGTCGGTCCACAGCACCCAGAGGTGGTGCTTGACCAGCTCGGAGCGCTGCTCCTTGATGATCAGGGCGCGGGTGCGGAAGTCCGCGTCGTCGTTGTCGGCCAGCTTGCCGATGATGCCCTTGATGGACTCGGCCTCGATGCGGGCCTGCGCGGGGTCGTAGACACCACAGGGCAGGTCGCAGTGGGCAGAGACCTCGACGGTGGGGGCGAACAGCTTCGCGAACATGCGGTTCCTCTCGTGTTCCTGCGTGGTCCTTGGGGTCGTCACGTGCCCTTGCGACACTACTCGGCGTGAGCGGTGACGGTCAGGCGGGACGGGACGGTCCCGACGCTAGTCCTGCGCGGTCCCGACGTCGCCACGCCCCTGGGGGTGTGTGGGGTCTCGCCGTGGTCACGGGCGCCTCGATGGAGCCCTCCCTGAGCGCCGGCGACCGGCTCCTGGTCTCCTACCGACGTACGCCCCGGGCAGGCTCGGTGGTCGTGGCCCGGTTCGCCGACGGAACGCTCGCGGTCAAGCGCGCGGTGGAGCGGCGTACGACGCGCGGCGGTGCCCCGGGCTGGTGGCTGCTCAGCGACGACCCGGCCGTCGGCGTCGACTCCCGGCACCGCGGTCCCGTGGCGGAGCCCGACGTGCTCGGCGTGGTGCTGCTGCGCGGCTGGCCCCGCCCCCGGCTCCTCCTCTGAGGCTCGCCCCGGGCCTGTGCCAGACTCCTGGACCGTGAGCTGCACCCTCGTCACGACGACCACCCGCACGCCGGCGACCCCGTCTTCGACCTGCACGTCGGCGGCAAGATGGAGACCGTGGCGACCGTGCCGCTGGCGGGTCGCGAGGACCTCTCGATGGCCTACACCCCGGGAGTGGCCCTGGTCTGCGAGGCCATCGCGGCCGACCCGTCGCTGAGCCGGCACTACACCTGGGTGCCCAACGTGGTCGCGATCGTCTCGGACGGCACCGCGGTGCTCGGCCTCGGAGACATCGGCCCGGCTGCGGCGATGCCCGTGATGGAGGGCAAGGCCGTGCTGTTCAAGGCCTTCGGCGGCGTCGACGGCGTGCCGATCTGCCTCGACACCACCGACACCGAGGAGATCATCGAGACCGTCGCCCGGCTGGCCCCGAGCTTCGGAGGCATCAACCTCGAGGACATCTCGGCGCCGCGCTGCTTCGAGATCGAGGACCGGCTCAAGGCGATGCTCGACATCCCCGTCTTCCACGACGACCAGCACGGCACGGCCGTGGTCGCGCTCGCCGCGCTCACCAACGCGCTGCGTCTGACCGGTCGCGCCCCCGGGAGCACCCGCGTGGTGATCTCCGGTGCCGGAGCGGCCGGGGTGGCCGTGGCCAAGATCCTGATCGAGTTCGGCATCACCGACCTCGCCGTGACCGACCGCAAGGGCGTCCTGCACTCCGGGCGCGGCGACCTGACCCCGGTCAAGCGCGCGCTCGCCGAGATCACCGCGGACCGGACCGGGCGCACCGGCAGCCTGTCCGAGGCGCTCGTCGGGGCCGACGTCTACATCGGGGTCTCCGGCGGCACCGTGCCCGAGGAGGACGTCGAGCGGATGGCCTCCGACGCGATCATCTTCGGCCTGGCCAACCCCACGCCCGAGGTCCACCCCGACGTCGCGCGGCGCCACGCCCGCGTCGTGGCCACCGGCCGCTCGGACTTCCCCAACCAGATCAACAACGTGCTGGCCTTCCCCGGCATCTTCCGCGGCGCCTTCGACGTCAACGCGACGGCGATCACCGAGGGCATGAAGCTCGCCGCGGCCCAGGCCCTGGCCGAGCTGGTCGGTGACGACCTCAGCGAGGACCAGATCATCCCCTCGCCCTTCGACGAGCGGGTCGGCCCGGCGGTGTCCGCCGCGGTGGCCAGGGCGGCGCGTGACGAGGGCGTGGCACGCCGCTGATCTGCGGTAGTAGGTTCGCGGGCATGTTCGCTGTCTACGCCGAGTCCTTCTCACCCGAGTCCCCCGTCGACGGCCTGGTCGTCGGGGAGCGCCCCGACCCCGAGGTGCCCGAGGGGTGGACCACGATCACGGTCAAGGCCGCCTCGCTGAACCACCACGACCTGTTCTCCCTGCGCGGGGTCGGGCTCAAGGAGGAGCAGCTGCCGATGATCCTCGGCACCGACGCCGCCGGGATCGACGAGGACGGCAACGAGGTCGTCGTGCACGGGGTGATCAGCGACCCGTCCTGGAGCGGCGATGAGACCTTCGACCCGCGCCGCTCGCTGCTGAGCGAGCGCCACCAGGGCGCGATGGCCGAGAAGGTCGCGGTGCCGCGCCGCAACGTGGTGGCCAAGCCGCCCTCGTTGAGCTTCGCCGAGGCCGCATGCCTGCCGACCGCGTGGCTCACGGCGTACCGGATGCTCTTCACCCGCGGCGGGCTCAAGGCCGGCGAGACCGTCCTGGTCCAGGGCGCCGGGGGAGGGGTGGCCACGGCCGCGATCACCCTCGGGCGCGCCGCGGGCCTGCGCGTGCTGGCGACCAGCCGCGACGAGACCAAGCGCGACCGGGCGCTGGAGATCGGCGCCCACGAGGTCTTCGAGACCGGGGCGCGACTGCCCGGCAAGGTCGACGCGGTGATCGAGACCGTCGGCAGGGCGACCTGGTCGCACTCGATCCGTGCCCTGCGCCCCGGCGGACGCATCATCACCTCCGGCACCACCTCGGGCCCGCAGCTCGACGAGGCCGAGCTGACCCGGATCTTCTTCCTCCAGCTCAGCGTGATCGGCTCGACGATGGGCACCAAGGAGGAGCTGGCCGCCCTCGTCACGATGCTCGACGCCACCGGCGCGCGTCCGCTGATCGACCGCGAGCTGCCGATGGACCGGGCGGCCGAGGGCTTCGGCGCGATGGCCGAGGGCGACCTGTTCGGCAAGGTGGTCTTCACCCGATGAACCCCGTGCCGGACCCCAGGTGAGCCGCCGGCTCCACCTGCTCACCGGCGCCGGCTCCGGCATCGGCGAGCTCCTCGCGGGTCGTCTGCTGGAGCGCGGGGACGACGTGCTCGCGGTGGCTCGCACCCAGGAGCGGGCCCGGGAGATGACCGAGGCCCTGCCCGGTCTCGAGACCGTCGTCGCGGACCTCGCCGACCCCGGCAGCGTCGAGGTGGTCGGGTCGCTGGTGCCCGAGCGGCTCGACTCGCTGGTCCACGCGGCCGGCGTCGTCGACCTCGGCACGGTCGGTGAGCTGTCGGCGCAGTCCTGGCAGGGCCAGCTCGGCGTCAACCTCCTCGCGCCCGCGGCGCTGACCCGGGTGTGCCTGCCCGCCCTGCGCTCCGCGCGCGGCACCGTGGTGTTCCTCAACTCCGGGGCCGGGCGCACCGCCCACGCGACCTGGGCGGCGTACGCCGCGTCCAAGCACGGTCTGAAGGCGCTGGCCGAGAGCCTGGCCGCGGAGGAGGACGCCGTGCGGGTCACCACCGTCTACCCCGGACGCACGGCGACGCCGATGCAGGAGAAGGTGCACGCCCAGGAGGGCAAGGACTACGACGCGGCCGACTGGATCCGGCCCGCGACCGTCGCCGACCTGATCCTCTCCGTGCTCGACCTGCCGGCCGACGCCGTGGTGCCCGAGCTCGTCGTCCGGCCGGGCTGAGCACCGCGGTGTAACGCCACGGGTCGCGGGGGCGAAGCATGGATGTGGACCCCACCTCCGACGTCGCCCTGATCGGGGGCGACCCCGACCTGCTCGAGGCGTTCTACCGCGAGCACGTCGAGGCGGTGCAGCGCTTCGTCGCGCGTCGGGTCGCGGACCCGCACACCGCCGCCGACCTGACCGCCGAGGTCTTCCTGGCGGTGATCGACGCCGCGCCCCGCTACGACCCGCGACGCGGTGAACCCCGGGCATGGGTGTTCGGGATCGCCCGTCACGTCGTGGCCGGCGAGCACCGTCGCCTCGGTCGCCAGCAGCGTGTCCACCTGCGGGCTGCGGGCCGGCGCGACCTGGAGCCGGACGCGCTCGAGCGCGCGATCGAGCGGCTGGACGCCGAGCAGGACGCGCGCTCGCTCCTGGCGGAGCTGCGGGTCCTGCCGGCCGCCCAGCGCGCGGTCGTCGAGCTCGTCGCCGTCGACCAGCTGAGCGTCGTCGAGGCCGCGGTGGTCCTCGGCGTCAGCCCGGGCGCAGCCCGGGTCCGCCTGCACCGCGCCCGCCGTCGTCTCGGCGACCGTCTTCCCCTGCTCGCCGTCCCGACCGAGGAGTCACTGGCATGAGCACCGATCTCGACAGCTTCGAACGCTCCCTGCTCGCCGAGCTGCGCGCGGAGGTCGTGGCGCGCTCGGTCGGCACCGTGCCGTCGCGGCGGACCCTCCCGCGTCGCCGGGTCGCGGCTGCTGCTGCGGCAGCCGCTCTCGCCGGGGCGGCCTCGCCGCGCCCGCGCTGCTCGGTGGGAGCCCGGCGTACGCCGTCGGCCCCGGGCCCGGCGGGGTGATCGAGCTGCAGATCAACCGGCTCGAGGACGCGGCGGGCCTCGAGCGGGCTCTGGAGGACCTCGGCGTCCCCGCCGACGTCCAGTACCTCGGCACCGACCTGCGGTGTCAGGACGACCGCTATGAGCCCAGCGAGCGGTCCGTACCGGACGACCGGACCGCGTACAGCTTCGGCGAGGACGGCATCAGCGTGCGTCTGGACCCGCGCGAGGTCGGGCGGGGGGACACCCTGGTGATCGCCGCGTCGACCATCTCGCCCGAGGGCGACCTGGGTGGCGGGATCAGCGACCTCGGAGGGGTCTACGGCGAGGTCGGGGTGGCGCACGGACCGGTGGCCCCGTGCGTGCCCGAGCCGCTGCCTCCCGGTCCGGAGGACTAGCGCTCGCTGCGCCAGTTCACGGCACCGAAGAGCACCATCCGCAGCTGGGTGCGCGCGGTCTCGACCAGCCGCTTCTCCTCCAGCGGACTGTCGGCGCCGAGCAGGTCGACCGCCGTGGCGACCAGCGCGGTCACGAACAGGTTGGACAGGGCGTGGAGGTCCTCGCGGGCCCAGGCGTCGACGCCGGGGAGGCGGGCCAGGTCGTCGGCGAGCTCGCGCTCGAAGAGCCCGAGCTGGGCGCTGATCGCCTCCCGCACCGCGGGTGGGCCGGCGCCGCGCTCGCGGGCGATGAAGCCGAAGTGCGCCTGCTGGGCGCGGACGTGCTCGACGAGCAGGGCGATGGAGGTGTCGATCAGGTCGGCCAGCGACGGGTCCTCGCGGCGGACGTCGCGCAGGACCGCGCGCAGTGACACGAAGGACTCGTCCACGAGGGCCAGTCCGAGGTCCTCGATCGAGCCGAAGTGGCGGTAGAACGCCGTCGGCACGATCCCGACCTCCTTGGCCACCGCGCGCAGCGAGAGCGCCACCAGGCTGCTGCCCTCGCACAGGCGCAGCGCCGCGTCGAGGATCGCGCGCCGCGTCTGCTCCTTCCGCTCGGCCCGCGACTCGGTGCGGGGAGCGGTCTCGGCCATGTCTCGACTGTACGCAGGCCCGCGTCGTGAGCGGGCTCACGGCCCGTGCGCGGAGTCACGTGCCGCACCGGTTGACCTGGCGCGCATTCCCCACGACAGTTGGGTGTACAAACGTTCACCCAATCTCCTCCGAGGAGCTCCCATGTCAGCCACCGTCCCCACCTCGACCGGCCTGCTGGCCGGCCTGGGTCAGCGCGTGCTCGGCTCCCGGGTGCTCGACGCGCTCGCCTCGCCGCACGGCGTCGACCGCTACCTGGAGCACCTCAACCCGATGTGGGCGGCCCACGAGGTCCGGGCGCGCGTCGTCGACGTGACCCGCGAGGTCGACGTGGCCGGACACCCGGCGGTCGCCACGATCATCCTTCAGCCGACCTCGACGTGGCGCGGGCACCGCGCCGGTCAGCACGTGCAGGTCGGGGTCGAGATCGACGGCGCGCGCCGTACGACCCGGGTCTTCACCGTCTCGAGCCCCGACTCCCGTCCCGGTGACCCGATCACCCTGACCATGCGGGTCAACCCCGACGCCCCCGAGGGCCAGGGTGTCTCGCGCTACCTCGTCGAGCAGGCCGGGCCGGGCACGGTCGTGCACCTCTCGCAGGCGCAGGGCGAGTTCGTGCTGCCCGACCGGATGCCCGAGCACGTCGTGATGATCTCCGGCGGCTCCGGCATCACCCCGGTGATGTCGATGCTGCGCTCACTCCAGCGCCGCACCCACCGCGGCCGGGTCACCTTCATCCACTACGCGCAGAGCCCCGAGCACCAGATCTTCGCCGCCGAGCTCGACGACGTGCGCCGCTCCGGCCACGGCGTCGACCTGCACCTGTTCCACCCCGAGCTCGGCGACCCCGCGCTGTCCCCGGCGCGTCTCGAGCGGCTCGTGCCCGGTTTTCGCGACGTGCCCACGTGGGCGTGCGGTCCGGCCCCGATGATCGAGGCCGTCCGGGCGGCCTACGAGGACAGCGACCAGCTCCGGCTGGAGTACTTCAAGCCCCCGCGCACCGGTGGCGGCGAGGCCGGGGGCGAGATCACCTTCGCGCGCTCCGGGCGTACGGCGCCCAACACCGGCGTGAGCCTGCTCGAGCAGGCCGAGGCCCTCGGCCTGACGCCCGAGTACGGCTGCCGGATGGGCATCTGCTTCTCCTGCGTCACGAAGAAGGGCGAGGGCACGGTGCGCGACGTCGTGTCCGGCACCGAGTCCGCCCGGCCCGACGAGGAGATCCGCGTGTGCGTCTCCGCCCCGGTCGGCGACTGCGTCGTCGACCTCTGATCCTTCCCACCTGTCGTCTGTTCCACCCCGAGAGGAACACCACCCATGACCATGACCGCCACCAACCCCGTGCCCACCGCCGAGGAGCTCGCTGCGACCAAGCGCCTCACCACCGAGGAGCTGGACCGCTTCGGCGAGGAGATGGACGCCATCCGCCAGCGGGTGCTCGCCGACCTCGGTGAGGCCGACGCGACGTACATCCGCAAGGTCGTGAAGGTCCAGCGCGGCTTCGAGATCGCGGGCCGTGCGCTCTTCTACCTGCCGCCGGCCTGGCCGCTGGCCGTCGCCGCCCTCAGCGTGTCGAAGATCCTCGACAACATGGAGATCGGCCACAACGTCATGCACGGTCAGTACGACTGGATGGGCGACCCGGCCTTGAACTCGCGGATGTACGAGTGGGACAACGTGTGCCCCAGCGAGAACTGGAAGCAGTCGCACAACTACATCCACCACACCTACACCAACATCCTCGGCAAGGACCGCGACATCGGGTACGGCATCCTGCGGATGGACGAGGACCAGCCGTGGCACCCCTACTACCTCGGCAACCCGGTCTACGCCTTCCTGCTGATGGTCTTCTTCGAGTGGGGTGTGGCCCTGCACGACCTCGAGGTGGAGAACATCGCCACGGGCAAGCGCCACATCTCCGAGAACAAGGCGCTGCACGCCGCGATCATGCGCAAGGTGCGCCGCCAGGCGCTCAAGGACTACCTGCTCTTCCCGGCGCTGACCGGGCCGCTGTTCCCGCTGACCTTCGCCGGCAACGCGGTGGCCAACCTGGTCCGCAACGTGTGGACGTTCAACATCATCTTCTGCGGGCACTTCCCCGCAGGCGTGGCGACCTTCAGCCAGGAGGAGTGCGAGAACGAGTCGCGCGGTCACTGGTACTACCGCCAGCTGCTCGGCTCGGCCAACATCACCGGCTCGAAGCTCTTCCACGTGATGACCGGCAACCTCTCTCACCAGATCGAGCACCACCTCTTCCCCGACATCCCGGCGCGTCGCTACCCCGAGATCGCCGAGGAGGTCCGCGAGATCTGCGGGCGCTACGGCCTGGACTACAACACCGGCCCGCTCGGCAAGCAGCTGTTCAGCGTGGCGAAGAAGATCTGTGCGATGGCCCTGCCGCCGAAGAAGGACCCGCTGGACGAGGCCGAGGTCGAGGTCGTGCTCGACGACGGGGTCGGGGTAGCGGCGTGAGGTCGGTGTTGGGGACACTGGCGCCATGAGCGACCACCTCAGCAAGGGCGAGATCGCCAAGGACGCCATCCAGTCCACCGCCGAGGCCGCGGCTGGAACGGTCGGTCAGGTGGCCACCATCGTCACCGGGGCCGTGCGCGACGTCGCCTCGGCCGTCGGTGGCTTCGCCACCGAGGTCTTCGAGATCCGCGACGCCGCCCGCCGTGCCCGCGAGGAGCACGGGGAGGACTGACCTCGCTGCAGCTGACGCCGGGCCCGGGTGGCACCGGCGGGACGTCATACGGTGAGACCCGTAGCGGACGCCCTCGGCGTATGACGCCCGGGCCGGTGCGGTGTCGCCGCCTGCCGTGCCTCGCCGGACGTCATACGGTGCGGCCCCATGCTCACGCCGGCCGTGCATGACGTCCGTGCCCACGCGGCGAGATCGCGCGGCACCGGCACTCAGCCGAAGCGCAGCGCGAAGTCCTCCAGGCGCACCGAGGTGATCAGACGGGCGGCGCGCAACCAGGCGAGCGGCCCGTCGGGGTCGATGTCCCACCGCAGGCGCGCCGGGCGGGGCCGGGCGCGGCCCGCTACGGAGGTCACGCGGGGTCCGTCGGTCTCCGCGACCGCGGGCTGGTCGCTGCTGAAGCGCACCGGCACGCATGGGCCTGGCCGCCCGCGCAGCCGGACGTCACGCGCGGCGATCGGACCCGACTGCGCCACCGCGGCCACAGGACCGGACGGCTCACCGCCCTCGAACCTCGCGAGGCCTTTCGGGATCGCCCACAGAGCGCGCCCGCCGTCGCGGGAGGCGGGGGAGTCGACCCAGATGTCGGTGATCCGCACACGCGGCAGCACGCCGGCACGCACCGGCCTCGCGACGAGCAGCTCGCGGTAGGTCAGCGGGCTCGGCTCGACGTAGTCGACCCACGCCGCGCCGTAGAGCCCCGCCGGACGTACGCCGTCCACGCCGCGGCCAGCGCGGGGGAGCCAGAACAGGCTCACCCACATCGAGCCGTGCAGGTCCCACGGCGCGGGTGGATAGCCACTCACCGGAGCACTGCTCAGTCCTCGGGGTCGTCGAGCCTCGCGAGCCAGGTGGCGAAGCGCTCCACTGCGGTCTCGTGCTCGGGGTGGGTGTCGGTGAACTCCTGGAGCCGGTCGCCGAGCCACGCCAGGGTGACCTCCTCGTCACCCCGGCGTCGCTGGAGCTCCTCGATCCCGCGGTCGGTGAAGTACATCGATCAGGCTCAGGCGAACGCGCGGGCGAGCAGGTCCTTCTGCTCGTCCTGGTGCCGCTTGGCGGTGCCGACGGACGGGGCGGCCGAGGCCTTGCGCGTCACCGGCTCGACGACGGCGTCGACCTCGGGCCACACGTTGAGCTGGTAGTGCGGCCACGGGCCCATGTTCATCGGCTCGTCCTGGACCCACCGGACCCGCTTGAGGTGCGGGTAGCGCGCGATCTCGTCCCTGATGTCGTCGAGGGGGCGGGGGTAGAGCTGCTCGATCCGGCCGATCGCGAACTTCTCGCCGTTCTCCGCCTTCTCGCGCGCGACCATCAGGTCCCAGGTGACGCGACCCGAGCACAGCAGCAGCGTCTCGACCTTGTCCTGCTCGGCCACGTCGTCGCCGATGAAGGGCCGGAAGGTGCCCGAGGTGAAGTCCTCGGGAGCGCTCGCGGCCTCCTTGCGGCGCAACATCGACTTCGGCGTGAAGACGACCATCGGGCGGTGCCGCTCGCCGAGCGAGTGGCGGCGCAGCAGGTGGAAGTACGACGCCGGAGTCGAGGGCTGGGCGATCACGAACGCGTCGTCGGCGCCCATCGTCAGGAACCGCTCGATGCGCGCCGAGGAGTGGTCGGGGCCCTGGCCCTCGTAGCCGTGGGGCAGCAGCAGGACGACACCCGACTGCTGGTTCCACTTGGCCTCGCCGGCCGAGATGAACTCGTCGATGACCGTCTGGGCGCCGCCGACGAAGTCGCCGAACTGCGCCTCCCACAGGGTGAGCGCCTCGGGACGGGCCACGGAGTAGCCGTACTCGAAGCCGAGCGCGGCGTACTCCGAGAGCAGCGAGTCGTAGACGAAGAACTTCGCCTGGTCCTCGGTGAGCGAGGAGAGGGGCGTCCACTCGTCGGCGTTGACCCGGTCGATGATCGTGGCGAAGCGGGTCGCGAAGGTGCCGCGACGCGAGTCCTGCCCGGCCAGCCGCACCGGGCGACCGTCCATCAGCAGGGAGCCGAAGGCGAGCATCTCGCCGGCCCCCCAGTCGATGGGGCCGTCGGCGATCGACTGCGCGCGACGCTGCAGCTGCGGCATCACCTTCGGGTGCACCGTGAAGCCCTGGGGCGGGCTGACGTGGGCGTCGGCGATCCGCTTGAGCGACTCCACGGAGATCGCGGTCTTCGTCTCGCCCGCGGGCTTGTCCGGGTAGTCGGGAACCGTGGTCCACTCGTCCGGCTGCCCGCTGGCCTCGCGGACCTCGGTGAAGACCCGCTCGAGCTGCTGCTGGTAGTCCCTGAGGACCTGCTCGGCCTCCTCGATGGTGATGTCACCACGACCGATCAGCGACTCGGTGTAGAGCTTGCGCACCGAACGCTTCTGCTCGATCAGGTCGTACATCAGCGGCTGGGTGTAGGAGGGGTCGTCGCCCTCGTTGTGCCCGCGTCGGCGGTAGCACACGAGGTCGATGACGACGTCCTTGTTGAACGCCTGGCGGTACTCGAAGGCGAGCCTGGCGACCCTGATGCAGGCCTCGGGGTCGTCGCCGTTGACGTGGAAGATCGGCGCCTGGACCATCCGCGCCACGTCGGTGCAGTACAGCGAGGAGCGCGAGGAGCCGGGCGAGGTGGTGAACCCGACCTGGTTGTTGACGACCACGTGGATCGTGCCGCCGGTGCGGTAGCCCCGCAGCTGGGAGAGGTTCAGCGTCTCCGCCACCACGCCCTGGCCGGCGAAGGCCGCGTCGCCGTGCACGAGCAGCGGCAGCACCGGGTAGTCGGCACCCCGGTCGAGCACGTCCTGCTTGGCCCGGGCGATGCCCTCGAGGACCGGGTCGACGGCCTCGAGGTGCGAGGGGTTCGCGGCCACCGAGACCTTGATGTGCTCGCCGCTGGCGGACTCGAAGGCCCCCTCGGCACCCAGGTGGTACTTCACGTCGCCGGAGCCCTGCACCGTGCGCGGGTCGATGTTGCCCTCGAACTCGCGGAAGATCTGGGAGTACTTCTTGCCCACGATGTTGGCCAGCACGTTGAGCCGGCCGCGGTGGGCCATCCCGATGGTGACCTCGGCGAGGCCGGCCTCGGCGGAGGCCTCGCAGATCTCGTCGAGGACCGGGACCGTGGTCTCGCCGCCCTCGAGGCTGAACCGCTTCTGACCGACGAACTTGGTCTGCAGGAACGTCTCGAAGGCCTCGGCCTGGTTCAGCTTCAACATGATCCGCAGCTGCTCCTCGCGGGGCGGCTTGGAGTGCGGCAGCTCGACGCGCTCCTGGATCCAGCGGCGCTGGTCGGGGTCCATGATGTGCATGTACTCGATGCCGGTGGTGCGGCAGTAGGAGTCGCGCAGGATGCCGAGCACCGTGCGCAGCTTCATGAACGGGCGGTCCGAGCCTCCGAAGCGCCCGGTGGCGAACTCCCGGTCGAGGTCCCACAGGGTCAGCCCGTGGGTCTCGACGTCGAGGTCGGGGTGGCTGCGCTGGCGGTACTCCAGCGGGTCGGTGTCGGCCATCATGTGCCCGCGCACCCGGTAGGCGTGGATCAGCTCGAGGATCCGTGCCTGCTTGGAGACGTCGTCGTCGTGGGAGGTGGAGATGTCGCTGCTCCACCGGATCGGCTCGTAGGGGATCCGCAGCGAACGGAAGATCTCGTCGTAGAACCCGTCCTCGCCGAGGAGCAGCTGGTGCAGGCGGCGCAGGAACTCGCCGGACTGCGCGCCCTGGATGACGCGGTGGTCGTAGGTCGAGGTCAGGGTCATGACCTTGCTGATCCCGTTGCGCGCGATCACCTCGCTCGAGGCGCCCTGCCACTCCGCGGGGTACTCCATCGCGCCGACACCGAAGATCGCGGCCTGGCCGGGCATCAGGCGGGGGACCGGGTGGTTGGTGCCGAGTCCGCCGACGTTGGTCAGGCTGACCGTCGTGCCCTGGTAGTCGTCCATCGTCAGCTTGTTGTCGCGGGCCTTGCGGACGATGTCCTCGTAGGCGGTCCAGAAGCCCGCGAAGTCGGTCGTCTCGGCGCGCTTGATCGAGGGCACCACGAGCTGGCGCGTGCCGTCGGGCTTCTGCTGGTCGACCGCGAGACCGAGGTTGACGTGGGGCGGCGTGACGAGGTTGGGCCTGCCGTCGACCTCGGCGTAGGAGCTGTTCATCGACGGCATGTCGGCCAGCGCCTTGACGATGGCGTAGCCGATCAGGTGGGTGAAGGACACCTTGCCGCCACGGGCGCGGGCGAGGTGGTTGTTGATGACCGTCCGGTTGTCCCACAACAGCTTGACCGGCACGGTGCGCACCGAGGTCGCCGTCGGGACGCTCAGGGACGCGTCCATGTTCTTCACCGTCGCAGCGGGGATGCCGCGCAGCACGGTGTACGTCGGCTCGGCCGGCGCCTCGTCCTTCGGCTCCTCCTTGGCCTTGGAGGCCGGCGACGGCTTCGACTTGGCGGTCGACGGCGGCTTCTGCTCCGCCTTCTGGGGCTCCGCCTTCTCGGACTGCTCGGGCTCGGACGGCTCGGGCTGCTCGGGCTCGGCCTTCTTCGACTCGGCCTTCCGCTCGGGCTCGGCCTTCTCCGGCTTAGCCTTCTCGGCCTTGGCCGGCGTGCCGTTGCTGGAGCCGCTGGCCGAACCGTTGGACGAGCCGTGGGACCTGTCGGAGGACCGGGACTCACCGGCGAAGAACTCGCGCCACTCGCGGTCGAGACTCGCGGGATCCGCGTCGAACCGTTCGCGCATCTCCTCGACCAGCCAGGAGTTGGCCCCGAAGTCGGAGGTGGACGGTTCGGTGGACTTGCTGCCTGACGACTGCGGCACGGCTTGCTTCGCCTCTTCCAGTAAGCGCGAGGGTGATGATGATCGCAACCCACGGTAGTCCCCCGGGTAGCGAAATGCGCGGGTCAGGCGGGGGTTTCGGGCAGGCTGTTGCCAGCAACACATCCCCGTGACCACTCCCGCTCCCGCCGAGGTCCCCACAGCCCCATGTCATCGCCTGCCCGAGCACCCTTCGACGTCGAGACCAACGGCCCCCGTGGCCCGGGACGGTGGTCCCGGGTCACGGCGTCGAGCGTCCTCGTCGGCCTCGTGCTGACCCTCGTCGGGTGCACCGAGGACGGGCAGGACCAGGGAGCCGACCGGCGCAGCGGCTCCGTGCGCGCCGAGGTCAGCCTGGGGGAGGTGACCGGTCAGCTGACGCGCAAGCGGCGTACGGCGATGAAGCGGGTCGTCGGCTCCACCGTCGACGCGTGGATCGACGCGGCCTACGTGCCGGGGAGCTACCCCCGCGCCCGGTTCGAGGGTGCCTTCGGTGCCTTCACCCGCGACGCGGTGCCCCAGGCACGCCGCGACCGGGCGCTGCTGACCAACCGGGTGATCGCCCAGCGGCTGAGCGACGTACAGGTGCGGCGGCGCCAGATCGTCGTCGACGTCCTCGCCCGCGGCGGTCGCCCGGTCGGCGCGACGGCGCGGGTCGTCGTGGCCCAACGGCTGCGCGGCACGAAGGTCGACCGGGTCGAGCGGATCATCGGTCAGCTCTCCCTGACACCGACCGAGCGCGGCTGGCAGATCTTCGCCTACGACCTCGAGCGCGGGAGGCTTCGATGAGACCCCGCGTGGTGAACGTGCGCGGCGTGGTGCTCGCAGTCGTCCTGGCCCTGACCGCCCTGGTCGTGCCGTCCTCGACGGTGGCCTCGACCCAGTCGGTGCTGGTCAAGGTGGAGCGGGCCTCCGGGGTCGACCTGCCCGGTGACGACACCGTCTGGGTCCTCGCGGTGGGCTCGGACGCCCGACCCGGCGAGGACATGCTGCGAACCCGCGGCGACGCGCTCCAGCTGGTCGGGATGAACCTGCGCACCGGTGCGGCCACCGCGATCGGGATCCCGCGCGACTCCTACGTCTCGATCCCCGGCCACGGCACCGGCCGGGTCAACGCGGCGCTGACCTACGGCGGGCCGGACCTGCTGGGGCGCACCGTCGGCGACCTGGTCGGGATCGCCCCCGACTACGTGTTCGTGACGCGCTTCCCGTTCTTCGAGGACATGGTCGACGACATCGGAGGCATCTCGGTGCGCAACCCGCGCCCGTTCTCCGACCCCTACCTCAAGCGCGAGGGCTTCCAGGCGGGGACCATCCGCCTCGGGGGCTACGACGCGATGGCCTTCTCGCGGATCCGCAAGTCGCTGCCCGGCGGCGACTTCGACCGCTCGGCCAACCAGCAGCGCGTGCTGCGCGGCATCCACCAGCGGATCCGCTCCCAGGCCGACCGTCCGGGCTTCGTCGGCCAGCGGGGTGCTCAGCGTGCTCGAGCACATGGCGACCGGGGTGGCGCCGCGCGACCTGTTCCGGATCGCCCGGGCCGTGGCGGCGGTCCGCTCGGACTCGATCACCACGTGCGTGCTCGGCGGCACGATCGCGACCATCGACGGCGCGAGCGTCGTGCGGCCGAACCTGACCCAGGCCCGCCGCTACGGCGACGCCGCGCGCCGCGACGCCGAGATCACCAGCTGCTGATCCGCTGGCCGGGTGAGATCAGAACGGGTACGGCGCGATGTCGGCGCGCACCGTGAGCCACTGGGTCTCGGTGAACGCCTCGATGTTGGCCTCGGCTCCCCCGAAGCGTGAGCCGGTGCCCGACGCGCCGACGCCACCGAAGGGGACGTTGGCCTCGTCGGCGACGGTCTGCTCGTTGATGTGGACGATCCCGCTGGGCACGGCGTCGGCGACGGCCATCGCCTGGCCCACCTCGCCGAGGATGCCGAGGGAGAGGCCGTAGTCGTTGGCCGAGGCGAGGGTGATCGCCTCCTCGACCGAGGTGAAGCGCAGCACCGGGGCGACCGGGCCGAAGATCTCCTCGGCCCAGGCCGGCATGTCCGGCTCGACCGCGCTCAGCACGGTGGGCCTGTAGAACAGCGCCTCGTGGGTGCCACCCGCCTCCAGCCGGGCGCCGGCGTCGACCGTGGCCTGCACGAGCCGGTCGACGTTGTCGAGCTGGCCCTGGTCGATGATCGGGCCGAGTGCGACCTGCTGGCTGGCCGGGTCGCCGATCGGCAGGCCGGCGGCCTTGGCCGCGAGGGTCTCCACGTACTCGTCGTGCAGGCTCTCGTGGACCAGGTGACGCCCGGTCGTCATGCAGATCTGACCCTGGTGCAGGAACGAGCCGAAGGCCCCGGCCGAGGCGGCCAGGGCCACGTCGGCGCCGGGGAGCACGATCAGCGCGTTGTTGCCGCCGAGCTCGAGGTGGGTTCGCTTGAGGTGCTCCCCGCCGAGTGCGCCGACCTTGCGACCCGCGGCGGTGGAGCCGGTGAAGGACACGACGCGCACCTCGCGCGCGGTCACCACCGCCTCGCCGACGTCGCGGCCGCCGGGCAGCAGTGACAGCACACCCGCCGGCAGGCCGGCCTCCTCGAAGATCCGCAGCAGTGCGACGCCGCCGCTGACCGAGGTCCGCGGGTCGGGCTTGAGGAGCACCGCGTTGCCGAGCGCGAGAGCGGGCGCCACGGAACGGATGGAGAGGATCAGCGGGAAGTTGAACGGCGCGATCACCGAGACCACCCCCACCGGGCGACGCCGCGCGAAGCTCCAGTGCTCGGCGTTCGACGGCAGCACCGAACCGGCCGGGTGCGAGGGCAGCGAGGACGCCTCGTAGCACTCCTGTGCGGCGATGTGGGTCTCGAGACCGGCCTTCGGCGGGGTCGCGCCGGTCTCGCGGATGATCCAGCCCTCGACCTCGGCGGCGTGCTCCTCCCACAGGTGTCCCGCCCGTCGCAGCACGGCCGCGCGGTCCTCGGGCGTACGCCGGGCCCACTCGCGCTGGGCCTGCGCGGCCCGTGTCGCGGCCCGGGCGACGTCGTCGACCCCGGCCACGCCCACGGTGCCGAGCTCGGCGCCCGTGGCGGGCTCGGTGACGGGCATCGCGCCGCCGGACCCGGCGGTCCACGAGTCGATGAAGATGCGTCCGTGCCAGTCGGTGCTCGTCAGGAGGGTCATGCCGCGATCATGGCACCGACGGTCGGCGGGCGACACGGGTGAGTCGGCTGCAGAGAAGTGGTACCCCCGGTAGGATTCGAACCTACGCTTCCGCCTCCGGAGGGCGGCGCTCTATCCCCTGAGCTACGGGGGCTCGGTCGGGGCAAGGCAGACCCTAGCGCGGGCCCACCGCGCTGGTGAAACCGGTTCGGAGCAGGCGGCGGTGCGCCGATAGGCTGACCGGGTGAACCCCGACCAGCTCTCCACCACGATCGTCGCCGCCCTGACGACGCTCGCCGAGCAGGGCTCGCTGAGCCTGCCCGACGGCGTCCCGAGCACGGTGACGGTGGAGCGACCCCGGCGATCAGGTCACGGCGACTACGCCACCAACGTCGCGATGCAGCTGGCCAAGAGGGCGGGCCTCTCGCCGCGGGACCTGGCGACCTCCCTGGCCGAGCAGCTGCGTGCCGCCGAGGGTGTCGCCGAGGTCGAGGTCGCCGGTCCCGGCTTCCTCAACATCACCGTCGACGCCGGCGCCCAGGGCCAGGTCGCCGCGCAGGTCGTCGCCGCGGGGGCGGCGTACGGCAGCAGCGACGCGTTCGCGGGGGAGCGGATCAACCTCGAGTTCGTCTCGGCCAACCCGACCGGTCCGCTGCACATCGGCGGGGTCCGGTGGGCCGCCGTCGGTGACGCGCTCGGGCCGGATCTTCACGGCGACGGGGGCCGAGGTCAGCCGGGAGTACTACTTCAACGACCACGGCGCCCAGATCGACCGGTTCACCGGCTCGCTGCTGGCCAGCGCCCGAGGTCGCGCGGTGCCCGAGGACGGCTACGGCGGGCAGTACATCCACGACATCGCCCCGCCGTCGTCGGCGCAGCGTCCTGACCTGGCCGACCTCGCCGACGACCCGGCGCGCAGGAGGTCTTCCGCAACGTCGGCGTCGAGATGATGTTCGACGAGATCAAGGCGAGCCTGCGCGACTTCGGCGTCGAGTTCGACGTCTACTTCCACGAGGACGACCTGCACAAGTCCGGCGCGGTCGACCGGGCCGTCGAGCGGCTGACGTCGCTGGGCAACACCTACGAGGCCGACGGTGCGCTGTGGCTGGCCACCGAGAAGTTCGGCGACGACAAGGACCGGGTCGTGATCCGCTCCAACGGGATGCCGGCGTACCTCTCCGGCGACCTGGCCTACTACCTCGACAAGCGCGAGCGCGGCTTCGACCGGTGCTTCATCATGCTCGGCGCCGACCACCACGGCTACGTCGGCCGGATGAACGCGATGTGCGCCGCCTTCGGCGACGACCCCGGGCGTCAACCTCGAGATCCTGATCGGCCAGATGGTCAACCTGCTGCGCGAGGGCAAGCCGCTGCGGATGAGCAAGCGGGCGGGGACGGTGGTGACGATCGAGGACCTCGTGGAGGCGATCGGCGTCGACGCGAGCCGCTACGCACTGGCCCGCTACTCCTGCGGACTCCACGATCGACCTCGACCTCGACCTGTGGTCGACGCAGTCCAGCGACAACCCGGTCTTCTACGTCCAGTACGCCCACGCCCGGGTGTCCTCGATCCTGCGCAACGGCGCCGACCTCGGGGTGCTGCCCGCGAAGGAGGACTTCGACCCCTCCCTGCTCTCCCACGAGAAGGAGGGGGAGCTGCTGCGGGCGCTCGCGGAGCTCCCGCGGATCGTGGCCAGCGCCGCCGAGCTGCGCGAGCCGCACCGGGTCGCGCGCTACCTCGAGGACCTCGCCGGGTCCTACCACCGCTTCTACGACTCCTGCCGGGTGCTGCCGATGGGCGACGAGGAGCCCGGTGACCTGCACCGGGCCCGGCTGCTGCTCGTCGACGCGACCCGGGTGGTCCTGGCCAACGGCCTGGGCCTGCTCGGCGTCTCCGCCCCCGAGCGGATGTAGGGGGCTCGGGTGAGCACCACCCACGAGGCGGGCTGGGCGCACGCGCCGGGCGGCCTGCGGGGTCCGTCGTGGCTGCGCCACCCCGCCGACCCCAACGAGCTGGTGCCGCAGCTGTGGTCGGCGACCGCGCACAAGGTCGACGGCGACCTCGTCGTCGGCGGCGTGGCGCTGGCCGACCTGGCCGCGGAGCACCTGACCCCGGCGTACGTCCTCGACGAGGAGGACTTCCGGGCGCGTGCGGTCGCCTTCCGTGACGCCTTCGCCGGGTGGGACGTCTACTACGCCGCCAAGGCCTTCGTGTGCACAGAAGTCGCGCGCTGGATCGCCGAGGACGGCCTGCACCTCGACGTGTGCTCACCCGGCGAGCTGACGGTCGCCCTGCGGGGCGGGGTCGAGCCGGCGCGCATCGAGTACCACGGCAACAACAAGAGCGTGCCCGAGCTGCGACGCGCCGTCGACGCCGGCGTCGGGCGGATCGTGATCGACTCCCTGACCGAGGTCGAGCGCCTCGACGCCGTGGCCCGTGAGCTCGGGGTCGTCCAGCCGGTGATGGTCCGGGTCACCGCGGGCGTCGAGGCCCACACCCACGAGTACATCGCCACCGCGCACGAGGACCAGAAGTTCGGCCTCTCGATCACCTCCGGCGACGCCCTGGAGGCCGTACGCCGGGTGCTCGCCGCCCCGGGCCTGGACCTGCTCGGGCTGCACTCCCACATCGGCAGCCAGATCTTCGACGCCTCCGGTTTCGAGGTGGCCGCCCGCCGGGTGCTGGCCCTGCACGCGCGCATCGTCACCGAGCTCGGCTTCACCCCGCCCGCGATGGACCTGGGGGGCGGCTTCGGCATCGCCTACACCACCCAGGACGACCCGTCCTCGCCCGCCGACCTGGCCGCCGCGATGCGCGAGATCGTCGAGCACGAGTGCCGCGCGCTGGGCCTGGCGGTGCCGCACCTGTCGATCGAGCCCGGCCGGGCCATCGCCGGCCCGGCGACCTGCACGCTCTACACCGTCGGCACCGTCAAGCCGGTCACGCTCGACGGGGGAGCGGTGCGCACCTACGTCAGCGTCGACGGCGGCATGAGCGACAACATCCGCACCGCGCTCTACGACGCCGACTACTCCTGCACCCTGGCCTCGCGCCACTCCGACGCCGAGCCGGTGCTGGCCCGCGTGGTCGGCAAGCACTGCGAGGCCGGTGACGTCGTGGTGCGTGACGAGTTCCTGCCCGGCGACGTCGCTCCCGGCGATCTCCTCGCGGTGCCGGCGACCGGCGCCTACTGTCGCTCGATGGCCTCCAACTACAACCACGCGCTGCGTCCGCCCGTCGTCGCGGTGCGGGGCGGTGTCGCGCGCGTCGTGGTGCGACGCGAGACTGAGGACGACCTGTTGGCGACCGACGTGGGTGATCCGGCGTGAGCGAGAGCACGAGCGTGTCCCCCCGCGCCCTGCGCGTGGCCGTCCTGGGCTGCGGCTCGGTGGGCTCCCAGGTGGTGCGGCTGCTGCGCGACCAGGCCGGTGACCTCGCGGCGCGCGTGGGCGCGCCGGTCGAGCTGGCCGGGGTCGCCGTCCGTCGCCTCGAGGCGACCCGCGAGGTCGAGGTGCCCGACGGCCTGCTCACCACCGATGCCGCCGGGCTCGTCGCGCGCGACGACGTGGACGTGGTCGTCGAGGTGATCGGCGGCATCGAGCCGGCCCGCTCGCTGATCCTCACGGCCCTCGAGCACGGCGCCTCGGTCGTCACGGCGAACAAGGCGCTGCTGGCCGAGGACGGTCCGACGCTGTTCGAGGCGGCCGAGAAGGCTGGCGTCGACCTCTACTACGAGGCCGCCGTGGCCGGGGCGATCCCGATCGTGCGTCCGCTGCGCGAGTCGCTCGCCGGCGACCGCGTGACCCGGGTGCTCGGCATCGTCAACGGCACCACCAACTTCATCCTCGACGCGATGGACACCTCCGGCGCCGGCTTCGCCGACGCGCTCGAGGAGGCCCAGCAGCTCGGGTACGCCGAGGCCGACCCCACCGCCGACGTCGAGGGCTTCGACGCCGCCGCCAAGGCCGCGATCCTGGCCTCGCTCGCCTTCCACTCCCGCGTCACCGCCTCCGACGTGCACCGCGAGGGCATCACCGACGTCACGGCCGGCGACATGGCCTCGGCGCGCGAGATGGGCGCGGTGGTCAAGCTGCTCGCGATCGCCGAGCTGCGCGAGGTCGGCGGCGAGGAGGCCGTCGCCGTGCGCGTGCACCCCGCGATGATCCCGCGCAGCCACCCGCTCGCCTCGGTCCGCGGGGCCTACAACGCGGTGTTCGTGGAGTCCGAGGCCGCCGGCCAGCTGATGTTCTACGGCCCCGGCGCGGGTGGCGCGCCGACCGCCTCCGCGGTCCTCGGCGACCTCGTCACCGTGGCCCGCAACCAGCTGTTCGCGACGCGCGGCGCCGGCGAGTCCGCCTACGCCGACCGCCCGGTGCTGCCGATGGGCGAGACGATCACCCGCTACCACGTGGCGATCGACGTCGACGACCGCGCCGGCGTGCTGGCCGCGATCGCGTTCGCCTTCGCCGACCACGGCGTCTCGTTGCGGACCGTGCGTCAGGAGGGCCGCGGTGACGACGCCCAGCTCGTCGTGGTCTCCCACGAGGCGAGCGACGCCGCGCTCTCGGCGACCGTGGACCACCTGCGGGGCATGGACATCGTGCGCGAGATCAGCTCGGTGATGCGTGTGGAGGGGGAGCCCGAGTGACCAGCGAGATCGTCGCGCCGCCCGCGGTGCACCAGTGGCGCGGCGTGATCGAGGAGTACCGCGACCTGCTCGACTTCCCGGACGTCGCGGGTCACGAGGGCCCGGTCGAGGCCGTGACCCTGCGCGAGGGCGGCACGCCGCTCGTGGAGTCGGAGTGGCTCTCGGGCCTGACCGGGGCGCGGGTGCTGCTCAAGGTCGAGGGCGACAACCCGACCGGGTCCTTCAAGGACCGGGGCATGACCGCCGCCATCTCCCTGGCCCGCGCCGAGGGCGCCGAGGCGGTGGTGTGCGCCTCGACCGGCAACACCTCGGCCTCGATGGCCGCCTACGCCGCCAAGGCCGGCCTCAAGCCGCTCGTGCTCGTTCCCGACGGCAAGATCGCTGCCGGCAAGATGGCCCAGGCGATCGTGCACGGCGCGCAGGTGATCATGGTCCGCGGCAACTTCGACGACTGCCTGACCATGGCGCGCCGGATGGCCGACGACTACCCGGTCGCGCTCGTCAACTCCGTCAACCCGGTGCGGCTCGAGGGTCAGAAGAGTGCGGCCTTCGAGATCGTCGACTTCCTCGGCGACGCCCCCGAGCACCACGTGCTGCCCGTGGGCAACGCCGGCAACATCTCGGCGTACTGGCTGGGCTACACGCAGTACGCCGCCCTCGGCCGGGCCACCCGCACCCCGGTGATGCACGGCTTCCAGGCCGAGGGGGCGGCGCCACTGGTCACCGGCGAGCCGTTCCCGCACCCGGAGACCAAGGCGACCGCGATCCGGATCGGCAACCCCGCCTCGTGGGACAAGGCCGTGGCAGCCCGCGAGGAGTCCGGCGGCCGCTTCACCGCGGTCAGCGACGAGCAGATCCTGGCCGCGCAGCGTCAGCTCGCGCGCCACGACGGCGTCTTCGTCGAGCCGGCCTCGGCCGCCGGCGTCGCCGGCATCCTCTGCGACCTCGAGCTGGGCCGCCCCGTCGTGGCCGACTGGCCCGGGACGACGATGGTCGTCACCGTGACCGGGCACGGTCTCAAGGACACCGTCACCGCGTTGGAGGGTGTCGGTCCGCTGGTCGACGTCGTCGTCGACGCGGACCCGGCGGCCGCGGCGCACGCGGCCGGGCTGAGCCGCGACGACGCGTGACGGCTTACGTCGAGGGGTACGTCGAGGGGGTCGCGCACGTCAGCGTGCCCGCGACCAGCGCGAACCTCGGTCCGGGCTTCGACTCGCTCGGCCTCGCGCTCGACCTGCGTGACCACCTCGAGGGCCGGGTGCTCGCGACCGGGGAGAGCTCCTCGGTCGAGATCGAGGGCGAGGGTGCCGAGACCCTGCCGCGCGACGAGACCCACCTCGTGGTCGCCACGATGGGCCGGGCGTTCGAGGCGATGGGCTGCGCGACGCCGCCGGTGGCGCTGTCGTGCCGCAACGCGGTGCCGCACGCCCGCGGGCTCGGGTCGTCCTCGGCCGCGATCGTCGGGGCCCTGGGCCTGGCCCGCGCGCTGGTCGTCGACGGTGAGGACAGGCTCGACGACGCCGCGCTGCTCGACCTCGCGGCGACGCTCGAGGGTCACCCGGACAACGTCGCACCGGCGCTGCTCGGGGGCTTCGTCGTCGCGGGCCGCGACGACGAGGTCGGTGCGGGGGCCGGGGGAGGGTCCTGGTGGGCCGTGCCGGCGCCGGTCGACGCACGAGTCTCCGCCGTCGCCCTCGTGCCGCCGGGCGGTCTGCTGACCGAGGTCGCCCGGGGGCTGCTGCCCGCCGAGGTGCCGCACGCGACCGCCGCCGCCGACGCCGGTCGTGCGGCCCTGCTGGTCGCCGCGCTCGGCGGTCGGGTCGAGCAGCTCCTGCGCGGCACCCGCGACCACCTGCACCAGGAGCACCGGCGCCCGGCGATGCCGCGCACCCTCGAGCTCGTCGACGCGCTGCGCGCCGACGGGGTCGCCGCGCTCGTCTCGGGGGCCGGTCCGACCGTGCTGGCCCTCGTCGTGGGCGAGGCGCAGGCGGCCGACGTGCTCGCGCGCACCCCCGAGGGCTGGCGGGCGCACCACCTGCGGGTCGCCGGCGACGGCCTGGTCGTCCACCGCTGAGGTGCCTCAGGCTGGTGCTACATTGAGCCCGCGCCGCTCCGCTCGGCGAAGCGCCGATGGCTCTCGTCCTCGGTGCGACCCTCTCGGGCACGTCCCGGCCGTCGTACGTCGCCCGGCTCGCGTCCGCCCGTCCCGCACCGCCGCCGACGACTCGCGCGGCGCAGAAGAACCGGCCCAGCAGAATCAGAGGACTTCACGTGACCGAGACCCCCGACACCGCCACCACGCGCAAGCGCAGCGGTGGCCTCAGCACGATGCTGCTCGCCGACCTCAAGGCGATGGCGGGCTCGATGGGCATCGCCGGCGCGCAGGGCATGCGCAAGGCCCAGCTCGTGGAGGCGATCAAGGGTGCCCAGTCCGGGGGGTCGGGCGCCTCCGGGCGTGTCGGCTCCGGCCCCGCGCAGGCGGGCGGCGCCCCGGAGACCGCGAGTGCGCCGGTGGCGCCGGCCGCTCCGAAGGTGACGCGCCGCCAGCGCGGTGGGGCGTCCAGCGACGGCGCGGCTCGCGAGGAGGCCGACCAGGACGCGGCCCGTGGCGCGTCGGCGTCGACCCCGTCGGCTCCCGAGGCCCGCCGCGACGAGGGTGGGCGGGGTGGTGACGGTGCGAGCCGGCCCCCGCGCAGGGACCGGGCCACGCAGGACGGGGCGGCAGGACGGCCGGCAGGACGGCCAGCAGGACGGCCAGCAGGCGCCGGGGGAGCAGGGGGAGCAGGGGCGCCAGAAGGATCAGCGGGTCCAGAAGGATGAGGACGCCCAGAAGGGTCAGGACGCCCCGAGGGATCAGCGGGAGCAGAAGGATCAGCGGGGCCAGAAGGATCAGCGGGGCCAGAAGGATCAGCGGGGCCAGGGCGCGAAGGGCCAGGGCGGCACCCAGAACGACGGCGGCAAGAACGACGGCGGCAAGAACGACGGCGGCAAGAACGACGGCGGCAAGAACGACGGCGGCAAGGCCAAGCAGGGCAACAACCAGCAGGGCAACCAGCAGGGCAACCAGCGAGGGAACCAGAACGCCGCGAAGAACCAGGACGGTGCGCGGGACCAGAGCAACCCGGGCAACCAGAACGGTGCCGCGAACCAGGTCGATGACGACGGCGACGACGAGGGCGGCAGCCGCAGCCGCAACCGGCGCCGCCGGGCCCGCGAGCGCAACCGCCCCGGCACCACGGGCGGCAACCAGCGCAACGAGCCCGACACCACGATCCTCGAGGACGACGTGCTCGTCCCGGCCGCCGGGATCCTCGACGTGCTCGACAACTACGCGTTCGTGCGGACCAGCGGCTACCTGCCGGGCAGCGACGACGTCTACCTGTCGCTCTCGCTGGTGCGGCGCTTCAACCTGCGCTCGGGTGACGCGGTCGCCGGCCAGGTTCGCCAGCCCCGGGAGGGCGAGCGCAAGGAGAAGTTCGACCCGATGGTCAGCATCGACACGATCAACGGCGCGGAGCCCGACAGCGCCAAGCAGCGCGTCGACTTCGCCTCGCTGACCGCGGTGCACCCCGACCAGCGGCTGCGTCTCGAGACCGGCGCCGAGGACAAGGTCGGACGGGTCCTCGACCTCGCCGCGCCGCTGGGCAAGGGCCAGCGCGGCCTGATCATCGCGCCGGCCAAGACGGGCAAGACGACCCTGCTGCAGTCGATCGCCGGCTCGATCACCGCGAACAACCCCGAGTGCCACCTGATGGTCGTCCTCGTCGACGAGCGCCCCGAGGAGGTCACCGACTTCGAGCGCTCGGTGAAGGGCGAGGTGATCTCCTCGACGTTCGACCGGCCGGCCGCCGATCACACCGCGGTCGCGGAGCTGGCCATCGAGCGGGCCAAGCGCCTCGTCGAGCTCGGTCACGACGTGGTCGTGCTGCTCGACGGGCTCACCCGCCTCGGCCGCGCGTACAACCTCGCCCAGGCCGGCAGCGGTCGGATGCTCTCCGGGGGCGTCGACTCGGGCGCGCTGCACCCGCCGAAGCGCTTCTTCGGAGCCGCTCGCAACATCGAGGACGGCGGGTCGTTGACGATCCTGGCGACCCTGTCCGTCGAGAGCGGGTCGCGCACCGACGAGATGATCTTCGAGGAGCTCGAGGGCACTGCGAACACCGAGATCCGGCTGCGCTCCGAGCTCGCTTCGCGTGGGCTGTTCCCGGCCGTGGACGTCGTCTCGTCGGGGTCGCGCCGCGAGGAGCTGCTGCTCGGCGAGCAGGAGCTCGACATCGTGTGGTCGATGCGGCGGACCCTGGCGGGCCTGGAGCGCACCGAGGCCGCGAAGCGGCTGCTGGACAAGATCGGATCGACGCGGACCAACATCGAGCTGCTGACCTCGGTGCGTCAGGGCGGTCTCGAGGCGAAACGCCCGTGAGGGGTGGTCGGAGCCGCTAACCTGTGGCCGCTGCCTACCCCCCGGAACAGGAGCCCCCCAGTGGCGCGAATCGTAGTCGCGGACGACGACGTCGACATCCGTGAGCTCGTCGAGTTCAAGCTCTCCACGATGGGCCACGAGATCGTCGCCGTCGCTGACGGCGGCGCCGCGGTCGAGGCCTGCCAGGCGCAGCGCCCCGACCTGGCCGTCTTCGACGTGATGATGCCCGGCGTCTCCGGCCTCGACGCCATCCGCCGGATCCGCGCGGACGCCTCCCTGGCCGACCTGCCGGTGATCCTGCTGACCGCGCGCGCCCAGGAGTCCGACGTCGAGTCCGGCTTCAGCTCCGGCGCCGACGACTACATCACCAAGCCCTTCAGCCCCCGCGAGCTCGCCGCCCGCGTCGAGTCGCTGCTGCGCGGCCGCGCCGAGACCGTCTGACCCGACCCGCCCGGCGTACGGCTCGTCGCATCGAGGTTGTCGGCCTTCTCCTGAGCCTGTCGGCCGTTGCAAAGGCCGACAGGCTCGGCAACACCCGGCCGGCCGGGTGTTCCTGGGGCGGGTGGGGCGGACGTGATCGCGACCCGACCCGCCCGGCGTACGGCTCGTCGGATCGAGGTTGTCGGCCTTCTCCTGAGCCTGTCGGCCGTTGCAAAGGCCGACAGGCTCGGCAACACCCGGCCGGCCGGGTGTTCCTGGGGCGGGTGGGGCGGCTGTGACGCAGGCCCCCCGCGGACGGGGCGGGCAGGGGAATTGGCGGGGCGGGGGCGCTGTTCCTATGATCGTGCGTCGGCTCCGGTTCACGCGCTCGCACCCTGCGGGGGCGACCCGGGGCACAGAGAGGACACCAGCATGAAGAAGGACATCCACCCGACCTACACCGAGACCCAGGTGACGTGCACCTGTGGGGCCACGTTCACCACGCGGAGCACCTCGGAGTCCGGCACCCTGCGCTCCGACGTGTGCTCGCAGTGCCACCCGTTCTACACCGGCAAGCAGAAGATCCTCGACACCGGCGGGCGCGTCGCCCGCTTCGAGGCCCGCTACGCCAAGGCCGCCAAGAAGTAGCGACCTCCGAGCGCCGACCCTCCTCACCAGGGGAGGGTCGGCGCTCGTGATTTGTCCGCAGGACCTCCCGTCCTGTCCCGCACCCCCACCCACCAGCAGCCCGCAGGAGTACGCCGTGTTCGAGGCCGTCGAGGTGATGCTCCACGAGCACGGGGAGCTCGAGGGGCGCCTCGCCGCACCCGAGACCCATGCCGACCCCCGCCTGGCCAAGCGGCTCAACCAGCGCTACGCGGCGCTGTCGCGGGTCGTCGACACCTGGCGTGAGTGGCAGGGCACGGTCGAGGACCTCGGTGCGGCCCAGGAGCTCGCGCGCGAGGACCCCGGCTTCGGGGCCGAGGCCGACCAGCTCGCCGCCCGTCGGGACGAGCTCGCCGAGCGGCTGCGCCGGCTGCTGGTGCCACGCGACGCCGCCGACGACAAGGACGCGATCCTGGAGCTGAAGTCGGGGGAGGGCGGCGAGGAGTCGGCGCTGTTCGCAGCCGACCTGCTGCGGATGTACACCCGCTATGCCGAGACCCGCGGCTGGCGGGTCGAGCTGCTCGACGCGACCGAGTCCGACCTCGGCGGGTTCAAGTCGGTCACGGTCGCCGTCAAGGCCGGCGGTACGCCGGAGCCCGGCGAGGCGCCGTACGCCCTGCTGAAGTTCGAGGGCGGCGTGCACCGCGTGCAGCGGGTGCCGGTGACCGAGTCCCAGGGCCGCGTGCACACCAGCGCAGCGGGGGTGATGGTCCTGCCCGAGGCGGAGCCGGTCGACGTCGAGGTCGACGACAACGACCTGCGCATCGACGTCTTCCGCAGCTCCGGGCCCGGTGGGCAGAGCGTCAACACCACCGACTCCGCCGTCCGGATCACCCACCTGCCGACCGGCATCGTGGTGAGCTGCCAGAACGAGAAGAGCCAGCTGCAGAACCGCGAGCAGGCGCTGCGGATCCTGCGCTCGCGCCTGCTCGCCGCCGCGCAGGAGGCTGCCGACGCCGAGGCCAACGACGCCCGCCGCAGCCAGATCCGCACCGTGGACCGCTCGGAGCGGATCCGCACCTACAACTTCCCCGAGAACCGGATCTCCGACCACCGCACGGGTTACAAGGCCTACAACCTCGACACCGTCCTCGACGGTGACCTCGCGCCCGTGATCGAGACCTGCGTCGAGGCCGACCTCGCCGCCCGCCTCGCCGCGCTGGAGCAGTGAGGATGGCGGACCGTCGCGAGCTGCTCGCCGACGCCGTACGCCGTCTGCGCGACGCCGGCCTGCCCAGCCCCCGCGCCGACGCCGAGGTACTGCTGGCCCACGTCACCGGCCGGCCCCGCGGTGAGCTGGTGCTGCTCGAGGCGATCGACGACGCGCAGGCGTCGGAGTACGCCGTCCTGCTCGCGCGCCGCGTCGCGCGGGAGCCGCTCCAGCACCTCACCGGGCGCGCCTGGTTCCGGACCGTCGAGCTCGCCGTCGGTCCCGGGGTGTTCGTGCCCCGACCGGAGACCGAGCTGCTGGCCGGCTGGGCGCTCGATCGCCTGGCCGAGGCGCCAGCGGGCGTCACCCCCGTGGTCGTCGACCTGGGCACCGGGTCGGGCGCGATCGCGGCGGCCCTGGTCGCGGAGTGCCCCCAGGCGCAGGTGCACGCGGTCGAGCTCGACCCGGGGGCGCACGCGTGGGCCGAGCGCAACCTCGCCGGCACCGGCGTCGACCTGCGGCGCGGTGACCTCGCCGACGCCTTCGACGACCTGGTCGGGACCGTGGACGTCGTCGTCTCCAACCCGCCCTACATCCCGCTCGAGGCGTGGGAGTCGGTGGCCCAGGAGGCCCGCGACCACGACCCGCACCTGGCCCTGTTCTCCGGCCCCGACGGCCTCGACGCCGTCCGGGTCCTCCTACGCCGCGCCGCGGTGCTGCTGCGCCCCGGCGGGTGGGTCGGCGTCGAGCACGCGGACGTCCAGGGAGACGCCGTGCCCGACCTGATGGCCTCCTCGGGGCACTTCGAGCAGGTCCGCGACCACGACGACCTGGCCGGGCGTGCGCGCTTCAGCACGGGCCGACTGGCACGATGAGCAGGTGAGCGACGACCTCGAGCCGGCCCCGGACCAGGCTGCGTCAACCCCGGCCCCGGCCGGCCCGCCCGACGGGCCCTCCGACCAGTCCGCCACCGAGCCCGCCGCCGAACCCGACGCCGAGCCCGCCGCCGGGCCCGCCGACGCCGACGACCCCGACGACGACCTGGACGACGACGAGGACTGGGACGACGACGAGGACGTCGACGAGGACGTCGACGAGGACGACGACGACTGGGACGAGGACGACGAGACGTCCGGCGGCCCGCTGCCCACCACGACCGATCGCGAGCGTGAGGCCGCCGTCGGTGCCGCCGTCCAGGCGCTCCAGCGCGGACGTCTGGTGATCCTGCCGACCGACACCGTCTACGGCATCGCCGCCGACGCCTTCGACGCCGACGCCGTCGCCGACCTGCTCGACGCCAAGGGCCGGGGCCGCGACATGCCGCCACCGGTGCTGATCAGCTCCGCCACGACGATCGACGCGCTCGTCGTCGCCCTGCCCGGCTACGCCCGGTCGCTGATCGAGGAGTTCTGGCCCGGTCCGCTGACGATCGTGTGCCGCCAGCAGCCCTCGCTCCAGTGGGACCTCGGGGAGTCCCGCGGCACGGTCGCCGTCCGGATGCCCGACCACCCGCTGGCCCTGGAGATCCTCGAGCGCACCGGACCGCTGGCCGTCAGCTCGGCCAACCTCTCCGGACGGCCCGCCGCGACCGACGCGGCGGCCGCGCACCGGATGCTCGGCGACGAGGTCAGCGTGGTCGTCGACGCAGGGGAGTCGCCGGGAGCGACGGCCTCGACCATCGTCGACGTCACCGGGTCCCAGGGCCGGGTGCTGCGCCAGGGTGCCCTGAGCCTCGAGGCGCTCAACGCGGTCCTCGAGCCGCTCGGCTCGACCCTCGTCGTCGAGGGCGACGAGGCCTGAGTCGTGCGGGAGTACCTGCTGGTCTTCCTCGTCGCCGCTGCGACGACGTACCTGCTCACCGTGGTCGCGCGCGAGATCGCCATCCGCACGGGTGCGGTCGCGAAGGTCCGTGACCGAGACGTGCACGCCGTGCCGATCCCCTACCTGGGGGGGCTGGCGATGATGGGCGGCCTGGTGGCGGCCTACCTGGTGGCCCGTGAGCTGCCGTTCCTCTCGCAGAGCCAGCCGTTCGTCTTCACCGACGCCGGCTGGGTGCTGCTGGCCGGCGGGCTGCTGTGCGCGGTGGGCGTGCTCGACGACATCTTCGAGATCGACGCCCTGACCAAGCTCGGCGCCCAGCTGATCGCGGTCGGCATCCTGGTCTTCACCGGTGTGCAGTTCCGGACGGTCTACCTGCCCGGCGGCTTCCAGTTCGGCCTCGACCCGGCGCAGGGTGCGCTGCTGACGGCGCTGGTCGTGGTGGCCACGATCAACGCGGTCAACTTCGTCGACGGGCTCGACGGGCTTGCGGCCGGGGTGGTCGGGATCGGGGCGCTGGCCTTCTTCGTCTTCAGCTACGTCCTGGTGGACCGCGCCGGTCTGCCGCTGGCCACGACGGGGGCCCTGCTCTCGGCCGCCCTCGCCGGCGCCTGCGTGGGGTTCCTGCCGCACAACTTCCACCCGGCGCGGCTATTCATGGGCGACAGCGGGTCGATGCTGATCGGCCTGGTGCTCTCCTCGACCGCGCTGACGCTGACCACGCAGTTCGACCCCTCGGCGCTCACCGGCAGCGCCTCGAGCAGCCTGCTGGCCACGTTGCTGCCGATCGCCCTTCCCGTGCTGATCCTGGTCGTGCCGATGGCCGACCTCGTGCTCGCGGTCGTCCGGCGGACGCGTCAGGGCCGCTCGCCCTTCGCCCCCGACAAGCAGCACCTGCACCACCGGATGCTCGAGATCGGGCACTCCCACCGTCGCGCGGTGCTGATCATGTGGCTGTGGGCGGCCCTCGTCGCCTTCGGCACGGTGCTGGCCAGCCTGTACGTCGGCTGGAAGATGTGGACCGCCCTCGGCGCGATGAGCGTCGTGGTGCTCGCCCTGACCTTCCTCGTGCCGGTCGTGCACCGCACCCACCTCGGCCTCGAGCCCGAGCCCGAGGCCGGGCCCGACCCCGGTCCCGGTCCCGGTCCCGAGCAGGATTCTGAGCCTGCCGGGACTTTGTGATAACTTTCACGAGCGCTCGGGAGAGCGCCACCGCAACCGCAACAGGACGGCCGCCGACGATGACGACCGAGACCACCGCCAGGTCCACGACCCGGTTCGCGAGCGCCGGGACCGGGCCGCGCGGCGCCGTCGGCACGCAGCTGCGCACCGGTGCCCTGGTGCTCGCCCTCGGCCTGGCCGCCTCGCTCGTCGGCGTGGTCCTCAGCGGTCCTCCGGCTGCGCTCGGCGCCCTGGTCGGCACCCTCCTGATCGTGGTCGTCCTCGTCGGAGGCAGCGTGATGCTCGACCTCGTGGCCACCGTGCTGCCGGCCGCGTCGTTGCTGATCGCGATGCTGACCTACACCCTCCAGCTGCTGGTGCTGCTGCTGGTGCTGCTCGCGCTCGAGCGCAGCAGCCTGCTCGGCTCCGAGCTCGACCGCGCCTGGCTCGGTGGCGCGGTGATCGCCGCGACCGCGGCCTGGACGGCCGCCCAGCTGCGCGTGCACCTGACGCGCCGCATCCCGGTCTGGGACCTGCGGCCCGGGCCGGACGAGGGGGGTCCGCAGTGAGGCCGCGAGACTGCTATCGTCCGACGCGCAATGAGTCAGCAGGACCCACCGTCCGAGATCCGCGAGCGTGGTCCGCAGGGCGACCCGTGGCACGCATTCGGCTACGTGGTCTCCGGTGTGGCCTTCTACGGGTTCATCGGCTGGGGGGCGGATCGGTGGCTCGGGACCAGCTTCCTGGTAGCGATCGGCATCCTGTTCGGCGCCGTGCTGGGGATCTACCTGACGATCTCCCGCTTCGACTCCCTGCCCCGTCGGTCACCCCCAGCGCCACCGGGCCCGCCGGACACCCCGACCACCAGCCCGCGAGACAGCCAGACCGACCAGAGCTAGGAGCCCATCGGTGAGCCTTGCTGCCGCTTTCGCCGTGTCCGCCGCGGAGGAGTTCATCCCACCCGGCCCGGCCGAGTTCGACCTGCCCCCGATCTTCTCCGTCGCCGGCGTCGGCGTCACCAAGCCGATGTTCGAGCTGGTGCTCGCCGCGATCCTGGTCTTCGGGTTCTTCTTCATCGCCATCCGCCAGCGCGCGATGGTGCCCGGTCGCCTGCAGTACGTCGGCGAGGCCGGCTACTCCTTCGTGCGCAACTCGATCAGCCGCGACATCATCGGGCAGCACGACTTCGCGCGCTACACGCCGTACCTGTTCGCGCTGTTCTTCTTCATCCTGATCAACAACTTCTTCGGCTCCGTGCCGTTCATCAACTTCCCGACCTTCTCCAAGGCCTCGATGGCCTACGCGCTGGCCGGGCTCACCTGGATCATCTACAACGGCGCCGGCATCGCGCGGCACGGCCTGCTGGGCTACCTCAAGCTCCAGTGCGTCCCGCCGAACATCTCCGGCCCGATCCTGGCGCTGCTGATCCCGCTGGAGTTCTTCTCCAACATCCTCGTCCGCCCCGCCACGCTGGCGCTGCGACTCTTCGCCAACATGTTCGCCGGCCACCTGCTGATCATCCTGTTCGCCGTCGGCGGTGAGTACCTGCTGCTCGAGAGCTCGCTGGCCCTCAAGCCGGTCGGCATCCTGGCGTGGCTGCTGTTCATCGCCATCTCGTTCCTGGAGCTGCTGGTGCAGTTCCTGCAGGCGTACGTCTTCGTGCTCCTGAACGCCATGTACATCTCCGGTGCCGTCGCCGACGAGCACTGAGAGTCCGCACCACCCCGCACCACCCGCACACAGCACGACCCCCAGAGAAGAAATCGAAAGGACACAAGCCCATGGACGGCAACCTGAACATGATCGGCTACGGCCTGGCTGCAGTCGGGCCCGGCATCGGCATCGGCCTGATCTTCGCCGCCTACATCAACGGCGTGGCGCGTCAGCCCGAGGCCCAGAGCCGGCTCCAGTCGATCGCGATCCTCGGCTTCGCCCTCGCCGAGGCGCTGGCGATCATCGGTATCGCCCTCGCCTTCGTCCTCTGACCAGGCCCACCGACTGAGAAGAAGGACCACCCATGTTGCTGATCCCCCTGGTCTCAGAAGAGGGACCGAGCCCGCTGGCCGTCGCGCCCGTGGAGATCATCCTCTCCCTCGTGGTCTTCGGCCTGCTCTTCCTGCTCGTGCGCAAGTACGTCGTGCCGAACTTCGAGTCCACCTTCGAGGCCCGCACCAAGGCCATCGAGGGCGGTCTGGCCTCGGCCGAGACCAAGCAGGCCGAGGCCGACGCGCGCCTCGCCGAGCTGGAGAAGCAGCTGGCCGACGCCCGGCACGAGGCCTCGCGCATCCGCGAGGAGGCCCGCGAGCAGGGCGCCACGATCGTCGCCGAGATGCGTGAGCAGGGTCAGGCCGAGTCCGCTCGCATCGTCGAGCACGGCAAGTCCCAGATCGAGGCCGAGCGCCAGCAGGCGATCGCCTCCCTGCGGGCCGAGGTCGGCACCCTGGCCACGGGCCTGGCGGGACGTATCGTGGGCGAGAGCCTGGAGGACGACGACCGCGCCAACCGCGTGGTCGAGCGCTTCCTGGCCGACCTGGAGCAGGACTCGACGAGCGGGAGCGGGGTCAACAGCTGATGGCCGACTTCCGTGGTGCCTCCGCCGACGGGGTCGCCGACCTCGCCGACGAGCTGCGCCAGCAGGTCTCCGGCGCCACGCGTCGGGCCGCCACCATGGCGGACGACCTGTTCACGGTCAGCCGGAGCCTGCGTCAGGAGGGCGGGCTGCGCCGGTTCCTCACCGACGCCTCGCTGCCCGCGCAGGCTCGCACCGGTCTGGTCGGGGAGGTCTTCGGCAGCCAGGTCGACGACCAGAGCCTCACGCTGCTGTCCTCGGCGGTCAGCAAGCGGTGGACCTCGGCCGGCGACCTGCCCCGCGGTCTCGAGCACCTCTCGGTGATCGCCGCCGTCCGCTCCGCGGGCAACGAGGGCGAGCGCCTCTCCGACGAGCTGTTCACCGTCTCCGAGTCGGTCAAGAACAACCACGCCCTGCGTGATGCTCTCTCCGACCCCGGCCGCAGCACCGAGGACAAGTCGGCCCTGGTGCGCGACCTGCTCGGGGACCGGACCCTGGAGGCCACGCGCACGCTCACCGTGCAGGCGATCGCGGGCACCTACCGCACTGTCGGCGTGGCCCTGAACGAGTACCAGAAGGTGGCCGCCGACGTGCAGCAGGAGGGCGTGGCCACCGTGCACAGCGCCCGCCCGCTCAGCGAGGACGAGCAGCACCGCCTCGCCGCTGCGCTGCAGCGTCAGTACGACCGACCGATCCACCTCAACACCGTCGTCGACGAGGACGTCCTCGGCGGGATCCGCGTCGCGATCGGTCACGACGTCATCGACGGCACCGTCGCCAGCCGTCTGGCCGAGGCACGGCGCACGCTCGCCGGCTCCGGCCGCTGAGGCACCCCCGGCCGACGCCGCCCCGCACCCACCGACCGACGAAGACCAAGAGAGAAGGCACCACACCATGACGGAGCTCTCCATCCGGCCCGAGGAGATCCGCGACGCGCTCGCCAAGTACGTCGCCGACTACCAGCCCGACTCCGCCACCCGCGAGGAGGTCGGCACGGTCGCCTCCGCCGGTGACGGCATCGCGCGCGTCAGCGGTCTGCCCTCGGCGATGGCCAACGAGCTGCTCGAGTTCGAGGACGGCACCCGCGGTCTCGCCCTGAACCTCGACACCCGCGAGATCGGCGTCGTCATCCTGGGTGACTTCGCCGGCATCGAGGAGGGCCAGACGGTCCGCCGGACCGGCGAGATCCTCTCGGTCCCGGTCGGCGACTCCTACCTCGGCCGCGTGGTCGACCCGCTCGGCAACCCGATCGACGGGCTCGGCGACATCGAGAGCTCCGAGCGCCGCGCGCTCGAGCTCCAGGCGCCCTCGGTGGTGGAGCGCAAGTCGGTGCACGAGCCGCTCGCGACGGGCATCAAGGCGATCGACTCGATGACCCCGATCGGCCGCGGCCAGCGCCAGCTCATCATCGGCGACCGCGCGACGGGCAAGACGACGATCGCGATCGACACGATCATCAACCAGAAGCAGTACTGGGAGACCGAGGACCCCGAGAAGCAGGTGCGCTGCATCTACGTCGCCATCGGCCAGAAGGGCTCGACCATCGCCTCCGTGCGCGGTGCGCTCGAGGAGGCCGGCGCGCTGGAGTACACGACCATCGTCGCCTCGCCCGCCTCGGACTCCGCCGGCTTCAAGTACCTCGCGCCCTACACCGGCTCGGCCATCGGCCAGCACTGGATGTACGACGGCAAGCACGTCCTGATCGTCTTCGACGACCTGACCAAGCAGGCCGAGGCCTACCGCGCCGTGTCGCTGCTGCTGCGCCGCCCGCCGGGCCGCGAGGCCTACCCCGGTGACGTCTTCTACCTGCACAGCCGGCTGCTCGAGCGGTGCGCCAAGCTCTCCGACGACCTGGGTCACGGCTCGATGACCGGGCTGCCGATCATCGAGACCAAGGCCAACGACGTCTCGGCGTTCATCCCGACCAACGTCATCTCGATCACCGACGGACAGATCTTCCTCCAGTCCGACCTGTTCGCGGCCAACCAGCGCCCCGCGATCGACGTGGGCGTCTCGGTCTCGCGCGTGGGTGGCGCGGCGATGACCAAGGCGATGAAGGCCGTGACCGGCTCGCTCAAGGTCGACCTCGCGCAGTTCCGTGCGATGGAGGCCTTCGCGATGTTCGCCTCCGACCTCGACGCCGCCTCGCGCCAGCAGCTCGACCGCGGCCAGCGCCTGATGGCGCTGCTCAAGCAGCCTGCGTACTCGCCGTACCCGCTCGAGGACATGACGATCTCGCTGTGGCTGGGCACCTCCGGCTCGCTGGACCGCGTGCCCGCCGACGACGTGCTGCGCTTCGAGCAGGAGTTCATCGACTACCTGCGCCGCTCCCACGAGGGCATCCTCACCGGCATCCGCGAGAGCCAGAAGTTCGAGGACGAGGACGGCGTCAAGAGCGCCTACGACTCCTTCCTCGACCAGTTCGAGACCTCCGACGGTGGCTCGCTCAAGGCCGGTCGCGAGGAGCACGAGGCCCTCGAGGACGAGGACGTCGAGCAGGAGCAGATCACGAAGCAGAAGCGGGGCTGACCCATGGCAGTGTCGCTGCGCGAGTACCGCGCGCGGATCAAGTCGACGGAGTCGATGAAGAAGATCACGCGCGCCATGGAGCTGATCGCTGCTTCGCGCATCATCAAGGCCCAGCAGCGGGCCCAGGCCGCGGCGCCGTACGCCCGGGAGCTCACCCGGGCGGTCTCGGCCGTGGCGACCTTCTCCAACGTCGACCACCCGCTGACCCACGAGGTGGAGGAGCCCCAGCGGGCCGCCGTGCTCGTGGTCACCAGCGACCGTGGTCTGGCCGGTGCCTACTCCTCGAGCGTGCTCAAGGAGGCCGAGCGCCTCGCCGAGAAGCTGCGCGGCGAGGGCAAGAAGATCGACTGGTACATCACCGGGCGCAAGGGGGAGGCGTACTTCAAGTTCCGCCAGCGCCCCGTGGCGCGGGTGTGGACCGGCTTCTCCGACCAGCCCTCCTACGACGTCGCCGCCGAGATCGGCCAGGCGCTGATCGACGCGTTCCTCACCGAGCAGGGCGAGGAGGGCAGCGCCGACGAGGTCCACGTGGTCTACACGCGGTTCCGCTCGATGCTGACCCAGGAGCCGACCGACATCCGGATGCTGCCCCTCGAGGTCGTGGAGGGCGCCGGCGACGACGCGGAGTCCGGCAGCGGCGAGGTCCTGCCGCTCTACGAGTTCGAGCCCTCGGCCGAGGCCGTGCTCGACGGGCTGCTCCCGCAGTACGTGCAGAGCCGGATCTTCTTCTGCCTGCTCCAGGCCGCCGCGTCCGAGCTCGCCGCCCGTCAGAAGGCGATGAAGTCGGCCACCGACAACGCCGACGAGCTCATCAAGAAGTACAAGCGCATCGCCAACCAGGCTCGCCAGGCTGGCATCACCCAAGAAATCAGCGAGATCGTCGGCGGCGTCAACGCGCTGGCCGACTCCAATGCCGGGAGTGATTGAGACATGACTGCCACCATCGAAGAGACCGACCAGGACACCGGCGGCGCGACCATCGGTCGCATCGCCCGGGTCATCGGCCCCGTCGTCGACGTCGAGTTCCCCACCGACTCGATGCCCGAGATCTACAACCTGCTCGAGGTCGAGCTCGCGCTCAAGGACGTCGACCGCGTGCTCTCCCTCGAGGTCGCCCAGCACATCGGCGACGGCATGGTCCGCGCCATCTCCCTGCAGCCCACCGACGGCCTCGTCCGTGGCGCCCAGGTCACCGACACCGGCGGCCCCATCACGGTGCCCGTCGGCGACGGCACCCTGGGCAAGGTCTTCAACACCCTCGGGGAGTGCTTGAACCTCGAGGAGGGCCAGGAGCTCGAGGTCACCGAGCGCTGGGGCATCCACCGCAACGCGCCGGCCTTCGACCAGCTCGAGTCCAAGACCGAGATGTTCGAGACCGGCATCAAGGTCATCGACCTGCTCACGCCGTACGTGCTCGGCGGCAAGATCGGCCTGTTCGGCGGTGCCGGGGTCGGCAAGACCGTGCTGATCCAGGAGATGATCGCCCGCGTCGCCACGAACCACGGTGGTGTCTCGGTCTTCGCCGGCGTGGGGGAGCGCACCCGCGAGGGCAACGACCTGATGGTCGAGATGGAGGAGGCGGGCGTCCTCGGACAGACCGCCCTGGTCTTCGGCCAGATGGACGAGCCGCCGGGCACCCGGCTGCGCGTGGCCCTCTCGGCACTGACGATGGCGGAGTACTTCCGCGACGTGCAGAGCCAGGACGTGCTGCTGTTCATCGACAACATCTTCCGCTTCACCCAGGCCGGCTCCGAGGTCTCGACCCTGCTGGGCCGGATGCCCTCCGCGGTGGGCTACCAGCCGACGCTGGCCGACGAGATGGGCCTGCTCCAGGAGCGGATCACCTCGACGCGCGGTCACTCGATCACCTCGATGCAGGCGATCTACGTGCCGGCCGACGACTACACCGACCCGGCGCCGGCCACGACGTTCGCCCACCTCGACGCCACCACCGAGCTCTCCCGCGAGATCGCCTCGCTCGGCATCTACCCGGCCGTGGACCCGTTGACGTCGACCTCGCGGATCCTCGACCCGCAGTACATCGGCCAGGAGCACTACGACTGCGCGATCCGGATCAAGCAGATCCTGCAGCGCAACAAGGAGCTCCAGGACATCATCGCGATCCTCGGGGTCGACGAGCTCTCCGAGGAGGACAAGGTCATCGTCTCGCGGGCGCGCCGCATCCAGCGGTTCCTCTCGCAGAACACCTACGTGGCCAAGCAGTTCACCGGCATCGAGGGCTCGACCGTGCCGGTGGCCGACACGATCGAGGCGTTCAACAAGATCGCCGACGGGGAGTACGACCACGTGGCCGAGCAGGCGTTCTTCATGTGCGGCGGTCTCGACGACGTCGAGGCGAAGTGGGCCGAGATCCAGAAGAGCCTCTGATGGCAGCCGAGTACCTCCAGGTCGAGCTCGTCGCGGCCGACCGCACCGTGTGGTCGGGTCGCGCGAGCATGATCATCGCGCGCACCGTCGAGGGTGACGTGGGGGTGCTGCGCGGTCACGCGCCGATGCTCTCGCTGCTGACCGACGCGGTCGTCGAGATCACCGACGACGACGGCAACGTGACGGTGGCGGCCGTCGACGGCGGGTTCCTCTCGGTCGCCGCGGACCGCGTCTCGGTGCTCTCCCAGCACGCCGTGCTCTCGGAGGAGATCAACATCGACGAGGTGAAGTCCGAGCTCGACACCGCTCGCGGGCTCGGCGGCAGCAACGAGGCCGAGCGCCGCATCCGCCGCGCCGAGGCTCGGCTGCGGGCCGTGGAGCAGGCTTCCTGAACCCCTGAGGCCCGGTCACCAGCAGGACCACCTACCCATCGTCGGCTTGCCGGCGGTGGGTAGTCTCATGCTCGCGCGGAGGCGACCCGTGCTCGTCGGTCGGGAGGTGGCGGCTTGGCCCTGTGGCAGTGGCTGATCGACGCCGCCGGCGTCCTTGCGTTGCTCGTGCTCCTCTACGTCGTTGCTCTCGTGGTGCGCCGGCGGATCCTCTCGCGCGGCGGGGGGACCTTCGAGCTCTCGCACCGGGTGCACGGCCGCGAACGACGCGGGGGAGGCTGGGTGATGGGTCTGGGCCGCTACACCGACGACTCGCTGGAGTGGTTCCGCGTGTTCTCCCTCTCGCCGCGCCCGCGCGGGCGCTGGTCGCGCGAGCGCCTGAGCTTCGACGGCCGGCGCGTGCCGATGGGCAGCGAGCTGCACTCGCTCTATCCCGACCACCTCGTGATCTGCTGCGACAGCGAGCACGGTGAGGTCGATCTCGCGATGAGCGAGGCCTCCCTGACCGGGTTCCAGTCCTGGCTCGAGGCGCGTCGTCCCGGCGCCGACTGGTCACGGTGAGCGCAGGGGTGGCCGAACGCTCGCGGTTGCGCCGCGCGCGGACGGCGGTCGCGGTCGTCTTCGTGGCCAACGGGCTGGTCTTCGCCACCCTGTTCTCGCGGGTGCCCGACCTGCGACGTGCCCTGGAGCTGAGCAACGGTGCGCTCGGTCTGCTGCTGCTCGCGGCCGCCGCGGGCTCGGTGCTCTCGCTGCCGACGAGCGGCGCGCTGATCGAGCGCTGGGGTGCCGCGGCTGTCGTCCGTCGCGGTGCGCTGCTCTCGGCGGGCGGGCTGCTGGGCGTGGCCCTGGCGATCGACGTCGTGGCGTCGGTCCCGTTGGCGGCGCTCGGGCTGGCGGCGTACGGCGTCGGGGTGGGGATGTGGGACGTCGCGATGAACGCGGAGGCGGCGACGGTCGAGCAGCGGCTCGGCACGACGATCATGCCGCGCTTCCACGCCGGGTTCAGCCTGGGCAGCGTGGCGGGTGCGGGCCTGGGTGCGGCGTCGCTGCTCCTCGGCTCCCCGGCCCTCGTGCAGCTCGGCGTCCTGGCGGTCGCGGCGTGGGCGGTGACCCGCTGGGGGAGCGGGTCGTTCCTGGCTCCGGCGGGGGAGACCTCGGACGTGGATGCCGCGGCGCCGAAGGTCGCGGCGTGGCGCGCCTGGGCCGAGCCGCGGACCCTGCTGGTCGGGCTGATGGTGCTCTGCTTCGCAGTCGCCGAGGGCTCCGCCAACGACTGGCTCTCGCTGGCGCTGATCGACGGCTACGACGCCCGCCCGGCCCTCGGGGTGGCCGGGTTCGCGACGTTCGTGAGTGCGATGACGCTGGGTCGTCTCGGCGGTCCGGTGCTGCTGGACCGGTTCGGCCGGGTCTCCGTCCTGGCGGGCAGCGCCGGGCTGGTCGCGCTCGGCACGACGGCGGTCGTGCTGGGAGGCGTGTGGCCCGTGGTCGTCCTCGGCATCGTGTGCTGGGGCCTCGGGGCGTCGTTGGGCTTCCCGGTCGGGATGAGCGCCGCCGCCGACGACCCGGCACGCGCTGCGGCCCGGCTCAGCGTCGTCTCCACCGTCGGTTACGGCGCGTTCCTGGCCGGCCCGCCCCTGCTCGGCCACCTCGGTGACGGCGTGGGGACGCTGCGGTCACTGCTGGCCGTGACCGCGCTGATGGCGCCGGCGCTGCTCACACTGCGCTCACTGCGGCGCGACGTCGCCCCCGGCTGAGCCGCCCCGGGCGTTGGTCGATCGATCGACCAACCCGGGGGGAGACCTCCGTGTCGAACCGCTCGCCGCGCGTCCTGGCTGGCGCCACCGGTCGAGGCGCTCGCCGGAGCCGGCTCAGTCGGCGGCGGGTCCGCCGGAGCGCTCGCCGCCGGGCACCCACATCACGTCGCCCTGCTCGCGGTTCGCGTGGCGGGCCAGGATGAACAGCAGGTCCGAGAGCCGGTTGAGGTAGGTCAGGGCGAGGGGGTTCATCGTCTCGGCGTGCTCGGCGTGGGCCGCCCACCCGGAGCGCTCGGCGCGCCGGGCGACGGTGCGGGCGACGTGGAGGTGCGCCGCGCCCGGCGTGCCACCGGAGAGGATGAAGGAGCGCAGCGCCACCAGGTCGGCGTTGTAGTGGTCGCACCAGCCCTCGAGGCGCTCGACGTAGTCGGCCTCGATCCGCAGGGGTGGGAAGGCCGGCTCGGCGACCACCGGGGTGCACAGGTCGGCCCCGACGTCGAAGAGGTCGTTCTGGACGTGGGTCAGCACGCCGACGACGTCCTCGTCGAGCCCGCCGGTCGCGACCGCGAGCCCGAGGTGGGCGTTGGTCTCGTCCACGTCGGCGTAGGCGAGCAGCCGCAGGTCGTTCTTGGTGGTCTCGCTCATGTCGCCGAGGCGGGTGCGGCCGCCGTCGCCGGTACGGGTGTAGATGCGCGTGAGGTTGACCATGCCCGGCACCCTAGCCAGACCGACCGGGACCCCGGGGTGTCAGGCTGGTCCCACAGTCTGCGCTGCCACCACGAGGTCGCCGAGCGCGTGCCGCACCTGCTCGTGCGAGGGCGACCCCGCGCACCGACTGCGCTGGGGCGGCCGGGCAGAGTGTCGTCATGCGCGACTGGCGACTCTTCCCCCTCCTCCTGGCCGTCCCCGGCCTCGGTCTCGCGGCCGCCGGGCTCCTGCACCCGACCGGTCTGAGCTACGACACGGCACCCACGTGGTTCGGGCTGCACCTGCCCGGGATCGTGTTCTTCCCGCTCGTCGGCTGGGCGCTGGCCGCCCTGGTCCAGGACCGGCGGGACCCCGTCTCCTGGCTCGTGCGGGCCCTCGCCTACACCTACGCGGTCTTCTACACCTCGCTCGACGTGATCAGCGGTGTCGCGGCCGGGTACGTGACCCGTCAGCTCGGCCCCGACGTGCCGCGGCCCGAGGCGGTCTCCCTGCTCTTCCGGATCGGGGGCCCGCTGGGCGAGATCGGCTCCTGGGCGCTCCTGGCCTGCGTCGTCGTGGTCCTGGCCGACCAGCTCCGTCGCCTCGGCGCGCCGGCCCTGGTGGGGCTGCTCCTGCTCCCGGGCGCGTGGCTGGTCCACACCAGCCACATCTTCTCCCCGCTCGGGGTCCTCGGGATGGTGCTCCTGGCCGCCGGCACGGCCGGCCTCGCGGTGGTGGCCCGCCGCGGCGAGGACCCGACGAAGAAATCATCCCCCGCACAGGCAACCTCCGGGGCCTGAGGGACGTCTATGTCTACGAGGCGCCGGTCGACCGGCGCCGGGACGGAGACGGCGATGGACCTGCACACCCGCGGTGACGTGCTGGTGCTCGAGGGCGACTTCGACGTGCGCAGCACCGGTCCTGTCCGAACCGCCCTCTACGCCCTGCTGCGCCGTGAGGGCCCCGCCCGCGTGGTGGTGGTCGATCTCGGCGGCGTCGGCTGCGTCGACGTCGCGGCGCTGCGCGTGCTCGCGGTCGCGACCCGGTGGGGTCGCACCCGTGGGCACCGGGTGGTGCTGCACGGCTGCGGACCCGCCGTACGCCGGCTGCTGCACCTGAGCCGCCTGGTCCGCTGCGTCGAGGTGGACCGTGCTCCTCGCGCCGAGCAGGTCGGCGCGAAGGCCGACCTGCTCACCGCCTGAGGAGCCGCACGCCGGGCCCGGCCGTCGCCGTGTGCGCCGACGACGCCGGTCGTGTGATACCCCACACCGTGAGCCGGTGACCCGCAGGTAACCCAACGCCTACCCTGCGAGGATGAGCACGCCAGCCGCCGACGACCGCGAGCGCCCCGACGAGGGCCGGCCCGCCAAGGACCGCCCGTGGGTGATGCGCACCTACGCCGGGCACTCCACCGCCGCCGCGTCCAACGCGCTCTACCGCTCCAACCTGGCCAAGGGCCAGACGGGCCTCTCGGTCGCCTTCGACCTGCCCACCCAGACCGGCTACGACCCCGACTCCCCCCTCGCGCGCGGCGAGGTCGGCAAGGTCGGGGTGCCGGTGCCGCACCTGGGCGAGATGCGCCGGCTCTTCGAGGACATCCCGCTCACCGAGATGAACACCTCGATGACCATCAACGCCCCGGCGATGTGGCTCCTCGCGCTCTACCAGGTCGTGGCGGAGGAGCAGAACCCCGGGCTCGACCCCACCGAGGTCGCCCACCAGCTCGCCGGCACGACGCAGAACGACATCGTCAAGGAGTACCTCTCCCGCGGCACCTACGTCTTCGGCCCGGAGCCCTCGCTGCGCCTGATCGGCGACGTCATCGCCTACACGGTCTCCGAGATCCCGAAGTGGAACCCGATCAACATCTGCAGCTACCACCTCCAGGAGGCCGGGGCGACCCCGACGCAGGAGCTGGCCTACGCGCTGTGCACGGCGATCGCCGTGCTCGACCAGGTCAAGGCCTCGGGCCAGGTCTCCGAGGCCGACTTCGAGCGCGTGGTCGGACGGATCTCCTTCTTCGTCAACGCGGGCGTGCGGTTCGTGGAGGAGATGTGCAAGATGCGCGCCTTCGTCCAGCTCTGGGACGAGATCACCACCGAGCGGTACGGCGTCTCGGACCCGGCGATGCGCCGGTTCCGCTACGGCGTGCAGGTCAACTCCCTCGGCCTGACCGAGGCCCAGCCGGAGAACAACGTCCAGCGGATCGTGCTGGAGATGCTCGGCGTGACGCTCTCGAAGGACGCCCGGGCCCGCGCGGTGCAGCTGCCGGCGTGGAACGAGGCGCTCGGCCTGCCGCGCCCGTGGGACCAGCAGTGGTCGCTGCGCCTGCAGCAGGTGCTCGCCTTCGAGTCCGACCTGCTCGAGCACGAGGACCTCTTCACCGGCTCCGTGGTGGTCGAGGCCAAGGTCGCCGAGCTGGTCGCGGACGCCCGCGCCGAGATCGAGCGGGTCGAGGAGCTCGGCGGCGCGATCGCGGCGGTCGAGTCCGGCTACATGAAGCAGTCGCTGGTCGCCGCCCACGCCGCTCGGCGGGCGCGGATCGAGAGTGGCGAGGAGAAGATCGTCGGGGTCAACGCGTTCACCACCACCGAGCCCTCACCGCTGACCGCCGACCTCGACGGCGCCATCCAGGCCGCGGATCCCGAGGCCGAGCGCTCGGCGCTGGAGAGCCTCGCGGCGTGGAAGGCCGACCGTGACGACGACGCCGTCGCGGAGGCGCTGGCCCGGCTCGCCGCCGACGCCGCCTCGACGACCAACCTGATGCCCGCCACCCTCGCCGCCGCCCGGGCCGGGGCGACCACGGGGGAGTGGGCCGGCACGCTGCGCGGGGTCTTCGGCGAGTTCCGCGCTCCGACCGGGGTCGGCGGCGCCGTCGGCGTCGCCTCGGTCGGCCGCGAGCTCGACGACGTGCGCGCCCGGGTGCGTGAGACCGGCGAGGAGCTCGGTGGGCGGCTGCGGCTGCTGGTCGGCAAGCCCGGCCTCGACGGTCACTCCAACGGCGCCGAGCAGATCGCGGTGCGCGCCCGCGACGCCGGTTTCGAGGTGGTCTACCAGGGCATCCGGCTGACCCCGGAGCAGATCGTCGCCGCCGCGGTCGCCGAGGACGTGCACTGCGTCGGGCTCTCGATCCTCTCGGGCTCGCACATGGAGCTGGTGCCCACCGTGCTCGACGGGCTGCGGGCGGCGGGTCTCGCCGACGTCCCGGTCGTCGTCGGCGGGATCATCCCCGACTCCGACGCGCGCCGTCTCAAGGACGCCGGCGTCGCCGCGGTCTACACGCCCAAGGACTTCGGGATGACCGAGATCATGGCCGGCATCGTCGCGGTGATCCGCGAGGCCCAGGGTCTCGACAACGCGGCCGAGCCCCAGGCCGTCGGGGTCTGAGGCGTTCTCAGCGACCGCGCCGCGGGTTGTCGCCCGTCGGCCCGACGTTGCGCCGCAGCCAGGCCAGCACGTCGCGCTGGACGCGGGGCGCCTTGCGCTCCAGGACCAGCGCACTGCCCTGGCCCGCGTAGCGACGCACCGAGACGCTCGGCGCCGCCGAGTACATCCCCTTCTGGGCTGCGACCGCACCGGCGCCGACGCGGGCGTCGCGCTTGCCGTACATCAGCAGCACGGGCGCCTCGATCTGGTCGTTGTTCTGCTGGGCGTCGAACTGGGCGGCGTTGAGGCTGCTCACGTCACCGCAGGGGGCGTCGTTGCGCAGCCTGTCCGCCGCGCGCCTGATCGCGCGGGTGGCGCTGGAGAACAGCAGCTGGTTGAACTGACGGGCGCCGTTGCCGTACGAGGCGTAGTCGGCGGTGCCCGAGCAGGTGTTCTGCTCGCGCTGGTTCTCCTGCCGCTCGCGCGCGGACATGCTGCCGTCGGACCAGCCCATCAGGATCAGTCCGTTGACGTCGTCGAACGTCGCGGCCTCGATCTCGGCGACCAGCGCGCCCTGGCCGTGCGCGTGCACCGCGGCGAACGAGGCGGCCGGGACGGTGTGGCGGTCGCCCACGAAGCGGTACTGGCCGGCCCGGGCCCGGATCACCAGCTGGTGCAGCATCTGGGCCTGGGCGCCCAGGCAGGTGCTGTCACCGTCGCGGAGCCGGCTGCGGTCGTAGCCCAACCGGTCGACGACCAGGCTGAGCTGCCCCTTCGCGGCCAGGCGCGAGGCGTAGTCGTAGCGACGGTTGCGCCTGCCGGGAAGGTTCCAGAACCAGGCACCGGTGCCGACGTCGTGCACGAGGATGTTGATCCGCAGGCTGCCCGAGCGGCCGTAGACCTTGCGCCGCGGACCGACCAGGCGACCACGGATCTTGTGGTTCGCCTGGTCGGCCGAGCACAGCACGCTGGTGTCGCTCGCGGTGTTGCGCACCGTGAAGATCACCTTCCGGCTGATCGTCCTGGCGCCCCCGCGGGCGGCGTCCGCCGGCGCCGCCGGCGCGACGAGGACCAGACCGAGCACGGTGGCGAGGGCGGCGAGCAGGCCGACGACGGCGCGGAGGCCCGCGCGGTCGGTCGCGGCGGCGGTGGAGGGGAGCATGGGCAGAAGGTACGTCGCGACACCCGCCGGTGCCAGACTGCACTGCGTGCGGGTCGTGGTGGTGGGAGCCGGGGTGGTCGGGCTCAGCTGTGCCGTGCGCCTGCTCGAGGCCGGCCACCGCGTCGACGTGCTGGCCCGTGACCTGCCGCTGGAGACGACCTCGGCGGTCGCCGCCGCGATCTGGTACCCCTACCGGGCGTGGCCGGCCGAGCAGGTCACCGCGTGGTCGGCGCGCGGCCTCGACGTGCTCGGCGGGCTCGCTGCGGAGGGCGTGCCCGGGGTGCGGGTGCGCCGCGGTACCGAGGTGCACCGCAGCGTGGCGCCGGACCCGTGGTGGCGCGAGGCCGCACCACCGCTCGAGCGCACCGACGACGTGCCTGCGCCCTACGTCGCCGGCTGGCGGCTGAGCGTGCCGGTGGTCGAGATGCCGCCCTACCTGGGATGGCTCGCCGAGCGCGTCGAGGCGCTGGGCGGCACGCTGACCCGTCTCGCCCTCGCCGGGCTCCCCGCGCCCCCGGGCGAGGACGGCTGGGTCGTCAACTGCTCCGGCCTCGGCTCTCGCCGCCTGGCCGACGACGACGCGCTCAGCCCGGTGCGGGGGGAGGTGGTGCGCCTGGCGCAGTGGGGTCTGGAGCAGTGGTGGCTCGACGGGGGGTCGGGGTCCTCGGGGGCCGCGCCGACGTACGTCGTCCCGCGCGAGCACGACGTCGTGGTCGGGGGCACCGCCGTGGAGGGGGAGTGGAGTCGTACGCCGTCGCCGCAGACCGCCTCCGCGCTGCTCGAGCGCGCCGCCCGCCTGGTGCCGGAGGTCGCGCGGGCACAGGTGATCGGCCACCGGGTCGGTCTGCGGCCGGGGCGGCCGGCGGTGCGTCTGGAGCGCGAGGGGCGTGTCGTGCACTGCTACGGCCACGGGGGTGCCGGCGTCACGCTGAGCTGGGGCTGCGCGGACGACGTCGTGCGGCTCGTCGCCGACGGGACGGAGGATCAGGCGGGCTGACGCGCTTCGCGACGCCGGTGCACGACCCGGGCGAGCAGCACACCGACGACGAGGCCGAGCACCGTGCCGATCAGCGGACCCCACCCCGGCCACAGGCCGAGCCCGGCGGCCGCGCCGAGCACGACGACCGTCATCACGATGCTCGCCAGCAGGACGCGGTGGAACACCTCGGCCAGGAAGATCGAGCTGAACGACCGGTCCGCGGGGACCGGCGCCGGGTCCGTGGTCCCGGCGGGTGTGGCCGGGGCCGGGTCGAGGTTCAGCGCCTCGACGACCGCGCTGGTCTCGATCGCGCCGTAGACGTGCGGGAAGGTCTCGCCACCGGGCACGACGGCCTCGTCGAGCACGGGCGCCGTGAGTCGGTCGGTGTCGATGACCAGCAGGACGAGCGGCTCGGCCACGTCGGCGTAGAACCGCGTCCGCACGCCCTGCCACTGGTCACCGCGACTCGCGTGGATGAAGCCCTCCTCGGCCAGGGTCCGGCCGAGGGTCGAGGTCGTGTAGCGGCCGGCGCGGCTGGCGGCCTCCCAGTCCGAGGCCAGGGCGAGGTGGAAGATCCGCACGGCGGCCGCGTCGGGTCAGAACAACCGCGTCGTCGGGTCGTCGAGACCCCGTAACGCGTCGTAGTCGACGACCGCGCACGCGATGCCACGGTCGGTGGCCAGCACCCGTGCCTGCGGCCGGATCTCCTGGGCGGCGAAGATCCCGCGCACCGGCGCGAGCAGGGGGTCGCGGTTGAGCAGCTCCAGGTAGCGGGTCAGCTGCTCGACCCCGTCGATGTCGCCGCGGCGCTTGATCTCGACCGCCACCGAGCGCCCGCCGGCGTCACGGCACATCAGGTCGACGGGCCCGATCGCGGTGGGGAACTCGCGGCGGACGAGGCTGAGCCCCTCGGCCAGGGTCGCCGGGTGGTCGGCGAGCAGGGCCTGCAGGTGCTTCTCGACGCCGTCCTTGCGCAGGCCGGGGTCCACGCCGAGCTCGTGGGAGGAGTCGTGGAGCACCTCGAGCAGGGCGATCCGCAGCGTGTCGTCGGACTTCGGGCTGCTCACCAGCCACTCGGTGTGGCCCTCCGGTGCGACCTGCTCGCGCAGCACGCACGGCGGAGACATCCAGTTCAGCGGCTTGTAGGAGCCACCGTCGGAGTGCACGAGCACGGAGCCGTCGGCCTTGACCATCAGCACCCGGGTCGCCGGTGGCAGGTGGGCGGTCAGCCGTCCCGCGTAGTCCACCTGGCAGGTCGCCACCACGATCCTCACGAGCCGAGAACCTACCGGCAACGAGCACATCACGATTCGGCACCGCACCGAGTTCGGGTCGGACGACCTCTTGCAGGTGGAAGGCAGGTGAGGTTGGGTCGAGTGCTATGAATCCAGCACTGATCCCCCTGGCCGAGGCTGAGCCGACCTGGCAGTGGTTGGCCACGGTCGAGGACGCGATCAACTCCGCCTTCGAGCCGATCGCGAACGTCGTCGCGAACAAGATCATCTTCTACGCTCCCAGCATCTTCGGCGTGGAGATCCCGCTGATCGTGTTCTGGCTGGTGATCGCGGCCACGGTGTTCACGATCTACTTCAAGGGCATCCAGTTCACCGGGATCAAGACGTCCCTGGACCTGGTGCGCGGCAAGTACTCCCGCCACTCCGACCCCGGCGAGGTCACGCACTTCCAGGCGCTGTCCTCGGCCGTGTCCGGCACGGTCGGGCTCGGCAACATCGCCGGCGTCGGTGTCGCGGTCACCGTGGGCGGGCCAGGGGCCACCTTCTGGATGATCCTGGCCGGACTGCTCGGGATGTGCACCAAGTTCGTCGAGTGCACGCTGGGCGTGAAGTACCGCGAGGTGCACGAGGACGGCAGCGTCACCGGCGGACCGTTCCGCTACCTGCCGGTCGCCTTCGAACGGTTCGGGGGTGGCGTCTCCCGCACGTTCACCATCATCTTCGCGGTGGCGCTGTTCCTCTTCGGTGCCATCGGCGGCAACATGTTCCAGGCCAACCAGACCTTCGCCCAGGTCCAGGACGTCACCGGCGGCGAGGAGGGCTTCCTCGGCTCGTCGGGTGCGGCCCTCATCTTCGGCATCGCTCTGGCGCTCCTCGTCGGCGCGGTGATCCTCGGTGGGATCAAGTCGATCGCCAGCGTGACCTCCAAGCTGGTCCCGGCGATGGCGATCCTCTATCTCACCGCCTGCCTGCTCGTCATCCTGAGCAACATCGTCAACGTCCCCGCCGCCTTCGGCTCGATCATCACCGGGGCGTTCAACCCCTCCGGCATCGCCGGCGGGTTCATCGGGGTGCTGATCGTCGGGTTCCAGCGCGCGGCGTTCTCCAACGAGGCCGGCGTCGGCTCGGCTCCGATCGCTCACTCCGCGGTCAAGACCAAGCACCCGGTCAGCGAGGGCTTCGTCGCCCTCCTCGAGCCGTTCATCGACACCGTCGTGGTCTGCACGATGACGGCGCTGACCATCGTGATCGCCGACACCGCGTTCTACGACGACGCGCAGTCCGCCTTCCGGGCGGACGGCACGACACCGGACGGTGTCGTCGTGACCTCGCGGTCCTTCGAGACGTTCCTGCCGTGGTTCCCCTACATCCTCACGGTCGCGGTAGCCCTGTTCGCGTTCTCGACGTTGATCACCTGGTCCTACTACTCGATGAAGGCCTGGACCACTGTCCTGGGCCGGTCCAGCACGAGCGAGCTGGTCTTCAAGATCGTCTTCTGCCTCTTCACCGTGATCGGCACCGTGCTCAACTTCGGCTCGGTCCTCGACTTCGCCGACTCGATGCTCTTCGTCTGCGCGATCTTCAACCTGCTCGCCTGCTACCTGTTGCTGCCGGTGGTCCGCGAGGAGCTGCGCAGCTTCCGCGAGGGCATCGCGTCCGGCAAGATCCAGCAGGTCCCGAAGGACGAGCGCACCAAGCCCGTCGACTCGATCCCCTTCGTCGGCAACGACAACGACTGACAGACCGACTCCACGAGCACCCCAGCAGAAACCCGCACGGGCCCGGCGTACGTCGTACGCCGGGCCCGTGCGGCGCACCTGCGTCACCTGGCCGCGATCGAGGAGGCCGGGCTCGACCTGTACGTGTCAGCGCTCGGTGACCTGAGCGGCTCGCCCCTGGCGACCCCGGCCCCGGCCGGCAACGCCCGCGAGGCCGAGCCGGGCTTCCTCCTGGTGGCGCTGGGCACCGACGAGCGGGGCAGGCACGAGCCGGTCCCGCTCGGGTTCGCGCACGTCGTGACGTTCGGGCACGCGGGTGACCCCCAGGCCCATCTCGAGCAGCTCTCGGTGCACCCGGACTCGATGCGCCGGGGGATCGGCTCCGCCCTGGTGCGGGCCTCGCTCGCCGAGGCCGCGGCACGGGGGGCGCGGACGATGACGCTGTGCACGTACGCCGACCTGGCTTGGAACGCGCCGTTCTACGCCGCTCTGGGCTTCGCGCGCCTCGAGCGGCCCACCGGGTTCACCGCCGAGGTCCGCGAGGTCGAGCGCCTGCTCGGCCTCGACGACCACGGCACCCGGGTCGTGATGACGCGGACCACGGGTGAGTGAACATAGTCACGCGGTCGTCGCGGCGCGCCCTCGCTGGGCCGTGGCACGATGCCGGGCATGACGAGCGCACCTGTGGCCAGCACCGACGAGGTCTTCGACGCCGACCGGCCGCGCCGGACCTTCACCACCGTCGGGGTCGTCGGGCTGGGCACCATGGGCGCGGGCATCGTCGAGGTCTTCGCACGCCACGGCTACGACGTGGTCGGGGTCGAGGTCAGCGACGAGACCCTGGCCCGTGGGCGGCAGTACCTGGAGAACTCCACCGCGCGCGCGGTGAGCCGCGAGAAGCTCTCCGACGGTGAGCGCGACGAGCTGCTGGGCAAGGTGAGCTGGACGACCTCGATGGCCGACCTCGCCGGTGCCGACCTGGTCGTGGAGGCGGCCGTGGAGTCGCTCGAGGTCAAGAAGGCGATCTTCCGCGAGCTCGAGTCGGTCGTCGGGTCCGAGACGGTGCTGGCCACCAACACCTCCTCGCTGCCGGTCACCGAGATCTCCACCGCCAACGCCCACCCGGGTCGCGTGATCGGGATCCACTTCTTCAACCCGGCGCCGGTGCAGGCCTTCGTCGAGGTCGTGCGCACCGTCGTCACCGAGCCGAGCGTGCTCGAGGACGTCACCGCGCTGGTGCGCTCGCTGGGCAAGAACCCGGTCGTGTGCGGCGACAAGGCCGGCTTCATCGCCAACACGCTGCTCTTCGGCTACCTCAACCACGCCGTGTCGATGTTCGAGCAGCGCTACGCCACGCGCGAGGACATCGACGCCGCGATGCGCTTGGGCTGCGGCTACCCGATGGGTCCGCTCGCCCTGGTCGACCTGATCGGCCTCGACACGACCTACGAGATCCTCGAGACGATGTACCGCCAAGGGCGCGACCGGCTCCATGCGCCGGCCCCCATCCTCAAGCAGATGGTCTCCGCCGGCCTGCTGGGCCGCAAGACCGGCCGTGGCTTCTACACCTACGAGGCGCCCGACAGCCCCAAGGTCGTCGACGACGACCGCACCCCGTCCGCGGCCGAGCAGCCCGAGCTGCGCCACGAGATCGGCACCGTCGGCGTCGTCGGGACCGGCACGATGGCGGCCGGCATCGTCGAGGTCTTCGCCAAGGCCGGCCACGAGGTCGTCTTCGTCGGCCGCAGCCGCGACAAGGTCGACGGCGTCGTGGCGACCATCACCCGGAGCTTCGACAAGCAGATCCAGCGCGGGCGGGCCACCGAGGAGGTCAAGACCGAGGTGCTCGGTCGACTGCGCGGGTCGACCTCGCTGGACGACCTCGCCGCAGTCGACCTCGTCGTCGAGGCGATCGCCGAGGACCTCGCGGTGAAGACCACGCTCTTCGAGAACCTCGACGAGATCTGTCGGCACGGTCGAGGAGGGGCCGGGGCGATCCTGGCCACCACGACGTCCTCGCTGCCCATCATCTCGTGCGCGCGGGCCACGTCGCGGCCCGAGAGCGTCGTGGGCATGCACTTCTTCAACCCGGCGCCGGTGATGAAGCTGGTCGAGGTCGTCTCGACCGTGGCCACCTCGCCCGAGGTCACGGAGACCATTCAGGCCCTGGTCGGTGCGATCGGCAAGGTCGCGGTCTCCTGCTCGGACCGCGCCGGGTTCATCGTCAACGCGCTGCTCTTCCCCTACCTCAACGACGCGGTCAAGATGCTCCAGGCCCACTACGCCAGCGCCGACGACATCGACACCGCGATGAAGCAGGGCTGCGCGCTGCCGATGGGCCCCTTCGAGCTGCTCGACGTGGTCGGCAACGACGTCTCCCTGGCCATCCAGCGCGAGCTCTACCTGGAGTTCCGCGAGCCCGGCTTCGCCCCCGCCCCCCTCCTCGAGCAGCTCGTCACCGCCGGCTACCTCGGCCGCAAGACCAAGCGCGGCTTCCGGGACTACTCCGCGCGCTGAGCTTGTCGCCCCCGCGGGTCCCAGGAGTCCCGGCGGCCCCAGGAACACCCGGCCGGCCGGGTGTTGCCGAGCATGTCGGCCTTTGCAATGGCCGACATGCTCACGAAACGGCCGACAAGTACGTCGTCAGTCCAGGCAGAACTCGTTGCCCTCCGGATCGGCGAGCACCAGGTGGCCGGCGCTCATCGGCGGCGCCGGCTCGTGACGGGACAACCGCGTCGCGCCGAGCTCCACGAGTCGCGCGCACTCCGCCTCCAGCGCGGCCATCCGTTCCTCGCCCTCGAGCCCGGGTGCCGCGCGTACGTCGAGGTGCACCCGGTTCTTGCCCGCCTTCTTCTCGCCCACCTGCTGCAGGAACAGCCGCGGCCCCTCGCCCTCGGGGTCGTGGATGCCGAACGCCGAGTCCCACTGCTCGCGGGGTACGCCGACCCGCTCGAGGAAGACCAGCCACGCGTCAGCGGTGGCCTCCGGGCCGGCGTCCGCAGCCTCCCGGCCGGGCGGCGCGTCGACGGCGTACCCGAGCACCTCGCGCCAGAACAGCCCGAGCCGGCGGGGTGAGGCAGCGTCGATCGTCACCTGCACGGTGCGGCTCATCAGGCGGTCCGGGTTCGGTAGAGGTCGCGCAGGAGGCAGATCTCCGCGCCGTGGTGGATCAGCTCGCGATGGATGTGCAGCACCAGGGCAGCCATCGGGACCTCGGCGAACGGGCCCTCGGCCGGTCCGCACGGACGGGCGAGGTCGGCGGCGTCGAGGGCGCGGACCCCGGCGACCCAGGTGGCGTGCTGCTCGTCGAGCTGCGCCAGGCCACCGACCGCCGTGCCGGCGTACTCCCACGTCTCGTACGCCGCCGGCGGGGCGCCGAAGTGCGTCGCGTTGCGGATGGCCAGCACGCCGACGACGACGTGGGCCAGGCGCCACGCGATCGTCGTGACCGGCGGCGGATCGGGCTCGGGGAAGGCGAAGTCGATCGTGAAGGCGTCGGAGCCGGCGGCGACCGGGGCGCTCGAGGTGCCACGGGCGCGGACGTTCCAGGCGCCGGGCGCCGGCTCCCAGAGATACTCCGCGTCGCTGATCCCGGCCAGACGGGGACGCAGCTGGTGCTGCCAGTGCGTCTCGAGCTGATCGAGCAGGGTGGTGGTCCAGTCGATGCCGCCGGTCGTGTCGTCCATGGGCTCGATGATGTCCTGCCAAGCGGACAGGGACGGTCCGCGACCAGGGGCATGATGGCCCCATGAGCGACCAGGAGGGCCACGGCACCACCGAACGGGTGCTGCGCCTGCTGGGCCTGCTCCAGCAGCGGCCGGTGTGGACCGGCCCCGAGCTCGCCGAGCGCCTCGGTGTGACGACGCGCAGCGTGCGCCGTGACGTGGAGCGGCTGCGCCGGCTGGGCTACCCGGTCAACGCGGCCCACGGTGTCGGAGGCGGCTACCAGCTCGGTCGTGGCCGCGAGCTGCCGCCGCTGCTGCTCGACGACGACGAGGCCGTGGCCACGGCGGTCTCCCTGCGCCTGGCGGCCGGCGGCACCGTCGCCGGGGCGAGCGAGGCCGCCCTGCGCACGCTGACCAAGCTCGACCAGGTGCTGCCCGCCCGGCTCAGGGCCGAGGTGCGCGCGGTGCAGGACGCGATCACCACGATCGACGGGGGCGCGGTCGAGGTCGACGCCGACGCCCTGCTCGTGCTGGCCCGCGCCACGCGCGACCACGTGCGCGTCGAGCTGGAGTACGTCGCGCTCGACGCCACCGCGACCCACCGGCGCCTCGAGCCCTACGGCCTCGTCGCGACCGGCCGGCGGTGGTACCTGTTCTGCTTCGACCTCGAGCGCGACGACTGGCGCACCTTCCGCCTCGACCGGATGACCGACGTCCGCGCCTCGACGTGGCGCTTCACCCCGCGTGAGCACCCCGACCCGGCCGAGCACGTCCAGCGGGGAGTGACCTCGTCGGCCTACCCGGTCCGCGGTGTGGTGCGCGTGATGGCCCCGGCCGCCGCCGTGCGGGCGACCACGACACCGACCTCCGCGAGCGTCGAGGAGGTCGACGAGCACACCTGTGTGCTGCGGGCCGGCGCCGACAGCGCCTGGAGCCTGGCGATCCACCTCGCCCTGATCGGCCACGACTTCGAGGTCCTCGAGCCCCCGGAGCTGCACGACGCGGTCCGCGAGCTCGGCGCGCGCCTGTCCCGCGCGTCGCCCCCCGTAGGCTGAGGACATGGAGTACCTCGTCCTGCTGCTGCTCGCCGGTCTCGTGATCGCCGCGGTGGTCTCCTCGCGTCGGGGCAAGGAGCGTGCACTCGTGCAGCGCCAGGCCGAGCTCGCGCCGGTCAAGCGTCTCGTCGAGGAGGACGTCACCGCGCTCGGCACCGAGCTGCAGGACCTCGACGCCGACGTGATCGGCACCGAGCTCGACGCGGGCGCCCACGCCGACTACCAGCGCGCGCTGGACGCCTACGAGTCGGCCAAGTCCGCGGCCGGGGCCCTCACCGATCCCGACGAGGTCCGCCACGTCACCGAGATCCTCGACGACGGCCGCTACGCGATGGCCTGCGTGCGGGCCCGCGTCGCCGGTGAGGCGCTCCCGACCCGCCGACCCGCCTGCTTCTTCGACCCGCGCCACGGCCAGTCGGTCGCCGACGTCTCCTGGGCTCCGCCCGGCGGCGTCCAGCGCGACGTCCCCGCCTGCGCCCTCGACCTCGAGCGGGTCCGGGCCGGGGCCGAGCCCGACGTACGCCAGGTCCAGCTCGGCACGCAGCGCAAGCCGTACTACGACGCCGGCCCGGCCTACCAGCCCTACGCCGCCGGCTACTTCGGGATGGGCGCGATGAACGCGATGTTCGTCGGGATGATGTTCGGCAGCGCCTTCGGCGGCTTCGGCGGAGGCTTCGACGGCGGTGGTGACGGCGGTGGTGACGGCGGTGGTGACGGCGGCGACGGAGGAGGCTTCGACGGCGGCGGTGACGGCGGCGGCGGCGGTGACGGCGGCGGCTGGTTCGGCGGTGACGGCGGTGGTGACGGCGGTGGGTTCGACTTCGGCGGGTTCGACTTCTAGGCGCGCGCCGGGCAGCAGGCGCTAGCCTCGTGCGATGACGACCACCACGGTGACCCGCCTGCTGGGCGGGCTGCTCGCCGCCCTGCTGCTCGTCGCCCCGGCCCCCGCCCTCGGCGCGGACGACGTCGGGCTCCCGCCCGCCGACGTCGACCTCGACTACCAGCTGGGCGGCGCCACCGACGTGCCCGACCACGTCGGTGTCGTGGTGCGTGACCGCACCGAGGAGCCGGCCGGGCGCTACGACGTCTGCTACGTCAACGGGTTCCAGACCCAGCCCGACGCCCGGCGCTTCTGGCGCCGGCACTGGTCGCTGGTGCTCAAGGACCATGGACGGCCGGTCGTCGACGAGGCGTGGGGCGAGTGGCTGCTCGACCTGCGGACACCGGCCAGGCGGCGAGCCCTGGCCGAGATCGTCGGCGACTGGGCGCAGGGCTGCGCCGACGACGGTTACGAGGCGGTGGAGTACGACAACCTCGACGCGTTCACCCGCAGCCACCACCTGCTCCGGCGCCACCAGGCGCTGACCTACGCCCGTCTGCTGGTCGCGGCGGCGCACCGCGCCGGTCTGGCCGCGGGGCAGAAGAACCTCGCCGGCTACGACGGCACCGCGGTCGGCTACGACTTCGTGGTGGCCGAGGAGTGCGGACGCTACGACGAGTGCGATGCCTACGTCGACGACTTCGGGGACGCCGTGCTCGCGGTGGAGTACCGCCGTCGCGACTTCCGCCGCGCCTGTGAGGCGGTGGGGGACCGGCTGCCGGTGGTGCTGCGCGACCGCGACCTCACGCCGGACGGCGTACGTCGCTGGTGCTAGGCCGAGTCGGCTGACTCCTCGGACTGCCGCGCCCGGTAGGCCGCCACCGCGTTGCGGTTGCCGCAGGACGTCGAGCAGAACCGGCGCGAGCGGTTGCGCGAGAGGTCGAGCACGACCCCCGTGCAGCTCTCGTCGGCACACACGCCGAGGCGTCCCATCTCCTCGGCACGGATCACGTCGACCATCGCCATCGCGGTCTCAGCCAGGATCCTCGTCACGAGGGGCGTGTCGGAGTCGACGCAGTGCAGGTGCCAGTCGTAGCCCTCGTGGCGCACCAGCTGCGGCAGCGCTCGGGTCTCGGCCAGCATCGCGTTGACCACGTCGACGGCCTCGTCGCGCTCGGCGGTGAGCAGCGCGCGCAGGCGCGGGCGCAGCGCCCGGACCTCGTCGAGCTCGACCTCGTCGGCGTCGTGGCGACCCGAGTAGCCGAGCTCGTCGAAGAGCGCGCTCAGGTCGTCGACGCTCTCGAGGGTGTCGGGCTCGACGGCGCTGTTGGTCAGCAGCACCGCGGCACCCAGGGCCACCTCGGTGTCATGGGCGAAAACCATGTTGACACGTTACCGCAGCCGATCTAGTGTCATGTTCCATGACGACGTTGACTCATGACGGCGCGGCGAGCGTACGTCGCTCGCGGACCTCGACCGGTCTCGTGCTCGCGCTGGTCTCAGCGGTGAGCTTCGGTCTCTCCGGCGCGGTCGGCCGGGGTCTGCTCGACGCGGGCTGGAGCCCGGGCGCCGTCACCCTGGCGCGTGTCGCTCTCGGTGCGCTGCTGGTGCTCCCGCTGGGGCTGCGTGCCCTCGACGGCCGGTGGGACCTGCTGCGCCGCAGCGCCGGCGTGGTCGTCGCGTACGGCGTGCTCGGCGTCGCCGCGGCTCAGTTCTGCTACTTCGCCGCGATCCAGCACATGCAGGTCGGGCCGGCGCTGATGATCGAGTACACCGGGCCGGTCGCCGTGGTCCTCTGGCTCTGGCTGCGGCACGGCCAGCGTCCGGGGCGGGTCACCGTCGCCGGAGCCGCGATCGCCGCCGTCGGGCTGCTGCTGGTGCTCGACCTCTTCTCGGGCGCCGACGTCAGCCCGGTCGGTGCGCTCTGGGCGCTCGGCGCCATGGTCGGCCTGGCCTCCTACTTCGTGCTCTCGGCCGACGAGGACAACGGGCTCCCGCCCCTCGTGCTCGCCGCGGGCGGGCTGAGCGTCGGTGCGGCGCTGCTCGCCCTGCTCGGCGTCGTCGGCCTGATGCCGCTGCACGCCTCGACCGCGCCGGCGAGGTACGCCGGCCTCGGCGAGGCCGCCTGGTGGGTCCCGCTGGTCGTGCTCGGGGTCTTCAGCGCCGCGGTGTCCTACGTCGCCGGGATCGGCGCGAGCCGGCGCCTCGGCTCCCGGCTGGCCTCGTTCGTGGGGCTGAGCGAGGTCCTCGCCGCGGTGCTGTTCGCCTGGCTGCTGCTGGCCGAGCTCCCGGGTCTCGCGCAGCTGCTCGGGGGCGTGCTCGTGCTCGCCGGCGTCGTGGTCGTCAAGCTCGGCGAGCCTGCGGTGGCCGAGGTCGTCGACCGCGCGGAGCCGACGCCGGCCTGAGCCGCGCGATCGGCGGGCACCGACGCCGAGAGCGGGTCAGCGAGCATCCTGCCGACGCTGGAAGACCTCGCGGACGACCAGCAGGAGCGCGGAGGCGGTCGGGATCGCGAGCAGGGCCCCGACCACCCCGAGCAGCGCGGCACCGATCAGGGCCGCGATCACGATCACCGAGCCGGGGAGGTCGACGCTGCGCGACATCACGCGGGGGTAGATCACGTAGTTCTCGACCTGCTGGTAGACCACGAAGAACACCAGGCAGGCCAGACCGGTGTTGACGTCGGTGGCGAACCCGATCGCCGTGACCACCACCGCGCCGATGGTGGCGCCGATCATCGGGATGAAGTCGAGCAGGGCGACGACGAAGGCCAACGCCACGGCGTACTCGCCCAGCCCGACCGCGAACAGGAACACCAGCGAGCTCACCCCGGCGGCGAGCGCGACGACGAAGGCCCCGGAGACGTAGGACCCGATGTCGGCGACGACCTGGTCGCCGATCTTGGCCACCCGCTCGCGCCGCGAGGCGGGGGCCAGGGAGTACAGCGCGTGCTTGGTCTTGTCCAGCGACGAGAGGAAGTAGAGGGTCAGGACCACGATCACGAAGGCGTTGAGCAGCGCCGAGAGGATCTTCAGGCCGATGCCCAGGACGCCGCCGAAGAGACCGGAGACGAAGTCACCGCGAGCGACGTAGTCCTGGAGGTTGGACAGGATGTCGTACTCGGAGTCCAGCTGCTGCATGCGCCGGTTGCCCTGCAGCTGGTCGAGCCAGCCCGGGGCGTTGGCGGTGATCGCAGCGACCTGGTCGGCGATGACGGGGATGATCGCTACGACGAACAGCGCCAGCGCCGCGAGCACGGCGAGGATCACGACCAGCACGGCGAAGCCGCGGCGCATCCCGCGACGCTCGAGCCAGCTCGACGATCGGGTTGAGCCCGGCGGCGAGGAACAGCGAGACCACGATCAGCACCAGCACCGACTGGATCGAGGCGAGCGCCAGGCCCAGCAGCAGGGCGGTGAGCACGCCCATGCCGCCGACCAGCCCCGTGTAGAACGGCGAGTGCGGCGCGAAGGGGTGTCCCGGGCTCTCCGAACGCGGAGGCCTCCGCGTGGTCGAGCTCGGCGGCGGCGTCCTCGGCGTGCGCCGCCGCCTCCTCGGCCCGCCTCGCGGCGTCCGAGGCCCGCCGCGCGGCCTCGACGGCGGTCTCCGGCGCCGCCTGCGTCGTGCTCCTGGAGCCCGGTCGGATCGTCCTGCTCGGTCGGCTCGCCCGGGGGACCGTCCACCGGCGGGCCGGCGCTCACGACTCCGTCGTGGCGGAGTCGGTCCCGGCCTGGCCGGCGGGCGAGGCCGGGTCGTCGTCGGTGCCGAACCCGGCGATCACCTCGTGCAGCGAGGAGAGCTGCGCGGTGATCGCGTCGCGGCGCTTGGCGAGCCGCGCGACCTCGGAGCTCAGCCTCTCGACCTCCGCTCGAGGTCGGCGTCGCCCGAGGCTGCGCACGGTGTCGGCCTGACCCTTCGCGGCCGCGACGATCTGCTCGGCCTCACGCCGAGCACGGCTGATCAGCGCGTCGGCCTCCTTCTTGGTGGCGGCGCGCAGCTCACCGGCCTGCTTGGTCGCCGGCGTCGGCCCGCTCCTCCGCGGCGGTCGGCGCTGCTCGGCCTCCTCGACCAGGCGCCGGGTCTCACCCATGGCGCTGGCGTGGTGGTCGGTGGCCTCGCGGGCGAGGCGCTCCTTCTCCACCGCCAGGGTGCGCCGGGCCTCCTGGACCTCGCGGTCCGCGGCCGCGCGGGCCTGCTCGACCTCGCGGGTCGCGGCGGTGCGCATCTCGGTGGCCTCCTGCTGGGCGGCGAGGCGCAGCTGGTCGGCCTCGCGCTGGGCGGCGGCGACGAGGTCGGTGGCCTCCGCCGCAGAGCTGGCCCGCTCCTGCTCGGCGTCGGCGCGCATCCGGGTGCGGGTCTCCTCGAGCTCGGAGAGCTGCACGGTGCGCATGTCCTCGGCGTCGCGGGTGGCCTCGGCGCGGATCGCGTCGGCGTTGCGGCTGGCCTGCTCGCGGATCTCCTGGCCGTCGCTCGCGCGATGTCGCGGATCTCGTCGGCCTCCTCCTCGGCGAGCCGCAGCAGCGTGCTCGCCCGCCCGCCGAGCCCGGCGTAGGAGGGCGTGCGCTGCTCGGAGAGCTCCTGCGCGCGCGGTCCGAGCTCGGACTCGAGCTCGGCGAGACGACGCTCGGCCTGGCTCACGCGGCAGCCGAGGGAGGCCGCGCTCCTAGAGCAGGCGCGCGACCTGGACGTCGACGGCGTTCTTGTCGTAACCGCCCCGTCGCAGGGCCGGGAAGGTCGGTCGATGGCGTGGCGGGGGCGCTGGCGCTGCTGGCGCTGCTGGCGCTGCCGGCGCCGGCTGCGACGCCGGGCGCTGCGGTGTGCTCACGCCCGTCCCCGCCGGGGCCCCTGCCGGCGGTCGGAGGAGTCGTTGCTCGGACCGTCGGGATGATCTGCGTCACTCTCGCCGTCGCCGGCGGAGGACGACCTGGTCCCGGGAGCTGTGCCGCCGTCCGTGTCGGTCCTGGTCGAAGATCGACAGTCCCTGGTCGCTCATCTCAGCCGTGCCCTCTTCCGAGTTCGTAGGGGGGTGGTGCGGTGCACCCCCCATGATGCGCGATCCATGGCCCGGGAACGAAGTGGCCGCGCGCTGCGGTGGACAACGAGGAGCGCCGGTGAGGTGCCGTCACACACCCCGGAAACGGTTGATCGCGTCCAGGTGGCTGGGCACGCATCTCCTGGTCGCGCACGCCCAGGCCCTCCTCGGGGGCCAGGCACAGCACGCCGACCTTGCCCTGGTGGAGGTTGTGGTGCACGTCCAACGCGGCCTGGCCGACCTCGTCGAGGCCGTAGGTCCGCGAGAGCGTCGGGTGGATCATGCCCTTGGCGATGAGCCGGTTGGCCTCCCACGACTCGCGGTAGTTGGCGAAGTGGCTGGAGATGATCCGCTTGAGGTTCATCCACAGGTAGCGGTTGTCGTACTCGTGCATGTAGCCCGAGGTCGAGGCGCAGGTGGTGATGGTCCCGCCCTTGCGCGTGACGTAGACGCTCGCGCCGAAGGTCTCGCGGCCCGGGTGCTCGAAGACGATGTCGATGTCCTCGCCACCGGTGAGCTCCCGGATCCTGGAGCCGAAGCGCTTCCACTCCTGGGGGTCCTGGGTGTGCTCGTCCTTCCAGAACCGGTAGCCCTCCTCGGAGCGGTTGATGATCAGCTCCGCGCCCATCGCCCGGGCGATGTCGGCCTTCTCGTTGTTGGAGACCACGCACACAGGCGTGGCCCCGCCGTTGAGGGCGTACTGCGTCGCGAAGCCGCCGAGGCCGCCGGAGGCGCCCCAGATCAGGACGTTGTCGCCCTGCTTCATGTCGCCACCGTTCTTGGAGACCAGCTGGCGGTACGCCGTGCAGTTGACCAGGCCCGGGGAGGCGGCCTCCTCCCAGGTCAGGTGGGCCGGCTTGGGCATCAGCTGGTTGGCCTTGACCAGCGCGACCTGGGCCAGACCCCCGAAGTTCGTCTCGAAGCCCCAGATCCGCTGCTCGGGGTCGAGCATCGAGTCGTCGTGCCCGTCGGGCGACTCCATCTCGACCGAGAGGCAGTGCGCGACGACCTCGCGGCCGGGCTCCCACAGGTGCACGCCCGGGCCGGTGGCCAGCACGACGCCGGCGAGGTCGGACCCCACGACGTGGTACGGCAGGTCGTGACGCTTGGACAGCGGCGAGAGCCGGCCGTAGCGCTCCAGGAAGCCGAAGGTCGAGACCGGCTCGAAGATCGAGGTCCACACGGTGTTGTAGTTGATGGCCGAGGCCATCACCGCCACCAGCGCCTCGCCCGGCCCGAGCTCGGGCAGCGGCACCTCGTCGAGGTGCAGCGAGGCCCGGGGGTCCTTGTCCTTCGAGGCCATCCCCTCGAACATCTCGACCTCGTCCTCGTGCACCGTCACGGCCCGGTAGGACTCGGGCATCGTGAGGTGGGCGAAGTCGTCGGCGGACGTGTCGCCGGCGGCGATGGCGTCGAGGATGTTCTGCACGGGCTCTCCTTGCGGCGGGGCTGCGTCGGGCGGGGATGCGCACGCCGAAGGTACCGGTGAGTAACCGCCGGTGGCACCCGATGTGCGCGACGTCTCATCGACGCGACGGCCGCGCGGCCTCAGCCGCCCAGCGCGCCGGTCATCTGCTGCTGCGCGTGGGCGAGGTAGGACCGCATCTGCCGGGCCGCACCGGCCCCGTCCCCGGCGGCCAGCAGGGCCAGGATCTTGACGTTGCGGTCCAGGAACGGGCCGTGGAAGGAGGACGGCGCGTCGACGAGGTGGAAGAAGAGACGCATCTCGGCGAGCAGCAGGTCCATCTGGGCGTCGAGACGCTCGCTGCCGGCCAGTGCGACCACGGCGCGGTGGAAGTGCTGGTTGGCGCTGGCCACGCCGTCGGCGTCGTCGCGCGCGGCGGCGGTACGTCCCTCCTCGACCGCGGCCCGCAGGGCCCCGACCCGCTCGGGCGGGGGAGAGGGCAGCGCGAGGGCCGCGGGCTCGAGCAGCATCCGTGCGCGATAGACGTCGACCACGTCGGCGACCCCGGGGGTGGCCACGACCACGCCCCGGTTGGCCTGACGCACCAGGATCCGTTCCCCGACCAGCTGGCTGAGGGCCTCGCGCAGCGTGTTGCGCGAGATGCCCAGGGCCTCGGCGAGGCGCTGCTCGGGCAGTCGGGTCCCCGAGCGCAGGAGACCTTCGACGACCTGCTCGCGCAGCGTCGACGCGGCGAGCTCGGCGGAGGTACGCCGGGCCGCGCGGCGGCCGTGCTCCTCGGCGGCGAGGAGGTCGAGCACCCCGCCGAGACCCGCGGGGCGGTCCCGGGCGGCGTGGTTGCCGGGACCAGAGGTGCTCACGGGAGAGAGCGTAACCAGAATGTTCCCTCGACGTATTGAAGAATTGTTGAACAATCCCTAGGTTGACACTATGACCCACGACACAGCACCGCCGGACACCAGCGCCGGGTCCGGGCGGTCCGCCCTGCTCGGCGCGATCTTCCTGATGGCCACGGCCGCGATCGGGCCGGGCTTCATCACCCAGACCGCGACGTACACCATCCAGCTCGGCGCGGCCTTCGCCTGCGCCATCGTGCTCTCGATCCTGGTCGACATCGCCGTGCAGATGAACGTGTGGCGCGTGATCGGTGTCTCCGGCCAGCGGGCCCACGAGCTCGGCAACCAGGCGCTGCCCGGGGCCGGCTACGTGCTGGCCGCCCTGGTCGTGGCCGGCGGGCTGGTCTTCAACATCGGCAACGTCGCCGGGAGCGGGCTGGGTCTCGACGCCCTGCTCGGCCTCGAGCCCCGCGTCGGTGGCGCGATCTCGGCCGCCGTCGCGGTCGCGATCTTCTCCTCGCACCGCGCCGGGCTGGCCCTGGACCGGGTCGTGGTCGGCCTCGGCCTGCTGATGATCATCGCGACCCTCGTCGTCGCGGTGACCTCGTCCCCGCCGGTGGGCGACGCGCTGAAGCAGACCGTGGCGCCCGAGACCTTCGACTTCGTGGCGGTCACGACCATCATCGGCGGCACCGTCGGCGGCTACATCACCTACGCCGGCGCGCACCGCCTGCTGGACTCCGGTCGCACCGGCGTCGAGCACGTCTCCGACATCACCCGCAGCTCGGTCGTGGGCATCGTGGTCACCGGCGTGATGCGGGTGCTGCTGTTCCTGGCCATCCTCGGTGTCGTCACCGGCGGGGCGGCCCTGGCCGACGACAACCCGGCCGGCTCGGCGTTCCAGGCGGCCGCGGGCGAGGCCGGGCTGCGTGTCTTCGGGCTGGTGCTCTGGGCCGCCGCCCTGACCTCGGTGATCGGCGCGGCGTACACCTCGGTGTCGTTCCTGACCACCTCGCGCACCGCCGAGCGCACACGCAGCTGGCTCACGGTGGGTTTCATCGTGCTCTCGGCGACGATCTTCGTCGTCATCGAGCAGGCACCCACCCAGCTGCTCGTCTTCGCGGGCACGTTCAACGGGATGATCCTGCCGCTGGGCTTCGGGGTGCTGCTCTACGTCGCGTGGCGTCGCCGTGACCTGCTGCACGGCTACCGCTACCCGGGCTGGCTGCTCGGCATCGGCGTGCTGGCCTGGCTGCTCACGCTCTACCTCGGCTACAACGCCCTCCTCGCTCTGGGTGACCTGTGACGGGGCGACCTGCGGGGTCGGTGACCTGTGATGATCGCAAGATGACTGCCGTGATCGACCTGAACTCCGACGTCGGGGAGTCCTTCGGACGTTGGCGGCTCGGCGACGACGAGGCCGTGCTCGACGTGGTCACCAGCGCCAACGTCGCCTGCGGGTTCCATGCCGGTGACGCGAGCACGCTGCGGGGCTGCTGCGAGAGCGCGACCCGACGGGGGGTCGTGATCGGCGCCCAGGTCGGCTACCGCGACCTGGCCGGCTTCGGTCGCCGGTTCATCGACATGGACCCCGGCGAGCTCGCCGACGACGTGGTCTACCAGATCGGCGCGCTGCAGGCCCTGGCCCGCGTGACGGGCGCCCGGGTGGCCTACGTCAAGCCCCACGGTGCGCTCTACAACGCCACGGTCCACCACGAGGCCCAGGCCCGCGCGGTCGTCGAGGCGGTGGTGGCCTACGACGCCACGCTGCCGCTGATGGGCCTGCCGGGGTCGCGGCTGCTGGCCGAGGCCGAGCGGGCCGGGCTGCGCCCCGTGCGCGAGGCCTTCGCCGATCGCGGGTACACCGCGGAGGGGACCCTGGTGCCACGCACCGACCCCGGGGCGCTGCTGGACGACCCGGACGAGGTCGCCGCCCGGGTGGTGCGCCTCGTGCGCGACGGGGAGCTCGAGGCGGTGGACGGCACCGTGGTGCGTGTCGACGCCGAGTCGGTCTGCCTGCACGGCGACTCTCCCGGTGCGGTCGAGATGGCCACGGCGGTGCGCGCCGCTCTCGACGAGGCGGGCGTGGCCGTCGAGGCGTTCGCGTGAGGACGCTGCCGTACGGCGACCGGGCACTGCTGGTCGAGCTGGCCTCCACCACCGAGGCGGTGGCCTACGCCGCCGGGCTCGACGCCCTGAGCGCGGACCGGCGAGCCCTCGTCGAGCAGGTCGTCCCGGCCGCGCGGACGGTGCTGGTGGTCGCCGCGGCGGGCACGGGCGTGCCCGAGCTGCGCCGGCTGCTGGACACGGTCTCGCCCGCGACGCTCGACGACCCCGAGGACGGCGCGAACTGCAGCGAGCGGCCCGAGGTGGTCGAGGTGCCGGTCGTCTACGACGGTGAGGACCTCGCCGACGTCGCCGCCCTGACCGGTCTGTCGACGGCCGAGGTCGTCGCCGCCCACACCGAGCAGCGCTGGCTCGTCGCCTTCGGGGGGTTCGCGCCGGGCTTCGGCTACCTCGTCGGCTCCGACGAGCGGCTGCACGTCGCGCGGCGCGAGGAGTCGCGCACCACGGTGCCGCGGGGCTCGGTGGGCCTCGCGGGGGAGTACTCCGGCATCTACCCGACCGCCTCGCCCGGCGGCTGGCAGCTGATCGGACGCACCGAGGCCGAGCTCTGGGACGTCGACCGCGACCCGCCGGCGCTGCTCCGCCCCGGCGTCGAGGTCCGCTTCGTCGAGGTCGGGGAGCGCCGGTGACCGGGCCGAGGGACGGGCGGGGCCTGCGAGTGGGTCCGGTCGGGGCGCAGGTGCTCGTGGAGGACCTCGGTCGGCCCGGGCTCGCGGGCGTGGGCGTGGGGCGCAGCGGCGCGTCGGACCGCTCCTCGTTGCGGCTGGCCAACCGGCTCCTGGGCAACCCCGAGACCACGGCCGCGCTGGAGGTCCAGGGCGGGCTCGAGGTCGAGGTCCTCGACCAGGCGTTGTACGCCGTCGTGACCGGCGCACCCTGCGAGGTCCACCTCGACGACCGACCGGTCGGCTCGCACGGGGTGCTGCGCCTGCCCGCCGGGTCGAGGCTGCGCCTGGGTCCGGCGACCACCGGCCTGCGCTCCTACCTCGGCGTGCGCGGCGGCGTCGACGTTGCCGAGGTGCTGGGCTCGCGCAGCCACGACGTCCTGGCCGAGCTGGGCCCGGACCCGGTCGCCGAGGGCGACGTCCTCGCCGTCGGGCCGGCCGAGGGGAGCCTGCCGGACGTGGACGCCGTACCGCCGCCGGCGTGGCGGGAGGAGACGGTCTGGCTGCGCGCGGTGCGCGGTCCCCGCGACGAGTGGGTCGCCGACGCCGACGCCCTGGTGCGCACCGGCTGGCGGGTCAGCGACCGCACCAACCGGGTCGGGGCGAGACTCACCGGCGGGACCCTCGAGCCCGCCTCGGACCGGGCCGACGAGCAGCTGCCGAGCGAGGGGGCGTGGCGCGGCGCCGTCCAGGTGCCGCCGAGCGGCGAGCCCGTGCTGTTCCTGGCCGACCATCCCGTCACCGGGGGCTACCCCGTGGTGGCGGTCGTCGTCGACGAGGACGTCGACCGGGCCTGCGCAGCTCCGACCGGGCCAGCAGGTCCGCATCCGTTGGGTGGAGGCCCCATGACCACGACAGGCACGACAGGCACGACGGGCACGACAGGCACGACGGGCGATCGCGCGACCCTGACCCCCGGGGCGGCCCGCGCCCTGTTCCGCGACGGTCTGGTCACCCCGACCGCCGGCTGGTCGCGCGGCTGGACGCAGGCCAACCTGCTCACCCTGCCGCGCGAGCTGGCCTTCGACTTCCTGCTCTTCGCCCAGCGCAACCCCAAGCCGTGCCCGGTGCTCGACGTCCTCGAGGCCGGCGCCGTCTCCGGCCCGCTGCTCGACGGCGACGTGCGCACCGACGTGCCGGCCTACCGGGTCTACGTCGACGGTGAGCTGGCCGAGGAGACGCCCGACGTGAGCGGCTGGTGGCGCGAGGACCTCGTGAGCTTCCTGATCGGGTGCAGCTTCACCTTCGAGACCGCGCTGCTCGAGGGTGGGGTCCCGGTGCGCCACCTCGAGCAGGACGTCAACGTGCCGATGTACCGCACCGACGTCCGGTGCCGGCCCGCCGGCGCGATCGGCGGCCCGCTCGTGGTCTCGATGCGACCGGTCCCGGCCGCGCTCGTGGCCGACGCGGTGCGGATCACCTCGCGCTACCCGGCCGTGCACGGCGCACCGGTGCACGTCGGCGACCCCGCGGCGCTCGGCATCGCCGACCTCTCCGACCCGGACTTCGGCGCCGCCGTGGAGGTGCGGGCGGGCGAGGTCCCGGTCTTCTGGGCGTGCGGGGTCACGCCCCAGGCTGCGGTGATGGAGTCCCGACCGGCGCTGGCGATCGCCCACGCCCCCGGTCACATGCTGATCACCGACGCGCGCGACACGGCGTACGTCGTGCCCTAGGGACGTCGCAGGGGTGCCGCCGTCCCGGCTCGCATGACAGGTGTCACCCCGAGGTCGTGACAGCGACCGCATCCGCCGGGACGCGAGCGCTGCGAGTCTCGGGGACATGAGCGAACCCACGACCGCCGTCGAGCTGCACGGCCTGCGCAAGAGCTTCTCCGGCCGCGGGGGCGAGGTCGTCGCCGTCGACGGCGTCGACCTGTCGATCGGCTCCGGCGAGGTCGTCGCCCTGCTCGGCCCGAACGGCGCCGGCAAGACGACCACCCTCGACATGGTGCTCGGCATGACCGATCCCTCGGCCGGCACCGCCCGGGTCTTCGGGCGCTCCCCCCGGCAGGCGGTCACCGACGGCCGGGTCTCGGCCGTGCTGCAGACCGGCGGGCTGCTCGCGGACCTGACCGTCCACGAGACGCTGCGCTACCTCGCCTCGACCTTCCCCGGTCTGCCGGCCGAGCGGGTCGGCGACGTGGTCGAGCGCGCCGGCCTCACCGAGCTCACCCGTCGCCGGGTCAGCAAGTGCTCCGGGGGCGAGCAGCAGCGGCTGCGGTTCGCGATCGCGCTGCTCGCCGAGCCCGCGCTCCTCGTCCTCGACGAGCCCACCGCCGGGATGGACGTCGCGGCGCGGCGCGACTTCTGGGCGGTGATGCGCGCGGAGGCGGCGCAGGGCCGCACGGTCGTCTTCGCCACGCACTACCTCGAGGAGGCCGACGACTTCGCCGACCGGATCGTGCTGATGGCGCGTGGCCGGGTCGTCATGGACGCCACCACCGAGCAGGTCCGCGAGCGTGCCACCGGCCGGGTGGTCGCCGCGGACGTCCCGGACGTCGGCGTGGCCGCACACCGGCTCGGCGCGCTGGGCGAGGTCGACGTCCACCGGGTCGCGGGTCTCGGTGCGCTCCGCCGACTCCGACGAGGTCGCCCGCGTCCTGCTGGTCGAGCTCGGCGGTCACGACCTGGAGGTCGGCACCGGCTCGCTCGAGGACGCCTTCGTCGCCCTGACCAGCGCCACCCCGGACTCCGCGACCGCAGACTCCGCACCCCCCGGCCACCCCGGTCACGCCCGAGAGGACCTCCGATGAACGCCACGATGCTCCAGCTCGAGATCAAGCGGATCGTGCGCGACCCGGTCGTGCTCTTCTTCACCGTCGGGCTGCCGGTCTTCTTCTACCTGATCTTCGGCGCGGCGCAGAGCTACGGCGACCAGGCGGTGGCCCACGGCAACGTGTCGATGACCGTGATGGCCGCGATGGCGGCCTACGGCGCCGTCTCGGCCACCGTCGGGATCGGGGCGCGCGCCGCCCTGGAGCGCAGCCAGGGCTGGGGCCGCCAGCTCGGTCTGACCCCGCTCAGCGACCGTTCCTACGTGACGCTCAAGACGTCGGTCGCCGTCGCGGTCGCCGCCATCCCGATCGCGCTCGTCTTCCTCGCCGGCGCCGTGACGGGCGCGTCCGGCACCGTGCTCGCGTGGGTGGCCAGCGGGCTGGTCCTGGTGCTCGGGGCCGCGATCTTCTCGCTCTACGGGCTGTGCTTCGGCCTCGCGGTCCGCTCCGAGGCGGCGCTCAGCGCCGCCGGCGGGTCGGTGGTCGTCCTCGGCTTCCTGGGCAACCTGTTCTTCCCGCTCTCCGGGGCGATCCTGGCGATCGCGAAGTGGTCGCCGCTCTACGGCTACGCCGCCCTGGCGCGCTACCCGATCACCGACGGCGCCCTCGTCTCGTCCTCCGGAGCGCCGAGCCAGGAGTCGTTGTGGCAGCCGATCGTTAACGTGGTGCTGTGGCTCGCGATCCTCTCGGTCCTGGCGACGCTGCTGGTGCGCCGTGGGCGCGGTCGGCAGTGAGCACCGACCCGCACGGAACGGGGACCACGGCGGCCGGGCCCGGGGCCCAGGTCGGCGCGCGAGACCCGTTCCAGCGCTACGGCTGGATCACCTGGTTCGCCTGGACCGGGTTCCTGGCCTTCCCCGTCGTCAACGCGCTCCAGGCAGGTGCCGCGGGGTGGGCGCGGTGGGCGGTCGTGGCCGTGACCCTCCTGTTCGGCGTGGCCTACGTCGTGAGCACGGCTCGGCTGTCGCGGGCCCCCCGGTCGCGGCCGCGACGGGAGAGCACCCTGGTCCTCGCGCTGCTGGTGGCCGTGGTGCTGCCGACCGTCCCCGTCCTGGGGCTGGGGATCCTGTCGTTCTTCCCCTACTGGATCGCCTTCGGCGTCTTCGCCCTGGCTCGTCCCTGGTGCTGGGCATGGGCGGGGGCCCTGGTCACCGTCGGGCTCGTCCTGCCGCTGGTGTCCGGGCAGGCGGCGGACTGGGGCTTCTTCGGCCTGATCCTCGCCGGGGTCACGGCGGCGACCTGCGGGGGCCGTCTGATGTCGGACCACGCGGTCTCGCACTCCCGGCTGCAGCAGGAGCTGAGCGTCACCGGCGAGCGGGAGCGGGTGGCTCGTGACGTGCACGACGGGCTCGGCCACAGCCTGACCGTGGTCAGCGTCAAGGCCGAGCTCGCCGCCCGGCTGCTCGACGTCGACCCCGATCGTGCTCGCACGGAGCTGGTCGAGATCCAGTCGATGACGCGCCAGGCGCTCGCCGAGCTGCGCGCCACGGTCGTGGGCCTGCGCAGCACCGGGCTCGAGGAGGAGCTCGCCGGCGTCTGCGCGGCCCTGGAGTCGGCGGGCATCGCGCCGGTGCTCACCGGTGATCCGACGGCCGTCGACCCGCGCCGGCGTACCGTCGCGGCCTGGGTGCTGCGAGAGGCCGTGACCAACGTGGTGCGCCACTCCGGGGCGCAGCTCCTGCGAGGTGGTGCTCGACACCGAGCTGGTGCGCGTCAGCGACGACGGCGCCGGCTCCGACGACCTGGTTGCCGGACGCGGCCTCCGCGGCCTGCGCGAACGGGTCGGGCAGTCGGGCGGAGAGCTCGCGGTGAGCCGCTGTCCGCGCACGGGCGGCACCGTCCTGGAGGTGACCTGGTGAGCGCACCGATCCGGCTGCTGCTCGCCGACGACCAGGCCCTCGTGCGCGGTGCCCTCGCGGCGCTGCTGGACCTCGAGCCCGACCTCGACGTGGTGGCCCAGGTCGGCCGGGGAGACGAGGTGCTGGCCGCCGTGCGCTCCCACGCTCCTGACGTCTGCCTGCTCGACATCGAGATGCCGGGCGCCGACGGCATCGAGGCGTGCCGGGCCGTGGTGACCGAGCCGACGAGCACGTCCCGGGTGCTGATGGTGACGACCTTCGGTCGTCCCGGCTACCTGCGCCGGGCCCTCGAGGCCGGCGCGTCCGGCTTCGTCGTCAAGGACACGCCGGCGCCCCAGCTCGCCGACGCCGTGCGCCGGGTCCACGCCGGCCTGCGCGTCGTGGACCCCAGCCTGGCCACCGAGTCCCTCGTCGCCGGCGCGAGCCCGCTGACCGAGCGTGAGGCCGAGGTGCTGCGCCTGGCGCTCGACGGTGCCCCCGTCTCGCAGGTGGCCGGGCGGCTGCACCTCTCGGGCGGCACGGTGCGCAACCACCTGTCATCGGCGATCGGGAAGACCGGGACGACGACCCGGGTCGAGGCCGCGCGGGTCGCCCGGGACCGGGGCTGGCTCTGAGGCTCGCTCAGCCCGCGGGCTGGACCAGCTCGACCAGGACGCCGCCGGCGTCCTTGGGGTGGATGAAGTTCACGCGCGAGTCCGACGTACCGCGCCGGGGCTCGTCCCACAGCAGCCGCACCCCACGCTCGCGCAGCGTGGCGCTGACGGCCTCGACGTCGACGACGCGGTAGGCCACCTGCTGAACGCCGGGGCCGTTGCGGCCGAGGAACTTCGCGATCGTGGAGTCGGGGGAGAGGGGAGCGAGGAGCTGCAGGCGTTGGTCGGAGTCGCCGACCGCGACCATCGCCTCGCGCACGCCCTGCTCCTCGTTGACCTCCTCGTGCACGGTCCGCATGCCGAAGGTCTCGGCGTAGAACTGCATCGCGACGTCGAGGTCGGCCACCGCGATCCCGACGTGGTCGATGGCGGTGAACAGGTGCTGTGGCAGGTCGGCGGCGGCGCTCATGGGCCCATCAAGGCACGCCGCGGGAGCGGCCCGCAAGGCGCGAGCCGCTGTGATGCTCGCCTCACGCGCGCTCGCGCGACGACCCTCGATCCCGGCGCCTGTGCCTGAGTAAGGTCGGAGACCTCAGGTCCACCCCGATCCTCAGGTCGAGGACTCAGGTCGAACGCCGGGAGGCACCCATGTCCGCATCCGTCATCGTCGCCGGGGCCCGTACCCCGATCGGCCGCCTGCTCGGCGGGCTCAAGGGGCTCTCCGCCGCCGAGCTCGGCGGCATCGCCATCGCCGGGGCGCTGGAGAAGGCCGGCGTGGGCGCCGAGCAGGTCGACTACCTGATCATGGGCCAGGTCATCGGCGCGGGCGCCGGGCAGAACCCCGCCCGTACGGCGGGCATCCACGCCGGGCTGCCGCTCTCGCTGCCGTCGATCACGATCAACAAGGTCTGCCTGTCCGGGCTGAACGCCGTGGCCACCGCCGACCAGATGATCCGGGCCGGCGAGGCCGAGATCATCGTGGCCGGCGGGATGGAGTCGATGACCAACGCGCCGCACCTGCTGCCCAAGTCGCGCGAGGGGTTCAAGTACGGCGACGTCCCCCTGGTCGACTCGATGGCCTACGACGCCCTCTTCGACCAGGCCACCCAGCAGGCGATGGGCGCGCTGACCGAGCAGTGCAACGCAGCCGGCACCCAGCTGACCCGGGCCGAGCAGGACGAGTTCTCCGCGGCCTCGCACCAGAAGGCGGCGCTGGCCTGGAAGAACGGCGTCTTCGACGACGAGGTCGTCCCCGTCTCCATCCCCCAGCGCAAGGGCGACCCGGTCGTCATCAGCGCCGACGAGGGCGTGCGCGGCGACACCACCGCGGAGTCCCTGGGCAACCTGCGCCCCGCGTTCGCCAAGGAAGGCACGATCACCGCCGGCAGCGCGTCGCAGATCTCCGACGGCGGCTGCGCCCTGGTCGTGATGAGCAAGGCCAAGGCCGAGGAGCTCGGCCTGAGCTGGCTCGCCGAGATCGGCGCCCACGGCATGGTCGCCGGCCCCGACTCCACGCTGCAGCTCCAGCCGGCCAACGCGACCGCGAAGGCGTGCGCCAAGGAGGGCATCAGTCCGGCCGACCTCGACCTCGTGGAGTTCAACGAGGCCTTCGCCGCGGTCGGCATCGAGTCGGCGCGCTCCCTGGAGATCGACGAGGACAAGGTCAACGTCAACGGCGGCGCGATCGCGCTCGGCCACCCGGTCGGCATGTCCGGGGCCCGCCTGCTGCTGCACCTGGCGCTGGAGCTCAAGCGACGCGGCGGCGGCACCGGTGTGGCCGCACTGTGCGGCGGCGGCGGTCAGGGCGACGCGCTGATCCTCAAGGTGCCCGCTGCCTGAGTCGGGCCGCGGGCGGCGTACGGCCTCGGTCGACGAGCTCGTCGCCGGCGCCCGCGCCGGCGAGGTCCGGTGCGTGGCCCGGCTGGTCTCCCTGGTCGAGGACGAGTCACCGCGGCTGCGCGAGGTGATGGCGGCGCTCACGCCGTACGCCGGGCGCGCACAGGTCGTCGGCATCACCGGACCGCCGGGCGTCGGCAAGTCGACCTCGACCAGCGCCCTGGTGGCCCGGCTGCGGGCCGGGGGCCGCCGGGTGGGGGTGCTGGCGATCGACCCCTCCTCGCCCTTCTCCGGCGGCGCGCTGCTCGGCGACCGCGTCCGGATGGGTGACCACGCGCTCGACGACGGCGTCTACATCCGCTCGATGGCCGCCCGAGGTCACCTGGGCGGCCTGGCCTGGAGCACCCCGCAGGCGTTGCGGGTGCTCGACGCCGCCGGGTTCGACGTCGTGATCATCGAGACCGTCGGTGTGGGGCAGAGCGAGGTCGAGGTCGCCGGGCTCGCCGACACGACGCTGGTCCTCCTCGCGCCCGGCATGGGCGACGGCATCCAGGCCGCGAAGGCCGGCATCCTCGAGATCGGCGACCTGTACGTCGTCAACAAGGCCGACCGTGACGGTGCGGACGTCCTGCGCCGTGACCTGCGCTCGGCCCTGGCGCTGGGTCATGGGGCCGGAGCGGGGAGCGGGGCCGGAGCGGGGCCGGCGACCGGTGGCGACCGCCGGTGCTCGCCACGGTCGCCTCCGAGGCGACCGGGATCGAGGAGGTCGTCACTGCGCTGGGCGAGCACCGCGCGTGGCTCGAGCGCACCGGCGAGCTGCGGCGCCGGCGCGTACGGCGTACCCGTGAGGAGATCGAGGCCCTCGCCCTGACCTCGCTGAGGTCCCGGTGGGCGGGGCCCGGCGGGGGAGCGGAGCTGGACGGGCTGGCCGCGGACGTCGTCGCCGGCCGCACCGACCCCTGGACCGCCGCCGACCAGGTCGTCGCCGCGTGGTCGCGGGGCTTGCCTGGCTGAGGGTAGGGCTGCTGGGACGTCTGTGGTCGCCCCCGTCCTGCTTGTCGGCCTGTTCTCGAGCATGTCGGCCTCTGCACAGGGCGACAGGCTCAGGAGTACCCGGCCAGCCGGGTACTCCCACCGCAAGCCGATGCACCACAGACCGCACCCGCCCCGCGCGCCTCACCCGCCACACGCCGCGACCTTGCTAGACAGGTCACGTCCGTGTCCGGCCCGGTGCGAGGAGCTGTGCGATGAACAAGGTGGTCCTGGTCGTGGCCGTGGTCTTCCTCGGCTTCTGGCTGATGACCGACCCCCGGGGTCTGGCCGACACGTCGTCCTCGCTGGGCTCGACAGGCTGGGACGTCACCCAGCAGTTCTTCGGCGCGGTCATCGACTTCGTCGGCGAGATCGGGTAGCGCCGCGGTGGGCGTGCTCGCCGCGCTCGGCGACCCCGGCATCGGGCGTCACCTCCTGCGCGAGGAGGGCGAGGTCATCGTCGACGAGGTACGCCACCACTGGGTCGCCTACCTGCGGCCCGCGCTCGAGGCACTGCTCGCGCTGGTGGTGCTGCTCTGGGTCCCGTTCGCCCCGATGCAGGTGGCCGGGGTCGCCCTGGTGGTCGTCGCCCTGCTGGCGCTCCACGCGGCCTGGCTCGCCCTGGGGCACCACCGCGACCGCTTCGTGATCACCAACATGCGCGTCTTCCGGGTCCACGGGGTGCTCTCGCAGAGCCTGGCCACGATGCCGCTGAGCCGGATCCTCGACATCAGCGTGGTCAAGCCGCTGCACGGCCGGGTCCTCGGCTTCGGGCACTTCGTCTTCGAGTCGGCCGCGCAGGAGCAGGGGCTCCGCGACATCCGTTACGTGGGCGACCCCGACACCCGCGACCTGTCCATCCAGCGGGTCGTGCAGCGCTCCGGCCTGCGCGGCCGCACGGTCAACTGAGCGCCGTGCTCTGGTGACGGGGCGTCGATGACCCTGCCGTTCGACCCGATCGACGAGGCCGCCCGCCAGTGGGGCGTGCGCTGGGACGCCGTCCCGGCCATGCACGCCGTCACCTCGCTGATGCGCACCCAGCAGCTGGTCCTGGCCCGCCTCGACCTGCTGCTGCGGCCGCACGGGCTGAGCTTCGCGCGCTACGAGGCGCTGGTGCTGCTCGTCTTCTCCTCGCGGGGCTCGCTCCCGCTGGGCAAGATGGGCGAGCGGCTCCAGGTGCACCCCACCTCGGTGACCTCGATCGTCCGGCGCCTCGAGGAGGCCGGCCTGCTGCGCCGCCTGCCGCACCCCGACGACGGCCGTGCCGTGCTCGCCGAGATCACCGACGAGGGTCGCGCGGTCGTCGAGCGGGCGACGGCGGAGCTCGTCGAGGGCGACTTCGGTCTCGGCGCCCTCGCCGACACCGACCTCCGGCGTCTCTCCGAGCTGCTCCGGCCGGTACGCCGCGCCGCCGGTGACTTCTGAGCCGCCGGCCGGTCCGACCCCACGGACCGCGACCCGTCCGGGGCCGGCCGCCGGAGACCAGGAGGACCCGTGGACGCATCACCGGAGCGCCCGCCGTACGAGCTCGAGGGCGTCGGGGCGGTCACGCTGCTCACCGAGGACCTCGCGGCCTGCTCGGCGTTCTACGCCGACGTGCTCGGACTGAGGCAGGTGCACGCCGACGACGACTCGACCGCCTTCAGGCTCGGGTCGCTGGTGGTCAACGTGCTGCGCGTCGAGGCCGGGCCCGAGGTGCTGGACCCAGCACCGGTCGGCGCTCGCGACGCCGGCGTCCGGGCGCTCTACACGATCGGGGTCGACGACGCCGACGCGGCCTGTGCGAGGTTCACCGCTCGTGGGGCGGTGCTCGACAACGGCCCGATCGACCGGCCGTGGGGCGTCCGCACCGCCGTGCTGCGCGACCCCGCCGGCCACGCGTGGGAGATCTCGGGGCCTGTGGCAGGGGCCGAGGTCGGGGATCCCTAGGATCGACCCATGACGCAGCAGCCCTTCAGCCGTCCCGGAGCCATCGACCTGTCCGCCCTCAAGCGGCCCGCACCGCAGGCGCCCGCCGGGCCCTCCGGTGGTGCCGCCGCCGGCGGGGCCCAGGGCGGGTCGGCCGGCGGGAGCGTCGCCGGGTCGGCGTACGCCGTGCAGATCACCGAGGAGAGCTTCCAGGCCACGGTCGAGGCCTCGATGACCGCCCCGGTGCTGCTGGTCTTCTACTCGCCCAGCCAGTCGCCCGAGAGCGCGACCATGGCCCAGGACGTCGCGACCGCGGTCGGCGACTACGACGGACGCTTCCTCGCCGGGCTCGTCGACATCGACGCCTCGCCCAGCATCGGCCAAGCCATGCAGATCCCCGAGGTGCCGCTGATGCTGGTGATCCTCGAGGGCCGGCCGGCGACCCAGCCGATCCCGGGTGCGATGAGCCTGGAGGAGATCCGCACCCTGCTCCAGCAGCTCGGTCAGCAGCTGACCGCGCAGGGCATCACCGGGCGCCACCAGCCTCGCGCCGGCGGAACCGAGCAGGCCGTCGCCGGGGGCGAGGAGCCCGCGGCCGAGCCCGCCGGCGACCCCCGCTTCGCCGCGGCCGAGGACGCGCTCGTCGCGGGTGACTCGGCGCGGGCCGTCGAGGAGTACCAGAAGCTGGTGACGGCCAACCCGGCCGACTCCGAGGCCGCCGCCGGTCTCGCCCGTGCCCGGCTCCTGCACCGCACCGAGGGCGTCGACCTCGACGAGGCCCGGGCGACTGCCGCCGCCAGCCCGGACGACGTGGACGCCCAGACCCTGGTCGCCGACCTCGACCTGCTCGGTGGACACGTCGAGGACGCCTTCGTCCGCCTGATCGAGCTGGTACGCCGTACCGCGGGCGACGAGCGCAACGCCGCACGCGAGCACCTCGTCGGGCTCTTCGGCGCGGTCGGCAACGACGACCCCCGGGTGCAGAAGGGCCGCCAGGCCCTCGCGTCGGCGCTGTTCTGAGCTCGGTCGTCCCCGGGGGCACCGTGCTGAGCGGACCGGCGTACCTGCTGCGCGGTCTTGGCCTGTGGCGCACCCGACCCGGGCCTGATGGCCTCGGGGCTGCTGCCCGCCCTGGTCGTCCTCGTCGCGATCCTGGCGGCGCTGGTCGGGCTGGTCCAGGTCGCCGGCGACCTGGCCGACTGGATGACCCCGTTCGCCGACGGCTGGGCGGTCGGACTGCGCAGCGTCGTGCGGCTGCTGCTCGCGATCGTGATCGTGGTAGGTGCGGTGATCGTCTCGAGCCTGGTCTTCACCGGGCTGACGCTGGCGGTCGGCGACCCGTTCTACGAGCGGATCTGGGCAGCCACGGAGGAGCTGCTCGGGGACCCGCCGGAGGGTGACGGGGTCGGCTGGTGGCGCTCCGTGCTCGACGGGCTGGCCCTCGCCGGTCTCGGGCTCCTGGTCGGCCTGGGGCTGCTGCTGATCGGGCTGCTGCCGGTCGTCGGTGCCGCGGTCGGGCTGGTCGGGGGGCTGCTGGTCTCCGGGCGGCTGCTGGCCGGCGAGCTGCTCGCCCGCCCCCTCGAGGCCCGCGGCCTCGACCGCCACGCCCGCCGGGTGCTCCTGCGCCGCGGGCGCGCCCCGGTGTGGGGCTTCGGGCTGGCGACGCAGGCGTTCTTCCTCATTCCCCTGGGCGCGGTGGTGGTGATGCCCGGAGCGGTGGTGGGCGCCACGATGCTCGCCCGCGACCTGCTCGTCGAGCCGGGCGGTGCGGGCGGTGCCGGGTCGGGGTCGGGGTCGGGTCCTAGGTGACCCGGCCAGACTGCGCGTAGGAAGGTACCCCCGCGTGCAACGCGGACAGGGCGGACTCGATGCGTCGGGCGGTGAAGTCGGCACACCGCTCGCGTACCTCGTCCGGGGTGGCGAAGGCCACCGAGCGGATCTCGCGGGTCTGCCGCTCCACCTGCTCGAGCACCGCCGCGTCGTGGACGCCACCGTCGAAGACCAGGCACAGCGCGTCGTCCCAGCCGCTCCACGGCGGGCAGCCAGTCGGTGAGCAGCAGCGCGCCGGGGTCGATCTCGAGCGCGAGCTCCTCCTCGACCTCGCGTCCGACCGCGTCCCGCGGTGACTCGCCGACCTCCACCACGCCGCCGGGCAGGTCCCAGTCACGCTTGTAGGTCAGCTGGCACAGCAGCACCCGCTCATCGCCCGGACCGTCGGTGCTCGCGCGCACCAGCATCTGTGCGATCGCGCGTTTGCGGGGCAGGAAGGAGTTGAGCAGGCTGCGGAACGCCTCCGGCTCGCTCAGTGGCGGGTCGGTCGCCAGCCGGGCCAGGACGACGTACTCCGTGGTCTCGGCGCGGTCGCCGGTGCCCGGCGCCACCCGGCGGATGCCCTCGCGCCGCAGGCCGCTGCGGGTGGCGACCCGGAGCGAGGCGTCGTTGCCGGGCTCGATCTTGGCCTCGACCCGCCCCAGCCCGAGCCCGCCCTGCGCTTGCTCGCTCAGGGCCCAGTCGGAGATGGCGCGCACGGCGCCCTGGGCGTGCCCGCGACCGCGATGACCGGCGTAGAGCACCCAGGACAGCTCCCCGGTGTGCTCATCGACGCGGCGCACCTCGCAGCTGCCGGCCGGGGCGCCGTCGACCTCGATCACGAACGCCGCAGCGGAGCGGTCTGCGCGCCAACCCGCGCGCCAGCGCTCCACCGCCGAGCGGTGCTCCACCTCGGTCGGCGTCACGTGGTCGGAGCCGAGCCAGTAGGCGATGGACGCATCGTGCCCGGCCCGGGCGAGCTCCACGTCCTCGTCACGCCACGGTCTCAGCGTGACCACTCCGTCCGAGAGGGTCGGTTGGTCCGGCGGGTCGGCTGTCGTCATTGCGGGTCAGCGTATCGGGACCTGCGGTTTCCCAAGGTGTGCAGGGTTGTCCTCGCACCCCGCGGCAGATCTGCAGCGGGAAGAGCGCAACCGGCACCATCCCTTGGGAATTCGCGACGCCCACGACCGAGCCGCCCAGCCGAGCCCGCCGACCCCGCCGACCCCGCCGACCCCGCCGACCCCTAGAGCACGAGCCGCAGCTTCTCGCGCACCCGCTGTGCTGCCTGTCGTGGCCGTGCCAGGTCGTCCCAGGTCAGCCGGATCATGCGGCAGTCGGTGACCTCGCGGATGCGGTCCTCCCTCAGCTTCTCGGCGAAGACGACGTCGCCGGGTTGCTGTCCGTCCTGGAGCAGACGCCCGTACTTGATGCGCCCGTCGAACTCGCCCAGCACCCCGTGGTCGAGCCACGCCCAGTCGCAGAGGCCGATCAGCTCGCCGGTCGGTCCGTGGACCGCGTGCTGCAACGTCGGTGCGGGGATGCCGGCGCAGCGGAACAACCACCGCCCGCGGGACTCGCCGGGGCTCGCCGCGCCCTGCTGGGCCATCAGGACCGGCACGTGCAGGCGGCGGGTCCGCGGCCAGCGCTGCATCAGCGCGAACTGTGCTTCGAGGTCCTCCTCGCTCGCGAGCCGGAGGTGCAGCAGGTTGTCCAGGACGACGAGGGCCGACTCGGGCGTGCCCATCGTGCCGGTCTCGATGGCGGACCTGACCGGCGGCATGACGAGCAGACCGTCGACCTCGATCGGCTCCCCAGCCAGGGTCTTGCCCTTGTGGTGCACGACGTCCCCGTCGATGCGCCCGACCCCGTCGTCGAGGCGGGTCACGTGGACGCGCTCGAGGCCGATGCCCCAGGTGGACATGCCGTGGACCAGAGCCGCGCTCACGTGACTGACCGCGACCTCCCCTCGGATCCCACGCACGGCCGAGCGGACCCTCACGAGGTGTCGACCCGACTCGTCGAGGTCGTCCCACAGGTCACGGAAGGTGTACGAGCCGTGCCGGAACCGCACGAGCGCGCCTCGGCGTACGCCGCTGGTCAGGTCGCTGTCGCGGAGACCGGTGTCGAGCGCCTCGGCTCTGGTGAAGAAGCCGTGCGTCTCGGCGAGGAATCGACATGGGTCCATGTGCCGAGCATCGGCGCCATGGTCGTCGATCGGCGCCCGGACCGGGCAGGTGCTGGGGGGAAGGGCGCCGTCCGGGCAGGTGTGAACGGTTGACGGCCCCGTCGCGGTTTCCCAAGGTATGTGGGGAGCTCCCCACATCGCGGCGCAGATTCGCCGAGGGGAGTGCCTGTAGGGCTACATACCTTGGGAAACCGCACGCACAGGTGCCTCGCTCCTCGACGAGCGGAGCCGGAACCAGACGCACGCCAGGGGCGGCACCGTGATGTCGGCGTACGCCGGCTGGCCGGTGTGCTCGCCCGCGACGGCGGTGATCACGCCGAGGTTGCCCACGCCGGAGCCGGTGTAGGCCTCGGCGTCGGTGTTCAGGATCTCCTCCCACTCGCCGGCCTGCGGCAGCCCGAGGCGGTAGCCGCCGTGGGGGACGGCGGCGAAGTTCGCCACGCACACCACGTCGGGCGCGTCCGGGTCCTGCGGGGAGCGGCGGACGAAGGAGAACACGTTGCGCCCGGCGTCGTTGGCGTCGACCCAGGCGAAGCCGTCCTCGGCCTCGTCGCGCGCCCAGAGGGCCGCCGAGGTGCGGTAGGCGGCGTTGAGGTCGCGCACCAGGGCGTGCACGCCGCGGTGCTCGGGGTGGTCGAGCAGCCACCAGTCGAGCTCGCGCGACTCGGCCCACTCCGACTCCTGGCCGAGCTCGATGCCCATGAAGGTCAGCTGCTTGCCCGGGTGGGCCCACATGAAGGCGAGGTAGGCGCGCAGCGTGGCCAGCTGCTGCCACCGGTCACCGGGCATCTTGCGCAGCAGGGAGCCCTTGCCGTGCACGACCTCGTCGTGGGAGAGCGGGAGGACGAAGTTCTCGGTCCAGGCGTAGACGATCGAGAAGGTCAGCTCGCCGTGGTGGTGGGCGCGGTAGACCGGCTCGTGGCCGAGGTAGTCGAGCGTGTCGTGCATCCAGCCCATGTTCCACTTGAAGCCGAAGCCGAGGCCGCCGTCCGAGGTCGGTCCGGTCACGGCGGGCCAGGAGGTCGACTCCTCGGCGATCGTCATGATCCCGGGCACCCGCCGGTAGACGGTGGCGTTCATCTCCTGCAGGAACTGCACGGCCTCGAGGTTCTCCCGGCCGCCGTGCTTGTTCGGGGTCCACTGGCCGGCCTCGCGGGCGTAGTCGAGGTAGAGCATCGAGGCGACCCCGTCGACACGCAGGCCGTCGACGTGGAACTCCTCGAGCCAGAACAGGGCGTTGGCGTAGAGGAAGTTGCGCACCTCGTTGCGCCCGAAGTTGAAGATGTGGGAGCCCCACTCCTGGTGCCAGCCGCGCTGGGGGTTGGGGTCCTCGTAGAGCGGGGTGCCGTCGAACCTGACCAGGGCCCACTCGTCGGTGGCGAAGTGCCCCGGCACCCAGTCCAGGATCACGCCGATGCCGGCCTGGTGCAGCCGGTCGACCAGGCGCCGGAAGCCGTCGGGGTCGCCGTAGCGGGAGTCCGCGGCGAAGTAGGAGGTGCAGTGGTAGCCCCACGACCCGCCGAACGGGTGCTGCATGACCGGCATCAGCTCGACGTGGGTGAACCCGAGGTCGACGAGGTAGGGGACGAGGTCGTCGGCGATCTCGTCGTAGCTCCAGAACGAGGTGTCCGGGTGCCGCTTCCACGAGCCGAGGTGCATCTCGTAGACCGACATCGGCTCGGCGACCGGCCGGGTCGCGGCACGCTCGGCCATCCACGCGTCGTCGGCCCAGGCGTGCGTCGACTCGAAGACCCGCGAGGACGTGCGCGGGGCGACCTCGGCGTGGAAGGCCATCGGGTCGGCCTTCTCCCGCCAGGTCCCGTCCTGGCCGAGCACGTGGAACTTGTACGTCGTCCCGGTGCCGAGGCCGGGCACGAAGAGCTCCCAGACGCCCGAGGTCCCCAGCGAGCGCATCGGGTGCTCGCGGCCGTCCCAGGCGTTGAAGTCGCCGCGCAGGCGCACGGCGCGGGCGTTGGGCGCCCACACCGCGAAGGAGGTTCCGGTGATCGTCTCCGAGCCCGGTACGTCGTAGTGGTGCACGCGGGCGCCGAGCACGGTCCACAGCTGCTCGTGGCGGCCCTCGTTGATCAGGTGCAGGTCCACCTCGCCGAGGGTCGGCAGGAAGCGGTAGGGGTCGTCGACGAGGTGGGTGTCCTCGCCGTAGGTGACCGCGACCCGGTAGTCGGGGACCTCGGTGAGGTCCAGGACACCGACCCAGACGCCCTCGTGCTCGTGGCTCAGCGCGGTCTCGGTGCCGCCGTGCTGGACGACCACCGCGTCCGCGAGCGGGCGGAGCACCCGCACGGTGACACCCGAGCCTCCGTCGTGGCGGTGCGCGCCGAGGATCGCGTGCGGGGCCCCGTGCTCGCCGCGGACGAGCTGGTCGAGCTCCTCGCGGGGCACCGGCACGGGGGTGTTGCCCCCCTGGTCGTGGGTGGCGCCGGTGGTGGCGTCGTTGGTCGGTGTGCTCATCGGTTCTCTCCGATCCGGGAGACGGCGGACAGTGGGATCGCGACCCACGTGGGGCGGTTGCGCGTCTCGTAGACGCACTCGTAGACCGCCTTGTCCGCGAGGTAGGCGTCGAGCAGGGTGCGCTCGTCGTCTGCGAGGTCACCGTCGGTGTAGGCGGTGAGGAAGTGGTTGCGGTTGCGGTGGGCCCACTCGTCGGCGCGCACCGCGAGCTGCGCGGCGGCGTCGGGGTCGGACTCGTCGAGGGTCCGCTCGACCACGTGGGGGGCGTAGTCGAAGGAGCGGAGCATGCCGGCGACGTCGCGCCAGCGGGAGTCGGGACGCTGACGCTCGCCGAGCGGCTTGGCGGGCTCGCCCTCGAAGTCGACGACCTTCCACCCCGAGGAGGTCCGCAGGGTCTGCCCGAGGTGCAGGTCGCCGTGGACGCGCTGCACCGGCAGCCGGCCGAGCGAGCGGACGTCGGCGAAGAGCCCGCGCAGCGCGTCGGCGTGCGTCGCGAGCTCGGGCACGACGGTGATCGCCTCCTCGAGCCGTGCGGTCATCGCGTCGGCGACCTCGGCGGCGTCGACGGTGTCGGTGTCGAACTGCTCCACGAGAGCCTCGTGGACCTCGGCCAGCGCCTCACCGAGGCGCGAGGACTCGCCGGCGAAGTCGCCGCCGACCTCGTGCGCGTGCAGGTCGGCCTCGCCGAACAGGTTGCGCACGCTGGACAGGGCGAGGTCGAAGCCGTCGCTGGCCGTGCGCAGGAACTCCTGGAGCATCCCGAGCTGGACCACCTGCTCGGAGACGGCACCGGAGCCGGCAGACGTCGGTTCGCGCAGCTCGACCCAGCCGTAGAGCGCCGCCACCTGGGGCAGCCCGGTGCGGGTCAGTGCCTCGTGGATCTCGATGTCGGGGTTCACGCCCGGGGTGACCTTGCGGAACACCTTGAGCACCGCGTCCTCGCCGAAGCGCGTCGAGGAGTTCGACTGCTCCCCGGAGAACAGCGTGGCGCTGGCCTCGGGGTCGAGCTCGTGGCCGGGCAGCCGGTGGAAGGACAGCCCGGTGTCGGGATCGCCGACCTCCTCGTGGCGCGAGGCGACGAAGCTGCGCAGCCAGCACGCCATCGCCTCGCGGTCGTGCAGCGCGTCGTAGGCGTGCACCCAGCCGCGGCCCGGCTCCTCCCACCAGCCGACGAAGGCGTGGTCGAGGCGGTGCTCGGGCTCGGTGTAGAAGCTCAGCGGGACCTGGTAGGTCTCGGTCGCGCCGGGCTCGTCGGCAGCGCGGTCGGCGTAGGCGACCTCGACGAGATAGAGCACGACCGCGGGACCGTCCTCGGCCTGACCGGGGACCGTGCCGACCCGGCGTACGCCACTGACGCTCATCGGGCGGCCCTTGCCGCCGAACCAGCGCGTGCGCACCAGGTAGGTCTCGAAGACGGAGAGGTCGAGGTGCTCGCTCACAGCAGGTGTCCTTCCTCGGCGGACTCCGGCCTGGTCAGGCGGAACCAGTAGAACCCGTAACCGCCCAGGGTCAGCAGGTAGGGCAGCTCCCCGATCGCGGGGAACGGCACGCCGCCGAGCATCTCGACGGGCACCATCCCCTCGAAGCGGCGCAGGTCGAGCTCGACCGGCTGGGCGAAGCGGGAGAGGTTGTTGACGCACAGGATGACGTCGTCCTCGCCCTCGGACGTCGTGTGCTCGCGCACGTAGGACAGCACGGTCGAGTTCGACCCGCCGAGGTCGTCGAAGGTGCCCAGGCCGAAGGCGCCGTGACCGCGCCGGGCGTGGATCATCCGCCGGGTCCAGTGCAGCAGCGAGGAGGAGTTCTCCAGCTGGGCCTCGACGTTGACGCTCTGGTAGCCGTAGACCGGGTCCTGGACCGCCGGCAGCGCGAGCTTGCCCGGGGTGGCCTGGGAGAAGCCGGCGTTGCGGTCCGGTGTCCACTGCATCGGGGTGCGGACGCCGTCGCGGTCGCCGAGCCAGATGTTGTCGCCCATGCCGATCTCGTCGCCGTAGTAGAGGACGGGGGAGCCGGGCAGGGAGAGCAGCAGGGCGGTGAACAGCTCGATCTGGTTGGTGTCGTTCTCCAGCAGCGGGGCCAGGCGCCGGCGGATGCCGATGTTGGCCTTCATCCGTGGATCCTTGGCGTACTCGTTCCACATGTAGTCGCGGTCGTCGTCGGTGACCATCTCGAGGGTCAGCTCGTCGTGGTTGCGCAGGAAGATGCCCCACTGGCAGTGCTCGGGGATCTCCGGCGTCTGCTCGAGGATCTCCGAGATCGGGAAGCGCGACTCGCGCCGCACGGCCATGAAGATCCGCGGCATCACCGGGAAGTGGAAGCACATGTGGCACTCGTCGCCGCCGACGGCGGGGTCGCCGAAGTAGTCGACGACGTCGGCCGGCCACTGGTTGGCCTCGGCGAGCAGGACCCGGCCGGGGTAGTTCTCGTCGACGTAGGAGCGGACCTTGCGCAGGAAGTCGTGGGTCTCGGGGAGGTTCTCCCCGTCGGTGCCGGGGCGCTCGTAGAGGTAGGGCACCGCGTCGAGACGGAACCCGTCGAGACCGATGTCGAACCAGAACGACATGGCCTCGAGGATGGCGTCGTGCACGGCGGGGTTGTCGAAGTTCAGGTCGGGCTGGTGGCTGAAGAACCGGTGCCAGAAGTACTGCTGGCGAACCGGGTCCCAGGTCCAGTTCGAGGGCTCGGTGTCGACGAAGATGATCCGCGCGTCGGAGTAGAGGTCGTCGGTGTCCGACCACACGTAGAAGTCGCCGTAGGGTCCCTCGGGGTCCGAGCGGCTCTGCTGGAACCAGTCGTGCTGGTCGCTGGTGTGGTTCATCACGAAGTCGATGATCACCCGGATGCCGCGGGCGTGCGCCTCGTCGAGCAGGTGGTGGAAGTCCTCGACCGTGCCGCACTCGGGCAGGATGTTGACGTAGTCGGCCACGTCGTAACCGCCGTCGCGCAGCGGCGAGGTGAAGAACGGCGGCAGCCAGATGCAGTCGACGCCGAGCCACTCGAGGTAGTCGAGCTTCTCGGTCAGACCCTTGAAGTCGCCGGTCCCGTCGCCGTTGGAGTCGCGGAAGGAGCGGACCAGCACCTCGTAGAAGACCGCCGTCTTGAACCAGTCGGTCGAGGTGTCGCCACTGGTGCCCTCGGGGATCGTGCTCTCGGTCGGGTCCGAGGTGTCCGCGTTCTCGTCCCGCCCGGTCAGGTCGGCGGAGGGCGGAAGGTCGGTCGCGGTCACACGGGGCTCCTCAGGCTCAGGACGTGGGCCGGCTCGTGGCCGGGGTCGAGGCGCACGTAGTTGTGCTGTCCCCAGTGGTACTCCTCGCCCGTGATCTCGTCGCGGGCGACGAAGCCGTCGTGCCAGTCCAGGCCGAGGGCGGGCAGGTCGAGGTGGATCATCGTCTCGCGCGTGGCGTGGGGATCGAGGTTGACCACGGCCACGACGGTGTCGGTGCTCCCGTCGGGCAGGGTGGCCTGCTTGGAGAAGACCAGGACCTGCTCGTCGTCGCTGGAGTGGATCACGACGTTGCGCAGCAGGTGCAGGCAGGGGTGGGCGCGGCGGATCTGGTTGAGCCGGGTCAGGTACGGCGCGAGGCTGCGACCCTCGGCCTCCGCTCCGGCCCAGTCGCGCACCTTGATCTCGAACTTCTCCGAGTCGAGGTACTCCTCGGCGCCGGGGCGGATCGCGACGTGCTCGTAGAGCTCGTAGCCGGCGTACACGCCCCAGCTGGGGGAGCCGAGCGCGGCGATCACGGCGCGGATCTTGAACATCGGCGGCCCGCCGTACTGCAGGTGGAAGGGCAGGATGTCGGGGGTGTTGACGAAGAAGTTCGGGCGCATCGTGTGGTCGGACTCGGTCGCGACCTCGCGCAGGTAGGCCTCGATCTCCCACTTCGCGACGCGCCAGGTGAAGTAGGTGTAGCTCTGGTGGAAGCCGACGCCGCCGAGTCCGTGCATCATCGCCGGGCGGGTGAAGGCCTCGGAGAGGAAGACCACGTCCGGGTCGGTGCGACGCACCTCGCGCATCAGCCACTCCCAGAAGGCCAGCGGCTTGGTGTGGGGGTTGTCGACGCGGAAGATCCGCACCCCGCGGGCCATCCAGTGCCGCACGATCCGCAGGACCTCGCGGCAGATGCCGGACGGGTCGTTGTCGAAGTTGACCGGGTAGATGTCCTGGTACTTCTTCGGCGGGTTCTCCGCGTAGGCGATCGTGCCGTCGGCGCGGGTGGTGAAGAAGGCGGGGTTGGTCCCGACCCACGGGTGGTCGGGCGCGGCCTGGAGGGCCAGGTCGAGGGCGACCTCGAGGCCGAGCTCGCCGGCGCGGGCGACGAAGGCGTCGAGGTCGTCGAGCGTGCCGAGGTCGGGATGGACCGCGTCGTGCCCGCCGTCCTTGGACCCGATCGCCCACGGGGAGCCCGGGTCGCCGGGGCCGGGGGTGAGGGTGTTGTTCGGACCCTTGCGGTTGACCTCACCGATCGGGTGGATCGGCGGCATGTAGATCACGTCGAAGCCCATCGCGGCGACCGCGGGCAGGCGCTCCATCGCGGTGCGCAGGGTGCCGGTCGTGACCTCGCCGGTGTCGGGGTCGCGGGTCGCTCCCTCGGAGCGGGGGAAGAACTCGTACCAGGCGCCGTAGAGCGCACGGGTGCGGTCGGCGTACGCCGGGAAGGGGCCCTCGACGCTGACCAGCTCGCGCACGGGGTGGGCGAGCAGCGTCTCCCACAGCTCGGGCGCCTGGAGCGCGGCCAGACGGGCCTCGACGGGCCGGGTCGTGTCGGTGGCGGCGTCGAGGCCGCCGGCGACGCGCTGCTGGCCGGTCGTGTCGTCGGTGGCGAGGTCGGTCCGGACCTGCTCGAGCAGCAGCCGGGCAGAGGTGAACATCAGCTCGACGTCGACCCCGGCCGGGATCTTCAGACCGGCGTCGTGCTCCCAGGTGGCGAGCGGGTCGCCCCACGCGTGGATCTCGAAGGACCAGGCGCCCTCGGCGTCGGGGGTCACCCAGGCCTCGTAGCGGTCGGGCGGGTCGGGCAGCTTGACCATCCGCACCGGGGGACGACGGGTGCCGTCGGGCGCGACGAGGACGACCTCGGCGGCGAGCATGTCGTGGCCCTCGCGGAACACGGTCGCACGCACCGGGAACGGCTCCCCGACGGTCGCCTTGGCGGGCTGTCGACCACGGTCCACGAGCGGCATGACATCCATGACAGGGATACGACCGACCATGTCCGCAACCCTCGCGGGTCTGCCGACCTCGTGCAAGCCGAGCCGATCGCCTCTGCGGGTGAGGCCCGCGACGCGCTCCGCGACCGTCTCCACGATTCCGTGCGCCAGCGTCGTCATCCGCCGTCCTGACGACGCTCACGCACTCCACCGCACCGCACGCCCCGCCCCGACCACGACGGTGGTCGGGGCGGTGCGGGTCCGCGGCTCAGCGGGTGAAGGCCTGGAGCTCGGCGGCGTGGACGATGGTGCCCCGGTCGGAGGCGGTCTTGCAGTCCGTGTCGTTGAGCGGGTCGTTGTCCTGCTCGCCGGCGTACCCGGCGAAGCCCGTGCACTGGTTCTCCAGTGCGACGAGGCGCAGCGCGGCCGCGGGAGTCGCGCGGATCTTGAACGAGCGCAGGATCAGGTTCGGCGCCACCGGGCGGGGCCGAGCGCCGGGGAAGGCGTCGTCGCCGCTGGTGTAGACCCGCTTCCAGGTCGCCGAGCTCGACGCGCAGCCCGACGTGCAGGCCTCGATGGCGAACCTCCGCAGCGCGGTGAACCGCGACCCGGAGTCGGGGTCCTCGTCGACCTGGCCCACCGCGAGCGGGACGTCGGTGCCGCTGGCCGGTGCCGGGTTCAGCATGGCGCTGACCTGGACCCGGCGGACCGTCTGGCGTCGGCCGGCGAGGTCGACGGTGACGGACGGCGTGGTGGCGTCGACGTTGTCGTCGCTGACCCCGGCCCAGTTCGTGGCCTCGGTGCCGTCGATCAGCGAGTCGGCGTTGAGCGAGCCGGCAGACGAGCCGATCACCGACGCACCCGCCTTGGCCGAGGCCAGGTTCAGCGGCACCCGCAGCTTCTTCACGATCTTCTGACCGGGGCGGACCTGGACGTTGAACCGCTTGAACCCACCGGTCGAGGACACGAACAGCAGCTGGTGGCGCCCGGGCACGAGCGAGACCCGTCCGCCGAGCTTGGTCCCACGCAGGTTGTCCGCGACGGGGGTGGCGCGGGCCTCGTACTGCCCGACGTAGAGCTGCCCGGGCCGGTTGGCCTGCACCGTGAGGCGCGCGTTGCGCGAGCGCGGCGAGGCGAAGCTCGGCCGGGTGTCACCGGAGTCGGCGTCGGGCACCGAGGCGCCCTGACCCATCCCGCGGGCCGCGAACGCGTCCCACATGACCTTGGCGTCACGACCGTCGAAGCGCATCCGGTCCGCGGCGATCATGGCGTCGCGGGCGTCGAGCATCGAGGTCGCACCCTGCTGGAGCAGGAAGGAGTCGAAGATCAGCTGGATCCAGCGACGGTTGCCCGGGCACTCCGAGGGCGGCGTCGAGAAGTCCGGGGTGGCCTGGGCACAGGCCAGCTGGCGGGTGGAGTTGGCGTAGGCGAAGCGTCGGTTGCCGGTGGCGTCGTACTTGTTCACCAGCGCCTGCCGCACGCTCCACTGGGTGCCGTTCCAGATCTCACCGTCGGCGTGGACCTCGTTGCCGGTGGTGTCGAACCCGTAGTCGGAGTAGTTCAGCGGGTTGTGGTTGATGGCGTAGTCGCGGATCGCGACCTTCTCGTTGCCGGTCGCGTAGACGCCGACGGCCCAGGTGTTGCCGCCGTTGTCGTAGCCGTGGGCGAAGTGGTACTCCGCCGCGACGAGGTCGCTCCACGACTCACCCATCGCGCCACCCTGCTCGGAGGTCAGGCCCTCGTCGGGCCCGGCGACCATCCGGTTGCTGATCGCGTGGGTGTACTCGTGGCCGACGATGCCCATGTCGAGCCCACCGTCGGTGCACGGTGCGTAGAAGGCGCCGGCGATCGGCTGGAAGAGGTACTGGTTGGTGATGCCGGGGATGCCGTCCTGCAGCGCGATCTGGTTGGCGTTGTCGCGCCCGAGGTAGCTCGGCGCGCCGCCGGTGATGGCACCGGCCTGGGCGTTGCCGACCTCCTGGTCGCCCTCGACCCCGGCACGGCCGAGGTTGTCGAGCTGGAGGTTGTAGTTCTTCTCGGTGAAGCCGAGGTAGTAGGAGAAGTCGTGCATCCGGTTGTGGGCGACGAAGAGGTTGTCGACCGCGTAGTTGATGTCGTTGCCGCCCGGACGGAGCTGGGTCGGGTCGCACTGGGAGTTGTTCCAGGCGTCGGTGAACTCGCCGGCGTCGCCGGCCGCCGGGTAGTCCTGCGTGGGGGAGTACGGCGCCTGCGCGGTGCCGCCCGGAGCGAGCGGGTTGGCCCAGGCCTCGTGGGTGTTGGCGTTGTTGCCGACCGTGGTGAAGGACGGCGCACCGGGGGTGACCAGGAAGTCCCAGGGACCCGGCGCCGCGACGTTGCGCAGCCGACCGGTGGGCAGGGTGCACTCACCGGGGGCTGAGCCCTCGGTGAACCAGCAGCCGGTCACGTCGTTGCTCGGGGACTTCGCCGGGTTGCTGTCGTTCGGGTTGGCCGCGAAGTACTGCCAGGTCGGGGTGCCCTGCAGCGTCGTGTCGATGCCGGGCGTGCCGCCCGCGGCGTCGCTGGTCAGCACGGTCAGGGCGTAGTCGCCCGGGGGCACGAACGGCACGGTGGGGTCGGCGAAGGGGCAGACCTGGGCCGAGTAGGTGCCGGCCGGGATGGAGTCCGCGGCGTACTGCGCGACCTCGGGGCTGGTGCCGGCGTCCCCGGTGACGAGCAGCTTGCCGTCGGCGTCGAAGAGCTTGACCGTCACGTCGTTGAGCGTGTTGGCCAGGGCGGCGACGCCGATGATCTGCTTCGTCGCGTCGTCGGTGATCTCGAAGGAGTGCATCGGCCCGCAGTCGGTGGCGGTGACCGCGCCGGTGAACGGCGTCGCGTCGTTCTCGTTGTCGACCTTGTTCTGACGGTTCAGGACCTTGCTGGTCTGCGCGTCGACCATCACGGTGTACGCCGTGGCGCCCCCGCCGACGACGTTGACGACGTTGGCCTCGATGACCGGGCGGACCGAGCCGTCGGCCATGGGCAGCGCGCGCAGGCGGGCCTGCTGCTCCTGGGCGAAGCCCGGGACGGTGAGGCGGGTCCAGCCGTCCTTGGTCTCGGTGGCGTCGATGCCGCCGACCGAGGGCAGCGAGGGGATCCCGACGCCGATGCTCCTGGCGGCGACCAGCCAGCCGGCGACCGGGCCGAGCAGCCCCGTGGTCGCCACGGAGCCGGGGTCCTGGACCAGCGAGGAGGAGACGTAGGCGACCTGGCGGTCGGCCACGCCCACGGTGACCATCCCGTCGAGGGCGGAGGACAACGAGCCGAACTTCTGCCGGAACAGCACCGCGCGGGCGTCGCTCTGGGCGAAGGGCTGCTCCGAGACCAGCTCGAGGTTCGAGGCGCTGGTGTCGGCGCGGCTCAGGCCGAAGACCGCCGCATGGTCGGCGAGCCAGGCACGGGCCGCGGTGGCAGGACGGCCCGGCGCCGCACCGAGCGACCCGTTGCGGGGCAGCAACGAGCTCGGGGTGCCGAACTGGTTCCACCGCACGTCGACGGCACCGAGCGAGGTCGCCGCACGGCGCGCCGTGGCGCTGGCCGCCTTCGTCCCTCGCTCGTCGACGTCGGTCAGCGCCGCGACCGGGTCGCCGATCGTGGTCAGGTCGGCCACGTCGAAGACCGGGGCGGGTGCGGCGCTCTCGGCCGAGGCGGTCGTCGCGGACAGCGACGTCAGCCCCGGGACGAGCGCCACCGTGAGCAGTGCAACGGCAGGGGCTAGACGACGACGCACGCGTGGGCTCATGCCGCAGACAACGGGGCACCCCGGTCCGGGTTACGCGGAACGGGGGACTTTTGTGGACGGATTGTGTCTCCGGTCCCTTTTGGATCGATCCAGAATGCCGCTAGCGTCCTGCCGTGCGCGCCTTCCGACGGTTCACCGTCCGCCCCGTCCTCCCTGCCGCCCTCGATGCTCTCGGCGAGCTGGCCTCCAACCTGCGGTGGTCCTGGCACCCCGCCACGCAGGACCTCTTCGCCGAGGTCGACGCCGAGCTCTGGGAGTCGACCGGCCACGACCCGGTGCGGCTGCTCGCCTCGGTCAGCCGGGAGCGCTTCGACGCCCTGGCCGCCGACGGGGGCTTTCGCGAGCGGCTCGCCGCAGTCCACGCCGACCTCACGACGTACCTCACCGAGGACCGCTGGTTCCAGCGCGCCTTCCCCGGCGGCGGAGCCCCCCGTGCGGTCGGCTACTTCAGCCCGGAGTTCGGGGTCGCCGCGGTGCTCCCGCAGTACTCCGGTGGCCTCGGGATCCTGGCCGGCGACCACCTCAAGGCGGCCAGCGACCTCGGCGTCCCGATCATCGGCGTCGGCCTGCTCTACCGCCGCGGCTACTTCACCCAGTCGCTGGACCGTGACGGCTGGCAGCAGGAGGACTACCCCGTCCTCGACCCCGACGGCCTGCCGATCACGCTGCTGCGCGAGGACGACGGCACCCCGGCGCAGGTCGCGATCGCCATGCCCGACGGGCCCGACCTGCTCGCCCGGGTCTGGATCGCGCAGGTCGGCCGGGTCCCGCTGCTGGCCCTCGACACCGACGTCGAGGCCAACCCGGAGTCCTACCGAGACGTCACCGACCGTCTCTACGGCGGTACGTCGGAGCACCGGCTGCGCCAGGAGCTCCTGCTCGGCGTCGGGGGAGTGCGTGCCCTGCGCGCCTACGCGCGCCTGACCGGCCACCCCGCGCCGGAGGTGTTCCACACCAACGAGGGCCACGCCGGCTTCCTCGGCCTCGAGCGGCTGCGCGAGATGACGGTCGCCGACGACGGGCCCCGCCTGGACCTGGACACCGCGCTGGAGATCGGCCGCGCCTCGACCGTCTTCACCACCCACACCCCGGTCCCGGCCGGCATCGACCGGTTCCCGCGTTCGCTGATCGAGCAGTACTTCGGCGAGCACGGCGCCGTGCCCGGCGTACCGGTCCAGCGGGTGCTCGCCCTCGGCGCCGAGGACTACGAGGGCGGCGACACCGGGGTCTTCAACATGGCCGTGATGGGCTTCCGCCTGGCCCAGCGCGCCAACGGCGTCTCGCTGCTGCACGGCGAGGTCAGCCGCGGGATGTTCAACGGGCTCTGGCCGGCCTTCGACGAGGCCGAGGTGCCGATCGGCTCGATCACCAACGGCGTGCACGCCCCGACCTGGGCTGCACGCGAGATCATCGAGCTCGCCGCGGCCCAGGGCGCCGACCCGTCCTCGGACGACGCGGAGGGGTTCTGGTCGGCCGTCGACCGGGTCCCCGACACCGACGTCTGGGCGACCAAGCGGCGGCTGCGCGAGCGGCTCGTGGGCGATGCGCGGCGACGTACCCGCGCCTCCTGGCGCCAGCGCGGCGCCTCCGAGGCCGAGCTCGGCTGGGTCGACGACGTCCTCGACCCGGACGTCCTGACGATCGGCTTCGCGCGGCGGGTGCCCTCCTACAAGCGCCTCACGCTGATGCTGCGCGATCCCGCCCGGCTCAAGCGGCTCCTGCTCGACCCCGAGCGACCGGTGCAGCTGGTCATCGCCGGCAAGTCGCACCCGGCCGACGACGGCGGCAAGCGGCTGATCCAGCAGCTCGTCCGCTTCGCCGACGACCCCGAGGTGCGTCACCGCATCGTGTTCCTGCCCGACTACGACATCGCGATGGCGCTGCCGCTCTACCCGGGCTGCGACGTGTGGCTGAACAACCCGCTGCGTCCCTACGAGGCCTGCGGCACCTCGGGCATGAAGGCCGCCCTCAACGGGGGCCTCAACCTCTCGATCCTCGACGGGTGGTGGGACGAGTGGTACGACGGCGGCAACGGCTGGGCGATCCCGTCCGCCGACGGTGTCGACGACGCAGACCGTCGTGACGACCTGGAGGCGCACGCGCTCTACGACCTCATCGAGCACGAGGTCGCGCCCCGGTTCTACGACCTCGACGAGGCCGGCGTACCGCCGCGGTGGATCTCGATGCTGCGCCACACGCTGAAGTCGCTCGGCCCGAAGGTGCTGGCCTCGCGGATGGTGCGCGACTACGTGCGCCAGCTCTACGCGCCGGCCGCGGCCAACGGTCGTCGCCTCGACGCCGATCATGACGGTGCGGCTGCGCTGGCGGGCTGGAAGCGCTCGGTGCGCGACGGCTGGTCCGGCGTCGCGGTCGAGCACGTCGAGAGCGACGGCGTCAGCGACGTCGTCCAGGTCGGCGACGTCCTCGGCGTCCGCGCGTTCGTCGCCCTCGGTGGCCTCGCTCCCGCCGACGTCTCGGTGCAGCTCGTCCACGGCGCGACCGACCTCGTCGACGGCCGGGACGACCTCGACGACCCGGTCGTGGTCAGCCTCGAGCTCGCCGAGTCGTACGAGGGCGGACGGCACCGCTTCGAGGCGACCGTCCCGCTCCAGCGCGCGGGCGGCTTCGGCTACACCGTGCGCGTCGTGCCGCACCACGACCTGCTCGCCTCCGACGCCGAGCTCGGGATGGTTGCGCTGCCCTAACGACGCCAGGCCGGAAGGGTGGGACCTGCGTCGGGAACCTCGCACAGGTCCGACCCCTGGCATCGGTTGAGGTGAGGGAGCCCCGAGGGGCACGCGGCCGTCTCTAGGGCCGTCGGTGGAAGCGGATCTTGTGGTCGGGGGTGATCTCGCTGTCGTAGGCGGGGTCGTGGATGCGGGTGTGGTGGTGGGGGCACCGGAGGCGGCCGTCGTCGAGGTCGGTCTTGCCGCCGGTTGACCAGGGGTTCATGTGGTGGGCGTGGCAGAGTCCGGGTGGCCGGTCGCAGCCTTCGGCGGTGCAGCCGCGGTCGCGGAAGCGCAGGGCGATGACCTGGATGGCGGAGAACAACCGGCGGGCGCGTCCGAGGTCGAGGATCTCGGACTTCCCGCCGAGGACGACGGGGATGATCTTCGCCTCGCAGGCGTAGCGGCGGGTCTGGCCGGGGGTGAGCTCCTGGCCGGTGTCGAGGGTCGCGCCCTTCAGCCCGGATCTGAGGTCGGTCAGGGTGGTGATCGCGAGCAGGGTCGCGGAGAGTCCACCGGCGCGGGTGCGGTGTGGGTGGGGTAGGTCTCGATCAGCTCACCGAAGGCCTCGCCGAGCCTGGTCGGCGTCGGCCGCCCCTTCACCCAACCCTCTCCGTGCTGGCCGTCACCGGTGTTCTTGGTGGCGTTGACGTGGGCGGGGGCGGCGAACGCCAGGAGCATCTTCTGCAGGGTGCGGCCCTGGGCCTCGGGGAGGGTGAACCGCCCGGACGCGGCGCCGTGGCCGTCGAAGGACAACGTGAGGCGGCGCTTGTGGCGGGCGACGGCGTTCGGCCTTCTCGAGTGCGCTGCGGTCGTGGTCCTCGCCGATCTCGGGGGCGATCACCGAGAGGATCCGCTCGCCCAGGGTGCGCAGCTCGCCGGGGTCGTGGAGGGCAGCCAGGTCGACGAGGTGCGCCTCGGCCTTGGCCAGCAGGGCGGGGTCGACGGTGAGGTCGCCGGCCTTCTCGAGCTCGGTCAGGGTCGGCGGCGAGGGTGTCGAGGGCGGCGACGATGACGACGGCCTGCTCGAGGTTGCACGCCGCGTCGGCCAGCGCGTCGCGGACGCGGTGGTAGCGCTGCTCGAGGGCTTGTCCGGTCCTGGTCTCGCGGTGGGTGGTGGTCCGGGCTCGGCGGGTGTTGATCGCCCACCAGGTGGCGGTCGAGGTCGCCCCGGTGGCCTCGGCGACGCGGACGTGATCGGCGTGGGCGGCGAGGGTGAGCCGGTAGGCGTCGAGGTGGCACTGGAGCCGGTCGAGCTCGAGCAGCGTCTCCCGGGTGGTGGGGGCGTCGAGGGTGAACACCGGGCGCTGCGCAACGAGGTGGCCAACGAGGTGACCGCACCGGCGATGCCACGCAGGGACGCGCCCTGGGTGCGGTGCTCGTCGTCGGTGGCCATGAGAGAAGTCAACCAGCGACCACCGACAACGCTCCTGCTCAGAGCGGGCTATCCATAGACAAGGAAGCAACGACAGAGCAGACGTTCGACCACAGACCTCACGGTGCCGGTGGAGGTGACAGGAAGGTGGTCGCGGGCTCGTACACCGCCTCGGCGGGATCGCGCCCCAGCTGCGCCAGGCGCCCTGCGACGAGGTGGTGGCCGACCCGGTAGCCCCACCAGCGGGGCAGGTCGCCAGCCCCGAAGAACCAACGCCCCTCGTCGGCCGGGTCCTCCTCAGCGCTCGCCGTCGCCAGCGCGAGGTCGGCCTCGGACACGTCGCCCACGGCGTACATCGGAGCGGCCCCGGCGCACTCCTCCTCGAAGACCTGCGCCAGGCCCTCGGTGACGAGCCGTTCGCCGAGCGCGCTGCCGCACCCGGGTCCGCGCCAGCGCATCGCGTGGTGGATCTCGTGGGTCAGCGTCGACACCGCGTGCACCGGGTCGATGTCGTGGTCCGGGTCGATCGAGAGCACGACCGAGTGGGGGCCGTACGTCGTGGCGCCCAGGCCCCACTCCGGGATGCACTCCTCCGGCGCGTCGACGACGTGGACCGCGACGTCGTCGGCACCGAGGCGGGCGACGCACAGCTCGACCGCCCGGTCGAAGGACTCCCGGACCACGTCGAGAGCAGGCCTGGTGGCGAGGGAGGAGCCGATCACGAGCTCGCACGGTGCTGCCATGCCAGCACCGTCGCACCGATCCTCGACCGGCCGCCACCCGTTTCCGGACTCCGGCGACGCCCTCGTCACCGGCCACCCGCTGTGCAGCTCGGGCACCCGTCGGTCCAGCCGGGGTCGAACGACCGCTCTGCCGCGCAACGAGACCATCTGGTGCGGTGTCGTGCGGGCGAACCAGAAGAAGTAACTCCGGGTTACAGCGGGTGGGGGGTGGCGGGCGAGCGGCGCCGCCGCGCCGCGCTCAGAACCCCGACTGCCGCAGCACGACCACGCAGCGCCCGCCGAGGGCCAGCTCCTCGCCGGCCCTCACCGACGTCCCGACCGCGACGTCGGGGTCGGTCGACAGCACGACCTCGCCGGACCGGACCCAGTCGTTGTCGGGGAACACGACGGAGACCCCACCGGCGTCGGCGTTGAACCACAGCAGGAACGACGCGACGACCTGCTGCTCGCCGCGGGGGCCGGGGGAGCGGAGCGGGGTGCCCGAGACGAACATGCCGATGACGTGGTTGCTGTCGTCGGACCAGTCCTCGCCGGTCATCTCGCGCCCGGTGGGGTGCAGCCAGGAGAGGTCCTTCGGGCCGCCGGTCATCGTCGGGCGGCCCTCGAACCAGTGCCGCTGGCGCAGCGCCGGGTGGTCGCGGCGCAGTGCCAGCGCGGCCTTGGTGATCTCGTAGACGTCCAGCCAGGCGTTCTCGGCGCCCCAGTCGATCCAGGAGATCTCATTGTCCTGGCAGTAGGCGTTGTTGTTGCCGCCCTGCGTGCGCCCGCGCTCGTCGCCGGCCACGATCATCGGCACCCCGGCCGAGAGGCACAGCGTGGCCATCTGGTTGGCCGCCTGCCGCTTGCGCAGCGCCACCACGTCCGCGTCGTCGGTCTCGCCCTCGACACCGTGGTTCCAGGAGTGGTTGTCGTCGCTGCCGTCGCGGTTGTCCTCGCGGTTGGCCTCGTTGTGCTTGTGGTCGTAGCTGACCAGGTCGCGCAGGGTGAACCCGTCGTGAGCGGTGATCATGTTGACCGAGTTGTACGCCGAGCGGCCGTCGTCGGCGTACAGGTCCGAGGAGCCGGCGAGCCGGGTCGCCACCGAGCGCGGGCCGTCGCCCTGGGCCCGCCAGAAGTCACGCACCTGGTCGCGGTACTGGTCGTTCCACTCCACCCACGGCGGCGGGAACCCGCCGACGCGGTAGCCGTCCATCGAGGCGTCCCAGGGCTCGGCGATCAGCTTCACGTGCCGCAGGACCGGGTCCTGACCGATCGCGGTCAGCAGGTGGCAGCGCATGTCGACCTCACGGTCGACGCGGGTCAGTGCGGGGAGCAGGTCGAAGCGGAAGCCGTCGACGTGCATCTCGGTGACCCAGTAGCGCAACGAGTCCAGGATCAGCCGCAGCGCGAACGGGTGGCTCGCGTCGACGGTGTTGCCGCAGCCGGTCACGTCCCAGTAGGGGTCCACCCGGGTCGGGTCCTTGACGAGCGGCTGCGCCGACCTCCCGGGCGCACGACCTCGCCGGGCGGGTCCGGGCGGGTGTAGATGCTGTCGTCGAGGCCGCGGAAGGACAGGCACGGCCCGTCCGGACCGGCCTCGCCGGTGTGGTTGTAGACGACGTCGAGGATGACCTCGAGCCCGGCGGCGTGCAGGTCGCGCACCATCGCCTTGAACTCGCCGACCTGCTCGCCCCGGTCGCCGCCGGCGGCGTACGCGTGGTGCGGGGCGAAGAAGCCGACCGAGTTGTAGCCCCAGTAGTTCGACAGGCCCCGCCCGGCCAGGAACGGCTCGCTGACGAACTCGTGGACCGGCAGCAGCTCGACCGCGGTCACCCCGAGGTCGCGCAGGTAGTCGGTGACCGCCGGGGTCGCCAGGCCGGCGTAGGTGCCGCGCAGCTCCTCGGGCACCCGGTCGTGCAGCGCGGTCATGCCCTTGACGTGCAGCTCGTAGAGCACGGTGTCGCGCCAGCGCCTGCGCGCGGGCCGGTCGTCGCGCCAGTCGAAGGGCGTCTGCTCGTCGACCACCACGCTGCGCGGGACCAGGGGCGCGGAGTCCAGCGGACTGGGCCGTGACGGCTCGCGCACGTCGTGCGCGTAGAGCCCGTCGCCGGTGGCGACCCCGCCGCTGACCGCCCGCGCGAACGGGTCCAGGAGCAGCTTCTCCACGTTGAACCGCAGGCCGGCCGACGGCTCCCACGGCCCCTCCGCACGCAGGCCGTAGCGCGTGCCGGGCTCGACCCCCGCGATCGCGCCGTGCCAGATGCCCAGGCTCTGCTCGGTGAGACGGTGGCGCTGCTCGCCGCCCTCGTCGTCGAAGAGGCACACCCACACCGCGGTGGCGCGCGGCGCGTGCACCGCGAAGTTGGTCGCCTCCGGGGTCCACGTCGAGCCGAGCGGCCAGTTGCGGCCGGGCCACACGGCACTGCGCTGGCCGAGGTGGCTCCAGGTCAGGGGAGACATCGCAGGATCATCCCAGCCGGTTCCCTACGGCTGCGCCGGGCCCCTGCCCGTGGGCGTCGCGAGGGACTAGGCTCACGCCCGCGACGTGAGGCACGTCGCACCCAAGCGCCGACGACGGGGATGGAGCAGGGATGGGCGAGCACGTCAGGCTCGAGGTCACGGACGGCGTCGGCACGATCCGGCTGGACCGGCCGAAGATGAACGCGATCAGCATCGCGGTCCAGGACGAGCTGCTCGAGGTCGCCGCCGAGGCGACCGACCGTGACGACGTCAAGGCCGTCGTGATCTACGGCGGCGAGCGGGTCTTCGCTGCCGGCAACGACGTCAAGGAGATGGCCGCCATGACGCACGTCGACATGGTCAAGCGCTCCGGACCGCTCCAGCAGGCCGTGACCGCGGTGGCCCGGATCCCCAAGCCGGTCGTCGCCGCCGTCACCGGCTACGCCCTCGGCGGGGGGTGCGAGCTGGCCCTGGCCGCCGACGTCCGCTTCGCCGCCGACGACGCCGTGCTCGGTCAGCCCGAGGTGCTGCTCGGGATCATCCCCGGCGCCGGCGGGACGCAGCGGCTCGCGCGCCTGGTCGGCCCGAGCAGGGCCAAGGACATCATCCTCACCGGCCGGTTCGTGGCGGCCGAGGAGGCCCTCGCCATCGGCATGGTCGACCGGGTCGTCCCGGCCGCGGAGGTCTACGAGCAGGCGCTCGCCTGGGCCGCGCAGTTCGTCGGCGCCGCGTCGTACGCCGTGCGCGCGGCCAAGGAGAGCATCGACGCCGGCCTCGAGGTGGACCTCGCCACGGGCCTGGAGATCGAGCGCCAGCAGTTCGCCTCCCTCTTCGCCACGCACGACGCGGCGAGCGGCATGCGATCCTTCGTCGAGAACGGACCGGGCAAGGCCACCTTCGAGGGCCGCTAGGCAGCAGGCGCGGGCAGGAACGGGCAGGGAGCAGCACCCATGGGGACACCGAGGAGCGATCGATGAGCGAGCAGACCGACAAGAGCGCCAAGGACGACACCACGACGTCGACGACGTCCACGACGTCCACGACCTCGAAGGGCAGGGACGACGCCGGCGAGTTCGAGGACACCTCGTCGCGCAAGGAGAAGAAGGACCGCAAGGCGCAGGCCAAGAAGGCCGCCGCGGCCGTCGGCGACGGGGCCAACCGGCTGCGCACGCTCGCCGCGCGCATCGTCTGGGCGCTCGCGGTGCTCTTCGCGATCATCCTCGCCGCGGGCGCGCTGCTGATCGCGCTGGACGCCAACCGCGACAACGGCCTGGTCACCTTCGTGCTCAACGCCGCCGACAACGTCGACCTCGGCGTCTTCTCGCGCACCGACGGCATCAAGCAGTTCAGCGGCGAGAACCGTGAGCTGAAGAACGCGCTGTTCAACTGGGGCCTCGGCGCGGTGGCGTGGCTGGTCATCGGCCGCCTGCTCGACCGGGTCATCCGCCCCTGACCGGCTCCGCGAGGTGTGAGTCAAGGCATAGGGACGGGTGTTCTCCACCAGGTGACGCGGCGGTAACCTGCGAACCATGAACATTGTCGTCTGTGTCAAGCACGTCCCCGACGCCACCGCGGACCGCCGCTTCGAGTCCGACAACACCGTGGACCGCGTCGGTGTCGACGGACTGCTCTCCGAGCTCGACGAGTACGCCGTCGAGCAGGCGCTGCAGCTGAAGGAGAAGTCCGACGACGAGGTCACCGTGACCGCGCTGTGCGTGGGTCCGGAGAAGGCCGTCGACGCCGTCCGCAAGGCGCTGCAGATGGGCGCCGACCAGGGCATCCACGTCACCGACGAGGCGATCGCCGGCTCCGACTACATCGCCACCTCGCTCGTGCTGGCCAAGGCCGTGGAGAAGGCGGGCGAGTCGAGCGCCGTCGACCTGGTGATGTGCGGCATGGCCTCCACCGACGCCTCCGGCTCGGTGGTCCCGGCGATGCTCGCCGAGCGCCTCGGCCTGCCGCAGGTCACGCTGGCCTCGGTCGTCGAGTCCCAGGGTGACCAGGTCCGGATCAAGCGCGACGGTGACACCTCGACCGAGGTCATCGGCGCCACGATGCCGCTGGTGCTCTCGGTCACCGACCAGACCGGCGAGGCCCGCTACCCCTCGTTCAAGGGGATCATGGCGGCCAAGAAGAAGCCCCTCGAGACCTGGTCGCTCTCCGACATCGGCGTCGACGCCGACCTCGTCGGGTTGTCCGTCGCCTACAGCGAGGTCAACGAGACCACGCAGCGACCGCCGCGCAGCCAGGGCGAGATCGTCAAGGACGAGGACGGCTCCGGCGCCCCGGCGCTCGCCGGCTTCCTCGCCTCCAAGAAGTTCATCTAGAGCCGCACCGATCATCAGGAGACCTCACGCCATGTCCGAAGTACTCGTCCTGATCGACCACCTCGAGGGTGCGGTCCGCAAGCCCACCTACGAGCTGCTCACCATCGCCCGCCGCCTCGGCGAGCCCTCCGCGATCTACATCGGACCGGCCGACAAGGCCGCCGAGGCCACCGAGAAGGTCAAGGCCTACGGTGCCGAGAAGGTCTACGTCGTCGACGACACCGAGATCAAGGGCTACCTCGTCGTGCCCAAGGTCGAGGCCATCCAGCAGCTGATGGAGAAGGCCTCCCCGGTCGCCGTGCTGCTGCCCTCGACCTCCGAGGGCAAGGAGATCGGCGGCCGCCTCGCGATCCGCACCGAGTCCGGCCTGATCACCGACGCCGTCGACGTCGAGGCCGACGGCGAGACCGCGGTGACCACGCAGAGCGTCTTCGCCGGCAGCTACACGGTGCAGTCCAAGGTCACCCACGGCACGCCGATCATCACCGTCAAGCCGAACTCGGCGGCCCCCGAGGAGAGCGCGGGCGCCGGCACGGTCGAGGAGTTCGCCCCGACCATCTCGGACGCCGCCAAGACCGCCCAGATCGTGGCCTCGCAGCCGCGTCAGGCCTCGGGGCGCCCGGAGCTCACGGAGGCGGCCATCGTCGTCTCCGGCGGTCGCGGGACCGGCGGCGACTTCGCCCCGATCGAGGGGCTCGCCGACGCGCTCGGTGCCGCCGTCGGCGCCTCGCGCGCGGCGGTCGACTCCGGGTGGATGCCGCACAGCTTCCAGGTGGGCCAGACCGGCAAGACCGTCAGCCCACAGCTCTACGTGGCCAACGGCATCTCCGGAGCGATCCAGCACCGAGCCGGCATGCAGACCTCCAAGACGATCATCGCGGTCAACAAGGACGAGGAGGCGCCGATCTTCGAGCTCGTCGACTTCGGCGTCGTCGGCGACCTGCACGCCGTGCTCCCGGCGGCCACCGAGGAGATCACCAAGCGCAAGGGCTGATCGGCCACCAGCGCAGCTCCACCAGCAGCAGCACCAGCACCAGCAGCATCCCACCGGCTCGTCGCGCTTCGCGGCGGGCCGGTCGTGCGTCGTCGGGTGAGCGGCGTCACGCGGGTCTGTCATGATCGGGCATCCCAGCCGTCGACCAGGAGGAACCCCGCACCCATGAGCGAGCAGATCATCCACGCCAGCCCGTTGCCCGCGGTCGAGATCCCGGACATGGCGCTCACGGCGTACTGCTTCGAGCACGTCGCCGACCACCCCGACAAGCCCGCCCTCATCGACGGCCCGAGCGGGCGCGTGGTCACCTACGGCCAGCTCTGGGACCAGGTGCGCCGCCTCGCCGGCGGGCTGCGCACCCGCGGCTTCGGCCCCGGCGACACCCTCGCCCTGCTGGCGCCCAACATCCCGGAGTACGCCGTGGTCTTCCACGGGGTCGCGATGGCAGGAGGGTCGATCACCACGATCAACCCGACCTACAACGCCAAGGAGATGGCCCACCAGATCCGCGACGCCAAGCCCTCGCTCATGGTGACGGTCGGCATGTTCCTGGAGACCGCCCAGGAGGCGTCCCGCGACACCGGGGTGGAGGGCGTCTTCGTCCTCGGCGGCACCGACGCCGAGGGCGCGCACGACGCGGCGGAGCTCTTCGGCGAGCCCCTCGACGCCCAGGTCCCGGTCGACGCGGACGACGTCGTCGCGCTGCCGTACTCCTCGGGCACGACCGGGCTGTCCAAGGGCGTGATGCTGACCCACCGCAACCTGGTGGCCAACATCGCCCAGACCATCGAGTCCGGCGAGCTCACCGACGACGAGTCGTTCGTCGCGGTGCTGCCGTTCTTCCACATCTACGGCATGCAGGTCCTGATGAACTCCGGCCTGCGCGTCGGCGCGACGGTGATCACGATGCCGCGCTTCGACCTCGAGACCTACCTGCGCCTGAACGCCGAGCACCACTGCACCCGCGCCTACGTGGCGCCCCCGATCGTGGTGGCACTGGCCAAGCACCCGATGGTCGACGACTACGACCTGTCCGCGATGAGCTACATCATGTCGGGCGCCGCCCCGCTCTCGGCCGACACCGGAGAGCAGGCCGCGAAGCGGCTCAAGTGCGAGGTCGTCCAGGGCTACGGGATGACCGAGATGTCCCCGGTCTCGCACCAGACGGTGCCGGGCGACTACCGCCCCGGCTCGGTCGGGGTCACCTCGCCCAACACCGAGTGCATGATCGTCGACCCCGGCACGGGCGAGAGCCTCGACGTCGACGGCGAGGGCGAGCTGTGGGTGCGCGGACCCCAGGTGATGAAGGGCTACCTCGGACGCCCGGAGGACTCGGACGCGACCAAGGACAAGGACGGCTGGCTGCACACCGGCGACATCGCCCGTGTCGACGAGCACGGCCACGTCTACATCGTCGACCGGCTCAAGGAGCTGATCAAGTACAAGGGCTTCCAGGTGCCCCCGGCCGAGCTCGAGGCGGTGCTGCTGTCCCACGACGAGATCGCCGACGCCGCCGTGGTCGGCCTGCCCGACGAGGAGGCCGGTGAGATCCCGGTCGGCTTCGTCGTCCTGGCGCCCGGCTCGTCGCTCGGCCCCGAGGACGTCAGGACCTACGTCGCCGGCGAGGTTGCGACGTACAAGCGGCTGGGCCAGGTGACGATCGTCGAGGAGATCCCGAAGTCGGCCTCCGGCAAGATCCTGCGTCGCCTGCTGCGCGACCAGGCCGCGGGCTGACCCGCTCGTAGGACGCAGGGGCCGGCCGGGGAGATGCTCCCCGACCGGCCCCTCGTGCTGCTGCCTGCTGCGTCAGCCGACCTGGTGGGCCGGCTGGCGGAACCAGAACCCGCCGCCCTGCGACTCGTCGATCATGCCGACCTGCTCGGCGGTGACGACGCGCTTGCCGCCCTTGCGGGTCTTGATCTGGATCTCGCGCAGCGCGTCGTTGTTGCTCGTCTCGGACTCCACGAGGTTGCCGTAGGGGTTGGCCTCGACCGAGAGGTAGTAGGTGCCGTCCGGGACGTAGTGGCTGCCACCGGCCTTGCCCAGGCCGATCGACTGGCCCTTGCGGAACTGCGCGTAGGTGTCACCCGACCCCGCCGAGAGGACCTCGCGGATCGACAGCGACCCCTCACGACCGCAGGCCGTGCTCAGGTCGGTGTTGCCCGGCTGCCAGTCGGCGCCCGGCACGGTGTAGTCGACCGCGTCGGTGTTGGCCAGGCAGAAGGAGATCTTGCCGGAGGTCTTGACGACGTTCTTCTCGGCGTCGAGCAGGCGGTAGGCCGCGAAGTCCTCGTAGTGCCAGTGCTGGTGGTTGTCGGCGTGCCAGTGGAACTCGCTGTCGAGCTTCTGGTAGCCGACCTGCTCGTCGTCGGCGTTGAAGAAGTACTGGTAGGCGTCCATGTGCTCCTCCTCGCGGTCGTCACGGAAGCCGTCGATGACCAGCGGGCTGTCACCGGCGTTCCACACCGTGGCCGCGAACCGCAGCTGGGTGCCCTTCTCGTTCAGCGCGATGTCGGTGGCCGGCAGCGAGCGCAGGTCGGGCCGCGGCGCGGCAGCAGCCGCGGCGCCGCCCTTGGCGCCCGACGGACGGGCGGCGGGCGTGGCGACCTCGCCGCTGCCGGCCGGCTGCTGGCGTGCCGGGTCGGTGCGGCTCCAGTCCCGATCCTTGTACTGACGGACCTTCAGCTCGAGGTCGTGGCTGCGCGAGTCGGCGTCGAGCCCGAAGGCGTCGGCGTAGCGCTCGGCCACCTCGATGTGCACGTCGTAGAGGCCCTTCGGCAGCCGCATGCCCTGGCCGTAGCCGCTGATCCTCGTCGACCAGCCGCCCTCGATGCCCTGCACGGAGCCGAGGTTGTACAGGCCGTAGGGACAGAACCGCGGATAGGGGGAGAACGCCGCGGCGTCGGGCCGGCGACGGCTCGACGGGCCGTTGAGGCAGCCGGCCATCGTGCTGGTGCGGGTCAGCGAGCCGTCCTTCTTGGTGTAGGTCGTCCTCAAGAAGCCGGGCAGGCCCGTGAAGTCGGTCTGCGTGCCCGCCGGGAACGAGCCGGAGCGGGCACCCGCGGTCCACGTCGTCTCGATCGGCGTCTCGTAGTCGTCGGAGCGGTGGCTGACCATCTCGATGCCCTCGGGCCCGGCGAGCGCGCGGACCTTGAGGTTGACATAGGTCGTGCGGCCGTACTTGGTGGCGCGCACCCGCTCCGGGGTGGAGATCGTGAAGACCGGGGTGTCGTCGGCCGCCGCGCCGGCGGTCGTCCGCGGTGCGGCCGTGGCCGTGGAGATGGTGCCGGCCAGCGCCGTTCCGGCGCACATCGCCGTGACGGCTGTGGCCGCGAGAAGCCTGCGGGAGGTGCTCATCTGGGTCCCTTCGAGAAGTGGCCGGGTCCGGCCTACCGAGGTAGACGTCGTCCGGGCCGGTTCGGTTGCCTGAGGACCGGAAGAATCTCCGGGCCCGGCCCGGAGCAGGGACGAGGCGCGCTCACACTAGGCTTGTGCCTCATGGCTGGTCCACCATCCGAGCCCGACTCGGCGAGTCGCGCCGTGCAGGAGGTCGAGCAGCTCGCCTCCCGGGCGCGCAGGGCGGCCTACGGTCTCGCGGTCGCGACCCGGGCCGAGAAGGACGCTGGCCTGCTCGCGATGGCCTCGGCGCTGCTCGAGCAGGCACCGCAGCTCCTCGCCGCGAACGCCGTCGACGTCGCCCGCGCCGAGGGGTCGGGCACGGACAGCGCCATCGTCGACCGCCTGCGCCTCGACGACGGGCGCCTGGAGTCGATGGCCCGTGGTCTGCGCGACGTCGCCGCCCTGCCGGACCCGGTCGGTGAGGTCGTGCGCGGCAGCACGCTGGCCAACGGGCTCGAGGTCCGCCAGCTGCGTGTCCCGCTCGGCGTCGTCGGGATGGTCTACGAGGGCCGGCCCAACGTCACCGCCGACGCCGCCGGGCTGTGCCTGAAGTCGGGCAACGCGGTGCTGCTGCGCGGCAGCTCGAGCGCGTCGGCGAGCAACGCCGCGATCGTCGAGGCGCTGCGCGGAGCGGTGGCCTCGGTGGGTCTCGACGCCGACTGCGTGCAGGGCGTCGCGGCCGGGAGCCGCGCGAGCGTCACCGCGCTGATGCGGGCCCGCGGGCTGGTCGACGTGCTCATCCCGCGCGGGGGAGCGGGCCTGATCCGCAGCGTGGTCGAGGGCTCGCTGGTGCCGGTGATCGAGACCGGGGTCGGCAACTGCCACGTCTACGTCGACGCCGCGGCCGACCTCGACAAGGCGCTGGCCATCGTGCTCAACGCCAAGACCCAGCGCCCCAGCGTCTGCAACGCCGCCGAGTCGCTGCTGGTGCACCGCGACGTCGCCGCGGCGTTCCTGCCCCGGGTCGTGCCGGCCCTGCAGGAGGCGGGGGTGTGCGTGCACGGCGACGCGAGCGTCGTGGCGTACGACGGCGTGGTGCCCGCCGACGAGGACGACTTCGCCCGGGAGTACCTCTCGCTGGACATCTCTGCGGCCGTGGTCGAGGACCTGGCGGGGGCCGTCGAGCACGTCCGGCGCTACTCCAGCGGGCACACCGAGGCGATCGTGACCGAGGACCTCTCCGCCGCGCGACGCTTCGTGGCCTCGGTCGACGCAGCCGCGGTGATGGTCAACGCCTCGACCCGCTTCACCGACGGCGCCGAGCTCGGCTTCGGTGCCGAGATCGGGATCAGCACCCAGAAGCTGCACGCCCGGGGGCCGATGGGGCTCACCGAGCTGACCTCGACCACGTACGTCGTGACCGGCGACGGCCACGTCCGTCCGCCGGGCTGACCGGGTCGGGATCCGCGGGTGCTCGAGCTGCTGTGGACGACGTTCGGGGTCAGCATCGCCTCGGCGTTCTTCCCGGTCGTCAACATCGAGGCCTACCTCGGTGTCGTGGCCTCCCAGGTCGGCACCGAGCGGGCCCTCACCCTCGCGCTGATCGCCGGTGCGGGACAGTCGTTGGGCAAGATCGTCTGGTACGAGGCGGGGCGGCGCGGCGCGGACAGCCGGTGGCTGTCCCAGCGGCTGTCCAAGCCCTCGGTCAGGGCGCGCTACGACCTCTGGCTCGGCCGCACGCAGGGCCGACCCTGGACCGCGGCGGGCATCCTGCTCGCCGGCTCGGTGGTCGGTCTGCCGCCGCTGCTCGTCGCGGCCCCGCTCGCGGGGGCGGTGCACATGCGGCGGGTGGTGTTCCTGGGCTGCATCTGGGCGGGACGCACGATCCAGTTCTGGGTCATCCTCACCGGCCTCGGCCACCTGTTCACCTGAGCCGGACGGTAGTCTTCGACCATGTCGTCGAGCCTGACCCTGCCGCTGGTCCTCTCCGCCGCCGAGAGCGCGGGCCACTCCGGGCCGAGCCCCTACCTGATCTCCGGCATCGTCCTCTTCGTGCTCCTCGCCCTGCTGGTCGGCCTCCTCGCCTTCGGCGGCGGCCGCGAGCACACCTGAGACGCACCGCACCGATGGCACTCGCGGCCGGATCCTCCGGCCGGCGCCGGGTGGGCGTCATGGGCGGCACCTTCGACCCGATCCACCACGGCCACCTCGTGGCCGCCTCCGAGGTGCAGTTCTCCTACGACCTCGACGAGGTCGTCTTCGTGCCGACGGGCGAGCCCTGGCAGAAGTCGGGCAGCACCGTCTCCCCGGCCGAGGACCGCTACCTGATGAGCGTCATCGCCACCGCGGCCAACCCGCGCTTCTGGGTCTCGCGCGTCGACATCGACCGCGACGGGCCGACGTACACCGTCGACACGCTGCGCGACCTCGCCGCGACCATGCCCGAGGCCGACCTGTACTTCATCACCGGTGCCGACGCCCTGGCCGGGATCTTCTCCTGGCGCGGCGCCGAGGATCTCTTCGACCTCGCGCACTTCGTCGGCTGCACCCGGCCCGGGTACGAGATGGACCCGGCGGCGCTCGCCGCCATACCCTCGGACCGGGTCGACATGCTCGAGATCCCGGCCCTGGCCATCTCCTCGACCGACTGCCGCGAGCGGCAGCGCCAGGGCGTGCCGGTCTGGTACCTCGTGCCCGACGGGGTCGTGCAGTACATCACCAAGCACCACCTCTACCCACCGCCCACCGAGACCCCCGGAGCTCCATGACCGCCACCGACCACGCCGTCGAGATCGCCACGATCGCCGCCCGCGCCGCCGCCGACAAGCTGGCCCAGCAGATCGTCGCCTTCGACGTCTCCGACCAGCTCGCCATCACCGACGTCTTCCTGATCTCCAGCGCCGGCAACGAGCGCCAGGTCCGTGCCGTCGTCGACGAGGTGCAGCTCAAGCTCCGCGAGGCCGGCGTCAAGCCGCTGCGCCGCGAGGGCGAGCGGCAGGGTCGCTGGGTGCTGCTCGACTACGGCGAGATCGTCGTGCACGTCCAGCACGAGGAGGAACGGCAGTTCTACGCCCTCGAGCGGCTCTGGCGCGACTGCCCGGCCATCGAGCTGCCGGCCGACGTGCACGCCGCAGGGCGCTGAGGTGCCGCGCAGGCTGGTCCTGCTGCGCCACGGCCGTACGGCCTACAACCACGGCGGGCGGATCCAGGGCCAGCTCGACGCCGAGCTCGACGAGGTCGGCCACGAGCAGGCCGCGCGCGCCGGGGTGGCGCTCGCCGCGCTCGCCCCGACCGTGCTGTGGAGCTCCGACCTGATCCGTACCCGGTCCACGGCGGCGTACGTCGCCAAGGAGAGCGGCCTCGACGTCACCTACGACGAGCGGCTGCGCGAGTTCGCCCTCGGGGAGCGCGAGGGCCTCTCGCACGAGGACTACCGACGCGAGCACCCCGAGGAGTTCGCGACCTTCATGCTCGGCGACTTCGACGTGGTGGCCGGCGGGGAGCGGACCGCGGCCGTGGCGGCTCGGATGGGCGCCGTGCTCGAGGACCTGCTCGCCGCGACCCCCGAGGACGGCACGGCCGTCGCCGTCTCGCACGGGGCGGCGATCCGGGTCGCGGTCGGAGTGCTGCAGGGCTGGCCGCCGGGCGCGATCCGTGGTCTGCACGGTCTGGAGAACTGCGGCTGGGTCGAGCTCGACGAGGCCCGCGTGGACCCCGCCGGGCCTTACCGGCTACGGCTGCGCGCCTACAACCGGGTCGCCCCGACCCCCTGAGCGGACCCTGATTCGCGCCCGTCCGCAGGGGCTTGTAACATTCTGCGAGTTGTCCGCGAGGACGACGACCTGGGGCTGTGGCGCAGCTGGTAGCGCATCTGCATGGCATGCAGAGGGTCAGGGGTTCGAGTCCCCTCAGCTCCACCGGTCGCGGAGGCGGTCACCCACGGGTGGCCGCCTCTGCTGCACCAGGGGCGGGTGTCAGGCGAGGAGGTCGGTGATCTCGAGGTCGTCCCAGTCGACGCGGGCGAGGCGGCGCTGGTACTCCGCCACCGTGCCGGGCCAGTTCGTGGCGATCCGGTCCCCGTCGGCGTACCAGGAGTCGCACGAGGCCCACGTGCTGCTCGTCAGACGACCCTGGATCTCGGCGTCCCAGCGCTGCAGCGCCTCCTCGTGGACCTCGACCAGCCGGGTGCAGGCGCCGTCGCGCACCTCGCCGACCCGGCAGGCGACCTCGGCGACGTAGCCCGCCTGGGCCTCCATCATCGCGATGATCGAGCTGCCGCCGAGGTTGGTGTTCGGCCCGTAGATGCTGAACAGGTTCGGGAACCCCGGCACGCTCATCCCGAGGTGGGCGGTCGTGCCGCTCCGGCCCCACCGCTCGTGCAGGTCCGCGCCGCCGAGACCGCGGACGCGGACGCCGTCGAGGAAGCGCGTCGCGGCGAAGCCGGTGCCCCAGATCAGCACGTCGGCCTCGTGCAGGCGCCCGTCCGCGGTGCGCACGCCGCCGGCCTCGACGCGCTGCACCGGCTCGGTGACCAGGTCGACGTGGTCGCGGTCCAGGGCGGGGTACCAGTCGTTGGAGAAGAGCAGCCGCTTGCAGCCGATCGGGTAGTCGGGCACAAGCCGGCGGCGCAGGTCCGGGTCGCGCACGCTGCGCCGCAGGTTGATCCGCCACGCGGAGCGCACCGCGGCCAGGAGGGGTCCCGCGACCGGCGACTCGCCGGTCAGGGCCCGGTTGAACCGGTCGCCGACCACGAACGTCGCCGCGCGCTCGGCGGACAACGTGCGGGGGAGTCGTTCGAAGGCTCGCCGGTAGCGCGGGCCGTACTCCTGGTCGGGCTTGGGCACGACGTAGGGGGCGGAGCGCTGGAAGACGCTCAAGGAGGCGACGTCGTCGACGATGGCGGGGACGAGCTGGATCGCGCTCGCCCCGGTGCCCACGACCGCGACCCGGCGTCCGGCCAGGCCGACGTCGTGGCGCCAGCGCGCGGAGTGGAAGACCGGGCCGGTGAAGTCCTCCGCGCCCTCGACGCGGGGCACCACGGGATTGCTGAGCTGGCCGACGGCGGTGACCACCACGTCCGCGACGTAGGTCGTCCCGCTCGCCGTCGTCACGTGCCAGACGCCCTCGGCCTCGTCGAGCTCGACCGCGGTGACCTCCTCCCCGGTGCGCACCAGCTCGCGCAGGCCCTCGCGCTCGGCGGCGCTGCGCAGGTAGGCCAGGATGTCCGGCTGCTTGGCGTAGCGCCGCGGCCAGTGGGGGTTGGGCGCCCACGACCAGGAGTAGAGCGGGGACGGCACGTCGCAGGCCGCGTCGGGGTAGGTGTTGTCGCGCCACACCCCACCGACGTCGTCGGCGCGCTCGAGGACGGTCACCTCGGCGCCGACGCGACGCAGCTCGCGTGCCGCGCCCAGGCCGCCGAACCCGGCGCCGACGACGACCGCACGCACTGCCACGCGGACGAGCCTAGCCACCCCGGCGGTCGGACCCGACCCGGCCCGGGATGCACCAGCCGGACCGCCAGCCGGACCCCAGCCGGACCCCAGCCGGACCCCAGCCGGACACCTGCGGATCACCTGACGCCGAGGTCGTGTTCACCCACCGCTGGTCGAGTGAGCGAGGCTCGCCGCCCACCGGGTCGGCAGGCTCTCGACACCCACTCGGAAGGACTCCATCTCGATGATGCACCCTCGACCCACCCGCTCCAGGCGCGCCTGGGCGGTCGTCGCCTCGGCCACCCTGGTGCTCGGCGCCAGCGCCGGTCTCGCCTCCGCCCTCAACGCCGCTCCCCAGGGCCTGCTCTCGGACCCGGGCGGCGCGCGGCGCCTCGACGGCGACAACGCCCAGGCCCTCAGCGCGGCCATCGACGACAGCCAGGCGCACAACGTGATCCTGCTGATCGGCGACGGCATGGGCGACTCTGAGATCACCGTCGCGCGCAACTACGCGGAGGGGGCGGCGGGCCACTTCTCCGGCATCGACGAGCTGCCGCTGACCGGCCAGTACACGACGTACTCCCTCGACAAGGCGACCGGCCTGCCCGACTACGTGCCCGACTCCGCCGCGACGGGCTCCGCCTGGGCCACCGGCACCAAGACCTACGACAACGCGATCTCGGTCGACCTCGACGGCACGGCCCAGCCGACGCTGCTGGAGCTGGCCAAGGCCAAGGGCCTCAAGACCGGCGACGTGACCACCGCGGAGATCCAGGACGCGACGCCCGCGGTGCAGGTCTCGCACATCTCCGCGCGCTCCTGCTACGGCCCCGTGCGCACCTCGACCACGTGCCCCGAGGCAGCGCTGGAGAACGGCGGTCCCGGGTCGATCACCGAGCAGCTGCTCGACACCCGCCCGGACGTGACCCTCGGCGGCGGTGCCGCCACCTTCTCGGAGACGGCGACGGCGGGCGACTACGCCGGCATGACCCTGGCCGAGCAGGCCCAGGAGCGCGGCTACGAGGTCGTCACCGACCGCTCGCAGCTGCAGGGCACGACGACCGCTGACCAGGACCAGCCGCTGCTCGGCCTGTTCGCCGAGGGCAACCTCCCCGTGCGCTACGTCGGCCCCGCGGCCACCGCGGGTGGCTCGCAGCTGCCCGCGCAGCGGTGCACGGACAACCCCGACCGCCCGGCCAGCCAGCCCACGCTCTCGGACATGACCTCCAAGGCGATCGACCTGCTCGACAACCCCGACGGGTTCTTCCTCCAGGTCGAGGGCGCCAGCATCGACAAGCAGGACCACGGTGCCAACGCCTGCGGGCAGATCGGGGAGACCGTCGACCTCGACGAGGCCGTCCAGGTCGCCCTGGCCTACGCCAAGGAGCAGGGCAACACGTCGGTCTTCGTGACCGCCGACCACGCCCACACCAGCCAGATCATCGAGGTCGGCAGCACCAGCCCCGGGATCAGCGTGACCCTCGAGACCGCCGACGGCGCGCCGATGGCGGTCAACTACGGCACCTCGCCGGCGGGCGGCTCCCAGCAGCACACCGGTGCTCAGCTGCGGATCGCGGGCTACGGCCCGAAGGCGGCCAACGTCGTGGGGCTGACCGACCAGACCGACCTGTTCTACACGATCTCCTCGGCGCTCGGCCTGGGTGACGAGCAGACCGGTCCGAGCAGCGACGACGGCGTCGTGGTCGCCCGGCCCGGCAAGCCGCGGGCGGGACAGCCCGTGCGACTGCTCGTGCGCAAGTTCGCCGGGGACGACGCGGTCGACCTGCGGATCACCGGCCCGGGCACGGGCCGCCGGCAGTCGCTCGACGTCACCGACGGCCGGGCGAGCACCTCGGTGCGGCTGCGCCGCCCGGGCCGTTGGCAGGTCGTCGCGACGGGCGCACAGACCGGTGCGACCGCCAGCGACGTGGTGCGGGTGCGCCAGCGCCGCTGATCCGAGCCGGCCGGGCGGGGACCCGTGTGGTCCCCGCCCGGCACGGCCTCGGCTGGCTCGTCCGGCTCAGGCGATGGTCATCCCGCCGTCGACCGGGAGCGTCTGGCCGGTGATGTAGCCCGCGGCGTCCGAGGCGAGGAACACGATCGTCGCGGCGAGCTCGGCGGGGTCACCCTGGCGCCCGGCCGGGATCCGCTCCTGCTGCTTCTCGAGGTAGCCGTCGGGGTACTGCTCGGTCATCTCGGAGGCGAAGAACCCGGGAGCCACGGCGTTGACCCGGATGCCCTTGCGGCCGGTCCACTGCTGGGCCAGGTCGCGGGTCATCCCGGTCAGGCCGGCCTTGGAGGAGGCGTAGGCGGCCTGGGGGAGACCGGCGGTCGTCAGCCCGAGGACCGAGGAGATGTTGATGATGCTCGAGCCCGGGCCCATCACGCGCCCGCACGCCTGGGCCATCCAGTAGCAGCCGTTGAGGTTGATGTCGATGACCTGGCGGAAGTCCTCGGGCCTCTCCCGGGTCGCCGGGGCGCCGGTGCCGATGCCGGCGTTGTTGACCAGGACGTCGACCCGGCCCAGCTCGTCCATCGCGGCCTGCACCATCGCGGTGCAGGAGTCCGGGTCGGACACGTCGGTCGTCACGGTCACCGCGCGGCGACCCGCCCGTTCGACGAGGGTCGCGGTGTCGCGCAGCCGGTCGGTGCGGCGCGCGCCGAGCACGACGTCGGCCCCGGCCTGGGCCAGTGCCTCGGCGAAGGCCACGCCGAGCCCGCTCGAGGCGCCGGTGACCAGCGCCACCCGCCCGTCGAGGCGGAACAGGTCGGAGACGGTGCGCTGGCTGGGTCCGGTGTCGGTCATGGAAGGCGATCGTAGGCGACCGCGCCGACCTCAGGCAGGGGTGTCGCCGCGACCCGTCGGCCGCACGACGTACGCCGTGACGGGGTGCGCGATGCGGCGTCCCGCCCCGGGCTCGGCGATCGCGTCGAGCTGCTCGAGGACCCAGGCCCGGGTCGGCGGGTCCAGGACCGCCTGCACCGCGAAGTCGAGCAGGGCCGGGTCGGCCTCGTCGGCGTCGCCGAGGTCGACGGTCGCCTCGAGCTCGGTGCGCTCGACCCGCACGGGCAGCGCTGCGAAAGCCCCCTCGACCTGCTCGGCCCACGGCTGGGCACGGCCCTCGACCGGGGGTGCGACGGCGGTGGTGAGGCGGTTCAGGTCGCTGAGCGGTGCGTGCAGCACCAGCAGCTCGCCGTCGCGCGCGACCAGCTCGATCGCCGAGCGCAGTGCGGCGGTGAGGTCGCCCACGTAGTAGAGGGAGTGCACGAACGTGACGACGTCGAAGCCGCGCGAGATGGTGACGTCCTCGAAGCGGGCGACCCGGCACCGGGCCTGCAGCCCCGCCACGTCGACGGCGTTCAGGGCCGTGGTGAAGGCCTCGGCCGAGGGTGCGTGGGGCTCGATGCCCGTCCAGGCGCGACGCGAGCCGGGCGGCGCCTTCTCGCACGCGCGACGGGCGAGCGCGGCGTCGACCGAGCCGTCACCGCAGCCGACCGAGAGCACCGACAGGGCCCGTGCCCCGGCCCGGCGGGCGATCCGGTCCCCGAGCCACGAGATGATCCGGGCTCGTTGGTCCGAGCGGTCCTCGAAGAGGGCGTGACCACGCGCGTAGACCTCCGGGTCGAGCGCGCGCAGCGCCTCCGTCGGGGGGTGTCCCAGGACCACGCGGTGCTCCGATCAGGCGGCTCGCCGGTGCGGAAGGACCGGGTCGTAGAGTCCCCACAGAACCACGGCGACCCCGAGCACCCCAACACCGCCCGTGGTCGCGAGCCCTCCGGAGACCCCGTCGTGACGTCCAGCCAGGACACCGCCAGCCGCAGCCTCGCCCACTGGAGCGAGGACGGGCGCGCCGAGATGGAGGCGTTCTACGTCCTCGCCACGGGCGACTACCGCCGCCTCGCCGAGGCCGCCGACTGGAGCTCCCTGCTCACCGGTCGCACCACCGTGCTCGACGTGGCGTGCGGGAGCGGGAAGTTCCCCGCAGCCCTGCAGTCCTACGCCGGGCTCGGGGTGGAGCAGTCGTTGACCTACGACCTGCTCGACCCGTCCGCGTTCTCGGTGGCCGAGGCGAAGGCCAGGCTCGAGCCGCCGTTCGTCGCCGGCCGCGAGCTCGTCTGCACGCTGCAGGACCTCCCGGCCGACCTGACCTACGACGTCGTCTGGGCCACGCACGCGCTGTACGCCGTCCCGCTCGCCGAGCTGGGCCTGGCCGCCGAGCGGTTCGTGGGCGCGATCGCCCCCGGCGGTCTCGGCTTCGTCGCCCAGGCCACCGCGGCCGGCCACTACGTGGCCTTCTACGAGGCCTACCGCGCCGGCGTGCCCGGCGCGGCCGGGGTCGAGCCCTTCACCAGCGCCGAGCAGGTCCGCGACGCCCTCGTGGCGGCCGGGGCCGCGGTGCGCGAGGAGCGGATCCGCTACACCAGCGGCACCGCGGATCGTGCCGTGGCGCAGGGGTTCCTGCAACGCTGCGCCTTCGACGACGCGCTGAGCCTGGAGGAGATGGAGGCGACGCCGGTCCTCGGCGACTACCTCGCCTCCTGCCGGGGCAGCGACGGGACCTGGACCTTCGAGCACGAGGCGGCACTGCTGTGGCTGTGACATCCAACGAGAAGCTCCCCGAGGGCAACCGCGAGGGCGGCATCGACGCCGCCTGGGACGGCGACGACCAGCAGTGGTGGGACTGGTACGTCACGCTCGCGGAGAACCCCGAGGCCGCCGGTGACCTCGTCGACGGACCGGGGCTGCCCGACGTACCGGCTGCGAGCGACGAGGAGGTCGCGACCCTGCTGGCCACGCCCTACGACGTGCCCGACGACGCGGCCGCCCGCTTCGGCCGCGACGCCTTCGTCAAGCTGCCCGACGTGCTCACCCCGGGCGTCGTACGCCGCCTGGCCGAGCGTCTCGACGACCTCCTCGTCGCCGAGCACGGCACCGACACCGCCGGCCGGTTCCTGGCCCTGGAGCAGATGTGGCTCCACGACGACCTGATGCGCCTGGTGGCGACGTCGGCCCGCCTCGGGGGCGTCGCCGCCGACCTGCTGGGGGAGTCCGGCGTGCGGATCTACCACGACAACGCCCTGAGCAAGGAGCCCGCGTGCGGGCGCACGCCCTGGCACCACGACGACGAGCACTTCCCGCTCGACTCGACCTCGGTGGTGACCGCCTGGATGCCGATGTCGGCCATCCCGGCCGCGATGGGCCCGCTGAGCTTCGCCCACGGCTCCGGCCTGCGCGAGGTGCTCACCGGCCTGGAGTTCGACAAGGTCGGCACCAGCTACGACGTCGCCGTCTCGCAGCGCTTCGGTGCGGGCGGGGTCGAGGTGACCGACAGCCCGTACGCCGTCGGCGAGGTCAGCTTCCACTCCTCGCTGTGCTTCCACACCGCAGGGCCGAACCGGACCACCCAGCCGCGGCGCGCGCTCGCCACGACGTACTTCGCCGACGGCGCCCGGGTCGTCGACGCGCCCACGATGATCAGCGGCACCTGGCAGGAGTTCCTGCCCGACACCGCCCCCGGTGCGCCGGCGCGCAGCGCGCTCAACCCGGTCGTCGGGCGTCGCTGACGCGACCGCCTGGCCCAGCGCCGCGGATCGGTGTCAGCGGATGGCACCGATCCGCGGGCCAGGCGCTACCCTGGATCCATGAGCACCATCTCCCTGCTTCTTGGACAGCCGCGCTGATCAGTCACTGATCGCGCGGCCACCCCTCCCTGCGAGGGGTTTTTTCATGCCCGAGACCAGCAGCAGCGACCCGAAGGACCCGAGATGACCACCCAACGCCCCCAGACCCAGGGCCCAGACCCAGGGGACCGAGACCGACGCGGCGACGTACGACGCGCGCGCGATCCAGGACAAGTGGCGCCCGGTGTGGGACGACCTCGCGCCGTTCACCGCCGACGACGCCAGCGAGCGCGAGAAGCGCTACGCGCTGACGATGTTCCCCTACCCCTCGGGCGACCTGCACATGGGTCACGCCGAGGTCTTCGCGCTGCACGACGTGATCGCGCGCTACTGGCGCTTCCGCGGCTACGAGGTGCTCAACCCGATGGGCTGGGACTCCTTCGGCCTGCCCGCGGAGAACGCCGCGATCCGCAACGACACCCACCCCTCGACGTACACCTACGCCAACATCGAGACCCAGGCGGAGTCGATGAAGGCCTACGGGCTGGCCTTCGACTGGACGCGCCGGCTGCACACCTCCGACCCGGAGTACTACCGCTGGACCCAGTGGCTGTTCCTGAAGTTCCGCGAGCAGGGCCTGGCCTACCGCCGCAACAGCCCCGTCAACTGGTGCCCGAACGACCAGACCGTGCTGGCCAACGAGCAGGTGCTGGCCGACGGGACCTGCGAGCGCTGCGGCGCGGAGGTCACCAAGCGCGAGCTGACCCAGTGGTACTTCCGCACCACCGCCTACGCCCAGGAGCTCTACGACTGCCTGGAGGAGCTGCAGGACACCTGGATCGGCAAGGTCGTCAACGCCCAGCGCAACTGGATCGGACGCTCCGAGGGCGCCCACGTGCGGTTCCGGGTCGAGGGGCGCGAGGAGCCGGTGACCGTCTACACGACGCGCCCGGACACGCTGTACGGCGCGACCTTCATGGTGGTCGCCGCCGACGCGCCGCTGGCCGCCGAGATCGTCGCGCCCGGGCGGCGCGACGCGCTGGCGGCGTACGTCGAGGAGATCCGCAAGGCCTCCGACATCGACCGGCTGGCCACCGACCGCACCAAGACCGGCGTCGACCTGGGCGTGACGGCGACCAACCCGGTCAACGGCGAGCGGGTGCCGGTGTGGGCCTCCGACTACGTGCTGGCCGACTACGGCACGGGCGCGATCATGGCGGTGCCGGCGCACGACCAGCGCGACCTGGACTTCGCCCGCGTCTTCGACCTGCCGGTGCGCCGCGTCGTCGACACCGGCGAGCCGAACCCGGAGGAGACCTTCGAGGCGACCACGGGCAACGGGGTCTACGTCAACAGCGGACCGCTGGACGGCCTGGGCGACAAGGCCCGGGGCATCGCCACGATCATCGAGCGCCTGGAGGCCGACGGCTCCGGCGAGGGGACGGTCAACTTCCGGCTGCGCGACTGGCTGCTGTCGCGCCAGCGCTACTGGGGCGCCCCGATCCCGATCATCCACTGCCCGGTCGACGGTGAGGTCGCCGTCCCCACCGATCAGCTGCCGGTCGAGCTGCCCGAGCTGCGCGGCGCCGACCTGAAGCCCAAGGGCACCTCGCCGCTGGGGGCGGCGACCGAGTGGGTCGAGGTCGCGTGCCCGACGTGCGGGGGACCGGCGCGCCGTGACAGCGACACGATGGACACCTTCGTCGACTCCTCGTGGTACTTCCTGCGCTTCCTGTCCCCGGGTGACGACACGCAGGCCTTCAGCAGCGAGCAGGCCGCTGCGTGGGGGCCGATCGACCTCTACATCGGCGGCGACGAGCACGCCGTGCTGCACCTGCTCTACGCCCGCTTCTTCACCAAGGTGCTGCGCGACACCGGGCTGCTGGCGTGGGACGAGCCGTTCTCGGCGTACCTGTCGCAGGGCAAGGTCATCAACGCCGGGCGCAAGATGAGCAAGTCGCTGGGCAACGGCGTCGACCTGGGCAGGCAGCTGGAGGAGTTCGGGGTCGACGCGGTGCGCCTGACCCTGGTCTTCGCCAGCCCGCCGGAGGACAACATCGACTGGGCTGACATGAGCCCGGCCGGGTCGCTGCGCTTCCTGCAGCGGGCCTGGCGGCTGTCGGGCGACGTCACCAGCGTGCCCGGCACCGACCCGGCCGGCGGTGACCCCGCGCTGCGGGCGGCCACGCACCGCACCGTCTCCGAGGCCCAGGCCCTGGTGGAGTCCCACCGCTTCAACGTCGCGGTCGCGCGGACCATGGAGCTGGTCAACGCCACCCGCAAGGCCATCGACACCGGCGTCGGCGGGGGTGACCCGGCGGTGCGCGAGGCGACCGAGACGGTCGCCCAGCTGCTGAGCCTGGTGGCGCCGTACGTCGCCGAGGAGATGTGGGAGCGCCTGGGGCACACCGAGCGCGACGACCTGGTCGCCACCTCCGCGTGGCTGGAGGTCGAGCCTGCGCTCCTGGTGCAGGAGTCGGTCACCGCCGTCGTGCAGGTCCAGGGCAAGGTCCGCTCCCGGCTGGAGGTCTCGCCGGACGTCTCGGAGGCCGACCTGGAGGCGGCCGCGATGGCCGACGAGGCGGTCCTGCGCGCCATCGACGGCCGGCCGGTGCGCAAGGTGGTCGTGCGGGTCCCCAAGCTGGTCAACATCGTGGTGTGAGGCGCCTGCTCGACGGCAAGGGGGACGGCGCGGGCGCAGGTCTGGGCGGCCGGACTGGTCGCGATGCGGCCACGGTCCGCGGGCCGAGTGCCTAGGCTCGAGGACGATGACGACATGGGGAGCACGATGACGGTCCGGACCAGCCCGGAGAGCGACGTGGCACGGCGCAAGCTCGTCGGCGGGGCCGGGCTCGCCCTCGCCTCGCCCGCGGCGGGTCTGCTGACCGACACCCGCGCGACGGCGGCCGCGCCTCGGCTCCGTGGCGACCCCTTCACCCTCGGCGTCGCGTCCGGCGATCCCGACCCGCGGGGCTTCGTGATCTGGACCCGCCTGGCGCCGGACCCGCTGGCCGCCGACGGCCGCGCCGGGGTGCCCTCCCGGCGCTACCGGGTGCAGTGGCAGGTGGCGAGCGACCCGCGCTTCCGTCGGGTCGTGCAGGACGGCAGCACGGTGACCGGGCCGAACGTCGCCCACAGCGTGCACGTCGAGGTCGAGGGCCTGCGCCCGGATCGCGAGTACTACTACCGCTTCCGCGTGCCCGGGCACGTCTCGAGGACCGGCCGGGGCCGGACGGCGCCGGCGTACGGCGACGTCGGGGCGGGTCAGCGTCTCGACCTCGTCACGGTCTCGTGCGCCAACCTGCCCTTCGGCTACTTCACCGCCTACCGCAGGCTCGCCCAGGAGCGGCCCGACCTCGTGGTCTTCCTGGGCGACTACTTCTACGAGGGCGGGCGCGGCCCGAGGAACCTGGGACGCCAGCACCGCGGCGATGAGCTGCTCACCCTGGCCGACTACCGCCGCCGCCACGCGCAGTACAAGACCGACCCGGACCTGCAGCGCGCGCACGCGGTGGCGCCCTGGCTGGCGGTGTGGGACGACCACGAGGTGGCCAACAACTACGCCGGCGACGTCGCCGGCAACCCCCGGGAGCAGCGCGGGTTCCCGCGCCGCCGCGCCGCGGCGTACCGCGCCTACTACGAGCACATGCCGCTGCGGGCCCGGGCACGCCCGGACGGCGGCGACATGGTGCTCTACCGGCGCGTGCGCTGGGGCGGCCTCGCCTCGATCCACCTCCTCGACACGCGCCAGTACCGCGACGACCAGGCCTGCCAGGGCGGCATCGACGAGTGCGCCGAGGCCTCGCAGCCGCGACGCACGATGCTCGGTCGCACGCAGGAGCGGTGGCTGACCCGGGGCTTCCGCTCGGCGCCGTCGCGGTGGGACCTGGTGGCCCAGCAGGCCTTCTTCGGTCGTCGCGACACCGATCCCGGACCGGCCGCGCCGGTCCCGCTCGACGCCTGGGACGGCTACCCGGCGGCGCGCTCCCGGCTGATCGGCAGCTGGGTCGACGCCGGCGTGCGCAACCCCGTCGTGCTCAGCGGCGACGTGCACTCGCACTGGGCCGGCGACCTGCGCCGCGACCCGGCCGACCCGGGCTCGCCGCTGGTCGGCTCCGAGCTCGTCACGACCTCGGTGACCTCCGGGGGCGACGGCTACGACGAGGCCGACGGGCGGCACCCCTGGTTCGCGCAGAACCCCGACCTGAGGTTCTGGACCAACCTGCGCGGCTACGTCAGCACCACGATCACCCCCGGTTCGCTGACGGCGAGGTTCCGCTGCGTCCCGCGGGTCAGTGTGGTCGGCGACAAGGCCTTCACCCGCAGCACCTGGGTCGTCGAGGACCGCGTCCGCGGCCTGCAGCAGGCCTCGAGCCGCGACGTGCCGCCCGAGGTCGCGGCGCGGGTCGCGCCCGCGCCGGCCCCCCGCAAGGTCGTCGCCGACACGATCGAGCAGGAGGGCGGCGAGCCGTCGGGGGAGTCGGCGGCCCAGTAGCCTGCCGCCCATGCCCGACCCCGCGATCGCCGTCGTCACCGACTCGACCGCGAGCCTCGCCGCCGACGTGGTCGAGCGGCACGGCCTCGTCGTCGTGCCGTTGCAGGTGGTGATCGGGTCGCGCTCCTACGACGAGGGCTCGACCGAGGCCACGCCGGACAAGGTGGCCACCGCCCTGCGTGACTTCGTCCCGGTCAGCACCTCGCGCCCGGGACCGGCCGTGATGCTGGAGGCCTACCGCGCCGCCGCCGCGGCCGGGGCGAGCGAGATCGTCTCGGTCCACCTGTCCGGCGACATGAGCGGCACGGTCGAGTCCGCCCAGGTCGCGGCGCGGGACTCGCCCGTGCGGGTCCACGTCGTCGACACCCGCCAGGTCGGCATCGGCACCGGGTACGCCGCCCTCAGTGCCGCGGAGGCGGTGGCCGACGGAGCGGGCGCCGAGGAGGCGGCCGGGGCTGCTCGTCGCCGCGCCGAGGGCTGCTCGGCGCTGTTCTACGTCGACACCCTGGAGTACCTGCGGCGCGGCGGCCGGATCGGCGCTGCCGCGGCCCTGCTCGGCGGCGCGCTCGCGGTCAAGCCGCTGCTGTTCATCGAGGACGGGCGGGTGGCCAACCTCGAGCGGGTCCGGACCTCGGCGCGGGCCCTGTCGCGCCTCGAGGAGCTCGCCGTCCAGGCCGCCGGCGACAGCGCGGTCGACGTGGGGGTGGCCCACCTGGCGAGCCCGGACCGCGCGGGCGCCCTCACCGACGCGCTGCGCGAGCGGCTGGCGACCAACCTGGAGGGGCGCGACGTGTGGTGCTCCGAGCTCGGGGCCGTGCTCGGGGCCCACGTCGGGCCCGGGATGCTCGCGGTGTGCGTGGCACCCCGGCTGTGAGACCGGCCGGCGGGGGCCGGGTCGCGTCCACAGGTCGGCCTGTCGCGGGTTGTCCACAGCCCGGCGGGCGCGCGCGGCGGCAGGGTCCGGTCCCGCCCTAGCGTCTGCCCATGCGAGCGAACCGTCCGTCCGAGCACGACGATGCCGTCGAGCGGCGCCTCGACCTCCTCGCCCGCGAGCTGGCGGGCGTGCGGAGCGAGCACCCGGTCGGTCAGGAGCGCGTCGGCCACGATGCCGGCGGGGGCGGAGAGGTCGACCAGGCCGACCCGTGGGACCTTCCTGCGGTCGACGACGCCCCGGTCGGCCGTCACCCGCTTGCCCGACCTGTCGCCCCGGTCCCGCTGACGCCCCCGACGCCGCGGGCGGTGGTGCTCCCCGTACCGGGGCGGCACGCGTCGCGGCGGGCGGGCGAGGGCGTGCGGGCCGTGACCTCGGCGGCGACCGGTCGGGCGGCGACGCGGGTCTGGCCGCCGGCCGTGCGCGGCGCGTTCACCCTGGGTGCGCCGCACGTCGCCGTCGTCGCCACCGTGGTGGCGCTCGGCCTGGCCCTGACCGCGTGGTGGGTGGTCCGTGCCGATCCCGGGCAGGACCAGGCACCCGCGTCGACCGCGACCACCGACGGTGCCGATCTCGTCGCCCTTGCGCCGGTCGCCGCTGAGCCCACGACGGCCGAGGTGGCCGGGGCGGCCGGCGGCGCCGCGACGGGCCCGAGCCCGGCCGGCACCGCCACCGGGACCGGCGAGGTCGTGGTCGACGTCGCCGGCGACGTACGCCGCCCCGGCATCGCCGTGCTCCCGACGGGATCGCGCGTGGTCGACGCGCTCGAGGCCGCCGGGGGTGCCCGCCCTGGCGTCGACCTGACGTCGCTGAACCTGGCCCGGCCGCTCGTGGACGGGGAGCAGGTGGTCGTGGGCGGCCCGCCGGGTGCGGTCGACACGGCACCGGTCTCGCCGGTCGTGCCCGGAGTGACCTCGCCGTCCGCGGGCGGGGCCGCCCCCGTCGCGATCGTCAACCTCAACACCGCCGACCAGGCCACGCTGGAGACCCTCCCCGAGGTCGGACCGGTGACCGCCGCGGCGATCCTGGCCTGGCGCGACCAGCACGGCGGGTTCACCGCGGTCGAGGAGCTGCTCGAGGTCGACGGGATCGGTGACAAGACACTGGCCACCCTGGCCCCCCACGTCAGCGTGTGAGGCTGCCGCCGCCGGAGGGACCTGGGCCGGCGGGACGCGGCGAGCAGGACCCGGGTGCGGTGCGGCCCGTGCGGTCCCTGCCGGACCTGCGCACGCTGCTGCTCGGGGCGGGCGCCTGGGCCGGGGCCCTGGTCGGGCGCGCCGCCCCCGGGTTCGTCGTGGCGGCCGTGGCCGTCGCTGCGTGCGTGCCGCTCGTCCTCTGGTGGCGACGGTGGTCGCGCTGCCGCGACCGCGGCTCGCCCGAGGCCCGGACGGCGACCGTCGCGGCGCTGGGGCTCGTCGTGGCCGCGGTGGCCGCGGTGGCCTTCCTCCGCGTCGCCGCGGTCGCCGACGGGCCGGTGCCCGTCCTGGCGGCCGACGGTGCGGTGGTCGACCTGACCGTCCGGGTGGTCTCCGACCCACGCGTCGTGCACGGGCAGTTCGGGGACCTGGTCGCCCTGCGGGTCGAGAGCCGACGGATCAGCGGACGGGGCCGCGACCTGGCGGTCGCCGTGCCGCTGCTGGTGCTCGGCGACCCCGTCTGGCGCTCCGCCGCGCTGGGGTCGACGGTGACCACGACGGGCCGGCTGGCCCCGGCCGACGACGAGGACCTCGCGGCGCTCGTGGTCTCGCCCGACGAGCCGGTCCTGGTCGCGCGACCCGGTCCGGCGTGGCGGGCCGCGGGGAGGCTGAGAGCGGCGATCCGGGAGGCCGTGGCCCACCGGCCACCCGTCCAACGGGTGCTCGTGCCCGCGCTGGTCGACGGCGACGACGCCGGGCTCGACCCCGACGTCGCCGAGCAGTTCCGGGTGACCGGTCTGACCCACCTCACCGCGGTGTCGGGGACCAACCTGACGCTGCTGGTGGGGTTCTTGGTCGTGCTCGCCCGGGCCGTCGGGGCCCGGGGCCGGTGGTTGACCGCCGTCGGTGCCTGCGGGGTGGTCGGGTTCGTCCTGCTCGCACGCACCGAGCCGAGCGTGCTGCGCGCGGCGGTGATGGGCAGCGTGGGCCTCGTCGCGCTCGGCCTGAACGGCCGGGACCGCGCGGCGCGGGCGCTCGGGGTGGCGATGGTCGTGCTGCTGCTGGCCAGTCCCTCGCTCGCCACGTCGCCGGGGTTCGCGCTCTCCGTTCTCGCCACGGGCGGGATCGTGCTGCTGGGCCCGGGCCTGCGGGACGCCCTGGCCACCTGGACCCCCCGGGTGGTCGCCGAGGCCGTGGCCGTCCCGACCGCCGCCCAGCTCGCGTGCACCCCGGTGGTGGCCGCGATCTCGGGCCAGGTGAGCCTGGTGGCCGTCGCCGCCAACCTGGCGGTCGGTGCCGCCGTCGGGCCGGCGACGGTGCTGGGGCTGCTCGGCGGGCTCGTGGGCCTGCTCTCGCCACCCCTCGCGCAGGTCGTCGCGACCCCTGCTGCGTGGTGCGTGGGCTGGATCGCACTGGTCGCCGCGACGGGGTCCGCGCTCCCGCTGCCCGCGCTGACCTGGGGGACCAGCGCCGCTGCCATCGCCGCGCTGACCGTGCTGAGCGTCGTGGTGGCGCTCGGCGGGCTGTGGGTGCTGCGACGCCGCCGGCTCAGCGTGCTGACCTGCCTGGTGGTCGCTGTGATCGTGCTGGCCCGCCTGCCCTCACCCGGCTGGCCGCCGAGCGGCTGGGTGATGGTGATGTGCGACGTCGGCCAGGGCGACGGGCTGGTCCTGCGAGCCGGCGAGCACGAGGCGGTGGTCGTCGACGTCGGGCCCGACCCGGCACTGATCGACCGCTGCCTGGACCGGCTCGGGGTGCGCACGGTGCCGCTGGTGGTGCTCACCCACTTCCACGCCGACCACGTCGACGGGTTGGCCGGGATCGGCGACCGACCCGTGGGCGAGGTGCTCACGACGCGGGTCCTCGACCCACCGAGCGGGGTCGAGGAGGTGCTCGACGCCGCCCGTGCGAGCGACGACCTGCCCGCACCCGACCTCGCGCCGTGGGGTCGCACGATCACGGTCGGCGAGGCCACCGTGCAGGTGCTGTGGCCCGCGCCCGGACCGGTGGATGCCGGGGCCGGGGACGGCTCGAGCGCCAACGACGCGAGCGTCGTCCTGCTGGCGGAGGTCGACGGCGTACGGATCCTGCTGACCGGCGACGTCGAGCCGCCCGCCCAGAGCGCCCTGGCCGCCACGCTGCCGCGGCTGGACGTCGACGTGCTCAAGGTGCCCCACCACGGCAGCCGGTACCAGGACCAGGACTGGCTGGCCTCGGTGGACGCCGAGATCGCGCTCGTCTCGGTCGGCGAGGACAACGACTACGGCCACCCGGCCGCCGGCACCCTGGAGACCCTGACCCGCGCCGGCGCCGAGGTGCACCGCACCGATCTCGAGGGTGACGTCGCGGTGCTGGCCGAGGGTGACGAGCTTGCCGTTCGGTCACGCTGAGCGGAGCAGCGTCGGTGCGCTGTGGCAGGCTCCCGACCGTGAAGACCGCCGACGTCCTGGGACGCGTCCTGCTGGTCACGGGCAAGGAGGAGTTCCTCTCCGAGCGCACCGTGACGCAGGCCCGCGAGGTCGTGCGCGCGGCGGACGCCGAGTCCGAGCACTCCGAGACCGTCGGCGCCTCGCTGACCCTGGCCACGCTCGGCGAGCTCGCCGCGCCGTCGCTGTTCTCCAGCGTGCGGTGCGTGGTGGTGCGCAACCTCCAGGACCTGCCCGAGGAGTCCGTGCCCGGCCTGCTCGACTACGCCGCGGCCCCCGCCGAGGACGTCGCCCTCGTGCTCGTCCACTCCGGCGGGCAGAAGGGCAGCGGCACGCTGACCAGGCTGCGCAAGCTCGGCGCCGTCGTCGAGGTCAAGTCGGGTGAGCTGAGGCCCTCGGAGCTGCCGGCGTTCGTGGCGGCCGAGGTCCGGGCCCGCGGCGCGGGCATCGAGCGGGAGGCGGCGGACCTGCTCGTCCAGGCCGTCGGGCACGACCTCCGCTCGCTGGCCGCGGCGGCGGGGCAGCTCGCCTCCGACTTCGCCCGCACCACCATCGGCACCGAGGTCGTCGCCCGCTACTTCGGGGGCCGGGCCGAGGCCAAGTCGTTCGCGGTCGCGGACGCGGCGGTCGCCGGGCGGCGGGAGGCCGCGCTCGAGGAGCTGCGCTGGGCGCTGGACAACGGCACCGCGCCGGTCCTGGTGACCTCGGCGTTCGCGGGCAGCGTCCGGGGTCTGGCGCGCTACCGGGGTGCGCCGCGCGGCATGCGCGAGGCCGACCTCGCCCGGGAGGTGGGGGTGCCGCCGTGGAAGCTGCGGATGGTGCGGGACCAGTCGCGCTCGTGGCCCGACGACGCGCTCGCCGCGGCGCTGCGCGCGGTCGCGGCGGCCGACGCCGACGTCAAGGGGGCGGCCAGCGACGCGGCGTACACGCTCGAGCGGCTGGTGCTGACCATCACCGGCCTGCGCGAGGCCCGCTGACCTGCAGACCTGCAGATCTGCCGGGTCGCTCTCAACGACGAACGACCCGCGCGGACGGGGGTCCGGGCGGGTCGATGAGCCGAGCTCAGCGGCAGGGGTCGATCAGCGTGAGGCGGGTCAGAGGGACGCGGTGGTGCGGCCGATGGCCGACTTGCGGTTCGCGGCCTGGTTCTTGTGGATGACACCCTTGGAGACGGCCTTGTCGAGCTTGCGCGAGGCGGCCCGGCCGAGCGTGGTCGCGGAGTCCTTGTCGCCGGAGGCAGCGGCCTCGCGGAACTTGCGGATCGCGGTCTTCACGTCGCTCTTGACGGCCTTGTTGCGCTCGTGCGCCTTCTCGTTCTGCTTGTTGCGCTTGATCTGGGACTTGATGTTCGCCACGGGTTAGCCTTCGCGGTCGGTGCTGCCGGATGTGAGCTGAGGTCGGTGGCCGCAGGCGCAGTCGAACGCGCGCCGCAGCGACGGGTAAGGCTAGCAGCGGGCCGCGGGTGCCCCAAATCCGTCCGCTCCGCCCCGTGGTCCCGGCGGCGGTGGTGCGACGGCGTGCGCTCTCCGGCGGACGTCATCCCACCTCAGCGTGCGCCATGGGCCGCACCGGATGACGTCCCGGCCGGTGCACCGAGGCGGCGGGCGACCCCCGCGAGGGCGCGAGTGGCATGGCGGCGACGGAACGCCGCCAGCTTCGGCAGCCCGACGTCGACCGCGGTGTGGCTGCGCCAGGTGAGGTGGGAGCCGAAGGCCGCCACGAAGCACGTCACCGCGTCGTCGCCGAACGCTTGCAGGGCGGGGGAGGAGGCCACGCTGTGGTCGAACCACTCCTCGTGGGCGCGTCCCAGACGGACCAGCAGGGGATCCATCCAGGCCGCACCCACCCCGCAGCCGCCCCAGTCGACGAAGACGACCTCGCCGGTGGGCCGCACGAGGATGTTGTCGTCGCGCACGTCCCAGTGCACCAGTCGCCCGCCCGTGGCGACCCCGGCCGCCAGCCCGGTGATCCCTGGGCGCAGGTCGTCCGCGCGGTGCTCCAACCACGGCGGGAGCAGGCCTGCGACGAGCACGTGCTCGAACGAGCCGGCCCAGGTCCGCATCCCGACCGAGAGGTCGAGCAGACCGCTGGTGCCCGGCCAGGGTGTCGGGTCGGGCGCCGGCGGGTGCGGCACCCGCCGGACCAGCGTCTCGCCGAGCCGTTCGGTGGCCCCGCAGAGCAGGTCGGCCGTGGCGGCGTCGGTGAGGTCGGGTCGGACCCCGTCGACGTCCTCGAGCAGCAGGGCCACCCAGTCGCCGTCGTCGTAGGAGGCCAGCAGGTCGGCCCAGACAGGTCGGCCCAGAGAGGGTCCGACCCGATCAGGCCCAGCGCGTCGGCCTCGCGCCGGAACAGGGTCGGGGTGTCCGCGTTGAGCCCGGCACGCACCGCCTTGACGAATCCTCGGGTGCCGTCGGCGCAGCGCACCCGGGTCGCGCACCCCGGCGACATCCCGCCGGACTGCTCGACCACGCCGACCACGGGCGACCCCAGCTGTTCCTCGACCCAGGAGTGCACGGCGACCGGCACGTCGGCGTACGCCGTCCGCCCGGTCGCGGGGCTGCTGCGAGGCACCGTCACAACCAGCCCCGACGCTCGGCGAGCCAGTCCCAGCACGCCTCGCCCTGCCAGCGCTGCGCGTCGCGGATGTGCGGCGAGGTGGTCGGCACCGCCTGGGTCGCGGCGGTGAGGAAGTAGCCGGCCAGCGCGGCGAGGAAGGCGTCGACGTCGAGGGGCGGGACGTCACGGGTGAGCGGGCGCGCGGCCAGCAGCGCCTCCACGTCGACCCCGTCGCCGCGGGGGTTGACCAGCAACGTGACGGTGTCGACCCAGGCGGCACCCAGCACGGGCCAGTTCCAGTCGCAGACCAGGACGCGGCCGTCGTCGAGCAGCAGCAGGTTGTCGTCGCGCAGGTCGGTGTGCACGACCGTGGTGCCCGCGACCGCCGCACCGAACCCGGCCGCGAGCGACGCGGCCTCCGCGAGGTGGTCGGCGAAGCCGGGCAGGTCCCAGCCGAAGGTGTCGACGTCGGCGGGCGTGAGCTCGTCCCACCGCGACGGCAGCGCGGCCAGGTCGTCCTCGATCCTCTCCAGCGCGAGCGCGGGCGGGCCGGCACCGAGGACGCGGGCGACGTCCTCCAGCACGTCGAGGCACCGGTCGAGCTCGTCGGCGCGCCAGGGACGGGCGGGCAGGTGCGCGTCGACGTGCTCGATGCCGAGCACCACCCACTCGCCGTCGTCGTGGGTCCACAGCAGCCGGGGCGCCGGCGTGCGCGCGGGGAGCCCGCCCAGCTTGCGGGCTTCCTGCCGGTAGGACTGCGCGAACGGTGCCTGGGCGAGCACGGACGCGGCCTTGACGAAGTGCCGGCTCCCGTCGGCGCAGACCAGCACCGAGGCGAAGCCCGGCGTGAAGCCGGCGCCCTGGGAGAGCGCCTCGACCACGGGGGCGCCGCACCGTCGCTCGACGAGGTCGCGCACGTACGGCGGGAGCAGGCTCCACTCCAGGCGCCGGGCCGTGGCTCCGTGGGGGATCGGTGAGGGGCGCACGGCCTCATCCTCCCCGAGGTGCCCCTCCGCGGGGTGGAGGCGGCGCGCAAGGGCGCTGGTAGGAAGGACGGAGCCAACTGACCCCACGGGAGGACCCCCATGACGACCGTCGCCGAGCTGCTGATCACCGCCCTGGCCGACCATGGCGTGCGCCAGGTGTGGGGCGTGGTGGGCGACGCCCTCAACCCCGTCACCGACGCCATCCGGCGCGAGGACCGCATGGAGTGGATCGGGGTGCGCCACGAGGAGGCCGGTGCGTTCGCGGCCAGCGCGCAGGCGCAGCTGACCGACGACCTCGCCGTGTGCATGGGCACCGTCGGTCCCGGTGCCGTGCACCTGCTCAACGGCCTCTACGACGCCAAGAAGTCCCACGCACCGGTGCTCGCGATCTGCGGCCAGGTGCCGCGCGAGGACATCGGCACCGAGTTCTTCCAGGAGGTCGACAACGACACCCTGTTCGAGGACGTCTCGGTCTTCAACCAGACCGTGATGGACACAGACCAGCTGCCCCAGCTGATCGAGCAGGCTGCCAACGCGGCGCTCGCCGAGCGCGGCGTCGCGGTGCTGACCCTGCCCGGGGACGTCGGCGACCTCGAGGTGCCGGAGGGCACCACGGTCCCGCGGTTCCTGACCGAGCAGCCGGAGCTCGTGCCGTCCGCGGTGTCGATCAGCGAGGCGGCGGCCGCGATCAACGCCGCCGACAAGGTCACCCTGCTGGTCGGGATGGGTGCGTTGCACGCCCGGCCGGAGGTGCTCCAGCTCGCCGAGCGCCTCGGCGCGCCGATGGTGCTCTCGCTCAAGGCCAAGGAGGTCCTCGAGGAGGACAACCCCTACGAGGTCGGCCAGTCCGGGCTGATCGGCAACCCCGCCACCGAGCTGGCCTTCCGCGGTTGCGACCTGCTCTTCTGGGTCGGCACCGACTTCCCCTACAAGGCGTTCCTGCCCGAGGGCAAGACCGTCGTGCAGCTCGACCTGCGCGGCTCCCACGTCGGGCGGCGCAGCCCCGTCGACCACGCCATCGTGGGTGACACCCTGCACGGGCTGCGTGCACTGCTGCCGCAGCTGCAGGCCAAGGAGGACCGCAGCCACCTCGAGGTCGCCCGCAAGGCCTACGAGCTGTGGCGCTCGGGCCAGGAGCACTTCACCGATCCCTCCTACGACACCAAGCGGGTCGGGCTGCTGCGCAAGCGCGTGGACAACCCCGAGGCCAAGATCCGCCCCGAGCTGCTCGCCGCCGCGATCGACCGGCACGCCGATGACGACGCCGTCTTCACCACCGACACCGGCATGGCCACGGTGTGGCTCTCGCGCTTCGTGCGGATGCGGGGGACCCGACGCCTGCTGGGCTCCTACAACCTCGGGTCGATGGCCAACGCGATGCCCCAGGCCCTCGGCGCCGCCGGTCTCGACCGGTCCCGGCAGGCGATCGCGTTGTCCGGCGACGGTGGGCTGACCATGCTGATGGGCGACCTGCTCACCGCGGTGTCCCACGACCTGCCGGTCAAGGTCGTGGTCTTCAACAACAGCCGCCTCGGGATGGTCAAGCTCGAGATGGAGCAGGTCGGGCTGCCGGAGTTCGGCACGGTGCTGCACAACCCCGACTTCGCCCGGCTCGCCGAGGCGATCGGGATGGCGGGCGCCCGGGTCGAGAAGCCCGGTGACGTCGACGACGCCGTCCGCACCGCGCTGGCCCACGACGGCCCCTACCTGCTCGACGCGGTGATCAACCCCGACGAGATCGCGGTCCCGCCCAAGCCGAGCCTGGCCCAGGGCTGGGGCTTCGCGATCGCCAAGACCAAGGAGTTCGTCACCAGCGCCGAGTGAGCCGGGGCTGCTGTCCGTTGCTGGTCGAGGCAGCGCCGGGCCGGCGGCGTGCTAGGCCGGCGGGACCTCGTCGGCGCTCTCGTAGCGGCGGACCGAGGTCAGCAGCCCACCGGACGCCTCGAAGACGACCCAGGTCTCGGCCGGCTCGTCGGTCGGTACGCCGTCCGGCGCGTCCGCGCTGCGCCACCGGGCGTGCTCGCGCACGACGACGCGGCCCTCGGACTCGACCAGCGGCTCCTGCGGCTCCAGCGTGATCGCCGAGCGGGCCAGCCACGCCTCCATCACCTCGCTGCCGGCCGCCGCGCCGCGCGGGCCACCCACGGCGACGTCAGGGGCACAGAACATCAGGGCCCGGCGCACGTTGCCCGCGTTGACGGCGTCGTGCCAGGACTGCACCACGCGGGTCGCGTCGAGCTGGGGCACCGAGCCGAGCAGACGGTCCAGCTCGACCCGCACCGCGACCCGGTCGGGACTGGGTCGCGGCTGCCGGTAGCGCTCGGCGTACCGCCTCTCGGCCTCGGCGACGACGTCGGGGTCGTCGCTGACCAACGCCCGGCCCTCGGCGGAGGCCCACCACCGCCCGTCGACGGACCCGATCGCCACGACCAGGCCGTCCTCGCCGGCAGCGGCGAGGTTGCGCGCCTTCACCGACCCCCGCGACGTGACGCCCCAGGCGCGGCGGTGCTCGGGATCGAGCACGATTCCCATCGGGGTGACGTGCAGGGTGCCGTCGGGCCGGGGGGTCGTGACCGTGCACAGGTGCCGCTCGCGCCAGAAGGCGACGTACGCCGGGTCGTCGAGCAGGCGCAGGGCGCGCGGGAGGTCGCTCATGGCCCCAGTCTGCCGGTCCGGTCGACCCGTCCTCCTCGCCCGGGTCAGCGGGCGGCGGCCTCCAGGGTCTTGCTGAACAGGGCCCGACCCTCCACGTCGCGCAGGGTCACGCTCAGCGCCCGCGTGCCCGCGTCGATGCCGACCTCGCCGAAGAACTGCGAGCCCTCCGCGGGCGAGGTGTTGGCGTGCGGAGGAGCGGCGACGAACTCCGCACGCGGGCCGAACGTGCCGTCGAGCGCGTTGGGCCCGAACGCCCCCGCGTTGAGGGGGCCGGAGACGAACTCCCAGAACGGGTCGAAGTCGGTGTAGGCCGCCCGGTCGGGGGAGTAGTGGTGCGCCGCGGTGTAGTGCACGTCCGCGGTCAGCCAGACGTGGTTGCGGATGCCGAGCCGCTTCAGGCCCGACAGCACCGGTGCGATATCGATCTCGCGGCCGAGGGGCGCGCCGTCGTCGCCCTGCGCGAGTCCCTCGACGAGATCCCCGTCGGGGATCACCAGGCCCAGGGGCAGGTCGTTGGCGATCACCTTCCAGGTCGCCCGGGACCTCTCCAGCTCGCGGAGCAGCCACCGGGTCTGCCGGGTCCCGAGCACCCCGCCGTCGCTCGTGGTCTCGCGGTCGGCGGTGTTCGGGTCCTTGTGGGTGCGCATGTCGAGCACGAAGACGTCGAGCAGCGGCCCGAGGTGGAGCACGCGGTAGACCCGGCCGTCCGGGTCGGGCGAGGTCGCCGCCGTCGGGACGTAGTCGTGGAAGGCGCGGTGGGCCCGGGCGGCCAGCACGTCGACCCGCTTCTCGCCGTAGCGGTCGTCGTCCAGGACCTCGCCCGGGTACCAGTTGTTGAGGACCTCGTGGTCGTCCCACTGGGCCAGGATCGGCGTCCGCGCGAGGAACGCCCGCCAGTTGTCGGCCAGCAGGTTGTAGCGGTACTGGCCGCGGAACTCATCCAGGGTCTCGGCCACCTTGGTCTTCTCCGGCGTGACCAGGTTGTGCCAGGTCGAGCCGTCGGGCAGGGCGACCTCGGCCTCGACCGGCCCGTCGGCGTAGACGTTGTCGCCGCTGCAGAGGAAGAAGTCGGCGTCGCGGCCGATCATGGCGTCGGCGATCCGGAACCCGCCGTAGGCGGGGTTGACGCCCCAGCCCTGCCCGGCGATGTCGCCGGACCACAGGAACCGCACGTCGGCCGGCGTGCGGGAGGCGGTGCGCAGGCGGCCGACCTGGGCTGCGCCGGGCGCGCCCTCGTGCCCGTGCCCGTGCCCGTGCCCGTGGTGGTGGTGGCGGTGGTGGTGGTGCTCGTCCTCGGCGTGCAGCCGGTAGTAGAGGTCGCGCCCGTCGGGCAGGCCGCGCAACGGGATCTGCCCGGTGAGGTCGGTGCGCGGCGTGACGACCGGTCCCCGCACGCGCCGCGAGCGGCGGAAGTGCGGGTCGAGCGAGATCTCGGCGACCAGACGGGAGGGACGGTCGGCGCGAGCCCAGAGCACCGCGCTGGAGGTGTCGACGTCACCGGCCTGGATCCCGTGGGTGAGGGCGGGCCGACCGGAGCGGACGAAGGCAGGGGCGCCCGCGGCCGAACCGGGGACGAGCAGGCCCGAGAGGGGCGTGGCGGCCAGGAGGCCGGCGACGGGGGCGGCGCGCAGGAGTGCGCGGCGCTGCACGGGGGTTCCCGAGGAGGACGAGGTCATGGGGCGAGCCTGTCCTGCCCGGGTGCCGTGGGGGCGAACGCCAGGTGACCACTCGGCGTACGTCCACCCCCGGGGCACGATGGGGCCATGCGCGCCCTCACCGTCCAGCCCGGCACCGCCGACACCCTCGAGGTCCGCGACGTGCCCGACCCGTCCTCGGCGCCCGACCGACTGCTCGTCGACGGTCTCCTCGTCGGGGTGTGCGGCACCGACAAGGAGATCAGCCGGGGCGAGTACGGCAAGGCTCCGGGCAACGACGACCGGCTCGTGATCGGCCACGAGTCGCTCGGCCGGGTCCGCGAGGCGCCCGAGGACTCCGGGTTCTCCGCCGGCGACCTCGTCGTCGGCGTGGTGCGCCGCCCGGACCCGGTGCCCTGCGGGGCGTGCGCGCACGGCGAGTTCGACATGTGCCGCAACGGGCAGTACACCGAGCGCGGGATCGCCGGCGCCCACGGCTACGCCAGCGAGCGGTGGAGCGTCGACCCGGCGTACGCCGTCCGGCTCGACGCCTCGCTCGAGCAGGTCGGGGTGCTGCTGGAGCCCACGACCGTGGTGGCCAAGGCGTGGGAGCAGGTCGAGCGGATCGGGGCGCGGGCCTGGTTCGAGCCGCACCGGGTCCTGGTCACCGGTGCCGGACCGGTGGGGCTGCTGGCCGCGATGCTCGGCGTGCAGCGCGGCCTCGACGTGCACGTGCTCGACCGGGTCACCGAGGGTCCCAAGCCCGACCTGGTGGCCGACCTGGGGGCGACGTACCACCACGACGAGGTCGGCGAGGTGATGGAGCGGCTGCGACCCGAGGTCGTCATCGAGGCCACCGGGGCCGGTCCGGTCGTGGTCGCCGCGATGAGCAGCACGGCGGCGTACGGCATCACCTGCCTGACCGGCGTGTCCTCGGGTGGACGCACCCTCGACCTCGACCTCGGGGCGCTCAACCGGAGCCTGGTCCTCGAGAACGACGTGGTCGTCGGCTCGGTCAACGCCAACCTGCGCCACTACGAGCAGGCCGCGCGCGATCTCGCCGCGGCCGACGCCGACTGGCTCGCCCGGCTGGTGACCCGTCGGGTGCCGCTGGAGCAGGCGGCGCAGGCGTTCCGCGCGCAGGACGACGACGTGAAGGTCGCGATCAGCCTCGGTGGCGACTAGCGGCCGCTCGCCGTTGATGCGGTCCCGCTCCGCCTCGCGTGGAACAATGAGAGCGCCCCGAGACGACGACCGAGAGACGACGTGCCTACCCCTTCACGCGCCGCCGCAGCCCTGGCCCCCGGTCGCACCGACCCGGCCATCCTGCGCAACTTCTGCATCATCGCCCACATCGACCACGGCAAGTCGACCCTGGCCGACCGGATGCTGCAGCTGACCGGCGTCGTCGACGGCCGCAACCTGCGCGCCCAGTACCTCGACCGGATGGACATCGAGCGCGAGCGCGGCATCACGATCAAGAGCCAGGCCGTGCGGATGCCCTGGACGGTGCCCGAGGACAACGAGGAGCTCGCCGAGCCCGGCACCTACGTGCTGAACATGATCGACACCCCCGGCCACGTCGACTTCACCTACGAGGTGTCGCGCTCGCTGGCCGCGTGCGAGGCCGCGATCCTGCTCGTCGACGCGGCGCAGGGGATCGAGGCGCAGACCCTGGCCAACCTCTACCTCGCCATGGGCGCCGACCTGCACATCATCCCGGTGCTGAACAAGATCGACCTGCCCAGCGCCAACCCCGACAAGTACGCCGCGGAGCTCGCCGGGCTCGTCGGGTGCGACCCGTCGGAGGTGCTGCGGGTCTCGGCCAAGACCGGCGTCGGCGTGGAGGCGGTGCTCAACGAGATCGTCCGCCAGACCCCGCCGCCGGTCGGCGACGCCGACAAGCCCGCCCGGGCGCTGATCTTCGACTCGGTCTACGACACCTACCGCGGCGTGATCACCTACGTGCGCGTCATCGACGGCCGGCTCTCGCACCGCGACCGGATCAAGATGATGTCGACCGGCGCGACCCACGAGATGCTCGAGGTCGGCGTGATCAGCCCCGAGCAGAACCCGGCCGACCACCTCGGTGTCGGGGAGGTCGGCTACCTGATCACCGGCGTGAAGGACGTCCGGCAGTCGCGGGTCGGCGACACCGTGACCACCCAGCACGCCGGGGCGACCGAGATGCTCGGCGGCTACGCCGACCCCAACCCGATGGTCTTCGCCGGTCTCTACCCGATCGACGGCGACCAGTACCCCGACCTGCGCGAGGCGCTCGAGAAGCTCCAGCTCAACGACGCCTCGCTGACCTACGAGCCCGAGACGTCCGGAGCGCTCGGCTTCGGCTACCGGTGCGGCTTCCTGGGCCTGCTCCACATGGAGATCACCCGCGACCGGCTCGAGCGCGAGTTCGGCCTCGACCTGATCTCGACCGCGCCCAGCGTGGGCTACGAGGTGACGATGGAGGACGGCACCGAGCACGAGGTGACCAACCCCAGCGAGTACCCCGAGGGCAAGATCGCGGAGGTCCGCGAGCCCGTCGTCGACGCCACGCTGCTCGCCCCCGCCGACTACATCGGGGTGATCATGGAGCTGTGCCAGACCAAGCGCGGCACGCTGAAGGGGATGGACTACCTCTCCGAGGACCGCGTCGAGATGCGCTACTCGCTGCCGATGGCCGAGATCGTCTTCGACTTCTTCGACCAGCTCAAGTCGCGCACCAAGGGCTACGCGTCGCTCGACTACAACCGCACCGGCGACCAGGCCGCCGACCTGGTCAAGGTCGACATCCTGCTCCAGGGCGAGCCGGTCGACGCGTTCTCCGCGATCGTGCACCGCGACGGCGCCTACTCCTACGGCGTGATGATGGCCGGCAAGCTCAAGGACCTCATCCCGCGCCAGCAGTACGAGGTGCCGATCCAGGCCGCGATCGGTGCCCGCGTGATCGCGCGCGAGACGATCCGTGCGATCCGCAAGGACGTGCTCTCCAAGTGCTACGGCGGCGACATCACCCGCAAGCGCAAGCTGCTGGAGAAGCAGAAGGAGGGCAAGAAGCGGATGAAGATGGTCGGCCGCGTCGAGGTCCCCCAGGAGGCCTTCGTGGCCGCGCTGTCCAACGACGGCGCCGGCTCGGTGGGCGAGAAGGCCAAGAAGTAGTCGCTACTGCTCGAGCAGCGCGCTCGCCGCGCCCAGCAGCCGCACGTCGTCTCCGGGCAGGCCCATGAGCATCACCCCGATCGGCAGGTCGTCGTCGGGCGAGAGGCCCGCCGGCACCGAGATCGCGGGCAGCCCGGCCAGGTTGGCCACGACCGTCCAGCAGTCGGTGTAGGGCGCGGTCATCGGGTCGGCCACCGACGACGTCGGCGGACCGGCCGGGGCGAACGCCGGCGCGGTCGTCGGCATCGTGGGCGAGACCAGCAGGTCGCAGGTCGCGAGCGCGTCGCGGGTCTGCTCGCCCAGCCGCTCGCGCAGGTGGGCGGCGGCGACCAGCCGGTGCGGGTCACCCTCGAGCAGCCCCCGGGCCAGCCGCAGGCGGCGCACGACCTCGGGGCCGGCGCGTCCGGTGTCGACCCAGGGCCGCAGGTGGGGGAGCGCGGCGACCGAGGTGAGGTCGAGGTACGCCGCCAGCGCACCGGGCGCGTCCGGCAGGGAGACCTCGCCGACCTCGGCCCCGAGCTCGCGCAGCCGCTCGAGCGTGGCCTCGAGCCGGCGGCGTACCCCGGGCTGGTTGACGGTGCCGGCCAGCTCGACCGGCACCCCGACCCGCAACCGGTCGAGCGACGCCGGGGGGCTGCCCGCGGCCGCGGGGTCGGTCCCGCCCATCACGGCCAGTGCGGTGGCCAGGACGTCGGGGTCGACCGCCAGGGGCCCGACCCGGTCGCACGAGGGATCGAACGGGACGACGCCGTCCGTCGGGACCAGACCGGGGGAGGGCGCCAGCCCGAGCACCCCGCACTGCGAGGCCGGCTCGCGGATCGAGCCGCCGGTGTCGGTGCCGACCGCGAGGTCGACCAGCCCGGCCGCGACCGCGGCCGCGCACCCCCCGCTGCTGCCGCCGGGGCTGCGCCGGGCGTCGTGCGGGTTCCGGGTCGCGCCGTGGACCGAGGTGGCGGTCGAGGCACCCATCGCCAGCTCGTCCATGTTGGCCCGCCCGACCAGGACGGCACCGGCCGCCCGCAGCCGCGCGACGGCAGGGGCGTCGTACGCCGCGGGCCGGCCGTGGTGGGCCCGCGAGCCGCACGCGGTCACCTGCCCCGCCACGTCGATGTTGTCCTTGACCACGAAGGTGACGCCGCTCAGCGGACCGGGGGCGGCCCCGGCGTCCCGCGCCGCGTCGACACGGCGGGCCCGGTCGAGAGCACCGGCCTCGTCGACGAGGACCAGGCTGCGCAGCGACCGGTCACGCTCGCCGATCACGTCCAGGCTGCGGCGGACCGCCTGCTCGGCGGACCGACCGGGTCCGGGGGGAGGGAAGGTCACGGCAGCAGCGTGGCAGCAGGACCGCCGACCATCGGGGCCCGGGTCGGGGTGCTGGAGGGGCGATGTTGCCGTGTGGCGGTCGGATCTCGCCCGACGAGCGGCAACATCCCCGGCCGACCGGGGACGTCCACCCCCAAACCGCACCTCGCAGACCGCAGCCAGCGCAGCCGCAGCCCGCAGCCCGCAGCCCGCCTACGCGTGCGCGAACCGCCCCAGCACCCGCTCGGCGCGGATGCCGGGCAGGTGGGCGGAGAAGATCCGCTGGTAGCCGAGCTCCTCACGGGTGCGCGCCGGGGGGAGACCCGGCAGACCACGCGACTCCCAGTCGTCCTCGGGGACCAGGGACGCGGCGCGGCGGGCCATCACGTCGGTGGTGCCCGAGCCGTCGCCGAACTGCTCCTTGCGCCGCCACAGGATCTCCTCGGGCAGCCAGCCGGCGAAGGCCTTGCGCAGCAGGGCCTTCTCCTGGGCCTGCTCCTGGCCGTCCTCGCCGAGCAGCTTCCACTCCACGGGCACGCGCTGGGCCACCTCGATCACCTGACGGGCCAGGAACGGCACCCGGGCCTCGAGACCGAAGGCCATGCTGACCCGGTCGGCACGCTGCAGGTTCAGGTGGTGCAGCACCGCGATCCCGTCGACGATCGCCTCGGCGAGCGCCTGCTCGTCGAGCCCGCGCAGGTGGTGGTAGCCGGCGAAAAGCTCGTCGGCGCCCTCGCCGGTCAGCACGACCTTCACGTGCCGCGCGGCGAGCTCGGAGAGCAGGTAGTTGGGCACCGCGGAACGGATCAGCGACGGCTCGTAGCTCTCCGTCGCCCGCACCACGGCCGGCAGCACGTCGACGACCTCGTCGTCGGTGTAGACCCGCTCGTGGTGCTCGAGACCGAGGTGCACGGCCACGACGCGGGCGGCGGCGAGGTCGGCACTGCCCTCGGTGCCGGCGGCGAAGGAGCGCACCGTGGTGCCCTCCGGCGCCTCGCGGGCCATGATCGCGGCCACGATGCTGGAGTCGAGACCGCCGGAGAGGAACACCCCGAGCGGCACGTCGGACATCATCCGGTCACGCACCGCCTCGACGACGACCTCGCGGACCGCGGCCATCGCCTGCTCGCGCGAGCCGTACGTCGCCCCGACACCGGCGCCGCCGCCGAGCGGGTCGCGGCGCAGGTCCACGAGCGGGCGCAGGCCGTCGTGCGGGGTCCACACGTGCCCGGGCGGGAACTCCTCCACCGCGGTGCGCAGCTCCGGGGCGAAGGCGGCGAGCTCGGAGGCCGCCACGACCCGGTCGTCCACCTGCGCCCAGTAGAGCGGCTTGATCCCGAGGGGGTCGCGCCCCAGCACGACCCGGCCGTCGGGGTGGGCCAGGCCGAAGGCGTACATGCCGAAGAGCTCGTGGGCCGCCTCGGCCCCGAGCTCGGACAGCGCGTGCAGGATCACCTCGGAGTCCGAGCGGGTCCGGAACGGGCCGGCGAGCCGCTCGCGGAGCCGCCGGTGGTTGTAGACCTCACCGTTGGCCACCACCCACCAGCCGTCGCGGTGGTCACCGCCGTGCAGGCCGCCCGTCATCGGCTGGGCACCGCCCGCCAGGTCGACGATCGCCAGGCGGGTGTGGCCCAGCCAGGTCGACCCGACCTGCTCGGAGCCGGTGCCGTCCGGTCCGCGGTGGACGAGGGCGGGCAGCATCCGCTCGCCGAGCCGGCGTCCCTCCGCCACCCGCTCGGGGGTGGGTCGGCGGTCGTGGACCACGGCGATGCCGCACACGGGTGCTCCTCGGGCTCGGTGCTGCGTGTGGACACCATCATCACCCACGCGCCTCGCGGCTAGCTAGCCTCGGGGCCGTGCGCCCCTCCGACCTCGTCCTGCCGACGGGGGTGCGCGCGATGGCGGTCCGCGGTCCGGTCTGGGCGTCCTGGGTCGACCGGCTGCCGCGCCTGGTCGTCGAGGTCGTCGAGGAGTGGGAGCTCGCCCCCGACGGATCGCCGATGCACGGCCACGGATCGCTGGTCCTGCCGGTGCGCGACCGGGACGGTCAGCAGGCGGCACTGAAGCTGACCTGCCCGCTGGACGACGAGACGGTCCACGAGCACCTCGCCCTGCGCCAGTGGGACGGCGACGGCACGGTGCGCCTGCTGCGCGCCGACCCGCACCGCCGCGTCCTGCTGCTCGAGCGGCTCTCGACCCGTGACCTGAGCCAGGAGTGGGACGTGGGTGCGTGCGAGGTCGTCGGCGACCTCTACGCACGCCTGCACCGGCCCGCGCTGCCGCAGCTGGTGCCGCTGACGACGTACGTCGAGCGCTGGGTCGCCGACCTCGCGGACCTGCCGCGCAGCGCGCCGCTGCCGCACCGGCTGGTCGAGCAGGCCGTGTCACGGGGCCGTGCCTTCGCTGCCGACCCGGCGAGCACCGGTCGCACCATCCACGGCGACCTCCACTACACCAACGTCCTCGCCCCGCTCGAGGGGATGCAGGACGAGCGCGGCCCCTGGCTGGTCATCGACCCCCAGCCGGTGGACGGCGACCCGCACTACGAGCTCGCCCCGATGCTGTGGAACCGGTGGGACGAGCTGGCCGGGGACGTGCGTGGGGGAGTCCGCCGTCGCTTCGAGGCACTCGTCGACGCCGCCGGACTCGAGGAGGACCGGGCCCGGGACTGGGTCGTGGTCCGGATGCTGCTGAACGCCTCGTGGGAGCTCGCCGACGCGGTCACCGAGCGGCGTGCGCCCGACGGCGACCACCTGACGATGTGCGTGGCCCTGGCCAAGGCGGTCCAGGAGTAGCCCCCCACGTCCAGCGGCCCGTCGAGCCCCCACCACCGGCCCGATGTGTGATCCTGGCGCCCGGGCGGCGGTCGTCGTCGCCAGCTCGCCACGCCGTCAGCAGAGGAGCACGACCTCCGTGCCAGACCGGACCGACCGCACGCAGCTCCCGCTCGAGGTCGACACCACCAGCCGTCCGATCCGCCCGGTCCAGACGGGCACGGGCGCGCCCAACGTCGTCGTCGTCCTCCTCGACGACATGGGCTTCGGGGCGTCCTCGCCCTACGGCGGACCGTGCCAGATGCCCACGGCGCAGCGCCTGGCCGACGAGGGCCTGCGCTACAGCCGCTTCCACGTGACCCCGTTGTGCTCACCGACCCGGCAGGCGCTGATGACCGGGCGCAACCACCACTCGGTGGGCATGGGCGTGACCAGCGAGATGGCCACCCCGCACCCGGGCTACCACGGCTACCGCCCCGCCAGCGCCGCCACCATCGCCCAGATCCTCAGCGGCAACGGCTACTGCACCGCCGCGATCGGCAAGTGGCACCAGACCCCGCCGGTGGAGCTGACGCCGTCCGGACCGTTCCACCGCTGGCCGGTCGGCGAGGGCTTCGACTTCTTCTACGGCTTCATGGGCGCCGAGATGAACCACTGGTACCCCCAGCTCTACCGCGGCCGCTACGCCTTCGAGCCCGACAAGCTGCCCGAGGACGGCTACCACCTCTCCGAGGACCTCGTCGACCAGGCCATCTCGTGGGTGGAGAACCAGCAGGCGATCACCCCCGACCGGCCGTTCTTCACCTACGTCGCGCTCGGTGCCACGCACGCGCCGTTCCACGTCGCGCCCGAGTGGCGCGAGAAGTACGCAGGCCGCTTCGACGACGGCTGGGACGTCCAGCGCGAGCGGACGCTGGCGCGCCAGAAGGAGCTCGGCATCGTGCCGGAGTCGACCGAGCTCGCGCCCTGGGCCGAGGGCCTGCCGCACTGGGACGAGCTGGACGACGTCGAGAAGCAGGTGGCGGCTCGGTTCATGGAGACCTACGCGGGCTTCGCCGAGCACGCCGACGCCCAGATCGGCCGCCTCGTCGACGCCCTCGAGGACATGGGCGTCCTCGAGGACACCCTGATCTTCTACCTGCTCGGCGACAACGGCGCCTCCGGCGAGGGCGGGCCGCGCGGCACGTTCCGCGAGCACCTGGTCGGGCACGGCATCCAGGACGACACCGCCGACATGCACGCGCGCCTGGAGACGCTGGGCGACCCGTCGACCTACGCCATCTACCCGGCCGGCTGGGCGCTGGCCATGAACACGCCGTACCCGTGGACCAAGCAGGTCGCCCACCTGGGCGGGACCCGGGACGGGATGATCGCACGGTGGGGCAACGGCATCGCCGCCCGCGGCGAGATCCGCCACCAGTGGCACCACGTGATCGACGTGCTGCCGACGATCCTCGAGGCGGCCGGGGTGCCGGTTCCCACGATGGTGGGCGGGGTGGAGCAGCAGCCGATCGAGGGCACCAGCCTGTTCTACAGCTTCGACGGGGCCGACGAGCCCGACCGGCACACCACGCAGTACTTCGAGATGGTCGGCAACCGCGGCATCTACCACGACGGGTGGACCGCGGTGACCCGTCACGGGATCCCGTGGGAGATGGTCGACACACGGGTGCGCCCCTTCGAGGACGACCGGTGGGAGCTCTACGACCACTCCCAGGACTGGAGCCAGGCGCACGACCTCGCCGAGCAGCACCCCGAGAAGCTCGCCGAGCTGCGCGCGCTCTTCGTCCGCGAGGCCGAGAAGCACCACGTCTTCCCCCTCGACGACCGGGTCACCGAGCGGGAGAACGCCGAGGTGGCGGGGCGCCTCGACCTGCACCTGGGCCGCAGCTCGTTGTCCTTCGGCCCGCGGGTCGGCCGGCTCACCGAGGACGCGGCACCCAACCTGAAGAACCGCTCCTTCACCATGACCGCGGACCTGGAGGTCATCACCGGCACGAACGGCGTGGTGGCCGCGCAGGGCGGCCGGTTCGGCGGCTGGTCGCTCTACACGGTGAAGGGCGTGCCCCGCTACGCCTACAACTTCGCCGGGCGCGACCTCACCGTGCTGCGCGGGACGCAGCCGCTGACGCCGGGCCGCCACGACGTCGTCGTCCGCTTCACCTACGCCGGCGGCCCTCCCGGGGACGCCGCGGACGCGGTCCTCGAGGTCGACGGCGAGGAGGTCGCGCGCGGCCACATCCCCGTGACCACGGCCTACTACTTCTCCTTCGACGAGACCTTCAACGTCGGGGTCGACCCCGGCACCCCGGTCGTCGACGACTACCTGCCGGTCCGCAACCGGTTCGAGGGCCTGATCCACCGGGTCCGCTTCGACCTCGACGACGTCGCGGACGCGGGCAGCCTCGAGGAGCGTGCCAGGATCGCCATGGTCCACCAGTGAGCGGCTGCTGCTCCCCCTCACGGGGCGGCGGCGCACCCCCCGAGCTCGACGGGAGCCCGTCGACGACCACGGGCTGGGGCGGGAAGGGCAGCGGGGACCTGCCCGGCATGGTCGTGCTCGACGTTGGCGTGGTGAGCGTCGGCAGCGAGGACCCGGAGCACCCCGAGGAGCACCCGGTGCGCGAGGTCCGGGTCCCGGCGTACCGGATCGCGCGCACGGCCACCACCACGGCCGACTTCGCCGCGTTCGTCGCCTCGACCGGCTACCGCACCGACGCCGAGACCTACGGGTCCTCGTTCGTCTTCGCCGGCCTCCTGCCCGCGGACTTCCCGGCCACCCGGGGCGTCGCGGCGGCACCGTGGTGGCGCGAGGTGCCCGCCGCCGACTGGGCGCACCCCGAGGGACCGCAGTCCGACCTCGCCGGTCGCGGCGACCACCCGGTCGTCCACGTCTCGCGGAACGACGCCCAGGCGTACGCCGCCTGGCGCGGCGCGCGGCTGCCCACCGAGGACGAGTGGGAGGTCGCCGCGCGCGGTGGCCTCGACGCGGCCTGCTTCCCCTGGGGTGACGAGCTCGAGCCGGACGGCGAGCACCGGATGAACGTGTGGCAGGGCACCTTCCCCACCCACAACACCGCTGCGGACGGGTTCGTGTCGACGTGCCCGGTCGATGCCTTCGCACCCAACGGGTTCGGTCTGCACAACACGACCGGCAACGTGTGGGAGTGGTGCACGGGAGGCTGGAGCCCGGAGCAGGGAGGACGGCAGGCCGACGGGGTCAGCCGCGGCGGGTCCTACCTGTGCCACGCGTCGTACTGCCGTCGCTACCGGGTGGCCGGCCGCCAGCCGCACTCGCCCGACTCCAGTGCCGGCAACCTCGGGTTCCGGCTGGCCGCGGACGCCTGAGCCCGGGGCCCTCCTCAGCTGTCGAGCCTCAGTGGTCCAGCCTCAGTGGTCGAGCCTCAGCCGTCGAGGATGGCGCGCAGGGCGGCGCGGTGCGACTCGTAGGCACGACGACCGGCCCGCGTCAGGCGGTAGGTCGTGGTCGCGCCGCGTCCGCGTCCGCTCTTGCGGATCGTCAGGTAGCCCGCCTGCTCGAGTGCGGCCATCTGCTTGGACAGGTCGGAGTCGCTGACGCCGAGGTGGTCCTTGAGGAACCCGAACGTGGTCGTCTCCGAGCTGCTGAGCACCGCCATGGCGCTGAGCCGCTTCGGCGCGTGGATCACCGGGTCGAGACCGACCGGGCCGTCGGCGACCTCGCTCACGCGGCCTCCCGCGAGAGGGCCAGTCGTGCGCGCACCACTGCCGCGGCGCGCTCGTAGGAGCGTTCGTAGCCCGCGATGCCGGCCGTGACCCCGACCAGGACGACGACCGCGCCGAACGGCCGGCTCGCGACCCAGAGCGTCAGGCCGAGGGCGACGGCCAGCACGCTCAGCCCGACCAGGAACCGGCGGTACTCGCGAGCGATCTCGGGCGGCTTCGGCCCGGACATCCGTGGCCAGGCGCCCTGTCGGCGCACCATCCAGGCCAGGAAGCCGCACTCGACGGCGACGAGGGCGAGCAGGGTGACGGACGGGAGGTCCCAGGCGAGGGCGACGAACAGCGCTGCGCCCCACAGGCCCACGACCGGCGGGTACCACCACGGGCTCGGCCGCAGGCAGACGTAGGGGGCGGCCTCGGCGCGCTCCACCTCGAGCAGCTGGCGTGCGGTCTCATCGCTTTCCATGATGGAAAGCGTATCGATCGCTTTCCATCGTGGCAAGCGATGGGCTCAGCCGAGCTTGCGGTGCGCCTCCAGCGCGGCGCCCACGATCCCGGCGCGGTTGAGCAGCTCGGCCGGGATGATCTCGGTGTCGATCTCGATCAGCGGCAGGAACTTCGCCGACTTCTTCGACACCCCGCCCCCGACCACGATCAGGTCGGGGGAGAAGAGGCGCTCGACGTGGCGGTAGTACGTCGTGAGCCGCTCGGCCCAGTCGGCCCACGACAGGTCGTGGTCCTCGCGCGCCGAGTTCGCGGCGCGCTTCTCGGCGACGTGGCCGCCGATCTCGAGGTGGCCGAGCTCGGAGTTGGGCACCAGCTGGCCGTCGTGGATGAAGGCCGAGCCGATCCCGGTGCCCAGGGTCGTGACGATCACCAGCCCGGTGCGGCCCTTCGCCGCGCCGTACGTCGCCTCGGCGAGGCCGGCGGCGTCGGCGTCGTTGACCACGTGCACATCACGGCCGGTCGCCTCGGTGAACAGCGTGTCCGCGTCGCAGCCGATCCACCCGGGGTCGATGTTGGCCGCGGAGAGCACCACGCCGTGCTTCACGATGCCGGGCATCGTGATGCCGATCGGTGCGTCGGAGGAGGGGAGCTGGTCCACGATCTCGGCCACCGTGGCGGCGACCGCCTCGGGGGTGGCCGGCTGCGGGGTCTCGACCCGGACCCGGTCGGCGGAGAAGTCCCCGACGTCGAGGTCGACCGGCGCGGCCTTCATCCCGGTGCCGCCGATGTCCAGGCCCAGCGGGTGCGTGCTCGCGGGTGTGTCGTGCGTCATGGTCGACGATCCTAGGAGAGTGAGGGAAGGCGTGGACGTGCGGTGAGCCGACAGATGTCGGAGCCGATTCAGACCATGCCCAGCGAGAGGGCGTAGTCGCCCGCGCGGTCGGTCCAGAACCCCGCGAGCCGCAACCCGGCCGCCCCCAGCTCGCGCTCGACCCGCTCGGGGCGGAACTTGGCCGAGATCTCGGTCCGCATCTGCTCGCCCTCGGCGAAGTCCACGCTCAGCTCGAGCGCGGCGAGGTGCACGGACTGGTCGCGGGTCGAGCGCAGCCGCATCTCGATCCACTCGTCCTCGGCGTTCCAGACCGCGAGGTGGGTGAAGGCCTCGACGTCGAAGTCGGCGCCGAGGGAGGAGTTCATGACCCGCAGCACGTTGAGGTCGAAGTCGGCGGTGACCCCGGCCGCGTCGTCGTACGCCGCCACGAGGCGCGCGGGTTCCTTGACCAGGTCGGTGCCCAGCAGCAGCGCGTCACCGGGGGCCATGGACTCGCCGACCGCCTGGAGGAACGCGGCGCGCTGGCCCGGCTCGAAGTTCCCGACCGTCCCGCCGAGGAAGGCGACGAGCCGGGGGCCGTCGGTCGGCAGCAGGTGCAGGTGTCGTTCGAAGTCGGCCACCACGCCGTGCACCTCCAGTCCGGGGTAGGCCTCGACCAGCCCGGGCATCGCCCACTCGATCGCGTCCGGGCTGACGTCGACCGGCACGTAGGTCTCCAGCGAGCCGACGTCGCGCAGCGCGCGCAGCAGCACGTGGGTCTTCTCCGACGAGCCGGACCCCAGCTCGACCAGCGACCGGGCCTTGACCAGGTCGGCGATCTCGTCGGCCCGGGTCTCGAGGATCTCGCGCTCGGCGCGGGTCGGGTAGTACTCGGGCAACCGCGTGATGTCCTCGAACAGCTCCGAGCCCCGGCCGTCGTAGAAGTACTTGGGGGCGAGGACCTTCGGGGTCGAGGTCAGGCCGTGACGCACGTCGTCGCGCATCGTGGCGGCGAGGTCGTCAGGGGTCAGGTGGCGGTCGATCGTGGGCACGGAGGCTCCTCGGGAGGGTGGGAGGGGAACGGGGTCGAAGGACAGGTCGGGAGGACGGGTCACAGCGGCAAGAGGTGCACTCCGTCGTCGTCGACGCACAGCGCGGTCTCGTCGGGGACCTCGAGCCACGCCGGGTCGTCGTCGGCGGGCTCGGAGGCCACCAGCACGCCGCGGGGGCTGGTGTGGGTCCACATCGGCTCGCCGCACACCACGCCCGCGAGGCTCGTCCCGTCGCCGGCGAGCGTGGTCAGCCGCCCGCCGCCGTGCTCGAGGACCTGTCGCGTCGCGGCGGCGAGGCCGTCCACGAGCGGTACGCCGTCACGCCAGCGGGCCACGGCGAGGCCGAAGAGCAGCGCCGAGTCGACCCCGACCCGGGCCTCGGTGACGTCGGCGGCAGCGGGGGCGAGGGCGCGGCGTGCCTCGTTCCAGTCGGCCAGTCTTCCGTTGTGGCTGAACAGCCAGCGCTGGTGCCGGAACGGTGCGGCGGCGCTCTCGTCCGGGGCGGTTCCGGGCGTCGCGGAGCGGACCGCCGCGATCACCGCTCCGGCCTCGATCGTCGGGGCGAGCGAGGCGAAGGACGCGTCGGTCCAGATCGGCTGCGCCCGGCGGTAGCGCACCGGCTCCTCGCGCCCCTCGAGCCACCAGCCCACTCCGAACCCGTCGACGTTGACGGTCCCGTGGCGCTGGCGTCGCGGCGCCCACGACTGGGCGTAGAGCGCGTGCGGCCCACCCGCGACCACGTCGTGCAGCGACCGCGGTTCGCCGCGCCACGCCAGGTGACGGCACACCTCAGAGGTCCCGCGCCGTGCGGAAGCCGGAGAAGATCTGGCGGCGGATCGGGTGGTCCCAGTTGCGGAAGGTCGTCCGCATCGCCTGCGGGTCGGTGGCCCAGCAGCCACCGCGCAGCACGCGCTGGCCGGCGTCGAAGAACACCTCGGAGTACTCCGGGTAGGGAAACGCGCGGAAGCCCGGGTAGCCGGTCAGCTCGGTCGAGGTCCACTCCCACACGTCGCCGACCATCTGCAGCACGCCGTACGCCGACGCGCCGTCGGGGTAGGAGCCGGCCGGAGTGGGGTGGAACCGGGTCTGTCCGAGGTTGGCGCGGGTCTCGTCCGGTGCCTCGTGGCCCCAGGGGAAGCGGCGCTTCGTCCCGGTCGCGGGGTCCCAGGAGGCGGCCTTCTCCCACTCGGCCTCGGTGGGCAGTCGGCGCCCGGCCCAGCGCGCCCACGCCTGAGCCTCGTGGAAGCACACGTGCTGGACCGGCTCGGAGTCGGGCAGCACCTCGACGCGCGCGAAGCGGCGGCGCAACCACTGTGCGCCGTCCCGGAACCAGAACGCAGGAGCCCGCTTGCCGCTCTCGCACCGCCAGCGCCACCCGGCCCGGGACCAGAGCCGCTCGTCGTCGTAGCCGCCGTCCTCGACGAACGCGCGGTAGGCGGCGTTGGAGACCGGCACCGTGTCGATCGCGTACGCCGCCAGCTCGACGCGGTGGGCGGGCCGCTCGTTGTCCAGCGCCCAAGGGTCGGTGCTGGTGCCCATCTCGAAGGCCCCGGCCGGGACCTCGACCTCGGGCGCGAGCAGCAGCGCCGGCGGGGCGGGCAGGGCGTCGGTCGCCGGCAGGACCGGCTCGCCGCGGCGCAGCTGGTGGGTGGCCAGCATGGTCTCGTCGTGCTGGTGCTCGTGCTGGAGGACCATGCCGAGGACGAAGCCGTGCTCGCGCAGCGGGTCCGCCGTGGATCCGTCGGACCGGCCCAGCGGCATCGTCTCCAGTGCGTCGAGGACCTTGCGGCGCACCTGACCGAGGTAGTCGTGCGCCTCGCCGGGCAGCAGCAGCGGCAGGCTGGGCCGGGTGTCACGAGGGTGCTCGAAGGCGTCGTAGAGGTCGTCGATCTCGGGGCGCATCGCCTCCTGTCCACTTGCCTCGCGCAGCAGCCAGAGCTCCTCGTAGTTTCCGACGTGGGCCAGGTCCCACACCAGGGGCGACATCAGCCGGGAGTGCTGGGCGAGCAGGTCGGCCTCGTCGAGCACGTCGGTGGTGAGCCCGCTGCTGCGCAGGCGCACCCGCTCGAGCTCATCGGCGACGAACTGGCGCAGGACCGTGTCCTCCAGCGTCGTCACGTCGGTCCCGGGCGCGGGGCTGGTCTGGCTCATGCGATCTCCACGGGGTCGTCGGCCGGGCAGCGGCCGGGTCGGACGTAGCGGTCACCGAAGGCCGCGACGAGGCTGATCAGGTCGGCGCTCTCGCCCAGCCGGGGCAGGGCGAGCAGCGCGGCGTCCAGGCACGCGACCGCAGCGGCGTGCAGGCCCGGGGCACGCAACCCGGCGCGGGCGGCGAGGGCCCAGTCGTCGAGGTCGGCACAGGCCTCCTGGGCGCTCGCCCCGGCCGTGGGGTCGTCGAGCAGCGCGGCGAGCACCGCCACCGGTACCGGCCACCACGCCCACGGCTGGGCGTCGAGGTAGCGGACCTCGTACCAGCCCCGCGGTCGCACGGGCGGGAACAAGGTGCTCAGGTGCAGCTCGAGATCGGCCTCGTCGGGCTGGTCCGCGTCGGAGAGCCAGTCACGCATCGTCCAGCCGGCTCGCGCCGACCAGTCGTCGCCCGTGCGGTGGCGCAGCATCACCGAGGCGTCGAGGGCGTAGTCGGTCCAGGCCGACACGGGGTCCTCGCCGGCCGGCGCGTGGGTGCGGGCGACCTCGAGGCCCTGCCACACCCGCTGGCGGCCCGAGCGCCACCCGGTCTCTCGACCGGCTCCGACGGGGGAGTTGGCGAACATCGCGGTCATCGTGGGGCCCACGACGTGCAGCAGTCGCCACCGTCGACGGGCGTCGTCGTCGTCGCGGCCGATGTCGAGGTTGACCTGGGTGGCAGCGGTCGCGGTCATCATCACCGGGCCGAGCTCGGCGCTGGCGCCACCGGAGCGCGAGAAGTGCTGCTCCATCGCGTCGTAGCGGGGGTGGTGCAGCTGCCGGTGCGGCACGCGGTAGGGGTCCAGGCCGGTGGTCAGGAAGTGCAGGCCGACGACGGCGAGAGCGTCGCGGACGTGCTTGGCGTCGGCGTCCAGCGCCCTCCAGCAGGCGCTGGCACCGCGGTGGGGCAGGGAGCTGAGCTCGACCTGCCCGCCCGGTTCGAAGGTGAGGCGGCTGCCCCCGGGAAGGGGTCCGGCGGCGGAGAGGACCTCGCGCAGCACGGCCAGCGGCACCGGCGCGGTGGGTTCCTCGGGGTCGACGACCAGCCACTCCAGCTCGGTGCCCACCAGTCCCGGGGGGCCGGTCTTGAAGCACACCCGCTTCACGTAGCCGCGGACCGCCTCGCGGTCCCGCAACCGCGGGCGGGTGTCGATGCCGATCGTCACGCGTCTCAGGGTAGGCAGCACCCGCAACGCAGCACTCCACCCCGGAGGACGGCACGACCCGCGTGACGACGACGGGTCGCGGTGAGAGGATCGCGCCATGCTCACCGGCGCAGCCCTCGTCCGTTCGGTCAACCTCGGGGTTCCCCGCGAGGCCGCCTGGGCGGCGCTGGGCCGCACCGCGATCGACAAGCAGCCCGCTGCCGGTCCCGTCGAGGTGGACGAGCTGGGGATCGAGGGCGACCAGGTCGGCGACACCGTGCACCACGGTGGCCGCGACAAGGCGGTCTACGCCTTCGCCCGTGAGGACCTCGACGCCTGGACCGAGGTGCTCGGCGAGCCGATCCGCGACGGACAGTTCGGCGAGAACCTCACCACGACCGGCATCGACGTCAACGAGGCCGAGGTGGGCGAGCGCTGGCGGATCGGGGGCGGGGACGGCGTCGTGCTCGAGATCGCCTCGATCAGGACCCCGTGCAACGACTTCAAGGCCTGGATGGGACGGGGCGGCTACGACAACCGCGCGTGGGTGCGCCGCTTCGCCGAGGTCGGCCGCCCCGGGCCCTACCTGCGCGTCGTCGTGCCCGGCCGGATCAGCGCCGGCGACCCGCTCGAGGTGGTGCACCGCCCCGGGCACGGGGTCACCGTGACGACCATGTTCCGCGCCCTCCACGGCCGGCCCGACCTCCTTCCCGAGCTGCTCGCCGTCGAGGACCTGACCACCGAGGCCCGGCTGAAGGCCGAGCAGTACGTCGCCTCGCGCAGCGCCTGAGCCGGATCCCGGTGGGACCAAGAGCCCCTGCGGGTCTGCTACCGGTGCGTAACCGTGTGAACTAGGTTACGTGGCAGATTCGTCCGACGGCCGACCGCAGGAGCGCCATGCCCCACACCGACACCAGCTTCGTGGACCACCTCCCCCAGAACGTCGCCCTCCAGTTCCTGGACCGGGTCGCGACCTCCGGTGACGCGGAGGCCTACCGCTTCCCGCGCGGCGAGGAGCTGGGAGTCGGTCACCTGGAACGAGGCCGGGCAGCGCGTACGCCGCCTCGCCGCCGGGCTGGTCTCGCTCGGGATCGAGCCCGAGCAGCGGGTGGGCATCGCCTCCGGGACCCGCTACGAGTGGGTCCTGGCCGACCTCGCGATCATGTGCGCCGGTGCCGCGACCACGACGGTCTACCCGAGCACCAACACCGAGGACACCGCCTACATCCTCGGTGACTCAGGCAGCCGCGTGGTCTTCGCCGAGGACGACGAGCAGATCGCCAAGCTCGCCGAGAACCGCGCGGAGCTCTCCGAGGTGGTCAAGGTGGTCACCTTCACCGGGGCCACCGACGGCGACTGGGTGATCGGCCTCGAGGACCTGGCCGAGCTGGGCGACGCCGCCCTGGCCGAGGACGCCGCCCTGGTCGACACGATCGCGGCCACGATCGCCCCGGACCAGCTGGCGACGCTGATCTACACCTCCGGCACCACCGGTCGCCCCAAGGGCGTGCGCCTGCGCCACCGCGCGTGGGTCTACGAGGGCGAGGCGATCAAGGCCCAGGGCATCCTCGACGAGACTGACCTGCAGTTCCTGTGGCTGCCGATGGCGCACTCGTTCGGCAAGGTGCTGCTGTCCACGCAGATGGCGTGCGGCTTCCCGACCGCCATCGACGGGCGCGTGGACAAGATCGTGGACAACCTCGGGGTCGTCAAGCCGACCTTCATGGGGGCCGCGCCGCGGATCTTCGAGAAGGCTCACGGCCGGATCGTCACGATGACCGCCTCCGAGGGCGGCGCGAAGCAGAAGATCTTCGACCAGGCCTTCAAGGTCGGCCTCGACGTCGCCGCCCGCAAGCGGGACGGCAGGAGCATCCCGCTGCCGCTCAAGGCCCAGCACGCGGTCTTCGACAAGCTCGTCTTCGCCAAGGTGCGCGAGCGCTTCGGGGGCCGGGTCCGGTTCTTCATCTCCGGCTCCGCGGCGCTCAACGGTGAGATCGCGGAGTGGTTCAACGCCGCCGGCATCTTGATCCTCGAGGGCTACGGGATGACCGAGAACGCCGCGGGTGCCACGGTGAACCACCCCGACGACTACCGCATCGGCAGCGTCGGGCCGGCCCTGCCCGGCTCGGAGGTCCGCATCGGCGAGGGCGACGAGGTCCAGCTGCGCGGGCCGCACATCATGGAGGGCTACCACAACCTGCCCGAGGAGACCGCCAGGACGCTCACCGAGGACGGCTGGCTGCGCACCGGCGACAAGGGCAGCCTCGACGAGCGCGGGTTCCTGACCATCACCGGGCGGATCAAGGACCTGTTCAAGACCTCCGGCGGCAAGTACGTCGCGCCGTCGTCGATCGAGTCCAAGTTCAAGGCCCTGTGCCCCTACGTCAGCCAGTTCATGGTCTTCGGCAACGAGCGCAACTTCGTCGTCGCCCTGATCACCCTGGACCCCGACGCGATGGAGGGCTGGGCCGCGGAGCACGAGATGGCGGACGCCTCCTACGCCGAGATCGTCGGCTCGGAGAAGGTCCAGACGATGATCGAGGAGTACGTCGAGCAGCTCAACGGCCGCCTCAACCGCTGGGAGACGATCAAGAAGTGGCAGGTCCTCGACCACGACCTGACCATCGAGTCCGGTGAGCTGACGCCGTCGATGAAGGTCAAGCGCAACGTGGTGGAGGACAACAACACCGAGCTGATCGCCTCGTTCTACTCCTGAGCGGTGGCGGCGCGGGCACCGGTGCGACGATGAGCCGGTGCCCCCCTCCGCCCTTCCCGACGGCGAGCCCGCCCCTGCCGACGGCACGCTGCCGGCCTCCGCGCTCGCCTCGCTCGGGACCACGCCGCTCGGCGTCTACGTGCACGTGCCGTTCTGCGCGGCGCGCTGCGGCTACTGCGACTTCAACACCTACACCGCCGCGGAGCTCGGGCCGGCCACGCTGGTCGGCGCCTCCCGGGCGACGTACGCCGAGGCCGCCGTCGCCGAGGTGCGTCAGGCCCAGCAGGTGCTCGGGCGGCCGCCGGCCCCGGTCGGGACGATCTTCATCGGCGGTGGCACGCCGACGCTGCTCGCGCCGGAGGACCTCGGGCTCGTCGTCACCGCGGTCCGCGACGAGCTCGGGCTCGCCCCGGACGCGGAGGTCACCGCCGAGGCCAACCCCGACAGCGTCACCCCCGACAGCCTGGAGCGGCTGCGCTCGGCGGGTGTCAACCGGATCTCCTTCGGCATGCAGTCCTCGGTCGAGCACGTGCTGGCCGTGCTCGACCGCACCCACGACCCCGCCCGGGTGCCCGACGTCGTCGCCGCGGCGCGCGCGGCCGGCTTCGACCAGGTCAGCCTCGACCTGATCTACGGCACGCCGGGGGAGCGGATGGTGGACTGGGAGGCCTCGCTCGACGCGGCCCTGGCTTGCGAGCCCGACCACGTCTCGGCGTACTCCCTGATCGTCGAGGACGGCACCGCCCTGGCCCGACGGGTCCGGCGGGGCGAGGTGCCGCTGCCCGACGAGGACGACCTCGCCGACAAGTACGTCGTGGCCGACGAGCGGCTGCGCGCGGCCGGCCTGGGCTGGTACGAGGTGTCGAACTGGGCGCGCGGCGAGCCGGGCGACACCTCGGCGCGCTGCCGTCACAACCTCGGCTACTGGACCGCGGGTGACTGGTGGGGCGTGGGCCCCGGGGCGCACAGCCACGTCGGGGGGGTGCGCTGGTGGAACGTCAAGCACCCCACGGCCTACGCCGCCCGCCTCGCCGAGGGCCTCAGCCCGGCCCACGGGCGCGAGGTCCTCTCCGAGGAGGACCGCCGCGTCGAGCGGGTGCTGCTCGAGGTCCGGCTCCGCGACGGTCTGCCCACCGGCGTGCTCGACGATGCCGGCCGGGACGCGCTGCCGGGGCTGGTCGGGCGGGGGCTCGTCGAACCCGGCGGGGACCGGGTCGTGCTGACCGACGCCGGGCGACTGCTCGCCGACGGCGTGGTGCGGGACCTGCTCAGCTGACCATCCGGATGGTCAGCGGGTAGCGGTGGTCCTCGCCGTTGGTGGCCTTGACCGAGCCGATGATCGTGACGACCAGCCAGAACGCCGCGCCGGCGAGCGCGAGCGGCAGCACCACGATGATGCCGATCCCGACGGTGAGCACGACCACGACGACCGCGAGGATCCCGCCCACGAAGCCGTAGATCAGCATGGAGATGTGGAAGTTCAACGACTCGACCGCCTGCCGGCGCACCCACGGCGAGTCGTTGCCCTTGACCAGCAGCACGACCAGGGGCCCGATGAACGCCATCGCGACGAACGCCGCGACCAGGGCGGACCAGTGTGCCGCAGCACCCCAGGTGAGCTCGTCGTTGGTCAGGCCGGAGGGCTTGCCGGGTGGCTGCCAGTCGGCGGGCTGGTGGGTCATCACGGCCTCCTCGGGGTCCTCGGCCGCCCGACGAGCGTCACGAGCCGGGCTCGGTGACGAAGTCGATCAGCTCCTCCACCCTACCGAGCAGGGCCGGCTCGAGGTCGGCGAAGGAGTCGACCCGGCCGAGGATCTGGCGCCAGGCGCGGGCGATGTCGGCCTGCTCGGCGTGCGGCCAGCCCAGCGCCGCGCACACGCCCTTCTTCCACTCGACCTCGCGCGGGACGTCCGGCCAGCGCCGCAGGCCGACCCGGTCGGGCTTGACTGCGGCCCAGACGTCGATGAAGGGGTGGCCGACGACGAGGACGTGGCTGCCCAGGGGCGAGGCGGCGACCTGCTGGGCGATGCGCTGCTCCTTCGAGCCACGCACGAGGTGGTCGACGAGCACCCCGACCCGCCGCCCGGGGCCCGGGCCGAAGTCGCGCAGCTGCTCGGGCAGGTCGTCGACGCCGTGGAGCATCTCGACGACGACGCCCTCGAGCCGCAGGTCCTCGCCCCAGACCTTCTCGACGAGCTCGGCGTCGTGACGTCCCTCGACGAAGATCCGGCTCGGGAGGGCGACCCGCGCGGTCGCGCCGCTGACGGCACGGGAGCCGGAGGCCGTCCTGGTGGGGGCGGCGGGGCGGGTGACCCGCACCGGGGCGGAGAGGATCACCGGGCGGCCCTCGAGCAGGAACCCGGCACCGAGGGGGAAGGTGCGGCGTCGCCCGCGGCGGTCCTCGAGGGTCAGGACGTGCAGGTCGCGGTCGACGGCGACGATCTCGCCGACGAAGTCGTCGGTGACCTCCTCGACCACGAGCCCGAGGTCGGCCGGAGCAGGCTGGGCGCGACCCCGCGCGGGCGCGCGCCAGTCGCCGGAGAGCACGTCGGAGCCGTAGCGGTCGGTCATGGGCGACCACGCTAGGTGGGCGCCGGGTCAGGTTCCGGCCGACGCGCCGCCGCTCTCAGGAGCTGCTGTCGTCGTCCCGGTCCCGGGACTCGTCGGAGCCCTCCGAGCCCTTGGAGCCCCCCGACTCGGCGGCCGGCTTGCCGTCCTCGAGCAGGTCGTCGACGGACTCGCCGTCCTCGAGGCTCTCGGCCAGCGGGTTGTCCTCGCCGGGCACGAGGTCCTCCGGCAGCTGGTCGTCGCCGATCCCGATCTCGGAGTCGTCGCCGGTCTGTTCCTCGGAGGAGCTCATGCCCGCGACGCTACCGGGGCACGTCTGCCGCCGACCAGCCCCGTGCGGGCGAGACGGAGCGCGGCGAGGCCGTGCGCGGCGAGCTCAGAGCACGGCGGTACGACGGCAGACCTCCTCCCACGGGGTCGGCTCCATGCCGAAGTGGGCGCGGGCCGCCGCGTCGTCGAGCACGTACGGGGCGGTCCACTGGTAGGACAGCTGCTTCAGCTCGCGCATCATCGGGACGACGAGCGCCATCGCCCGCATCGCCGGCATCGGCACCGCCGAGGTCCTCACCGCCGGCCTGCCGATGCTGGCGAGCACGGCGGTGAGGGCCTCGGTCTGGCTGACGGGCGGGTTGCTCGGCACGTGCCACGTCCGGCCGTGCGCCGACTCGTCCGCCGCCGCAGCGACGAGCAGGCGGGCGGTGTCGAGCACGTCGGTGAAGGTGTGCGGCAGGTCGGTGCGGCCGATCATCCAGGCCCGCTTGCCCTCCAGCGCGCCGGGCACCTGCCGCGAGACGTGGCCGTTCTGGCCGACGCCGGTGCCCATGTAGTCGGAGCCGCGCACCTCGACCGCGCGGATCCGGCCGGCCTCGTGCAGCGCTCGGGCGTCGGCCCACATCCGGGCGCGCAGCACACCCTTGTGGTCGGTGGCGGCGTCGGGCAGCGTCTCGACCATGGCGCCCTCGACCGGACCGTAGGGGTAGAGGTTGCCGGTCACCGCGTAGACGGCTCCGGACCGCTCCGCCGCGGCCAGGAAGGCCGCGGCCAGCGGCGGCCAGAAGCGGTCCCACGTGGTGTAGTCGGCCGGGTTGGCGCAGTTGTAGAGCACGGCCGCACCCTCGGCGGCGGTGCTCAGCGCGTCGGCGTCGGAGGCGTCCAGCGCGACGTGCTCCACGCCGGGCAGGCCGGTGTCGGTGCCCGAGCGGGTCGCCACGACGACCTCCGACCCACGCGCGGCGAGCAGCTGGGCGACGTGGCGGCCGACGGGCCCGGCCCCGACGACGAGGTGACGATCGGTCATGACTGTTCCTCCTGGAGTGTGGAGAGCACCGCTCTCGTTTCCCACCATGGCACGCGCTCGGGGTCGAGCGCAAGACTGGTGCTCTCGTTCGTTGTCAGTGCTCTCCGGATGTGGCACGGTGTCGGCATGGACGAGGAGACCCGACCCACGGTGGCGACCACTGCACGGCAGCGGGCCCGCGCCGAGATCACCGCCGCGATCCTGGTCGCGGCCCGTGCGCGACTGGCGGAGGTGGGCCCGGGGGACCTGTCGCTGCGCTCGGTCGCCCGCGACGTCGGGATGGTGTCCTCGGCGGTCTACCGCTACTTCCCCAGCCGCGACGACCTGCTCACGGCGTTGCTGGTCCAGGCCTACGACGAGCTGGGCGACGCGGTCGCCGCTGCCGACGCGGCGCAGGACGGGGGCAGCCCGCTGCAGCGCTGGAGGGCCGTGTGCCGTGCGACCCGGGCCTGGGCCCTGGCGAACCGGCAGGAGTACGCCCTGCTCTACGGGACGCCGGTCGCGGGCTACGCCGCCCCGCAGGACACCGTCCTCCCGGCAACCCGGGTGGTGGCGCGGCTCGTGGCGATCGTGCTGTCGGCGAGCCCGGCGCCGGTGCGGCAGCCGGACCAGCTCGGCGAGTTCGGCGAGGCCGTCGACGGCGCGGTGGAGGGGCTCACGACCCTCGGGCTCGCCGGGGCGGACGACCCGCCCGACCGCGAGGTCGTCGGCCGCACGCTGATGGCGTGGTCCGGGCTCTTCGGCGTCATCTCCTTCGAGCTGTGGGGTCACCTCGTCGGTTCGATCACCGACCACGACGCGTACTTCGACGCCGTCACCGCTCGCCTCGCCGCCGACATCGGGATCAGCTGACCCCGAGCTTGGTCGGCACGTCCTGAGGCCGCCGGGACCAGTGGGTCAGCGGGATCGGTGGCCCCCGGGAGCGGGCGCTCAGACCATCGGGAGCCGGCGGCCGCCGACAGGCAGTGCGGCGTACCCCCGCCGGACCGCATCCGCGAGGTGCTCGCGCGGATAGGGCCACGTGCCGTGGGCCAGGGCCTCCTCGGCGGGGACGCCGTTCGCCGCGGCGTCGCGCACGGCCTGGGCGACCAGGCCGATCTCGTTGCGCTGCTGCTCGACGAGGTCGCGATCCACGATGCCGCCGTGCCCGGGGATGACGACGGTCGCCGGGGTGAGCAGGTCGAGCACCACGTCGAGGGCGCCGGGCCAGGCCAGCGGATGGCTGTCGTCGCCGTACGCCGGCGTGGCGGAGCCTCCGTCGGCCGTCGCCTCGACCAGGTCGCCCACCACGACGGTGTCGACGTCACCGACCCGCAGGACCGCGTCGCCCCCGGTGTGGCCCGCCCCGGGGTGCAGCACCTCGACCTGCCGGTCGCCGAGGTCGATCACCGTCACCGCCGAGAACGTCTCCTCGGGCACGCGCAGCGTGGTCGCGGCCAGCTCGGCCGCGTGCGCGCCGCCCACGTCCTCCGCGGCGCGGCGCCGCCACGGCTCGCCGTGCTCGGCCAGCTCCGCCGCCGCGGTCTCGTGCGCGACCAGGCGCGCCTGCGGCCACGCCGTCAGCACGGCGTCGTTGCCGAAGGTGTGGTCGTGGTGCCAGTGGGTGTTGGCCACGACGAGCACGTCGCCCACCCCGAGCCGGCGCACGCTCTCGGCGATGCGGGCTCCGACGGGCCCCGAGGCGCCGGTGTCGACGACCACGACGCCGCGCGATCCGGCGACGACCGTGACGTTGACCTCGCACCACTCCTGGGTGGCCACCCAGACCCGGTCGGCGACCTCGGTGAACGCGCCGGAAGCGGTGGTGCGGGTGCTCGACATCGCTCCAGCGTAGGGGCGGGGCCCTCGCCGTCGCGCGCTAGACTTGGCACTCGCCCGAGCGGAGTGCCAGCCGGAGTGCCAGCGTGGTGCGCCGGACCCGGGGTGCCAGGACGAGGAGGTGGCCGGTGCAGGAGGAACGACGTCTCTCGGTGCTGCGCGCGATCGTCGAGGACTACGTCGCCACCGAGGAGCCCGTGGGCTCCAAGTCCCTGGTCGAGCGGCACCGCCTCGGGGTCTCCCCGGCGACGGTCCGCAACGACATGGCGGCGCTGGAGGACGAGGGCTACATCACCCAGCCGCACACGAGCGCCGGCCGGGTCCCCACCGACAAGGGCTACCGGCTCTTCGTCGACCGCCTGACCACCGTCAAGCCGATGAGCGGACCTGAGAAGCGCGCCATCGCGACGTTCCTCGACGGGGCCGTCGACCTCGACGACGTCGTCGGCCGCTCGGTCCGCGTGCTCTCACAGCTGACCCGGCAGGTCGCCGTCGTCCAGTACCCCACGCTGTCACGCTCGACCGTGCGCCACGTCGAGCTGGTCTCGCTGGCGCCGAACCGGTTGCTGGTCGTGCTGATCCTGTCCTCCGGCCGGGTCGAGCAGCGTCTCGTCGAGCTCGGCGCCTACCTCGACGACGCCGCGCTCGCCTCGCTGCGCAGCCGGGTCCTCAACGCCTGCGTCGGCCAGGTCATCGCCGACGCCGTGCTCGCCCTGGGTGCGCTCACCCCGGACGGCCCGGTCGCCGAGGGTCCGCCGCCCGCCCCCGATGCTCCCGGACCCGCGACCAGACCGGTGGTCGACAGCGTGGTCGACGTCCTCGTCGAGGCGATGAGCGACCAGCGCTACGACGAGCGGGTGGCCGTGGGCGGGGCCGCCAACCTCGCCCGTCACGCCGACAGCTTCGACTCCGCCGTGCGCCCGCTGCTCGAGGCGCTGGAGGAGCACGTCGTGCTCCTCAAGCTGCTCGGCGAGGCCGGCGCGGACGGTGCCGTGACGGTGCGGATCGGCCGCGAGGGACCCTACGAGGAGCTCGCCTCGACCAGCGTCGTCGCGACCGGCTACGGCCCGCGCGACGACGCCCTGGCCACGCTCGGGGTCGTCGGCCCGACCCGCATGGACTACCCCGGCACCATGGCCGCGGTGCGGGCCGTCGCCCGCTACGTGACCCGCATCCTCGACGAGGCCTGAGCCGCCCGACCACCCGACCACCTGACCACCCGACCAGCCGCCGCGGGCGACCCCCTGATCCTCCCCGGACCCGCCGCACCCACCCTGATGACGAAGGACGATGATCCCCGCGTGAGCCAAGACCTCTACGAGATGCTCGGAGTCGAGCGGAGCGCCGACTCCGAGACCATCAAGAAGGCCTACCGTCGCCTGGCCCGTCAGCTGCACCCCGACGTCAACCCCGATCCCGCGACGCAGGAGCGCTTCAAGGAGGTCTCGGCCGCCTACGAGGTGCTCTCGGACCCCCAGAAGCGCTCGGCCTACGACCGGGGCGGGGACCCCTTCGGTGGCGCAGGTGCCGGTGGCTTCGGCCAGGGAGCGGGTTTCAGCTTCACCGACATCATGGACGCCTTCTTCGGCGGCAACCCCGGTGCGGCGCAGGGCGGTGGGCGCGGGCCGCGTCCACGGATGCGCCGCGGCCAGGACGCCCTGGTCCGCCTCGAGGTCGCGCTCGCCGAGGCTGCGTTCGGCGCGGCGCGCGAGCTGAAGGTCGACACCGCCGTGCTCTGCACGACGTGCGAGGGCGACGGCGCCGCGGCCGGGACCCACCCGGTGCCCTGCGAGACCTGCCACGGCGCCGGCGAGGTCGCCCAGGTCCAGCGGTCGTTCCTCGGCGAGGTCCGCACCCTGCGCGCCTGTCCCGCCTGCCGCGGATTCGGCTCGATCATCCCCGAGCCGTGCCGGACCTGCGCCGGCGACGGCCGGGTCCGCTCCCGTCGGACCCTCACGGTCAAGATCCCCGCCGGCGTCGACACCGGCACCCGCGTCCAGCTGACCGGCCAGGGCGAGATCGGCCCCGGCGGCGGGCCCGCCGGCGACCTCTACGTCGAGATCAACGTCGCCTCGCACCCCACCTTCACCCGCCACGGTGACGACCTGCACTGCGTGGTCACGGTCCCCATGAGCGCGGCCGCGCTGGGCACGGACTTCACCCTGCCCACCCTCGAGGCCGACGTGGTGCGCGCCGACCGTGCCGAGGGCGACGAGCCCGACCCCGACCTCGAGACCGAGTTCGTCCTCGAGATCCGGCCCGGCACGCAGTCCGGCACCGAGCAGGTGCTGCGCGGACGCGGCGTCCCCGGGCTGCGCGGTGGCCGCGGCGACCTCGTCGTCACGGTCAGCGTCGAGACGCCGACCCGCCTGGACGCCCGGCAGAGCGAGCTCCTCACCGAGCTCGCCGCGATCCGGGGGGAGCAACGACCCGACGGGCAGGTCCGTCCGCGCACCAGCTCGGTCTTCGGACGTCTGCGCGACGCCTTCAACCCCCACTGAGGGGGGCGGCGTGTCGCTCCCGGTGCACCTCGTGCCGAGCCTGGACGGGGTCGGCCCCGGCGAGGTCGTCCTCGTGGAGGGCGACGAGGCGCACCACGCGGTCGCCGTGCGTCGTCTGCGGGTCGGCGAGCGCGTCGTGCTGGCCGACGGGCGGGGGCTGACCGCGACCGGCGAGGTCTCGGCGACCGCCAAGCGTGAGCTGGCGGTGACCGTCGACGACGTACGCCGCCACGACCGGCCCGCGCCGGACCTCGTCGTGGTGCAGGCCCTGCCCAAGGGCGACCGCGGCGAGCTCTCCGTCGAGGTGCTGACCGAGGTCGGCGCCGCCCGGGTCGTGCCGTGGTCGGCGGCGCGCTCCGTCGCGACGTGGAAGGGCGATCGGGGCCCGAGGACGCTCGCCCGCTGGCGCAGCACCGCGCGCGAGGCGGCCAAGCAGTCCCGCCGCCCCTGGCACCCGGAGGTCGACCCGCTCGCGACGACCGCCGACCTGGTCGGCCTCGTCGCCGCCGCGGACCTCGCCGTCGTGCTCCACGAGGGCGCGACCCGCCCGCTCGCCGGGCTGCCGGTGCCGTCCGCCCCCGGGAGCGTCGTCGTCGTGGTGGTCGGTCCCGAGGGTGGCGTCACCGACGACGAGCTCGCCGTGCTCACCGGCGCCGGCGCGCACGCCGTCCGCCTCGGCCCGGAGGTCCTGCGGACCTCGACCGCCGGCGTGGCCGCGTGCGCGGCGCTGCTCGCGGCGAGCCCGCGGTGGCGTTGAGCGGATCCGTTCGGGGGTTACTCGACCCGGATCGTCTTGGTGTCCTCGGTCGGACCGGGGCCCTCGCCGCCGGAGGGGTCGGCGGTCATCGCCGAGAAGGTGTAGGTGCCGGGGGCGAGCTTCGAGACGTCGACCTGGGTCTGCCAGGGATAGAGGCGGTCCAGGTAGCCCTCGGCGGTCGCGAAGCCGTCGAGGACGACCTCGTCGCCCTGACGTACCTCCCAGGGGACGGTCGCCTCGACGCTGCTGGCCACCCCCGAGGCCGTGAAGGTGCCCGTGACGGTGGTGGCCTCCTCCGGCGTGGTCACGTTGACGAGGGCGAGGACCCTGAGCTGCGGTGCGGCGCGCAGGCCCTTGGTCGTCGGCGTGCCGAAGAGGTCGACCGGCTCGTCGCCGTCCGCGACGAAGGCCTGCACCCGATCACGTGACTGCACCGCGCCCTGGAGGGTGTAGACCACCTGCTGCACGGCCAGGCTCGCCTGCCGCTTGGTCAGGCCGGCGGGACGGGTGGTCCAGGAGTCGTCGGGGAGGATCACCTCGATGGTCCCGTCGCTCGCGCGACGCACGTCCTCGAAGGAGCCGTCGGGCAGCAGCGAGGTGTAGTCGGGGTCCAGCGTGGCCCGGCCGTCGAGCAGGGAGGTGGCGGCGGTGAGCGGGTCGTCGGCGCTGACCGAGCGGAACTCGCGGAACAGGCGCTGCCCCTGCGGGGTGTCACCGACGTAGTAGACCGGCACGGTCTGGGTGGCCGAGGGCTCCGTCGGCTCCGTCGACTCCGTGGGCGAGGGTGACTGCTCCGGCTTCGTGGGCTCGGCGGACTCCGACGGTGCCGACGAGGAGTCGGTGGCCGACGGGCTGGCCGAGGACTCCTCGGCGGTGGTGGACGTCTCGGAGCCGCCGCACGCGCTGAGCGACGCCAGCCCGAGGACACCAGCGGCACCGAGCCCGACCAGGCGGGGGCCCCGCGGTGCGGCGGGACCGCGGCCACGGGTTCGGAGCGGGGCCGTCGGGACGAAGGAGGTGAACCACATGCGCCCCATCATCCCCGCTGGTCCCATCTCGTGCGAGCCGCCCTCCCGCGTGTCGCCCTCCCCCTCGCCCCGGCGTGCGAGCATCGGGACAGCCAGGACCGCTCGCCCGATCGGTCCGGAACGCCGGAGGAGGACCGATGGACGACTGCCTGTTCTGCCAGGTCGTGGCCGGGGAGGTGCCCGCGGAGGTCGTGCACGTCACGGAGCGGACGGTGGCCTTCCGCGACATCAACCCCCAGGCGCCGACGCACGTGCTCGTGGTGCCGCGTGAGCACCACCGCGACGCGGCGGCGCTCGCCGCGGCGGACCCGGCGGCCAGCGCCGAGCTCGTCACCACCGCCGCTGCGGTCGCACAGGCGGAGGGCTACGCCGACTACCGTCTCGTCTTCAACACCGGAGCCGGGGCCGGGCAGACGGTCTTCCACACCCACCTGCACGTCGTGGCCGGCCGCGACCTCGGGTGGCCGCCGGGCTGAGCGCCTCAGCCGGGCCAGACGAGGTGGAGCAGGCGCAGGACGTACATCAGCACCGGGAAGGCGAAGACGGCCAGCAGCACCCACGCCGTCATCCGGTGCAGCGGCTTCGAGCCGTCCAGCCGTCCGGCGAAGTCCAGCAGCGCCCCGTCCGGCACGTGGTGGGTCAGACCCATCACGCGTGCGTCCGGCGGCAGGTGCTGGCCCGTGAACCACGCCGGCGGGGTGTCGTCGTCACCGTCGAAGTCGGTGTCGAAGGGATCGCGCGGCTGCTCGTCCTCGCCGCTGCCGCTCATGGCGTCACCCTACGTCGTCCTCGCCCTCGCGCGGGTGGGGCGCGTCGCGGCCCCCGGCGTAGGATGAGTCGTCCATGCCGCTGCAGAAAGGCCGCCCGACGCCGGGCCTCCATGACTGAGAGCCACACCCCGCACGCCGTCCCCGATCACGCCCCCACCCCTCCCGGCACCACGAGTCACACCGTGACGGTCCCGACCAGCATCGACATGGTCAGCCTGCTCGGCCCGGGCGACGAGCACCTCGCGATGATCGAGCGTGGTCTGGAGGCGCAGATCCACGTCCGTGGCAACCGGATCACCCTCTCCGGGGAGCCCGCAGAGCTCGCCCTCGCCGAGCGGGTGCTCACCGAGCTCGTCACGATCATCCGCACCGGTCAGGGCATCGGGCCCGAGACCGTCGAGCGGGTCCTGACGATGCTGCGCACCGAGACCACCGAGCGGCCCGCCGACGTGCTCAGCCTGAACATCCTGTCCAACCGAGGTCGGTCGATCCGCCCCAAGACGGTCAACCAGAAGCGCTACGTCGACGCGATCGACAAGAACACGATCACCTTCGGCATCGGTCCGGCCGGCACCGGCAAGACCTACCTGGCGATGGCCAAGGCGGTCCAGGCGCTCCAGGGCAAGGCCGTGACCCGGATCATCCTGACCCGCCCGGCGGTCGAGGCGGGGGAGAAGCTCGGCTTCCTGCCCGGGACCCTGAGCGAGAAGATCGACCCCTACCTGCGGCCGCTCTACGACGCGCTGCACGACATGATCGACCCCGAGACGATCCCCAAGCTGCTCGCCGCCGGCACGATCGAGGTCGCGCCGCTGGCCTACATGCGCGGTCGCACCCTCAACGACGCCTTCATCATCCTCGACGAGGCGCAGAACACCTCGCCGGAGCAGATGAAGATGTTCCTGACGAGGCTGGGCTTCGGCTCCAAGATCGTCGTCACCGGCGACATCACGCAGATCGACCTGCCCGGCAGCACCCGCTCGGGCCTGCGCGTCGTCGAGGGGATCCTGGAGGGCATCGAGGACGTCTCCTTCAACCGGCTCTCCAGCAGCGACGTGGTGCGCCACCGTCTCGTCGGCCGGATCGTCGCGGCCTACGACGAGCACGACGCGCGCTCCGAGGCCGGACCGGGCTCCCAGCTCCGCACGGAACGCTAGTGGTCGACGTGAGCATCGAGGTGATCGACGAGTCGGGCATGGAGGTCGACCTGCGCGACCTCGCCCGGCTGAGCCGGTTCGCCATGGACCGGATGCGGGTCCACCCCCAGGCGGAGCTGTGCATCAAGGCCGTCGACCGGGCCACGATCGCCGAGCTCAACCAGCGGTGGATGGACAAGGACGGCCCGACCGACGTCCTGGCCTTCCCGATGGACGAGCTGCGCCCCGGGCTCGTGGACACCGAGCCCGAGGAGGGGGTGCTCGGCGACCTGGTGCTGTGCCCCGAGGTCGCCGCCGAGCAGGGCGCCGCGGCCGGGCACGGCACCACCGCCGAGATCGAGCTGTTGTGCGTGCACGGGATCCTGCACCTGCTCGGCTACGACCACGCCGAGCCCGAGGAGCACCGGGAGATGTTCGGCCTCCAGGACGAGCTCCTCGCCGCGTGGCGCGACCCCGAGCCAGCAGGTCCCGAGCCAGCAGACCGCGAGCGGCAGGACCCGGCCACGTGAGCGGCCCCGACGTGTGGCCCTTCGTCGTCGCCGCGCTCCTCGTGCTCGTGGCCGGGGTCCTCACCGCGGTCGACGCCGCGCTGTCGTCGTTCTCGCGCGCCCGCGCCCAGGAGCTCGTCGCCGAGGACCGCACGGGCGCGCGGAGGCTGCTGTCCCTGCTCGACGACGCGCCGCGCTACCTCAACACCGCCCTGCTGCTGCGCCTGGGCGCGGAGATCACCGCGATCGTCCTGGTCTCCCTGGAGCTCTCGCAGGCCCTGGGCCGTAGCTGGCTGCCGACCGTCGTGGCGTCGGTGCTGCTGATGCTCCTCGTCTCCTTCGTCGTCATCGGTGCGGCACCGCGGACCCTGGGTCGCCAGCACTCGGAGACGATCGCCGTGCTGTGTGCCGGTCCTCTCGCGCTCGCCGCGCGAGTCCTCGGACCGGTGCCCCAGCTGCTGATCCTGGTCGGCAACGCGATCACGCCCGGCAAGGGCTTCCGCGAGGGGCCGTTCGCCTCCGAGACCGAGCTGCGCGAGCTGGTCGACATGGCCGAGGCCTCCTCCCTGATCGAGGCGCGCGAGCGGGAGATGATCCACTCCGTCTTCGAGCTCGGCGACACCACGGTGCGCGAGGTCATGGTGCCCCGGGGCGACGTGGTCTACATCGAGCGTCACAAGAACCTGCGCCAGACGATGTCGCTGTTCCTGCGCAGCGGCTTCTCCCGGCTCCCGGTCATCGGCGAGAACCTCGACGACGTGGTCGGCTTCGCCTACCTCAAGGACATCGTGCGCCGCGACTTCGAGGCCCCGGACGTGGAGTTCACCCAGCGCATCGACGGTCTGATGCGTCCGGTGGTGTGGGTGCCGGAGTCCAAGCCGGTCGACGCTCAGCTGCGCGAGATGCAGGCGGCGCGCCAGCACATCGCGATCGTCGTCGACGAGTACGGCGGCTCGGCCGGTCTGATCACCATCGAGGACCTCCTGGAGGAGATCGTCGGCGAGATCACCGACGAGTACGACGTCGAGGAGGTCGAGACCGAGGTGATCGAGCCCGGCCGGCTGGTCCGCGTGTCGTCCCGGTTCCCGGTCGACGACCTCGAGGACCACTTCGGCTTCGACGTCGAGGAGGAGGACGTCGACTCCGTCGGCGGCCTGATGGCCAAGCACCTCGGACGGGTCCCGATCCCGGGCTCGCACGTCGAGGCCCACGGGTTGCGCTTCGACGCCGAGGACACCGCCGGCCGGCGCAACAAGGTCGGCACGGTCCTGGTGCGGCTCGTCGTCCCCGAGCCGGCTCCGGTCGGCGCCGGTGACCGCCCGGACCAGGACGACGACGACCACCGGGACCGGGAGCCGGTCGGGGCCACGCCCGACCTCGACCGGGTGGAGGCGTCGCATGAGTGAGCTCAGCGCCGAGGACGCCAAGCTGGTGACCCTGGCCCGTGCCACCCGCGCCCGCACCGGTGCGACGCAGGGCGCCGCCGTGCGCGACGCCGACGGGCGCACCTACGCCGCGGCGACGGTCGCGCTGCCCTCGCTGCAGGTCTCCGCGGTCGGTGTCTGCGTCGCCATGGCGGTCTCCTCGGGCTCCGGCGGACTCGAGGCCGCGGTGGTCCTCGGCGACGACGTCGGCGTGGCCGACGGCGACCTCGCCGCGCTCGCCGACCTCGGTGGCCCCGGTGTGCCGGTCCACGTCGGCGACGCGCGGGGGCAGGTCCTCCGCACCGTCACCAGCTGACGACCGCGGACCGCGCGCAGCACGCGCCCCCGCGCCGGTTCCCCCGGGGGGCGGTGGGAATGTCCTGGCCGAGGAGTAACTTGGCTGGACGTGGAGGGCACGCGCAGACCGGTCGGATGGACCCAGCACCAGCAAGGGGTGGCACGACTCACGGCGTCGTACGCCGCCATCCCTGAGGGTCGAGGCGTGCGCCTGGCCAAGCGCACCTCCAACCTGTTCCGGCCGCGGAGCGCCTCGACCGCCCCCGGTCTGGACGTCTCCGGGCTCAGGGGCGTGGTCTCGGTCGACCCCGCCACGCGCACCGCCGAGGTGCAGGGGATGTGCACCTACGAGGACCTCGTCGCGGTCACGCTCGCGCACGGACTGATCCCGTTGGTGGTGCCGCAGCTGCGCACGATCACGCTGGGCGGTGCGGTGAGCGGGCTGGGCATCGAGTCGACCAGCTTCCGCAACGGGCTGCCGCACGAGTCGGTGCAGGAGATGGACGTGCTGACCGGCGCCGGCGACGTCGTCACGACCCGACCGGGCGACCCGCTCTTCGACGCCTTCCCCAACTCCTACGGCTCGCTGGGTTACGCCACCCGTCTGCGCATCGACCTCGAGCGCGTCCCGACGTACGTCGCCCTGCGCCACGTGCGCTTCGAGGACGCCGAGGCGCTGAGCGACGCGGTCGCCGAGATCGTCGCCTCGGGCTCGTGGGACGGGGAGGTCGTCGACGGTCTCGACGGCGTCTCCTTCGAGCCCGGTGAGCTCTACCTGACCCTGGCGCGCTGGAGCGCCGACCGTCCCCTCGACGGGCCGCCACCCAGCGACTACGCCGGCGAGGACGTCTACTACCGCTCCCTGCAGCAGCGCCCCCGCGACCTGCTGACGATGGAGGACTACCTCTGGCGCTGGGACACCGACTGGTTCTGGTGCTCGGGGGCCTTCGGGGCCCAGCACCCATTGGTGCGCCGGGTCTGGCCCCGGCGGCTGCGCCGCTCCGACGTCTACCACCGGCTGCTCGGGCTGGACCGTCGCTTCGCGGTCGCGGACCGGCTCGACCGGCGGGCCGGCCGGCCGCTGCGCGAGCGCGTCGTCCAGGACGTCGAGGTGCCGTTGGACCGGCTGGCGGAGTTCCTGGCGTGGTTCGACGACGAGGTCGGCATGCGCCCGGTGTGGCTGTGCCCGCTGGTCGCTCGCCGCGACTGGCCGACGTACCCCCTGGAGCCCGGCGAGATCTACGTCAACGTCGGCTTCTGGGGCACCGTGCACGTCGGTCCCGACGCGCCGCAGGGCCCGGTGAACCGCGCCATCGAGGCGCGCGTGCACGAGCTCGGGGGCCACAAGTCCCTCTACTCCGAGGCCTTCTACGACCGCGAGACCTTCGACCTGCTCTACGCCGGGCCGCACCTGGAGGCCGTGAAGGCGACCTGGGACCCCGACGACCGACTCACCTCCCTCTACGACAAGGCGGTACGCACACGATGAGCACGATCAAGATCGGCGAGGCCGTCGCGAGCCTGATGCGCGACGGCATGCCGGTGCGCTTCGAGGCCTACGACGGCTCGGTGGCCGGGGACCCCGACGCCGACATCACGCTGACCCTGCGCAACCGGCGTGGGCTGTCCTACCTGATGACCGCACCCGGGGACCTCGGCCTGGCCCGCGCCTACGTGGCCGGTGACCTGAGCCTGGACGGCTGCCATCCCGGCAACCCCTACCCGGCGATGTCGCAGATCCTCAACCACACCAAGTTCCGCCGGCCCAGCGCCAAGGAGGTCGTCGAGCTGGTGCGCGGACTGGGGCTGTCCAACCTCAAGCCGCCGCCCCCGCCGCCGCAGGAGCACCTGCCGCGGTGGCGTCGGGTGATGGAGGGCCTGCGCCACTCCCTGGTGCGCGACGCCGAGGCGATCTCGCACCACTACGACGTCTCCAACCGTTTCTACGAGATGGTGCTGGGCCCGTCGATGACCTACACCTGCGCGGTCTTCCCCGACGCGGACGCCACGCTCGAGCAGGCCCAGGCCGAGAAGTACGACCTGATCTGCCGCAAGCTCGACCTCCAGCCCGGTCAGCGGCTCCTCGACATCGGGTGCGGGTGGGGCGGCATGGTGCGGCACGCGGCGCAGCACTACGGCGTCAGGGCGCTGGGCGTCACGCTCTCGCGCGAGCAGGCGCAGTGGGCCAAGGAGGCGATCGACCGCGACGGTCTCGGAGACCTCGCCGAGGTCCGTCACAGCGACTACCGCGACGTGCTCGAGGACGGCTTCGACGCGATCAGCTCGATCGGCCTGACCGAGCACATCGGGGTGCGGCACTACCCGGCGTACTTCGGCTTCATCCGCGACCACCTGCGCCCCGAGGGCCGCCTGCTCAACCACTGCATCACCCGGCCGCACAACCGCCCGGAGGAGACCGGGGCGTTCATCGACCGCTACGTCTTCCCCGACGGCGAGCTCACCGGGTCGGGCACCATCATCGCGGCCGCGCAGGACGTCGGCCTGGAGGTCATGCACGAGGAGAACCTGCGCCTGCACTACGCGATGACGCTCCGGGGCTGGTGCGAGAACCTCGTCGAGCACTGGGACGAGGCGGTCGCCGAGGTGGGCGAGGGCACCGCACGGGTGTGGGGGCTCTACATGGCCAGCTCGCGGATCGCCTTCGAGCGCAACGAGATCCAGCTGCACCAGGTGCTGGCCACCCGCACGACCGACGCCGGGTCCGACGGGTTCCCCCTGCGGCCGAGCTGGTGAGCACGCGGGCGCGCCAGCACACCGCCGAGGTCCTCTCGCGCGAGGAGGTCTCGGCGCACCTGGTGCGCCTGCGCCTGGGCGGGCCCGGCCTGCGTGACCTCGACTCGACGGGCGTGCCCGACGAGTGGGTCGGCGTCGTGGTGCCCGGGCAGTTCCAGAGCCGCTACTACACGGTGCGCTCGCTCGAGTCCGGCGTGCTCGAGCTCGACGTGGTGCTGCACGACGTGGGTCTGGTCACGGAGTGGGCCGGCCGGCCCGACTGCGTCGGCGAGCAGGTCGGGGTGATCGACGCCCGGGGCTCCTTCGCCCCACCGCCCGAGGCCACGTGGCTGATGCTGGTCGGCGACCTGACCGCGCTGCCCGCCATGGACCGCATCGCGCGCACCACCGACCTGCCGACCCGGGTCTGGGCCGAGGTGCCCGACGACCTGGACGACTACCTGCCCGACGGGGTCGAGGTCGTCTGGTCGACGCCCCCGGCTCCCGGCCGCTCCGCGCTGGCCGAGGTCGTCGCCGGCCTGGACTGGCCGTCGGGGCCGGGGTACTTCTGGATGGCGGGGGAGTCCTCGCAGATGCGGGCGATCCGCAAGCACCTGATGCGCGAGCGGGCGCTGCCGAGCACGGCGTACGACGTGATGGGCTACTGGCGCGCCGGTGCCGTCCGCCAGCCGCGCGCGGTCGACCCGGGACCCGTGTGGCGGGCCGGCAAGGCCGCAGGCAAGACTGACGAGGAGATCTGGGCCGACTACGACGCGGCCCAGACCGCCGCTGCGAACGAGGCCGACGATGTCTGACCTGCCCCCGCCCGCCCCGCCGCCCGCGGCGCCGATGGCGCCGTTCTCGGGCGACTGGGCCGAGGGGCACCGCAGCGGGTTCGCCTCGTTCGTCGGTCGGCCCAACGCGGGGAAGTCGACGCTGACCAACGCCCTGGTCGGCAGCAAGGTCGCGATCACCTCCGACAAGCCCCAGACCACCCGCAGCGTGGTGCGCGGGATCGTGCACCGCGACGACGCCCAGCTGGTCCTGGTCGACACCCCCGGCCTGCACCGGCCGCGCACGCTGCTCGGCGAGCGTCTCAACGACCTGGTGCACACCACCTGGTCCGAGGTCGACGTGGTGGCCGTGTGCTTCCCCGCCGACGAGAAGATCGGTCCCGGCGACCGCTTCATCGTCACCGAGCTGGCCAAGGTGCGTCGCACGGTCACCGTCGCGGTGGCCACCAAGACCGACCTCGTCGGGCCCGAGCGGATCGGCGAGCACCTGCTGGCGATCTCGCGGCTGGGGGAGGAGACCGGCACGACCTGGGCCGAGATCGTGCCCGTCTCGGCGGTCGCCGGCGACCAGGTCTCGCTGCTCGCCGACCTTCTCGTCGCGCTGATGCCCGAGGGGCCCCCGCTCTACCCGGGCGGCGACCTCACCGACACCCCCGACCAGACCCTGGTGGGCGAGCTGATCCGCGAGGCCGCCCTGCACGGCGTGCGCGACGAGCTGCCGCACTCGATCGCCGTGGTCGTGGAGGAGATGGAGCTGCGCGAGGGCCGCTCGGAGGACCGGCCCCTGCTCGACGTGCACGCCAACCTCTTCGTGGAGCGCGACTCCCAGAAGGGCATCGTGATCGGTCACAAGGGAGCGCGGCTGCGCGAGGTCGGCACGACGGCCCGGGCCCAGATCGAGGCCCTGCTCGGCACCCCCGTGCACCTCGACCTACGGGTCAAGGTGGCCAAGGACTGGCAGCGTGACCCCCGTCAGCTGCGCCGTCTGGGCTTCTGAGCGATCCGCCGACGGCGTCCGCGGGGCCGGTCCGGTGGCGGAGGTTTCGAGGCTCGGCACCGGGGCGCGTTCGCATCTCGGCGACCGTCAGGGTCGTGGTCGTTCCTCGGCACCCCGGGTGGCCGGCGGGATCGACACCGTGACGGAGCTGGGCCGGGTGAGCCACCTCGACTCGGCCCGGCTCGAGCTCGCCGTCTCGGGTGACGCTTGCTGCGCGGGCTGCTCCTGCGCCGCAGCCTGAACCGCCCGTGCGGTGACGTCCGGGTGAGGTCCGGGCGTGCCGGTGGCCCCGTCACGGTGGTGCGGTGGCGGGGGTACGGGGCTGGGTGTCAGAAGGGTGGCGGGGGTCGTCGGGTGGTGGGTCCGGAGGACGGCCCGGGTCGCGTGGTGCCGGGATGTTCATCGAGGCCGGTCGTCGTCTGGGTGGTGGCGCGATCGAGAACGTCAACGGCGGCGGGTCGGGTGCTGTCGGTGGCGCCTCGGAGACGTCGAAGGTGCCTTCGGGCATCCGGAGGGTCTTGAGTCCGTGGGGGCTGGTCCAGAGGTAGACCCCGGGGGTGAGGGTCTCGTAGGACCAGCCGAGGTGGGTCTTGTGGCGGTGGTGTCGGCGGCACATGGGTGCCTGGTTGGCCGAGCAGGTGGGGCCTTGGGGCCAGGGGACGCAGTGCTCGTGGTCGCACGACGCTGCAGCCCTGGTGCAGCGGGGGAAGACGCAGGTCTGGTCGCGCAGGATGGTCTGCTCACGCAGGTCACCTGACGACTCGTACGAACCACTGTGCAGGTGAGCGTTCAGGTCGATCACGGGTCGGACGGTGACGTGGCCGGCGGTGCGGCACCAGGAACGCACCTGGGTCGCAGTGATCGGCTGGCGCAGGTTCGTCAGGGTCGCGATTCCGTGCTGTGCGGGGTCGTAACCGGTCCCGGTGACGGCGGCGTCGGCGACGTGGACGTGGAGCACGACCGAGCGGCGGGCGGGCAGGCGGGCGGTGTTGCCGTCGGCGTCAACGCACTCGGCCTCGGTCAGGGTGAGGGTGGACTGCAGGCGGGCGAGGTCGCCCAAGGCCGCAGCCCGTCGGACGGGCAAGGAGTCCGCTGATCCGAGGAGCTTCAGCTCGTGCGCCCGGTCGGCCAGGGCGGTCTCGAGGTCCAACGCGTCCGCAACGTCCAGGGTGCCATCGATGTCGACGGTCCCGGACAAGTCCCCGCCGCCGCGTTCGCGGAGGTGGATGTTCACTCCACGCTTCTCGGCGGCGGCCTTGCGTTGTGCTTCGGCTTCCTCGGGTTGCCAGCGGGCCAGGGCGGTGGCGACGATCCGGTCGAGCTGGGCCCCGGACACGGCGTGGGTGAACCCGTTCACGTGGACGTCGACGTGCTCGGCGCCCTCCTCGCACAGGTTCATCGTCGCCTCCGCCACGAGGCGGGCCCGCCACCACGGACACCGCCCCGCAGACCGCTTCCCACAACCTCGGCAACCGGTAGCGGACCTCCAACGCAGCACCCGAGCAGCCGCCGCCCGCCCTCGGTCGAGAGACCCAGCGCGACCGAGAGCTCGGTGACCGCGTTCTCCCCGACCAACGGCGCCCCCGGCCCGGCCAGGGTCAGGCCGTGCTCGCCGAACCCGGCATGGAACGACGCGTCGTCCAACGAGAGGACCTCGTGGGCGATGGCCCACTCGATCGCGGTGCGGATCTTGGCGACCTCCGCGGCGCGGACCGTGGCCTCGTCAGCGCGCAGGGTGTCGAGCAGGTGCTGCTCGGGGGTGGGTGCGCCGGCCATGGGTCTATGATATCCGAACATCAGTTCCCCCACCGGGCTTGTCCACAGCTGGTTCAGGGTGTGGCGTTTTGCACTCCGCCGCCGCGCGGCCGGTGCGGGTCTGCTCGTGGCCGGCGCGCAGGCTCTCGAGGTCACCCGCCCCGAGAAGCCCACCTGCATCAAGCAGGGTGAGTAGGAACCGGGCGACTCCACCCCGGCTCCGATCAGCGGCTCATGCTCGCTCGACCGCCGATGACCACCGACGGGTCGGGCGCGCTCCCGGACCGGCGTCGGGTCGGGTCGGCCGTGCGGTGCAGTCTCAGCCGGGGTCGGGGGCCCAGCAGCGGCCGAAGGTCTGGCCCGAGTCCCACTGCTCTGCGCTGGGCCACTCGTAGCCCCACTCGAAGTCGAGGGCGTCGTCGGCGACGTCGCGGCCTGCGTCCTCGCACGGGGTCTGACCGGCGGCCCTCGCGGCGTCGGCCCCGGGGTAGTCGCCGGTGCCGAGGTCGACGACCTCGATCGCGCGCCAGGTGTGGTCGCGGCTGCACACCACACGTCGGAAGTCCGCGTCGTCGGGCGCGGCGGTCCCGCACATCCCGTAGGTCTGGGCGCCCTCGTCGCGACCGAGCACACCCTGCAGGTCGGGTCCGAGGTCGGCCAGCTCGTCCTCGGCGCCGACCGCGATCACGTCGCAGCGGTACCACTCGGCGCCCGCGTCGGACTGCGCCACGGTGGGGGTGAACCAGACCGTGCGCAGCATGCTCAGGCGCAGGTCACGCTGGTCGCCGCCGACGAAGCCGCTCAGGGCCTCGGGGCACTGCGTGGCCGGCTGGGCCCGCACGCGGTCGGCGTCGACCGCGAGGAGGTGGCCGTCCACGACGGTCGAGAGGCGGCCGGTCGAGAAGGTGAGCGCCGTGTGCGGCTTGTCGCAGGCGGTCGGCCGGCGGCTGATCGTGGGAGCGACGGCCTCCTCGTAGGTCAGCGCGTAGCAGGAGCCCTCCTGGGGGCCCCTCGGCTCGCGGGCGCGCGGGAGCGTCACCGGGGACGCGGCGCTGGCCGAGGGGCTCTCCGAGGTCGTCGGGGTCGGCGTACCGCTCGTGGCGTCCTCGCCGCCGCTGCACCCCGAGAGTGCCAGCGCGAGAACCGCGACCCCGCAGCCGAGGACCCGGGCCCGCATCAGTCCGGCGTCCTGGCCCAGCACACCGAGCGTCGGTTGCCCGCCTGCCACTCGGCCTCGTGGAAGAAGGTGTAGGCGTAGTCGTACTCGACGGGGTAGTTCAGCCAGGCGCCCACGGAGTCGGAGCAGAAGTCGCGCGTCGTGACCTCGACCTCGCGGTCACCCGGATAGCGGTCGCCGGGCTCGCCGACCTTGATCGTGGTCACCGCCCGCCACTGGTGCTTCTCCGAGCAGGGCACCTTGGGCTCGGAGGTGATCGTCTCACCCGGGGCGCAGACCAGCCAGCGGTCGTCGGGGCGACCGAGGAGCAGACCCTTCGCGGTCTCGGGCAGGGCGGCGTACGACGCGCTCTGCTCGCCGCCGCCGACCACGTCGCAGCGGTACCAGCGCGCACCGTCGTCCCACGCCTCCTGGCTCGGGCGGAACCACGCCCAGCTCACCGCGGTGCGCATGACCAGCGACTCGTCGGCGCCGAGGAACTTCTCGAACCTCGTCGAGCAGGCGGTGTACGCCGCTCGGGCGACCTCGGGGGCGTCGTAGGCCGCCGCCGAGAGCCGGGCCGGCAGGTCGCCGATCGCGAAGGTCTCGGCGGTGTGCTCCTGTGAGCACGGCACGGTCTCGCCGGCGTTGGTCGGCGCGGCGACGTCCTCGGGCTCCAGGACGCGGCAGGCGCCGAGGTCGGGTGTCTCCACCGCGTCGACCTGGGCGGGATCGGGGTTGGTGCCCTGCGGCTCGGACGGCGCCCCGCACGCCGCGAGCACCCCGGCCAGCACGACCGCGGCCACGATCGCGGCCACCGCCGGCACCGCGCCGGGGCGGCCGGGCCGACGCGCGGACCTGGGCACGGCGGGTACTCCTGGCTGGCTCGACGACACGACGCCGCACAGACTAGGCGATCGGCCAACCCGCGGGCGCTCAGCGACTCACTGACTCAGCAGGGCGGCGAGCGTCGCCCCGAGCTCGTAGGCCGACTCGAGGTCGGGCTCGCCCACGTCGCCGACCACCCCCAGCACGTCGGAGGCGCGGACCCACGGCAGTGCGGACACGATGGTCTCCACCGAGCGCACCGCACCCTCGACGTCGTAGCGACCGTGCACCCACAGCCCCCACGGCGTGCGACCGCCCGCGCCGCGGCCACCGGCCGACCCGTCGTCGGAGAGCGCCCCACCCGCGTGCAGGAAGATCGTGTCGAAGAAGTGCTTGAGCGCCCCGCTCATGTAGCCGAAGTTCGCCGGGGTGCCGAGCAGCACACCGTCGGCGGCGAGCACGTCCTCGACCCCGGCCTCCAGGGCCGGGCGCACGAGGACCTCGACGCCCTCGATCGCGTCGTCGTGGGCACCGGCGACCACCGCGTCGCTCAGCGAGCGCACCGTCGGGGTGGGGGAGTGGTGGACGATCAGCAGCCGTGACACGCGCACCAGGCTAGTGCTGCGCTAGAGTCGGTCCCGATGACGCGCGCACGACTTCTCCTTCGCTGCCGCAGCGAGGTCTGAGCCACAGCCGGACCCCCTCGCTGCGGAGTGTCTGCTGCGCCCGGCGACCCGCCCGCGTCACCCCAGCGAGGAACTTCATGAACCAGCGCACCCACCAGCAGCCCAACCCCCAGCAGGCCGGCCCCGAGGCCCATGCCCGCTACTCGCCGTTCACCCCGATCCGCCTCGCGGACCGGACCTGGCCCGACCGCGAGGCGAGCGTCGCCCCGCGCTGGTGCGCGGTCGACCTGCGCGACGGCAACCAGGCCCTGATCGACCCGATGTCGCCGACCCGCAAGCGCGCCATGTTCGAGCTGCTCGTGCGGATGGGCTACAAGGAGATCGAGGTCGGCTTCCCCAGCGCCAGCCAGACCGACTTCGACTTCGTGCGCCAGCTCATCGAGGAGGACCTGGTCCCGGACGACGTGGTGATCCAGGTCCTCACCCAGGCCCGCGAGGAGCTGATCGAGCGCACCTTCGAGTCGATCCGCGGCGCCAAGCAGGCCATCGTCCACCTCTACAACTCGACCTCGACCCTGCAGCGCCGCGTGGTCTTCGGCCTCGACATGGACGGCATCCGCGACATCGCCGTCCAGGGCGCGCGGCTGTGCAAGAAGTACGAGGAGACCGTCCCGGAGACCCGGGTCCTCTACGAGTACTCCCCGGAGTCCTACACCGGCACCGAGCTGGAGTTCGCCGTCCGCGTGTGCAACGACGTGCTCGAGGTGTTCGGCCCGACGGCCGACAAGCCGGTGATCATCAACCTGCCGGCCACGGTCGAGATGGCCATGCCCAACGTCTACGCCGACTCCATCGAGTGGATGGACCGCAACCTGGCGCACCGCGAGCACGTCGTGCTCTCGCTGCACCCGCACAACGACCGCGGTACGGCGGTCGCCGCGGCCGAGCTGGGCTACCTGGCCGGCGCCGACCGCATCGAGGGCTGCCTGTTCGGCAACGGCGAGCGCACCGGCAACGTCTGCCTGGTCACGCTGGGGCTGAACCTGTTCACCCACGGCATCGACCCGCAGATCGACTTCTCCGACATCGACGAGGTCCGCCGCACGGTCGAGTACTGCAACCAGCTGCCGGTCGCGGAGCGCCACCCCTACGGCGGCGACCTCGTCTACACGGCGTTCTCCGGATCGCACCAGGACGCCATCAAGAAGGGCTTCGAGGCCCTCGAGCGCGACGCCGAGGCCGCTGGCGTCCCCGTGTCCGAGCACCCGTGGGCCGTGCCCTACCTGCCGATCGACCCCAAGGACGTCGGCCGGTCCTACGAGGCCGTGATCCGGGTCAACAGCCAGTCCGGCAAGGGTGGGGTCGCCTACATCCTCAAGGCCGAGCACAAGCTCGAGCTGCCTCGCCGCGCGCAGATCGAGTTCAGCCGCACCATCCAGCAGCGCACGGACGCCGACGGCGGCGAGGTCACCCCGGAGCAGATCTGGCGTGCGTTCCGTGCCGAGTACCTCGACCGCGCCACCCCCTGGGCCCTCGACTCGGTCCGCACGACCTCCGACGACGGCGAGCGCGACGCGCTCAGCGCCGGGGTGCGGGTCGACGGAGCCGAGCACACCGTCGAGGGCGCCGGCAACGGTCCGATCGCGGCCTTCGTCGACGCCGTGAACACCCACGACCCGGGCCTGGACCTGCGGGTCCTCGACTACCACGAGCACGCGCTGTCCTCCGGGGGTGACGCGATCGCGGCGGCCTACGTCGAGTGCGAGGTCGCCGGCGAGACGCTGTGGGGCGTAGGTCTGGACGCCAACATCGTGACCGCCTCGCTACGCGCTGTGCTCAGCGCGGTCAACCGCCGGAGCGCGGTGTCGTCCGCCGGGCACTGAGATCGCGCCCGCTGCGGCGCGCTCCCGACCCAGCAGCGGCAGGCGCACCGTCACCGTGGTGCCGTGCCCGGGCCGCGAGGTGAGCCCGACCCTGCCGCCGTGGCCCTCGACGAGCGCGCGCACGATCGGCAGGCCCAGTCCGGTGCCCTGGACAGCGAGCCGCTGGGCGTCCTCGGTGCGGTAGAAGCGGGTGAAGACCGCCTCCTGGTCCTGGACCGCGACGCCGATGCCGTCGTCAGCGACCTCGACCACCGCATCGCCGGCCTCGGTACGCAACCGCACGGTGACCGTGCCGTCGTCGTCGGTGAACTTGACCGCGTTGCCCAGCAGGTTGGTGAGGACCTGCTCCAGGCGGACCCGGTCGCCGGCGACGACCAGCGGAGTCCCCTCCGGATCGGGGTGCACCTGCAGGGTCCGACCGCCGAGCAGACCGCCGAGGTTCTCGGTGGTGGTGGTGACGCAGGCGTCCAGGTCCACCGGCTCCTCCTCCCAGCCGAGGGCGCCCCGGTCCAGGGACTCATCCGCGTTGCGTGCCGAGGCGACCGCGTCCAGGCCGCCCAGCGTGAGCAGGTCACCGCAGATGTCGATGAGGCGGGCGCCGTTGCGCGCGATGACCTCGAGCACCGGCTCCTGGGCAGGCTCAGGGGCGACCACACTGCCGTCACGCAGCATCTCGGTGTAGCCGACGATGCTCGTCACCGGGGTGCGCAGCTCGTGGGAGACGGTCGAGACGAACTCGTCCTTGGCCCGATCCAGCGCCCGGAGCTGCTCGACCACGGTCCGCTCCCGCTCCAGGGCGGTGCTCAGCTCTGCGGAGCTGCGCCGCTCCGCGGTGACGTCGCGACCCACGCACAGGTAGCCCAGCGGCTCGGCCAGGTCGTCGCGGGTGACCGAGAGGCTCGTGGAGACGATCAGGCGCTCGCCGTCGCGAGCGATCCAGGTCCAGTCCTCGGGTTCGCTCTCGGCATCCGGGCCGAGCTGGCCCACCAGGCTGGCGAAGGCCCGGTTGACCCCGATCGTGCGAGCGCGCCGCTGCACCTCGACGGGGTCGATGAGCGAGACGAAGGGCAGGCCGATGACCGAGCACGCTGCTCGGCCCAGCAGGCGTTCGGCCCCGGAGTTGAAGACCGTGACCAGACCGTCGTGGTCGATGCCGACGAGCACGGTCGCGGCCGAGGCCTGCAGCACGTGCGACATCAGGCTCGTGGTGGACCGCTCGCTGGTCACGTCGACGCCGGTCATCACGGCGTACGCCGGCTCGCCGGCCTCGTCGCGCACGATGTTGCTGTTCCACGTCATCCGCAGCAGCGACCCGTCCTTGCGCCTGGTCGAGGCCTCCCGCACGTCGGCCTCGGCGCGGTCGGGCCAGCAGAACAGGGCCGCGACGTCGTCGGAGGTGTACGGCGAGACCGGCGTCAGCCAGACGGGACGGTGCAAGAAGTCGCCCTCCTCGAAGCCACTGAGCCGCGTCACGGCCTGGTTGACCCGGACGATGGTCCCCTGCACGTCGACGACCACGACCATGCAGGCGACGGTGTTGACCGTCGCGTCGGTCAGCTGCTGGCTCTCCTCCTGGGCGCGCAACGCCTCCCGCTCGAGGGTGACGTCGAGCAGCTGGGCGGCGTAGCGGTCACCCTCGACCGACGGGAGGGAGGCGACGGCGAGCGTCAGGCTGCTGCCCGCGCGCCCGACCGCGGTGCAGCCGCTGGTCCACGCCTCGCTGCGTCCCCCGAGCAGGTCGGAGAGCCCGGTGAGGCCCTGCGGGCCGGGACGCACCACCTGGAGGACGTCGCGGCCGACCAGGTCGCCACGGCGGCCCCGCAGCATCTCGCCGGCCGCGTCGTTGACGTCGTCGATGACGAGCCGGTCACCCTCGCGGTGCAGCAGGGCCATCCCGACGAGCGCCTCGCTGAAGGTGCGGCTGAACAGCTCCTGGTCGCTGCGCAGCCGCTCGGTGGCCACCCGCTGCTGGCGCACGGCAAGAGCGATCGGCAGCGCCACGCACGTCGCGGCCAGGTTCCAGGTGTGGGAGACGATGGTGGCACCGATGAGGTCGAGCATGCCCGCCGCGCCGAAGGGGCCCCAACCCTGGACGGTGGCGTAGCTGCAGATCACCGACACCGCGGCACTCTGCCAGCAGGCCGTTCCGACGCCGTAGCGTGAAGCCCCCCAGATCAGCAGCGGCAGGGGCACGAACGCGACCGAGGCGTTCGAGCCCGGCCCGAAGACCGTCACGGTCACCGTGAGCAGGAGGGCCGTCTGCAACGCCAGGCCCGGCGACCGCGGCAGTCTCAGCAGCCCCAGGGAGTGGTCGGCCAGGGCAGCGGCCGCCACGGTGGTCGCGACCAGGGTCGAGGCGGTCGCCATCTCGAAGGCCGCCAGCCCGGCGCGGATGCCACCCCCGGCGCCGCCCAGCAGGAGCTGGTAGGTCGCGCCGAGCGCGCCCGAGACGGCCGCGGCGCAGAGGTGGTGCACGAAGTCGCGCTGGCTGGTCAGCAGGATTGCCCGGCCGCGGCGCCCGGCTCTGAGCACCGAGGCGGCCACGACCGGTTGCGCGACCAGGACCAGGAGCGCGGGCAGGGGTGGCAGTGGACCCCTCACGGCCAGCATCACGACCAGGGCCACGGTCGTGACCGTCAGCACGGGCGGCCAGTGACCTGGCCGTACCAGGACCAGGAAGGCCATGGTGACGCCGATCCCGGTCCACCAGGTGGACTCGTGCCCCCCCGGGAGGAGCGAGAGCCCGTAGCCCGCGAGGTAGACGCCCGCGAGCAGGAGGAGGGCTACCCGCAACGAGGGGTGACGAGGGCTCGGGTCCACGTGGCCATGATCGGTCGGGACGGTTGCTCGTGCACGGTCTTTGGCACAACGCGGGCGCTGCGCCCCCACGATGCCGCCATGGTCGCCACCGAGACCGGCCGGATCGCCGAGGATCCGCCCGAGCAGCCGCGTGGCGAACCGCTCGTACTCGTCTCGGAGCGGATCGGGCGGTTCTTCGTGGCGGGCGACGCGAGCCGGGACCGTCTGGAGTCCACCGACGACCAGCGTCCGGCCCCGCCCGCCGCGGTGCTGCACGCGGTCGCCCTCGCCCGGCAGTGCTGGGCGCGCCAGACCGCCTGAGCCCGTGACGACCGGGCGTCGGGGAGGATGGGGAGGTGCCCCTCTACCGCGACGAGGCGGTCGTGCTGCGCACCCACAAGCTGGGCGAGGCCGACCGCATCATCACCCTGCTCACCCGCGAGCACGGGCGCGTCCGCGCGGTCGCCAAGGGGATCCGACGCACCGGCAGCCGGTTCGGGTCCCGGTTGGAGCCCTTCACCTGGGTCGACCTCCAGCTCGCCGAGGGCCGCAGCCTCGACGTGGTGACCCAGGCCGAGACCCGCGCCGCCTGGTACTCCGAGCTCGGGCTCGACTACGAGCGCTACACCGCCGGGACGGTGATGCTCGAGACCGCCGAGCGGCTGGTCACCGAGGAGAAGGAACCGTCGGTCCAGCAGTTCTGGCTGCTCGTCGGCGCGCTGCGGGCGATGGCCTCGGGCCTGCGCCGGCCCGGTCACGTCCTGGACTCCTACCTGCTGCGCTCGCTGGCGGTGGCCGGCTACGCGCCGTCCTTCGACGACTGCGCCCACTGCGGGCGTCCGGGCCCGCACCGCTGGTTCAACCCCTCGATGGGCGGGATGCTGTGCTCGACGTGCCGACTGCCCGGCTCGGCGAGCCCGTCGCCCGAGACGATCGCGCTGCTCGGCGGTCTGCTCGCCGGCGACTGGCCGGTCGTCGAGGCCGCGCAGCAGCGCGAGGTCAAGCAGGCCAGCGGGCTCGTCGCGGCCTTCGTCGCCTGGCACCTCGAGCACCGGTTGCGCTCGCTGGAGCACGTCGACCGCGGCGACGCCCACGGCCCGCACCAGCCTGCGTAGGCTGCGCGCCGTGAAGCGAGCCGTGCGCGCCCCCACCCCGCACCCCTCGGGGGCCACGCCGCCGGACCTCCCCCGCGAGCTCGTCCCGCGCCACGTGGCGATCGTGATGGACGGCAACGGTCGCTGGGCCACCGAGCGGGGACTGCCGCGCACGCGCGGGCACGAGATGGGCGAGGCGGCCCTCTTCGACGTCGTGGAGGGTGCGATCGAGATCGGCGTCAAGGCCGTCTCGGCCTACGCCTTCTCCACCGAGAACTGGTCGCGGTCGCCCGACGAGGTCCGGTTCCTGATGGGCTTCAACCGCGACGTCATCCGTCGACGCCGCGACGAGATGCACGAGCTCGGCGTCCGCGTCCGCTGGGCCGGGCGCGCCCCCCGGCTGTGGCGCTCGGTGGTCAGGGAGCTGCAGGTCGCCGAGGAGCTGACCCGTGACAACGACGTGATGACGCTGACGATGTGCGTCAACTACGGCGGTCGCTCGGAGCTGACCGACACGGTGCGATCGGTCGCCCGTGAGGTGGCCGCCGGCCGGCTCGACCCCGACCGGATCAACGACAAGACGGTCGCGCGCCACCTCTACGTGCCCGAGCTCTCCGAGGCCGACCTCGTCTGGCGCACCTCGGGGGAGCAGCGCCTGAGCAACTTCATGCTCTGGCAGGCGGCCTACGCCGAGCTCGTCTTCACCGACGTGCTGTGGCCCGACGTGGACCGGCGCGAGCTGTGGCGGGCCATCGACCTGTACGCCCGGCGCGACCGTCGCTACGGCGGCGCCCGACCCTAGCCGGACCGTCGGCGCAGCCCGCGGGGGACGACCCGACTTGGGTCGCACGGTCGTGGTCAGCAGACTGCACCTCATGCGTGGCATCTCCTGGACCAACCTGGCCATCGCCCTCGGCAGCGCCGCGGCCGGCGCGATCGCCCTCATCGTCGTCGTCCACCTGCTCTTCCGGGTGCTCGCCCGTCGCTGGGACCCCGCCGCGGACTTCCTGCGAGCGGCCCGGTTCCCGTTCCGCATCCTGGTGCTCACCTTCGCGGTCAACGGGGTGATCGCCGGGGTGCGCGGGGAGCGGCGCGAGGTGTGGTGGCAGGTCAGCACCCAGACCGCGCACCTGCTCTCGATCGCGGCCGGGGCCTGGCTGCTCTGCGTGATGATCCTGTTCTTCGTCGACCTCGCGCTGCGCGGCGCCGACCTGGACCCCGACACCCGCCGCTCCGGCCGGGTCCGCACGCAGATGCTGATCGTGCGGCGCCTGGTCGTGGCCGCGGTGGTGGTGCTGGCCGTCGGCGCGATGCTCTTCACCTTCCCCGGCGTCCGCGCGCTCGGGGCGAGCGTCCTCGCCTCGGCCGGGCTGATCTCCGTCGTCGCGGCGCTCGCCGCGCAGAGCACGCTGGCCAACGTCTTCGCCGGGATGCAGCTGGCGTTCAGCGACGCGATCCGCATCGACGACGCCGTGGTCGTGGCCGAGCAGTACGGCTACATCGAGGAGATCACCCTGAGCTACGTGGTCGTGCGCACCTGGGACACCCGGCGTCTCGTGCTGCCGTGCACCTACTTCACCAGCACGCCGTTCGAGAACTGGACGCGTCGCTACTCCTCGCTCGTCGGCGTCGTGGTGCTCGACCTCGACTTCGGCGTCGACGTCGAGGCGATGCGCTGGGAGCTCTCGCGGATCCTGCACGACACCGACCTGTGGGACCGCGACCAGCAGGGCATCCAGGTCGTCGACGCCGTCGGCGGCTTCGTGCAGGTGCGGGCCTCGATGACGGCCGTCGACCCGCCCACCCTGTGGGACCTGCGCTGCCACGTGCGCGAGCAGCTGGTCCGGTGGGTGCGTGAGCAGGACCACGCTGCGTTGCCTCGCTTCCGCCTCGTGGACGCCCCGCCCGTCGTGCCGGGCGCCGAGCGGACGGCGGTGCCGACTGCCGCGACCGCGCACGTCCAGCCCGAGCAGCCCGAGCAGCCCGAGCAGCCCTAGCCGCTCCCGGCGCGGCCACCTGTCGCGCAGCAGGCCGCACAGACGCCGAAGATCTCCAGGGTGTGGCTGACGTCGGCGAAGCCGTGCTCGCCCGCGATGGCGCGCGTCCACTGCTCGACGGCCGGGCCCTCGACCTCGAGCGTCACGCCGCACGAGCGGCACACGAGGTGGTGGTGGTGGTGCTCCGAGCAGCGCCGGTAGGCCGCCTCGCCGTCCTCGGTGCGCAGCACGTCGACCTCCCCGGCGTCGGCGAGTCGCTGCAGCGTGCGGTAGACCGTGGCCAGCCCGACCCGGTCGCCACGCTCGGCGAGCAGGGCGTGGATGTCCTGGGCGGAGCGGAAGTCCTCGACCGAGCCGAGCGCGTCGACCACCGCGGTGCGCTGTCGTGTGGGGCGCAGGCCGGCCTCGCCGCCCGTGGGCTCAGTGCTCGTCATAGTGGCTCCCGTGCGGTGCGTGGCGATGACCGTCGTGGACGTAGTCGAGGTGGTCGTCGTGCGGCACGGCGGGATGGCCGCACTCGGGCCCGTGCTCGTGGTCGTGGTCGGTGTGCGGCGTCTCGTGGTGCTCGGGTGCCTGGTCGGTGAAGGGCTCACTCAGGCGGGCCCGGCGACGCAGCCAGACGCCGAGAGGCCAGGTCAGGGCGAACCCGACCAGACTGACCAGCACGATCGTCGCGCCGGGCGCCACCGTGGCGCGGTAGGACGCGACCGCGGCGACGACGAGGCCGCCGACCGAGGCGACGACGCCGATGCCCATCGCGGCCACGAGCGTCGTGCGGAACGAGCGGGTGACCTGCTGGGCCGTGGCCACGGGCACGACCATCAGCGCCGAGACCAGGAGCAGGCCGACCGTGCGCATCGCGACCGTCACGCTGACCGCGGCGAGGACGGCGACGAGCAGGTTGTAGCGGCGTACGTCGAGCCCGGCGACCTTGGCGAACTCCTGGTCCTGGGCCACGGCGAAGAGCTGGGGCGAGAGGCCGAGCGCGAGGACGGTCACCACCGCGGCCAGGACCATCGTGACCAGCACGTCGCCGATCGAGATGGTGAGGATCGAGCCGAACAGGTAGGTCTGCAGGGAGGCCGCGCTCTGCCCGGCGAGGCCGGTGATCAGCACGCCGCCGGCCAGGCCGCCGTAGAAGAGCAGCGCCAGCACCACGTCGCCGTTGGTGTGGCCGCGCTCGCGGACGACCTCGATGACGACGGCGCCGAGGACCGCCACGACCACGGCGGTCCAGGTGGGGGAGGTGCCGGTGGCCAGACCGAGCGCGACGCCGGTGACGGCGACGTGCCCGATCCCGTCGCCCATCAGGGCCAGGCGCCGTTGCACGAGGTAGGTCCCGACGGCCGGGGCGGCCAGACCGGTGAACAGCGCGGCCAGCAGCGCACGCTGCATGAAGGGCAGGGAGAACAGCTCCGCGAGCGCCGTCATCGACGTCCTCCGGGGCCCTGGTGCGTGACGGGGGCCGCGACGCCGGGCACGTGGTCGTGGCGGGTGCGGTCGCGGTGCTCGGTGTGGTGGTGGGTGTGCGACTCGCCGAAGCGGGGGTCGTGCACCTCGTGGTCGGCCAGCGGCTCCCCGTCGTAGGCCACGCGGCCGTCGCGCATCACCACGGCGCGGTCGACGAGGTCCGCGAGCGGGCCGAGCTCGTGGGCGACCAGCACGATGGTGGCACCGCGCTCCTTGAGGTGGCTCAGGGACGTGGCGAGCGACTCCTGGTGGGGCAGGTCGACCCCCGCGGTCGGCTCGTCGAGGAAGAGCAGCTCCGGCTCGCCGGCCAGGGCCCGGGCGATGAGGACGCGCTGCTGCTGGCCCCCCGACAGCGTGGACACGCCGTCGCGTGCCCGGGCGGCGAGCCCGACGACCGCGAGGGCCTCGTCGACCGCGGCACGGTCGGCGCGGCGCAGCGGCCGCAGGATCCGCCGCCGGGTCAGTCGTCCCGCGGCCACGACCTCCCACACCGACGCAGGCACCCCCGAGGCCGCGCCGGTGCGCTGCGGGACGTAGCCCACCCGGTGCCGCTCACCGAAGTGTGCGCTGTCGACGCCGAAGAGCTCCAGCCGGCCGGCGGTCAGCGCACGGACACCGGTCAGGGCACGCACCAGCGTCGACTTGCCCGAGCCGTTGGCCCCCATCAGCGCGACGAACTCGCCGGTCCCGACCCGCAGGTCGACGTGGCGCAGCACGGGTCGGCCCTCGATCGCGACCGCTCCGTCGCGCAGGAGCACCGGTGGCGCGTCGGTCGAGGGCCAGCTCGACCCGGGGAGGCTCACGAGCAGCCGTTCGCCGTGCGGAGGGCTTCGAGGTTCGCGCGCATCAGGGCAAGGTAGTCCTGGTCGGCGGTCGCCTCGGTCAGACCCTCGACCGGGTCGAGGGTCGCGGTCGTGATGCCGGTGTCCTCGGCCAGGCTGGCGGTGAGCCGGGGACTGGCCAGCGGCTCCGAGAAGACCGTGGTGATCGCGTCGGAGTCGATCAGCCGCTGCAGCTGCTGCAGGGCCGCGGGCGTCGGCTCGGCGTCGGGCGAGAGCCCCGCGACGGCGGCGACCTCGAGCCCGTAGCGGTCGAGGTAGCCGAACGCGTCATGGCTGACCACGATCGTGCTGCGCTCGCAGTCGGCCAGTCCGCTCGTGAAGGCGGCGTCGAGGTCCTCCAGGTCCGAGCGGAGGTCCGCGGCACGGGCGACGTAGGCGTCGGCGTGGGTCGGGTCGACCTCGGCGAGGTCGCGCGCGACGGCGTCGCCGACCTCCGCCAGCAGCAGCGGGTCGAGCCAGAAGTGGGGGTCGACCTCGCCGTCGACGGTCCTGAGGTCGACGACGTCGGCGACGTCGAGGGGGGTCCCGGTGGCGTTCTGGTCCACCGCGTCGTCGATGGCGGCCTGGAAGCCACCCTCGTAGACGACGAGGTCCGCCGCGCTGAGCTCGGCGTTGGCCGTCACCGACAGCTCGAGGTCGTGCGGCTCCTGACCCGGCGTGGTGAGGCCGGCGACCGACGCGTCGGAGCCCGCCACCCGCTGCGCGACGAACTGCAGGGGGTAGAACGCCGCGACCACGTCGACCCCGTCGACCCCGTCGAGCCCGTCGGAGGGCCCGGTGGAGTCCTGCGAGAAGGCGGAGCAGGAGGACAGGGCCAGGCAGGCGGCGACGGCGGCGAGGACCGAGGGGCGTCTCTTCATGAGAACGATTCTCAATGAGAGTGAGAATCGTTGTCAACCCGGGTGGCCGCCGCCCCGGGTGGCGGCCGCCCCCGGGCGTCAGCCCCTAGGCTGGGCCGGTGCTCGTCGTCTCCCGCTTCCGCGTCCCCGTCGGCGACGGTGAGGGGTTCCGCGCCGACCTCGACCGTGCCCGGGGCGCGCTCTCCGAGCGGCCGGGCTACCTGGACGGGACCGTCGGTCGCAACGTCGACGACCCCGAGCTGTGGGTCCTCTCCACCCGCTGGGAGCACGTCGGTGCCTACCGTCGCGCCCTGTCGGCCTACGACGTCAAGCTCCATGCGGTCCCGGTGCTCGGGCGCGCGCTCGACGAGCCGAGCGCCTACGAGGTCGTCGAGGCCGACACGGTGCTCAACGCCGGGTCGGCACGGTCGTTAGGCTGACCCACTTGCGTCGGCAGCCAGCCGACCAGGAGTCCTGAGGAGCTGACTGTCCGTGGCCAAGCCGCCGCCGTCCACCGTCGATCTCGTCGTGTCGCTGGCCAAGCGCCGCGGCTTCGTGTTCCCGAGCGGTGAGATCTACGGAGGCACCCGCTCGGCCTGGGACTACGGTCCGCTCGGGGTGGAGCTGAAGGAGAACATCAAGCGCCAGTGGTGGAAGTCCATGGTGCAGATGCGCGAGGACATGGTGGGCCTCGACTCCTCGATCATCCTGCCGCGACGCACCTGGGAGGCCAGCGGTCACGTCGCGACCTTCTCCGACCCGCTGACCGAGTGCCAGAGCTGTCACAAGCGCTTCCGCGCCGACCACCTCGCCGAGGAGTTCGCCGAGCGCAAGGGTCTGGCCGACCCCGACGAGGTCGACCTGACCAAGCTGGCCTGCCCCAACTGCGGCACCCGCGGCGCCTGGACCGAGCCACGGCAGTTCTCCGGGCTGCTCAAGACCTTCCTCGGCGTCGTCGAGGACGAGTCGGGCCTGCACTACCTGCGCCCCGAGACCGCGCAGGGCATCTTCCTGAACTTCGCCAACGTGGTCACCTCGAGCCGGATGAAGCCGCCCTTCGGCATCGCCCAGATCGGCAAGAGCTTCCGCAACGAGATCACGCCTGGCAACTTCATCTTCCGCACCCGCGAGTTCGAGCAGATGGAGATGGAGTTCTTCGTGCGTCCCGGCGAGGACGAGGACTGGCACCAGTACTGGATCGACCAGCGCACGGCCTGGTACGTCGACCTCGGGATCGACCCGGTCAACCTGCGTCACTTCGAGCACCCCACCGAGAAGCTCTCCCACTACTCCAAGCGCACGGTCGACATCGAGTACCGCTTCCGGTTCGCCGGCTCGGAGTGGGGCGAGCTCGAGGGCATCGCGAACCGCACCGACTACGACCTGCGCACCCACGCCGAGGCCTCCGGCGCCGACCTGAGCTACTTCGACCAGGCAGCCGGCGAGCGCTTCACGCCGTACGTCATCGAGCCGGCCGCGGGCCTCTCGCGCAGCCTGATGACGTTCCTGGTCGACGCCTACCGCGAGGACGAGGCGCCCAACACCAAGGGCGGCGTCGACAAGCGCACCGTCCTCGGGCTCGACCCGAGGCTCGCCCCCGTGAAGGTCGCCGTGCTGCCGCTCTCGCGCAACGCCGACCTGACGCCGAAGGCCCGCGACCTCGCCGCCGCGCTCCGCCGCACCTGGTACGTCGACTTCGACGACTCCGGGGCGATCGGGCGCCGTTACCGCCGCCAGGACGAGATCGGGACGCCGTACTGCGTCACCGTCGACTTCGAGACCCTCGACGACCAGGCGGTCACGGTGCGCGAGCGGGACTCGATGGCCCAGGAGAGGATCGGCCTCGACGCCATCCAGGGCTGGCTGGCCGAACGACTGATGGGATGAACCCGGGCTCGACACGCCCGGTCGCTGGTCCCGGGGTGCACAATGTCTGCGTGATCGGACCCCTCCACCGCAGAGTCAGGGTCGCCGCGACGGCGACCGCCGCCGCGCTGGTGCTGTCCGCCTGCTCCGGTGGCGGGGAGGCGGCCACGCCCGCGTCGAGCCCCTCGGCCTCGGCGTCGGCCTCGGCCACCGCCAGCGAGGCCGCCGCCTCTGAGACGGCCGCGGCCGAGCCCTACCTGCCGGTGCCCTCGGGCGTCGAGCTGACCCCCCAGGGAAGCCTGCTCGAGGTGGGCGACAAGGCGACCGTGGCCTACGAGCCACGGCAGAAGAAGGTCGGCGTGCTCGACCTGAAGGTCACCGGACTGGAGCAGACCACGTTCGCGAAGTCCTTCCAGGGCTGGAAGCTCGACGCGCGCACCAAGAAGTCCACGCCGTACTTCGTCGACGTCGCGGTCAAGAACCTGGGACGCCTCGACCTCGGCGGGCGGGCGGTGCCGCTCTACCTGCTCGACGACCAGAACACCCTGGTCGAGGCGTCGACGTTCGCCGGCGACTTCAAGCCCTGCCCGAGCGTGTCGCTGCCGACGAAGTTCACGAAGGGCGACAAGACGTCGGCCTGCCTGGTCTACCTGGCTCCGCAGGGTCGCACGATGGCCGGGGTGAGCTTCCGGCCCTCGCAGAGCTTCGACGCGATCACCTGGACCGGCGACGTCAAGGGCGCGCCCCGGCCGGGCCGGCTGGGGAAGGGCGAGAACCCCAAGAAGACCACGAACGGCCAGCAGCAGGGCCCCAAGAACCAGGGCGGCAACGGCTAGGACGACGAGCAGGACAGGTCCGGCGCGCGCCGACTTCGTCGCTGTGGCGACGTCGGGGACACTGGCCACGTGACCTCGACCCTCTCCCCGCCGGCCGCGCTCGAGCTCGGCTCGTTGCGCGTGCGGACGCCGGTGGTGCTGGCGCCGATGGCGGGCATCACCAACGCCGCCTACCGGCGGCTGTGCGCGGAGCAGGGCGCCGGGCTCTACGTGTGCGAGATGATCACCAGCCGCGGTCTGGTCGAGGGTGACCGGCACACGCTGGACATGCTGGTCTTCGACGAGTCCGAACGGGTCCGCTCGGTGCAGCTCTACGGCACCGACCCGACCCACGTGGCGCGGGCCACCGAGATCCTGTGCGCGGACCACGGGGTCTCGCACGTCGACCTGAACTTCGGCTGCCCCGTCCCCAAGGTGACCCGCAAGGGCGGCGGGGGAGCGCTGCCCTGGAAGCGCGGGCTGCTGGCCCGGATCCTCGAGGGCGCCGTCGCCGCGGCCGGCCGCTACGACGTCCCGGTGACGATCAAGACGCGCAAGGGTCTCGACGAGGACCACCTGACCTTCCTCGACGCGGGTCGCATCGCCCAGGAGACCGGCTGCGCGGCGATCGCCCTGCACGGACGCACGGTCGCCCAGGCCTACTCCGGTCAGGCCGACTGGGACGCCATCGGCGAGCTCGTCGCCGCGGTCGACATCCCGGTGCTCGGCAACGGTGACATCTGGGAGGCCGCTGACGCGCTGCGCATGGTCGAGCAGACCGGCGCCGCGGGCGTCGTGGTGGGCCGCGGGTGCCTGGGCCGGCCGTGGCTGTTCCGCGACCTCGCCGCCGCGTTCGCCGGTGACGACGTCGCCACGCTGCCGCGCCTGGGCGAGGTGGCGGCGATGATGCGCCGTCACGCCGAGCTGCTCGTGAGCCACCTCGGCGAGCGACAGGGCTGCCAGGAGTTCCGCAAGCACGTCTCGTGGTACCTCAAGGGCTTCGCCGCCGGCGGCGAGATGCGCCGTTCCCTCGGTCTGGTCGACTCGTTGGCCACGCTGGACGACCTGCTCTCGAGGCTCGACCCCGACGAGCCGTTCCCCGTGGCCGAGCTGGGCACGCCCCGGGGACGTCAGGGCTCGCCCCGCGAGCGGGTGGTGCTGCCGGAGGGGTGGCTCGACGACACCGACGGCACGGACCTCGCGGTCCACGAGTCGGCTGACGAGGCCACCGGTGGCTGAGCCGGCGGGGGACCAAGGTCTCGGCCTGATCACGGCCTGATCACGGCGCGGACACGGTAGGGTCACGCTGCGAGTGAGCGAGAACACCACGCGCCCCCGGGTGGCGATGCGGACCTCGTGTCGAGCCTGTGCTCTACTCGTGCCTCTTGCCCGGTGCGCCTCGCGCCCGGGCTCGTCCGTGTCATCTACCAGCAAAGGATCAGCGCTGTGGGCGAACATCGCCACAAGCGGGAGACCAATGCCCGCCGTCTTCCCCGTGCCTCGACCCTCGCGGGGTCCCTGGCCCTGCTGGCCACCGCCTCCGCTGTCTCGATCGGGGTCGTGCAGTCCGAACCGGCCGGCGCGGTGCTGATGGCCGACGACCCGGCCGACACCGGGTCCACCGCTGCGGCCGCGGCGCCGGCCAGCCCCCAGCCCCAGCGGCACCGCGTCGCCGATGGCGGCCGACCGTGGGCTGGCTCCGGTGTCTCGGGAGGCCGTGCGCGGCGCCACGATCCAGGAGCAGCCCAGCGAGCTGGAGCGGGTGATGGCGCCCGACGCCGTGGCCGAGGCGGTCGACAACGCCTCCGACGAGCTGTACGCGACCACCGACCTCAACCTGTGGACGGGCCCGGCGGAGGCCGCCGAGAACGTCGGCGAGCTCGCAGAGGGCGACGAGGTCCTGGTGACAGGACGCTCCCTCATGGGCCGCGAGGAGGTCGTCGTCGACGACGCCGCGCGCTGGATCACCGCGGGTTACCTCGACGCCGAGGAGCCGGCGGTGGTGGCGGCCGACGACGGCTCGACCACGACCGTGCCGGCCGCCGGCGGCACGTGCACCAACGGCAGCACCGTCTCGGCCGGCGTGAGCCCCAACATCGTCTCGGTCCACGACGCGGTGTGCGCGGCCTTCCCCTCGATCACCACCTACGGCGACTTCCGCGGCGACGGCGAGCACGCCCAGGGCATCGCGGTCGACATCATGGTCTCCGGCTCGACCGGCTACGCGGTGGCCGACTTCGTACGGGCCCACGCCTCGGAGCTGGGCGTCTCCTACATCATCTACTCCCAGCGCATCTGGTCGGTCCAGCGCGGTAGCGAGGGCTGGCGCGGGATGGAGGACCGTGGCTCGACCACGGCCAACCACTACGACCACGTGCACGTCACGACGTACTGACGCCGGGTCGCGGGACTAGTCTCGCGCCGATGGACGCCCAGCAGCGCTACGACGACGCGGACCGCGAGCGCGTCGTCGACGAGCCGCCGAAGCGCGTCGCCGCCCCCGAGCGCACGGCGTTCGAGCGCGACCGAGCGCGGGTGGTGCACGCTGCCGCCTCACGGCGGCTGGCGGCCAAGACCCAGGTGATCGGCCCCGACACCCACGACTTCGTGCGCAACCGGCTGACGCACAGCCTCGAGGTCGCCCAGATCGCGCGCGACCTGTCGCGCGCGCTGGGCAGCGCTCCGGACATCGCCGAGACCGCCGCCCTGGCCCACGACCTCGGGCATCCACCGTTCGGGCACAACGGCGAGCGGGTGCTGGCCGTTCTCGGAGAGTCCTGCGGCGGGTTCGAGGGCAACGCCCAGACCCTGCGACTGCTGAGCCGGCTCGAGGCGAAGACCTTCGACGACGAGGGACGCTCGGTGGGTCTGAACCTGACCCGCGCCACGCTCGACGCCTGCGCCAAGTACCCGTGGGAGCGAGGGTCGGGTCCCCCAGGATCGGACCCGTCCAAGTTCGGGGTGTACGCCGACGACCGGGGGACCTTCGCCTGGATGCGCGGGGGTCGCGCGGGCGGCGACCACCGACGCTGCCTCGAGGCGCAGGTGATGGATCTCGCCGACGACGTGGCGTACTCGGTCCACGACGTCGAGGACGGCACCGTGACCGGGCGGATCGACCTCACCCGCCTGGACCGCGACGCGGTGTGGGAGACCGTGCGCGGCTGGTACCTGCCGGCGGCCGACGACGACACCCTCGACGACGTGCTCGCCGGGCTCGAGGGCGTCGGGTCATGGTTGCGCGAGCCCTACGACGGGACCCGTCGCAGCCAGGCCGCACTGAAGAACCTCACCAGCGACCTGATCGGTCGTTTCTGCGGCGCGGTGCAGTCAGCCACCTTCGCCGCGCAGCGGGGTCCGTTCGTGCGCTACCGCGCTGACCTCGTGGTGCCCGAGCGCACGCGGCTCGAGATGGCGCTGCTCAAGGGGATCGCGGCGCACTACGTGATGCAGGCGGAGGACCGGCTCCAGGTGATGGAGCGCCAGCGGGAGCTGGTCGGTGAGCTGCTCGAGGCGCTGGTGGCCCGCGGCGGCGACGCCCTCGACCCGGCGTACGCCGAGGACTGGCGCGCCGCGGGCGACGACGCCGGCCGGCTGCGTGCCGTCATCGACCAGGTCGCGTCCCTGACCGACCCGGGCGCGGTGGCTCGGCACCGGGAGCTGTGCGGGCGCTGAGCGACGGGTCGGCACGGATGAGCCCCGGTGCTCAGGCGCAGCGGCGCGGGGGAGCGCAGGATCGTGGCATGAGCACCGACGCCGGATCCTTCGCCCACGCCGTGCCCGCCCCGCTCCGGGGTGTGGCCGCGACCCTCGTGCTCGCCCTGGCCAGCGCCGGGAGCTGGTGGGCCTGGCTCGCCTGGGACGACACCTATCAGACCGACCCCGCCACCGGCGTCGCGTCCGGTCCGTTCGAGGGCTGGCAGGTGGTCGGCTGCGTGCTGAGCCTGCTGGTCGTCGGTCTCCTCGCGCACCGTCACCTGCCCGCGGGCGTCGTCGCGGTCGCGATGACGGTCTCCTTCACGCTCGCCTACGCCGCCAGCGTGGTCCCCGCCGACGAGACGGGGCTGTCGTTGGTCGGGGTCGTGATGGTCGCGGTGGGGATGACTGCGATCTCGGGACTCGTCGCCGCCCTGGTCGTCGCGGTGCGCGGTGCGCGAGCCCCGGAGCGGAGCCGATGACCTAGCCTCGGGCAGGTGAGCGACCCCCTCGTCTGGCTGCCCTTCGACCCCGCCGACCTCGGGGACCTGCCCGACGGCCTGCGCTACGAGGTCGTGCCCGACCTGGGCGAGGTGCCCGACTCGGTCGACGAGGTCCGCTTCGTCGTGACGCCCTACGACCTCGGGGACCAGCTCGGCGAGGCGGTCTCGCGGATGACCTCGCTCGAGGTCGTCCAGGTGCTCACCGCCGGGGTCGACGCGGTGCGGGGCAGCGTCCCCGACGGCGTGACCCTGTGCAACGGCCGGGGGATCCACGACACCTCGACCGCCGAGCTCGCCTTCCTGCTGACCCTGGCCGGGCTGCGTGACCTCCCTCGCTTCGTGCGGGCCCAGGACCGGCACGAGTGGCGCCCGGCCTGGCGTGGGGCGGTCGCCGGCAAGCGGGTCGCCGTGATCGGGGCGGGCTCGATCGGCACGGCCATCGAGCGCCGGTTCACCGCCTTCGACGCCGAGGTGACCATGGTCGGGCGCACCGCCCGCGCCGGGGTGCGCGGCACCGACGAGCTGGCCCGGCTCCTGCCCGAGCAGGACGTCGTGATCCTCGTGCTCCCGCTGACCGAGCAGAGCCGGGGCATGGTCGACGCCGACTTCCTCGCCGCGATGCCCGACGGTGCGCTGCTGGTCAACGTCGCCCGCGGGGCCGTCGTCGACACCGACGCGCTGCTGGCCGAGTGCTCCTCGGGCCGGCTACGGGCCGCCCTGGACGTCTTCGACACCGAGCCGCTGCCCGCCGACAGCGCGTTGTGGGACACCAAGGGCGTGCTGCTGACCCCGCACGTCGGCGGGCTGAGCGACGCGATGTGGCCGCGCGCGCACCGGCTGGTGCGCGAGCAGCTCGAGCGCTACGCGGCCGGGGAGGACCTGGCCAACCAGATGGCGGGCGACTACTGAGCCTCCTGAGCCCACCGGCGACGGGTCCTGTCCGGAGACCGACGTACCGATCGAGGTCGTGCGCCGGGTCGTCCCCCTCGTCGAGTTCGCTGACCTGCGACGACGGGCACCACCGCCCCGGGCGGCGCGCGGTTGGTACGTCGGTCCGCGAGGGTTGCGCTTGCTGCGGTCGTGGATCAGGGGCTCCCGCGTCCCCAGGGCGACCTCGTCGCCCGACACGGACCCGGGAGTCGCACGTAGACTCCGGCAGGTGGCAGGGCTGATCCGGGACGACGACATCGCCGAGGTGCGTGAGAAGGCCCGCATCGACGAGGTCGTCTCCTCCTACGTCACCCTCAAGAACGCCGGCGGCGGCTCTCAGAAGGGCCTGTGCCCCTTCCACGACGAGAAGTCCCCGTCCTTCAACGTCAACCCCGGGCGGGGGTTCTTCCACTGCTTCGGCTGCGGGGAGGGCGGTGACGCGATCACCTTCCTGATGAAGATCGACGGGCTCTCCTTCGTGGAGTCCGTCGAGCGGCTCGCCGAGAAGTACGGCGTCGCGCTGCGGCGCGAGGCCGACGACGGCAAGCCCGACCGGCCCAAGGGCCCGGCCCGGGCACGGCTGATCGAGGCGAGCAAGCAGGCGCAGGTCTACTACGCCGAGCAGCTCGGCTCGCCGCCCGCCCAGACGGCGCGCACCTTCCTGCTCGAGCGCGGCTTCGACCAGGAGGCGGCGCTCACCTTCGGCCTCGGTTTCGCCCCGCGCGACGGCGACGCCCTGTTCAAGCACCTGCGGGGGCGCGGGTTCAGCCAGGACGAGCTGGTCGCGGCCGGGCTGGTCGCGATCGGTCGCTCGGCCTACGACAAGTTCCGCGGACGGCTGCTCTGGCCGATCCGCGAGGCCAGCGGCGACACCATCGGCTTCGGGGCGCGGCGGATCTTCGACGACGACCGGATCGAGGCGAAGTACCTCAACAGCCCCGAGACGGCGATCTACAAGAAGAGCCAGGTCCTCTACGGCCTCGACCTCGCCCGCCGCGAGATGGCCCGGTCCTCCCAGGCCGTCGTGGTCGAGGGCTACACCGACGTGATGGCCTGCCACCTCGCGGGCGTGGGCACCGCCGTGGCCACCTGCGGGACCGCCTTCGGCGACGACCACGCCCGGATCCTGCGTCGGTTCCTGCACGACCACGAGGAGTTCCGCGGCGAGGTGATCTTCACCTTCGACGGCGACGCCGCCGGGCAGAAGGCCGCGTTGCGCGCCTTCGAGGGTGACGCGAACTTCGTCTCCCAGACCTACGTCGCCGTCGAGCCCTCGGGCATGGACCCGTGCGAGCTGCGGATCGCCTCCGGCGACGAGGCGGTGCGCGAGCTCGTCGCACGCCGGCTCCCGCTCTACCGCTTCGTGCTGTCCAACATCGTCGGCAAGTACGACCTCGATCGCGCCGACGGTCGCGTCGACGCCGTGCGCGAGACAGCCAGTCTCGTGGCCTCGGTGCGCGACCAGTCCAAGGTCACCGGGTTCGCCCAGGAGATCTCGAAGATGGTGGGCGCCGACATCGACACCAACGCCGTCCTCGCCGAGGTCCGCCGGGCCGCTGCACGAGGCGGTCGCGCAGCGCCGGAGCAGGTCACGACGACCGAGCGTCCTGCGCGCAACGCGGTCCCGGACCTGCGCGAGCCGCGCTACTCGGTCGAGCGCGAGACGCTCAAGCTCGTCATCCAGGTGCCGATGGTGATCGGCCGCACGACCGGGGACATCGGCCCCAACGACTTCACCCACCCGACCTACCGGGGCGTGTGGCAGGCCGTGGCCGCGGCCGGGGGCCCGGCCGCGGCCGCGGCCGATCCGGGCTGGGCCGCGAAGGTCCGCTCGGCGGCCACCGACCCGGCCGTCTCCTCGGCGATCAGCGCGTTGGGTGTCGAGCCCGTGCTGACGGCCAAGGAGCCCGACGCCGCCTACGTCACGCAGTACGTCGTGCGCCTGCTCGAGCTGACCACGGCGCGGCGCGTCGCCGAGGTCAAGTCCCGCCTGCAGCGCACCAACCCGGTCGAGCAGCCAGGCGAGTACAACAAGATGTTCGGCGAGCTCGCCGCCCTCGAGCAGCACCGGCGCACCCTGCGCAACCGGATGGGGGGCGCCGCGTGAGGTTGCGCCTGCCGCGCCGCGAGGCGCGTCCCCGGCTCGACGTCGGTCGGGGTGAGCGGTTGCTGGCGTGGGCCACCACGCGCGAGGGCGAGGTGGTCGGCGCGACCCGCGACGCGGCGTACCTGCCTGGTGGGGTCCGCGTGGCCTGGGAGCAGGTCGAGGCCGCCGACTGGGACGTCGACACCGAGGTGCTCCGGATCTGCGAGGTCGGCACCTGGGGCCAGGAACGCCCCGAGCACCAGATCGTCGTCGCCGAGCCACGACGGCTGCTGGAGATGGTGCGCGAGCGCGTGACGGCGAGCATCGTGCTGCAGCGCCACGTCCCCCTGCGGGGGCGCCGGGGCGTGCGCGTGATCGCCCGACGCCCACCGAGCGGGCGAGGTCAGATCGCCTGGGTCTACGAGTTCGACGAGGGGATCGACCCGACCGACCCGTTCGTCTTCCAGGCCGCCGAGGAGGCACTGGCCGAGGCCCGGGCCGAGGTCGGTGACCCGGGGGCCTGAGCGGTCGACGTCGGCCAACCCGATTTCGGCGGGGCCGCCCGCCTTGCTAATCTGTGCGCGCTGCACCCGATCCCCTGTAGCTCAATTGGCAGAGCATTCGGCTGTTAACCGGAGGGTTGCTGGTTCGAGTCCAGCCGGGGGAGCAGAGTCCGAGGGCCCGGTCGGCGGAGACATCCGCCGACCGGGCCCTCGTGCGTGGCTCGTCAGGCGCCCCAGCCCATCGGGAACTCCTCGAAGCCGGTCGCGAACGTGACGCCCATCCGCTGACCGGTCGGTCGCGCGATGCCCTCGAGGAACTCGCGGGGGTCGAAGTCGGCCCAGCCCAGGCCGTCGATGTAGGCACCGTGCGCCTCGAGGGACTCCACGCCGGCCTCGAAGGTCGCCGTCGTGTCCACGCCGTGCCCGGCGAGCGGGGAGCCGTGGGCCCACACCGCACCCACGCCCTGCCACGGCTCGAGCCCGCCCTCGCCGAGCTGCTCGCGGAAGACCCACCGGTTGCCGGCGTCGCGCACCGCGTCGAGGGTGGCCCGGCCGACCGCGATGTGGTCGGCCTGGTTGAGTGCGCGGCCGCCCCAGGTCTCGCGCGGGTTGTTGGTGAGGACGACGTCGGGCCGGTGGCGGCGCACGACCGCGGCGATCGCGCGACGCAGCTCCACGCCGTACTCCAGGACCCCGTCGGGCAGGCCGAGGAACTCGACCTCGTCGACGCCCACGACGCGGGCCGAGACGCGCTGCTCCTCCTCACGCACGCTCCGGCACTCCTGCGGCTCCATGGCATCGATCCCGGCCTCGCCGCTGGTGACCATGCAGTAGACGACCTTCTTGCCCTGGCCGGTCCAGCGCGCGACCGCAGCGGCCGCGCCGAACTCCATGTCGTCGGGGTGCGCCACCACGCACAGCGCGCTCTCCCACTCCTCGGTCAGTGGCTCGAGAGGGGCGGGGCGGTCGGGCGCGGAGGTCATCACCCGAGCCTGCCAGCCGCCGCGGCGCACGTCACGCGCCGAGCGGCTTCTCGAGCAGCACCGAGGTGTGCTCGTCGTCGCCGAGGCGGGCCACCTCGCGGTAGCCGCGGCCCGCGTGGAAGGTCAGGCTCGGGTGGTTCGGCGGCTCGATGTCGACCTCGAGCGTCATCCGTCCGTGCACCGCGGCGCCGGCCTCGATCTCGTCGTACGCCGCGCGGCCGAGCCCGCGCCGCTGGGCGCGGGAACCGAGCACCACGCGGTCGAGGTAGTAGAAGTCGGTCCCGAACCGCTCGCGGAAGGCCGCGAAGTAGGCGCCGTCGTAGTCGGCGTCGCCGGCGAAGCACAGCACGAAGCCGGCGAACCGACCCTCGTGGTCGAGGATCGCCTGGGCGCGGTCGGCGCGAGCCCGCAGGTAGTGCAACCGGGTGCGGTCCATCGGCGAGAGGACGTCGACGAAGGTCTCGTTGAGGGCGAGGACGTCCTCGTCGTCGAGGTCGGTCAGGTCGCGGAGCACCGGTGGCACGGGGGTCACGGGGGTCACGGGGGTCACGGGAGTCACGGGTGGATCTAACCGCGTCGCGTGGTCGCCGGCCGGGGTGAGCACCGGGGAGGGCCCCCACCGGGTGGAGCCGGGGGCGGTGCCGGGGACGGTAGAACTGTGGGATGAGCTACCGACTGAGCCGTCTGATGTCCACCGCCACCGCCGGGTACGGCGCCTACGCCCTGCTCGACCCCGCCCATCTCGGCAAGGCACTCGAGGTCGAGAGCAAGCAGATGCCCGGCTTCGAGGTGCTCGCCCGCACCTACGGCGTGCGCGACCTCGCGATCAGCTCCTTCGGGATCCTCGGCCGCTCGGGGCGCACCGTGCGCACGGCGATGAAGCTCCGCATCCTCAACGACGTCGGGGACGGGCTGGTGCTGGCTGCGCGCACCTCGGACCCCGACGTACGTCAGAAGGTCCTGGCCGTGACCATGGGCTGGGCGGCGCTGAACACGCTCGCCCTGCGTCGTCGACTCGGTGCGCAACGAGGACGACTGACCCGGCACTGCCTACGATCTCGCTGTGTCTGGACCGACGGCCGAGGTGTCGCCCCGCGCGGTCCGTCCCCCGGTAGCGGAGCCCCCGACCGCCCCGGCCCCCGCTGACCCGCCACCGGACGACAAGGCCGCCGCGCCGACGCGGACAAGGCTCTGGCTCGATCCCGTCGCGTGGCTGGTCGCCGCCGTGGCCACCGCGGTCTTCGCGCTGCGCGGCCTCGGTGGCCTGCTCGGTCGCGACGCCGGCATCTTCGCCTACGCCGGCCAGCAGGTGGCCGACGGGACGCTGCCCTACCTCGACGTCTTCAACCGCGACGGCCCGCTGGGTCACGTGCTGCCCGCTCTCGGGGCCTGGGGCGCCGAGGTGCTCGGCGTGGACTCGTTGCACGCCGAGCGGGTCGTGTCGTGCGCCGCGATGGTGGGCGCGGTCGTGGCGACGTACGCCCTCGGGCGCGCGCTCTGGTCCGGGCGCGGTCCGGGCCTGGTCGCGGCCGGGGTGCTGCTCTCGTTCACCGCCCTGACGACGGCCGCGACCGACGGACCGCGGGAGAAGACGCTCGTGGTCCTCCTGGTCGTCCTCGCGCCGCTCCTGGCCCTGCGAGGGCGCTTCCTGCTCGCCGGCGTCATCGTCGGGCTGGTCACGCTCACGCTCCAGACGGGCTTCTTCAGCGCCTTCCCCGCCGTGGTGGTGCTCGCCCTGATGGTGCCGACGAGCGGCGCTGGACGCGGGTGGGCGCCCTGGTCCGGGTGGGCCTGGGCGGGACCCTCACGCTGGCCGTGACGATCGGGGTCTACTCCTCCCAGGGCCAGCTGCCGCTGTTCCTGGACAACTCTGGCTGCTCAACCGCGAGTACACCGAGGGCTCGCCCCTGCTGCGCCCCGGGCCGGGCGTGGTGCGGGCGATGATCGGCGGATACGGCTGGTCCCTGGTCGTGCTCGTGCTCGGCCTCGCCGCCGTCGTCGTGCTGCCGCTGCTCGACCGGCTCAGACGGCGACGCCACCGCGACCTGCCGCCGGCGCTGCTCGCCATGTCGTTCGCGGCGGCCGGTGGCCTCGGGTGGAGCCTGGCCGACTTCGACTCCTGGCCGGACTCGTTGACCGTGGTGCCGTTCGCCGCGCTCGGCGTGGTCGCGCTCGGTCCGATCCTGCTGCCGGCCGGACGGACCCGTCTCGCCCTGGGCGTCGTCGTGGTCGCGGTCTGCCTGGTCGGTGGTGCGCTGACCGCGGTCGACGGGCGCAACCACGGTCTGCCGGTCCAGCGCGACTCGGTGGAGGCCGCGCTGTCGGTGCTGCCGGACGCCCGGATCGCCTCGCTCGACGGGCCGCAGGCCCTGGTGCTCTCGGGCAGGACGAACCCCACCATCTACCAGGTGATGGGCGCGGCGATGCTGAAGTCGATGGACGCCCAGGTGGCGGGTGGGGTCGACGGGTTCTTCTCCGACCTGCGCGAGGTCGACCGGCCCGAGCTGGTCGCGGTCGGACTGCGCGACCAGCCCACGATGATCCGCAGGCTGCGCACCGCCTACACCGTCGTCGGCACCGCGCCCGCCTGGGTGTGGTGGGCGCGCACCGACCTCGGCCTCGACACGCTGACCAGGCTGCGCGACGCGGTCGCCCCCTTCACCCCCCGAGGCTTCCCCGTCCCGGCCCTCTCGGCCGTGCCGCGCGGTCCGGGGCCGGCCGGGTCGGTCGTGCCCGGACGGGTGGTGCGTCCGGCGCAGCCCGCGACGCGTGGCACGGCACCGGGACCACGCACGCGCACCGGCACCGGCACCGGGCAACGACGGGCACAGCCGGGACTGGCGCGACGGCGCACCTCTGCTCCACCAGGCCGGGAGGTCCCGGCGGCTCGGGAGGCTCCCACGGCCCGGGCGGGCGCGGTGCTCCGCCGCCGCTAGTCGCTCCGGGCCCGGGTGTCCGGGACCGACCCGACCACCTGCTCGGCTGCTCGGCCGCGGTGTCGCCGGAGGGGAAGCTGAAAGGCGAGTCCGTAGCCGTTCCCGTCGTGCACCATCAGGTGGACCACCTGGTCCATCGGCACGTCGACGTCGGAGGAGCGGTCGCGCAGTGCCATCGCGATCGCACGGGTGCCCACGACCTCTCTCCCCGTCGAGCGGACCGCGGGACCGGCTCCGACAGACAGGTCAGGATCGGTCACCGAGCAGTGGGCCAGGGTGTCCGCGGCGACGACGACGAGCAGGGTGTGACCTGGGGCGGCGGTCCGCGACGCTGTCTCAGGCCGCTATCCTCGCCCTCCAGGCGGCGTCGGGCCTCGCGCCCGGCCGGTCCATCCGCAGCGACCTGGACCATCAGGACGCGGGGCGGTAGCTCAGTCGGTCAGAGCAGAGGACTCATAATCCTTGGGTCGTGGGTTCGAGCCCCACCCGCCCCACCGTGCCCACGGACGAGGCCCCTGGAGCCCACCCCGGGGCGGCTCAGGTCCCGACGGCTAGCGTCGCGGCGTACCGACACCCCCTCGGAAGGTCCCCCGTGAAGCGTCCCCTGCAGCGTCGCGCCGCAGCCCTGACCGCCGCACTCGTCGTGCTGGCTCCCGCCCTCACCGCGTGCGGAGGTGAGGACGAGGCCGCCGCATCCGCCTCGTCCGACTCCTCGACGGACGGTGGGATCGACGGCCTCTCCGTCACCGGTGAGGTCGGCCAGGCGGTCGAGGCCCAGTGGGACGGTGAGATCGCGGCCCCGGCCGAGCCCGCGGTGACCACGCTGGTCGAGGGTGACGGCGACGAGGTCGCCGACGGCGACACCGTGTCGGTCTACCTCTGGCTCGGCGACGCGAGCACGAAGCAGGTGGCCTCCGACGGCTACAGCCAGGGGGCGCCCCAGGCGATCCCGTTCGACGCCCAGCTGCAGGAGCCGTTCAAGCAGCTCCTCGACGGTGCCGCGTACGGCTCCCGCCAGGCCCTGGTGGCCTCGGCGGGTGACGTGTTCGGCGACGCCGGGCCCGACCCCTCGTTGGGCGTCGGGGCCGACGACACCGTGGTGGTGATCGCCGACCTCGTGGAGAAGCAGCCCGAGGCGGTGCAACCCAGCAGCGACAAGGTCGAGGACGCCCCCGCGGACTCCCAGCCGACGGTGGTGGAGGAGGGCGGGGTCCCGACGGGTCTGGACTTCTCGGGCCTCGACGAGCCCGACCCGACCACCCCCGTCCAGCGCGTGGTCCTCGAGAAGGGCGACGGCCGCGCGGTGAAGCCGTCCGACACGATCACCATCAACTACCTCGGCGCGACCTTCGACGCGGACGAACCCTTCGACGAGAGCTTCAGCGGCGATCCTCTGACCTCGCCGCTGTCCGGCCTGATCCAGGGCTGGTCGATCGGCCTCGACGGGGTGAAGGTCGGCAGCCGGGTGCTGCTGCAGATCCCGCCCGGCTTCGGGTACGGCGCGCAGGGGAGCGGCGCGATCCCGCCCAACGCGACGCTGTGGTTCGTCATCGACGTCGAGGACGCCGCGGCGCAGTGAGCCTGGCTCGTGCGTTCGACTCACACCTAGGATAGGCTCACCTTCGTTAGGCAAGCCTTATCCCGACGGAGGACAGCGACGTGATCGTGTGCCAGTGCGAGGTGGTCAGCGACCGCGACGTGGTCGCCGCCGCCGAGGCCGGGGCGCGCACGCTGTCCGCCGTCTGCCGGGCGACCGGTGCCGGCACAAGCTGCGGCACCTGCGTGTTCTCACTCAAACGGGTCCTGGGCCAGCATCAGGCGGCCCCGGTCCCCTCAGCTGCGGAGGTCGGCGTTGCAGCCAGCTAGTCCCCGAGTCGTCGAGCTGTTCAACGAGGCACTGACCTTCGAGCTCACAGTCACCAACACCTACTTCCTGCACGCCCGGATGCTCGACAGCTGGGGTCTCGGCAGGCTCGGGAAGGTCTTCTACGACCTCTCGATCGACGAGATGAAGGACGCCGACCAGCTGATCAACCGGATCCTCTTCTTCGACGGACATCCCAACGTGCAGCGCCTGGGCGCGATCCAGGTGGGTGAGGACGCCGAGGAGATGCTGCGTCTCGCGCTCGCGAGCGAGCACGCGGCGGTCGCTCAGTTCAACGCCAGTGCGCAGGAGTGCCACGACCTCGGCGACCACGGCAGCGCGAACGTCTTCGAGGAGATGGTGCGCGACGAGGAGCGCCACGCCGACTGGTTCGAGAGCCAGCTCGACGCCATCGCCCGGGTCGGGGCCGCGCAGTACCTCGCCCAGCAGATCGAGGGCTCCGGACCGCCGCCCGGCTGACGGGCACGCACGGGAGGATGAGGCATGTCCGTCGACACCCCGGCACCACTCGGAGCGGGTCGCGACGGTTCTGGGCCGTGCCCGTGCGGCCGGGACGCGACGTACGCCGCCTGCTGCCGGCCGCTGCTGCATGGTCGGCAGGCGGAGACCGCGGAGCAGCTGATGCGCTCGCGCTACACCGCCTTCGCGGTCGACGACCTCGCCCACGTGTTCCGGACCTGGCACCCCCGCACCCGCCCCCGTGACCTGGCGCTGCCCACCGACCGGAGCTGGACCGGCCTGCGCGTGCTCTCGATCCGGGACGGGAGCAGCGCTGACGAGACTGGCACGGTCGAGTTCGCAGCGACGTACGAGACCAGGAGCGGCACCGCAGTGCAGCACGAGGTCAGCCGGTTCGCTCGTCGCGCTCGTCGCTGGGTCTACCTCGACGCCCAGGGTTGAACGCCGGGTCGAGCTGGGCAGCCTGATCGAGGACAGGTTCGGGTGTCCCCAGAGGGTCGTCAGGAGCCGGTTCAGCTCGAGGTGCTCTGCGCGGCCCGACGTTCTTCGACGATCCGGTCCTTGCTCCGCACGACGCGCAACAGGGTCACGAGCCCGAGCCCACCGAGCATGTTGCCGGCCAGCGTCCACGAGAGCCACGACAGCCAGTCGAGGTAGCCGAAGGAGGCGGCACCGGTGTGCAGGGCGCCGAAGATCAGCAGCGAGTCGAGGATCGAGTGGAACATCTCGAGTCCGGCGAGCACGAAGGCGATCGCGACGGCCGCCGCGATCTTGGCGACCATCGACTCCGTGCCGTTCTGCATCCGGGTCAGCAACGTGATGGCCGCCCCGGCCAGCACGGCCAACGAGAAGGTCTCGGGCGAGAGGCCCGCGGTCGCGAAGTGCTCGCCCGAGGAGATCAGGGTCTCGCGGTAGGCGGGGAAGGCGATCACGACCAGCCCCATGAACAGCCAGCCGCCGGCCAGGTTGCTGACCAGGGTGATGCCCCACAGCTTGAGCAGGTGCACGAGCCGGGCCCGACGGGCCGCGACGCTGAGCACCGGGACCAGGAAGCCCTCGGTGAACAGCTCGCTGTTGCCCAGGAGCAGGGCCAGGAACCCGATCGAGAAGGCCAGGCCGGCCAGCAGGTGACTGCCGGTCTCGTGCAGCACGGCCACCAGCGCGAGCACACCGATGGCGACCTCCGTGCCACCGAAGAAGCCGGTCACGGCCATCACCAGCCCGGTGCGGCCGAGGCGCTGCGCGCCCTCGTCGGCGGTCCGTCCGAAGGCGACCTCGAGCTCGTCCTCGAGCGGGCCGTCGGTGTCGCCGCGCTCGCGGCTGTCCTGGTCGGCGTGGTCACGCGGGTGTGGGGTCGGCTCAGGCACGCGTCATTGTCGCCCGGACTCAGGGGTGAGGAGGCTCACCGGTCTCCGGCAGGGCCTGCCGGCCCGGTCGCACCCGTCCGCGTCAGTCTCCGCGGCCGGTGCTCTGCTGGAGACGCTCGATGTGATCGGATGCCTCGGCCTTGGTGAGGTCGGCCGACAGCGTCTCGCCCGCCTCGCGGGCGAGGGTGTCGAGGTAGCTCTTCTGCGCGCCGGTCATCGGCTCGTCGCCGGTGACCCAGTCCGAGGAGTCCTTCTCCGTGCCGCTCGGGTCGGGACGGTCGGCGCCGATGACCTCCCCGTCCGCGGCGCCGGGGCCGGTCTCGTCGTCGGGCGTCGCACTGGTGTTCGAATCACTCATGCCTCCACCGTAGGCGGCGGCGCCGACCTCGTCGCTCACCCCTGGGGGTCTGCGAGCCGGCGGTCGGGCGCTACGTCGTGCTCGCGCGGTGCGCCTCGACCAGGCTGTGCGCTGCCTGCTGGTAGGTCACGAGCTGCTCGCGGGCGCGTCGCAAGGCACCCTCGAGCGCCGGCAGGAGGGCACCGGCGCTCTCGGTGGTGCCGCGGTCGGCGAGGTCCTCGATCGCGCGCAGCGGCTCCACGGCGACGCTGGCGCCGAGGTTGAGGGCGCTGCCGAGGAGGCGGTGGGCGCTCGGCCCGCAGCTGGCCGTGGTCGTCCTGCGGCGATGTGCGTCGGCAGCTCCGCGGGCAGGGCGAGCGGAGTTGCGCTCGAAGTTGGCGATCGCCCGGTCGAGGTAGGTCGTCTCCCCGGGGTCGAGGTCGCGCAGCTCGTCGAGACGCGCGGTGTCGAGCCCGGCGATGGCCGGCGTCGGGGGGAGCTGCATGGGGGGCCTCTCGGATGCGGACGGCACCGGTCCTCAACCCTCGGCCGAGATGAGGTAGCGACCGGTCGTGGCGTCGTAGTCGAGCTGCAGCTGGACGTCGTCGGAGATCGTACGGCCGTCCTGCGTGCGGTAGCGGTAGGTATACCGCACGCCCAGTGTCCGCGGGTCGGCTTCGAGGACCTCGACGCCCTGGACCTCCGACGACCGCTCCCAGAACCCCCGGTAGCCCTCGAGTCCACCGCTGGCGGCCTGGAAGGTCGGGGTGAGCATCGCGTACCCGGCCCGCGGGTCGGAGGCGGCCGTGGACAGGTAGTCCTGGATGAACTGCCGCATCCCGCGCGCCGTCGGTCGGTCGGTGGTGGGGGAGGGCTCTCGCCGGGGCTCGCACTGGGGGAGCTCTCCGACGGCGAGACCGGGGCCACCGACGGGGCGCCGGTCGGCGCCGACGGCTGGTCGTCGGGCTGCAGCAGCACGAACCCGATGGCGAGCAGCGAGGACCACGACGACGGCGGCGAGGAGCGGCGGGCCGCGACGCGACCGCGCGCGATCGTCCGTGCGCTGACGGCTGCCGGTCGCGGCGTACGCCGGGGAGGCGGTGGCCGCTGCGGCACCGGCTGGCACGACGGTCGTGTGCGGTGTCGCGTCGTCCGCGACCGGTCCGGCGGACGCAGCCCGCGACGACTCGCGTCGCCTCGCCCGCCTGTGACGGCCCGGCCTCGAGGAAGGCCGTGACGCGCGCCATGGACCACCGGTGGTCCGGGTCGCGGACCATGGTCGAGGCGAGCAGCGGGGTCAGCCAGCCCGCGGCGTCGACCGTCGGCGGTTCCTGGTGCACGATCCGGTAGAGGCCGCCGACGATGTTGTCGCCCACGTCGTAGGGCGGCTGAACCGGTGAGCAGGTGGTACAGCGTGGCGCCGAGCGACCAGACGTCGCTGGCGGTCGTCGCCTGGGCGGCCGGAAGCGACCTCCGGGGACAGGTAGGCCGGCGACCCGCTGACCAGCCCGGTCTGGGTCAGGGTGAGGTCGCCCTGGGCGCGGGCGATGCCGAAGTCGAGGAGCTTGGCCTCGCCGGCGGCGGTGAGCAGGATGTTGGACGGCTTGACGTCGCGGTGCACCACGCCCTCGGCGTGGGCCGCGGCCAGGGCGCCGGCGGCGTCGGCGAGGAACGGCAGCCGCGCGGTCGGGCGGGAGCGGGCCCTCGTCGCGCACGACCTGGGCGAGCGACCGGCCCTCGACGTACTCCATGACCAGCCACTGGTGGTCGCCCTCGTCGACGAGGTCGAAGACGGCCACGACGTGCGGGTGGTTCAGGCTCGCCGCGATCCGGGCCTCCCGCTCGGCGCGCCGGTGGTCCTCCTCGCCGTCCTGGGTGTCACCAGGCAGCCGACCGACCCGCTTCAGCGCGACCGCACGGCCGAGGACCTCGTCGCGCCCCAGCCAGACGGCACCCATGCCGCCTCGACCGATCTCCCGGTCGAGGGAGTACCTGTTCGCGATCACCGCTGGTCGTCCGCCCCTTCGTCCCCCTTGCGACCCTGTGTCGCGGCCCACCCTAGAGCCCCGACGTGCCACGCCGCCCCGTTCTGCGGGGGGAGGGGCGATCAGGCGAGACTGGCCGCGACCATCCAGTCCGACCCGGAGGCGTTGCGTTGTCCGTCGACCCCAGCCTGCTCGATGACCTCGAGTGGCGCGGCCTGATCGCGCACTCGACCGACAGGGACGCGCTGCGCGCCGCCCTGAGCGAGGACAGCGTCTGCTTCTACGTCGGCTTCGACCCGACCGCGCCCAGCCTGCACATGGGCAACCTGGTGCAGCTGCTGACGGCGCGACGGCTCCAGGACGCCGGCCACACGCCGTACCTGCTCGTGGGCGGGGCGACGGGCATGATCGGTGATCCGCGCGAGAGTCGGCGAGCGCACGCTCAACCCCGCCGAGACGGTGCGGGAGTGGGTCGACCGGGTGCGCGCCCAGGCCGAGAGGTTCGTGCTCTTCGAGGGCGCCCAACGCCGGCGACGATGGTCGACAACCTCGACTGGACCAGCGGGCTGTCCACGATCGACTTCCTGCGCGACGTCGGCAAGCACTTCCCGGTCAACCGGATGCTGGCCCGGGAGACCGTACGGCGGCGGCTCGAGGAGGGCGGTATCTCCTACACCGAGTTCAGCTACGTCCTGCTGCAGGCGATGGACTTCCGCGAGCTGCACCGTCGCCACGGCGTCACCCTCCAGTTCGGCGGATCGGACCAGTGGGGCAACATCACCGGCGGCGCGGAGCTGATCCGGCGCTCGGAGGGCGAGACGGTGCACGCCTTCGCGACACCCCTGATCACCAAGGCCGACGGCACCAAGTACGGCAAGACCGAGGGCGGCGCGCTGTGGCTGGACCCGCAGATGCTCTCGCCGTACGCCTTCCACCAGTTCTGGCTCAACGCCGAGGACGACAAGGTCGGCGAGCTGCTGCGGATCTTCACCTTCCTGCCGCGCGTGGAGATCGAGGAGCTCGAGGCACGCCACGCCGAGCAGCCGCACCGGCGCGAGGCCCAGCGCGGCTGGCTGACGAGGTGACCACCGTCGTCCACGGCGCGCACCAGACCGAGCAGGCGACCGCGGCGGCCGCGGCGGCCTGTTCGGTGGTGCCGAGCTGTCGTCGCTGGACGGTGGGACGCTCGCGGCGGTGCTGGGGGAGGCCGGCGTGCTGACGGCTCGACGGTCCGCTGCCGAGCATCGCCGACCTGCTCGTCGACACCGGGCTGGTCAGGAGCAAGGGCGAGGCGCGACGCACGGTCGCCGAGGGCGGCGCCTACCTGAACAACGAACGGGTCACCGAGGCCGAGCTCGTGCCGGCGGAGACGGACCTGCTGGCCGGGCGGTGGCTGGTGCTGCGGCGGGGCAAGAAGAGGTTCGCGGGGGTCGAGGTCACGCGATGAGCGCCGAGGCCCGCTGGTTGTCCTGCCTGGCCGAGCTCGCCCGGCAGGCCCTGCCCAGCGAGGTCTACGACTACGTCGCCCAGGGCTCGCGCGAGGGTGTGACCGCCTCCGAGGCGGCGCCGGGCATGGAGCGAGCACCGCCTGCACCCGCACGTGCTGCGCGACGTGACCTCCGTCGACCTCAGCGCCGATCTGCTCGGCTGGACGAGCCGGGTGCCGTGGGGTGTCGCCCCCACCACGCTCCAGCGCGCCGTGCACCCCGACGGTGAGGTCGCGGTCGCCCGCGCCACGGCGCGCGCCGGTGGGGTGATGGTGGTCTCCAGCAACGCCGGCACCGCGTTCGACGACATCGCCGCGACCGGTGTGCACTGGTGGCTCCAGGCCTACCTGCCCTCCGACCGCACCGCGGCCCTGCCGCTGCTCGAGCGTGCGGTCGCCGCGGGGGCCGCCGCCGTCGTGCTGACCGTGGACACCCCGGTGGTGGCGACCAAGTACGCCGTCCAGCGCGCGGAGGTGGAGCGGGCGCACCCCGGACTGGTCGGGGTCAACCACGTCGACCCGGCGTCGACCGGGACGTCCGCGTCGATCCCACGACCCGGTCTGGAGAAGGCGCTGGACCTCGGACCGCAGGACCTCGACTGGCTCGCCGAGACGACCGGCCTGCCGGCCGTCGTCAAGGGGGTGCTGCGACCCGACGACGCCGTGCGCTGCGTGCAGGCCGGCGCGTCGGCGGTGTGGGTCAGCAACCACGGAGGTCGCCAGCTCGACCGGGCCGAGCACGGCCGCGGTGCTGCCCTCCGTCGTCGACGCGGTGGACGGCCGGGCCCAGGTGCTCGTCGACGGGGGCATCCGGTCCGGCCTCGACGTGGTCACCGCGCTGGCACTGGGTGCGGACGCGGTCTTCCTGGGGCGCCGTGCGCTCTACGCCCTGGTCGAGGGCGAGCGCGGGGTGGACCGGCTGCACGCGGAGCTGGCCGCTCCAGAGTGTCGAGGCCCTGCGTCTCGCGGGCTGCTCGACCGTGCGGGGGACCGCGCGCGGACTCGTGCGCATCCCGACCCGCAGGTCCTCGAGCGCGCTGTGGCTCGGCGTCACCTCGACTCGATTTGCGAGCACGCCGGAGGTCCTCTAATGTTTCCGATGTCGCCAGGGAGCGGCGGGAGACAAGATCAGCTCGATCGGGTCTCCGGCCCCGAGGCGGCCACGCGGTCGGCTTCATCCGGACGCGGCGTACCACCTTCGTGGTCGCCACGGTCCGGGCAGTCGGCCACCAGCACGGGATCCTTCCGGAGACGGGCGGGACCGGGCGCGTGATGTTTGAGAACTCAACAGTGTGTCTTGTAATAGTCGATGAGATTAATTTGTATGCCCTGATCTTTTTTGGTTTGGGTTTGTTTTTTCGGCAATGATTCTTGACAGTTTTTGTCAGGGTTTGTTTGTCGGGGTTTTGTTTTTCATTGTTTTTTCGATGGAGAGTTTGATCCTGGCTCAGGACGAACGCTGGCGGCGTGCTTAACACATGCAAGTCGAGCGGTAAGGCCCTTTCGGGGGTACACGAGCGGCGAACGGGTGAGTAACACGTGAGTAATCTGCCCTCCACTTTGGGATAAGCCTCGGAAACGGGGTCTAATACCGGATATGAGCGCATCGCGCATGTGGTGTGTTGGAAAGTTTTTTCGGTGGGGGATGTGCTCGCGGCCTATCAGCTTGTTGGTGGGGTAATGGCCTACCAAGGCTTCGACGGGTAGCCGGCCTGAGAGGGTGACCGGTCACACTGGGACTGAGACACGGCCCAGACTCCTACGGGAGGCAGCAGTGGGGAATATTGGACAATGGGCGGAAGCCTGATCCAGCAACGCCGCGTGAGGGATGACGGCCTTCGGGTTGTAAACCTCTTTCAGTACCGACGAAGCGCCTTTTGGTGGTGACGGTAGGTACAGAAGAAGCACCGGCCAACTACGTGCCAGCAGCCGCGGTAATACGTAGGGTGCGAGCGTTGTCCGGAATTATTGGGCGTAAAGGGCTCGTAGGCGGTTTGTCGCGTCGGGAGTGAAAACACCGGGCTTAACTCGGTGCTTGCTTTCGATACGGGCAGACTAGAGGCATGCAGGGGAGAACGGAATTCCTGGTGTAGCGGTGAAATGCGCAGATATCAGGAGGAACACCGGTGGCGAAGGCGGTTCTCTGGGCATGTCCTGACGCTGAGGAGCGAAAGTGTGGGGAGCGAACAGGATTAGATACCCTGGTAGTCCACACCGTAAACGTTGGGCGCTAGGTGTGGGGTCCGTCCACGGATTCCGTGCCGCAGCTAACGCATTAAGCGCCCCGCCTGGGGAGTACGGCCGCAAGGCTAAAACTCAAAGGAATTGACGGGGGCCCGCACAAGCGGCGGAGCATGCGGATTAATTCGATGCAACGCGAAGAACCTTACCTGGGTTTGACATACGCCGGAAAGCATCAGAGATGGTGCCCCTTTTTGTCGGTGTACAGGTGGTGCATGGCTGTCGTCAGCTCGTGTCGTGAGATGTTGGGTTAAGTCCCGCAACGAGCGCAACCCTTGTCCTATGTTGCCAGCAAGCCCTTGTGGTGTTGGGGACTCATAGGAGACTGCCGGGGTCAACTCGGAGGAAGGTGGGGATGACGTCAAGTCATCATGCCCCTTATGTCCAGGGCTTCACGCATGCTACAATGGCCGGTACAAAGGGCTGCGATGCTGTAAGGCGGAGCGAATCCCAAAAAGCCGGTCTCAGTTCGGATTGGGGTCTGCAACTCGACCCCATGAAGTCGGAGTCGCTAGTAATCGCAGATCAGCAACGCTGCGGTGAATACGTTCCCGGGCCTTGTACACACCGCCCGTCACGTCACGAAAGTCGGCAACACCCGAAGCCGGTGGCCCAACCCTTGTGGGGGGAGCCGTCGAAGGTGGGGCTGGCGATTGGGACGAAGTCGTAACAAGGTAGCCGTACCGGAAGGTGCGGCTGGATCACCTCCTTTCTAAGGAGCACGCACACCAGTGGGCCGGCGAGTGTCTGGTCCGCGCATGGTGGTGCTCACTAGTGGACGTCGACTAGTTCTGTCCCGGGTTTTTTCTGGGGTGGTGCAGGGCACGCTGTTGGGGTTCTGAGGCATCACGTTTTGTGTGTCTTGGTGGAGCTCGTTGCCTGCTGGTCCCTGGATGGGGGTTGGTGGGGGTGTGTCTTCGTGGTGTTTGAGATCTGGATAGTGGACGCGAGCATCGCCCCGCACGTTTGGTGTGGGGTGTTGTGAATGTATGTAGTGTTTCTTTGTTTGTTTTGTTGAGTGTTTGTGTTGGCAAGCTGCAAAGGGCACATGGTGGATGCCTTGGCATCGAGAGCCGATGAAGGACGTTGGAGCCTGCGATAAGCCCTGGGGAGTTGGCAACCGAGCGTTGATCCGGGGGTGTCCGAATGGGGAAACCTGGTTGGAGTTATGTCCAGTCACCTGCACCTGAATGTATAGGGTGTGTGGAGGGAACGTCGGGAAGTGAAACATCTCAGTACCGGCAGGAAGAGAAAACAATAGTGATTCCGAGAGTAGTGGCGAGCGAAATCGGATCAGGCTAAACCGTGGTCGTGTGATACCTGACAGGGGTTGCGGTCGCGGGGTTGTGGGACGGGTTGTGAGGCGGCTGTTGACGTCTCGCGCAGTAAGAAAGCATGAGTGAGGTCTGAGTCCGTTGGAAAGCGGCGCCGTAGAGGGTGAGAGTCCCGTGGACGTAAGCGTCATTGCCTGTGTATGCCTGTTCCCAAGTAACACGGAACTCCTGAAATTCTGTGTGAATCTGGCGGGACCACCCGTTAAGCCTAAATACTCCTCGATGACCGATAGCGGACAAGTACCGTGAGGGAAAGGTGAAAAGTACCCCTGGCGGGGAGTGAAATAGTACCTGAAACCATGTGCCTACAATCCGTCAGAGCTTTGCCCTTCGTGGTGGGGTGATGGCGTGCCTTTTGAAGAATGAGCCTGCGAGTTTGCGTTGTGTGGCGAGGTTAACCCGGGTGGGGAAGCCGTAGCGAAAGCGAGTCCTAATAGGGCGGTTGAGTCGCACGATCAAGACCCGAAGCGAAGTGATCTATCCATGGGCAGGTTGAAGCGCGGGTAAGACCGCGTGGAGGACCGAACCCACTTAGGTTGAAAACTGAGGGGATGACCTGTGGATAGGGGTGAAAGGCCAATCAAACTTCGTGATAGCTGGTTCTCCCCGAAATGCATTTAGGTGCAGCGTTGTGTGTTTCTTGCCGGAGGTAGAGCACTGGATAGCCGATGGGCCCGACCAGGTTACTGACGTTAGCCAAACTCCGAATGCCGGTAAGTAAGAGCGCAGCAGTGAGACTGCGGGCGATAAGGTTCGTAGTCGAGAGGGAAACAGCCCAGACCATCAGCTAAGGCCCCTAAGTGGTGACTAAGTGGAAAAGGATGTGGAGTCGCAGTGACAACCAGGAGGTTGGCTTGGAAGCAGCCACCCTTGAAAGAGTGCGTAATAGCTCACTGGTCAAGTGATTCCGCGCCGACAATGTAGCGGGGCTCAAGTCATCCGCCGAAGCTATGGCATTCACACTGACTTTGGTGTCAGGCCTTAACGGGTGTGTGGATGGGTAGGGGAGCGTCGTGTCGCGGGTGAAGCTGCGGAGTGATCCAGTGGTGGATGCGACACGAGTGAGAATGCAGGCATGAGTAGCGAATCACGGGTGAGAAACCCGTGCGCCGATTGATCAAGGGTTCCAGGGTCAAGCTAATCTGCCCTGGGTAAGTCGGGACCTAAGGCGAGGCCGACAGGCGTAGTCGATGGACAACGGGTTGATATTCCCGTACCGGCAAAGTAGCGCCCATGGCGAGCCCGGTGATGCTAAGTGCCCGAAGCCACGTGACTTATCCACCTTCGGGTGGATGGCGTGTTGGTGGAGCGCACGAACCGATCCGGTAGTAGCCAAGCGATGGGGTGACGCAGGAAGGTAGCCCAGCCACAGCGATGGTTGTCTGTGGGTAAGCACGTAGGGTGTGTCCTAGGGAAATCCGGGATGCTGTCTTTGATGTCGTGCCTGAGATGTGATGCCGAGCCGTTCTGGCGAAGTGGGTGATCCTATGCTGTCGAGAAAAACCTCTAGCGAGCTATGCGCCGCCCGTACCCCAAACCGACTCAGGTGATCAGGTAGAGAATACCGAGGCGATCGAGTGAACCATGGTTAAGGAACTCGGCAAAATGCCCCCGTAACTTCGGGAGAAGGGGGGCCCGAACCGTCAACACCTTCACGGTGGGTAGCGGGGAGGGCCGCAGAGACCAGGCCCAAGCGACTGTTTACTAAAAACACAGGTCCGTGCGAAGTTGTAAGACGATGTATACGGACTGACTCCTGCCCGGTGCTGGAAGGTTAAGGGGACGTGTTAGCACCTTCGGGTGTGAAGCGCAGAACTTAAGCCCCAGTAAACGGCGGTGGTAACTATAACCATCCTAAGGTAGCGAAATTCCTTGTCGGGTAAGTTCCGACCTGCACGAATGGAGTAACGACTTGGGCGCTGTCTCGACCATGGACTCGGCGAAATTGCACTACGAGTAAAGATGCTCGTTACGCGCGGCAGGACGGAAAGACCCCGGGACCTTTACTATAGTTTGGTATTGGTGTTTGGTTCGGCTTGTGTAGGATAGGTGGGAGACTGTGAAGTCCACACGCCAGTGTGGGTGGAGTCGACGTTGAAATACCACTCTGGTCGTACTAGATGTCTAACCTAGGTCCATGATCTGGATCAGGGACAGTGCCTGATGGGTAGTTTAACTGGGGCGGTTGCCTCCTAAAGAGTAACGGAGGCGCTCAAAGGTTCCCTCAGCCTGGTTGGCAATCAGGTGGCGAGTGTAAGTGCACAAGGGAGCTTGACTGTGAGACAGACATGTCGAGCAGGGACGAAAGTCGGAACTAGTGATCCGGCACCACCATGTGGATGGGGTGTCGCTCAACGGATAAAAGGTACCCCGGGGATAACAGGCTGATCTTCCCCAAGAGTCCATATCGACGGGATGGTTTGGCACCTCGATGTCGGCTCGTCGCATCCTGGGGCTGGAGTAGGTCCCAAGGGTTGGGCTGTTCGCCCATTAAAGCGGCACGCGAGCTGGGTTTAGAACGTCGTGAGACAGTTCGGTCCCTATCCGCCGCGCGCGTAGGAAACTTGAGAAAGGCTGTCCCTAGTACGAGAGGACCGGGATGGACGAACCTCTGGTGTGCCAGTTGTCCCGCCAGGGGCAGGGCTGGTTGGCTACGTTCGGGAGTGATAACCGCTGAATGCATCTAAGCGGGAAGCACGTTTCAAGATGAGGTTTCCCACCCGTTATGGGGTAAGGCCCCCCACAGACCATGGGGTTGATAGGCCGGAGGTGTACAGCAGTGATGCCTAGCCGACCGGTACTAATAGGCCGAGGGCTTGCCTCACAAACCCTCAACCAAACCAACAACGCAACACCCGCGTACACGCACACACCGCGTCCACACCAGATCCACCCCCCAACCCACCACGCACGCGTGCGTGTGGACCACCCGGGGGGTCATAGAGTTACGGCGGCCATAGCGAGAGGGAAACACCCGGTCCCATCCCGAACCCGGAAGTTAAGCCTCTCAGCGCCGATGGTACTGCAACCGCGAGGCTGTGGGAGACTAGGACGCCGCCGGACAACACTTGGTAGGGGCCACCGGTATCACCGGTGGCCCCTACGCTATTTCATGGAGGGTACGACGATGGCTGTCGAACGCAGGAGGGGGCCGCCCGCTCGGGGGTCTCGCGGCGCGGCCGCGGGAGACCGGCAGGGTCGCGGCACCGGTGGCGACCGCCCGAGCGCGGCAAGCGCCCGGCGCGCGCCGGCGAGGGCCGCAAGGACTGGAAGCGTCCGGCCGAGAAGCAGAGGGAGCGCACGGTCGACCAGGCGGTCTACGACGGACCGCCGCTGCCCGAGGAGATCACCGGGCGCGAGCTCGACCGGTCGGTGACCGGGCAGCTCAAGGGTCTGCCGGAGAAGCTCGCCGCCCGGGTGGCGCGCCACCTCGCTGCCGCCGGTGCGCTCGTCGACGACGACCCCGAGACGGCCTACCGGCACACCCTTGCCGCCAAGGCGCGGGCTCCCCGGATCGCGGTCGTGCGTGAGGCGGCGGGGGAGGCGGCCTACGCCGCCGGGCACTACGCGGAGGCGCTGGCCGACCTCCGCGCGGCGAAGCGGATGAACGGCGCCACGGCGTACCTGCCGATGATGGCGGACTGCCACCGAGCCCTCGGTCACCCCGAGCAGGCGCTGAAGCTGGCCAAGAGCCCCTCCGTGCCCGGCTTCAGCCCCGAGGCGCGGGCGGAGATGACCCTGGTCGAGGCGGGAGCCCGACGCGACCTCGGCCAGCACGACGCCGCACTGCGGGTGCTCGAGCAGTCCCCGATCTCCTCACAGAACCGGTCGCCCTGGATGGCTCGGCTGCGCTACGCCTACGCCGACACGCTGCTGGCCGCCGGTCGCTCCCAGGACGCGCTGGCCTGGTTCCACCGCACGCATGCCATCGACGCCGACGAGCTCACCGACGCCGAGGTGCGGGCCGCGGACCTCGAGCGGGAGCTGGGCGAGTAGTCGAGCGTTCCCGGCCCGCTCAGCGGGGGAGGATGCGGACCTCGGCGGGCGCCCCGGCGGGGATCGTCCCCCAGCGCAGCCCCTCGCGGAAGCCGAGCATGACCCGGTCGATGACCGCGATCGCGCCGGTGGTGCCGGTGACCTGGAGGATGAGGTCGTCGTCCGCGGCGAGGTCGACGCCCTCGGGGTCGACCACGGTGGTGCAGGAGCCCTGGGGCTGGGTGGTGACGCCGAGGTCGCCGCCCTGGCAGACCAACGGCACGACCGTGACCTCGGTGTTGGCCACGACGTCGATGCGGACACCGGTCAGGTGCAGCACCCGTCCGAAGTCCGCCGGAGGGGCGAACACGCCGAGGTAGACCGACTGTCCGGCGGGGATCGAGGCGGTGACGGTCTGGTCGGAGACCGGCAACGGCTCCGGTGTGGACACGTAGTAGGCCCCGGTCGTCGCGACCGCGATCGCGAGCATGGCGCCGACGAGCACGGGGGTCAGGCGGGCCGTCGAGGTCCGCGCGGGCGCGAGCTCGCGAGTCCAGCTCAGGCGACATGGTGGGAGCGTATCGGGCCGAGCAGGTGGCGCGGCGGCGTCCCATGCGGCACACTGGTCACGCAGAACGACAAGGCTGTCATCCGACGACACGAGCCCGCTGGGGAAGGCGTAGCTCGCGCCGAGGTGGGATCGACCCACCGCGACGGATGGAGGCACCAGATGACGACCACCTCGACGCGTTCGGCGACGCGCGGCGTGCTGTACGTGCACTCGACGCTCTCCGCGCTGTGCCCGCACGTCGAGTGGGCGGTGGGTGGCGTGCTCGGCGTCGCGGTCAGCCCGTCGTGGACCCCGCAGCCGGCGCAGGCCGGGACCTACCGTGCCGAGCTGGCGTGGACGGGCCCGGTCGGCTCGGCTGCCGCGATGGTCTCGGCGCTGCGCGGGTGGGACCATCTGCGCTTCGAGGTGACCGAGGACCCCGGGTCCGGCCAGGAGGGTGCGCGCTACTCCTCGACCCCGACCCTCGGCGTGTTCCACGCCGTCACCGGTCCGCACGGGGACATCATGATCCCCGAGGACCGGCTCAAGGCTGCCGTGGTCAAGGCGGCGCTCGGCGACACCACGCTCGAGGTCGAGGTCGACCGGCTGCTCGGCAAGCCGTGGGACGACGAGCTCGAGACCTTCCGTCACGCCGGCGAGGGAGCCCCCGTCCGCTGGCTGCACCAGGTCGTCTGAGCCCTGGTCGTCCGATCGCCGGCCGGAGGCCACAGGCGACTCAGACGCTGGCGAAGATCGAGGCGACGTTGGCCCCGCCGAAGCCGAAGGAGTTGTTCAGCGCGGCGATGTCGCCCTCGGGCAGGGATCGCGGCTTGGTCGCGATGTCGAGGTCGACCTCGGGGTCGAGGTCGTCGAGGTTGATCGTCGGCGGGACCACCCGGTGGCGCAGAGCCATGACGACGGCGACCGCCTCGAGGGCGCCGGCCCCGCCGAGCAGGTGCCCGGTCATCGACTTGGTGCTGGTCACGACGACCTCGTCCGCGTGCGAGCCGAGGGTGGCGTGCAGCATCAGGCCCTCGGCGATGTCGCCCTTCGGGGTCGACGTGGCGTGGGCGTTGACGTGCACGATGCTGGTCGGGTCGACGTCGGACTCCGCCAGGGCCCGCAGGATGGCCCGCGAGCCTCCGCGTCCCTCGGGGTCGGGCTGCGCGATGTCGTGGGAGTCGGCGGTGATGCCGGCCCCGAGCACCTCGGCGTAGACCGTCGCGCCGCGGGCGCGGGCGTGCTCCTCGGACTCGAGCACCAGGACGCCGGCACCCTCGCCGAGGACGAAGCCGTCGCGGCCGGTGTCCCACGGACGGGACACCGTGGTCGGGTCGTCGGCGTTCTTCGACAGCGCCATCATGTTGGCGAACGCGGCCATCGGCAGCGGGTGGATCGCCGCCTCGGTGCCGCCGGCGACGACCACGTCGGCGCGGCCGAGGCGGATCTGGTCGACCGCGAGGCTGATCGCCTCGTTGCCCGACGCGCAGGCCGAGACCGGGGTGTTCACGGCGGCTCGCGCACCGACGTACAGGCTGATGTTGGCCGCGGGGGCGTTGGGCATCAGCATCGGCACCGCGAGCGGCGAGACGCGGCGGGGCCCCTTCTCTAGCAGGGTGTCGTAGTTGGACAGCAGCGTGTTGACGCCGCCGATGCCCGAGGCCATCGCGACGCCGACCCGGTCCCCGTCGAGCTCGACCCCGTCGAGCCCGGCGTGGGTCCACGCCTCCATCGTCGCGACCATCGCCAGCTGGGTGGAGCGGTCCCAGCGGCGGGCCTTGACCCGCTCCAGCACCTCGCCGGGCTCGACGGCCACGCGGCCGGCGATCTTGACGGGGAGCTCCTCGGCCCACGGCTCGGTGAGGGCTCGGATCCCCGAGCGCCCGGCGAGCAGGCCGTCCCAGGTCGACTCGACGTCACCTCCGAGCGGGCTGGTGGTCCCCATACCGGTGACCACGACACGTGTGCGACTCATGCTGGACTCCTGTGCTGCTGATGGTGCCTGCTGTGCTGCCGGGTGTGCTGGAGGGCTCGACGGGCGACCCCGGTGGGACCGGGGCCGCCCGCCGGCCGGGGGCGATCAGCCCTGCGCGCGCTCGATGTAGGCGACAGCGTCGCCCACGGTCTTGAGGTTCTTGACCTCGTCGTCGGGGATCGTGACCCCGAACTTCTCCTCGCAGGCGACGACGATCTCGACCATCGACAGCGAGTCGATGTCGAGGTCCTCGGTGAAGGACTTGTCGAGCTGGACGTCGTCGGTCTCGGTCCCGGCGACCTCGTTGGTGATCTCGGCCAGGTCGCTGCGGATCTCTTCGGTGGTGGCCATGTGGGCTCCTCGTGTGTCGTGGTGCAACTTGTCGGGTGGACGGGTCGTGCGATGGTGCTGAATCGGGGTGCCGCCGGTCTCCGGCGGGGCGGGGAAGGTCAGGGCAGGGTGACGACCTGGGCGGCATAGGCCAGCCCGGCGCCGAAGGCCACCAGCAGCGCGGTGTCCCCGGATCGGGCGTCGCCGTCGGCGTACATCCGGTCCAGCGCCAGCGGGATCGAGGCCGCCGAGGCGTTGCCCTGCTCGGCGACGTCGCGCGCGATCCGCACGGTGGGCGGCAGCTTCATGGTCCGCGCCATGGCGTCCGTGATCCGCATGTTGGCCTGGTGGGGGACGAAGCAGTCGAGCTGGTCGACGCTGATCCCCGCCTGGTCGAGTGCGCGCTGCGAGACCTTCGCCATGGCGTACGCGGCCCAGCGGAACACCGCGCTGCCCTGCATGACCAGGTGCGGCGTGCGGGGTGACTCCGAGGCGATGACGTCGCGCCAGTCCTCGCGCTGGCGGATCAGGTCGTACTGCTCGCCGTCGGAGCCCCAGACGACCGGGGCGATGCCGGCGGTGTCGCTCGGCCCGATCACCGCGGCACCCGCACCGTCGGAGAAGATGAACGCCGTGCCGCGATCGGTGGGGTCGGTGATGTCGGAGAGCCGCTCCACGCCCACGACCAGCACGTAGCGGGCGGACCCGGCGCGGACGAAGTCCGAGCCCATCGCCACCGCGTGGCAGAACCCCGCACACGCGGCGGAGATGTCGAACGCGGCGGCCTGGTCGGTGCCGAGCTCGTGGGCGACGAGGGTGGCGGCGGCCGGGGTCTGCATCAGGTGGCTGACCGTGGCGACGACGACGCAGTCGATCTGGGTCGCGTCGACGCCGGCCCGCTCGAGGGCGGTGCGGCTGGCCGCGACCGACATCATCACGATGCTCTCCTCGTCGGTGGCGAACCGCCGTGAGACGATGCCGGACCGCTGCTGGATCCACTCGTCGCTGGAGTCGATGGCCCCGACGACCTCGGCGTTGGGCACGACGCGCGACGCGCGATAGGCGCCGAGCCCGAGGATGGCGCTGTGCGGCGACCCGGTCGAGGCGTTGAGAGGGGTGCTCATTCGTCGGCTCCTTCACCGTGGGCCTGGCAGAACGCGCGAGCGTCGTCGAGCTGGTCGGGGGTCTTGAGCGCGAAGGTCTCGACGCCCTTGAGCGCCCGCTTGGCGATCCCGGTCAGCGTCCCGGCCGGCGGCATCTCGAGCACGCCCGTGACGCCGCGCCCGCGCATCGTCTCCAGGCACAGGTCCCAACGCACGGGGCTGGCGATCTGGCCGACGATCCGGTCGAGCGCCTCGCGGCCGTCCTGGACGAGGGCACCGTCGCGGTTGCTGATCAGCGCGATCCGCGGGGTGCGCACCGACACCGACCGGGCCAGGTGGCCCAGCCGCTCGACGGCCGGTGACATGTGAGCGGTGTGGAACGCACCGGCGACGCTCAGGGGCATCAGCCGGGCCTTGGCCGGAGGGTCCGCGGCGAGCGCGTCGAGCTGCTCGGCGGTGCCGGCCGCGACGACCTGGCCGGGACCGTTGTCGTTGGCGGCGGTCAGGCCGTGGTTCTCGAGGGCGACGAGCACCTCGTCCCGGTCGCCACCGAGCACGGCGGTCATCCCGGTCGGCGTCCGGGCCGCGGCGTCGGCCATCGCGAGGCCGCGCTCGCGCACGAGCACCATGGCCTGCTCGGCGGTGACCACTCCGGCTCCGACCGCTGCGGCGAGCTCGCCGACGCTGTGCCCGGCCACTGCTCCCACGGTGCGCCACGCCTCGGAGGGAGAGGGGAAGAGAGTCAACGAGGTGACCAGGGAGGTCGCGACCAGCAGCGGCTGGGCGACCGCCGTGTCACGGATGGTCTCGGCGTCGGCCTGGGTGCCGTAGTGGGCGAGGTCGAGGCCCGCGACGCTCGAGAGCCACGAGAGCCGGTCGGCGAGGAGCGGCACCTCGAGCCAGGGCTCGAGAAAGCCGGGGGACTGGGCCCCCTGGCCGGGGGCGACGATGACGAGCACACGACCACTGTGCCGCGCCGTGAGCTGTTGTCGCGCGGAGGACACGGACGAAACTCGGCCCTCCGCCTTTGTGGGAACCCGACAAAAGCTGCGCCCTGGCCGCGCACCGCTCAGGCGTCCCGGCCGCTCTGCCGCCCCAGGACGAGCGCGAGCTGCAGGCTCAGGGCGTCGCGCGGGTCGTGCGGGGTCAGCCCCGTGGCCTCGGCGACCTGTCGCAGGCGGTAGCGCACCGTGTTGGCGTGGACGAACAGGGCACGCGCCGTCGCCTCGGTCGAGCCGCGATGGGCGAACCAGGCGCTCAGCGTGTCGAGGAGGATGTCGCGCTCGGCGGTGAGCGGTCGGTAGACGTCCTCGACCAGGTGGCGGCGGGCGTGGCCGTCTCCGGCGAGGGCGCGCTCGGGCAGCAGCTCGTCGGCGAGGACGGGGCGCGGCGCGGCCGGCCACCCCGGAGCCGCCCGGTAGGCCGACTGGGCAGCGCGCGCGGAGAGGTGGGCGGCGGGGAGGCCCGAGACGGCCGTCCCGACGACGACCGGGCCCGGTCCGAACAGCTCGGCCACCGCCGCGGCGGCCGGACGGGGGGCCTCCACCCCACCGAGGATCACCACGAGACGGTCGCCCTGCACGGCGCACAGGGCGTCGAGCCCGGCCCCACGGGCGTCTCGGCGTACGGCTTCGAAGAGCCCCGTCTCGCCGAAGGCGTCGGAGCGGAGCCCGGCGCTCGGAGGACCCGCCTGGGACGCCGCGATCCCGGTGGACGACCGCTGCTGGGAGGGGACGGTGCCGAGCACCACCACCACGTCGCCCTGGGCCGCCCAGCCCACCGCGCTGGCGCGGGAGAGCACCGTCTCATCACCCTCCGCGCGCAGCACCGCGTCGACCACGAGGGCCTCCAGGCGTGCGTCCCACGCACCGCGTGACTCCGCGGCGCGGGCGTAGACCTCCGCCGTGGCGAAGGCGACCTCGCGGGCGTAGCGCGACGCGGCGATCCGCAGATCGGCGGCGTCCGCGGGAGCGACCATCGCGTCGACGTCGCCCTCGAGGACCTCGATCGACAACCGGATCAGGTCGACGGTCTGGCGCAGGCTGATCACGCCGGCCAGGGCTCGTGGTGCGGCACCGAAGACCGAGGCGGCCAACGCCGCCTGCTCGCCTGGAGAGGCCTGCTCACCCTCGGCCAACCAGTCGGCGAAGCCCCGGACCCCGGCCTGGAGGATCAGCCCCACCCACGAGCGGTTCTCGGCGCCCAGCTCCCCGAACCAGCCCCGATCGGCCTCCATCCGCTCGATGGCGGCGCGGCTCAGCTCGCCGGTCGAACGTGCGATCGCCTCGGCGCAGCGGCGTCGCCAGGCCGGATCCGCAGTCGGTGACACGATCGCGACCCTAGCCCGACCCGGCCGGCAGCCTCCGGGGTCCCGGGGCAGGGCGGGTCCGGACGGCGTAGCGTCTCACCCCGATGCGCCGGCGGGGTCTCGGAACGGCGTGGTTGAATCCTCCACCTGTTCCCGACCCCAGGAGGTCCTGGTGCCCGAGACGCGACACGAGGTCGAGTACGCCACGATCCACGGCCACCGGCGGGCCTACGTCCGGGTCGGCAGCGGGCCCGTCCTGCTGCTGCTGCACGGCCTGGGGTGCGACCACCTGACCTGGGAGCCGGTGATCGACCGGCTCGCCGAGCACTACACCGTGCTCGCGCCAGACCTGCTCGGGCACGGCTCGTCGGCCAAGCCACGTGCCGACTACAGCGTCGGTGGCTACGCGAACGGCATGCGTGACCTGCTCACGGTGCTGGGCATCGACAAGGTCACCGTGGTCGGTCACAGCTTCGGCGGCGGGGTGGCGATGCAGTTCGCCTACCAGTTCCCCGAGCGCACCGAGCGGATGGTGCTGGTCGGCTCCGGAGGCCTGGGCCCGGAGGTCACGCCCATCATCCGGGCGATCACCACCCCGGGCTACCAGCAGGCGATGGGCCTGCTCACGCTCCCCGGCGTCCGCCACCTCGGCATCGCCGGGCTGAAGATCGCAGCCGCGACCGGGTCCCGGCACACCCGCGACCTCGCGGAGGTCGCCGACATCTACGACACCTTCAAGGACCCCCACGCCCGGGCCGCGATCCGCCACGTCGTGCGCGCGGTCGTGGACTGGAAGGGACAGATCGTCACCATGGCCGACCGCGCCTACCTCACCGACGTGATGCCGATGGCCGTCATCTGGGGCCAGGACGACCAGGTGATCCCGGTCCGCCACGCAAGCAACGCCGCCGCCCTGGCACCGAAGTCGCGCGTCGAGATCATCCCCAACGCCGGACACTTCCCGCACAAGGACCACCCGGAGCGGTTCGCACGCATCCTGCACGAGTTCGTGCGGTCCACCACGCCTGCGACCTACTCGCGCGCGAAGTGGCGGCGCCTGCTCAGGAGCGGCCCCGGGGCGCTCACGCCGACGCTCGAGAGCGTCGAGACGGCCTGAGCCCCCAACCTGAGCCCCCAGCCTGAGCCGCCAGGCCCGGGCGAGCGCTCAGGCGTCGCCGCCCTCCTGCTTGACGTCGGCGACCGCCGTCGGGTCGTCGATGCGGTAGGTCTCGAAGGCCTTCTCGACCTGCGAGACGTCGATCTCGCCGGCGTCGGCGAGGGCCTGGAGGGCCTGCACGACGACCGACTCGGCGTCGACGTGGAAGAAGCGCCGTGCGGCGGGGCGGGTGTCGGCGAACCCGAAGCCGTCGGTGCCCAGCACCCGGAAGTCACCGGGCACCCAGCGCGCGATCTGCAGCGGGACCGCGCACATGAAGTCGGAGACCGCCACGGTCGGGACGTCACCCGAGCCGAGCTTGTCGCTGACCCAGGCGGTGCGCCTGGCCTCGCCCGGGTGCAGCAGGTTCCACTCCTCGGCCGCGACCGCGTCGCGCGCCATCTCGTTCCAGGAGGTGACCGACCAGAGCTCCGACCCGACCCCCCAGTCGTCGGCCAGCAGGCGCGCGGCCTTGTCGATCCACGGGTAGGCCACCCCGGAGGCGAGCAGCCGCACCGAGGGACCGTCGCCCTCGGCCGCGCGGATGCGGTGCATCCCGCGCAGCAGCCCGTCGAGGTCGACGTCGTCGGGCTCCTTGGGCTGGTGGACCGGCTCGTTGTAGACCGTCATGTAGAAGATGACGTTCTCGCCCTCCGGGTGCTCCTCGGAGGTGCCGTACATCCGCTCCAGGCCCGAGCGCATCACGTGGGCGACCTCGTAGGCGAAGGCCGGGTCGTAGTGCACGACCGCCGGGTTGGTCGCGGCGAGGAGCGGTGAGTGCCCGTCAGCGTGCTGGAGACCCTCGCCGGTCAGCGTCGTACGCCCGGCGGTGGCGCCGAGCAGGAAGCCTCGGGCCATCTGGTCGGCCATCGCCCAGATCGAGTCGCCCGTGCGCTGGAAGCCGAACATCGAGTAGAAGATGTAGAACGGGATCATGTGCTCGCCGTGGGTGGCGTACGCCGAGCCCGCAGCGGTCGCGGAGGCCATGGCGCCCGCCTCCGAGATCCCCTCGTGCAGCATCTGGCCCTGCGTCGACTCCTTGTAGGACAGCAGCAGCTTGCGGTCGACCGACTCGTAGCGCATCCCGCTGGGGTTGTAGACCTTCGCGCTCGGGAACATCGAGTCCATGCCGAACGTGCGGTACTCGTCGGGGGCGATCGGCACCACCCGCTGCCCGATCGCCGGGTCCTTCATCCAGTCCTTGAGCAGGCGCACCGAGGCCATCGTCGTGGCGATGGCGTTCTTGCCCGAGCCCTGCTTGAGCTCGTCGTAGATGGAGTCCTTCGGCAGCTCGAGCGGCTTCGCCCGGCGTACCCGCCGCGGCACGGAACCGCCGAGCTGGCGGCGGCGGTCCATCATGTAGGCGATCTCGTCGGAGTCCTTGCCGGGGTGGAAGAACGGCGCGGCCCCGGTCTCCTCGTAGGAGCGCTCGAGGTCACGGTCGGAGATCGGCAGGTAGAGCCGGTCACGGAACTTCTTGAGGTCGTCGGGCGTCAGCTTCTTCATCTGATGGCTGGCGTTCTTGCCCTCGAGGCCGTCGATCGTCCAGCCCTTGACGGTCTTGGCCAGGATCACGGTCGGCTGGCCGACGTGCTTGGTCGCAGACTCGAAGGCGGCGTAGACCTTGCGGTAGTCGTGCCCGCCACGGGGCAGCTTGCGGATCTGGTCGTCGCTCATGTGCTCGACCATCTTGCGCAGGCGCGGGTCGGATCCGAAGAAGCTCTCCCGCACGTAGTCGCCGGACTCGACCGAGTAGGTCTGGAACGCGCCGTCGGGGGTGGCGTTCATCTGGTTGACCAGGACGCCGTCGACGTCGCGGGCGAGCAGCTGGTCCCACTCACGGCCCCAGACCACCTTGATCACGTTCCAGCCGGCGCCGCGGAAGGTCGACTCCAGCTCCTGGATGATCTTGCCGTTGCCGCGCACCGGGCCGTCGAGCTGCTGGAGGTTGCAGTTGATGACCCAGGTGAGGTTGTCGAGCTCCTCGCGCGCGGCCACGCCGATGGCGCCGAGCGACTCGGGCTCGGCCATCTCGCCGTCGCCGAGGAAGGCCCACACGTGCTGGGCCGAGGTGTCCTTGATGCCCCGGTTGCCCAGGTAGCGGTTGAACCGCGCCTGGTAGATCGAGTTGATCCCGGTCAGGCCCATCGAGACGGTCGGGAACTCCCAGAAGTCCGGCATCAACCGCGGGTGCGGGTAGGACGGCAGACCGGCCCCCGGACCGTGCTGCACCTCCTGGCGGAAGCGGTAGAGCTGCTGCTCGTCGAGACGGCCCTCGAGGTAGGCCCGGGCGTAGATGCCGGGGGAGCCGTGACCCTGGATGTAGATCTGGTCGCCGCCGCCGGGCGCGTCCTTGCCCTTGAAGAAGTGGTTGAAGCCGACCTCGTAGAGACTGGCCGAGGACTGGTACGTCGCGATGTGACCGCCGACCTCGAGCCCCTTGCGGTTGGCGCTGGAGACCATCACCGCGGCGTTCCACCGGATGAACGCGCGGATGCGGCGCTCTGCCTCCTCGTCGCCGGGGAACCACGGCTCGCGCTCCGGCGGGATCGTGTTGATGTAGTCGGTGCTGCGCAGGGCCGGCACGCCGACGCTGGACTCCCGGGCGCGCTCGAGCAGGCGCAGCATCACGTAGCGCGCGCGCTCGCGCCCACGCGCGTCGAGCATCGCGTCGAAGGAGTCGATCCAGTCCTGGGTCTCGTCGGGGTCGATGTCGGGCAGCTGGGTCGGCAGCCCCTCGTGGATCACCGAGGCCTTGCGCTCCTCGCGCTCGGCCACGGGCACCGACTTCTCGGGCATCTCCCTGGTCGAGGACTTCTCGGGGTCCGCGGCGGAGGGCTTCGGGCTGGTCTTCTCCTCGGTCACCTCCTCATCGTCGCACGCTCGGGGACCACGCGAAATCTACTGATGGGTACCCCGGCGGGCACCGGGCACGCGACGTGCGACGCCGGGGGCGCGGGCTCGGCCACCCTTGCGCGGCGTGGCAGGGTTGCGCCCCTGCCCCAACTCCGCTGGACTACTGCCGGGTCGCGTGCGGGACGGGACCAGGACGTCGAGGAGGAGGCACCAGTGAGCTCGACCGCGGGTGGCGGGTCCACCCAGGCAGGATCGACTGCCGGACCGGCCGCAAGGCTGGGACTCAAGCCCGGGATGGTGATCCAGGAGCTCGGGTGGGACAGCGACACCGACGACGCCCTGCGCGTGGCCGTGGAGGACGCCCTCGAGGCGGACATGGTCGACGGCGAGTACGGCAACGTCGTGGACGCCGTCCTGCTCTGGTGGCGCAACGACGACGGGGACCTCGTCGACGGGCTCGTCGACTCGCTGACCGACCTCGTGGGGGGCGGCGCGATCTGGTTGCTGACGCCGAAGGTGGGCCGTCCGGGCGCCGTCGACGCCGCCGACATCGCCGAGGCCGCCCCGATCGCCGGGCTGGCGCAGACGACGTCGGTGACCGTCAGCGACGACTGGGCCGCGACGCGTCTGATCGCCCCCAAGACCCCGGACTGAGGCACGGCCCCGTCCGTTCGGCCAGCGCCACGAACCGCCCGTACGACGTAGGAACGCACGACCGCTCCCTCCACCGAACGACCCGGCCAACCGGCCGCCCGACACCCCGAGGAACGAACGAACCGTGCTCGACAAACTCGCCCTGCGCGCCGCGAACACCGGCATCAGCCTGAAGGTGCTCACCGAGTCGGGCGTGGTCCGGCCCTACTCACCGCTCGTGCTGGGCAAGATCGCACTCGCGCTCAAGGACTGGGGCACCGGTCCGGCCGGGGGCTTCATCACCCTCGCCCTGCGCCACCCCGACCAGGTCGGCCTGGTCGACGAGCTCGGCGCGCTGACCTTCCACGAGATGCACCGCCGCTCCAACGCGCTCGCCCGGGGCCTGCGCGACCTCGGTGTCGGGGAGGGCGACGCGGTGGCGCTGATGTGTCGTAACCACCGCGGCTTCGTCGACGCGACCGTGGCCGTCGCGAAGCTCGGGGCCGACCTGCTCTACCTCAACACCGCGTTCGCCGGGCCGCAGCTCGTCGAGGTGCTCGAGCGCGAGAAGCCGGTCGTGGTCATCCACGACGAGGAGTTCACCGACCTGCTGGCCGCGGCCGAGGTCGAGAACCGGGTCGTGGCCTGGGTCGACGGCGACGAGGACGACATCGGAGACGCGCAGACCCTCGAGTCGGTGCTCACCGCCCAGGACGACGACGACCTCGACGCGCCGACCCGGCACGGCCGGATCGTGATCCTGACGTCGGGGACCACCGGGACGCCCAAGGGCGCACCGCGCAACGAGGCGGGCGTCGACGCGGCGGTCTCCCTGCTCAGCAGGATGCCCCTGCGCCAGGGGTGGCGCACGCACATCGCGGCGCCGCTGTTCCACACCTGGGGCTTCGCCCACCTCGCGCTCGCGATGCTGCTGGGCTCCACCATCGTGCTGCGCCGCAAGTTCGACCCCGAGGGGTGCCTGCAGACCCTCGAGGACGAGCGGTGCGACTCGCTGGTGGTGATCCCGGTGATGATCCAGCGGATCATGGCGCTCGACGACGCGACCCTCCGGGGATACGACCCGTCGCGGCTCAAGGTGGTCGCGGCGTCCGGCTCGGCCCTGCCCGGAGACCTCGCCACCACCTGGATGGACACCTTCGGCGACAACCTCTACAACATCTACGGGTCGACCGAGGTGGCGTGGGCCTCCATCGCGACGCCGCGGGACCTGCGCGAGGCGCCGTCCTCGGCCGGGAGGCCGCCGCACGCGACGGTGGTGAAGATCCTCGACGAGGACGACCAGGAGGTCGCCGCCGGTGAGACCGGGCGGATCTTCGTCGGCAACGGTCTGCTCTTCGAGGGCTACACCGGGGGCGGCAACAAGGACATGGTCGAGGGCCTGATGTCCTCCGGGGACGTCGGCCGCTTCGGCGACGACGGTCGCCTCTACGTCGAGGGCCGCGACGACGAGATGATCGTCAGCGGTGGCGAGAACGTGTTCCCCCAGGAGGTCGAGGACTGCCTCACGCGCCACGAGGCGGTGACCGAGGCGGCCGCCATCGGCGTCGACGACGACGACTTCGGCAAGCGGTTGCGTGCGTTCGTGGTGCTGAGCGAGGGTGCCTCCACCGACGAGGACGCGCTCAAGGACTGGGTCAAGGACAACCTCGCGCGCTACAAGGTGCCGCGGGAGATCGTGACCCTCGACGAGCTGCCCCGCAACGCGACGGGCAAGGTCCTGAAGAAGGACCTCGCCGAGCGGGACGACGGCGGTGGCCAGGACGAGAAGGACGACCGGACGACCAGGACGACCAGGACGACCAGGACGGGGATGGATGAAGCAGCAAGGACTCCACCTCGGCGGACCGGCACCCGACTTCACCCTGCGTGACCAGTTCGGCCAGAGCGTCCGGCTCTCCTCGTTCCAGGGAGCCAAGTCGGTCGCGATCCTGTTCTACCCCTACGCGTTCTCCGGGGTGTGCACAGGCGAGATGGCCGCGGTGCGCGACCGGCTCGCCGAGTTCGCCACGTTCGACACCGAGGTCCTCGCGATCTCCTGCGACCCGATGTTCGCCCTGCGTGCCTTCGCCGACGCCGACGGGCTGAACTTCCCGTTGCTCTCCGACTTCTGGCCCCACGGCGCGGTCGCCCGGGCCTACGACGTCTTCGACGACGAGCAGGGGTGTCCTCGGCGGTCCTCCTACGTCGTGGACCGCGACGGGACCGTGTGCTGGGCCGTCCACAACGCGATGCCCGAGGGCCGCGACCTCGACGAGCACCTGCGCCAGCTCCGAGCCGCTCTCTGAGCAGCCGCCCGAACCGGTAGGGGCACGGTGCGCCGGAGGTCCCGACATCGTGGGGACCTTGTGCCAGGGATGACCGGATCGGGTGACGGGACCGGGTCGATCCTCTACAGTCGGTGCTGTTGAACCGCTGGCGACCCGAGACGCCAGCGGTTCAACTCATGTCCGGGGGTCTGTTCCCGGATCGGGCGTCTCTGCGCGCTCCGGTGCGCGGTCGCGTAGTCTCCTGCCGCACCGCCTCGTGACCACCGGTGCGTCCGGGCGTATAGCTCAGCGGTAGAGCGCTTCCCTTACAAGGAAGATGTCGGGGGTTCGATCCCCTCTGCGCCCACGTCCCGTCGCTGCCGGCGCCGGTCTGGACCCGCGTCCACCGTCCTCGATCGGGCCAATCCGGTGACGCCAGTCACTCCGAACTACTCCTGACGGCATCAGCTGCCCGCCCGGGAGACCGTCTCGGTCTCGACCGACCATGGGGATGGTCGAGGCCGGCCCGGGCGGCAGCGCCGCACTCGGACCGCGGTCGTCGCCACGCCGCGAGAGCTCGGTGGAAGACTTCGCCGACCACCCATCCGATCGGCAGCTGTCTCCGAACGGCTGTGTGACGTGGCTTACGCTCACGTCACTCGTCACAGCCCACGGAGGGATCTCGCACTATGAGCGACACCGATCGAAGGAAGTTCCTGGCCGCCACCGGCGTCACGGCCGCCGTAGGAGGTGCCGCCCTCGTGGGCAGCGCCACCGCCGCCCACGCGGCCCGGCCCAACCCCAAGCGTGCTCGTCAGCGCGTCGTCGCCGTCATCGACGACCCGACCGCCGACGCGCTGACCCTGCTCGTCGGCGAGGACGAGGTCGTCGTGCGCGACCGCGACCTCGTCACCCGAATCCTCAACGCCGCTGGAGGCAAGTGAGATGTCGTCCCACCGCGAAGCACCGGAAATCTCCAAGGACCCGGTGGCCGACAGCACCGACGTCTACGCGTTCGTCAGCCCGGAGAAGCCCAACCAGGTCTTCCTGATCGCCAACTTCATCCCGCTGCAGAAGCCCGACGGCGGGCCGAACTTCTACGAGTTCGGCGACGACGTGCTCTACGAGATCCACGTCTCCAACACGCGACAACGCCGAGGCGGACGTCACCTACCAGTTCCGGTTCTCGACCGAGGTGCGCAAGCGACAGACCTTCCTGTACAACACCGGTCCGATCAACAACATCGACGACGAGACCTGGAACCGGCCGCAGTACTACAACGTGACCCGGGTCGCCAACGGCCGCAAGCGAGGTCATCGCGCCGCAACCTGCCGTGCCCGCCGGTCAACGTCGGCACCCGCAGCGACGCCCGACTACGACAAGCTCGCCAGCCAGGCGACGTACCGCCGCGGCCGGCGTCGGATCTTCGCCGGCCAGCGCGCGGACGCCTTCCACGTCGACCTCGGCTGGATCTTCGACCTCGGGGCGCTGCGCCCGTTCAACCAGCCGCACGCCTACCCGCGCATGGCAACATGGACGGCGTCAACTCGCGTCCAGTCCTACAACGTGCACACCATCGCGCTCCAGGTGACCATCGACGAGCTCACCCGGGACGGACTTCGCGACCGACCAACCCCGAGCCGCAAGTCGACCATCGGCGTGTGGGCCACCGCCAGCCGCCGCAAGGCGCGGGTGTTCAGCAACAAGAACGGCGGCTACGAGGGCAACGGCCCCTGGGTCAGGTCTCGCGCCTGGGCAACCCGCTGTTCAACGAGGTGATGGTGCCGATGGTCGAGAAGGACAAGTGGAACAGCGCGCAGCCCAAGAAGGACAAGCGCTACGCCAAGTACGTCAACCAGCCCGAGCTGGCCGGGCTGCTGCCGTCGCTGTACCCCGGCGTGTTCCCGAACCTGGAGACCTACGACAAGCCGCGTGCCGACCTGAACGCGATCCTGCTGACCGGGCATCCCGAAGGGGATCGTGGCCGGCTTCGCCAACTTCACCGGGCCGGTCGAGGCCGACATGCTGCGGCTCAACGTGGCGGTGCCGCCGACCAACCCGGGTGATGAGAAGCCGATGGGGCTCATCGCCGGCGACGCGGCGGGCTTCCCGAACGGCCGCCGCCCGATCGACGACGTCGTGGCCATCGAGCTGCGGGCGGTCGCCGGGGCGACCATCCCCTACGTCGACCCCTCCTACACCCCCGACGACGCGGCCGGCGCAGCTCACCGACGGCACGTCGACCTACAACGAGACGCCGCTGCTGCCGGACTTCCCGTTCCTCGGCCTGCCGGGCGGGGGCTACCAGACCATGCCGCGGGACCACGGCGGCCGGTGACCCGGGCGCCGACCGGCGAGCTGTCGTGGCCGAGTGACGACCCGCTCCGGACTCGCCGGAGAACCCCGACGCCGGCCAGGGCGCGGTGATGCTGGACATCGGGGGGACGGTCGGCGCGCTGATCGTGGTCATGCCGCTCGACCTCGTCGTGGCAGCGAGGTGGAGATCCTGGCCGAGGGCGAGGAGCCCAGTGGCCCCGAGGCCGACCACGGCCACGGCACATGGTCACGGGCACGGCCACGGGCACCCCCGCCACGTCGCGGTCGTACGCCGTCCGCTGGGCGCCGGCGAGGAGGTGCCGACCCTGGTCTTCCCCGACCTGAGCAGGGCCACTACCGGCTGTGCCCAAGGGCCGGACCGAGGTGGTGATGGGGGTCGACGTGCGCGGTGGCGAGATCACCGAGGCACGCTGGCCCGACCGGTAGCACCCGCTCGCGCACGGCCCGTCGACCCTCAGGGTCGGCGGGCCGTCGTGCGTGGTCGGCGCGTGGCCGCGTGCGCGGCCCGTCACTAGAGTGGTCCTGCTCACACCACCGCGCGCCCCGGCGGGCGCGCCCGCCGACCGGAGGACCCGTGCTCGTTCCCTTCAGCGTCAACGACTTCATCGATCGTGCCGTGCAGGTCTATGGCGAGCGGACCGGCGTGGTCGACGAGCCCGACCAGCCCGCGGCCTCGCTCGGGCGACGTGACCTACGCCGAGCTCGGGGAGCTGGCCCGTCGTCAGGCCGCCAAGCTCGACGAGCTCGGCATCGGTGTCGGCGAGCGGGTGGCCGATCGTCAGCCACAACAGCGCGCGGCTGCTCGCCGCGTTCTTCGGGGTCGCCGGCTCGGGGCGGGTCCTGGTGCCGGTGAACTTCCGGCTGCGTCCCGACGAGGTCGCCTACATCGTCGAGCACTCGCGGCGCCCGGGTGCTCTACGTCGACCCCGAGATCGACGCCGAGCTCGCCGAGGTCACTGCCGAGCACCGGTTCGTGCTCGGCGACGACGAGGACCTCTACGCCCCGTCGGACGCCGCGGACCCGCAGCCGTGGGAGCCGCGACGAGAACGCCACCGCCTGCATCAACTACACCTCCGGGACGACCGCGCGCCCCAAGGGCGTGCAGATCACCCACCGCAACATCTGGATCAACGCCACCACCTTCGCGCTGCACACCGCGCTGACCGACCGTGACGTCTACCTGCACACGCTGCCGATGTTCCACGCCAACGGCTGGGGCATGCCGTTCGCGACGACCGGGCTCGGCGTCAAGCAGGTCGTGATCCGCAAGATCGACGGCGCCGAGATCCTGCGCCGGGTCGAGCGACCACGGCGTCACCGTCATGTGCGCCGCTCCCGCCGTCGCCGCCGCCGTGCTCGAGGCCGCCCAGACCTGGGAGGGCGAGATCCCCGGTCGCGACACGGTGCGGATCATCATGGCCGGCGCCCCGCCGCCCACCAAGACCGTGGTGCGGGTCGAGGAGGAGCTCGGCTGGGAGTTCATCCAGATCTACGGTCTCACCGAGACCTCGCCGCTGCTGACCATCAACCGCACCCGCGCGGAGTGGGACGACCTCTCCCCGAGGAGCGCGCGGCGAAGCTCGTCCGCGCGGGCGCGCCGGCGCATCGGCGTGCCGCTGACGATCTCCGAGGGCGGCCCGAGGACGGAGGCGGCGAGGTGCTGGCCCGCTCGAACGTCGTCCTCGAGGGCTACTGGGACCAGCCCGACGCGAGTCGCGCGGGCGCTGGCGGGCGGCTGGTTCCACACCGGCGACGGCGGCATGATCGGCCGAGGACGGCTACCTCACGATCTGCGACCGCAAGAAGGACGTCATCATCACCGGGGGCGAGAACGTCTCCTCGATCGAGGTCGAGGACGTGCTCTTCTCCCACCCGGCGGTGGCCGAGGTCGCCGTGATCGGCGTGCCCAGCGAGAAGTGGGGCGAGACGATCAAGGCGCTCGTCGTGCTCGCCGAGGGCGAGGAGGCCGACCGAGGAGGAGCTGATCGCGTGGTGCAAGCAGAAGGCGGCCGGCTACAAGGCGCCCACCTCGGTCGAGGTCCGCGAGGAGCTGGCCCGCACCGCCACCGGCAAGCTGCAGAAGTTCAAGCTGCGAGCGCCCTACTGGGAGGGCTGCGACCGCCAGGTCAACTAGCGCGGACCCTGGCTAGGGTGACGACCGTGGTCTCCCTCGCCGACGTCGTGTCCCTGGTCCAGGGCTGGTACCCGCCGGCGACCGCCGAGGCGTGGGACGCCGTCGGGCTCACCTGCGGCGACCCCGCGGACGACGTACGCCGGATCCTGCTGGCCGTCGACCCGGCGCCCACGGTGGCCCGCGAGGCGCTGGACTGGGGCGCCGACCTGCTGCTGACCCACCACCCACTGCTCCTCCAGGGCGTGCACGGCGTCGCGGCCACGACGCCCAAGGGCCGCACCGTGACCAGCCTCGTGCGCGGTGGGTGCGCCCTGATGAGCGCCCACACCAACGCCGACCAGGCCGTCGGCGGGGTGTCCGAGGCGCTCGCCGACGCGCTCGGGCTGCGCGACCAGGAGCCGGTACGCCGTGCGGCAGCACCCGGCCCGTCGCTCGACAAGCTGACCTGCTTCGTGCCGGTCCCCGACGCCCCGGCTGTGCGGGCCGCGCTCGCGAGGGCCGGGGCCGGTCGGATCGGTGCCTACGACGAGGCGTCGTTCTCGGTGGCCGGCCAGGGCAGGTTCCGCCCGCTCGAGGGGGCCCACCCGACCATCGGCGTCGTCGGCGAGGCCGAGACGGTCGCAGAGGAACGGGTCGAGGTCGTCCTCGAGCGGTCCCGCCGCACCGCGGTGGTGCGTGCCCTGGTCGACGCGCACCCCTACGAGGAGCCGGCCTTCGACGTCGTCGAGGTCGCGGACCCGGGCACGTCGCCGACGGGGACCGGACGGGTCGGCACGATCGCGCCCACGACGCTGCGGGGCTTCGCCGAACAGGTCGCCGCGACCCTGCCCGCGACGGCGCACGGCGTGCGCGTCGGCGGCGACCCGGACCGGGCGGTCCGTCGGGTCGCGCTGTGCGGCGGTGCCGGCGACTTCCTGCTCGACGACGTACGCCGCCTCGGTGCCGACGTGTACCTCACCAGCGACCTGCGCCACCACCTGGCGGCCGAGCACCTCGAGCACCTCGAGCACGGGCTGGACGGCGCCCCGGCGCTGGTCGACGTCGCGCACTGGGCCGCGGAGTGGACCTGGCTCCCGGTGCTCGCGGCGCGACTCGGGGAGGCGCTGGGCGCTACGGTGGAGGTCCGCGTCAGCGAGCGGTGCACCGATCCCTGGACCTTCCGGGCCTGAGGGCCCGGCTCACCGCCGCGACCACGACGCACACCACATCTGCACAGGAGACCGCCCTGAGAGCCGACCCGTCCGCCCAGCACCAGCTCCTCGAGGTGGCCGAGCTCGACGCCCGCGCCGACCAGCTGGCCCACCGGCGGCGCAGCCTGCCCGAGCTCGCCCAGAGCGCCACGCTGACGGCGTCGCGCCGGGGTGTCGACGACGCCGCCCGCGACGCGCGGATCGCACTGGACGACCTCGTCGTCGAGCAGCGCCGCATCGACGCCGAGGTGGAGCAGGTCAAGGCCCGTCGCACGCGCGACCAGCAGCGCATCGACGCCGGGGCCGTGGCCAACCCCAAGGACCTCGAGCGGATGCAGCACGAGATGGTCTCCCTCGAGCGACGCATCACCAGTCTCGAGGACGACGAGCTCGTGGTGATGGAGCAGGTCGAGGAGGCCCAGCGCGTGCTCGACGACCTCACCCAGGAGCTCGAGGGCACCGACCGAGCGCCTCGGCGAGCTCGCCGAGACCGTCACGACGACCCGGGCCGAGATCGACACCGACGCGGCCGCGGTCGCGGGCCTGCGTGAGTCCGCTGTCGAGGGGCTGCCCCCGGACCTGCTCGCCCTCTACGAGCGGATCCGCACGGCCAAGGGCGGGGTCGGGGCGGCCGAGCTGCGCCAGCGCCAGTGCGGCGGCTGCCGCCTGGGCATCGACAACGCCGAGCTGGGCCGGATCGCGGCGCTGGCGCCCGAGGAGGTCGTGCGCTGCGAGGAGTGCTCGCGGATCCTGGTGCGCACCGCCGAGAGCGGTCTGTGAGCGCACCTCGCGACGTCGTGGTGGAGGCCGACGGTGGCTCACGCGGCAACCCCGGCCCGGCGGCGTACGGCGCGGTGCTCAAGGACGCCGACTCCGGTCGGGTGATCGCCGAGGACGGGACCCGGATCGGGACCGCGAGCAACAATGTCGCGGAGTACCGCGGGCTCATCGGCGGGCTGCGCCTGGTCGCCGAGCACGCGGCCGGAGCCAGGGTCGAGGTCCGGATGGACTCCAAGCTCGTCGTCGAGCAGATGGCCGGACGGTGGAAGATCAAGCACCCCGACATGCGCGACCTGGCCGAGCAGGCCCGCGCGCTCGCGCCCTCCGACGTGACCTGGACCTGGGTGCCGCGCGAGCGCAACGCCCACGCCGACCGCCTCGCCAACGAGGCCCTCGACGGCATCCGTGACGGCGTCACCCTCGCCGGTGCCCCGGTCGACGCCCCGGTCGATGCCCCGGTCGATGCCCCGGTCACTGCTCCGGCGCGCGGCTGGTCGGCGACCCCGGGCGAGGCCACGACCCTCGTGGTGGTCCGCCACGGGGTGACCGCGATGACGGCCGAGAAGCGGTTCTCCGGCGGCCTCGGCGGCTCCAACCCCGGCCTGACCGACGAGGGTCGGGCCCAGGTGCGGGCCACGGCCGACTGGTTGGCCCCGATGGGCGACCGGGTCGGGGCGGTGATCGCCTCGCCGGTGCGGCGTACGCGGGAGTCGGCCGACATCATCGCGGAGCGGCTCGGGCACGAGGTCGTCGAGCAGCCCGGGTTCGCCGAGATGGAGTTCGGGCGTTGGGACGGTCTGAGCTTCGCCGAGGTGGGGGAGCGTCACCGCGACGAGCTCGACGCGTGGCTCGGGTCGCTGGAGCTCCCGGCCGGAGGGGCGGAGTCGATGCGCGACGTGGAGGCCCGGGTGCTCGCGGCGCTCGAGACGACGCTGGCCGAGCACGCCGGTCGCACCGTCGTCCTGGTCAGCCACGTGACCCCGATCAAGATCCTCGTCGCCCGTGCGCTCGGGGTCGAGCTCGACGTGGTCTTCCGGATGGAGCTGTCCCCCGCCTCGGTCACGGTGCTCTCCTGGTGGCCGCCCGCCGCCGGGTCCGAGGCCGAGACGCCCCGGTCCGGGGGGCGTTCGTCGTTGCGGTTGTTCAACGCGCGCCCGCCCGGCGCGGACGGCTTCTCGGCACCGTCGACCACCTGGTAGCCCGCCGAGGTGCCGCTCGGTGCGCGTCGAGGTGCCGGTCCCTGCTCACAGCTCGGTGACGACGACGTCGAGCCTGCTGCCGCGGGGGCCGTCGTCCTGCTCGACGTGCCACCCGAGGTCGCGCAGGACGCCGGCGAGTGCCGTCGGCGTGCGCGGGTCGGCGCCCTCCTGGAGCAGGGTGCGGACCAGCCGTCCCTTGGTCGCCTTGTTGAAGTGACTGACCACGCTGCGCCGACCCTCGCGCTCCTGCAGCACGCGCACGCTGGCCACCCGGGTCGAGCGGTCGGCCGGAGGGCGCCAGAAGGCGGCGTACGCCGTGCTGCGGAGGTCGATCAGCAGCCCGTTGCCGAGGGCGTCGCCCAGCACCGGGTCGAGGGCCTCCCGCCAGATCGCGGCGACCGGTCCGAGGCCGGGCAACGAGGTGTCGCCGGAGAGCCGGTAGGCGGGGATCCGGTCGCCGGGCGCGACCACGCCGAGCAGCGCCGAGGTGACCAGCAGCCGGGCCGAGGCCCGACGCTTGGCCGCCGGGCTCAGGGAGGCCGGGTCGAGGGCGTCGTAGAGGACACCGGTGTAGACGCGGTCGGCGCGCGCCGTCGGGCTCGGTGCGCAGCGCCGCGTCTCGCTCGACGAGGTCCCGTTGGGTCGGTCCGAGGTCGAGGGCGGTGGCTGCGGCGTCCGGGGCGTCGCGTGCGAGCGTGACCAGCGCGTCGAGCACCCGCTCGCGGACGTCGGTCAGCGTCGGGAAGCGCAGCGTGGCCAGGTCGAGGGGAGCCCCGCGGCGGGGCGCGGTCTTGCCCTCGCTCGGGGGCAGCAGCACGAGCACCGGGCAAGGCTAGGGTGCCCGACATGGTGAGCAGTCGTGTGGTCCGTCTCCGTGCGAGTCCCGCCAGCACCGACGAGGTCCTGCGGCGGGGGCTCCAGCAGCTGCGCGACGAGCTCGGGGTGCAGGCGGCCTTCGCCGCGGAGGTCGAGCAGGCGGCGAGCGCCGCGGCGGCAGCCCCCCGGCTGCCCGGGCTCGACCGGACCGACCTGGAGATGGTGACCGTCGACCCCCCGGGTTCCACCGACCTCGACCAGGCGCTGCACCTGACCCGCGGCGAGGGTGGAGGCTTCGTGGTCCACTACGCGATCGCCGACGTCGCGGCCTTCGTCAGCGCCGGGGACCCGGTGGACCTGGCCGCCCACGAGCGGGGCGAGACCCTCTACGGCGCCGACGAGCGGATCCCGCTGCACCCCACCGTGCTCTCCGAGGGAGCGGCCTCCCTGCTCGCCGACCAGGTCCGGCCCGCGCTGCTCTGGACGATCACCCTCGACGCGAGCGGCGAGCAGAGCGACGTGCGCGTCGAGCGTGCGCTGGTGCGCTCCCGGGCCCAGCTGACCTACGAGCAGGTGCAGACCGCCGTCGACGACGGGTCGGCCTCGGAGTCGCTGCAGCTGCTGCGCGAGGTCGGGGAGCTGCGCCAGGCGATCGAGGTCGAGCGGGGAGGAGTGTCGCTGCCGCTGCCCGACCAGGAGGTCGACGTCAGCGAGGAGACCTGGAGCCTGAGCTTCCGCGACCAGATCCCCGCGGAGCAGTGGAACGCCCAGATGTCGCTGCTGACCGGTTTCGCCGCGGCCTCGATCATGCTGCGCGGGCGGATCGGTCTGCTGCGCACCCTGCCGCCCCCGGACCCCCGCGACGTCGAGCGGCTGCGCCGCGAGGCCGCCGCGCTCGACATCGCCTGGCCCGCCGAGCTCGACTACCCCGACTTCGTGCGCACCCTCGACCCGGCCCAGCCGCACCAGGCGGCGATGGTCGTGGCCTGCACCCGGCTGCTGCGCGGCAGCGGGTACGCCGCGTTCGACGGCCAGGTGCCCGACGACCCGGGGCATGCGGCGCTGGCCTCGGCGTACGCCCACTGCACGGCGCCCCTGCGCAGGCTCGGCGACCGCTACGCCGGTGAGGTGTGCCTGGCGCTGTGCGCCGGCGAGCCCGTGCCCGACTGGGTCCGCACGGCCCTGCCCGGGCTGCCCGAGGAGCTCCGCACGTCCGCGCGGCGATCGGGGTCCTACGAGCGCGGCGTCGTCGACCTCGTCGAGGCCGGTCTGCTCGGCCCACGCGTCGGCGAGGTCTTCGACGCGGTCGTGGTCGACGTCGAGGGTGACGACGACTCGAAGGGCACCGTCACCGTGCGCGAGCCCGCGGTCGAGGCGAAGGTGCACGGCGCCGGTCCGTTGCCGCTCGGCGAGGCGGTCCGGGTCCGGCTCGAGAGCGCCTCGGTCGAGGAGCGTCGGGTCGTCTTCGCCCTGGTCTGAGCGGGGTGGCCGTCGGACGGCGCCGTCGCCTCACCGGGCCGCCGGAGGCAGCAACGACGCGGGCTGCTCGGGCATCGCGAGCGGGTCCTCGGCGAGTGCCTGCACCTGCTCGAGGCACCACGGGCTGATCGAGCGCCGCCCGGCCAGCACGTCGCGCCGGAACGGAGCCCACTCGACCCAGGCCAGGTCGTCGACCTCGCCGGGGTCGGGATCCGGAGCCTGGTCGGTCACGGCCACGGTCACCGGGCACATCTCGTGCTCGACGATCCCGTCGGGCATGACCGCGCGGTAGCGGAACGCGGGCAGCACCAGCCGGGGCCCGTCGAGGACCAGCCCCAGCTCCTGGTGCACCCGGCGCCGAACGGCGTCCAGGAACGGTTCGCCGGGGCCCGGGTGACCGCAGCAGGAGTTCGTCCACACCGCGGGCCAGGTCTTCTTGGTCGCGGCCCGCCGGGTCAGCAGGAACCGGCCCCGGGAGTCGAAGACGTAGCAGGAGAAGGCCAGGTGGAGCGGGGTGTCGCTGTGGTGCACGCCCGCCTTGTCGGCCACGCCGATCGCCACGCCGGCCTCGTCGAGCAGCACGACCTGCTCGGTCGTGGTCGTGCTCATGCCGGTCTCGCCAGAGCGTTGACGGCGGCGCCGAAGACGGGCGGCAGGACCCCCGCGGCCGCGACCAGGTGGCGACGGACTGGCGCGCGGCGGGTCGCACCGAGGAGGACGCGGGTCAGCAGCTCGTGGCGGCGGCGCAGACGCCGCGACGTCGTCTCGTAGCCGTCGACGCGCCCCGCGAGGATCGCCCCGACCGCCGCGCGGGCCTCGGCCAGACCGAGGGCGAGGCCCTCCCCGGTCAGGGCGTCGACGTAGCCCGCGGCGTCGCCGGCGAGCAGGACCCGACCGGAGACCCGACGGCTGGCGCTCTGGCGCAGCGGCCCGGCCCCGCGTACGCAGGTCCGCTCGGCGCCCGCGAGGCGCTCGGCGAGCGCGGGGAACCCGGCGAGCACGTCGGTGAACGGGCCGCGCTCGCAGGTCAGGACGGCGACGCCGACCAGGTCGGGAGCGACGGGTGTCACGTAGGCCTCGGCGTGGGCCGCCCAGTGCACCTCGACGAACGGGCTCCACGGCGCGGTGGTCGCGTGCAGGCGCTGGCCGAACCGGCGCGGTGCGGTGCTCGGACGGTCGAGCCCCAGCAGGCGTCGCACGGGGGAGTGCAGGCCGTCGGCGGCGACGAGGTGGCGCGCGACGTGGTCGTCGACGAGCACGTGGTCGGAGCGTGAGGAGACCGAGCGCACGGTGTGCTCGACGACCGGTACCCCGGCCTGCACGACCCGCTCGGCGAGCGCGGCGTGCAGGGTCGTCCGACGCACCCCCCGGCCCGGTCCCGCGCCGAACCGGGCCTCGGCGCTTCGCGCGCCGTCGACGTAGCGGATGCCGGCCAGCTCCATGCCCACCGGATCGACGTCGAGCTCGGCGAGCAGCGCGAGCGCGCCGGGCATCAGACCCTCGCCGCAGGCCTTGTCGACCGGGCCCGACCGGGGCTCGAGCACGGCGACGTCGAGTCCGGCGTGGGCGGCGTGCAGGGCGACGGCCAGGCCGACGGGGCCGCCACCGGCGACGAGGAGGTCACGCATCGGCGGTCTCCCCGCTCCGGCCGGCCCGGCCGGCCCGGTCCGTCCGGTCCGCGGCCGGCAGCGTGGCCAGTGCCTCGTTCTCGCAGCGCAGGCGCACCGTCAGCAGCGCGGCGTTGGCCACGGTGAAGACGAGCGCGGTGATCCACGAGGCGTGCACCAGCGGCAGCGCGACGCCCTCGACCACCACGGCGACGTAGTTGGGGTGGGAGAACAGGCGGTAGGGACCCGAGGCCACCGGGGCGAGGCCGGGGACCACGATGACGCGCGTGTTCCACCGCCGACCCAGCGTGGTGATGCACCACCAGCGCAGCACCTGGGCGGCCACGACGAGCACCAGCATCGACCAGGCCAGCGAGGGCGGGACGTCGGGGCGGCGCACGAGGGCCTCGACGAGCATCGCGACCAGCAGCCCGGTGTGGAGCCCGACCATCACCGGGTAGTGACCCTGCCCGGTCTCGCGACCTCCGCGCTCCAGGCTCCAGGTGGCGTTGCGCTTCGAGACGACCAGCTCCGCGAGCCGCTCGAGACCGACGAGCAGGACGAGGACGACGAAGGCGGTCAGCGAGGTCATCCGAGCGCTCCGTCCTCGGTGGGGCCGGTGGCGTCGGTGGGGCCGGTGGCGTCGGCGCGCAGGAGGACCAGCTCGGAGCAGAACCCGGGGCCCATCGCGAGCATCACGCCGTACGTCCCGGCGGCGGGGGGCCGCTCGCGCAGGGTGTCCTCGAGCACGTGCAGGACGGAGGCCGAGGACAGGTTGCCGACCCGGGCCAGGGAGTCCCAGGTCAGCTGCAGCGCCTCGCGAGGCAGCTCGAGCGCGGCCTCGAGAGCCTCGATCACCTTCGGCCCGCCCGGGTGGCAGACCCACCAGCCGACGTCGGCACGGCTCAGGCCGTGGTCGGCGAGGAAGCCGTCGACGTCCTCACGGATGTAGCGACCCACGATGGTGGGCACCTCGGCGTCCAGCACGATCCGCAGACCGCCACTGGTGACGTCGAAACCCATGGTCCGTTCGGAGTCGGGGTAGAGCCGGCTGCGGGTGGCCAGGGTGCGCACTGCCGAGCCGACGGGGGGGTGGGCCTCGCCCGCGGCGACCACGGCGCTCGCCCCGTCGCCGAACAGCCCGCTGGCGACCAGGTTGGGCACGGAGACGTCGTCGCGCTGCACGGTGAGCGAGCAGAGCTCGACCGCGACGAGCACCGCGACCTCGTCGGGGTGGCCCAGCAGGTAGTCGTGCAGGCGCGCCGTGCCGGCCGCCCCCGCGACACAGCCCAGCCCCACCAGGGGGACCCGCTTGACGTCGGGCCGGAGGCCGACGACCTGCGCGATCCGCGCCTCGAGGGTCGGGATGGCCAGGCCGGTCACGGTGGCGCAGACGATCAGGTCGACGTCGCTGGGCGTCAGCCCGGCCGCCTTCAGCGCGTCGGTCAGCGCCCGGGCGCCGAGGTCGACGGCGTGCTCGATGAAGGCGCCGTTGGCCTGCGTGAAGTCCTCGAGGTGCGCGTAGTCCTCCAGCGGCAGCGCCAGGTGGCGGTGCCCGACGCCGGCGTTGCGGTGGAAGCGGCGCAGCACCCGCTCGTCGAGGCGGCCCTGGGCGATCACCTGCGCGAAGGTCTCGGTGATCTCGTCCTGCGGGTAGCGGTGGACGGGCAGGGCGCCCCGGGTGGTGAGGATCTGCATGGTCGTCTCCGATCAGCGGGCGGGCAGGAGGTCGAGGGTCAGCTCGCGGGCGAGGTGGCCGGCCAGGCGGGGGGTGATCCGACCGCGCCCGAGGCCGATCTCGACCAGGTCGTCGAAGACGCGCTGGTCGGCGTCAGCGGCGCGGATGCCGGCGGCGACGAAGCGCGGCCGGCGCGAGAGCGTGCCGGCGGTCCAGGTGTGGCGCAGGTGGGGGCCGAGCAGGCGGCGCACGGCCCGGCGGTAGCGGGCGCCGGCCTGCTCGGGCCGGCCGGCCCGGACGGCCTCCGCCGCGGTCCGCCCGGCGAGGGCTCCGGTGGCGACGGCGTAGTAGATGCCCTCGCCGGTCATCGGGTTCACCAGGCCGGAGGCGTCGCCGGCGAGCAGCACCGCCCCGTCGGGCTGGTGCCAGCGGGCGCCGGAGAGCGGGAGGTGGTGGCCGCGCCAGTCGGTCGCGCCGTCGGTGCAGCCGGGCAGCAGCTCCTCGAGCTGGTCGAGCATGTCGGCGCGGGTCAGCGGCTCGCGCGAGACGCCGGGGCCGTCGACGAGCTCGCCGTAGCCGACGTTGGACAGGCCGTCACCGCGGTCGAAGGCCCAGGCGTACGACGGCTGGCGACGCGGTCCGTACCGGATCACCTGGCGTCCGCGGTTGGCCGCCGGCGTCGGGGCGTAGCCGCGCAGGGCCATGGCGCGCCGGGGCACGGGGAGGTCGTGGGTCTCGGCCAGGGCAGCGCGGACGCGCGAGTGGGCGCCGTCGGCGCCGACGACGACCGGAGTCCCGGGGCCGGTGGGACCGACGAGGTCGACGAGGTCGTCGAGGCCGCCGACCCGCCGGCGCCGGAGGTCGGCTCCGGCACGGACGGCGTGCTCGACCAGGCGGGCGTCGAGCACGGTGCGGGGGATGACGTGCACGTCGCGGTTCATCGAGCCGTCGACGGCGGTGCCGCCGACGGCGAGCTCGAGACGGCGCAGGGGTGCCCAGCCGTCGACGACGTCGCCCATCCCGAGGGAGTCCAGCACGTCCACGGCCTGCGCGGCGATGCCGTCGCCGCAGCACTTGTCGCGGGGGAAGGCGGCGCGGTCGAGCAGGACCACCCGCAGCGACGGGTCGACGCGCAGCGCAGCAACGGCCGCCACGGCACCCGCGGGGCCGGCGCCGACGATCACGAGGTCGGCCGAGGCGTGGGCCGCGGTCCCGCTCATCGCGCCACCGCCAGCAGGGCCACGTCGACCACCGCGATGGCCACCGCTGCACGGAAGGCCCGGCGGCCCTGGGTCGCGACCGCGGCGAGACTCAACGCCAGGACGACCGCCACGGCGAGGGCGCGGACCAGGGTCGACAGGTCACCGACCCTCAGGGCGAGCGCGAGGGAGGCAAGAGCGAGCAGCCCGGCGGCGAGCACCCGCGAGCGCAGGGCGCCGAGCCGGTGCGGCAGCCCCAGGACCCCGGTCGCCTCGTCGTCGGTGAGGTCCGGCACCGCGTTGAGCAGGTGCGCGCCCACCCCGAGCAGGGCGCCGCCGAGCACGACGACCCGGTCGGGTCCCGGCGCCGACCCGGCCGCCCAGACACCGAGCGGCAGGGCTCCGAACGCGACGGCGTACGGGGCGAAGGAGGCGCGGGTGGACTTCAGGCCGAGGTTGTAGGCCCAGCCGGCGACGACCACGACGAGCAGCAGGAGCCCGGCGGTCGCCCCGAGGAGCAGCGAGGCGACGACCGACACGACCACGGCGAGCCCGCACGCGCTCCGGACGGTCGACTCCGCGAGGGTGCCGGCCGCGAGCGGCTTGTCCGTGCGCCCGACCGCGCGGTCACGGCGTACGTCGACCAGGTCGTTGGACCACCCGATGCTGAGCTGCCCGGCTCCGACCGCGAGGACGACCAGCAACGCCGGCCCGGGTGAGACCTCGGCCGGCGCGCAGAGCACCACGGCGAGCAGCGTGACCGCGAGCGCCGGACCGGGGTGGGCAGCGCCGAGGAGCGTGCGTACGGCGTGCGTGGCTCCCACCCCCTGCGGACCTCCCACCGCCTCGCCGACGGGTGCGGCCACCCTAACCAGGGGTCCCCACCCCGCCGGGTCGGCTCGGGTCACCTCGGCGGGCACGTGGTCACCCCACGAGCCGGTCCAGAGCCTCACGCAGCGTGACGACGTCGGCGTACTTCGCGTCGAGGTCGACCAGGTTGTTGCGGTGCAGGTCCTCGGTGCGGTCCGCGCAGGCCTCTGCCACCACGACCGGGCGCAGGCCGGCGGCGACGGCGTCGGTCGCGGTGGCGCGCACGCAGCCCGAGGTCGACACCCCCGCGACGACGACGGTGTCCGCGCCGAGCCCGGCGAGCCGGGCCGCGAGGTCGGTGCCGGCGAAACCGGAGGCGTGCTGCTTGACCACCACGACCTCGTCCGGACCAGGCGACAACGTCAGCTCACCCCACCCTGTCGTCGCATCGGAGGCGAACGCCGCCAGGGCCGGCACCTTCACCCCGAACCAGCCGGCGTCGGCGAGGTCGGGACGGTAGCGCACGGCCGTCCACAGGACGGGGTGCCCGGCGCCACGAGCCGCGTCGACCAAGCGCCGGGTCGCAGCCACGGCGACGTCGGCGGTCGGCAGCGCGAACGGGCCGGCCGGGTCGGTGTAGGCCCGGCACAGGTCGATGACGAGCAGGGCGGGGGAGGACCCCCACCCGATCCGGCGCGAGAAGCCCGACCCGTGCGGCTCGGGCGCACGAGGGGACGGGTGGTCCTCGCTCACGTCCAGACCGGGCGGGTCGGGGCGGGCAGGCCGGTCTCCTCCTCACAGCGCGCCAGCAGCTCCTCGATCGGTGGACCCATGTCGAAGACCGGGAGCTCGTCAGGGCGCTCGGCCCGCATCCGGTCGCGCAGCTCGTCGGTGGCCGCGCCGTCGACGCCCCCGTCGGTCGAGACCACCACGCCGTAGCGACGCGCACCGTCGGCCGTGACGAGACCACGTCGGACCTCGAGCTCGACGAGCCCGGGGTCCCGCTCGAGCGGGTCGCCCCACCCACCGCCGCCCCAGGTGACGAAGTGCAGCACGTCGCCGACCGCGACGGGGACGTCGTGACACTTCGAGGGGAGCACCTCACGGGTGCCGTCGGCGCGCTCGAGCCACTTCGTGCCGCGAGTGCCGGGGTGACCGCCGTTGACCCCCCAGGGATAGGTCAGCCAGCGGTCGTCGTGGATCGCGATCGTCCCGGGCTCCTCGAAGACGTAGACGACGTCGACGCCGTTGCCACCGCGGTGCAGCCCGGCCCCGCCGGTGTCCGCGACGGTCTCCCACTTCTCGATCCGCAACGGGTAGTAGGACTCCAGGTACTCGCACGGGATGTTCACGAAGCTCGGCCACAGCGAGTGACCGTCGGGTCCGTCGCCGAGAGGTCGACCGGGGATGCCCCCGAACCCGATCGAGTAGAGCTGGAACCACTCGCCGGCGCGGTCACCGCTGGTGTGGTGACCCGAGAACATGAAGTGCGGGCTGGAGGAGAAGCCGGCGGCGTTCAGCAGGGCCGGGTTCGTCTGGCCCAGGAGCCCGCCGAAGAGGTCGAAGACCCGGCCGATCCCGTGGTTGCGACCCGACAGCGCTGCGGGGTGCCGGGGTCGCCAGTAGGAGCCTTCGGGGATGGTGACGTCGACGAGGGGGTAGAAGCCGTCGTTCCACAGGATCTGCGGGTCCGCGACGGTGATCATGTAGATGCCGAAGAACATCCGCGTGAGGTTCTCGTTGATGTAGTAGTTGATCGGCCCGACCGCCTGCGGGCTCGATCCGGTGAAGTCGATGTGGACCTTGTCGCCGGTGCGGGTCAGGGAGATCTTCAGCTCGTAGGGTCCGTAGCCGACACCGTCGTCGCAGATGTAGTCGGTGAAGGACAGGGTGCGCCCCTCCTCGAAGACCATCGCGAGCAGCACCTTCATCGCCTCGTAGTTGCGCTGCAGCAGCGCGTCGAGGGTTGACAGGTACGTCGCCGTCCCGAACCGCTGGCACATCTCGACGACGCGCCGGCTCGCGGTGCGGCAGGCCGCGACCAGACCGTTGAGGTCGGCACGGTTCCAGTCCGGCACCCGCACCTGGTTGAGCACGATCCGCAACGCGTCCTCGTTGAGCACGCCCCTCGCGTAGAGCTTGAAGGGCGGGATGACGACGCCCTCCTCGTAGATCGTGGTCGCGTCGGTCGGCATGGACGAAGGTGTCTTGCCGCCGACGTCGGACATGTGGCCGAACATCGAGGCCCAGCCGACGACGCGACCCTCGTGGAAGATCGGGACGACGATCAGCCAGTCGTTGGCGTGACTGATCGCCGCGCCGCAGGCGTACGGGTCCGAGGTGAGCAGGACGTCGCCCTCCTCGATCGTCCCGTCGAAACCGTCGAGGAAGTCGGGGATGGACAGCCCGAACTGGCCCACCACCATCTTCCCGGCGGGGTCGGCGATCAGCGGGAACTCGTCGTGCTGCTCGCGGATCCCGGGCGACAGCGCGGTGCGGAAGAGCACCTCGTCCATCTCGTAACGGGCGTTGCGCAGCGAGTTCTCGATCAGGTCCACCGTGACGGGGTCCACCGGGACCTCGGGGAGCGCCGCGGTCGTGGTCTCGACGATGGTGGCCATGGTTCAGACCTCCGTGCTCTGGGTCGGTGTCGTGGACGGGGTGATCAGCAGGCTGCCGGAGGGGTGGACCTCGGCCTCGTGGCCCGGCAGGACGAGGGTGGTGGAGTCCATCTCGGTGATCACCGCAGGGCCGACGACCACGTCGCCGGCTCGCAGGGTGCCACGGTCGTGCAGGCGTGCCTCGACGGTGCGGCCGTCGACGTAGATCTCGTGCGGATCGCCCGGAGGTGGGCTGTCGGTCGGCTCGAGCGAGATCGCCGCGACCTCGGGGCGCGGGCCGCTGACGGTGGCGCGCGCGTTGACCAGCTCGTGGTCGACGGTGAGCAGGAACGAGAACAACCGCTCGTGCTCGGCGTCGAAGCCCTCGGCCAGCCGCTCCAGGGCGGTGTCCGCGTCCTCGAGCCAGGAAGCGTCCACGGAGATCGGGATCTCGAAGCCCTGCCCGTGGTAGCGGACGTCGACCTCGTAGCCGACGCTCATGTCGGCGTCGTCGACCCCTTGCTTGCCCAGGCGCTCGCCGGCGTCGCCGGCCAGCTCGCGCAGCAGCGCGACGAGGTCGGGGCCCGACAGGTCGGCGAAGCGGCGGAGCACGGTGCGCGCGGACTCGTCGCGGCGACTGGTCGTCGCGTCGCCCAGCGCGCACAGGACGCCGGGCGACGGCGGCACGATGACGGGCCAGGCGCCGGTGAGGACGCCGAGGGCGTTGGCGTGCAGCGGGCCCGCACCGCCGAAGGCGACCAGGGCGAAGTCACGGGGGTCGAAGCCCTGCTGCACGGAGACCAGCCGGATGCCGCCGAGCATGTTCTCGTTGACGATGCCGACGACGCCCGCCGCGGCGGCCTCGGGGGAGTCGAGCCCCATCGAGGTGGCGATGGTGCCGACCACGCTCCGCGCGGCCTCGACGTCGAGGACGATCTCGCCACCGGCTAGGTCGGCGGGCAGGTAGCCCAGCACCACGTTGGCGTCGGTCACGCTCGGCTCGCTGCCGCCCTTGCCGTACGCCGCCGGGCCGGGGTCGGCGCCCGCGGACTGGGGGCCGACCCGCAGGGCCTTGGTCAGCTCGGGCACGTGGGCGATCGACCCGCCGCCCGCACCGACGGTGCGGACGTCGACCGACGAGGCGCGCACCGTGAGGTCGCCGACCTTGGTCTCCCGACCGATCCGCGGGGCCAGGTCCTGCACCAGGGCGATGTCGGTGGACGTGCCGCCCATGTCGAAGGTGATCAGGTCGCGGTGGCCGCACTGCTGCGCACTCCACACCGCCCCGGCCACACCACCGGCGGGCCCCGAGAGGAGCATCGTCACCGGGGACTCGGTGGCCAGGGCGGCCGCGGAGAGCCCGCCGTCGCTGCGCAGGATCGCCAGCTCGCCGGCGACGCCACCGTCGCGCAGCTGGTCGATCAGGCTCGAGACGTAACGGGTGACCTGGGGCTGGACGTAGCCGTTGACCACGGTGGTGACCGTGCGCTCGTACTCCCGCATCTCCGGCAGCACGTCGGAGGACAAGGACACCGGCACACCGGGCAGCACCTCTGCGGCGATCTCGCCGACCCGCCGCTCGTGCTCGGGGTTGGCGAAGGAGTTGATCAGTGAGACGGCCAGCGCCTCGACCCCGTGGAGCCGGCCGAGCTGGGCGCGCACGTCGTCCTCGTCGAGGTCGCGGATCACGGTGCCGTCGCTGGCCAGCCGGCCGGCGACCTCGACGGTGTCCTCGAGCGCGGCCAGGGGCTCCGGCTTGGGCCAGATGATCCAGCCGGCCAGGCCGCCCGGTACGAAGGAGCGGGCGATCTGGAGGACCTGTCGGAACCCCTGGGTGGTCACCAGGCCGACGCGCGCGCCCTTGCCCTCGAGGATCGCGTTGGTGGCCACGGTGGTGCCGTGCAGGACCTGGGCGACCTCGGCGAGGGAGATGCCGGCCGCCTCGCAGACCTGGGCGATCCCGGTCAGGACACCCACGGACTGGTCCTGCGGGGTCGAGGCCGTCTTGGCCCGCCAGGTCTCCCCTGTGTCCTCCTCCATGAGCAGCACGTCGGTGAACGTGCCACCGACGTCCACACCGAGTCGGTAGGTCATGAGGTCTCCTCGTGCGGTCGCTGTGGTCGCTGTGGTCGCTGTGGTCGCTGGCCGCCAGCACCATCACGGCGCGGGCGTTGTGGATGTGCGCGGTCATCACCGCTTCGGCCCAGGTGGGGTCGGCGGCCCGGATCGCGTCGACGATCTCGACGTGGTGCGCCAGGCTGCGGCGCAACGAGCGCTCGTCGTAGGCGGAGAAGTTGCGGCGCTGCATCGGCGCCTTCACCGCGGTGGCGAGCGCCTGGGCGAGCGCCGGGTTGCCGGCGAGACGGACCAGGTGCTCGTGGAAGGCACGGTTCAGCGGGGTCAGGGCGTCGAGGTCCTGCCGGGGTCCGGGGCTGCCGACCGCGAGCATGCGTGCGGCGAGGCCGTCGAGCTCGGCGACGTCCTGGACGCTCGCGGCCGGGACGGCCAGTGCCGTGAGCCGGGGTTCGAGGACCGAGCGGGTGTCGAAGACCGAGGTGATCTCGGCGAGGCTCCACGTGGCGACGCGTGCCCCGCGGTTGGGCGTGTGCTCGACCAGACCCTCGGCGCCCAGGCGGTTCAGGGCCTCCCGGACGGGGGTGCGGCTAGTGCCGAGCTGGAGGGCCAGGTCCGCCTCGCCCAGTCGCTCGCCGGCGACCAGCTGGCCGTCGAGGATCATCGCCCGGACCCGCGCGACCACCCGCTGGCTCGAGGTCACGCTGCTGGTCGACACGTTCCTCCGCTCGCCTGCGTCTCGTGGTGCGGTCTCGCCGGGGATTGTGTGCAACTTAGAACGTGCGAGCGAAGGCTCACAAGCGTTCGGGCGTACATTTCTCTCGACTGCATGCAACCGATCCGATCAGGAGCCCTCATGGGAGACATGCTCACCGGTCCCGCCAGCCCCCGGAAGCGGCTGCGTGAGCTGCTGGCGGCTCCCGCGCCGGTGGTCGCGCCCGGCGCCTACGACGCGCTCTCGGCCCGTCTCGTCGAGCAGGCAGGGTTCGAGGTCGTGTACATGACGGGGTTCGGGGCGAGCGCGTCGCTGCTCGGCCGACCCGACGTCGGTCTGCTGGGCGGCGGGGAGATGGCCGACCAGCTCCGGCGCATCGTCGATGCGGTGGAGAGGCCCGTCATCGCCGACGCGGACACCGGCTACGGCAACGCCATCAACGTGGTCCGCACGGTGCGCACCTACGAGCAGGCCGGGGTCGCCGCGCTGCACCTCGAGGACCAGGTGATGCCGAAGAAGTGCGGCCACATGAGCGGCAAGGCGGTGATCCCCGCCGCGGAGATGGTCGGCAAGATCCGTGCCGCCGCCGAGGCGCGCCGCGACCCCGACCTGGTGCTGATCGCCCGCACCGACGCGGCCGCCGTGCACGGGCTCGACGAGGCGATCTCCCGTGCCCGTGCCTTCGCCGAGGCCGGGGCGGACGTGCTGTTCGTGGAGGCGCCGACGAGCGAGGACGACATTGCCCGGGTGGCCGGCGAGCTCGCCGGGGTCGCCCCCCTGGTCTTCAACTGGGCCGAGGGTGGGCGCACGCCGCCGATCTCGCTCGAGCGGATCACCGAGCTGGGCTTCTCGCTGGTGATCTACCCGATCGCGACCCTGCTGGCCGCCACCGCGGGCGTGACCGCGGTGCTGGAGACCATCAGGCGGGACGGGACCCCAGCGGCAGCCATGTCCGGCCTGCCCACCTTCGACGGCTTCACCGAGCTGATCGGTCTCCCCGAGGTCCACGACCTGGAGCAGCGCTACCGCTCCTGATGTCGATGACGACGACGCCGTCGGGTGGATCGTGGGTCGACGGCGCCGGAACGAGGCCCGCGACGGGGGCGCTGGCGGGCCCAGGGCCAGGTGATCCATGGCCACGGACCGCCACCCATCCCCAAGGAAGGCATCGGTGGCGACGACGCTCGAACATGGGGCCAGAGCGAATGTCGTGGTGTCAGCACGGCGCGCCGGGTCCACCGCGGGTCAAGGCCGTGGCCGTTCAACGAATGGGGATCGGCTACCGGTCACGGTTCGCGTGACGATCGGTCACCGGGTTCGGGTCTTCGAACCTCGAAGCGGGTCGTGGTCGTCATTGCGGGGATGTCCGGTCTGTTGCCCCGGCGTAGGTCGCGTTGGCGGTGGTGACGAGCTCCTGCGCCACGTCGCGGAGCTTGATCTGTGAGGTGGACGAGGTACGGACCAGGTACTGGAAGGCCCGTTGCTCGTCCATCTCGTAGCGGCACATCGTCAGCCCGATGGCTTGGCCGACGAGCTGGCGGTTCTTCATGCCCTCGGTCAAGTTGGACTCGGTGCGCGAGTGGCCGAGTGCGATCGCGGCGTGGGTGGCGAAGAGCTCCCCGGTGAGGATCGCGTCCTCGGTGATGGTGTCGGACTGGGTGGAGTACAGGTTGAGCCCGCCGATCGTCGCATCGTCGGCGTAGAGCCTCAGCCCCAGTTGAGAGCGAAGCCCGGCGCGTGCGGCCCGGGGGATGAAATTGGGCCAGCGCTGGGCGTGTCGCGCGTGCTCAACGACGACGACGCCCTCCTCCCGGATGGCGTCGACGCACGGTCCCTCGTTGAGGTCGTACTGCAAGGCGTCGAGGTCCCACACGAGCTGGTCGGTGCCGGCCATGGTCTCGATGCGTCCGTCGTTGTGCAGGATCGAGACTCCTGCGTGCTCGAAGCCAGGCACCGATCTGGCGGCAACCGCCACGATGGCATCGAGGGTCTCCGTCAGCGTCCTCGAGCGGTCCAGTGCCGTGGCGGCCTCCGCAACAGCGATGGCGATGGATGCCGATGGGTCCACGGACGGGTCGGGCATGCGGCTGCACCTGGTCCCATTGGGACAGAAGGCGCTCGGAGGGCCCGCGTCGACTGCCGGTTGCGGAGCCCGTGGTCTGGACTCCTGGGATGAACATACACATCGAAGAAGGCCGGACATCCGGCACGGGTCGGGGCAGCCCTGGCCCAATCTACTTCCTCCGACTGTGAGTCCTCCTCGGCCTCGGAGACCAACCTGCGCGATGTAGCGGTTCACGCTCGAAGGCGTCACGCCGCTTCAGTAGCCCATTTCGAGAGCCCGTGTGACGTGGCGGTCCTGGCGGGCGGCCTGGCACCCAGTCCCGTCGGGACCTCAGCCCGCAACAAGCTGAGGTTGCTCTGTTGCTCGATCTGCGGCCTCACTCCTCCGGCATGTTGAAGTGGGTGAGCACGGTCGATGCGATGGCTACGACCGGGATCCCGGCGGCGGCGGCTGCGTCCTCGAGATGGCGGCGGGCCTCGTCCTCGGTGTGTCCCCACCGCGCCACCAGCACACCCACGGCGGTCTCGACACGGGCTGTGTCCGCCAGCAGTTGTGGTGCCCGCTGCGCGGCCTGGCGAGTACTGAAGGTGAGGTCGGCATTGATCACCGCTCCACCGGCCCAAGCTCCCAGGAGTGACGAAATCGCTTCGTGCTGGCCGTCGAAGGCATGCGGCTCGGCGGCGTAGAGGTTGACACTGCCCGTCACTGCGCCATCTTCAACGATCGGTAGCGAGAGCGTGCTCCGGATCCCGTCGGCTGCGGTGGCCGCGGCGAACAGGTGCCACCCCTGTTCGTCGAGTTCGTCGTTGTCGCTGACGACGATGGCGTGACCTTCGGTCGAGTTCACGCAGGGTCCGCCGTCGAGGTACTGGACCGCGTCGAGGACTGCGATCTCCTCCTGCGAGGCCACCAGGGTCAGCGTGACGCCCTGGTCGAGCAGGGCAACGCTCATCCCACGACACGACGGGACCAGGGCCTGTACCCGGCGTGACATGGCCTGCAGGTCGTCCAGCAACGCTTCATCGGTGAACACGTCAAGCTCGTCGATGGCTCGCCTGGTCTCGGGTATGGGTTCCACGTGTCTCTCGTGTCTGTGGTTGGGCGAGGACACACCCGCCGGGTCCCGGGGGAAGAGAACACGGCGGGGATGCCTCGCGGGACGTGCCCTGGCCCGCTCGGCTTGCAGGCTAGGGACCCTACCGCGGCAAGACGCCGGCCCACCTGCCATGGCTACGTCACGGTGCCCGGGTTGCCTCCTGATATTCAGCCAGGGCGCACGTTGCGGCCCGTTCCAGGCCGTCGGGCACGCCCGGACCAGGGCCGGCGTGTAGTCCGGAACGCCCGCTACGCCTGTGACGGCAGGGCATCGGTCCATGGTGGACAAGTGCTCAGGGCCCACGGGCGTGGCGTGGACGACGGGCGCAGCCGTGCCCGGCGCCACCGACGGCGACGGGCCACGGACGGAACCGGGTCGCCAGCCTCACCCAGGCCGGCGTCGCTCAGCCTGGTCGACGTCCTGGGTTCGCTCGGACGGGGGAACTAGGCACGCACTTCTTGATGTGGATCGGCAGCGATGGCCGGAAATCCAGGTGCAGACGAGCAGGGGTCGAGCCCTAACGACGATCATCGTGTCCAGATCGGGGACCTGACGATGGCCACCCGGACCGGCGGGGTGGTCGGGACGGATCCGAGATCAGACATGCGGCGCTCGACTCCTTCGCAAGTCGTGATCGTGCGGCGCGCAGAGCACCGTCGCTCAGACCCCTCAGGTCCATGGGAGCGCCGACAGACCGGTCACTCTCCAGCCGGGCACGGTTCCTGACCTCAGCTCGTGCCTCGTCCTACGTTGGCCACCGACCCCACGAGACCTGTCTCCGACCGCGCCGGAACCTCCGGATCGCGGGTCCGCGTCCATCACTGAGGAGGTACGGCGGTGTGGTGCGGGTGGCCGTGGGTGCGGTTGTCCTCCTTCATCTCCGCCTCCAGCAGGTGTCGGCGCCCACCGACCAGTTGCTCGCGCGCCTGTCGCTCCATGTCGCGCCACACCGAGATGTAGGTGTCGTCGTACTCCTCGATCACCTGGAACGTCCAGCGTCCCTCCAGGACGTTGCGGCCGACCAGATCGATCTCGAGGCGCTCGGCGAGGTCCGCGTGACCTTCAGAACGAAGCTGGTCCACCGCGTGCCGCAGCTGACCGTCTCCGGTTCCGGTCAGCCGGTGGAACTCCAGCAGGTGCCCCCGGGCGACCTCGATGGTCTCCAGCGCGCGGGTGAGGGTGTCGAGCGCCTCGATCGTGGCGTCGGACACCCCGTCCGGTCGCGTGTGCTCAGGCATCGGTCGGTCCATGCTGCTCATCCTCTCCTCGATGCTGCTCCTGGTCGCAGCCGGGCAGCGACGCTCGTGGACGAACACCGGCACCGGCCCCACGTCGGCTGGGGAGACCCTCGGTGACCCGGGCCATCGACCTGGTTCGAGGATGGGCCGCCACCTTCGGGTCTCTGTACACCCCCGAGCATGGCGCACGCAGCCCTCGGTGGCGCCTCACCTCCGTGGGGGGAGCCGCGACAGCGTCGGGCTGGCACGGTCGAGTAGCGGTTGCCGCCGCGCCCCCCGGCCCGTTCGTCTGGAGGACCCGTCATGAGTGACCTCGCCCTACGCCTGCAGCACGACGGCTACCGCGGACTCGAGCGCGACCGCGCCGCTCGACGCGGTGCCCAGACCTACGCCACGCGACTCCTGGGCCGTCGGGCCGTGGTCCTCGGAGGTGCCGCCGGCGCGGCCCTGTTCTACGACGAGGAGGTCGTGCAGCGCCACGGCGCAGTCCCGCCACCGCTCGCGTGGCTGCTGTTCGGCCGAGGGGCGGTCCACGGCCTCGACGGCGAGGAGCACCAGCAGCGCAAGTCGCTGTTCCTCTCGATGCTGGGGCCCGCCGACGTTGCGGCCTGCGCAGCCGAGGCAGGACGCCGGCTCGAGGGCGCGGTGCAAGGTTGGCGGGGGTGCACTATCCGGGTGCACGACGAGCTCGTCGTCGCCTCGGCGCAGCCGTGGTCGGTTGGGTCGGGCTCGACCTCGACGAGAACCTCGCCCGCAGCCTCTCGCGCCGCTACGCCCGGATCGTCGACGGGTTCGGCTTCGCGGGAGCCTCCTACCCACGAGCCTGGCAGGCACGCCTGCTCACCGACCGGTGGGCCCAGGCCGTGATCGGCGACGTCCGCCACGGGCGTCTCGACCGTCACGCCCGACTCCGTCGTCTCCCGGATTGCGACCAGCCCGCTCAACGAGCGGGTCGCCGCGGTCGAGCTCGGCAACGTCATCCGCCCGACCATCGCGGTGTCCTGGCTCGGCACGCACGCCGTCCTGGCCATGCACACGCTGGAGGGCCGCCGCGGCGACCTGGCAGGGTTCGAGCACGCAGCACTGCGTTGGTCCTTCGCCCAGGAGGTCCGACGCACGACACCGTTCGTTCCGGCGCTCGCCGGGGTCGCCCGCCGTGGCACGACGCACGGCGGTGTCGAGATCGCGGCAGGCGACCGCGTGGTGCTCGACGTCAGGGGCATCAACCACGATCCCGATCGCTACGGCGACCCAGCGACGTTTCGCCCTGACCGGTTCCTCGGCGCCGAGCCGACCCCGTACGACCTCGTGCCGCAGGGAGGGGGCCCACCGCAGGGCCACCGCTGCCCCGGAGAGTCCATGGCGCTGCAGCTGCTGGTGGAGACCGTACGCGTTCTCAGCCAGGTCCCGTTCCGACTCGAGTCGCCCCCACGCACGCACCTCACCCGGATACCGACCCTGCCCGCGGACCGGGCGCGCATCTCGGTGCTCGGCTGATGGTCCTCGAGGCGGACGAGTGGTGTCGACGCCGCAGGTGCGACGGTGCTGCGACGAACACAGTGATCCGCCATCTGGCCAACGAGCTGCGCTGGGATGGCGTCCAACGGTCCTCCACGTCAGCCTCTGCTGCTACCGGGTTCATCTCGAGAGATGTCTCGTCGGCGTCCCTCAACCGACACCTTCACGGGGGCCTCGGCGACCCGGGCACGCTGATGACGTGAACGCATCAGATGGCACCCGAGGGGTGCGCTGTGCGGGATCGTCGTCCCTTACTGACGCCCCATCGTGCAACAGCCCGGATGCAACGTGAACTGTCTGTGTGGTCTCGATCCCAGGACAGTCGGGAAGCGCCCCACTACCTTGAGGTCATGGTGCTGCTCGCGCTCGTCGCGCTCATCGTTCTCGGTCTGCTGGTCGGCGGCTTCAAGTTGATCGCCGACGAAGCCAGCGTGAAACTGGCGTGGGGTGTCGTCCTCGTCGTCCTCGGGATCAGCGCTGTCATCGGGATTCTGTCCAACTTCACCGTTGCGGCCTGACGATCGGAACGGCTCCCACCTCGCGTCTCGCGCGCCTCTGCAGTTGCGAGAGTCGATGGGGTCGCGAGAGCGACCCGGCGACCGGTCCCGTTCCGGGTCGCTCCGCGAGCCGATCGGCATCCGGGACGTCATCACGGTCGACAGTCCGCGACTGAACGGGTCGCATGACGTTACCGAGCGCCAGACCGGTCGCGTGGGGTCGTGGGTGTCAGTACGGCGAGATCGGGCCGTCCTCGGGTACCCGACTCGCTGTGGCGGCAGCTCGAGGTCGGGCATCCCACGACGCCCCATAGCGCGTGCTCAGATGCCCGACCCCTCGACGGGTCTGCCAGACCCCGTCCCGTACGCCGAACCTCTAACGGCGACGAACCTGCCGGAGGTTCTCGGCGGCACGGCGTGTCCCGTGTGACCCGTCCGGTCAACGGTTCCGGGACAGGGGCGTCAACCGGGTCACACGGGCGAGCCGCCGACGTCGAAGGCTTCCCACTCACGCCGATCCTTCCTCGGACGCAGATCGAAGCTGATCGCGATTTCCGTAGTCGCTTCTGGTGGCCACCCACGTGACGACGAGCGACGAGCCGCAGAACATAAGCGCCCCGTCCGGCGTCCTGACACACACCAGACGAGCGTCGCCACCAGCGGAGTGCACGCGCTCCGTCACTACTAAGCCTCGCTGCTGATGCGCTTCGGACCCGTGAGGCGATCGACAGCGTCGTTGCCGAGAGTGCTGAGTCCGATCTGAGTCCGCGCGTTGGCGGAAGTAGCGGTTCGTCCTGGCCAGGGGCCCGGTGCGGACGGGCTGGCCTGTAGGCCGGGTTCTGTCCCGGCGTACGTCTCCGCACACCGGGGGCGACCATCCATCTACGGCTGCCGTTGCCGACAGCCTCCAGCGGTCTACCCGCGCACTCGGGCGGGCCGCCCTCGAACGTGCGCGCGTCGCCCCGGAGGGCGACTTCTTGACCTTGCTCCAGGTGGGGTTTGCCGAGCCGACCCGGTCGCCCGGGCCGCTGGTGGTCTCTTGCACCACCGTTTCACCCTTACCGCCCCTGCTCCGGCCGTAGCCGACGTCGGGGAGGCGGTCTGTTCTCTGTGGCACTGTCCCGCAGGTTGCCCTGGGTGGGGGTTACCCACCACCTCGCCCTGTGGAGCCCGGACCTTCCTCGGGAGCACGCTGGATGCGTGCCCACGCGGTCGCCCGGCCAGCCCGTCCGCTCCCGCAGCCTAGCGTGCCGACATCCTGTGGCACTCGAGTCACGATCAGCGGCGTCTCGGCGGTCAGGCCAGGCGGGTCAGCTCGACTGCGACGTCCATCTCCGCGGTCTCGGCGCCGGAGTAGATCCCCGAGAGCGGGCGTACGTCGCCGTAGTCGCGGCCGGCGGCGAGGACGACGTAGCGGTCGTCGGGATCGCGCAGCGCCGCCGGGTCGAAGCCCTGCCAGCCCTCGTCCCACCACTCGACCCAGGCGTGGGACTCGCCGCGCACCGCGGCCCCGACCTCGGGGTCGGCGTCGGGGTGGTGGTAGCCGGAGACGTAGCGCGCGGGCAGCCCGAGGGCGCGCAGCCCGCCGAGCGCGAGGTGGGCCATGTCCTGGCAGACCCCGGCGCGCTGCGACCACGCGTCGGCGGCCGTCGAGTCCGTGTCGGTCGAGCCGGGGAGGTACTCGACCTCGTCGTTGACCAGCTCGCACACCGCGCGAGCCGCCACGCCGGGAAGGTCGGACTCCGCACGGATCCGCTCGACGCGGCGGCGGAAGTCCTCGGGCGGGGCGACGAGGTCGGGCAGCGTGAGGTACTCCGTCCACCGGTCGCGCACCTCGCGCTCCTGCAGGCCCTCCCAGGTGGTGGTCGGCTCGGCCGGCGCGAACCGGGCGACCTGCACCGTCGAGGTCGCCGTGACCGTCATCGACTCGTGCGGGTCGTGGACCTCGAAGGCGGTGACGTGGGTGCCGAAGTAGTCCCGGTACTCCGAGACCCAGGGCTTGGGGGAGACGTCGACCCGGCTGTGGACCACGATCTGGTCGGTGGTGGTCAGCGGGGTCAGGCGCGCCTGATTGTAGGAGGCGACCGCCTTGCCGTCGTAACCGAACCCGGTGGTGTGGACGATGCGCAGCTGCATGCTCATGCCCTCGTCCTCTCGCGGGTGTCGAGCCACGCCGTGGTCTCCGCAGCGAAGTAGCGCCGGGTCACGGCATCGGTGGCGGTCGCGCAGGTGCGCTGCAGCCGTTCCATCTCGCTCGGCAGGTCGACCATCACGTCGGAGAGCGAGCGGTACTCCAGCTCGGCTCGCATCCGACCGAGCAGGCGCTGCGCGTCGTTCTGGAAGCCAGCGCGCTGACCGGAGGCCTCCAGGTTGGCCAGGCACTGCTCGGCGCGGTTGAGGGCGAAGACCACCGAGCGCGGGAAGAGGCGGTCGAGCAGCAGGAACTCCACGGCCGCCCGCTCGGTCTCCATGCCGCGGTAGGTGCGCAGGAACGCCTCGTAGGCACCGCACGCCCGCAGCGTCGTGGTCCACGGCGCCCCGTGGGCCTCCGAGACCGCCGCCGCCGCGACCAGCCGCGAGGTCATGTCGGCCCGCTCGACGCAGCGCCCCAGCATCAGGAAGTGCCAGCCCTCGTCGCGCGTCATCGTCGCGTCGGCCGTGCCGTTGATCAGGGCGGCGCGCTCGCGCACCCAGCCGAAGATCCCCGGCGGGCGCATCCGCTGGAACTGGCCCGACCCGAGGGCGCGGTAGGTGGTGTTGATCGCCTCCCACAGCGGCACCGAGAGGGTCTCCCGAGCACGGCGCGCGCTCTCGCGGGCACTGGCCAGGGCGGAGGCGATCGAGACGGGCGAGGCCAGGTTGTAGGCCAACCGGTCCAGCACGAGCGTCACGTCGGCGCCGCCGTCCACGGCCGGCTCTTCGTCCTCCTCGACACCCATGACGAGCAGCAGCGACCGGCAGGTGCTCTCCTCGTCGACGGTGGCGTCCTCGAGCATCAGCGCCGTCTGGATGTCGAGCATCCGAGCGGTGTCCTCGGCGCGCTCGACGTAGCGACCGATCCAGAACATCGACTCCGCGATCCGGCTCAGCACGACGCGCCACCTCCCCGACCCTCGACCGGCCCTTGCTGCTGCTGCTGCTGTTGCTGATCGCGGTGGTGGTCGGGGTCCGCCTGCACCTGCAGCGCCGGGCCGGCCACAGGTGTCATCGGCTCCATGGGCGGCAGGGACTCCATCGGCTCGACGGGTCCGAGCTGTTCGTCGGGACCGGGCGCGGCCGCAGGCTCGGCAGGCTCCACCGATCCCGCGGCGGGCTCGTCGGCGGGCTCGTCGGGGTCGACGGGCAGGGGACCGGCCAGCACCCAGGTGTCCTTCGACCCGCCGCCCCGCGAGGAGTTCACGATCAGCTCGCCCTCGGCCAGCGCGACCCGGGTCAGCCCCCCGGGCAGCACCCAGACCCGGCTGCCGTCGTTGACCGCGAACGGCCGGAGGTCGACGTGGCGCGGCCCCAGGCGGCCGTCGACGAAGGTGGGCACCGTCGAGAGCTGCACCACGGGCTGGGCGATCCAGGCCCGCGGGTCGGCGAGGACCTTGCCACGCAGCTCGTCGAGCTCGGCGCTGGTCGCCCTCGGACCGATCACGATGCCCTTGCCGCCGGAGCCGTCGACCGGCTTCAGGACCAGCTCGTCGAGGCGGTCGAGGACCTCCTCGCGGTGGTCGGGCTCCCCGCAGCGCCAGGTGTCGACGTTGCGGATGGCCGGCTCCTCACCCAGGTAGTAGCGCACCAGGTCGGGCATGTAGGTGTAGACGAGCTTGTCGTCGGCCACGCCGTTGCCGACCGCGTTGGCCAGCGTGACGTTGCCGGCACGGGCGGCGTCGATCATGCCGGGGCAGCCCAGCACCGAGTCGGCGCGGAAGTGGACCGGGTCGAGGAACTCGTCGTCGATGCGGCGGTAGATCACGTGCACCGGCGCCAGGCCCTGGGTGGTGCGCATCATCACCCGACCGCGTCGGCACTCCAGGTCGCGACCCTCGACCAGCTCCACGCCCATGGTGCGCGCGAGCAGGGCGTGCTCGAAGTACGCGCCGTTGTAGACGCCCGGGGTGAGCACGACGACCGTCGGGTCGGCGACACCGGCCGGCGCGGCGGCACGCAGTGCGGCGAGCAGCCGCTGCGGGTAGCCCTGGACCGGTCGGATCCGGTGCTCGGCCACGGTCTCCGGCAGCGCCGAGGAGATCGCGCGCCGGTTGGTCATCACGTACGAGACGCCCGAGGGCACCCGCACGTTGTCCTCGAGCACCCGGAACTCACCGGCGTTGTCGCGGATCAGGTCGATGCCCGAGACGTGCACGCGCACGCCGTTGGGGGAGCGCACCCCGGCCGCGGCCCGGTGGTAGTGGCTCGAGGTCGCGATCACCTCGCGCGGGATCACGCCGTCGTCGAAGACCTCGCCCGCGCCGTAGACGTCGGCGAGGAACAGCTCGAGGGTCCTCACCCGCTGCTGCACGCCGAGGTCGACCGCACTCCAGGCGTCGCGCTCGATCACGCGGGGGAGGATGTCGAGCGGGAAGGCCCGCTCCTCCCCGCCGATGTCGAAGGTCACCCCCTGGTCGAGGTACGCCGCCTGCAGCGCCTCCACCCGGTCGACCAGCTCGGGCGTGGTCATCGTCTGCAGCGAGGAACGCAGTCGACGGTACGGCGGGCGCAGCGAGTCCCCGTCGAACATCTCGTCGAAGGCCGGGCCGCCCGACGCGTAGTCGCGGAACATCGCGTTCATGGCGCCGACCCTACAAAGGGAGGGGCGTGCGCGGCACCCGGGTGCGGGTGCGGCGCGGCAGCCGGAGGAGGCCTCTCGCGTGTACCTTCGGCGCCATGAGCGAGTTCTGGTACTGCCTCACGCACGACCGGGTCGAGGGTCGCGACGGCTGCCGCAACCAGGACCGGCTCGGCCCCTACGACACCGAGGCCGAGGCCTCCCGGGCCCTGGAGAAGGCCCAGGAGCGCACCGAGGCGTGGGACAACGACCCCGACTGGAACGACGACTGGGGCAAGGGCAGCCCCGATGGCCCGGACGGCCCGGACCGACCCGACTCGTCCGCCCGGGGCTGATCCCGGACCGGTCCGCGCAGCGTGGCACGCCGACGTACGACCCGTCCGGCCCGGCACCCCGACGCGCCCTCGCCCGCCCCCTTCATCGGCATGGGCGCGATGGCGGCCGTGCTCTTCCTCGACGGCGCTGCCCTCCTGCTCGCCCCCTGGTGGGTCGTGGTGGTGCTGCTCGTGGTGTGGGTGGCGCTCTTCGTCTGGTGCACGCGCTGGTGGACGCCGCACCCGGGTCGCCTCCCGTGGGTCGCGGCCGCCGCGCTCGGCCTGTGGTTCGTCGTGATGCTGGGCGGCGGCATCGCCCTCGGGTGGGGCCCGGCCGTCGGGTGAGGCGTGGGCCGTGACACGGTGGGACTGTGGCACACGTCACACCCCCTCGGAAGGACTCCCGGATGTCGCTGGTCCCGCACGCCCTCGCTCGCCCGTGCCGCCCACGGGTGGTCCTGCCGGCCGCCCTGGTGCTGCTCGCCCTCCTCGGCGCGCTGCTGGCCGCTCCGGTCGGCACCGCCCAGGCCGCACCGCACGACCCGGTCCCCGACGGCCAGGCGCTGCCCGGCTACACGATCCTCAATCCACCGCTCGCCCCGATCGACGTCGGCGGCGCTCCGACGACGGTCTACCAGGGCACCGAGTCCCACGCCGGCTACGTCCTGGAGGCCCCGGCCGACTGGAACGGCGAGCTGGCGCTGTGGGCGCACGGCTACCGCGGCACCGGCACGCAGCTCACCGTCGACCCCCCGCCGTACGGCCTGCGCCAGCGGATGCTCGGCCAGGGTTACGCCTGGGCAGCCTCGAGCTACGCATCGAACGGCTACGACGTCGCCTCCGGCGTGACCACCACCCACGACCTGGCCCGGCTGAGCGCCAGGCTGCTGGGCGAGCGCCCGAGGAGGACCTACCTCGCGGGCGTCTCGATGGGCGGGCACGTGATCGGTCGCTCGCTCGAGGAGTACCCGAACTTCTACGACGGGGCGCTGCCGATGTGCGGCGTGCTCGGCGACCAGGAGCTCTTCGACTACTTCCTCGACTACAACCTCGCGGCGCAGGACCTCGCTGACCGGCAGGTCTACCCGGCGCCGAGCGACTACCTCACCGACGACGTCCCGAGGATCGAGCAGCGCCTCGGCCTGGTCGGGGTCGGCGTGCCGAGCGCGCAGAACCCGACGGCCAGCCCGGTCGCGCCGCCCGCGAACCCGCTCGGGGTCGAGCTGCGCTCGATCACGACCGAGCGCAGCGGGGGTCCCCGGCCGGGCGCCGAAGCCGGCTTCGGGATCTTCCAGGACTTCCTCTACACCCTGTACACGCCCGACGACGGCGGCCGGCTGGCCTTCAACGCCGGCCGTCTCGCGCAGAACGCCGGCACGGTCTACACCCCGACGAGCCCGGTGGACGTCAACGCGACGATCACCCGGGTCTCCCCGACGGACCCGGCCTCCCGCGGGGCTCGCCGGCTGATCGACGTGCCGACCATCACGGGCAAGCCCAAGGTGCCCGTGCTCACGCTGCACGGACTGGGTGACCTGTTCGTACCGTTCTCGATGGAGCAGATCTACGCCCGCGACGTCGCCCGCAACAAGCAGTCCGACCTGCTGGTCCAGCGTGCGATCCGGTCCGTCGAGCACTGCGACTTCACCCCCACCGAGGTCGGCACCGCCTGGGACGACCTGACCACCTGGGTCGAGTCGCAGCGCGGCCCCGGCGGTCGCGGCAACGGCAAGGGCAAGCAGGTCGCCCGCCCGGCCGGCGACGACGTCCTGACTCGCTCGGTGGTGGCCTCGCCGACGTACGGCTGCCGCTTCAGCGACCCTGACCGCAGCAACGGCGCGAGCACCCGTTTCCTGATCGCGCCCTGCCCCCGCTGAGTCCAGGACGGATAGCGTGACCCGGACCACACCGACCGCCACCGCGACCAGGAGGACCCCATGACCCAGCAGACCGAGCGAGCCGAGGCCCGCGACGACTCCAGCTCGAGCGAGGGCGGTGGCCGCTCACCGATGATGGTCTGGGGCTTCCGGGCCCTCGGTCTGGTGCTGGCCGCACTGGTCTACCTCTCCCTGGGCGGGGCCGAGCTGTCCGGTGACGCCCGGGTCGTCGCCGCGACGGCGACCCTGATGGCGGTGTGGTGGATGACCGAGGCGCTGCCGCTCTCGGCGACCGCGCTGCTGCCGATCGTCGCCTTCCCCGCCCTGACCGCGCTGACGATCGACGACGCGACGACGCCGTACGCCGACCCGATCGTGTTCCTGTTCCTCGGCGGCTTCCTGATCGCGATCGCGATGCAGAAGTGGGACCTGCACCGGCGGATCGCGCTGCTCACGCTGCGCCGGGTCGGCACCGAGCCGCGCCGGATCGTGCTCGGGATGATGATCGCGACCGCGTTCCTCTCGATGTGGGTCTCGAACACGGCGACCACGTTGATGATGCTGCCGATCGGCATCTCGGTGCTCGCCCTGGTCGTGGAGAACTCCAGCCACGGCAACGACGAGGGCGCCGACGAGACCGCACGTGCCCTGCACGAGGGCGCCAAGGTCAGCGACCTCATCGAGGACAAGGACGTGCGGGTCTTCGGCGTCGCGCTGCTCCTCTCGATCGCGTGGGCGGCCTCGATCGGCGGACTCGGGACGCTGCTCGGGAGCCCGCCCAACGCGATCGTGGCCGGCTACATCTCCAGCGAGCTCGGCACCGAGGTCGGCTTCCTGCAGTGGATGCTGCTCGGGGTCCCGATCGTCGTGGTCTTCGTCGCCCTCGCGTGGCTGATCATCACGCGGGTCGCGTTCCGCTTCCGCCTCGAGGAGATCCCCGGCGGCGCCGCCCTGATCGACGACGAGATCGCGGCGCTCGGGCCGATGAGCCGCGGCGAGAAGATCGTGCTGGCCGTCTTCGCCGGCGCCGCGTTCTTCTGGATCGTGCCGGGCGTGGTCTTCAACATCGGCGCGATCGGTGACGCGGCCCCGTGGCTCGACTCGTTCGACGACACGGTGATCGCGCTGGCCGCCGGCCTCGTGCTCTTCCTGGTGCCCGGCGACAAGGACGGGCGGATGACCCTGGAGTGGAAGGACGCCGAGGACGGGCTGCCCTGGGGGGTGCTGCTCCTCTTCGGCGGCGGGCTCAGCCTCGCCGCCGCCGTCGCCTCATCGGGCCTCGACGTCTGGTTCGGTGAGCAGGTCGGAGGCCTGGGGGCCCTGCCCATCGTGCTGCTGCTCCTCGCTGTCGTCCTGATCGTGCTGCTGCTGACCGAGGTCACCTCGAACACCGCGACGGCCGCGACCTTCATCCCCGTCCTCGGGGGAGTGGCCGTCGGGATCGGCGTCGACCCGACGACCCTGCTGATCCCGGCCGCCCTGGCCGCGACCTGCGCGTTCATGCTCCCGGTCGGCACCCCGCCCAACGCCATCGTCTTCGGCACCGGCACCGTCCGGATCGCCGAGATGGTGCGCGGTGGCGCCGTGCTCAACGTCGTCGGCGCGGTGCTGATCACGCTGGCGACGGTCGTCATCGGCCCGTTCGCGCTGGGCCTGGTGATCTAGCGGCGCCTCGGTGGGCTGTTCGGTTCCGTACGTGACGGTCGTCGAGGACGGATGGACGACGCTGACGCACGGAACCGCCGACAGCCGTGGGACCCGCAGGATCAGCGGCGTACCGGGGTGACCCTCAGCAGCTCGTCGTTGCCACCCCCGTTGTCGGTGCTGACGATCAGCGCGCCGCCGGGCACCTGGGTGACCGAGCGGAGCCGGCCCCGCTGCTTGAGGGCCTTCGGGACGCGCATGCCCTGGAACCGACCGCGCTGGTCGTAGCGCTGGAAGAGCATCTCCTGGTCCTTGAGCACGGCCACGGCGAGGCGGCCGCGGTAGGCACCCCACTTCGTGCCGCGGATCCACGCGCCGCCCGAGGGCGCCACCGTCGGCGCGCCCGAGCTCCACCGCGCGCCGCGCTGCTTGCCCGGCAGCGAGAAGTCGGTCATCGGGGTCGACTCGTCGTAGCCGGGCACCGGGTTCCAGCCGTAGTTGCCTCCCGAGCGCAGGAGGTTGACCTCGTCGTCGCGCCCCGTGCCGTGCTCGACCGACCACACCCGGCCGTCCGGCCGCTGGGACAGGCCCTGCACGTTGCGGTGGCCGTAGGTGAAGATGTAGCGCTTGTTGCGGTTGCGCGCCGTGGCGAACGGGTTGGCCGCCGACGGCCGTCCGGTCATCGGGTCCAGGCGCAACGTCTTGCCGTTCAGCGAGCGGAGGTCCTGCGGATTCGTGCCGACGGCGGCGTCACCGGTGCCCACCATCAGCGCTCCGCCCTTGGTCATCAGCAGCCGGCAGCCGCCGTGGCGCCCGGAGGTCGCCTGGATGCCCTGGAGCAGCACTCCCTGCTTCACCGCGCGGGTCGAGGTGGCGTCCAGCGTCCAGGCCACCACCCGTACGTCGTGACGGTCGCCGCCGGCGAACCCGCCCTGGCAGGTGTAGAAGCGGCGGTTGTCGGCGAAATCGTTGTCGGCGGCCAGCCCGAGCAGCCCGGTCTCGCCGGAGACCCACACCTCGTCGCTGGGGAAGTCCAGGACGGTCTGCTCCCCGCCCCGGAGCAGCACGAGCCGGGCGCGGTCACGCTCGGTCACCAGGAGCCCCTCACCGGGCAGGTTCGCCACGGCCCAGGGGTGGTCGAGGCCGCCGGCGAGCGAACGAACCTTCAGGCGTGGCACGGCTCGGCGGGGCGCTGCCGACGTCGCGGACACCGAGGCGGGTCCGACCGCGACGGACCGGTCCGGCGCGGCCGGGGCCGCCGAGGCCGACGTCGCGGGCAGCAGGGAGACCGTCAGGCTCAGCAGAGCCGTGGCGGCCAGGGGCGCGAGGGGGGATCGCATGCCTCACGCTAACCCCGCGTCCGCCCCACCGGAAGGTCAGAAGGTGTGCTCGGGGCCGGGGAAGGTGCCCGCTCGCACGTCGTCGGCGTAGGCGCGGGCCCCGTCGAGCAGGACGGCGTGCACGTCGGCGTACTGCTTGACGAAGCGAGCCATCCGGCCCGTGCGCAGCCCGAAGGCGTCCTGCCAGACCAGGACCTGGCCGTCGCACCCGGCGCCGGCGCCGATCCCGATCGTCGGGATGGTGAGCTCCTCGGTGATCCGGGTGGCCGTGTCGCCGGGCACCATCTCCATCACCACGGCGAACGCCCCGGCGGCCTCGACCGCGTGGGCGTCCTCGACGACCTTGTCGGCGCCGTCGCCGCGTCCCTGCACCCGGTAGCCGCCGAGCGTGTGCTCGGACTGCGGCGTGAAGCCGATGTGGGCCATCACGGGGATGCCGCCGCGCACCAGGTGCTCGATCTGCGGAACCACCTCGATCCCGCCCTCGAGCTTGACCGCGTGGGCCCCCGCCTCCTTCATGAACCGCACCGCGGTGAGGTAGGCCTGCTCGGGCGAGGCCTGGTAGGAGCCGAACGGCAGGTCCCCGACCACCAGCGACCGCCCCGCCGAGCGCGAGACCGCCCGGGTCAGGGGGAGCAGCTCGTCGACCGTGACCGGCAGCGAGGTCACGTTGCCGTAGACGTTGTTGCTGGCGCTGTCCCCGACCAGCAGCACCTCGATCCCGGCCTCGTCGAAGGTCGCCGCGGTGTACATGTCGTAGGCGGTGAGCATCGAGAACCGCTCCCCGCGCTCCTTCATCTCCCGCAGGTGGTGGGTGCGCACCCGCTTCGGCGGTCCGGCAGCCGGCGTCGCAGGTCCGCCGCCGTACGGCGCGGTCTCCTCGGGAGTGCTCACCCGGTCAGGCTAGTGGGGGACGGTCGAGCTCCTCCAGCACCCGACGCGCACGAGAGCCCGCAGGCCGCGCGGAGGCGTCACCCGTCGAGGCGACCGTGGCGGCTGGACACGGGTGGTTATGTGGTCGGTGACGCGCGTCACACGGACGCGGCATGGGCGTCGCAGATGCTCCCTCGGGAGTGCAGGAGGACCACATGAGCGGGAACCGCATCGTCGTATACAAGGGCCCGGGCGAGGTCGCCGTCGAGTCGATCGACTACCCGAAGCTCGAGATCCCGAGCGAGGTCGCCACGGGCAAGGGCATCAAGCAGAAGGCCCCGCACGCGGTGATCCTCAAGCTCGTCACCACCAACATCTGCGGCTCCGACCAGCACATGGTCCGCGGGCGCACCACGGCCCCCGTCGGCCAGACGCTGGGTCACGAGATCACCGGCGAGGTCGTCGAGTGCGGCGAGGACGTCCTGTTCGTCAAGGAGGGCGACATCTGCTCGGTGCCCTTCAACATCGCCTGCGGGCGCTGCCGGATGTGCAACGAGGGCAAGACCGGCATCTGCCTCAACGTCAACCCCGCCCGCGCTGGCGCGGCCTACGGCTACGTCGACATGGGCGGCTGGGAGGGCGGCCAGGCCGAGTACGTGATGATCCCCTTCGCCGACTTCAACCTGCTGAAGTTCCCCGACCGGGACGCCGCGCTGGAGAAGATCCTCGACCTGACGATGCTCTCCGACATCTTCCCGACCGGCTACCACGGCGCCTACACCGCGGGCGTGACCACGGGCTCGACGGTCTACGTCGCCGGAGCCGGCCCCGTCGGCCTCGCGGCGGCGTACTCCGCGCAGCTGCTGGGGGCCTCGGCCGTCATCGTCGGCGACATGAACGCCGACCGCCTCGCGCAGGCGGCCAGCTTCGGATGCGAGACCGCCGACCTGAGCAAGGGCGACGACCTCGCCGACATCATCGCCCAGATCCTCGGCGAGCCCGAGGTCGACGCCGCCGTCGACGCGGTCGGCTTCGAGGCCCGCGGGCACGGCGAGGGCGCCGACGAGGCGCCCGCGACCGTGCTCAACGACATCATGACCGTCTCGCGCGCCGGCGCCTCGCTGGGGATCCCGGGCCTCTACGTCACCGGCGACCCGGGCGCCATCGACGACGCGGCCAAGGAGGGTCAGATCGGGGTCAAGCTCGGTCTGGGCTGGGCCAAGTCGCACGCGTTCGTCACCGGTCAGTGCCCGGTCAAGCAGTACAACCGCAAGCTGATGAACATGATCCTGGCCGACCGTGCGCACATCGCGAAGGCGGTCAACGCGACCACGATCAGCCTCGACGACGCCCCCCGCGGCTACCAGGAGTTCGACGCCGGGTCGGCGAAGAAGTACGTCATCGACCCGCACAGCATGGTGGCCTGAGCGATGGTGGCCTGAGGCCGCAGCAGCACCAGGCTCCCTCCCGCGGGGGTCGTGGCCGGGTCAGCTCCCGGCGGCGGCTCCCGCGGCCGCGTCCGCGGCCGCCTCGAGCTCGGCCACGACGATGCGTCGCATCCCGAGCATCGACTGCATCGCGGCCCCGGCCCGCACCGGGTCGGGGTCGCCGAGCAGCTCGAACAGCCGGGTCGGGACGACCTGCCAGGAGAACCCGAAGCGGTCCTTGAGCCACCCGCACTGCGACTCCTCGCCGCCGGCGACCAGCGTGTCCCAGTAGTAGTCGGCCTCGACCTGGTCGGCGCAGGCGATCGACAGGGACACCGTCTCGGTGAAGCCGGCGTGCATCGGGCCGCCGTTGATGCCACGGAACCCCATCCCGTCCAGCACCCAGTCACCGGTGAAGACCCGGCCGTCGTCGCCGCGGTTCAGCGACATCGAGGAGCGGGGGAACACCGAGGTCCAGAACGTCACCGCCTCCTCGAGGTCGTCGTCGAACCACAGGCACGGCGTCAGCGAGGTCGAGACGCGGGAGGCTTCACTCATCAGTTCTCCTGGGGGTGCGGGGTGCGCGGGTGCGCCGTCGTGGTGTGGACCACCGCCGCGACCCGGATCCATCGGTGCAGCGCGCACCGACCCTAGACTCTGGACGTGGACTTCTTCTCCGCCTACGCCCAGGGCTTCGCGCGGGTCGCGGCGTGCACCCTGCCCGTGGCGGTCGCCGACCCGGCGACCAACGCCGAGCGGGTGCTCGAGCAGGCACGGGCCGCCCACGAGGAGGGTGTCGCGGTCGCGGTGTTCCCCGAGCTGTGCCTCTCGGGCTACGCCATCGACGACCTGCTGCTCCAGGAGACCCTGCTCGAGGCCGTCGAGGACGCGCTCGACACGCTGCTCGCCGGGTCCCGCGACCTGCTTCCGGTGCTCGTGGTCGGGGCGCCCCTGGTCTCGGGCAACCGGGTGCTCAACTGCGCGGTCGTGATCCACCGCGGGGAGGTGCTCGGCGTCGCGCCGAAGTCCTACCTGCCGACCTACCGCGAGTTCTACGAGCGCCGCCACTTCGCCCCGGGCGACGACCGTCGCGGCGGCGAGGTCCGCGTCGCCGGTCGCACGGTGCCCTGCGGGCCGGACCTGCTCTTCGAGGTCACCGACGTACCGGGGCTGGTGCTGCACGTCGAGGTCTGCGAGGACATGTGGGTGCCGGTGCCGCCCAGCGCCGAGGCGGTGCTGGCCGGGGCCACCGTCCTGGTGAACCTCTCCAGCAGCCCGATCACGATCGCACGTGCCGAGGACCGTCGCCTGCTGGTGCGCAGCACGAGCGCCCGGTGCCTGGCCGCCTACGTCTACGCCGCCGCCGGGCAGGGGGAGTCGACCACCGACCTGTCCTGGGACGGCCAGACCCTCGTCTACGAGGCCGGAGACCTCCTCGCCGAGGGCGAGCGCTTCCCCGACGGACCCAGGCTGGCCGTCGCCGACGTCGACCTCGACCGGTTGCGCCAGGAGAGGCTGCGCCAGGGCACGTTCGACGACAACCGGCGTACGCACGCCGCGCGCACCGACGGCTTCCGCACGATCGCCCTGACGCTGGACCCCCCCGCCGGTGACGTGGGCCTGCGCCGCAAGGTCGACCGGTTCCCCTTCGTGCCCGACGACGCCGCCCGACTCGCCCAGGACTGCTACGAGGCCTACGAGATCCAGGTCCAGGGCCTGCAGCAGCGGATGAACGCGATCGGCTCGCCCAAGGCCGTGATCGGCGTCAGCGGCGGCCTGGACTCCACCCACGCCCTGATCGTGGCGGTGCGGGCGATGGACCGTCTCGGGCGACCGCGCTCGGACGTCCACGCCTTCACCATGCCGGGGTTCGCGACCAGCGAGGAGACCCGCTCCTACGCCACCCGCCTGGCCGTCTCCCTGGGCGTGACGTTCGAGGAGATCGACATCCGGCCGGCCGCGACCCAGATGCTCGCCGACCTCGACCACCCCGCGGGCGCCGGCGAGCCGGTCTACGACGTGACCTTCGAGAACGTCCAGGCCGGCCTGCGCTACGACTACCTGTTCCGGCTGGCCAACCACCGCGGCGGCATCGTCGTGGGCACCGGCGACCTCTCCGAGCTCGCGCTGGGCTGGTGCACCTACGGCATCGGCGACCAGATGTCGCACTACAACGTCAACGCCGGGGTGCCCAAGACCCTGATCCAGCACCTGATCCGGTGGGTCGCCGACGCGGGCGAGCTCGACGAGGAGTCCGGGGAGCTGCTGCGCGAGATCGTCGAGCAGGAGATCTCACCCGAGCTCGTCCCGGCCGCCGAGGGCGAGCGCGCGCAGTCCACCGAGGACGCGATCGGCCCCTACGCCCTGCAGGACTTCACCCTCCACCACGTCGTGCGCCGGGGCGCGCGACCCAGCCGGGTGGCCTTCCTGGCCTGGCACGCCTGGCACGACGCGAGCGCGGGGGAGTGGCCCGCCGGGATGCCCGAGCACCGTCGGGTCGCCTACGACCTGCCCGCCGTGCGCCACTGGCTCGAGCTGTTCGTCCGCCGGTTCTTCGCCAGCCAGTTCAAGCGCTCCGCGCTGCCCAACGGGCCGAAGGTGAGCCCGGGCGGGACGATGTCGCCGCGCGGTGACTGGCGGATGCCCTCCGACGCCTCGCCGGCGGCCTGGCTGGCCGAGATCGAGGCGAGGGTGCCCGTCTCCGAGCACGGCCGTCCGCAGCGATGAGCGCACCCCCGTCCGCTCCGCGGGTCCTGGTCGTCGAGCACGAGGACGACGCCCCGGCCGCCTGGTTCGGGGCCTGGCTGGTCGAGGCCGGCGCCGAGCTCGACGTACGCCGTCCCTACCGCGGCGACGCGCTGCCCGACGACCTCGGCCAGCACGGGGCACTGCTCGTCCTCGGCGGTGAGATGGGCGCGACCGACGACGAGCACTGGTGGATCCCGCGCACCCGCGAGCTGGTCCGCACCGCGGCCGCGGCCCGGACACCGACGCTCGGGATCTGTCTGGGCCACCAGCTGTGCACGGTGGCGCTCGGCGGGACGATCCGGCGCAACCCCGCCGGCCAGCAGCTCGGCGTGCTCGAGGTCGGCTGGGCACCGGACGCCGCGGCGGACCCGTTGCTCGGTGTCGCCGTCGGCGCCCGGATCGCGGTGCACTGGAACGACGACGTCGTCGACGAGCTGCCGCCGGACGCGGTCCGCCTGGCCACCGCTCCCGGCGGTGAGGTCCAGGCGGCGCGCCTCGCCGAGACCGTCTGGGGCGTGCAGCTGCACCCGGAGGTCGACGCGAAGGTCGTGACCGGCTGGGCGCCCGGCTCCCGGGCCGTCCACGGTGACGCCGCGGTCGACGCCGCCCTGGCCAGGATCGGTGCCGACGAGCCGGAGCTCCACGCGTCGTGGCGCCCCGTCGCCGCGGTTCTGGTCGAGCTGGCTCGGGCGACCACGACTGGTTGACCTCTGCAACGTCCTGGCGCGCCGCGGCGTCTCCCCTGGGAAGGACCGCCTACCCACCCAGGAGGAACACCATGACCCGCACCCTCGCCCGGACCGTCGTCGCCACCACCGCCCTCGGTGCCGCACTGATCGGCGCCGCCGGATCGGTCACGACCGGCGCCGCCCAGGCCGCGCCGCACGACAGCCAGACCACGGCGGCCGCCGCCGCCGCCGCGACCGGCACGGCCGCGCGACCGCGGACCAGGGTGACGTTCACCGTGCAGGGCTGCACGAGCGGCTGCACGCTCCAGCTGCACTCCGCCACGGTGCACCACCAGTCGGTCTGGCACTCCGACGTCGAGCCGATCGCGGACGGCGCCGTGACGTTCGAGGTGCCGACCCGGCGCACGGTCGACCTCAGCGCCAGCCTGCACGCGCCGTACGAGCGCAACCTCGACTTCGTCCCGCAGGTCGTCTTCCGCTACCCCGGCGAACCCGTGGGCACGGTCGTCACGCGGGCCGCCTCGGCCTCCTACGACCGCGCTGCCGGGTGCTGGGCAGGGACGGCGGAGCCGACCGTGGTGCTGCCGCTGGTCGTGCGGCGCGTGACGATCCCGGGGATCGGCGGCCGACAGGGCATCGCGCCGCGGGCCTGGGTCGGTGTCTCGCAGCCGGCGGAGGGTCCGCGCTTCCGGGCGTCTGGCGGCGTGCTCGGGGCCCAGGACGTGCCGTTCTGCCGCCCCTCGGCCTGAGAGGGGCCGACACGGGCCTGGGCGCCGCGACGGCAGCCGCGGTGCCCTAGGCTCGCGCCATGGGCAAGCAGGAGGACTTCGTGCTGCGCGCGCTCGAGGAGCGCGACGTCCGGTTCGTGCGGTTGTGGTTCTCCGACGTGCTGGGGTCGTTGAAGTCGGTCGCGGTCGCACCGGCCGAGCTCGAGGCGGCCTTCGACGAGGGCATCGGCTTCGACGGCTCGGCGATCGAGGGCTTCGCCCGGGTCTACGAGGCCGACATGCTGGCCAAGCCGGACCCGTCGACCTTCCAGATCCTGCCCTGGCGCGACGAGGGTCCCTCGACCTCGCGGATGTTCTGCGACATCGTGATGCCCGACGGCTCGCCGTCCTACGCCGACCCGCGCGCGGTGCTCAAGCGGATGCTTAGCCGGGCCTCGGACCTCGGGTTCACCTTCTACACCCACCCCGAGATCGAGTTCTACCTGTTCAAGGACGGCCCCCAGCCCGGCGCCGACCCGGTCCCGGTGGACCGCAGCGGCTACTTCGACCACACCGCGCAGTCGATGGGCGCCGACTTCCGGCGCGAGGCGATCACCAACCTCGAGCGGATGGGCATCTCGGTGGAGTTCAGCCACCACGAGCACGGCCCGGGCCAGCAGGAGATCGACCTGCGCTACGCCGACGCGCTGACGACCGCCGACAACGTGATGACCTTCCGCACGGTGATCCGCGAGGTCGCCCTGAGCCAGGGGATCTGGGCCACCTTCATGCCCAAGCCGTTCACGACCCACCCCGGGTCAGGCATGCACACCCACCTCTCGCTCTTCGAGGGCGACCAGAACGCCTTCTACGAGGCGGGCGCCGAGTACCAGCTCTCGCGCACCGGACGGCAGTTCATCGCCGGCATCCTGCGCCACGCCCCCGAGCTGAGCCTGGTCACCAACCAGTGGGTCAACTCCTACAAGCGGATGATGTTCGGCACCGAGGCGCCCTCCTACATCTGCTGGGGCCACAACAACCGCTCGGCGATGGTCCGGGTGCCGATGTACAAGCCGCTCAAGGGCCAGTCGACGCGGGTCGAGCTGCGCACCATCGACCCGGCGTGCAATCCCTACCTGGCCTACACCGTGGTGCTGGCCGCCGGTCTGAAGGGGATCGCGGAGGACTACGAGCTGCCTCGTGAGGCCGAGGACGACGTGTGGACGCTCTCGGACCGCGAGCGGCAGAGCCTGGGCATCGACCCGCTGCCGGAGAGCCTCAAGGAGGCGTTGGCCATCGCCGAGGACTCCGAGCTGCTGGCCGACGCGCTCGGTGAGCACGTCTACGACTTCGTGCTGCGCAACAAGCGTGCCGAGTGGGCCGACTACCGCGGGCAGGTCTCGGCCTACGAGCGCGACATGATGCTGCCGGTCATCTAGGCGCCCGTGAGCCCCTCCGGACCTCGTTCGGCCACCGCGCTGGCCCGCCTGGGGTTCGCCGACCTCGCCCGCGCCCGCGACGACCTCACCGCGCTGGAGCGGTTCGGGCCGCCCCCGCCGGACGCGCTGCTGGCGATCCTGGGGCGCACCGCCGACCCGGACGCCGCGGTGGCGACCTTCGTGCGGCTGCTCGAGGCGGCCGAGGAGCGGCGCGAGGGCGAGGGCCGCGCGCTGCACGGCGAGGTCGTCGACGACGAGGGCACCGCGATGCGCCTGCTCGGCGTGCTCGGTGCGAGCGCCGCGCTCGGCGAGCACCTGGTCCGCCACCCCCAGCACTGGCGCGAGCTGTGCGACCCGACCCTGGGCTCCACCCGGCCGGCGGCGTACGCCGTGCGCGCGGGCCTGCTGCGCGCGGTCGGCGCCGACCCCGATGCGGAGCTGCCGCTCGCGCTGAGCGACGACACGGTGGAGGACGACGCGCAGGCCGTGGACGCCCTGCGGGTGGAGTACCGCCGGGTGCTGCTGCGGCTGGCGGCTCGCGACCTGGCTCACGACCTCGCGGTCGACGACGCCGCGGCCGAGCTGGCCGAGCTCGCCGCGGGCACCCTCGACGCCGCGCTGGCCGTCGCCCGGGCCCGGGTCGGCGACCTGCACGACCAGGCGCGGCTCGCCGTGGTCGCGATGGGCAAGTGCGGCGGCCACGAGCTGAACTACGTCTCCGACGTCGACGTGATCTTCGTCCACGAGCCCGCCGACGGCGTCTCGGAGACCCACGCGGTGCGCGCTGCCACCCAGCTGGCCAGCCAGCTGATGCGCGTGTGCTCGGAGCAGACCGCCGAGGGCACGATCTGGCCCGTCGACGCCAACCTCCGACCGGAGGGCACGGCCGGTCCGTTGACCCGCACCCTGGCCAGCCACCGCGGTTACTACGAGCGGTGGGCCAAGGCCTGGGAGTTCCAGGCCCTGCTCAAGGCGCGCCCGGTCGCCGGAGACCTCGCGCTCGGAGCGGCGTACGTCGAGATGGTCTCGCCGTTCGTGTGGTCCGCCGCGGAGCGTGACGGCTTCGTCGAGCAGGCCCGGGCGATGCGGCGGCGGGTCGTCGAGCACATCCCGGCCCGCGACGCGGACCGACAGCTCAAGCTCGGCTCGGGCGGTCTGCGCGACGTCGAGTTCGCCGTCCAGCTGCTCCAGCTCGTCCACGGCCGCTCCGACACCCGGTTGCGCGCCCCGACGACGCTGAGCGCGCTCAGCGTGCTGACCCGGCTCGGCTACGTCGGGCGCGAGGACGGCGAGGCGCTGCACCGCGCCTACGCCTTCCTGCGGACCCTCGAGCACCGCATCCAGCTCTACCAGCTGCGGCGCACCCACGTCGTGCCCACCGGCGAGCACGCGTTGCGCCGGCTGGGCCGGGCGATGGGTTACCTCCACGACCCGGTCGTCTCGCTCGAGCAGGCCTGGGCCGAGCACCGGCGCGAGGTGCGCCGTCTCCACGAGAAGCTGTTCTACCGTCCGCTGCTCACCGCGGTCGCGAAGGTGCCGGGCGCGGGCGTCGTGCTCTCCTCGGAGGCCGCTCGCGAGCGGCTCGAGGCGCTCGGGTACGACGACCCGGACGCCGCCCTGCGCAACCTGGAGTCCCTCACCGCGGGTGTCAGCCGGACCGCGGCGATCCGGCGAACCCTGCTGCCGGCGATGCTCGAGTGGTTCGCCGCCGGTCCGGACGCCGACGCCGGCCTGTTCCGGTTCCGGCGGATCAGCGAGGCGCTGCGGGACTCCCCGTGGTACCTCGCGACCCTGCGTGACGAGGGCGAGGTCGCCGAGCGTCTCGCGCACGTGCTCTCGACCTCGCGCTACGCCACCGAGCTGCTCGAGCACGAGCCACGCGGTGTGCGGATGCTGCTCGAGGACCTGCGTCCGCGCCCGGCCGAGGAGGTCGCCGAGGAGATGCGGGCCACCGCCTCGCGCCAGGACTCCCTGGAGCGCGCGGTGCGCGCGATCCGCGCCGTGCGACGACGCGAGCTGTTCCGCATCGCCAGCGGTGACCTGCTCGGTCTCACCGACGTCGCCGACGTCGGACGGGGACTGTCCCGGCTGACCGACGCGACCCTCGAGGCCACCGTGCGCGTCGTGGTCGCCTCGGTGTGCGAGCGTCGCGGTCTCGCCACGCCGCCGGCCCGGCTGGCCGTGGTCGCGATGGGCCGCTACGGCGGCTTCGAGCTGTCCTACGGCAGTGACGCCGACGTGCTCTTCGTGCACGAGGCGGTCGAGGGGCAGGACCCGTCGACGGCGGCGCCGTTCGCCCAGGCCGTCGTGCACGAGCTGCGGCGCAGCCTGTCCGCACCCGGGGCGGACCTGCCGCTGGTCGTCGACGCCGACCTGCGCCCCGAGGGCAAGAACGGTCCGGTGACCCGCACCCTGGACTCCTACGCCGCCTACTACCGACGCTGGTCGAGCACCTGGGAGGCCCAGGCCCTGCTGCGCGCCGACCCGGTCGTGGGCGACGCCGGGTTGCGCGAGCGCTTCGCGACCCTCATCGACGAGGTGCGCTACCCCGGGGCCGGGCTCGACGACGACGGGGTGGTCGAGGTGCGTCGGATCAAGGCGCGCATCGACGACGAGCGGCTCCCGCGCGGGGCCGACCCCCAGCTGCACCTCAAGCTGGGCCGGGGCGGGCTGGCCGACATCGAGTGGACCGCGCAGCTGCTCCAGATGCGCCACGCCGGCCGGGTGGCCTCGCTGCGCACCCCGCAGACGCTGGCGGCGCTGGAGGCGGCCGCCGACGCCGGGCTGATCGAGCCGGGTGAGGCTGCCGTGCTGGTCGAGGGGTGGCGGCTGGCCAGCCGGTTGCGCAACGCGGTCACGCTGGTGCGGGGTCGGGCCGGCGACGAGATCCCCCGCGACGTGCGCGAGCGTGCGGCGGTCGCCGCCGTGCTGGGCTACCCGCCCGGCTCGACCGACCTGATGCTCAACGACTACCTGCGCGCGGCCCGTCGTACGCGCCGGGTGGTCGACCGCGTCTTCTGGACCTGATCGCGCTCCCGTCCCGGGTCCGGGCGGAGCGCGGCCGGTTCTGCGGACCGCGAGCGCGCGACGCGCGATACGTTGGGCGGCGTGGAACCACCTGATGCGGAGTCGCCTGTACCCGAGGGGTCGACCATCCGGGTCTTCCTGCTCGACGACCACGAGATCGTCCGACGCGGGATCAAGGACCTGCTCGAGAGCGAGCCCGACATCGAGGTCGTCGGTGAGTCCGGGACCGTCGGGGAGGCCGTCGAGGCCATCTCGCGGACGATGCCCGACGTCGCGGTGCTCGACGGCCGCCTGCCCGACGGCTCGGGCATCGACGTCTGCCGCGAGGTCCGCTCGCGCCACCCCGAGATCGCCACGCTCATCCTGACGTCCTTCGACGACGACGAGGCGCTGTTCGCCGCGATCATGGCGGGCGCCTCGGGCTACGTGCTCAAGCAGGTGCGGGGCAACGAGCTGGTCACCACGCTGCGCCGGGTGGCCGCGGGTCAGTCCACGCTGGACCCGGCCGTGACCAGCGCCGTGCTGGAGCGGCTGCGCACGGGCGCCCAACGCTCCTCGGCGATGGAGCAGCTCACCGCGCAGGAGCAGCGCATCCTCGCCCTGATCGGGGAGGGCATGACCAACCGGCAGATCGCGGCGACGGTGTTCCTGGCCGAGAAGACCGTGAAGAACTACGTCTCCTCGCTCCTGGCCAAGCTCGGTCTCAGCTCGCGCACGCAGGCGGCGATCTACGCCACGCGGAACCTCTCGTGAGACGCGGGGGTCATCAGGCTTGAGCACCGGTCCGGACCCCCGCGACCCGTCCGGCTTCACGCCGGCCTGGGAGCGTTGGCGCGCTCTGGTCGACGTGGTCAGCGGCCTCGGGGAGCCCCCGGACCTCGCCAGCCTGCTGCGACGGGCGATCGAGGTCGCCGCGAGCCTGCTCGACACGCGGTACGCCGTGCTCGCCGTGCGGGCCACCGACGGGTCCGTCGACCCCGTCCGGGTCGAGCAGGTGGGCGGTGGGGACGAGCTCGACACGTGGCTGCGCTCGTCGCGCGACGGCAGCGCGATGCTGGCCGACCTCGCCGGGCGTGAGGTGTCCGGGACCATCGAGGTCCCCATCGGCACCGGGACGGGTCCGCTGCCCGCGGGGTCGATGCTGGCGACGCCGGTGCGGATGCGCGAGGAGGTGCTGGCCACGGTGGCCCTCGGCCCGCGGCGGGACGGCCAGGACTTCACCGCCGAGGACGAGGCCGTCCTCCTCGCCTTCGGTGCCGCGGTCGGGGTCGCGGCCGAGAGCGCGATGCACCGCGAGGAGGCCGGCCGTCGCGAGGACTGGCTCGGCGCGACGGCGGAGATCACCGCGACCCTCACCGCCCCGCAGAGCGAGCGCGACCCCATGCAGGTCGTCGCGGACCAGGCCCGGTCCCTCTCCGGTGCGGCCACGACCTGGGTCCTGTCCGGCAAGACCCCCGACGGCCTGGAGTTCCGGGCGATCTCGGGCACCGGGATCGACGTGGGCTACCTGCGCACGCTGCCGCTCGGGGAGAGTCCGTCGACCCAGGTGGTGCGCAGCGGCCGGCCCCTGCGCGTCGAGAACTTCTCGACCGACGCGCGGATCGCGCGTCACGGCACGCTCCCGGGCGCCGTCGAGCTCGGCCAGGCGATCCTGGTCCCGCTGAGCAGCTCCGAGGGCGTCGAGGGTGTCCTCGGGATGGCCTGGACGCCCGAGGACCGCGCGGAGTTCGACCACCTCGACGTCGCCCTCCCCGCGGGCTTCGCCCAGCAGGCGGCGCTCGCGCTGCAGGTGCTGCGCGCCCAGCGCGACCAGCAGCACCTCGCCGTGCTGCGCGACCGGGACCGGATCGGCCGTGACCTGCACGACGTGGTCATCCAGCGGCTCTTCGCGGTGGGCCTCGGGCTGGCCTCGATGGGCCGCCTCGACGCGGTCGAGCAGGAGGCGCGCGTCGAGGAGTCGGTCGGCCAGATCGACGAGGCGATCTCCGACGTCCGACGCGCCATCCACGCCCTCGGCAGGGTCGGCACCGGCGACCTCCCGGCCCAGGTCGCCGAGGTCGTCGACCGCGCCGTCCCTGCCCTCGGCTTCCGCCCCCTGCTCCGACTGGGCGGACAGGTCCGGACCCGGGTGCCCGAGGAGCTCGCCACCGAGGTGGTCGCGGTGCTCACCGAGGCGTTGAGCAACGTGGCGCGTCATGCCCGGGCCACGCAGGCCCAGGCCGAGCTCGCGGTCGCCGACGACGAGGTTCGGCTGCGGGTCAACGACGACGGCATCGGGATCACCGACGACGTGCACCGCAGCGGCCTGGCCAACATGGCGCGCCGCGCCGAGCGTCTCGGTGGTTCCTGCACGATCGAGGCCGCCCCCGACGGCGGCACCCGCGTCGACTGGCGTGTGCCGCTGGGGTTCCTCCCCGCCCGCTGAGCCTGCTCCGGACGCCCGTCCTCAGCCGAACGGCAGCGTCTCGGGGATCAGGCTGACTGCGCGAGCCCGCGCGGCGGTGAGACCGCGGCGGTGGTGGGCCCGGCAGAGCACCTCGTAGGCGACGACCGGCTCCGGGCCGGGGGAGGGCTCCTGCTCGACGTCGCCGACCATGACGACCTCGCCGTCGAGCACCATCTCGCCGTCCTCGGTCCGCGCGTTGTGGGTCGCGCGGCGACCGCACCAGCACAACGCCTCCACCTGGAGCACGTGCATCCGGTCGGCGAGCTCGACCAGGCGCGCGCTGCCGGGGAAGAGCACGGTGCGGAAGTCGGTGAGGATGCCGAAGGCGAAGACGTCGAGCTGGAGCTCGTCGACCACCTTCGCGAGCTGGTCGATCTGGGCGGGGACGTAGAACTGCACCTCGTCGCAGATCAGGTAGTCCATCCGCCCGCCCTGGGTCAGGGTGTCGACGGCGTGGCGCCAGAAGTCGAAGGCCGGACCCACCTCGACGGCCTCGTGCGTCAGGCCCAGGCGGCTCGACAGGGTGGCCTCGCCGGCACGGTCGTGGGCGGTGAAGATCTGGCCCACGCGGCCCCGCGCGCGATGGTTGTGGTTGGTCTGCAGGGCCAGGGTCGACTTGCCGGAGTCCATGGTGCCGGTGAAGAAGTGCAGCTCGGCCACTCCGCGATCTTGTCACCTCCTGCGACGATGCCCCGATGCAGTCCCCGCTGATCGACGTCGCCGAGCTCGCCGAACGGATCGCCGAGGTCACCGTCCTCGACGTCCGCTACCGGATGGGCGGCCCGCACGGTGCCCGCGAGTACGCCGCCGGCCACGTGCCCGGGGCGGCGTACGTCGACCTCGACACCGATCTCGCCGGCCCGCCCCGCGAGGGCGGGGAGGGTGGCCGGCACCCGCTGCCGACGCCCGCGGCGTTCGAGACGTCGATGCGTGCGGTCGGGGTGCGCACGGACCGCCCGGTGGTGGTCTACGACGACTGGTCGGGGCGTGCGGCGGCGCGAGCGTGGTGGTTGCTGCGCGACGCCGGTCACCGCGACGTCCGGGTCCTCGACGGCGGCTGGACGTCCTGGTGCGCCGCCGGGGGAGCGGTGGAGACCACCGCGACCGCCGAGCGCCCGGGCGGTGGCGACCTGGTCGTGCGGCCCGGCGCCATGCCGGTCGTGCACGCCGAGGACGTGCTCGACGTCGAGGTGCTCCTCGACGCGCGGGCACCCGAGCGCTACCGCGGCGAGGTCGAGCCGGTGGACCCGGTCGCCGGGCACGTGCCGGGCGCGGCCAACGTGCCGACCGAGGACAACCTCGACGCGAGCGGCCGCTTCCTGTCCGCCGCCCGGCTGCGCGAGGTGTACGCCGCGCAGGGTGCGACCGCGGGGCGCGAGGTCGCGGCGTACTGCGGGTCCGGCGTGACCGCCTGCCACGACCTGCTCGCCCTGGAGGTCGCCGGCGTGGGCGCGGCGCTCTATCCCGGCAGCTGGAGCGACTGGGTCAGCGACCCGGGCCGACCCGTCGCCACCTGACGAGCGACCCGACGAGCGACCTGACTCACCAGTGGACGCCGCGGAAGAGCCTGGCCAGCATGATCTGCTCCGACTCGCGGGCGCCGGCCTCGGGTGAGGCGCCCTTGGCGGCCGCGGAGTCCGGGAAGACGTGGTAGGCCATGTTCAGCACCCGGAAGGCGACCTTCGGGGCGATCGTGTGCACCACGGCCCCGGCGTTGCCGAGCAGGGTGTTGATCTCGTGCGGGCGCTCGACGACCGCCCGGACCACCAGGTCGGCGGCCTGGGCGGGCGAGATGGTGGGGAACTTGTCGTAGAGCTTGGTCGGCGCGATCATCGGGGTGCGCACCAGCGGCATGTGGATCCCGGTGAAGGTCACCCCGTCGCCCACCAGCTCGGAGGACGACGACGTTGCTCCACGCGTCGAGCGCGGCCTTCGACGCGACGTAGGCGGAGAAGCGCGGCGGCGACGTCTGCACGCCGATCGAGCTGATGTTGACCACGTGCCCGCGGCCCTGCTCGCGCATGGACGGCAGCAGCCCCATCACCAGGCGGATCGCGCCGAAGTAGTTCAGCTGCATCGTGCGCTCGAAGTCGTGGAAGCGGTCCTCGCTGAGCTTCAGCGAGCGGCGGATCGAGCGACCGGCATTGTTCACCACGACGTCGACGCTGCCGAGCTCGGCGGTGAGCTGCTTGCACAGCGCGTCGATGGCCTCCAGGTCGGAGAGGTCGCAGGGATAGACGTGGGCGGTGCCGCCGCGCAGCTCGATCGCGTCGCGCACGGCCTCGAGCTTCTCCCGACCGCGGGCCACGAGCACGGGGATGCCCCCGGCCTGCGCCACGCGCAGGGCCACCACCTGCCCGATGCCCGAGGAGGCGCCGGTGATCACGACGTGCTTGCCCTCGATCGCGGCGCGCACCTTCGGGTCGCGTCCGGTGGACGTGTCGAGGTGCTCCTCCCAGTAGGACCACAGCAGGGCGGCGTAGGACTCCAGGTCCGGCACGCTGATGCCCGAGCCGGCGAGCGCCTTCTCGGTGCGACGCGAGTCGAACCGCGCGCTGAACGAGCTGTGCCCCAGCACCTCGGCCGGGACGCCGAGACGCCCGATGGTCTGCTCGAGGACGGCCTGCACCGGCGCGGTGCGCACGAGACCGGTGAGCAGGGAGGCCGGGCGCAGGGCTCGGGGGAGCAGGGGGCGGGAGCTGATCCTGGCCAGACCCGTGCCGACCGGGGTGGCGAAACCGGGCGCTCCGGCCGCGGCGCAGAAGGCGTTGAACGTCTCGACGACCGGCTGCGGCTCGGGGTTGACGAGGTGGAAGGCCTCCCCGTCGTGGCCGGGGGCGTGCGCGAGGTGGTCCATCGCCTGGGCGACGTAGTCGACCGGGACGAGGTTGGTGTCCCCGAGGTCGATGCCCACCAGGGGAAGCCAACCCGGCAGCGTGTCGCGCAGCGCCTTCAGGGCGGGGAAGAAGTAGTAGGGCCCGTCGACCTTGTCCATCGCGCCGGTCGTGGAGTCGCCGACGACGATGGCCGGACGGTAGACCCGCCACGGCACCTCGGCCTCCTCGCGCACGATCCGCTCGGACTCGTACTTCGTGCGGTGGTAGGCCGAGGGCAGGTGCTGGCCCTCCGCGAACATCGTCTCGTCGAAGCGGCCGCGGAAGTCCCCGGCGGCGGCCACCGAGGAGACCTGGTGGAAGCACCCGGCCTCGAGCGACTCGGCGAGCTCGAGGGCGTGGCGGGTGCCGTCGACGTTCATCGCCTCGTTGGTGGCCTCGTCGGCGGTCATGTCGTAGATCGCAGCGAGGTGGAAGAAGTGGGTGATCGCGCCGACGTGCTCGGCCACCCAGTCGGGGTCGACCCCCAGACCCGGCTCGGACAGGTCCCCGACGACGGGGACGACCCGGTCGGTGCCCCAGCCGCGCACGAGGGTCTCGAGGCGCCGGCGGGAGCCCTCGCGGACCAGGACGAAGATCTCGCCCTCGCGGTGGTCGACGAGCTCGGCCACCAGGTGACGACCGATGAACCCGGTGGCGCCGGTCACGAAGTAGGCCATGGGCGGAGAGTAGCGGTGGCTACTGGTCGTGACCACCGAACATGATCTCGTCCCAGCTCGGGACCGAGGCGCGCCCGCGCTTCTTGGTCACGGGACGGCGAGGCGGTTCGCTCGGCTCGTCGTCGTCGAGCGGGAGCGGCTCGTCCACGCTTCCGGCGGCGGTCGGCTCCACGTCCCGGCCCGGCTCCTCCGACACGGGCTCCGACACGGGCTCGGACACGGGCTCGGGCGCAGGCTCGGACACGGGCGCCGCACCATCGGGCTCGGCGACCAGGTCGATCGCGTCGTCGCCGAGCGGCACGTCGGCGCCGGGGACGGCCTCGAGCCGGCGCGACCGTGCAGCCTGGAGGTCGTCGCGGGTGTCCTGGGCCGCGTCGCTCGTGACGGGCTCGACCAGCTCACCGGTCAGCCAGCGCGCGTCGTCGTCGTCGAGGGTGACGTAGGAGCCCGGCACGTCGTAGCTGAACGAGGCGACGCCCTCGCGGCGCTGGGTGCTGAAGGTCGCCGTCAGCGTCCACCGGCCGTCCTCGCGGCGCCAGGCGTCCCAGGTCAACGAGGCGGGATCGACGTTGTGGGCCCGCAGGTGCGTGGCGACGGCGTCACCGAGGGTGCGGGAGGCGGCCGAGGACTCGGTGCGCGGGCGGCGCAGCGAGGAGGACTGGGCGCGCTGGGCGACGTGCTCGCGCTCGGCGAGCACCGGCCCCGCGAAGCCCATGATCTTGTCCACCGAGGTCCCGGCGGCGTCGGCGACGGACTCCGCGCTCTCCCCGGCGCGGATGCGCGCCTGGATGTCGCGGGGACGGAGGGACGAGTCCATGGGGATCTCCAGCTGGCCGAGTCGTGAGGTGTCTCCGCGCACGGCGGACCGCAGCCGCCCGTCGACGGTCAGGGTGTGCTCCCCGCCCGCGTCGTCGACGAGCAGCAGCCGCCCGTCCTCGGTGGTGCCGGCCAGTCGGAGGTGCGCCATGCGGGGCCACCTCCCTGTCCGGACCGCCGACGACACGCGGAGTCTCGTCCGTGTGCGCTCGCGGCGAGCCTACGACAGCAACGAGCCGGGACGGTGGCGGCACGACGGGTGAGAGCGCGCTCCTAGGATGAGTCTGTGAGCAATCCCGAGGCGACGACCGACCCGACCGACGCCTTGCCCGACGCCTTCCCCGACGTCCAGCAGGACCCGCCGACCCGTGTGACACCGGACGTGTCGCCCTACGACGCGGTGCTGCTGGTCTCCTTCGGCGGCCCCGAGGGACCCGACGACGTCCTGCCGTTCCTGGAGAACGTCACCCGCGGGCCGGGGGATCCCGACCGAGCGCCTCGAGGAGGTCGGCCAGCACTACCACCTCTTCGGCGGTCGCTCGCCGATCAACGACCAGAACCGAGCCTTCCTCGACGCCATGCGCGCCGACCTCGCCGGCGCGGGCATCGACCTGCCCGTCTACTGGGGCAACCGCAACTGGGACCCCTACCTCGCCGACGCGCTGGAGCAGATGAGCGCCGACGGCGTACGCCGGGCGGCGTGCTTCGTGACCAGCGCCTACTCGTCGTGGTCGAGCTGCCGGCAGTACCGCGAGAACCTCTTCGACGCTGTCGAGGAGGGAACGCGCCGCAGCGGTGCGGCCGCGCCCCGCCTGGACAAGCTGCGTCACTACTTCAACCACCCCGGCTTCGTCGAGCCGGTCGTCGACGCCACCCTCGCCGCCCTGGCCGACCTGCCCGAGGACGTCCGGCCGGGCGCGCACCTGGTCTTCGTCACGCACTCCATCCCGACCGCGATGAACGACACCTCAGGCCCGCCCGAGCAGGGTGGCAGCGCCTACGTCCGCCAGCACCTCGACGTCGCCGGCGTCGTGGCCGGCAGCGTGGCGACCTCGACCGGCCGCGAGCACCCGCACGAGCTGGTCTTCTGCTCCCGGTCGGGCTCGCCGCGCACGCCCTGGCTCGAGCCCGACGTCAACGACCACCTGCGGGCCTTGGCCGAGCAGGGGGCGCCGGCCGCGGTGATCGTCCCGGTCGGCTTCGTCTCGGACCACATGGAGGTCATCTACGACCTCGACACCGAGGCCGCGCAGACCGCGGCGGAGATCGGGCTGCCCGTGCGCCGGGCCGCGACGCCGGGGGAGGACCCCCGCTTCGTGGCCGTGGTCCGTGACCTGCTCACCGAGCGTGCCGCCGCCGAGCGCGGGGCGGACGTGACGCGGTCGTCGCTGGGGCAGACCGGCCCGATGTGGGACCGCTGTCCCGTGGGGTGCTGCGCGAACCCGCGCGGCGAGCGCCCCGCGCTGACCGGCGAGGACGGGTGAGCACGCCGACCGACGGGACGGCCCTGGCCTCGGAGCTCGCCGACCTGGCGCTGACGGTGGCCCGCGAGGCCGCCGCGCTGGTGCGCGAGCGGGCGTCGCACACCATCGAGGTGGCCGCGACCAAGACCAGCTCCACGGACCCGGTGACCGAGGCCGACCGCGCCTGCGAGGAGCTGGTGCGCTCGCGCCTGCTCGCCGCGCGTCCCCACGACGCCGTCCTCGGCGAGGAGGGCGATGACGTCGCGGGCACCTCCGGGGTGCGGTGGGTCGTCGACCCCATCGACGGCACGGTGAACTTCCTCTACGGGCTGCCGGTCTACGCGGTCTCGATCGCAGCCGAGGTCACCGTGCCGGGCTTCGAGCCGGAGGTGGTCGCCGGCGTGGTGCTCAACGTCGCGTCGGGTGTCACCTACCTCGCCCGACCCGGCCCGGACGGGAACACCGTCGCCCTGCGCGACGGCGTACCGCTGCGGGTACGCGCCCGGGTGCCCCTCGCCGAGCGTCTGATCGGCACCGGTTTCTCCTACGACCCCGCGCTGCGGGCCTCCCAGGGGGCGGCCGTGGCCCGGCTGCTCCCGCAGGTGCGCGACGTACGCCGGATGGGCTCGTGCGCCCTCGACCTGTGCTTCGTCGCGGAGGGCGGGCTCGACGGCTACGTCGAGGAGGGCACGCACCTGTGGGACCACGCGGCCGGTGCGCTGATCGCGCGGGCCGCTGGCGCGCAGGTGCGCGAGGGCACCGGGATCAGCGGTCTGATGGTGCTCGTCTGCGGACCCGAGGACGGCTTCGAGGACCTGTGGGCCGTCGTCCACGACGTGGGGCTGGCGGTCACCGCAGATGCTCCCGGGGGTGGTGGGCCGGGCGGGGAATAGCCTCGCCGCCACGGCGGTTGCGCGTGTCGACGCCCGCGCCGAACCATCCACCCCGCACCCTGCGACCCTCCCGGTCGGACCGCTCACCCGACCCGGTGAGACCAGGACCTGCGCGATGGTGCACAATCTGGCGCGCATCGGCGGCGACCAGAGTCTTCGAGGGGAGTGGGAACGCATGGCAACCGACTACGACGCACCGCGCAAGAACGAGGAAGAGCAGTCCGAGGAGAGCATCGAGGAGCTCAAGGCTCGTCGTCACGACAAGAACTCGGGGAAGGTCGACGAGGACGAGACCGAGGCGGCCGAGTCCTTCGAGCTGCCCGGGGCCGACCTGTCCCACGAGGAGCTGGCGGTCGAGGTCAAGCCCAAGCAGGACGACGAGTTCACCTGCATGAGCTGCTTCCTGGTCCACCACCGCAGCCAGCTCGCGGACGAGAAGAAGATGATCTGCCGCGACTGCGTCTGATCACCGGGTCCGACCGTGAGGTCGGACCACAGCAGCACTGCCCGGCCCGCCCCGTTCGAGGGAGTGCCGGGCAGTCGTGCGTGCGGACCGGGTCCAGCTGGCGGGGGTCAGCTGGCGGGGGTCGGCGCGTCGAGGTCGGTGCGGTCCTCCTCGAGGCCGGGAGGCAGGTGCCCGGTCGAGCGGTGGTAGTAGTTCGCGGCCCGACGAGTCGCGAGCATCCTCGCGATCTGGACCAGGGTGCCGCTCGCCGCCGCCCAGGCGACGGCCTCCCAGATGTCGACGTCCGGATCCGCGGGGTTGGCCGGCGGCTGCTTTCCCGTCGCCTTCATCCAGGTGGTGTTGAGGGTCTTCTTCGCCACCGTCGCCGCGCCGAGGGCTGCGACGAGGGAGAAGACCGACCAGAGCTTGGAGCTGTCCGATGCCATGGACCCGAGACTAACGCCGCAGGGGGTCCGCAGCGATCACCCGGCGGCCGTCCCGGCCCCGGGCACGGACGCAGCCGCGCTCACCGCGGCCGCGAGCTCGTCCGGACGGCGGGTGCTGAGCAACCAGTACGGCGTGGGGTCGCGCGGGTCGAGCAGCTCCACGCGCACCGCCCGCTTGAGGTAGGGCCGCAGCAGCAGGAAGGCGCGGGCGTCCGCGTCGCGCCCGGCCAGCAGCCGGGTCTGGTCGGCGTCCAGCGGGACCGCGGACCCGAGGTGCTGCGCCGCGACCCGCGCCCGGCCCGCGCGCAGGATGCCGTCCTCGAGGCTGACCCGGGCCGCCCCGTAGCCGGCCAGCAGGGCCACGAGCAGCAGCACGCACACCGTGGTCGCCGACCAGGCCACGACGCCGGGGACGGAGACGACCAGGGCCAGCCACAGGCTGGCCACCAGCATGATGCCCTGGACCCACCAGCGCAGCGGCACGCTCAGCCGCTCGGCGTGACGGGGCGGGACCGCGCCGGGCGCGACCTGCGGACGAGGTTCGTTCACGCCCCCAGCCTCCCACGGGGCGCACCAGGGTCCGCGAGGGTCCGCCAGGGTCCGCCAGATGACGTCCTCACCACCCCCGTCCGGCGCGGCTGGACCCGGGAGGCTCGTCCCCTCGTGCGCCAACGTCGGCGACGGCGGCGCGACCCGCACGCCGCGGTCCACCGTCGAGCTGGCACCGTTCGAGCGGGCTCGCCTGGTCAAGGTCGACCACGTGGCGACACCGGACGCGGCTCCGGGGGCTACGGTTCTACCGGTGGCTTCGCGGTCGCCGAGGCCCGCACCGGCCCCGGTTCCGGTCCCGACCCGCGGTCGCCGTCCGATCCCACCACCACCCCCGACCCCACCGGAGAAGTGCGTTGAAGTTCCGCCGCAGGTCCACCTCGTCGTCCGAGCAGACGGACCTCGCCCGGGGCGTCTCGGAGGATCCCGGCGCCGAGGCGCCGGCCGAGCCGAGCGGGCCCTTCGACGTCGACGACCTCCCCGGGCTCGACGACGGGGTCGAGCGCGTGGACCTCGGGTCCCTGCTGATGCAGGCCGAGCCCGGCCGTGACCTGCGCCTGCAGGTCGACGAGGCGTCGGGCACCGTGCAGTCGGTGCTGCTCGCCGGCGTCGACGGGGCCATGGACGTGCGCGCCTTCGCCGCCTCCCGCAACGGCGACCTGTGGGGCGAGGTGCGACCCCAGATCGTGGCCGACATGACCCAGCGGGGCGGGACCGCCGTCGAGCAGCAGGGCCGGTTCGGTCCCGAGCTCCTCTGCGAGGCGACCGTGCGCACGCCCGACGGACAGACCGGGGTGCAGCAGTCGCGCATCGTCGGCATCAACGGGCCCCGCTGGATGGTGCGGGCCACCTTCATCGGGCGCCCGGCCCGCGAGCCCGAGTCGGCGGGCGACTGGGAGGACGTGCTCGCCCGGGTCGTCGTACGCCGCGGCGAGCACGCCGTCCCGCCGGGTGAGGCCCTGCCGGTGACGCTGCCCGAGCAGGCTCGTCGCGTCGAGCAGCCCGACGAGGACCCCCGCAGCGCGCTCAGCGAGCAGGACCAGCAGCCGTTGGACGGGCCGGGGGGCCAGCCGGACGGTGCCGGTGGCGCGGACCCCGCCTCCTCATGAGCCTGTTCAACCGGCGCACGCAGCGTCGCGAGTCGGACGCGGCCGGTGCCGCCGCGTCGCGGGGGTCCTCGGTCCAGGGCCCGGCGGTCACCTCGATAGAGGACGCCCCCGACCGGCTCCCGGTGCTGCTCGAGGGCACCTTGCGCACCGTCACCCTGCGTCCACGCGGCGGGGTCCCCGCCCTGGAGGCCGAGCTCGCGGACGGGACCGGCTCGATCATCCTGGTCTGGCTGGGTCGGCGCCGGATCATCGGCGTCGGAGCCGGGGCGGTCATGCGCGTGCAGGGCAGGGTCGGGCTGCACGACGGGGCGCGGACCATGTTCAACCCGCGTTACGAGCTGATCCTGTGAGCGGACCTCCTCCGCCGATCGAGGGCGACGACACCGCGCGCTCGGCACCCGCGGTGCGGATCGAGACCGTCGAGGCGCTCGTGCGCTCGCAGATGGCAACCGCCCTGGGCGGGCGGCGCGGCATGGTCGAGGCCGGCGTCCCCGGGGTGCTGTTCACCGTGATCTGGCTCAGCACCCGTGACCTCCGGGCGGCGCTGATCGGCAGCCTGGTCGTCGCGATCCTCGCGCTGGGCCTGCGGCTGGCCCAGCGCTCCAGCCCGCAGTTCTGCTTCAACGCGCTCTTCGCGATCGGCATCGGGTTCCTCTTCGTGCGCCTGGCCGCGTCGTCGGGCGGCAGCGAGTCCGAGCAGGCGCTGGCGTTCTTCCTGCCGGGGATCCTGATCAGCCTGGGCTACACCGTGGTGATGGCCGGCTCCTGCCTGGCCGGCTGGCCCTTCGTGGGCTTCATGCTCGGCTCCGTGACCGGGGACCCGACCGCCTGGCACGCCGATCGCCAGGTCGTCGCGCTGTGCTCGCGCCTCACCTGGCTGTTCCTGCTGCCCGGTGCGATCGGCGTGGCCCTCCAGGGGCCGGTGTGGCTCGCGGGCTTCTCCGGGGTCGTCGACATCGACCTCGCCGTGCTGGTGCTCGGGGTGCTGCGCGTCGGCCTGGGCTGGCCCCTGCGGATCCTGGCCTGGACGGCGATGGTCTGGGTGCTCGGCCGCGACCGGACCCCGATCGAGACGCCCGCCTAGGACTGGTTCGGGTGGGTGGCCGGGGCGAGCAGGTGCTCGAGCTCGTCCTCGCCCGCGTCGGGCACCACGAAGAGCAGCTCGTCGCCGGACTCGACCGGCTGCTCCGGGTCGGGCACGTAGACCTGGCCGTCACGCAGGATCGTGACCAGCGCGCAGTTGTCGGGCAGCGGGATCAGCCCGACGGGCTTGCCGACGTACGGCGACTCCTGCGGCAGCGTCATCTCGACCAGGTTGGCGTTGCCCTGGCGGAAGGTGAACAGCCGCACCAGGTCGCCGACCGTGACGGCCTCCTCGACCAGCGCCGACATGATCCGCGGGGTCGAGACGTTCACGTCGACGCCCCAGGCCTCGCTGAAGAGCCACTCGTTGTTGGGGTGGTTGACCCGCCCGACGGTGCGGGGCACGCCGAACTCCGTCTTGGCCAGCAGCGAGGCGACCAGGTTCGCCTTGTCGTCGCCGGTGGCCGCGATCACCACGTCGCAGCGGTCCAGGCGGGCCTCCTCGAGCGAGGACAGCTCGCAGCAGTCGGCCAGCAGCCACTCGGCGTCGGGCACCCGCTCGGGGCGGATCGCGCCGGCGTTCTTGTCGATCAGCAGGACCTCGTGGCCGTTGCCGATCAGCTCCCGGGCGACCGAGCGCCCGACGGCGCCTGCCCCCGCGATGGCGACCCTCATTCGCTCTCCGGACCCTTCTCGATCGTGCGGTAGGCGTGCTGGGCGTTCTCCTCGCGCATCACCAGGTGCAGCAGGTCGCCCTCCTGGATGACCGACTCCGGGTTGGGCAGCATGCCCTCGCCCAGCCGGTCGATCCAGGCGATCCGCGAGAGCGACTGCTCCTGGAAGTCGCGCGTGCGGTGGCCGACCCAGTCGGTCGGCACCGGGATCTGGTCGACGCGGATCGTGCCCGACGGGTCGCGGAAGTCCGGCTCGGCCCCGGCGGGGACCAGCCGGCGCAGGACCTGGTCGGCGGTCCACTTCACCGTGGCGACGGTGGTGATGCCGAGCCGCTGGTAGACCTCGGCGCGGCCGGGGTCGTAGATGCGGGCCACGACCTGGTCGATCCCGAACGTCTCGCGCGCCACCCGGGCGGCGATGATGTTGGAGTTGTCGCCGCTCGAGACCGCCGCGAAGGCATCGGCGCGCTTGATGCCGGCCTTCTGGAGCACCTCCTGGTCGAAGCCGTAGCCGGTGACCTTGTCACCGTTGAACCCCGGGCCCAGACGACGGAAGGCGTCGGGTTCGGAGTCGATGACGGCCACGGTGTGGTTCCGGTCCTCGAGGCTGCGCGCCAGGGTCGAGCCGACCCGGCCGCAACCCATGATCACGACGTGCACCGGGACACCGTAGTCCCTGCCGTACTGTTGCGGCTCGTGAGCGGGCGCAACGACTTCAAGCGGATCCTCGTGGGCCGCAAGCTGCGCAGCTCCCAGCTCGGCGAGACCCTGCTGCCCAAGCGGATCGCTCTGCCCGTCTTCGCCTCCGACGCCCTGTCGTCGGTGGCCTACGCCCCCGACGAGATCTTCATCATGCTCTCGCTCGCGGGCGCGTCGGCGTACACGTTCTCCTGGAAGATCGGGATCGTCGTGGCGATGGTGATGGCCGCGGTCATCGCCTCCTACCGCCAGACCGTGCACGCCTACCCCAGCGGCGGCGGCGACTACGAGGTCGCCACGGTCAACCTCGGCACGACCGCGGGCACCACCGTGGCCTCGGCGCTGCTCGTGGACTACATCCTCACCGTGGCGGTCTCGATCTCCTCGGGAGCGCAGTACGCCGCCGCGGGCATCCCGTTCCTCTCGGGCCACGAGGCGATCGCCGCCTCGGTGCTCGTACTGGTCCTGATGGCCTCGAACCTGCGGGGGATCCGGGAGTCGGGCGGGTTCTTCGCGGTCCCGACCTACCTGTTCATGGTCGCCATCCTGGGCATGTGCGGCATCGGGCTGCTGCGCCTGCTGGCCGGCACGCTGCCGGCCGTGGAGAGTGCCGACTTCCAGATCATCGCGGACCCGGGCTTCGAGGGGCCGTTGACGACCTTCGGGCTGATGATCCTGCTCGCCCGGGCGTTCTCCTCGGGCTGTGCGGCCCTGACGGGCGTCGAGGCGATCTCGAACGGCGTGCCGGCGTTCCGCAAGCCGAAGAGCCGCAACGCGGCGACCACGCTGCTCCTGCTGGGCATGATCGCGATCACGATGATGCTGAGCGTCATCGTGCTGGCCCGGCAGATGGGCCTGCGTTACGTCGACCCCTCCGAGATCGACCGGCTGCGCCTGCCCAACGGAGACGCGCTCCCGGACGGCTACGACCAGCACGCGGTGATCGCGCAGATCGCCGACGCCGTGTTCCGGGAGTTCCCGCCGGGCTTCTACTTCGTGATCGCGATGACCGGCGTGATCCTGGTCCTGGCGGCCAACACCGCCTTCAACGGCTTCCCGGTGCTCGGCTCGATCCTGGCCCGCGACGGCTTCGCCCCCCGGGCGCTGGGCTCGCGCGGCGACCGGTTGGCCTACTCCAACGGCATCGTGTTCCTGGCGCTGATGGCGATCGTGCTGATCCTGGCCTTCAACGCCGAGGTCACCAAGCTGATCCAGCTCTACATCGTCGGGGTCTTCGTCTCCTTCAACCTCAGCCAGCTCGGGATGATCCGGCACTGGACCCGGTTGCTGCGCACCGAGAAGGATCCCGGTGCGCGGCGGCGGATGTACCGCTCGCGGGTGATCAACACGATCGGGCTGAGCTTCACCGCGGTCGTCTTCGTGGTCATCCTCGTGACCAAGTTCCTCGCGGGCGCGTGGATCACGATCCTGGCCATGGGGTTCTTCTTCATCGTGATGCGGGCGATCAAGACCCACTACACCAAGGTCGAGGAGGAGCTCGCGGCCGACGAGGACGACAAGATCCTGCCCACGCGGGTGCACGCGATCGTGCTGGTCTCCAAGCTGCACAAGCCGACCCTGCGCGCGCTGGCCTTCGCCAAGGCGACCCGGCCCAACACCCTCGAGGGGATCTACGTCTCCAGCGACCCCCGTGAGACCGCGGTGCTGCTCGACGCCTGGGAGCAGCGCAACTTCGGCGTGCCGCTGAAGGTGCTGCACTCGCCCTACCGCGAGCTCGTCAAGCCGATCGTCGAGTACGCCACGGAGATCCGCAAGGCGCAGCCGCGCGGTGTCGTCGCGGTCTACATCCCGGAGTACGTCGTGGGCCGCTGGTGGGAGCAGCTGCTGCACAACCAGACCGCGCTGCGGCTCAAGGGCCGGCTGCTGTTCACCCCGGGCGTCATGGTCACCTCGGTGCCCTACCAGCTGCGCTCCTCGCAGATCGCCAAGGAGCGCGTGCTGCGCGACGTCGAGCGGGTGCGCCCCGGCGACCTGCGCAGCGGTCGGGCGAGCGCCGACCGCGACGAGTCCGCGCGTCGGTGAGCCGACAGCGCCGCTCGTCGCGCCCGCCTCACGGGGCCCGCGCGCCGCGAGCGAAGGCCGACCGTGGCGTCTCCCGGGTCGGGGAGCGATTCGAGACCGAGGTCGGCCCGGTCGCCCACGGCGGTCACTGCGTGAGCCGGCTGCCCGACGCCGCGGGTGAGGACGCCCGGCGCGTGGTGTTCGTGCGTCACGCGCTGCCGGGGGAACGGGTGGTCGTGGCGATCACCGAGGGCAGCGACGGTGACCGCTTCTGGCGCGGCGACGCGGTCGAGGTGCTCGAGGCCGCGCCGGACCGGGTCGAGGCGCCGTGCCCCTACGCCGGCCCGGGGCTGTGCGGAGGCTGCGACTGGCAGCACGTGGACCTGGCGGCCCAGCGGGCGCTCAAGTCCGACGTGGTGCGCGAGCAGCTGTCCCGTCTCGCGGGCCTCGACGTCGACGTGCTGGTCGAGGCGGTGCCCGGCGACGAGGACGGCCTGCGCTGGCGCACCCGCCAGCGCTACGTCGACCTGCCCGGGGGGCGACGCGGGATGCGCAAGCACCGCTCGCACGACGTGATCGAGGTCGATGACTGCCTCCTCGACGCGCACCGGCCCGCGCGGCACGAGGTCCGTGCGCGGTCCTTCTCGGTCGCCGACGACGGGTTCTGGCAGGTCCACCCGGGCGCGCCGGAGGCGCTGGTCGGCGCCGTGCTCGACGCGCTCTCGCCGCAGCGGGGGGAGCGGGTTCTCGACCTGTACGCCGGGGTCGGGCTGTTCGGGGCCTTCCTCGCCGACGCGGTGGGCGACCCGGGCGCCGTGACGCTGGTCGAGGCCGACGCCGCTGCCTGCGCCCACGCCGCGGCCAACGTCCCCGGGTCCACCGTCGTCCGGGGCGGTGTGGAGCAGGCGCTGGCCGACCCCGAGGTCGCCGCGGCGGTCGACCTCGTCGTCCTCGACCCGCCGCGCACCGGCGCGAAGCGCGCCGTCGTCGCCCAGATCGCGGCGCGCGGACCCCGGGCGATCGCTTACGTCGCCTGCGACCCCGCCGCCCTGGCCCGCGACGTGGCGTACTTCGCCGAGCACGGTTACCGGCTGTCCACCCTGCGCGCCTTCGACCTGTTCCCGATGACGCACCACGTCGAATGCGTCGCTTTGCTCACCAGAACCGGTCCTGACCTGCGGTAATGCGATTCCCGCGCAGCAGGTCGAAAGCCGAAGTCTGGCCTTAAGGCTCACTTTGAGGCCCTTATGGCTCGCTTTGAAGCCGCGGAGCAGGCGCTCTACCGGGGGCCGCTATCCAGCCTCCTGGGGGAGTGCAGTCGCGGCGGAATGCCCCAGCTGGATGGCTGTCCGAGCGGCTCCTGCACCTCTGCGCTAGGCCTCGACAAGGGCGCGGAATGGCTCGCTTTGATTCGCAATCGCGCGCAACACGGGCCCTGGGCCCGCAGGCCACGAGGCCGGCCTCGGCGCAGGTCAAAGACCGACCGGTTGCGCCTCAAGAACTCAGTCGACCGCAAAGGATTGCGTTCGTGCTCAGCGTCCGACACCCGTTCCCGATGACCAGCCACGCGGGAGGAGTGCGTGGTAGCGCTCCTGGAGAAAGTCGGCTCTGACCTGCGGTGACGCGATTCGAGATGAAGCCCCAAACCTCCGGCGACCCGCCTTTGCGGCGCGCTTTGGGCGTGCTCTCACATCGAGGCCACGTCATACCCAGGCACGGCGCTCCGCCTCAGCAACTCTGACGCCGTCACGTCGTGATGGCGACCTTTCCGCGGATGGCCCCGTTCTCAAGGCGTCGCACCGCGTAGGCGGTCCGCTCGAGCGGGTAGCAGCGGTCCAGGGCAGGCATGAGCTGGCCGGCCTCGATGAGCCGGGCGAGCCGCTCGTAGTCTGACGAGCGTTCACGGGCCAGCAGCAGGACGAGGCGTTGGCCGATGAAGGGGGAGAGCAGTGCTCCGCCGAGCTGTCGACGCATACCTGTGATGACGCCGCTGCGCTCACCGCCGACGAAGACAGCAGTCCCGCGTGGCGTCAGGGCACGACGCAGCCGGCTGACGGGCGGGTTGCCGGCGATGTCGAGGATCAGGTCGTAGTGGCGCGTGCCGTCGGCCCAGTCGTCGTGGCTGTAGTCGATGACATGGTGGGCGCCGAGGGCGGCGACGTGGTCGAGCTTGGCGCTGCTGCACACGCCAGTCACCTCGGCGCCCAAGCTGACGGCGAGCTGAACTGCATAGCTGCCAACGCCGCCCGAGGCACCGGTGATCAGCACGGACTGGCCGGGCTGGACCTTGCCGGCGGGTCAAGTCCCGGCGCGTGGTGTACGAGATGAATCCTTCGTCGGGCGTGTCGCTCAGGCCGTGAGGGCCTGGAGTTCGGGTTCGGCCACCTCCTCGACATGGTGGGTGTCGACGGCTTGGCTGCGGGTGAGGACGTCGAGTCCGAGGTAGCGGCGGCCCTCGGCCCACTCGTCGTGCTGCTCGGCGAGCACGGCGCCGACGAGGCGGATGATCGAGGCGCGGTCGGGGAAGATCCCGACGACGTCGGTGCGGCGGCGGATCTCGCGGTTGAGGCGCTCGTTGGGGTTGTTGGACCAGATCTGGCGCCAGATCTCCTTCGGGAAGCTGGTGAAGGCGAGGATGTCTGCTCGCGCGTTCTCGAGGTGCTCAGCGACCCGGGGCAACTTCTCGGACAGGGCGTCGACGACGCGGTCGAACTGGGCGTGCACGGCCTGGTCGTCGGGTTGGTCGTAGATCGAGTGCAGCAGGGCCTTGACCCACCCCCAGGAGCTCTTCGGGGTCGCGGACATCAGGTTCGCGGCGTAGTGGGTGCGGCACCGCTGCCACGAGGCCCCGGGCAGGGTCGCTGCGATCGCCGCGACCAGGCCGGCGTGGGCATCACTGGTGACGAGCTTGACCCCGCCCAGGCCGCGGGCGCTCAGGTCGCGGAAGAACGCGAGCCAGCCGGCGCCGTCCTCTGAGGTGGTGACCTGCACGCCGAGGATCTCGCGGTGCCCGTCCGCGTTGACCCCGGTCGCGACCAGCACGTGGACCGGCACCACGCGCCCGCCCTCGCGGACCTTCAGCACCAAAGCGTCGGCCGCGACGAACGTGAACGGTCCGGCATCCTCCAGCCGTCGGGTGCGGAACTGCTCGACGTGCTCGTCGAGTTCGGCGGCCATCACCGAGACCTGCGACTTCGACAGGCCGGTGATGCCCAGGGTCTGCACCAGCTTGTCCATCCGCCGGGTGGACACGCCCAGCAGGTAGCAGGTCGCCACCACGCTCGTCAGCGCCCGCTCGGCCCGCTTGCGACGTTCCAGCAGCCAGTCGGGGTACAGGCTGCCGGTGCGCAGCTTGGGCACGGCGACGTCGAGGGTCCCGACGCGGGTGTCGAGGTCGCGGTGGCGGTAGCCGTTGCGAGAGTTCACCCGCTCCGGGCTCCGTTCGCCGTAACCGGCACCGCAGACCGCGTCGGCCTGGGCACCGAGCAGGGCGTTGACGAACGTGGTGAGCAGCTCACGCAACAGATCAGGGCTCGCCTGGTCCAGCTGCTCGGTCAGGAAACGGGCAGGGTCGATACTGGGTGTGGCGGTCATCGGTGTGTCCTTCTTCGAGTCGGTTTTCGTAGATCACTCGAAGGATCACCCGGTGGCCGTCCCGTTGTGGGAGGCAGGCTCACCGTGGTGCTCGTCGTACACCACTCTCGTGGACTCCACTCGCCAGCGGGTTCCTTGCGAGACGTCATGGGCCTCCGACTGGAGGAGGCTCATGAGGGGGTGCACACGAGTCGCAGCGGGTTCGACCGACGGGCGCGCGATCCGGCGACGGGGCGTTGCTGAGAGTTTCCATGACAGCCTCGGCTGCAGTCGTTTGTGACCGTCGGAGCCCGCTGACACGAGGGCTCGGAATGGGCTCGCTTTGATTCGCAAGGGCCCGCAACACCGCTCCGGCGCCGGCAGTCCCCGAGGGCGGCATCGCCGCAGGTCAGAGGCCGGTTTCGCCTCCTGAGCGCAGCCGACCGCAAAGGATCGCGTTGACGCTCGTGATCATCGGTGTGGTCCCGATGACTTCCCCATCTGGATTGCGTTGCGCTTCTTGTGAGAAGCGACTCCGGCCTGCGTTGATGTGATCCGGGCTCGTGAGCACGAGCCACGCGAACGGGCCCTTGGGCTCGCTATGATGATCCCGAGCGTGCTTCCACAATCCTTGAAACGCTTCCAGGATTGTGCGCATGGGAGCAGTCAGCGTGGCACAGGCCGCGGAGCGGCTGGGCGTCAGTGTGCCCCGGATCCACCAGCGCATCGCGAATGGCTCGCTGTCCGCTGAGCGAATCGGCTCCCAGCGGGCGGTCAACTCGTCCACCTGCACTGCGCCGAACAGGGGCAGTTCCCGGTGCGCCCGTCGAACGACGCTGACACGGTGATCGAGGTGCGCGCCGACCCCACGATGCTCGCTACCTCCACGAGGACGTTGACCGACCTCGGGTTCAGATCAGCAGGCATCTCGGCCGAGGGACTTCAAGATCGCTGGAGCCGGGGCGAGGCCTCGATCGACGTGCTGCTTCCGGCCGAATCTGGTTGGTGCCCCGGCGGCTGGACGGCAGCGCTCAGCAACACGGGCGACCCTGGCCTCGGTCGGCACAGGCGCGACTTCGTCATCCTTGCTGGGTTGCTCACCGCCCGCGACTTCAGGAACCAAGAGCTCACGAAGAAGGCACCATCGGCTGCGCGCCATGGTCACCGCGGTCGTGAAGAACCGGGCGCTGCTGATCGAGATCCCGGACGCCCAGATCTCGCTCGATCGGCTCATCACGGCTGGGGAGTTGTAGTCATGCCGGAGGACTTCGTTGTCGAGCTGCAGCGAAGATTGATGACCCGCCAGCGGGGTAAGTTGGCGAGATCGGTCGACCGGTGACTGGTCGTCAAAGTAGGGGCCGCTGGCCAGCGGCTGTCCCGCTGGAGGTTGGGATGCGGGACTATTCGGCCGGAGCGATGTTCTGGTTGATCCGGAAGAGGTTGCCCGGGTCGTAGGTCTTCTTGACCGAGGCCAGCCGGTCATAGTTGGCGCCGTAGTTGGCGCGGATGCGGCCCTGGTCGTCCCCGGCCATGAAGTTGATGTAGCCACCCTCGCTCGTGTGCGGCTCGAGCGCTTCGTGGTAGTCGCGCACCCAGCTGATGTTGGCCTCGTTGTCGGCCGGGTCGGGCCACATGCCGGCGATCACCGGGGCGAAGTTCGCCTCCCGGTAGGCGAACGCGGTCGCGTCCGACGCGACGTCGTGGACGGCACCGTCGATCGGGTAGAGGTGCATGGTGGACTCCATCGCCGGCACCTTGGGGACCGTGCTCGACGTGCGCAGCGATGACTCCGTCGGTGAGGTCGGGCAGGAAGGCCGCCTTCCAGTAGTGCTGGAGACCCTTGGGGAGCAGGCCGTCGAACGCGCTGTTCAACGCCGGATAGGGCATTCGCCCGACGTGCTCGGCCACGGGCGTCCCGACCGCACCGCAGCTCCCCCAGCAGCGCTTCGGCGTCCTCGTCACTGCCGTTGAAACACGACACCAGCAGCGCGAGCGGCTCGCCGACCCGGTCCTCGGGGATGAAGGGCAGCGGCGGGGCGATCTGGAAGGCCGGGAACGCGCCCATCTAGCGTGGTGCTGCGGCGATCCAGTTGCCATAGGTCTTGAACAGCTCCTCCAGCGACCTCGAGCTCGAAGAACATCGGCCCGCCGTAGATGGTGTCTACCGGGTGCAGGTCGAACTCGAGTTCGGTGACCACGCCGAAGTTGCCGCCACCGCCGCGCAGCGCCCAGAACAGGTCCGGGTGTTCCGCCTCGCTGGCGATCACGAAGCTGCCGTCGGCGAGGACCACATCGGCCGAGCGCAGGTTGTCGATCGAGAGCCCGTGGGCCCGGGCCAGGTAGCCGATGCCGCCACCGAGGGTCAGGCCGGCGACACCAGTGGTCGAGATGATCCCGCCCGTGGTGGCGAGGCCGAAGCTGTGCGCCGCATGGTCGAAGTCGCCCCAGCTGCACCCGCCCTGAACCCGCGCGATCCGCTTCTCGGGGTCGATGCGGACCCCCTTCATCCGCTGAGATCCAGCACGATTCCGTCGTCGACCGTCCCGAACCCGGGCACGCTGTGGGCGCCGTTGCGGATGGCGAGGGGGAGCCCGCTCTCGCGGGCCGCGTTGACGGCGATGCGTACGTCTGTGACGTCGACCGCTCGCACGATCGCTAGAGGCCGCCGGTCGATCATCGCGTTGTACACCGACCGAGCCTCGTCGTACTCGGGCGACGTCGAGGTGATCACGTCACCGCGTACAGCGTCGAGCATGGTGAGTGCCGGAGTTCCGTTCATGGCTGCTTCCTGCTTTCTCGATAGAACTACGAAGACGAGGCGGTGGAGGTGGCCGGAGGTTCAGCCGAACACCTGCAGCGCGTGGTCGTGGAACTCACGCATCGGGGCGACCGGGCCGATCTCGATGAAGACGGCGCCGTCCGAGGAGGTGGCGGTGTGTCCGGAGGGCCAGAAGTAGACCTCGCCTGCACTCGCGGTCTCGACGGCTCCGTCCGCGTGCTCGAGTCTGAGCGAGCCTTCCAACACGATCCCCCAGTGCGGGCTGGGGCAACGGTCGTCCGGAAGCCCCTTCAGGACCGGCCCGAAGTCGGTCCCGGCCGGAACCCGAGCGTGCCGGATGGCCATGTCGCCCAACTCGACGTACCTGGTCTCTAGGTCACCCTGGGAGACCTCGACGGGCAGGTCCTTGATTGCTGTTGCCACGGGGATGCTCCTCAGTGGTTGGTTTGTCAGGACCACCGACGCTACGGACCAACCGGGCCAGGCGCCTGACCTGATCTGACCCTCTGCGGTCAGGACGCACAGGGGGTCAGATCTGACTATCTCGGCAGGCTCCGGATGGGGCTAGGGTCGACAAGTGATGGAACCTGCTCCGATGGGGTCAGCAACGGAGCCGGCGAGGAACCGGACCGCCTTCGTCGGGCGCCGTGCGGAGATCGAACGCCTCGAGACGGTCTGGGCGGCCGTCGAGGACGACCGCCGGCAGGTCGTCTTCGTGGGCGGCGAGCCGGGCGTCGGCAAGACCCGGCTGGTGGTCGAGGTGGCCGCGGCCCTGCGTGAGCACGGCGCCACCGTGCTGTGGGGTGCTTGCCGCGAGGAGTTCAACACCCCGTATCGGCCCTTCGTCGCCATACATCGAGCAGGCGTTGGAGCAGCTGCCGCCGGAGAGCCTGCGTGACATCACGGCCCAGGCTGCGGCCCCGCTCCTGCGCCTGACCAACGCTGTCCTGGGCCCGTGGCCGAGCGGCCGCGAGCTTGCCGCCCGGCGAGGGCGACTCCCGGCCGATCCTCTTCGACGCGGTCCTGCGCGTGCTGCTGGCGGTGGCGGAGCAGAAGCCGACGGTGCTGGTCCTGGAGGATCTCCACTGGGCCCCGGAGCCGACCCTGGCGATGCTGTCCCATCTGGTCGAGTCGACGGCGGGAGAGCGGCTTCTCGTCCTGGCCACCCGCCGGACCACCGCCCCGGACCGCACCGACGCGGTCAGCTTCGCCCTCGCGGACCTGCACCGCCTCGACGGCGTCGCCCGGATCGACCTGGTCGGTCTGGCCACCGAGGACGTGGCCGAGTACCTCGTCCGAGCAGGCCGGGGTCTCGCTCGGCGCGGCCCGGGCCGCCGCCCCCGTGCTGCGCGACCACACCGGCGGGAACCCCTTCTTCCTCCAGGAGTACTGGCATGATCTCGAGTCGCGGGGCGGTCTGGACGCCGTACGCTCCGGGAACGCGAAGGCGCCGGGGTCGGTGCAGGACGCGCTGGCCCGTCGGCTTGCGGCGTTCGACGCCACCCACACCCGAGTCATCGAGCTGGCTGCGGTTGCCGGGGACGCCGTCGATCCCGCCCTCCTGGTCCAGGCGTCCGACCTCGACTCGGACGCGGTCCTCGAGGGGATCGACCTCGCCGTTCGGGCCGGGCTACTGGTCGCGGGCGGCGATGCCGACGGTTACCGGTTCGCACATTCGCTGGCCCGCCAGGCGGTGCTCGACCGGATGGCGGCCGCTGATCTGACGGCGGCGCACGCCCGCGTCGCGGAGGTGCTCGAGAGTCACGTGGGCGAGGACGACCCGGGCCTGGTGGCGCAACTTGCGCACCACTACGTCGAGGCACGGGCTCTCGGACACGCGGACAAGGCCGTCCACTACCTGGTGCTCGCAGCCCAGCAGGCAGTCCGCGGCATAGCCCACAGCGAAGCAGCCGCCCTGTACGAGCGGGCGGCGCAGCTCCACGTCGCCCAAGGCCCACCGCGGGTGGAGCTGCTCTCCGCTGCCGCCCGCTGCCACGTGCACGCCGGTCACTTCCCGACGGCCCGGCAGATCTACGAGGACCTGGGCGCCGACGAGAACCCCCGGGTCAGGCTGCTCGCCGCCATCGGACACGAAGACGCGTCGTGGCGACCGTCCGAGAACGGTCAGCGGTCATTGACGATGCTCAGCGAGGCCCTGCGCGCCGCCGCGCTGGAGCCCGACGACCCCCTGCACATCCGGGCCCTCGCCAGCATGGGCCGGGCCGCCTCGTTCACGGGTGATCGCAGGAGGGCTCGCAGCCTCGGGGAGGACGCCCTGCAGCGCGCTCGCGCCAGCGGTGACGAAGAACTCGTCGCTCATGCCCTCGTCGCAACGCTGTGGCAGGGCCTGACCCCGCGGCTGGCCCCCCAGCTGCTGGCCCGCGCGCTCGAGCTGCACGAGATCGGCTCGCGCCTCGGCGACGACGACCGACTCGGGCCGGCAGCCTTTCACCGTGGGGCCTTCGCCTACATCGTCGGCGACGAGCCCGCCTGGAGCGGCGCCCAACGGGACCTGACCGAGATGGCACTCTCGCGCGGGCAGCCGTTCTTCCGGTACGTCGCCGGGTGCTCCCGCTACACCCACCGGTACGCGGTCGGGGACTTCGCCGGCGCCGAGCACATCGTGGCGTGGCTCGACGACCAGTTCAGCCAGGAGTTCGGCGGCGCCACCGAAGGGTCGTGGGGGGTCCAGCAGTTCATGCTGCGACGGGTCACCGGTGGACTCGAGCAGGTCCGCCCCCTCATCACCGGCGACGAGAGCCTCGACGACCACTGGTTGCCGGGTCTGCTGGCCCTCTACACGGACCTCGACATGCTGGAGCCGGCCGCCCGTCTGCTCACAGCACCTGTGCGAGCGACTCGACGACTATCGCGCCGGCGCCCAGTGGGCCGGTGTGCTGGCGTTCACGACCGAGGCTGCTGTGAAGCTGGACGACCGCCGTCGCCGCGGCGGTGCTCCGGCCGCTCCTCACCGACTACGAAGGTCACAACCTCATGGCCGGTGCCAACGCTGCCGTCTTCGGCTCCGCCGACCGCTACCTCGCCCAGCTCGACTCCCTGCTCGGGGCTCCCACCGCCGACCAGCACTTCGAGCGTGCCCTCGAGATGGACCGGCGGATGGGCGCGGTCACCCACCAGGTGGAGACCCTCGCCGCGTGGAGCCGGCACCGGGCCCGCCGCGGCGGCCCGACGGCGGACCAGCGCTCGCCCTCGGCGACCCGCCTCGCCGACGAGGCGCGCGCGCTGGCCCGGCGCATCGGTCACAGCCGGGTGCTCCGGGACCTCGACGACCGACCCGGCTCCCCGGGCCGAACATGCGGCCCTGCCCAACGGGCTGACCGAGCGCGAGGTCGACGTACTCCGGCTGGTCGCGGACGGGCTGTCCAACCGGGAGATCGGCGAGCGGCTGTTCATCAGCGCCAACACCGCGGCCAACCACGTGCGCAGCATCCTGATCAAGACCGCCGCACCCAACCGCACCAAGGCCGCGGTCTTCGCCACGGAGCACGGCCTGCTCCGCTCCTGACCGCGCCTCGTCTACATCGGGGCGAACGTGCCGTCCGAGGCCAGGGTCCCGGACAGCTCCATGATCGCGTCCGCAGGGATCCCGGCGCGGACGGCCGCCGTGCGGATCGCCTCGACGTCCTCGGCCTCGTAGAGGCAGAACGTCTTGCGCTTGTCCGAGGACAAGAAGGACTTGAGCCAGCGCACGCCAGCCTCGTCATTGATCCGATTGATCGACGCGGCCGTCTCCGGCGCGACCTCCAACTGGTCGGCGAATTGCCGCTCCACCATGAATACCGGCATCCGCTTCCTCTCGATCATGACCGGAAGCGTCCTCAGGTGGGGCACCGATCAGCGCTCGTCGACTTTCCAACGTAGACGGCTGGGTGCCATCAGGCCAGAGAGCAAGACGGGAAACCGACCCATCGCCTGCTGACGAGACTTCCACCTGAGGGTCGTTCCACCGGGAGGACGGACCTGGGGTGTCTAGGCTCACCGTGGAACGATCCGCTTGTGGGTGCGTGAGCCGCCCAGTTCAGGGGAGGAGATCCCAGTACTGCTTACGGGCCGGCATGGCGTGGATGACCATCTCGTCGCCGCTCTCAAAGATCAGGACGACGGTCTCGAGTAGGCGGGCCTGGGTGTCGAAGCCGAGCCGTAGTTCGCGGTGCGGCCAGTCCTCATCATCAATCGGTTCGACCCAGAGCGGCCAGCCGGCTGCCTGAACTGCGTCCTCTGGGAGCACCCCGTGTCTGAGCGCGCTGTCGTGGGCCTTCACGCCGCAGAGCCGGCCAGCGCCCTGCGGATTGCTTCGGATCTCGAAATGTGCTCTCGCTCGGCGATCGCGTCGACCGCAGCGAGCTCCTCCGCTGTGAGGCGTACTGCAACGACCTGCATCGGCTCGGCGCCACGTCCGGGCCGACCGCGTCCGCGGCGCTTCATCTCCTCGACGTCGTAGCCAGCTTCGGCCTCGTCCGCCCATTGCTGAATCTGCTCTTCGCTGACCATGGCAAAAATCGTATTACGAAAAGCGAGTCGAGGGAAGGAGCGGAGTGACGGTATTTGCGGGCCGGGAATGAAGGGCAGTCCCTGGGGGTGTCGGGTTCGGCCCGACGCCCGAGCCGGCCACATCCCGTGGCGTGGCCGGGCCAACCCCTTTCGGGAGGTGCGCCATGAGCGCCCTACTTGTCGGGTACGCCCGATGCTCCACCGATCAACAAGACCTGACCGCGCAACGAGACGGCCTGCTCGGCCTCGGTGTCGAGGCCGAGCGGATCTACGTCGACCATGGCCTGACCGGCACCAACCGCGAACGCCCCGGACTCCGCGAGGCATTGGCCGCCTGCCGCGCGGGAGACACCCTGGTCGTCACCAAGCTCGACCGCCTGGCCCGGTCCCTGCCCGACGCTCGCGCGATCGCCGACGAGCTCACCACCCGGCAGATCAGCCTCTCGCTTGGCGGGTCGGTCTACGACCCGACCGACGCCGTCGGGCGGCTGCTGTTCAACGTCCTGGCCATGGTCGCCGAGTTCGAGTCCGACCTGATCCGACTACGCACGGTCGAGGGCATGAAGGTCGCCAAGGCCAAGGGTCGACTCAAGGGCAAGCAGCCCAAGCTTAGCCGCAAGCAGGAGGCGCACCTTGTGTCGCTGGTGCACAGCGGCGAGTACAGCACCCTGGAGGTAGCCGAACTGTTCGGCGTCGGACGCTCCACCGTCTACCGCGCCATTGAGCGCCAACGCACCGCTGCGAAGGCAGAACTCGCTGACGCCTCCTCACGACGCTGATCGCCACCTCGTCGGCGTCCCGCAGCCGACTCCCTCGCGGGACGCCGACGATCCGAACTGGGCGGAGCCGGTCACGCATCGCGCCATTTCCGTAAGCGGTTCGGCTTGCGTTGCCTGCGCCTACTCATGCCGTTACGCCGAAAACCAGAGCGGGGATCTGGTCTGCCCATAGCTTGGTTCCCACGGGGTCGGGGAGGATTCGTCCTTGCTGGAGATGCCGCTCATTGCGGACGCCCCATCGCCGGAGTCTGCGGCTTCATCGGGCAAGGCAGCCTCGCGCTCACAGACTGAGGTGGAACGACGACAACCTTGGCCTCAGGATGCGCCGCTAGGTGACCGCCTACGACCACTGGCCCGGCTCATTCATCTAGTTGCGCAGCCAGGCCAGCACGGCCAGAACCCGCCGGTGCTCGTCAGGCGTCGGTAGCAGGTCGAGCTTGGCCATAATCCGCGCGACGTGACTCTCGACGGTCTTCAGGTCGATGACCAGTGCATCCGCTACTGCCTTGTTGGACAGTCCCTGTGCCATTAGCTCGAGCACCTCGCGCTCGCGCTCGGAGAGCCGGGACAACTGGTCGGCCAACTCGTTGCGTCCCAGTAGGTGGGACACCACGTCGGGATCCAGCACGGTGCCACCAGCCACGATCGCGTCTAGCGCCTGGACCAACACGTCGACGTCGACGACTCGATCCTTGAGCAGGTAGCCGAACCTCCGCGGGTGAGCCCTGGCGAGGTCGGTGACGTACCTGCTCTCGAGTGACTGCGACAGCAGCAGAATGCCCAGGTCGCCATGGCGGGCCCGAAGCTCGACCGCGGCACGTGCACCCTCGTGGGTGTACGTCGGGGGCATCCGGATGTCGATGATCGCGACGTCAGGGAGGTGCTCGTCCACGGCGGCGACCAGCTGCGCGGCGTCCTCGGTGCGCGCGACCACCTCGATCCCGGCCTCGACGAGCAGTCGGGCCAGGCCATCGCGCAGGAGGCCGGAGTCGTCGGCGATCACGACGCGCACGGCAGCACCGCCGCGATCGTCGTGCCGGATCCGGCCGTGGACTGGATCTCGACGGTTCCCCGTGCCGTCTCCACCCGGTCGCGCAGTCCGCGGAGTCCGAACCCATCGAGGTTGGCCCCGCCCTGACCGTCGTCCGTCACCGACAACTGAAGCTCGCCATTCGCGAGGCTCGCTCCGATCAAGATCGTCGAGGCATGCGCATGCTTCTGGGCGTTCACCACGGCCTCGCCGATCACCAGCCAGGCCGTGAACTCGAGTGCAGGGTCGAGGCGTGGCAGATCGGCGTTCACCTGAATGGGTACGGACGAGTGTCTGGCGAGATCGTCCAGAGCGGCCGGCAACCCCCCGTCGGTCAGCGTTGCGGGATGTAGGCCGTTCGCCAGGTCGCGGAGTTCACGGACCGCACCGCGGGCGGCCTCCGCGCCGTCGGTCAGGGCTTGACGCATCCGCTCCTTGTCACCGCTCAGCTTGGCCGACTGAAGGTCGAAGGCCAGCGCCAGCAACGACTGCTGGGCGCCGTCGTGCAGATCGCGCTCGATGCGCCGGCGCTCGCGTCGCTGTGCGGTCGCGAGCCGTCGACGCGAGGCGCTGAGCTCAGCGAGCTGACGCGCCTGCTCCGCCATCAGCCGCCCGTTATCCAGCTCGGCAGAGGCCAGCGACGCCCCGGCGGCGATCGTCTGTTCGTCGATGGAAAGGGAATCGAATCCGATTCGGGCGACCAGCCGTCCCTGCCGACAGACATCGACCGAGGCAGGTGTCGAGGCGGGCTGGCTACCAGTCGCTGTGACCCAGGTGTCCGGGCCGTCACCCGGATAGGCGACGGTCAGATTGTCCTCGGAGAACGCGTGCCGGAAGAGTTGCTCGAGGTCGATCCCTGCGTCCTGGTCGGCGAGACCGTCGATGATGACGCGCCGGGCGACGTACGCGCGCCGGTTGAAGCGGCGATCGATCTGGTCCTGAATACCGCGTCGAAGTGGGGCGGCCAACGTGGCCGCGACCAGCGCGCCGAGCGTGGCGGATGCTGCGGGGGTCACCGACCAGGTCTCTGCCTGCCGCGCACCCACCCAGACGACGAAGCCGTAGGTCAGCAATAGGACCGCGGAAAGCAGGACGTACTTCACCGTGACCGCTAGCAGTCGCTCCACCTCGTACAGGTGGTACTGACTCACCGACAGCCCGGCCGCCACGGGAACCAAGACGACGAAGCCGCCGGTCGCGATGATCGTCCCGAACGAATTCTCAAGGGTCGCGGCGACGAAAGCGCCGATCACGAAAAGTGGAAGGGGGACGACGACGAAGGCAAGCCAGAGCAACTGACGACGTTCCCTGTCGCGGGCCCGCCGAAACCGGACCAGGAGTGAGACCCCGCCCAGCATCAAACCGACTCCGACGATGAGGATCGACACGCTCGCCACGAAGTTGATGGCGCCCTGAACTGGTGGAAACTCCCAGGGGTTCTCCACCTTGCCGTAGGGGGGTGACAGGGGGCGAGAAGACATCAGGCCAAACGCGAAAGCCAGGATCGCGGCAACGACCGTGACCCGGGCCACCCACGCCCACCGTAGCCCCAGGTGGTGACCGGTCGGGGTCAGGAAGAGGACGAAGGCGACCAGCGCCAGCCAGGGGATAAAGCTCTTGTCCCCGATCACCGCCGCGCCCTCGGCCATCGGCAGCGATCCAGGCCGCGCGCGCAAGCCATAGTCGATGTAACTGTCAATGACTCCGGAGAACAACATCGCGCCGGAGAGCCCCAGGAAGAGCCAGCCGACCGGGTGCTGCGGCTGACTCGCGGCGAGCGCCACACCGACGACGCCGGAGCTGACGATCCCGGCCACGAAGATCCACACCTCGCCATGAAGGCTGACCAGATCCGGTCGACCGAGGTGGACCATGACCCGGTCCATCGCGACGAGCCCGCCCAGCAGCATCAGCAGCAGCAGGCCGATGCCTCCAGCCACGAGGTGCGGTCTGGTCGCTGAGTTCACGACAACATGCTGGCAGGCGTGAGCGCGCGGTGCGTCAGGGTTGGCACTGAGAGAAAGTGCGGGGCACGCTCCGATGCTTGGGGACGAGATCCGCACGAGGCTCGTATGCATCGGCCGCCACCGGCGCGGTCGCATCCGAAAGAGGTCCCAATGACGACAGTCACCCAGCCCGCCGCAGCAACGGCTGGCATTGCTCCCGAGGGTCCACTGCCCAGCCGCCGGCTACTGGTGGCGCTCAGCAGCATCTACCTCGTCTCCTTCGTTGCCCTGATGGCCACCGGAAGCGACCGCTCGGCCTATGACAACCCCGAAAAGCTGATTGCAGGCTTCAATATCGGCGACGTGATGATCCAGGTGATGACCTACTCGACCATTGTCGTCGCGGCTGTGCTGATCTTCTACGGCTCCGCCCTTCGCACCGTCTTGGCGGCACGAACGCGGCGCTGGACCGGCGACGTCGCGTTCATCGGATTCGTGACCATGGCCTGGACCCTCGCGTCTTGGGCAGTGACGGCGCTCGCGCTGCATCACGCTGTCCACATCGGCGAGGTTCAGATCGTGCAGACCATCAATATCCTCGACACCACGAACTTCCCGCCTGCGATGCTCGGCCTCATGTGCTCGATGATCGGAGTCGGGGTCACCGCGATGAAGGGCTCGACCCTGCCGAAGTGGCTGGCCGTTGCCTCAGTCGTCCTCGGCGCCATGGCGCCGCTCGGTCCTGGCGGGTTCGTCCCCTTCATGCTGTTCCCGATCTGGTTGATCGTGGTCGCCGCCATGGTGCGCCTGCACGACTGAGCTTCGAGCGATTTCGGCTCAACCTCCGCTCAGCCCGGCGGCATGCGAGTGCCGCCGGGCAAACCCGCCGCCCGGCGAGCCCGTGAAGTCACCGCCAAGACCCGCCCGGGGCCGTGATCGACTCGGATGCGGTCGAGCTTCGTTCGATGTCGCTCGCTCCCGAGGTGACTTCTTGCGGTGCGTTGGGATATCCGGTACGGGATCCCCTTGCGGGATGACCAAGCACCCGGTCGACGTAACGCGAGCCGTGGAACAACCCGTGGGCTTTTTCAATCTTCGCTGCATCTCGACATTCGTCGTTTCCGACCGAGGTTGGATGCCGGCAGCAGTGAGGGATCAGTGAGGCCAGCGCCCGCCGTGAAGTCTGACGCTGCGGTCGTTGCGCATGTCGGCGCTCGCCCGGACGAGGGCTCGGATTGGGCTCGGTTTGATTCGCAAACGTGCGCAACGGCGTACCGTCGCCTTCATGCGGTTAGATCAGCATCTCCGCAGGTCAAGGCGACTTCGGGACGATGATCGCATTCGGCCGCAAAGGATCGCGGCCAGGCTCAGCCGCTTTGACATGTTCCCGATGACGCACCACGTCGAGTGCGTCGCACTGCTGGAGAAGACGGGCGGGTAGCCGGGCCCGGTCGATCGCTCTCGGGAGCGTTCGTAGGCTGGTGGAATGACCTTGAACCACATCCGCAGGGGCTCCGGTAGGCCGCTGCTCCTCGTCCACGGGCTCGGCGCCGGCTGGCGGTCCTGGGAGCCCGTCCTCGACACGCTGGCCGCGCAGCGCGAGGTGATCGCGATCGACCTGCCCGGGTTCGGCGAGAGTGCGCCGCTGTCGGGCGAGGTGACGATCGCCGCGCTCGCCGACTCCGTGGCGGACTTCATCGACGAGCAGGGGCTGTCCGGCGTGTCCACGGCGGGGCAGTCCATGGGTGGGCGGATCGTCCTCGAGCTCGCCCGGCGCGGCGTGGGCGGCGACACCGTGGCCCTGGACCCGGGCGGCTTCTGGACCGATCGCGAGCAGGCCCTCTTCAGTGCCACGCTGCGTCCCTCGATCGCCCTGGTACGCGCTGTGCGCGGCGCCCTCCCGGCTCTGCTGGGCAACCCGGTCACCCGCACCGCGTTGCTGGCGCAGCTCTCGCCCCGCCCGTGGGCGCTGTCTGCTCGCACGGTGCTGCCGGACGTCGCGGGGCTGGCCGACTCACCGTCGGTCGGAGCGGCGATGGACGCACTGACCAAGGGACCCAAGCAGCAGGGTGCGCCGACGGGCGGCGTTCCGGGTCGGGTCACCCTGGGCTGGGGACGCCGGGACCTGGTCACCCTGCCGAGCCAGGCACAGCGCGCCAGGGAGGCGTTCCCGGACGCGACGTTGCACTGGTTCGAGCGGTGCGGGCACTTCCCGCAGTGGGACTCGCCCCAGGAGGCGGCCCGGCTGATCGTGGACCACACCGGCTGAGGGTGGCGCGGCTGAGGACAGGAGGGCCCAGGAACACCGGTGAGCCCTGTTCCTGGACCGCCCCGCTGGCCGACCAGCTCGGAGCAGCCAACCTGGTCAAGCCCGCGGGACCGGTCTTCCGGTTGTCGTCCGGACTCGAGTCGGTCGCACTGCTGCGGCTCGGGAGCCTGGCGTGGATGCGGAGCGACTCGCACTGACGGCCGGCGGCATCGAGGCGGCCGGGCTGACCGGCGCCGCGACGGTCGCGGTACCCCCGGGAAGGTGGAGCCGGTCGAGCCCACGTCTGCTGAGGTTGGTCCGTGAGCACGAACGAGCGACAGATCGAAGCGACCCCCGACGAGGTCTGGGCGGTCCTCAGCGACGGATGGCTGTACCCGCTCTGGGTCGTGGGGGCGACCCGGATGCGCGAGGTCGACCCGGCCTGGCCCGAGAAGGGGTCGCGGATCTTCCACTCGGTCGGCGTCTGGCCCCTGGTGATCAACGACAGCACCACGGTCGTGGAGTGCGAGCCGGCGCGACACCTCGTGCTCCGCGCCGGCGCCTGGCCGGCAGGCGAGGGGCAGGTGGCCATCGACCTCGAGCCGACGAGCACCGGAACCCTGGTGCGCCTCCACGAGGACGTCGTCAGCGGGCCGGGCCGGCTCCTCCCACCCCCGGTCCGACACCTCCAGCTCGGATGGCGCAACACCGAGACGCTGCGACGCCTCGCCTTCGTCGCCGAGCGACGCGGTTGAGCGGGCAGCCGGTGCGGGTCATGACGCCGTCGTGATCCTCACGGGTGGCGTCGCGCGGAAACAGGTCCGTTCGAGAGCCGTTCACGCACGGAGCGCGCGACACTGCGTGGACGCAGGGCCACCGTCGACCCGGACGCGGAGTCCCGCATCCCGGCCACGGTCTCCTCGAGCGTGGAGACGGCTGGGCGGCGGGCCGTCCAGCCCAGCTCGTCGTGTGCCCGCCGGGTGTCCATCAGCGGGACCTGGAGGGCCAGGTCGATCCACCCCGGATCCAGGGGCTGCAGGTGGGCCTGCCAGCTCGCGCTGACCGCTGCTCGCAGCAGGCGCCCGGGTGCGGGGACGTGGCGGGCGCCGAGCGCGGCGGCGATGTCGGCCGGTGTGATCGGACTCGGGGCGGCGAGGTTGAAGGCGCCGGTGGCGCCTCTCTCGACGACGCGGCAGACCGCGTCCGCGACGTCGGCGGCGTGGACCATCGGCACGAGCAGGGAACGATCGAGGGGGAGGACCGGCAGGAGCGTGACCGCGCGGCCGGGGACGACCCCGGGCAGGCCGTAGCGCAGGAGCGCGCTGCCGGCGTCGCGCTGTCCCACGATTCCCGGTCGCAGGCGGGCGACGACGGGCCCGTCCGAGCGGCCCGCGGCGACCTCGGCCTCGTGATCGTCGAGGAGGCGCTCGGCGGCCGCCTTGTGGCGGCTGTACATCGAGGAGCGGATCCCGCTGGTCGGGTAGGACTCGTCGACCGGGAGATCATCGACCTTGGGGGAGTAGGCGCCGACCGAGGACATGTGCACCAGGTGCGGGACCGCCTCGACCGACGCCGCCTCCAGCACGCGCCGCGTGCCGCCGACGCCCAGCTGCTCGAGGTAGTCGGCGCGGTGCGAGGGCTGGAAGCCCCACGCGAGGTGCACGACGGCGTCGGCGCCGCGGAGCGCGTCGCGGAGCGCCGGCAGGCAGGCGTCGTCACTGAGATCGAGCCCGGCCCAGGTCCGCCTCCCGGAGTCCGGGTCGTCGGCCGACGCCGGGGGCACCCTGCGGGCCAGCCCGACCACCTCGACGTCGTCGCGGGTGGCGAGCAGATGCTCGACGACGGTCGTGCCGACGTTCCCGGTCGCGCCGGTCACCACGACCTTCACGACGTGCTCGCACCGGTGTCGACGACGACGTGGTCGCCCTGCACCGAGGCTGGGCGGCGCAGCAGCGGGAGAAAGCGCGCATAGGCCCGGACCAGCTCGCGGTAGCCCCGGCTCGGGCCGTGGTAGCCGAAGAACCCACGGGGGCCCTCGACCATCCGCCCGTCGCGGACGTCGTAGCGAGCACCGTGCCAGGGGCACACCAGGCACCCGTCGGCGTCGACCGAGCCCTTCGACAGGTCGGCCAGCTGGTGGCGACAGCGTGAGTCGACCGCAAACGCCTCGCCGCGGCTCAGGCCGACGGTCCACGCTCCGACGCGGCGGACGGAGCCCCCCGCCAGAGCGGAGCGGGGGACGGACCTGGCGGCGAGGTTCCGGCCGGACGGGGGGCGCGCGTTGTCGGTCACCACCTCATTGTCGGAGGCGCTGGAGGGGCCTGTCCTCACCCGGCGCCACCCAGCAGCCCCGACCGGAGCCGCCGGCCGGTGGCGAGCCGCTAGCGCCGCGCGGCGTAGACCCGCCGTACGACGTCCTCGATGCGCGGCTCCTCGATCGAGAGGTCGAGGACCTCGGCGCGCTCGGAGACCGCGGCGAGCACCTTGGCCGCGGTGGTGACGTGGGCGTCGAAGGCGAGCCGCTGGCGCAGGCCGTGCCCCTCGCTGAGCAGGTGGCGGCACCCGGCCAGGTCGGTCAGGTCACCGACCGGCTCGGCCAGGTCGACGACGAGGACCCGCTCGGCGCCGACCGTGCGGGTGAGGCCGGCCAGGTCGCCGTCGAAGGCGAGCCGCCCGCGGTCGACCAGCACCACCCGGTCGCACAGCCGCTCCACGTCGCCCATGTCGTGGGTGGTCAGCAGCAGGGTCGTGCCGTGCACCTGTCGCTCGTTGACGAGGAACTCGCGCAGCCGCTGCTTGGAGAGCACGTCGAGGCCGATCGTCGGCTCGTCGAGGATGACCAGCCGCGGCCGGTGCAGCAGTGCCGCCGCGACCTCGGCCCGCATCCGCTGGCCCAGGGAGAGCTGACGCACCGGGGTCGCGAGGAACTCCTCCATCTCGAGCCGCTCGATCAGCTCGTCGGTGCGCCCGCGCGCCTCCGCCCTGCCCAGCCGGTGGATCGCGGCGAGCAGCGAGAACGACTCCCGCACCGGGAGGTCCCACCACAGCTGGGAGCGCTGGCCGAAGACGACGCCGACCTCGCGGGCCAGGCGCCGCCGGTCCGGCACCGGGCGCAGCCCGCAGGTGCGCACCTCGCCGGCGGTCGGGACCAGGATCCCGGTGAGCATCTTGATCGTCGTCGACTTCCCCGCACCGTTGGCGCCGATGTAGCCGACCGCCTCGCCCGGCTGGACGACCAGGCTGAGGTCGTCGACGGCCGTGACCGTCCGGCGGCGTACGCCGTCGCGCACCCGGAAGGTGCGCACCAGCCCCTGCGCCTCGACGATCGGCGTGGTGGTGACGGTGTCGGTGCTCATCCGCCCGCTCCCTGGTAGTGCCGCACGCCCCAGCGCCAGCAGGCCGCCGCCAGCGCCCAGCTCCACAGGGCCGCCACCGGGGCCAGCCAGCCGGCCCAGCCGGGGACCCCCGACAGCGCCGGCAGGTCGAGCAGCGTGACCACCGGCAGGTAGCCGGCGAAGGCCATCGGGAAGACGAAGCCGAAGACCACCAGCAGCGAGCGGGGCCAGACCGAGGCGGGCTGGCTGGCGGCGTACCGCCCGCCGTAGACGAACGCGTTGGTCATCTCGGCGCCGTCGACGACGAAGAACTGCAGGCCGGCCGCGGTCACGAACAGCGCGGCGAACATCGCCGTGCCGGAGACCAGCGCCAGGGCCAGCAGGGCGACCGGCATGACGCCCCAGGAGAGGTCGTTCAGCACGACGCCGACCACGAGCGCCGCGGCGCCGACGCTGGCCCGGGCCAGGCGGCGCAGCGAGATCTCGCTGGTCACCAGCTGCGCCAGCAACGGCTGCGGGCGCAGGTAGAACACGTCGAGCATCCCGCTGCGGATGTAGCGCGGCAGCTCGTCGCAGTGGCCGAAGGCGAGGTCGGCCAGCGAGAACGAGACGTCGGCGAGCCCGAAGACCAGCAGCACCTGCGCGAAGCTCAGGCCGCCGATCGCGTCGACGTTGAGGTAGAGCACGCCGATCTCGGCCAGCTCGATCACGCCGATCAGCAGCGAGCCGAACAGGTCGAGCGCGAAGCTGGTGCGATAGCTGCGCTGCGAGCGCACCCGGGAGGCCAGCACCGCACGATAGGGGGCCACGCGGGCCGCCACGGTCCTCGCCGGCGCGAGGGTCTCAGCCACCCTGCACCTCCAGCTTGTGCCGCCCGGCGCGGGTCATCGCGTGCCCGGCCAGGGCCGTGGCCACCAGCCAGCCGACCTGCTGGGCCACGAGCAGTGTCGCGTCGAGGCCGGCGACGCGCCCGGAGAGGATGTCGACGGGGTACATCATCATCGACGGGAACGGCGTCGAGCGCGCCAGCGCCAGCAACCAGCCCGGGAACAGCGAGATCGGCACGAACAAGCCGGCCAGGAAGCCCGACGCGGTCATGTAGAGGATCTGCAGCCCGCGGGTCTCCAGGATCCAGAAACCGGCCGCAGCGACGAGGTAGACCGTCAGGCAGGACACGACGACACCGAGCAGCAGGCTCACCACACCGAGGCACGTACGCCGTGATGCTCGCGGGCGCACTCATCCCGACGAACAGCACCCCGATCAGCACCGACGGGACGCCGCGGGGGACCAGGTTGAACAGCCGCCGTCCGACCTCGGTGGCGACGCTGGCGGCCTGCACGTCGACCGGGCGGGTGAAGTCGACGGCGACGTCGCCGTCCTTGATCCGCTCGGCGATCTCGGTGCGTCCCGAGAGGTTGACCGAGCCCAGGATCCCCTGGGAGAGCCAGATGTAGGCGCTCATCTGCGCCACGTCGTACCCGCGCAGCTCGCCGCCGGCGGCCCGCACCGTCGCGAACAGGATGGCGACCTTGAGGAAGCCGAACGTCGCGTTGGCAACCAGTCCGCCGGCCGCGGCGAGGAGGTAGGCCGAGCCCTGCCGGAAGCCCGCGGCCACCAGGCGCAGGTAGATCCAGGCTCCCGAGCGCACAAGCGCGAGAACCTACCGTCGGTGGTTGTCCGCGTCAACGGCGGCGCTAGGTTCGAGGCATGGCTCAGACCCCCACCCCGAAGACCTGGTTCATCACCGGCGCCTCGCGAGGCTTCGGCCGCGAGTGGACCATCGCCGCCCTCGAGCGCGGCGACCAGGTCGCCGCGACCGCCCGTGACACCGCCACGCTCGCGGACCTCGTAGACCGCTACGGCGACGCGGTCCTCCCGCTCGAGCTCGACGTCACCGACCGGGCGGCCGACACCCTGGCGGTGCAGCAGGCTCACCAGCGCTTCGGGCGCCTCGACGTCGTCGTCAACAACGCCGGGTACGGCCACTTCGGCTTCACCGAGGAGCTCAGCGAGGCCGACTTCCGCGACCAGATGGAGACCAACGTCTTCGGCGCGATGTGGGTCACCCAGGCGGCGCTGCCCATCCTGCGCGAGCAGGGCAGCGGCCACATCCTGCAGGTGTCCTCGATCGGGGGGATCAGCGCGTTCCCCGGGATCGGCGCCTACCACGCCTCGAAGTGGGCCCTGGAGGGCTTCAGCCAGGCGCTGGCGGGCGAGGTCGCCGACTTCGGCATCCGCGTCACGATCATCGAGCCGGGCGGCTTCGCCACCGACTGGGCCGGTCCGTCGGCCAAGCGGTCCGAGCAGAACCCGGCCTACGACGCAGCACGCGAGCAGATGGCCGAGCAGCGTGCCCGGCGTGCCGGCAGCGGGCCCGGCGACCCGGTCGCCTCGGCGCGGGCGCTGATGCGCGTCGTCGACGCGGACGAGCCACCGTTGCGGGTGTTCTTCGGCTCCGCGCCGCTCTCGATCGCGAGGGCCGACTACGAGGGGCGGCTCGCGACCTGGGAGCAGTGGCAGGACGTGGCGGAGCTGGCGCAGGGTTCCTGACTAAGGTATCTTGACGTCAAGAGACTTTGGCCGGGCGCCCGGCACCGACTCGGCGGACCACCCTTCCGTACGGGCCCTCGGCACCGGCAGGATGACGACCACGCAGCGCTCGACCGCACCGACCCGCAGCGAACCAGAGGAGACGGCATGGCCAGCAAGGACAGCTTCGAAGCGAAGAGCACCCTGGACGTGGGGGAGAAGTCCTACGACTACTACCGCCTCGACGCGGTCAGCGGGGAGGGTCTCGACGTCGCGAGCCTGCCCTTCAGCCTCAAGGTGCTCCTGGAGAACCTGCTGCGCACCGAGGACGGCGAGAACATCACCGCCGAGGACATCAGGGCGATCGCGGGCTGGGACGCCGACGCCGACCCCAGCGAGGAGATCCAGTTCACGCCGGCGCGGGTGATCATGCAGGACTTCACCGGGGTGCCCTGCGTCGTCGACCTCGCCACCATGCGCGAGGCGATGACCGAGCTCGGCGGCGACGCCACCAAGATCAACCCGCTCGCCCCGGCCGAGATGGTCATCGACCACTCCGTGATCGCCGACGTCTTCGGCACGCCCGAGGCCTTCGAGCGCAACGTCGAGATCGAGTACGAGCGCAACCGCGAGCGCTACCAGTTCCTGCGCTGGGGCCAGGGTGCCTTCGACGACTTCAAGGTCGTCCCGCCGGGCACCGGCATCGTGCACCAGGTCAACATCGAGCACCTCGCCCGCGTCGTGTTCGCCCGCGAGGACGGCGAGGGGAACACGCTGGCCTACCCCGACACCTGCGTCGGCACCGACTCGCACACCACCATGGTCAACGGCATCGGCGTGGTCGGCTGGGGCGTCGGAGGCATCGAGGCCGAGGCGGCGATGCTCGGCCAGCCCGTGTCCATGCTGATCCCGCGCGTGGTCGGCTTCAAGCTCAACGGCGACCTGCCCGAGGGAGCGACCGCGACCGACCTGGTCCTGACGATCACCGAGATGCTGCGCGAGCACGGCGTGGTCGGCAAGTTCGTCGAGTTCTACGGCCCCGGCGTCTCCGCGCTGCCCCTGGCCAACCGCGCCACGATCGGCAACATGAGCCCGGAGTTCGGCTCCACGATCGCGGTCTTCCCGCTGGACGAGGAGACCACGAAGTACCTCACGCTCACCGGTCGCACCGAGGAGGAGGTCGCGCTCGTCGAGGCCTACGCCAAGGCCCAGGGCCTGTGGCACGACCCCGAGGCGCAGCCGCGCTACTCCGAGCAGCTCGAGCTCGACGTCTCCACCGTGGTGCCGTCCCTGGCCGGGCCGAAGCGCCCGCAGGACCGGGTCTCGCTGTCGGAGGCCAAGGAGCTCTTCCGCGGTGCACTGGCCGACTACGTCGAGGGCGACGAGGAGGGCGACACCGACGCCCAGGCGACCTCCGGCCAGGACGAGGCCTCGGAGGAGAGCTTCCCGGCCAGCGACGCGCCGAGTGCCTCCGAGAGTGGGGACGACGGTGCCGCTCGCCCGCGCCACTCCGCCGCACCGAAGGACGGTGGTCGTCCCAGCAGGCCGACCCCGGTCACGCTGGCCGACGGCGCCGAGTTCGACCTCGACCACGGCGCGGTCACGATCGCGGCGATCACCTCGTGCACCAACACCTCCAACCCCTCGGTGATGATCGGTGCGGCCCTGCTGGCCAAGAACGCCGTCGAGAAGGGCCTGCAGCGCAAGCCGTGGGTCAAGACCTCGCTCGCGCCCGGGTCGAAGGTCGTCAGCGACTACTACGACAAGTCCGGCCTCACGCCGTACCTCGACAAGCTCGGCTTCAACCTCGTCGGCTACGGCTGCACGACCTGCATCGGCAACTCGGGCCCGCTGATCCCCGAGGTCAGCCAGGCCGTCCAGGACGCCGATCTCGCGGTCGTCTCCGTGCTCTCGGGCAACCGCAACTTCGAGGGCCGGATCAACCCGGACGTCAAGATGAACTACCTCGCCTCCCCGCCGCTGGTCGTGGCCTACGCCCTGGCCGGCTCGATGGACGTCGACCTGTTCGAGGAGCCGCTGGGCACCGACGAGGACGGCAACGACGTCTTCATGAAGGACATCTGGCCCAGCGCGGCCGAGGTCGAGGAGGTCATCGCCTCGGCGATCACCTCCGACATGTTCACCGACGACTACGCCGACGTCTTCGCCGGCGACGAGCGCTGGCGCTCGCTGCCCACCCCCGAGGGCGACACGTTCGCCTGGGAGGAGGACTCCACCTACGTGCGGCGTCCTCCGTACTTCGACGGCATGCCGGCCGAGCCGGAGCCCGTGACCGACATCGAGGGCGCCAAGGTGCTGCTCAAGCTCGGAGACTCGGTCACGACCGACCACATCTCCCCGGCCGGGGCGATCAAGAAGGACAGCCCGGCGGGCTCCTACCTCGCCGAGCACGGCGTCGAGCAGCGCGACTTCAACTCCTACGGCTCGCGTCGGGGCAACCACGAGGTGATGATCCGAGGCACCTTCGCCAACATCCGGCTGCGCAACCAGCTGGCCCCGGGCACCGAGGGCGGCTGGACCCGCGACCTCTCCGAGGACGGCGACGGCGAGGTCACCTCGGTCTACGAGGCCTCGGAGAAGTACGCCGCCGCGGGCACGCCGCTGGTCGTGCTGGCCGGCAAGGAGTACGGGTCGGGCTCCTCGCGCGACTGGGCGGCCAAGGGCACGGCGCTGCTCGGGGTGCGCGCGGTGATCGCGGAGTCCTACGAGCGGATCCACCGCTCCAACCTGATCGGGATGGGCGTCCTGCCCCTGCAGTACCCCGAGGGCGAGACGGCCGAGTCGCTCGGGCTGAGCGGCGAGGAGACGTTCTCCTTCACCGGCGTCACCGAGCTCAACGACGGCATCCCGTCCACGATCAAGGTCACCGCGGGTGACGTCGAGTTCGACGCCGTCGTCCGCATCGACACCCCGGGCGAGGCGGGCTACTACCGCCACGGCGGGATCATGCAGTACGTGCTGCGCAGCCTGCGCAACGGCTGAGGTGCTCGGCGAGTCCCTCGTCGTCCTCGCGGTCGTCGCCCTCGCGCTGCTCGCCGGCGCGGTGACCCAGAACCTGGTCGGACTCGGCCTCGGTCTGGTCGCCGCGCCGGTGATCACGCTGGCCGCGCCCACGCTGATGCCCGACGTGATGCTCTGGCTGGCCATGGCGCTGCCGCTGGTGACGCTGTGGCGTGACCACGAGGACATCGACTGGCACGGTCTCGGCTGGTCGGTGCCCACCCGCATCGTCGGCACGGTGGTCGGGGTGGTGGCGGTGGCGACGATCTCGGTGCAGAGCCTCGGGGTCGTCGTCGGCGTGATCGTGCTGGCCGCCGTCGCCATCACCTGGCGCGCCTGGCGGGTGCCGATCAACCGCGGCACCCTGCTCTCGGCGGGGTTGGTCTCGGGCTTCGCGGGAACGGCGACGTCGATCGGTGGTCCACCGATGGCGATCCTCTACCAGCACGCGGAGCCGCAGCGGATCCGGAGCACGCTGGGGGTGTACTTCACCTTCGGCGCGGGCCTGTCCCTGGTCGGCCTCGCGCTGGGTGGCCAGCTGGAGCGCTCGCACTTCTACGTCGCGCTGCTGATGCTGCCGGTGCTGCTGGTCGGCACCGTCGTCGGCACGCGACTGCGCGGGCGGGTGGCGGCCTCACGGGTGCGTCCGGCGGTGCTCGTCGTGTGCGGCGGTTCGGCCCTGGTGCTGCTCGTACGCAGCGCGGTCGGGCTGCTGGCCTGACGATCTTGCCGCTCACCGCCCACGACCGCCGCAGCGGCGCCTAGGCGGGCCCGCCCGGCTCCTCGCGCTCGGCGCGCTGCTGGCGCTCGAGAGCCTTGCGCTGCTTCTTCTCCAGCTCCTCGACCCGGTCGTCGATGATGTCCTGACGCTGGAAGAGCACGCGACCGACGTTCATCCCGGTGCCGAGCATGACGAACGCCGGCCAGAAGAAGCCCTCCGTCAGCACGAACCAGATGACCAGGCAGATGATCGAGGCGGACAGCGCACCCCAGACAGCCTCGCGCCGCTGGCGTTGGTAGAAGCGTGCCGCCTCGACCCGCAGGTCCGCGGAGGGGACCGGGCGAGCACTGCTCGAACGCACGACGCCCGGCGAGGTCGGGACGAGGTCGTGGACCAGCTCGGGCAGCGCGCCCAGGGTGCGGGTGGCGGCCAGGGCCTCGCTGCGCTCGTCGTACTCCTCGCGGGTCAGCCGACCGTCGGCGTAGGCCTCGACGAGCACCGCGAGCACGGCGTCGCGGTCGCGGTCCGCGGCGCGCAGCTCGGCGAACGCCGGGTCGCGTGGGTCGTGCGGGAGGCTCGCGAACGGGTCCTGGTCCACGCCGACGATCCTAGGTCGACCCGCCCCGGTGAGTCTCGTCCATCTGTCACGGGTCGGTCGTCGGCGTGCCCGCCTAGGCTGGGGCCATGATCGTGGCCTTCAGCATCAGCCCCGCGACGGGGAACGACACCGGCGGCGTCAGCGAGGCGGTCGCCGCGGCGGTCCGCGTGGTGCGCGACTCCGGACTGCCCTGTGAGACCAACGCGATGTTCACCAACGTCGAGGGGGGGTGGGATGAGGTCATGGCGGTCGTCAAGGCCGCCGTCGACGCCGTGGCCGCGGTGTCCCCCCGCGTCTCCCTCGTGCTCAAGGCCGACATCAGGCCCGGGTGGGACGGCCAGCTCAGCGCCAAGGTGGAACGCCTGGAGCAGGCGCTCGACGACTGAGGCCCAGCGAGCCGACGGACGTGCGTCACGGCGTCGGGCTGCGCGAGCCGGTCCCGGTGGGGTCGGCCGCGGCGGCTGATCCTGGGTCTCGCCGAGGCCGCGTCGGTAGGTTGGCTCCATGAACCCGCCCCCCGCGGGGCCGGACCTCCCGACCGACCTCGACGCCCCCGCGGCGCCCAGCGCCGTCCGGGGCCGGGTGGCCGCAGCCGTCGCCCTCGTCGTCGCGGTCGGCCTGGTCGCCGCGGCGACGCTCGCGTCCGCAGGAGCGTGGGGAGGCGGCACCGCACCGGTCGGGGCGGCCGTCGCGGAGCCGGTCAGCCTCGCGGCCGTCGAGACCTACGACGACCTGCCGACCACGCACACCGACGAGCCGGTCACCTACGACCAGAGCCCGGCCGTCGGCGGCCCGCACGCCGGGGCCTGGCTGGACTGCGGCACCTACGACGAGCCGGTGCGCGAGGAGAACGTGGTGCACGACCTCGAGCACGGGACGGTGTGGTTCGCCGTGCAGGACGACCTCGACGCGCAGGCGCGCGCGGAGCTCGTCGCGCTGCTGCCCGAGAACGGCATCCTGTCGCCCTACCCGGGCCTCGACGCGCCGCTGGTGGTCACGGTCTGGGGCGCCCAGCTGCGGCTCTCCGGACCCGACGACCCGCGCCTGCCGCTCTTCCTCGAGCAGTACGGCACCGCGCAGACCGCGCCGGAGCCGATGGCCTCGTGCGACGGCGGTCTGAGTGACCCGAGCGGCGAGACCCCGACCACGACGGCCGTCTGAGCCGCCTGCCACGATCGCCCCATGCACTCAGAGACCCAGACCTACCGAACGGGCGGCCGGGAGCGCGTGCTCGACCTGACCCGCGACGTCGCCGCGTACGTCGACGGGCGCGGCGACGGGCTGGTCCACCTGTTCGTCCCGCACGCGACCGCCGGGCTGGCCATCCTCGAGACCGGGGCCGGCAGCGACGACGACCTGCTCGCCGCCCTCGGGGACCTGCTCCCGGCCGACGACCGGTGGCGCCACCGGCACGGCTCGGGGGGGCACGGTCGCTCCCACGTGATGCCGGCCCTGGTGCCGCCGTACGCCAGCATCCCGGTGCTGGGCGGCAGCCTCGCGCTCGGCACCTGGCAGAGCGTGTGCCTGGTCGACCTCAACGTCGACAACGCCGAGCGAGACGTGCGCTTCAGCTTCCTGGCCGGCTGATTGCTGGTCCTAGAACGCACGTTCGACTAGTGTGTGCGGGTGTCCTTCTACGTCGCCCCGCCCGGCTGGCCCCACGACGTGCCGCCGCCGGACGCACCGGACTGGGACCGCGTGGCGACGGCCTGGTTGCTGGACCTGTGCCCGCCTGAGTACCGCTCCTACCCCGTCGTGCGTCGTCACCCGATCGTGCTCGCACGCTTCGCGGTGCTGCACGTCGAGGCGTGCCAGGCGGGGTGTCGGCGGGCGCTGCACGAGGCGCGGGCCGAGCTGCGCGACGCCGTCGGCGGTGACGTCGTCGAAGCCGCGGCCCAGGCCTGGTTGTCGGAGTCGGCCCGCCTGGTCGGCGTACGCCGCGAGGTCGGTCTGGTCGAGGACGCCCTGCGCGGACGGCGGTGGAACGCTCGACTGTGAGACGTGGGCGCGAGTAGCGTCCCGGTGCGTGAGCAACGACTGGCGTGAGGGGACGCGCGACCGGCTGCGGGGACTGATCCTGCGGGCCGACCCCGGGATCTGCGAGGAGGTGAAGTGGCGCAAGCCCACCAACCCCGACGGTGTCCCGACGTTCTCCTGCGACGGCCTGGTCTGCACGCTGGAGACCTACCGGGACAAGGTGAAGCTCACGTTCGCCCAGGGCGCGTCGGTCGACGACCCGGACGGGTTGTTCAACGCCAGCCTGGACGCCGGCACACGCCGGGCGATCGACCTGCGCGAGGGCGACCCGCTCGACGACGACGCGTTCGTGTCGCTGGTGCGGACCGCGGTCGCGCGGAACCGGTCCTGACGCGGTGGCCTGCGAGCTGGTGGCGCTGACGTTCACCTCGCCCGACCCGACGGGTCTCGCCGCGTTCTGGGGCGGGCTGCTCGACCTCGACCTCGACGTCACGACCGAGCGCGGTGCGCCGTACCTGGGGCTGGGTGCGGAGGTCGGCTTCGCGCTCCGCTTCGTCGCCGGTACCGCGGAGAAGTGGGGACCGAACCAGATGCACCCCGACCTGCTCCCGGCCTCGCTCGAGGAGCAGGAGACGGTCGTACGCCGGGCCCTCGCGCTCGGCGCGCGTCACCTCGACGTCGGTCAGGGCGAGGACGCCGAGCACGTCGTCCTCGCGGACCCCGACGGCAACGAGCTCTGCGTCCTCGAGCCAGGTGGCACCTTCCTCGCCGGCTGCCCGTTCTTCAGCTCCCTGGCCGGCGACGGTCTGGCGGACGTCGGCTGCTTCTGGCGCGACGCACTGTCCTGGGAGCTGGTCTGGGACCACGACGGCGAGACCGCGGTCCAGGCACCCGACGGCGGGCCCAAGCTCACCTGGGGAGGCGAGCCGGTGGCTCCCAAGCTCGGCCGCAACCGGCTCCACCTCGACGTTGCGCCGCGCTCCGGGGCGACGGTCGACGACGAGGTCGAGCGGCTGCTGGCGCTCGGTGCCACGCGCGACGACGCCGGCTGCACCGACGGCGTGGGCCTGCTCGACCCCGCGGGCAACGAGTTCTGCGTCGTGTAGGCGGGCGGATCAACGAACCCGGACGGCCGCCAGGATGTCCGGCAGGCTCGTGCCGTCGGCAAGCGTCAGCTCCTCGAGCTCCTCGGGGTGGAACCAGCCGAGCGCGTCGTGCTCCTCCGGGGCCGCGTTGAACGGTTCGCCGCTCCACCGGGTGACCCGGAAGGCGTGCAGCTCCAGCGACGGGTCGCTCCATCGCAGCGGCATCGGCTCGGGGTCGACGATGCGGATGCCGAGCTCCTCGAGGCACTCACGCTCGATCGCTCCGATCACCGATTCGCCGGCCTCGACGTGTCCTCCGACGAGGTCCCAGCAGTCCGGGTACCACGCTCGCGCGGGGTGCCGGTGGGCCAGCAGCACGCGACCGTCCCGGACCAGGGCCGCCACGCAGACGGCGATCCGGGCAGGCACCCGGCGAACCTACGCGGCCGTCAGCGGGTCGGCCGAACCCAGGCGCCACACGGCCAGTCCGTGCAGTCCGAGCTCGACGGCCAGGGTGCGGCGCAGCTCGAGCGAGCGGGCGTCGGACCACCAGATCACGGTCCCGTCCGACAGGGTCGCGTTCCACTCGCCGGACGCCTCGTCCCACGCAGCGCTCGCGCCGTCGGCCTCGACCCGGCGGCGCGCCTGCGCGACGGTGAGGCTCCGCCCGCTGCCGGTCGTCGGCCACGTGTAGCCGTAGCCCGCGACCCCGACGTCGAGACGCCCGGGCGGCACGAGCGTCGCTGCGGCGGACAGCGCGCGGCGCTGCCAGTCCAGGGCACCGATCGGGCCAGGGTCCGACCAGGTGGGTCCGTGCTGGTCGTAGGTCATCAGCTGGACCAGGTCGACGTGGGCGGCGAGCGCTCCCAGGCGGTAGCCGGAGGCCCGGTAGGCCTCCCGGCTGGTCCGCGCGGAGACGTCGACGGAGACCTGCGCCCGAGCGGGGAGACGGGCCCGCAGTCGTCGGGCCAGGTCGACGAGGCCCGCTGCGTCGCCCGGACGGATCCGCTCGAGATCCACGTTGACGCCGTCCCAGCCCTGACGGCGCACGGAGCGCACGAGGGAGGCCACCACCGCACGTCGGTTCGCCACGCTGCTCAGGAGTCCGTGCGCCGCGGCGGGATCGAAGTCGCCGAGCAGGTCGGAGTAGTTGCTGAGGATGATCTCGGCGCGCAGCCCGTGCTGGTGCGCCGTCCGGAGCAGACGCCGGGCATCCGGGGTGGGCGAGGTGGTCGACGACCCACCGGGACGGAGCATCGTCCCCGCGACGGTCACCGTCGCGAGCCCCGGGGCGTTGCGCACCAGGGCGGCCGAGGACAGGCTCTCGATCGCGTAGCCGGCCACCACCGGTGCCGGTGCACCGTCCTCGGCGCCGTAGCACCGCGACCCGGTCGTCGTCACCAGCAGCGCGGCCGCCCACGGCACCAGCAGGGCCGACGCGAGACGCCACCACGAGCTCATCTGCTCAGCATGCCCGTCGACGACCGCGTCGGCCACTACGGTCGCCGGGTGCCCGACTTCGCCAGCGTCATCCTCGTCGACCCGCGCGGCTGGCTGCTGCTCCAGGAGCGCGACGAGCACCCCGTCATCGACCCCGAGACGTGGAGCCTGGTCGGCGGACACGTCGAGCCCGGCGAGGACGTCCTGGTCGCGGCGTACCGCGAGCTCGCCGAGGAGACCGGTGTCGAGCTCGCGCCGAGCGGTCACGGCGAGCTGGTCCACTGGTGCACGCTGCAGGTCTTCCACGCCGGCTACGCCCGCACCGACCCGGTGCACGTCTTCCTGGCGCCGACGACGCTGACCGACGCCGAGGTGGAGTGCCACGAGGGGCGCCGGATCGTCTTCGTCGAGCCGCGGCGCGCCCTGACCCTCCCACTGTCCGCCCTCGCCACCCGGGCGCTCCCCGCGCTGCTGACCAGCCCCACCTACGCCCTGCTGGTCGGTCGTCGCGATGCGGAAGGGGTACCCGACGAGTCGTAGACTCGCGTCCATGGGCCTGCTCGAGTCGATCCACGGACCTCGCGACCTGCGAGGTCTCTCGCAGGAGGACCTGACGGGTCTGGCCAGCGAGATCCGCGACCTGCTGGTCACGACGTGCGCCCGCACCGGTGGGCACCTCGGTCCCAACCTGGGCGTCGTCGAGCTCACGATCGCCCTGCACCGTGTCTTCGACTCGCCACGCGACCGCATCGTCTTCGACACCGGCCACCAGTCCTACGTGCACAAGATCCTGACCGGCCGAGCGGCGGACTTCGCCGGTCTGCGCACGGAGGGCGGCCTCTCGGGCTACCCGAGCCAGGCCGAGTCCGAGCACGACATCGTCGAGAACTCCCACGCCTCGACCGCCCTGAGCTACGCCGACGGGATCGCGAAGGCCTACGCCATCCGCGGCGAGGACCGCCACACCGTGGCCGTCATCGGCGACGGCGCGCTGACCGGCGGGATGGCCTGGGAGGCGTTGAACAACATCGCCGTGGCCAAGGACAGCCGGTTGGTGATCGTCGTCAACGACAACGGCCGCTCCTACACCCCGACGATCGGTGGGCTCGCGACCGCCCTGACCTCGCTGCGCACCAGCCCGCGCTACGAGCAGGTGCTCGACCTGGTCAAGCGGCGGCTCAACGCGGTTCCCGGCGTGGGTGCGGCGACGTACGACGCCCTGCACGCGATGAAGAAGGGCCTCAAGGACGCGATCGCGCCGCAGGGCCTCTTCGAGGACCTCGGCCTGAAGTACGTCGGCCCGGTCGACGGCCACGACGAGCAGGCCATGGAGCAGGCGCTGGGCCAGGCCAGGCGCTTCGGCGGTCCGGTGATCGTGCACGCGCTGACCCGCAAGGGCTTCGGCTACGACGCGGCCGAGCGCCACGAGGCCGACCAGTTCCACTCGCCCGGGCCCTTCGACATCGACACCGGGGTGGAGAGCCCGAAGGCGCAGATCTGGACCGACCACTTCGCCGACGCCATGGTGCGCGTGGGTCACCAGCGCCCCGACGTCGTCGCCATCACCGCCGCCATGACGCACCCGGTCGGGCTGGACAAGTTCGCCTCGCGGTTCCCGCAGCGGATCTTCGACGTCGGCATCGCCGAGCAGCACGCCGCCACGTCGGCTGCCGGCCTGGCGATCGGGGGTCTGCACCCCGTGATCGCGCTGTACGCCACCTTCCTCAACCGTGCCTTCGACCAGGTCCTCATGGACGTCGCGCTGCACCGCTGCGGGGTCACCTTCGTCCTCGACCGCGCCGGCGTGACCGGCGACGACGGCGCGAGCCACAACGGCATGTGGGACATGTCCGTGCTCCAGCTCGTGCCCGGCCTGCGCCTGGCCGCCCCCCGCGACCCCGCGCGTCTCGACGAGCTGCTCGACGAGGCGGTCGCGGTCGACGACGCCCCGACGGTGCTGCGCTACCCCAAGGGCCCCCCGCCCGAGGACATGCCCGCCGTCGACCGCGTCGGCGGCGTCGACGTGCTGGTCCGCGACGGGGCCCGTGACGTGCTCCTGGTCGCGGTCGGCGCGATGGCAGCGACCGCCCTCGAGGTCGCCGGCCGCCTGGCCGACCAGGGCATCGGCGTCACCGTCGTGGACCCCCGATGGGTCAAGCCTGTCGACCCCGCTCTCATCGAGCTGTCCCGCACCCACCGCCTCGTGGTGAGCGTCGAGGACAACGGCGAGACCGGGGGCTGCGGCGCGGTGCTGCTCCAGACCCTGAACGCGGCCGGCGTGCGGACCCCCTTCCGGCTGCGGGGCATCCCGCAGGAGTTCCTCGACCACGCGAAGCGGGGAGCGATCCTCGAGCGGATCGGGCTCTCGCCGCAGGCGCTGGCCCGTGACATCGTCGAGGACGTCACGGCCCTCGACGCGACCCCGTCGATGCTCGAGACCGACCAGCGCCGCTCCGACGCCTGAGCCCCCCACCGGGGCGGCCCGGGTGGCGCCGACGCCCGCACATATCCTGGGACGATGAGCTCCTCCCGCCTGGTCCACATCGTCGATGACGTCCCCGACCTCGACGGGGTCGAGGACCTGACGATGGTGCTGGTGCTCGATGGATTCCTCGACGCCGGCAACGCCGCCGCCCTGGCCGCACGCCATCTCGTCGCGGTCGACGAGGCCCGCACGACCCACATGCCGATCTCCGAGACCGGCGCCGACACCGAGCGCACCGGTGGCACCGGCGGCAGCGGCACGCTCGACGACCACGAGGTGGGCGACGACGCGAGCACCGATCCCGGCATCGCCGACCCCGGCGACGCTGCGCCGCCGACCCGGCAGTCGTCGGGTCCCGTCGTGGCCACGTTCGCGGTCGACGAGCTGCACGACTACCGCGCGCGCCGGCCTCCGATGTCCTTCGTGGTCGACCACTACGCGGGCTACGAGGCCCCGCGGCTGCTCGTGCGGCTCCTGCGCGACAGCGGCGGTACCCCGTACCTGCTGCTGCACGGCGTCGAGCCCGACGTGCGGTGGGAGGCCTTCTGCCAGGCCGTGCGCGAGGTGGTCGAGCGGTTCGGCGTGACCCGGGTCGTCGGCATGGGCTCGGTCCCGATGGCGGCGCCGCACACCCGGCCCATCGCCGTGACCAGGCACGCCAACCGCCCCGAGCTGATCACCGGCACCAGCCCGTGGCGCGGCGAGCTGCGCATCCCCAGCAGCGCCCAGGCGCTGCTCGAGCTGCGCCTGGGGGAGTGGGGCCACGACGCGCTCGGCTTCGTCGCCCACATCCCGCACTACCTGGCCCAGCTCGACTACCCGCAGGCCGCGACCGTGCTGCTCGAGCAGGTCGAGCTCGCGGGAAGGCTGACGATCGACCTCGACGCGCTCAGGTCGCAGGCCGAGAGCCGGCGCGGCGAGATCGAGCGCTACCTCGCCGACAACGAGGAGGTCACCTCCGTCGTCGAGGCCCTCGAGCGTCAGTACGACGCCTTCGAGCGCTCCGAGGACGCGGGGTCCAACCTGCTGGCCAGTGACCAGCCGCTGCCCACCGGTGAGGAGCTCGGCAAGGAGTTCGAGCGCTTCCTGGCCGACCTGGAGAACCCCGAGGACGAGCGGTGAGCGACGCCGTCGCGGAGCCTGGGGCCGACCGGACGGCGGACCTCGTCCGGCTGCTCGACATCGAGCAGCTCGACGACGACCTCCACCGCGGTCGTCACCCCCGCACCGAGCGCACCCGGGTGTACGGCGGTCAGGTGGCGGCCCAGGCCCTGATCGCGGCCATCCGCTCGGTGGATCCCGCGATGGGAGTGCACTCGCTGCACTCCTACTTCCTGCTCGCCGGCGACTACAGCGTGCCGATCATCTACTCCGTGGAGCGGATCCGCGACGGACGCTCCTTCGTCACGCGCCGGGTCGAGGCACGCCAGCACGGGCGGGTCATCTACTACCAGACCGTCAGCTTCCACCGTCACGAGGAGGGCCTCGAGCACCAGGACGTGATGCCCGAGGTCGCCGGGCCCGAGACGGGCCTGGACATGCTCGAGCTGATGCGCAAGGCCGGCAACGCCGAGGTCGACTCCCTGGTCAGCGAGTGGGGGGCGCTGGACATGCGCTTCCTCGGCAACAGCCAGCGCGGGCTGGAGCCTGATGCCCGTCACCCCTCGCAGTCGCGGATGTGGCTGCGCCTGCGCGGTGAGCTGCCCGAGGACCCGACCATCCACCAGGCTCTGTTCGTCTTCGCCAGTGACGTGAGCCTGCTCGGTGCCTCGCTCGGTGCGCACCCGGTCGTGCCGGCGCAGGTCCAGATGGCCTCGCTCGACCACACGATCTGGTTCCACCGGCCCTTCCGGGTCGACCAGTGGTGGCTCTACGACCAGTGGTCGCCGTCGGCGCAGGGAGGTCGCGGGCTCTCGCTCGGCGAGGTCTACCTGCCGGACGCGACGCTCGTCGCGACCGTCGCGCAGGAGGGCATCATCCGCCCTCGCCGGGACCGCTGACGTCCGCGGGCGCCACGGCGTACGTCGTGCCCCACGAGCGCAGCGCCTGCACCACCGGAGCCAGCGCCCGTCCGGCCTCGGTCAGCAGGTACTCCTCACGCACCGGTGAGCTCTGGTAGGGCCGCCGCTCCACGACGCCGGCCGCCTCGAGCGAGCGGAGCCGCGCCGTGACCCGGTCCCGGGGCGCCCCGGTGCCCCGGACGATGTCGGTGAACCGGCGGCTGCCCATCAGCAGCTCGCGCACGACCAGCAGCGACCAGCGCTCGCCGACGAGCTCGAGGGCGGCGGCGGCGGGGCACGGTCGTCCCGGCAGGACGGTCAGGTCGATCCGCGCCGTCTCCGTCGGGCTCGCGCGGTGGTCGGGACCGGTCACGCCTGCTAGCGTCCAGCCCGTGAGTTCGAAAGTCAAACCGACTCCGGCTCCGGAGGAGTCCACGCTGCGCTGGGTAGCGGCCGGGACCGCGTTGGTCCTGGTCACCTACGTCACGCCCATCTCCACCTTGGCCCGCAGTGCACCCGACCTCGGCGCCGGGCAGGCGGCGCGAGCCTGGATGCTCAGCTCGATGAGCGTCGGGCTGGCCGCCGGGCTCCTCGCCGCAGGGGTCGCGGGCGACACCCGCGGACGTCGTCGGGTCTACGTCGCGGGCCTCGCGGTGCTCGGAGGAGGGGCCCTGGTGTGCGCGGTGGCGTGGGAGCCCTGGCTGTTCGTGGCGGCACGCGTGGCCCAGGGCCTGGGCGGCGCGGCCGTCCTGGCCTGTGGTCTCGCGCTGCTGGCGGCCTCGACGGCACCCGGACCCGCGCGGACCCGGGCCACCGCGGTCTGGGGTGCCAGCGTCGGGCTCGGCATCACGCTCGGCGCGCTGCTCGCGCTGGTCCTCGACCTGGATGCGTCGTGGGCGACCGGGTGGCGCGAGGACTATGTCGTGACGGCGGTGGTCACGCTGGTGGTCATCGTCCCGACCCGCCGCTCGGTGCAGGCACCGCCCGGGGTCCCCGGGCGCGTCGACCTCCCCGGGTTGGCTCTGCTGAGCCTCGCCGCCGCCGCCCTCGTCTCGGCCCTGACGCAGGGCCGCGGCGGGGTGGACGTCGCCACCGTCGTGCTCGGCGCCCTCGCCGTCGTGGGCGTCATCGGCTTCGTGCGCGTCGAGCGCCGCGTCCGGGCGCCCCTGCTCGACCCCACCCTGCTGGGCAACCCGCGCTTCCGCGCCGCGACGACGGGTTCCCTGATCCTCGGCCTGGGCATCATCGGCACGACGTCCTACCTGCCGACGCTCGTCGACGTCGGCCTCGACCGCGGCCTGTCCGTCGCGACCGTGCCCGTCCTGGGCTGGTCGCTGACCAGCGTCGTCGCCGCGCTCGTGCTTCCCCGTCTGCCGGTGACCCCGACCGGCCCGCGGCCGATCGCCGCGCTGCTGGCCGTCGTGGCCCTGGGGCAGCTGGCCTGCTTCGGTGTCTCGGCCGGGGACGCCCTGTGGCGCCTGACGGCGGCGATGGTGCTCGCGGGACTGGCCACGGGCGCCCTCAACGCCATCCTGGGCCGGGAGGCGGTGGCCAGCGTGCCGCCGGAGCGCGCCGCGATGGGCTCGGGGGCCAACAACACCGCGCGCTACCTGGGTGCGGCCGTCGGGATCACGCTGTTCGTCACCGTGGCCGGCCTGCGCGAGGAGATCACGGCCGGCTTCGACCTCGCCGTGATCACCTCGGCCACCGTCACGCTCCTGGGTGCGGTGACGATCGCGTCCTTCGGACGCACCCGGGACCCGCGCCCCCGACCGTGACGGCTAGAGCCGCGTGGTGCGACCCGCGAGGTGCGGCGCCCCGCTCGCAGGGCTCGAGAGCGAGAACGCGTAGCCGTCGTCGAGCGTCGTCGACCCGAAGGCGACCCGTCCGGGCAGGAAGACGGGCTTCTTGAACGCGACCTCGACGCGCACGGCGTCGGGCAGCCGGTTCTCCAGCGCCGCCACGCACCGGGCCTTGGTCCACATGCCGTGGGCGATCTGGCGGGGGAAGCCCAGTGCCTTGGCTGTCAGCGGGTAGAGGTGGATCGGGTTGTGGTCGCCGGAGATGGCGGCGTAGCGGCGCCCGAGGTCGCCGGGCAGGCTCCACACCGTCCCGTTGGGCTCGGCGTCGGGGAAGGAGCTGCCCGAGGAGGCGGCGGAGTCACCCTTGCCGCGGCGCAGGTACGTCGAGGTGCTCTCCCAGGCCAGTCCGTCCTCGGCGTGCGCCTCGACCTCGAAGTCGAAGACCTGGCCCTTGGGGTGCGGTCGCGACGGGCCGACCCGTGCGGTCAGGCTCAGGGTGTCGCCGACGCGCACCTGGCGGTGGCGGGTGATGGCGTTCTCGACGTGGACCGTGCCGACGGCCGGCGCCGGGAAGGCGGGGTCGGTGAGGATGGCCATGTGCAGGCCGAAGGCCAGCACGTGGGGGTAGGTCAGGGGCACGGTGTCCTTGACCGGGAACCCGCACACCGCGGCGTACGCGTCGACCGCCCCGCGCTCGACCTCGATCCCGGCGCGCTGGAAGCTCAGGCCCTCGAAGCCGTCGGCCGGGGCCTTGCGGATGCCGGGCAGCGAGCCCACGACGGGCAGCGAGGGCAGCGCCGCGCGGAGCAGGGTGCTCACCCCACCCGGTGTGCCCTCGAGGACGGTCGGCTCGATCGGGCGGCCCGCGCTCTCGGCGGCCACCTCAGGCGCCCAGCATCATCTGGCCGCAGACCCGCACGACGTTGCCGTTGACGGCCGTCGAGCCCGGGTGGGCGTACCACGCGATCGTCTCCGCGACGTCGACGGGCAGACCACCCTGCGACATCGCGTTGAGCCGCTGCCCGACCTCACGGGTCGCGAACGGCACGGCGGCGGTCATCGCGGTGATGATGAAGCCCGGTGCGACGGCGTTGATCGTGATGCCGTCGCTCAGCTCGTCGGCCAGGGAGTCGACCAGGCCGATCACGCCGGCCTTGGAGGCCGCGTAGTTGGTCTGCCCGACGTTGCCGGCGATCCCAGCGATGGAGGCGACACCGACGACCGAGCCGCCCGCGTTGATCAGGCCCTGGGAGAGCAGCTCGCGCGTGATCAGCTCCGGCGCGGTGAGGTTGACCGCGATCACGGAGTCCCAGCGGGAGCCGTCCATGTTGGCCAGCTTCTTGTCGCGCGTGATGCCCGCGTTGTGCACGACCACGTCGACGCCACCGTGCTTCTCGCCGAGGTGGTGGGCGATGCGCTGAGGGGCGTCACGCCCGGTGATGTCGAGGGTGAGCCAGTCGCCGTCGAGCTCCTTCATCAGCGCCTGCAGCTCGCTGGCCGCCTGGGGGACGTCGACGCCGAGCACCGTCGCGCCGTCGCGGGCCAGGACCCGGGCGATCTGCTCGCCGATGCCGCGGCTGGCTCCGGTGACCAGCGCGACCTTGCCGGTGAGCGGGAGGGTCTCGTCGACGACGGTGCCCGGCTCGGCGGTGCCGTGTGAGCCGATCCGCACCACCTGGCCGGAGACGTAGGCCGACTTGGGCGAGAGCAGGAAGGCCAGCGTGCTCAGGGCCGAGGCCTCGGCGCCCTCGGCGACGTAGACCAGCTGGACGGTGCCGCCGCGGCCGATCTCCTTGCCGAGCGAGCGGGTGAACCCCTCGAGCGCCCGCTGGGCGACCCGCTCGGCCCCGGTGAGCTGCTCGGGAGGGGTGCCGAGCACGACCACGTGCGGGCAGGTCTCGAGGCTGCGCATCACGGGGGTGAAGAACTCGCGCAACCGGTGGAGGTCGGCGCTGCTGCTCAGGCCGGTCGCGTCGAAGACCAGACCCTTGAAGCGGTCGCCCTCCGGCGTCTGCGTCGTGGTGGCGATGCCCACCTGGTCGAGCAGTCCGGGCAGCGACTCGGCCAGGCGCCCGGTGCCGCCCACCAGGACGGTGCCGTCGACGAGCGGGTCGCCGGCGGTGTAGCGCTCCAGGGGAGTGGGGGCGGGCAGTCCGAGATTCTTGACCAGGAGCTTCCCGATCGGGGTGGTGGTGAAGCCCTGGTAGCGGTCGCTCATGCGGGTGCGTTCCTTCGGTTCGGGGGCGGCGCATCGGTACGACGAACATGTAACTCGATGTGTAACCGGGCGTCCACAGTTCGTGACCTGGCCCTCATCGGCTCGCGCACGGCGACATTACCCGTCAGTATGGGTCCCATGATCTCCAGCACTCGTCGCGTCGCCGTCGTCGGCGGCAACCGGATCCCCTTCGCCCGCTCCAACACCGTCTACGCGACCGCGTCCAACCAGGACATGCTGACCGCGGCCATCGACGGAGCCGTGACCCGCTTCGGCCTCGAGGGCGAGCGGCTCGGCGAGGTCGTCGCCGGTGCCGTGCTCAAGCACTCGCGCGACTTCAACCTGGCACGCGAGGCGGTGCTCGGCTCGAAGCTCTCCGCCGAGACCCCGGCCACCGACATCCAGCAGGCCTGCGGAACCGGCCTCCAGGCCGCGATCCAGGTGGCCAACAAGATCGCTCTGGGCCAGATCGAGGTCGGGCTCGCCGGGGGCTCGGACACCACCTCCGACGCCCCGATCGCGGTGGGTGAGGGCCTGCGCAAGGCGCTGCTCCAGGCAAACCGGGCCAAGACGCTGCAGGGTCGGCTGGCCGCGCTGGCCAGGATCCGCCCCGGTGACCTCGTGCCCTCCATCCCGCAGAACGGCGAGCCGCGCACCGGCCTGTCCATGGGCGAGCACGCCGCCCTGACCGCGCTGGAGTGGCAGGTCGGCCGCGAGGAGCAGGACGAGCTCGCCGCCGCGTCGCACCAGCACCTCGCCGCGGCGTACGACGCCGGGTTCCTCGACGACCAGGTCACCGCCTTCCGCGGCCTCGAGCGTGACCAGAACCTGCGCGCGGACTCGACCGTGGAGAAGCTCGCCACCCTCAAGCCGGTCTTCGGCCGGGGCGAGGCGGCCACGATGACCGCCGCGAACTCCACCCCGCTCACCGACGGCGCGTCCGTGGTGCTGCTGGCCTCCGAGGAGTACGCCGCGGCGCACGACCTGCCGGTGCTGGCCTACCTCACCGCCTACGAGACGGCGGCCGTCGACTACGTGCACGGCGGCGAGGGCCTGCTGATGGCGCCGGCGTACGCCATGGCGCGGATGCTCGAGCGCGAGGGCCACTCGCTGCAGGACTTCGACTACTACGAGATCCACGAGGCGTTCGCCTCGCAGGTGCTCTCCACGCTCAAGGCGTGGGAGGACCCGGTGTTCTGCAAGGAGCGGCTCGGTCTCGACGCACCGCTGGGCTCGATCGACCGGTCGAAGCTCAACGTCAACGGGTCCTCGCTGGCGGCTGGCCACCCGTTCGCCGCCACTGGTGGTCGCATCGTCAACGTGCTGGCCAAGCTGCTCTCGCAGGACACCGCGTCGGGCGCCAAGGGCGTCATCTCGGTGTGCGCCGCCGGCGGCCAGGGCGTGACCGCGATCCTCGAGAAGGCCTGAGGCCGGCTAGGACCTCGGCGCCGGCCCGGTGGCCAGCGCCAGCGCGGTGGCGACCAGGTAGTCGCGGACCTGCTCGGCCGAGATCTGACCGACCGTGGGGATCCCCGGCGCCGCTTCCTTGACCAGGATGCCGACGCGCGCCAGCTGGAGCGCTCCGAGTCCGCTGGCGTAGAGGGTGTTGGCCAGCAGGTTCGGGTCGTCGACGCGGAAGTCACCACCGTGGGTGCCGTCCTCCAGCACCCCGGACAGGGTCGCGAGGCAGCTGGAGATCGCCCGTCCGAGACGGAACAGTGCGCCCTCACTGATCTCGTCGAGCAGGTCCTGGCCCTGACGACGCATCAGGGACTGGGCGCAGTCGACGAACGCGGGGTGACTCACGCCGTAGTCGACGAAGGCGCCCACGATCCGGGTCAGCCGGTCGGCAGCGGGCCCGTCGGTGGCCGCGGCGGTCGTGCAGCTCCTCGCGCAGCTCGTCGAGGTAGACCACCAGGGTGAGGGCGGTCAGCTCCTCCTTGCCGGTGAAGTGGCGGTAGACGATCGCCCGGTTGATCCCGGCAGCGCGGGCGATGTCCTCGATCTGGGCCTCGCCGACCCCGCGGGCGTCGAACAGCTCGCGGGTGGCCGCGATGATCTCCGCCTCGCGGGCGCGGCGGCGTACGGCGGCGGCCTTGCGTCTGCCGTCCGGCAGCGGCGCGGTGGTCATGGCAGGGGAGTGTACGGAACGTGCAACTGGGAGTTGCAGCGTCTGTGACGCAGTCCTCAGGCAGCAGAGCGCGACCAGCGCGTCCCAGCGCAGGGCGCCGGGGTCCGGGCCGGCGTCGGCCATCGCGTCCAGCGCTGCCCGGATGATCTCGCCGTCCCGCGCGCGCCCCCGACCTGAGAGCCGGACACCGCCGACGCCGTCGGGCACGACGCGCAGGTAGCGCCCCCGGCTCGACCCGGTCGCGGGCCTGGCCCGGGCCGCTCGGGCGAGGTCGATGATCGCGTTGCTGGGCGTGGTGGTCTCCGACGCGGTAGCGGTCATGGGCACGACCCTGGTCCTTCCGGGCTCGACCCGCGCCGCGAGGTCGTCGACGTGTGGACGGGGTCCTGGCGGGCGCTGCTGTGGACGGTTGGCGGCCCGCCGAGAACGAGGCGTCACTCTGTGGAAGAGGCTGGCCTGTCGAACTGGTGTTCGATACACTGGCTTCATGACCGCCCTCCTCGACGACCTGCGGGCCCTGAGGGTCACGCTGGGCGCCGAGCGCGTGGACCGCGGGGGACAGGACCGGGCCGCGGACGCGGGACGGGTCGAGGCGATCGCGGCGATGGAGCAGCTGAAGTCCGCACTGTGTGCGGCGCAGGCCGACCTCGCCGTCGCCCTGGATGCCTCGGTGCGGGCCCAGCACGCCGCCGCGGGGGTCCCGGCCGCCCGTCGGGGTCAGGGGCGTGGGCGCGCAGGTCGCCCTGGCCCGGCAGGAGTCCCCGCACCGGGGCCAGGTGCTGGTGGGGTCCGCCGAAGGACCTCGCGGTCGACCTGCCCCACACCGCGGCCGCCCTGCGCGAGGGGACGCTGAGCGAGTTCCGCGCGATGCTGATCGCGCGTGAGTCGGGGTGCCTGGACCGCGAGCAGCGCGCCCTCCTCGATGAGGCCCTCTGCGCACCCGGGCCGGACGGGGCCCGGTTCGTCGAGGGCCTCGGGACCGGGCGGGTCGTGGGGGAGGTACGCCGCCGGGTCGCGGCGATCGATCCCGCCGCGGTCGTGGCGCCGCAACCGCCGCGCCGAGACCGAACGGCGGGTCAGCCTGCGCCCCGCACCGGACACGATGGCCTACCTGACCGGGCTGCTGCCGATGGTCCAGGCCATCGCCGCCCACGTCGCCCTGGGTCGTGAGGCCGACCGGTTGCGGGCCGAGGGCGACCCCCGGTCGAGGGGCCAGCTGATGGCCGACCTGATGATCACCCGCCTGACCGGACAGGCCACCGCGACCGGGGTGCCGGTCACTGTCGAGGTGGTCCTCTCCGACCAGTCCCTGCTCGGTGCCGGTCACGAGCCCGCCACGATCCCCGGATGGGGGCCGGTGCCGGCCCAGATCGCGAGGGAGGCCATCGCCCGGGCCACCGAGGACCTCGGAGCCTGGATCCGCCGGCTCTACACCGACCCGGCCGGCAACCTCGTCGCCCTGTCGACCAAGCAGCGCCTGGCCACCAACGGCCTCGCGACGTACCTGAACCTGCGCGACCAGGGGCTGTGCCGGACCCCCTGGTGCGACGCCCCGGCCCGCCACACCGACCACGTGATCCCCGCCGACCAGGGCGGCCCGACCACCGCGGCCAACCTCCAAGGGCTCTGCGAGGCCTGCAACCACACCAAACAAGCACCCGGCTGGACCCAAGACCGTCATCAACGACCTCCAGGCCCGCCACACCGTGCAGACCACCACCCCCACCGGGCACCGCCACCGATCCCGAGCCCCCACCCCACCCACACCCACACCAGCACCAGCACCGACACCCCCACACCGCCTCGACATCGAGTGGCGCCTCCTCGAACGCCTCGGCCACGCCGCCTGAGCGTTGCTCAGCCGCGGCGTGACCTACAGGAACGCCCGCACGGTGCTGAGGGTGTCGGCCTCGTCGGCGCCCTTGTCGTCGCGGTAGCGCAGCACCCGCGCGAACCGCAGCGCTACCCCACCCGGATAACGGGTCGAGCGCTGGACGCCGTCGAAGGCGATCTCGACGACCTGCTCGGGACGCACGTGGACCACGTGGCCCTCGCGCGACGTCTCCAGCTCGAGGAACCGCTCGGTCTGCCACGTGAGCATCTCGTCGGTCATGCCCTTGAAGGTCTTGCCGAGCATCACCAGCCCGCCTGCGTCGTGGCGAGCCGCGAGGTGGAGGTTCGAGAGCCACCCGCGGCGACGGCCCGATCCCCACTCGATCGCGACCACCACGAGGTCCAGGGTGTGCACCGGTTTGACCTTGACCCAGCCGGAGCCACGTCGCCCGGCCTCCCACGGCGCGTCCAGCGACTTCACGACCACGCCCTCGTGCCCCGCGGCGATGGCCTCCTCGACGAACTGCGCAGCGACGTCGGGGTCCTCCGTCACGACCCGCGGCGGGCGGTTCGCCTCCGGCACCAGGGCGGCGAGGGCATCGGCGCGCGCGGTGCCGGTCGCCGTCAGCAGGTCGCGGCCGTCGACGTGCAGCACGTCGAAGAAGTACGCCGTGACGTGTGCGCCCGCTTCGCTCACGCCGCTCGCGGTGCGCGAGGCGGTCTCCTGGAACGGGCGCGGCCGCCCGCCCTCGTCCAGCGAGAGCGCCTCCCCGTCCAGCACGAACCGCTGCGCCGGTAGGGACCGGGCCAGGTCGACGACCTCGGGCAGGCGTGCGGTGATGTCCTCCAGGCTGCGCGTCGCGACGAGCACGTCGTCGCCGTCGCGGTGGACCTGGATCCGGATCCCGTCGAGCTTGGTGTCGATCGCGACCGCGCCGCCGTCCTTGGCCGCCTTGCTCATCGCCGCGGCCACGTCGGGTGCGCTGGAGGCGAGCATCGGCTGCACCGGGCGGCCCACCTCGAGCCCGACACCGGCGAGGGCCTCCTCTCCGGCGAGCGCCTCCGGCACGACCGCCGTCGTGGAGCCCGCGAGCATCGCGGCCCGACGCAGCGACGTGAGCCTGACGCCGGTCGCCTTCGCGAGCGCCTCCTGCACGACGGCGTCCAGCGCTCCCTGGCGGACCTCGCCGGTGATCGCACCGCGCAGCCACTGCTGCTCCTCGACGGTCGCCCGGGCGAACAGCTCACCGACCGCCTGCGTCCGCGCCGCCCGCGAGCCCGCACCCGCCAGTCCGGCCAGCCGCTCGAACGCCGCGTCGACCTCCACGACCCCCAGGGTCGCCTCGGCGGCCGGCTCCGGCAGCCCGCCCAGCCCCCGCCAGCCCAGGCCCGTCCGCCGCTGGCGCAGCGAGCCTGCGAGGTAGCCGACGACGAGCGTGACCTCGGCCACGTCGTGACCGGCGTCGAGGGGCGGCTCGCCCAGCGCCTGCGTGATCGTCCCGGCCAGGGCCACGACCTTCTCGGTGCGGGAGCGGGTCGACCGCACCCGCGCTGACGTGGCGACGACCTCGGCGAGCAGCACGCGTCCATCCTGGCGGTGGGCGCCGACGACGCCACACCCGGCGGTCGGCGGCCTCGGTTAGGTTCGTGTCGTGGACCACGTCGACCCCGCCTCCGGCGCGAGCGGGCGGCTGCTGCACACCTACCGCCCGCCGGCGCCGGTCTCGCTGCGCCAGGTGCTGATGCTCCAGCGCCACGGCGGCGGCGACCCGACGTACCGCCTCGACGCCCGCGGACGGCACTGGCGCGGCCTGCGCACGCCCGAGGGGCCGGCGACCCTCGCCCTGGAGCAGCGGGTCCCGCTCGGCGACGTGCGGGCCGCTACCTGGGGTCCGGGGGCCGCCTGGGCGATGGAGGCGGTGCCCGCGCTGCTCGGCTCCGAGGACGACTGGACGGGCTTCGAGCCGCGCCACCCGCTGCTCGCGGAGTCCCTCCGGCGGCACCCGCACCTGCGCCTGGGCCGCTCGGGCCTGGTCATGGAGGCCCTGGTGCCGGCCATCATCGAGCAGAAGGTGACCGGTCAGGAGGCCTTCGCGGGGTTCCGGATGCTCGTCCACCGTTTCGGGGAGCCGGCGCCCGGGCCCGGTCCGGAGCTGCGCCTGTTCGTGCAACCCACCCCCGAGACGCTGGCGATGATCCCCTCCTGGGAGTGGCTGCGGATGCACGTCGACCCGGCCCGGTCGCGCACCCTGGTCGGCGTCGCTCGCGTCGCGGGGTCGCTGGAGCGTCTCGTGCACCTGGGCGCCGCCGAGGCCGACGCGCGCCTGCGCTCGTTGCCCGGAGTGGGGGTGTGGACCAGCGCGGAGGTGCGGGTGCGCGCCCTGGGCGACCCCGACGCGGTCTCCTTCGGCGACTATCACGTCGCCAAGGACGTCGGGTGGGCGCTGACCGGTGAACCCTTCGACGACGCCGCGATGGAGGACTACCTCGAACCGTGGCGTCCCCAGCGGGGACGGGTCGTGGCCCTCCTCGGCGCCGAGCGGCTGCACCGGCCGCGCCACGGCGCCCGGATGGCTCCGCGAGCCCATCTGCCGGCGCGGGTGACCCCGCGCTGAGGTCCGACGATGGTCTAGGCGTGCCGTCTCGCGCCGGGGGGGTCCCGGCGCCCCCGGTGGTATCGTCGTCGACCACGTGGGGTGCGGTGTCCTGTCGATACCTGAGCCGTCTCGGCCACGCCCGACATGACATCGATCGCGGCTCATGGGGAGCCGCACAGGGAGAACCACCACCATGATCCGACGACCTGCCACCATCGTCACCGTCGTGCTGGCGATGGTGCTCAGCGTGTTCCTCCTCGCCGCCGGGACGGGCACGAGCCAGGCCGGCAAGGCGCAGGGTCAGGTGTACGTCGTCCAGGCCGTCCCCGACAAGACGGTCACGATCACCGTCGACGGCCGTGAGGTCCAGAAGGGCGCCAAGGTCGGCTCCGTCGTCGGCCCGCTCTCGCTCGCCCCGGGCGAGCACGACCTCGAGATGTCCAGCGACGAGTGGTCGGTGACCACCTCGGTCAAGGTCGCGGCCGGCAAGGCGACCGACGTGGTGCTGCACAGCCCGGCCTCGCGCCAGGGCGACCCGGTCGTCAGCACGTACGCCGTGCCGACGCAGCCGATCGGCCCGGGCAAGGCCCGGGTCGTGCTCGCCCACACCGCGACCGCCCCGCCCGCCGACGTGCGCGTCGACCGTCAGACCGTGTTCACCAACATCGCCAACGGCGAGTACGCCGAGGCCGACGTCGCCGCCGGCGGCCACCAGGTCGCCCTGGTGCCCAGCGGCACCGACCGCAAGGCGTTCCTCGGCCCGCTCGACGTCTCGCTGCAGGCCGAGACCGTGACCATGGTCTACGCCGTGGGCTCGCCGATGAACGGCTCGATGCGGGTCGTCTCGCACTCGGCCGGCCTCGCCTCCGACGGTTCGGTCCGCCCGAGCCGGATCGAGACCGGCTCGGACGCCGGCCTGGTCCGCGACGCCGTGGTCGCGCTCTTCCACGCCCGGTGAGCGCATGAGCAACGCACGTCCCGCGCTGCTCGCGATCGGCGTCGGCGTCGCCGCCGTCGTCCTCGGCTCGGCGGCGCTGCGCACGGGCGCCTCCCAGGACCCCTCCGGCGGGCCGAGCCGCGACCCGGCCGCGCCCTCGGCCAACCCCTCGGTGCGCACGATCGAGGTCGACTCCTCCCAGGCCGAGCGCGTGGGGTCGGTCCAGGCCGCGGATCCCCGCGCGGTCCGGCTGCCCGGCTCCGGGTGGCTCGCCGTCGCCGCGGTCGGTACCCACGACAGCGGGCTCCTCGACGTACCCGACGACGTGCACAGGATCGGGTGGTGGGAGGGCGGTGCTCGCATCGGCGACCCGTTCGGCTCGGTGCTGCTGGCCGGTCACGTCGACTCCTCCACCCAGGGTCTCGGCCCGTACTCGGAGCTGCTGAGCGCGCCGAAGGGCGCCGAGGTCTCCGTACGCACCGCCGACCGCACCACGCGCTGGCGGATCAGCTCACGCCAGCTCGTGCCGATCGGGGAGCTCGGCAAGCACCCGCGGATCCTCTCGCCGAAGGGCCCGGCCCGCCTGACCATGGTCACCTGCGCGCCCCCGTTCGTCGCCAGCCAGGGCGGCTACCAGAACCTGGCGGTGGTCGAGGCCCTGCCCGTCGGCGGCCGCAGCGGGAGTCGACCGCGGTGAGCGGCGACCAGCCCGCCCCCGAGACCAGCAACCCGCGGACCCAGCAGGTCCTGCTGGGCCTGGTGGTGATCGCGCTGGTGGTCGTGGCGACGCTGGTCGTGCTGGGTCGTCAGGGTGGCGGGGGCACCGCGTCCGGCAGTGCGCCCGAGCCTGCGGGTGGCTCGACCCTCGAGGCCGGTACGCCCCCGACCGCACCGGTCCGCCTGCCCGTGCGCGGCACGTTCGTCGACGCCCGCGTGCAGCCCGACGGCACGGTCGACGTGACGCAGTGGATGCGCGGGGGGACCGCGATCTCCGAGATCACGCTGGCCGTCTTCGACTCGCCCCAGATCGACGTGGCCGGCGCGACCCCGGAGGCGACGGACCTGCAGGTCCGCACCAGCCAGGGCACCGTGGCGCTGGCCGACCCCACGATCGGTCCCGAGCCGCGCACGATCGACCTGGTGCGCCCCAGCCTGCTGCTCCAGCTCGACTACACGCTCACCGACGTCACCGAGGAGCAGAGCAGCCCTCCGGGCCGCGCCCTGATCGGCACCGTCTTCCTCGACACCGCCTTCGAGGGCAAGCAGGGCAGGGCGCGGATCCAGGTCGGCGGCCGGCGGATCCTGTCGCTGGCCTGCGTCGACGCTGGCGCGGAGCTCGCGCTGCGCTCGTGCGGCGGGTCCCGGGAGGGCGGCTGGTCGGTCAACCTCAAGGGCAACCGTCTCGACGACCGGGTCACGGCCCAGGTCGACCTGACCCGCCGGCCGGAGGCCAACCCGGACCGACAGACCAGCCCGACCAGCTGATCAGGCTCCTCCCGGCCCAGCGCCGCCCCTACAGCAGGGCGCGCAGCGGCCTGAGGAACGCCTCGGTGAACCGGCGGTGGAGGTCGCGCGCCTCCCACTCACCCCGGGTGAGCTCGAGAGAGTTGGACTCGTCGACGGTGAAGATCTCCTCCAGCGCCGCCGCCATCGCGTGGTCGATGATCTCGAGGTTCACCTCGTAGTTGCCCGACAGGCTGAGCCGGTCGATGTTCGCGGTGCCGATCGTGCTCCACGAGCCGTCGACCGTGGCGGTCTTGGCGTGCACCATCGCGTCGCGGAACCGGAAGATCCGCACGCCCGACTCGAGCAGCTGCGAGAAGTAGCCCCGGCAGATCCAGTCGGCCACGATGTGGTTGGACTTCAACGGCACCAGCACCCGCACGTCGACACCGCGCCGGGCGGCGGTGCGCAGCGCGTCGACGAAGTCCTGGTCGGGCAGGAAGTAGGCCTGGGTGATCCAGATCCGGGTGGCGGCCCGGTTGATCGCCTCCAGGTACATCCCCCGGATCGGGAAGACCCAGAGCCTCGGGATGTTGCGCTGCACCCGGATCCGCGGCTCCCACGTCGTGGCCGTGCCGAGCAGCAGCGGGGGCTCGGTGTGCCGGATCCGACGTCGACGGTGCAGGTTCCAGAAGTCGGCGAACGAGCGCTGGAGGTCGAAGACCCCGGGCCCGGTGATGCGCACGTGCGTGTCGCGCCACTCCGTCTCGTAGGCGGAGCCGATGTTGTAGCCGCCGACGAAGCCGACCTCGTCGTCGACCACGAGGATCTTGCGGTGGTCCCGGCCGTAGCGGCGCAGGTCGAAGAACCGCCACCCCGCCGCCCACACCGGGTACTGGAGCACCTTCATGGTCGCCGGGAAGTGCTTGAAGACGGGGCTGACCACCAGGTTGGCGAACCCGTCGTAGATGCAGTAGACCTCGACGCCGCGCGCCGCGGCGTCACCGAGGGCCTTCTTGAACCGCTCGCCGGTCGCGTCGCCCTTCCAGATGTAGGTCTCGAGCAGCACCTGACGCTGCGCTCCCTCGATCGCGGCGATCATCGCGTCGTACAGGTCGCGGCCGTAGGTGTACGTCGTGACCTCGCTGTCCCCGACCGGCACGGTGCGCGGGGGCGTGGTCGGGAACGGCTTGGGCCGCTTGCCGCGGCGACGGTAGGAGTCGACCAGCGACATCGTGAGCGCGAGCAGGACCTGCACACCGACGACCGAGAGAGCCGTCCGGCGCAGGACCCGCATCAGCCGCTCGGTCCTGCGGGCCCGCCTCGACCTCCACCTCACGCAGGCGAACCTACCGGCGTGCGCCGCGGGCGTCGCCGTGGGAGGGGTGTCGGTGGGCCGCCGTAGGCTGGAGCCATGCGTCCAGTCACCGATCTCGAGCGTCGCGTCGCCCCCTTCACGGTGGTCTCCGACTACCAGCCGTCCGGCGACCAGCCGGCCGCGATCAAGGAGATCACCCGACGCGTCGAGGGCGGCGTCGAGGACGTCGTCCTGCTCGGCGCGACCGGCACCGGCAAGACGGCCACCGTCGCGTGGGTGGCCGAGCAGGTGCAGCGGCCGATGCTGGTGCTGCAGCCCAACAAGACGCTCGCGGCGCAGTTCGCCAACGAGCTGCGCCAGCTCTTCCCGGACAACGCCGTGGAGTACTTCGTCTCCTACTACGACTACTACCAGCCCGAGGCCTACGTCCCCCAGACCGACACCTACATCGAGAAGGACTCCTCGATCAACGAGGAGGTCGAGCGGCTGCGGCACTCGGCCACCAACTCGCTGCTCACGCGCCGCGACGTGATCGTGGTCTCGACCGTGTCCTGCATCTACGGCCTGGGCACCCCCCAGGAGTACGTCGACCGGATGCTGCGGCTGCGCGTCGGCGAGGAGCGCGACCGCGACTCGATCCTGCGCCAGCTCGTCGAGATCCAGTACACGCGCAACGACATGAGCTTCACCCGGGGCACCTTCCGGGTGCGCGGCGACACCCTCGAGATCTTCCCGGTCTACGAGGAGCACGCGGTGCGGATCGAGTTCTTCGGCGACGAGATCGAGCGGCTGATGAGCCTGCACGCCGTGACCGGCGAGGTGATCACCGAGGACTCCGAGCTCTACGTCTTCCCCGCCACGCACTACGTGGCCGGTCCCGAGCGGATGGAGCGGGCGATCAAGGGCATCGAGCTCGAGCTCGAGGACCAGCTGGCCACCTTCGAGCGCCAGGGCAAGCTGCTCGAGGCGCAGCGGCTGCGGATGCGCACCTCCTACGACGTGGAGATGATGCGCCAGGTCGGCTCGTGCTCGGGCATCGAGAACTACTCGATGCACATGGACGGGCGCACCCGGGGCTCGGCGCCCAACTGCCTGCTCGACTACTTCCCCGAGGACTACCTCGTGGTCATCGACGAGTCCCACGTCGCCGTCCCGCAGATCGGCGGCATGTACGAGGGCGACATGTCGCGCAAGCGCAACCTCGTCGACCACGGCTTCCGGCTGCCCAGCGCGATGGACAACCGGCCTCTGCGCTGGGAGGAGTTCCTCGAGCGGATCGGCCAGACGATCTACCTCTCGGCCACCCCGGGCAACTACGAGCTCGACAAGGTCGGCGGCGACACCGTCGAGCAGATCATCCGCCCCACGGGCCTGATCGACCCCGAGGTCGTGATCAAGCAGACCAAGGGTCAGATCGACGACCTGATCCACGAGATCAGGACCCGGGCGGAGAAGAACGAGCGGGTCCTGGTCACCACGCTGACCAAGAAGATGTCCGAGGACCTCACCGACTACCTGCTCGACGCCGGGATCCGCACCCGCTACCTGCACTCCGAGGTCGACACCCTCAAGCGGATCGAGCTGCTGCGCGACCTGCGGCTGGGCCAGTACGACGTGCTGGTCGGGATCAACCTGCTGCGCGAGGGCCTCGACCTGCCCGAGGTCAGCCTGGTCTCGATCCTCGACGCCGACAAGGAGGGGTTCCTGCGCTCGGACAAGTCGCTGATCCAGACCATCGGTCGCGCGGCCCGCAACGTCTCCGGTCAGGTCCACATGTACGCCGACAAGATCACGCCCTCGATGGAGCTGGCCATCGACGAGACCAACCGGCGCCGGGCCAAGCAGGTCGCCTACAACACCGAGCACGGGGTGGACCCGCAGCCGCTGCGCAAGAAGATCGCCGACATCACCGAGATGCTCGCCCGCGAGGACGAGAACACCCAGGCCCTGCTCGAGACCTGGGCCGGCACGGCGGCCAAGGGTCGCGCCGGGGGAGCCAAGGCCAAGCAGCCGGTGCCGGCGCTGGCCGCCTCGGCCGCCGGGACGCACGCGAAGGACCTCGCGGGCATGCCCAGCGCCGACCTGGCCCAGCTGATCCAGGACCTCACCGACCAGATGCGCAACGCTGCGGCCGAGCTGCAGTTCGAGGTCGCGGCGCGCATGCGCGACGAGATCTCCGAGCTCAAGAAGGAGCTGCGTCAGATGATGGAGGCGACCAAGTAGCTCCTCACGCCGGCCCGGTCGGGCCGGCGCGCAGCCAGCGGGCCAGCAGCGGCAGGATCGCGAGGATCACCAGCAGCCGGAGCAGCTGCACCCCCATCACGTAGGTGACGTCGGAGCCGGAGTCCGCGGCCACGGCGAGGACCGCGAACAGCCCGCCCGGGGTGGTGGCCAGGTACGCGGTGAGCGGGTCCGCGGGTGTGAACGCCGCCAGCAGCATCCCGAGACCCGCCGTGGCCAGCACCATCACGGCGATGATCAGGGTGACCAGTGGCAGCATCCGGGCGATCGCGCGCAGGCTCTCGCGGGTGAACCGCAGCCCGACCTGTACCCCGATCAGGGCGAACGCCACCCACTGCGCCGCGTCCGGCACGGCCACCGCGCCCAACCAGCCGCCGGCCGAGAGCACGGCTGCGACCAGCAGCGGGCCGAGCAGGCTCGCCGTGCTCACCGGGGCCAGGCGCGCCAGCCCGAGACCGATCCCCAGGCTGAGGCCGACGAAGACCAGGTCGACGAGCACCGAGGTCGCGCCCGCGCTCAACGACCCGCGCCCGCGCGGCGGGTCGAAGACGACGGCGGTCACCAGCGGCATGGTCAGCAGCACCACCAGGACCCGTAGGTACTGCACGACCGTGACGACCCGCTCGTCCGCGCCCAGGTCGCGCGCGACCGCCACGACGCCGGAGGCGCCGCCCGCGACGAGCGCGAAGACCCCCGTGGTCGCGGACACGTCGCGACGCAGCGCCAGGAGCCGCCCGGCCACGATGCTGATCACCAGCGTGCCGGCGGTGACCAGCACGACCGGGACGACCTCGGATGCCATCCGCTGCAGCGTCGCGACCTGGACCAGCGCCCCCACCGTGATCCCGATCAACCCCTGGGCGACCCGGAACGACCACGGCGGCAGCGCCAGCGGGGTCGGGGAGGTCAGCGCGTGCGTCATTCCCCCGAGCACCGCCGCGAACAGCACCGGCGAGGGGACCTGCAGCACGGCGAGCAGCACCGAGAGCGCCAGGGTCACGACGACGACCAGCCCGGCCGCCCGGGCCGGAGTACGCCGTCGCTCACTCATCGTCGCCAGCCTAGGCACCGCTGCCCCGGTCGGGCAGGATGCGAGGCGTGAGCACTCTCACCTGTGACCTGCTGGTCGTCGGCGCCGGCCCGACGGGCCTCTACGCGGCCTACTACGCGGGGTTCCGCGGCCACCGGGTCGCGGTGGTGGACTCGTTGCCCGAGCTCGGCGGGCAGATCACGGCGCTCTACCCCGAGAAGATGATCCTCGACGTCGCCGGGTTCCCGGCCGTCCGTGGCCGCGAGCTCGTCGAGGGCCTGGTCGCCCAGGCCGCGACCGCCGACCCGACGTACCTGCTCGGCAGGACGGCTCAGAGCCTGGTCGAGCACGGGGACGGTGTCGAGGTGGGCCTCGACGACGACACCACCGTGCGCGCCGGGGCGGTCCTGATCACCGCCGGGATCGGCACCTTCAAGCCGCGGCCGCTGCCGGCGGGCGGGGAGTGGGTCGGGCGCGGGGTGGAGTTCTTCGTGCCCAGCACGACGCCCTACGTCGGGCGCGACGTCGTGGTCGTCGGTGGCGGCGACAGCGCCTTCGACTGGGCGCTGCACCTCGAGCCGGTGGCGCGTTCGGTCACGCTCGTCCACCGCCGCGAGCGGTTCCGCGCCCACGAGCGGACGGTGGCCCAGGTGCGCGACTCCCGCGTCGAGATCATCACGAACGCGCAGGTCACCCGCATGCGAGGTGGCGCGCCCCAGGCCGGGGCGCCCGAGGCCCTGGCCGAGGTCGTCCTCGACGTCGACGGCACCGAGCGCGTGCTTGCGGCCCAGGCGGTCGTGGCCGCCCTCGGCTTCCTCGCCGACCTCGGGCCGCTCCAGGCGTGGGGGATCGAGGTCCACCAGCGCCACGTGCGCGTCGACCAGGCGATGCGCACCAACCTCGCCCGGGTCTTCGCCGCCGGTGACGTGACCGACTACCCCGGCAAGGTGCGGCTGATCGCGGTCGGCTTCGGCGAGGCGGCCACCGCGGTCAACAACGCCACGGTGGCCATCGACCCCACCGCCCACGTCTTCCCGGGGCACTCCTCCGAGGACGCGGTGGTGCCCGGATAGGCTGTCTCGCGCCCCGGCGGTCCACGCCGCGGTCACGGCCCTGTGCGGCCCGAGTCGAAAGGTCCGATGGGTGCGGATCGCACTGCTGTCCTACCGGAGCAAGCCTCACTGCGGCGGCCAGGGTGTCTACGTCCGCCACCTCAGTCGCGAGCTGGTCAGGCTCGGTCACCAGGTCGAGGTCTTCTCGGGCCAGCCCTACCCCGAGCTCGACGACGGGGTCCGGCTGACCGCGGTGCCCAGCCTCGACCTCTACCGCGACCCTGACCCGTTCCGCACACCGCGACCGAGCGAGCTGCGCGACCGCGTCGACGTCGAGGAGCTCCTCACCATGTGGGCGGGCGGTTTCGGTGAGCCCAAGACCTTCTCGACGCGCGTACGTCGACTGCTCGCGGCCCGGCGGGAGGAGTTCGACGTCGTCCACGACAACCAGGTGCTGGGTTACGGCCTGCGCGGCCTCGACGAGCTCGGCCTGCCGGTCGTGACGACCGTGCACCACCCGATCAGCCTCGACCGCGAGATCGAGCTGGCCGCGGCCCCCGGGCCGTGGCGTCGCCACCAGCTGCGCCGGTGGTACTCCTTCGTGCGGATGCAGGCCCGGGTCGTCCGCTCGGCGCCCACGGTGCTGACCCCGTCGGGGGCCTCGCGCGACGACGTCGTGCGTGAGTTCGGGGTCGACCCGGAGCGCGTCGAGGTCGTCTGGCTCGGGGTCGACGACGTGTTCGTGCCGCCCACCGCCCCGCGTACGCCCGGACGGGTGCTGGCGCTGGCCAGCGCCGACGCGCCGCTGAAGGGCGTGGCCACCCTGCTGGAGGCCTTCGCCAAGCTGCGCACCGAGCGCGACCTCGAGCTCGTGGTGGTCAGCCGGCCCAGTCCCGGCGGTCCGACCGCGCGGCTCGTCGAGCGGCTGGGGATCGGGGGGTCGGTGCGGTTCGTGCACGACCTCCCGGAGGACGAGCTCGTCGCGCTGATGGGATCCGCCGAGGTCGCCTGCGTGCCGTCGCTGCACGAGGGGTTCTCGCTCCCGGCCGTCGAGCTGATGGCGTGCGCGACCCCGCTGGTCGTCTCCCGCGCCGGCGCGCTGCCGGAGGTCGTGGGTCCCGACGGCGAGTGCGCCGACCTCGTGCCGCCCGGTGACGTCGACGCGCTCCAGGTCGCCCTCGGCCGGCTCCTGGACGACCCCGAGAGGCGCGGGCGCCTCGGCCGAGCGGGGCGGGCCCGGGTCGAGGAGCACTTCAGCTGGCGGGCCGCGGCTGCCGCGACCGCGGCCGCCTACGACCGGGCGGTCGTCGCCCACCGCACGCCCGAGCGGACGCTGGCCACGACGTCGCCCGCGCGACGCCTGCTCGACGTCCTGCCCGACCACGCCGCCCGTCCCGTACGCCGCGCGCTCGCCGCCGTCCGCCTGCCAGGAGGATCCTCGTGCTGACCGTCGACTTCGACCGACTCGGGCTCCGCCCGGGTGACCGCGTCCTCGACATGGGCTGCGGTGCCGGCCGCCACGCCTTCGAGATGTACCGGCGGGGGGCCGACGTCGTCGCCTTCGACCAGGACGCCGACGAGCTGGCGGCCGTGGGCGAGCTGTTCGCGGCGATGCGCGCCGAGGGCGAGGTGCCCGCGGGCGCCGAGGCCGACACCAAGGAGGGTGACGCGCTCTCGCTGCCCTTCGCGGACGGCGAGTTCGACCGGGTGGTGGCCGCCGAGGTGCTCGAGCACGTGCCGGCCGACATCCAGGCGATCGCCGAGCTGGCCCGGGTGCTGCGCCCCGGCGGGACGATGGCGGTCTCGGTGCCCCGGTGGCTGCCGGAGGCGATCTGCTGGCGGCTCTCGGAGGAGTACCACTCCAACCCGGGCGGCCACGTCCGGATCTACACCGACGCCGAGCTGCTGACCAAGCTCGCCGGTGCGGGCCTGCGTCACGACGCGACCGGCTACGCCCACGGGCTCCACTCGCCGTACTGGTGGCTCAAGTGCGCGGTCGGTGTCCGCAAGGACGACCACCCGCTGCCGGCGACGTACCACCGGCTGCTGGTCTGGGAGATCATGAGGGCCCCGCGGGTGCTGCGGTGGGCCAGCACGGTGCTGGACCCGCTGATCGGCAAGAGCCTCGTGGTCTACCTGACCAAGCCCGAGCAGGCGGCATGAGGGCCGCGCTGCCCGAGATCGACGGACTGTTCCCCGCCGCGGACGTCGCCGCGACGGCCGCCTCGATCGTCGCGACGCAGGAGCACGACGGCGCGATCCCGTGGAGCACCGGCAGCCACACCGACGTGTGGAACCACGTCGAGGCCGCGATGGGCCTGCTCACGGCCGGCGAGGTCGACGCGGCCGAGCGCGCGTACGCCTGGGTGCCCGGACAGCAGCGCGCCGACGGCTCGTTCCCGTGGAAGATCGTCGCGGGCGAGGTCGAGGACGACCGCGGTGAGGCGAACATGTCGGCCTACCTCGCGGTCGGGGTCTGGCACCACTGGCTGATCCGCCGCGACCGGGCCTTCGTCGAGTCGCTGTGGCCGACGGTGCGCGCCGGCCTGGACTGGGTCGTCTCGCGACAGCTCGGCTTCGGCGGCATCGCCTGGTGCCAGTTCTGGCAGGACGGGCGGCCGTCGAGCGGCGACGGCACCGCCGAGGGCGCGCTGCTGGCCGGGTCCTCGAGCATCTACCAGGCGCTGCGGGCCGGCGTCGCGCTCGCCTCGCTGCTCGACGAGGCCCAGCCGGAGTGGGAGCTCGCCGGCGGACGACTCGGCCACGCCCTGCGCCGCCACCGCGACCTGTTCCTGGACAAGTCCGAGTTCTCGATGGACTGGTACTACCCGGTGCTCGGGGGCGCGGTGACCGGCGGCGACGCCGAGGACCTGCTCGAGACCCGGTGGGAGGAGTTCGTCGTGCCCGGCCTCGGGGTGCGGTGCGTGGCTCCGAACCCGTGGGTCACCGGTGCGGAGTCGTGCGAGCTCGTGCTCGCCCTCGACGCGATCGGCCGACCCGACCGCGCCCGCGCCCTGCTGGCCGACGTGGCGCACCTGCGGCACTGGTCGGGCGCCTACTACACCGGTTGGGTCTACGACGAGGCGACGTACTGGCCCCAGGAGCTGACCACCTACACCGCCGGTGCGGTGATCCTGGCCGTCGACGCCCTCGGCGAGACGTTCGGCCGCTCGACGCCCGGCGCCGGGATCATGCGCGGCAGCTCGCTCGCCCCGCCCTTCGCCGAGATCGCGCTGGAGTGCGGGTGCGAGGAGCAGGCGCCGCTCCGGGACGTCGTCGGTCGCTGAGCCTCGCCCTGGCCGTCCGGGCTCGGTGACGGAGGTCGGGGACGCTCACGAGACCCGGTCGCCGGGACCGCCCCGGACGCGTCGCAGCACCCGCATCGAGCCGAGCTCCTCGACCTGCTCGAAGTCGCCGCTGTCCAGGGCGCGCACCACGACGTCGTACGGCGGTCGGCCGCCGTCGGCAGGGTCGGGGAAGACGTCGTGGACCACGAGCAGCCCGTCGGTGAGCAGCCACGGTGCCCACCCGAGGTAGTCGTGCTGGGCGTGGGTCTCAGCGTGACCCCCGTCGACGAAGACCAGCGACAGGGGGGTGCGCCACCAGTGCGAGACCGTGCGGCTCGCCCCCACCACGGCGACGACGCGGTCCTCGAGGCCGGCGGCCTGAAGGGTGCGGCGGAAGAGCGGCAGGGTGTCCATCAGGCCGGTGACCGGATCGACCAGGTCAGGGTCGTGGTGCTCCCAGCCGGCCTGGTTCTCCTCGGATCCTCGGTGGTGGTCGACGGTGAACGCCACCGCATCTCCGCCGACGGCCCGTGCGGCGGCGCCGAGGTAGATCGCCGACTTCCCGCCGTACGTCCCGATCTCGAGCACCGGCCCCCGGGGGAGTGCCTCGCGCGCCCAGCGGTGCAGCAGCAGGCCCTCGTCGTCGGGCATGAAGCCGGTCGCGGCGCGGGCGTGCGTCAGGAGGTCGGGGTCCATCGACGTCGTCACTCCGACCCACCCGACGTCGACTGCTCGCGGTGGTGCCAGACCAGGAAGCGGTGCACGGCGTCGACGGTCGCGAGCGATCGCGGCGAGGAGAAGACGTCGAAGGCGTGGTGCGCGCCCGGCAGCTCGGCGTAGAGCACCGGGCGTCGGGAGACCGCGCGCAGACGGTCGGTGAAGGCGCGCGCCTGCTCGACGGGCACCACGGAGTCGACCCGACCGTGCACGACCAGGAACGCCGGGGCGTCGGCGTGGACCTGGTCGAGCGGAGTCGCGTCGTGGAAGGCCCGCGGGTCGTCCGGGTAGCGGCTGCGCTGGACGCGGGGCCCCCAGAACCTGTCGCGCAGCATCAGCCCTCGGGGCGAGCCGAGCACCCCGGCGAGGTCGTAGACGCCGTAGACGGGCACGGACGCCGAGACGCTGGTGTCCTCGTCCTCGAAGCCGGGCTGCCACTGCGGCAGCCCCGCGGTCAGCGCGGTCAGGGCCGCGAGGTGCCCGCCCGCGGACCCGCCGGTGATCGCGACGTACGACGGGTCGCCGCCGTGCTCCCCGGCGTGCTGGCGCGCCCACGCCACGACCTGCTTGGTGTCGACCAGCTGGGCCGGGAACGGGTCGCGCGGTGCGAGCCGGTAGTTCGGCACGACGCACAGCCAGCCGTGGCGAGCGAGGTGTCGCACGAGGGGAAGGCCCTGGTGCTCCTTGTCGCCGAGGCTCCAGCCGCCGCCGTGGACCTGCACGAGCACCGGTGCCCCGCCCGGCGGAGCGGTGCCCGGCGCGGGCAGGTAGAGGTCGAGCAGGCCGCGCCTGCCTGCGTCGCTGTAGCGGACGTCGCGGACGACGCGCACGTCGGGCGCGGCGTGCCAGGGCAGGAGCAGGTCGTGGGCCCGCTGGGCCCGGGAGCGCGTCGTGGCGGGTGTCCCCGCTGCCGCTGCGGCGACCGGGGCCACGCCGGCCTCGTCGAGGGCCCGGTCGAGCACGCCGCGCGCGGCCAGGCCTCGGACGAGCAGCAGGGCCAGCCCGGCCGCGTTGGCCACGGAGAGCACCGCGGCGGCACGGTCCGCGCCGCTCGCGCCCGCACGACGGGCCCGGCGCAAGGAGCGGACGACGTCGACGGCGTGGACGGCGCCGAGGTGGCCCGGGAGCTCGCTGACCGGCCAGCCGGCCACGAAGGCAGGGACCCCGGCCCAGTAGCCGGGAGCCGGCTTGATCGCGTTGGCGACCGCGGCGCCGAGCAGTGCCTGTCGCGCCACGCCGAGGCGTCCCGCTCGTCCCATGGCCGCGACCCTACGCATCGGCGCGGTGCTGCGACGCCACCCATAGGCTCGCGGCGTGAGCACGACCACCCCTCCGACCGTCACGGGTCTGCACGTGGCCAAGGCGACCCGGCTGCCGATGCGGCCGGTACCCGAGATCATCGCCGAGCAGGGTCGCGGCATCGTCGGCGACCGCTACCACGGCTCGCGTCACCGGCACGTGACCCTGCAGAGCCAGGACGACCTCGACGAGGCGGCTCGACGCCTCGGCGCCCCCGTCGCCGCGGAGCTGACCCGGCGCAACGTCACGATCAGCCACGGCGAGGTCCCCCGTACGCCGGGCACGCGGGTGCGCGTCGGTGGCGCGCTGCTGGAGGTGGTGCGCGTGGCCGCGCCGTGCAAGCTGCTCGACGACACCATCGGACGGGGCGCCCAGGAGGCACTGCGCCGCCGCGGCGGTTCGGTGCTGCGGGTGCTGGAGTCGGGACCGGTCGTCCTGGGCGACCCCGTCGAGGTGCTCGCTACGCCGGCTTGAGCTTGCCGGCGAAGAACGCGAGCACGCGCTCGACGGCCTCGGGACGGCGCTGCTCGGTGACGGTGCTGTGGCCGCGCCCGTCGAGGTCGACCCGCAGGAAGGCAGGCCCGAGCTCGCGCTCGAGGGTGTCGAATCGGGTCCCGGTGGCGGGGTCCTTGGCGAACTGCAGGCCGAGCACCTCGCAGCCGGCCCGCGCCCGCGTGCGGACCGTCTCCAGGTCGGCCGGCGACAGGTTGAGGTCGGCGCTGCGTCGTCTGCCGAGGGCGAAGGGCACCGAGGGCTGGCACAGCACCGGGGCGGCGACGGCGTCGTCGACCATCATGGCCAGCGCGAACCCCCCGGTGAAGCACATGCCGAGCGCGCCGACGCCCGGGCCGCCGAGCTCGCCGTGCAGCTCCCTGGCCAGGCTGCGCAGCCAGCCGGCGACCGGGGTGGTCTGACCGGTCGCAAGCTTGGTGAACTCCCGGTTCACGCACACCTCACGCATCGACGCCGCGGCCGTGAGCGGCGACATCGGCGCGCCCGGCTTGCCGAACAGGTGCGGCAGGACGACGGTGAAACCGGCCTCGACCACCTCGTCGGCGAAGTCGACGACGGCTGGGGTCAGGCCGGGGATCTCGTGGATGACCACCACGCCGGGCCCGGTGCCGCGCCGGTAGGTGACGTGGGTGGTGCTCTCGGCGTCGGTGTGCGACCCCGCCTCCCACGCAGCAAGGACCTCGGGACCGGGCTGCGGGCTCTGCCTCATGGCGATCAGTATGCGCCAGCAGGCGCAGGTGAGGCCCCGGCTCGCCCGGTCGGGCGGACTACGGTGCGCGCCATGGCGAGAACCTCGGTGCGCCCCGTCCGGCTGGTCTACCCCCACCAGCTCTTCGAGGAGCACCTCGACGCAGCGGAGGGCACCACGTTCGTGCTCGTCGAGCACGACCTGATGTTTCGTCAGTACGCCTTCCACTCCCACAAGCTCGTGCTGCACCGTGCGTCGATGTCGCGCTTCGCCGCCCGGCTGCGCGAGGCCGGCTTCGACGTCGAGCGGGTCGACACCGACGGGCGCACCACGAGCCGGTCGGCCACCGCCAGGGTGCTCGAGCAGCTCGCGCCGTTCTCCGTCGAGGTCTACGACGTGGTCGACGACTGGCTCGCCCAGGACGTCACCGAAGCACTGGCCGACGCAGGTCACGAGCTCGTCGCCGAGGAGGTGCTCGACACCCCGAACTTCCTGGCGACCCGCGCCGACCTCGCGGCGTACGCCGACCAGGGCGGCCGGAGCGTCGGCCGGATGCAGCACTTCTACGCCTGGCAGCGACGGCGCCTCGACGTCCTCGTCGACGACGACGCGGAGCCGGTCGGCGGGCGCTGGTCCTTCGACGAGGACAACCGCAAGAAGCTCCCGCGCGGCCACCCGGTGCCCGACGTCGCCTGGCCCGACGTCAGCGGCGTGCGCGAGGTCGAGGACGCGATCGCGTGGGTGTGCGAGCGGTTCCCCGACGCGCCCGGCGACCCCGCCGGCTTCGCCTGGCCGACCTCGCACGCGGAGGCCGAGACGATGCTCGAGGCCTTCCTGGCCCAGCGCTTCACCGACTTCGGCCCCTACGAGGACGCGCTGCCGGTCGAGCACCCGGTGGTCTTCCACGGCCTGCTCACCCCCGGCCTCAACATCGGCCTCCTCTCGCCGCGCCACGTCCTCGAGCGCGCCCTCGCGGTCGGGTCGGACGACGCCGTGCCGCTGTCCTCGCTGGAGGGGTTCGTGCGTCAGGTGATCGGGTGGCGGGAGTACATGCGCTGGACCTACCTGCGGTGGGGCCGCACCATGCGCACGCGCAACCACCTCGAGCACGCCCGGGCCCTGGACCCGGGGTGGTGGACCGCCGAGACCGGCCTCGCGCCGGTCGACCACGTGCTGCGCCGGGTGCTCGAGCGCGGCTACGCCCACCACATCGAGCGGCTGATGGTGCTGGGCAACGCGATGTGCCTGCTCCGCACGGACCCCGACGCCGTCTACGAGTGGTTCATGGAGATGTTCGTCGACGCCTACGACTGGGTGATGGTGCCCAACGTCTACGCGATGAGCCAGTTCGCCGCCGGTGAGCTGATCACGACCAAGCCCTACGTCTCGGGCAGCAACTACCTCAAGAAGATGTCCGACCACCCTCCGGGGGACTGGACCGGCGACTGGGACGCGCTCTACTGGACCTTCGTGCGCGACCACCTCGACGTCTTCAGCCGCAACCCGCGCAGCTCGATGATCGCCCGCTCCTACGACAAGCTCGATCCCGCGAAGAAGGCTGCCCACACCCGGCGGGCGGCAGCCTGGCTGGATCCGGCGTGACCCAGCATCCAGCGCCGCTCCGCCAGCCCGCAACATGCGGGTAACAAGTCCCGTCCGGTGCCGGGTCGGCACCGCACAGTTCGTGCACAAGATGCGGTACAGACCACCTCGTGGTGGCCGAGGATCTCGCGCTGACCTGGACCGACGGCGCATTGTTACCGACCTGCGGAGCATTCGACGCACGGTGTGCGGGGCCCTAGATTGGCCGTCGTCGAACGTGGAAGCCAACCGCCGGACCCTCGCCGGCAATCGCCAGGGGTTGATCCGGATGAGCTCCACCGCTTCTGGGACCACTGCCGGCACTCTCGCCGCCGGTCCGCACGGCGTCATCCGCCGTCGCAGCTGCGCCGACGTGGCCACGGGTCCACGCCTCGACAGCGGCGGCGGGTCCGAGGACAACACCGCGTTCCGCGGCGCGCAGCCCGCTCACGGCGCGGGTTGCGACGACGGGGTGCACGCGGCAGCCTGAGGCTGCCGATCGAGCCGCGAGGCTCCTCCCAGACGCCGACCGGGCGACGGACCTCCGTCCGCGGCACACCTACCCCGTGTGCCGTCGGATCGACAGCGGGGGTTCGGACGCCCGGTCGGTCCGGGCACTGGCAGCATGGGCTCGTGGCACCTCCCGAGCTCGACCTCCACGAACGGCGTCTGCTCGGCGCGCTGCTGGAGAAGCAGGTCACCGTGCCGACGAGCTACCCGCTGACGCTGGCCGCGCTGCGATCGGCGTGCAACCAGTCCAGCAGCCGTGACCCCGTGCTCGACCTCGACGAGGCGACCGTGGCCACCACCGCGCGCGGGCTCAAGGACCGTGACCTGCTCCGGGTCGTGTGGTCCGAGTCGGGCCGCCGCACCCTGAAGCACCACCAGCTCCTCACCGAACGTCTCGACCTGACGCCCGATGAGAACGCGGTCGTCACGGTCCTGCTGCTGCGCGGGCCGCAGAGCGCGGGCGAGCTCCGGACCCGCACCGAGCGGCTCCACGGCTTCGCCGACCGGGACGCCGTCGAGCAGACCCTCCGCGCCCTGGCCGAGCGCGACGACCCGGTCGTGCGGGAGCTGCCCCGCCGCCCCGGCCAGCACGACGCGCGCTGGATCGACCTGCTCGGCGGTGTCACGGAGGATGCCACGCCACCCGGCGGCCCTGACGCGTCGACGGTCGACGCGGCGCGCGAGGGGGTCCTGCGGGACGGACCCGAGGAGCGCGACCAGCGGGTACGCCGCTCCTACGACGCCGTCGCCTCGGCCTACTCCGAGAAGCTCGCCGACGAGCTCGCCGCCCTGCCCTTCGAGACCTGGTTGCTCGACCGGGTCGCGGCCCACGCGCTGACCGAGGCCGCCCCCGTCGTCGAGGTCGGCACCGGTCCCGGTCACGTGGCGGCGTACCTCTCCTCCGCCGGGGCCACCGCCCACGGACTCGATCTCTCCGCCGGGATGGTCGAGCGGGCCCGCGCCCGCTTCCCCGGCGTGACCTACGACGTCGGTGACCTGCGCCGGCTGATGCGTCCCACGACCCACGACGGCTGGGCGGCCGTGCTCGCGTGGTACTCGCTGATCCACCTCGCACCCTCGGAGCTGCCCTCCGCCCTGGCCGCGCTCGTGCGCCCGCTGCGGCCAGGGGGCTGGCTGGTCCTCGCCCTGCACGCCGGGAGCGACGTGCTGCGCGCCGAGACCTGGTTCGACGAGGACGTCGACCTCGACTTCGTCCTCCACGAGCCCGCCGACGTCGTCGCTCTCGTGGAGCAGGCGGGCCTCACGGAGGTCGAGTGGTACCGCCGTGGCCCGGTCGCCGCTCGTGCGGAGCGCAACGAGCGCCTCTACGTGCTCGCCCGCAGGCCCTCGGCGGATAGCGTGGGCCCATGACCACAGCCGCACCCGGACCCCGCGACGGCGACGGCCGCGAGCTGCCGTGCCCCGAGGTCTTCGAGGCCTGGTTGGGTGACTCCGTCTACGACGTCCAGCTCGGTGCCGGAGCCCGCTCCGGGACCCGCGACGACGTCGCCCCGGGTGAGGCGGCGCGCCGCTTCCGGGACGTCCTGGGCCGGTTCGCCTCCGGCGTCACGGTCGTCACCGCGATGAGCGGTCAGACCCCCGTCGGCCTGACCTGCCAGTCCTTCTCGAGCGTCTCGCTGGACCCGCCGCTCGTGCTCTTCGTGCCGGCCCGCAGCTCGCGGGCCTGGCCCCTGATCCGCGCCGCCGGTGTGTTCTGCGTCAACATCCTGGCCGCCGACCAGACCTGGGTGTCCAACAGGATGGCCGGCCGGGGTCAGGACAAGTTCGCCGGTCTGGAGTGGTCGGCGTCCTCGGTCACGGGGTCGCCGGTGCTGCCCGGGGTGCTCGGCCACGTCGACTGCACGGTCGAGTCCGTCCACGAGGCGGGCGACCACGACGTGGTGGTGGGACGGGTGGTCGACCTCGTGGCCCAGGGCGGGGTCGCCGAGCGGGACCCGTTGCTGTTCTACCGGGGGCGCTACCGCACGACCGGCTGAATCCCTCAGACGCGGGCGGTGAGCACCAGCGGGCCGTCGGAGGTGATCGCGATGGTGTGCTCCATGTGTGCGCCACGCGAGCCGTCGGCGGAGCGGATCGTCCAGCCGTCGGGGTCGAAGACGATCTCGTCGGTCGTGTGCAGGAACCAGGGCTCGATCGCGAGCACCAGGCCCTCACGCAGCTTCAGACCCCGCCCGGGGCGTCCGTCGTTCGGCACGTGCGGGTCACCGTGCATCGTGCGGCCCACCCCGTGCCCACCGAACTGGAGGTTCACCCCGAGCCCGGCCGTGCGGGCGACGTCGCCGATCGCGGCCGAGATGTCGCCGAGCCGGTTGCCCGGCAGCGCAGCGGCGATCCCGGCGGTGAGGGCCTCGTCGGTGAGCGTGATCAGGTCGAGGTCCTCCTGGCGGGCGGTGCCGACCACGGTCGAGTACGCCGAGTCCGCGACCCAGCCGTCGAGGCTGACGGCGAAGTCGACGCTGAGCAGGTCGCCGTCGAGCAGGGTGTAGTCGTGGGGCAGGCCGTGCAGGACCGCGTCGTTGACCGAGGTGCACAGCACCTTGCCGAACGGGCTGGCCCCGAAGGAGGGGTGGTAGTCGATGTAGCACGACTCGGCGCCGGCCTCCCGGATCATCCGGTGGGCCAGCTCGTCGAGCTCGATCAGGTTGACGCCGACGTCGGCCTTCTCGGCGAGGGCGGTGATCACCTCGGCGACGAACCGGCCCGCGGGTCGCATCTGGTCGATCTGGGTCGGGGTGCGCAGCTCGATCACGTCGCCCAGCCTACGGTGGGGCGGCCATCGGCCCGGCGCCGCCGTCGCACCACCCGGGGAGGGGTCTCTGGCAGGGTGAGGTCATGAAGCTCGGACTGCAGCTGGGGTACTGGGGCGCGCAACCGCCCGACGGCGTCGAGGACCTGGTCGCGGCGGCGGAGGACGCGGGCTTCGACGCCCTCTTCACCGCCGAGGCGTGGGGCTCGGACGCGTTCACGCCGCTGGCGTGGTGGGGTCGGTCGACGTCGCGGCTGCGGCTCGGGACCTCGATCGTGCAGATGTCCGGGCGCGCTCCGACCTCGATCGCGATGCACGTGCTGACCCTGGACCACCTCAGCGGCGGACGGGTCGTGCTCGGGCTCGGGGTGAGCGGTCCGCAGGTCGTCGAGGGCTGGTACGGCCGGCCGTTCGCCAAGCCGCTGGCCCGCACCCGTGAGGTGGTCGAGGTGGTGCGTGCGGTGCTGGCCCGTGAGGGACCGGTGTCCAACGAGGGCCCCCACTACCCGCTGCCCTACGACGGCGACGACGCCACCGGGACGGGCAAGGCGCTCAAGCCCATCACGCACCCGTTGCGCGCCGACGTGCCGATCTGGCTGGGCGCCGAGGGGCCGAGGAACGTCGCGCAGACCGCGGAGATCGCCGACGGCTGGATCCCGCTCTTCTACACCCCCGGGAGCGCGCACCTCTACCGCGACTGGCTCGACGAGGGCTTCGCGCGACCGGGTGCGCGACGGACGCGGGCCGACTTCGAGATCGCGGCCAGCTGCCACCTGCAGGTGGTCGGCAGCGCCGCGGAGCGCGACGCCGCGGTGCAGGCGCAGAAGCCGTCCGTGGCGCTCTACATGGGCGGCATGGGGGCCAAGGAGCAGAACTTCCACAAGCAGGTCTTCGTCCGGATGGGCTACGAGGACCTCGCCGACGAGGTGCAGGAGCACTACCTCGCGGGGCGTCGGGACGAGGCCGTGGCGCTGATCCCGGACTCGCTCGTCGACGACCTGCACATCATCGGGGAGCCGGGTCAGGTGCGCGAGAAGGTCGCGCAGTGGGAGGAGACCGGGGTGACCACCCTGCTGCTGAGCCTGAAGGCCGCGGACGACGTACGTCGGGTGGCCGAGACCCTGGCCTGAGTCCGTCTGCGTCAGTGCGCCTGGCCGGTCGAGGCGGTCGTGCCGCCGTCCACGGCCAGCCACGCGCCGGTGACGTACGCCGCGTCGTCGCTGGCCAGCCAGAGCACGGCGGGGGCGACGTCCTCGGGTCGGCCCGGTCGACCCAGGGCGACCCGGTCGTTGGCCCGGGCGAGCGCCTCGGGGTCGTCCTCGACGGCCTGGGTGAGCTCGGTGATGGTCAGGGCGGGAGCGACGGCGTTGAGCCGCACGCCACGCGGACCGTAGTCGAGGGCCAGCGACTGCACGAAGTTCATGATCGCGGCCTTGGTCGCGTTGTAGGCGGCCTGTCCCCAGTCGCCGGCCATCCCCGAGACCGAGCCGACCACGACCAGGTTGCCGCCGACCTTCTCCAGCTCCGGCAGGGCGTGCCGGGCCACGTGCACGAAGCCGTCGACGTTGGCCCCGCGCACCTGCTGCCAGGTGTCGAGGTCGAGCTCGTCGAAGGGGCCGGAGGTGTACGCCGCGGCGTTGTTGACGACCACGTCGATCCCGCCCCACTCCTCGACGACCGCGGCGATCATCGCGGCGGCGGAGTCGTCGTCGGAGACGTCGGCCTCGACGACCAGGGTGCGCCCGTCGTCCTGGCCCGCCGTGGTCTCCTCGAGCCGGTCGCGGCGACGGCCGCTGACGGCCACCCGGGCGCCGTTGGCCCAGAAGGCCTCGGCGATCGCCCGTCCGATCCCGCTGCCACCTCCGGTGACGAGGACCCGCTTGTCGGTGAGGGCGTAGGTGTTCGCGGTGGTGGCGGTCATGCTGGTCCCAACCCGACCGGGTGGCCGGGGATTCCGCGCAGCCCGCGACGATGGCTGCCGCAACGCGACGACACCAGGAGGCACCCGTGGAGCAGACCCGACTAGGACGCACCGGGCTGGAGGTCTCGCGGATCACGCTGGGCTGCATGAGCTGGGGGGACCCGGACCGCGGGGGACACCCGTGGGTCCTCGACGAGGCTGCGGCGCGCGAGATCGTCGTGGCCGCCCTCGAGGCGGGGGTGACGACGTTCGACACCGCGAACGTCTACTCCGGCGGCAGCAGCGAGGAGTTCACCGGTCGGATCCTGCGCGAGGTCGCCGACCGCGACGACTACGTCCTCGCCACGAAGGTCAACGGGCGGATGCGACCCGGCCCGAACGGCGCAGGGCTGTCGCGACGATCGATCCTGGCCGAGATCGACCACTCCCTCGAGCGGCTCGGGGTCGACCACGTCGACCTGTACCAGATCCACCGCTGGGACCCCGAGACCCCGATCGAGGAGACGATGGAGGCCCTGCACGACGTGGTCCGCGCCGGCAAGGCCCGCTACCTCGGGGCCTCGTCGATGTGGGCCTGGCAGCTCGCCAAGGCCCAGCACGTCGCCGAGACCCACGGCTGGACGCCGTTCGTCTCCATGCAGGACCACTACAACCTGCTCTACCGCGAGGAGGAGCGGGAGATGCTCCCGCTGTGCGCGGACCAGGGGATCGGCGTCCTGCCGTGGAGCCCCCTCGCGCGCGGTCGCCTGGCGCGACCGTGGGACACCGAGACGGCGCGCACGGAGACGGACGAGTTCGGCGGCACCCTCTACCGCGACGAGGACGCGGCGACGGTCGAGAAGGTCGCCGCCGTCGCCGAGCGCCGAGGCGTGTCGATGGCGCAGGTCGCGCTGGCCTGGCTGCTGGCACAGCCGGTCGTGAGCTCACCGATCGTCGGCGCGACCAAGCTGCACCACCTCACCGAGGCCGTCGAGGCGGTCGACCTCGAGCTCACCGACGAGGAGGTCGCCGAGCTCGGGCAGGGCTACCTGCCGCACCCGGTCGCCGGTCACCGCTGACCCCGGAGCTCGGGGGAGGGCTCACCAGCCGCGCTCGCGCCACCCGGCGACGTCGGGGCGCTGCTCGCCGATCGTGGAGTCGTCGCCGTGGCCGGGGTAGAACCAGGTCTGGTCGGGAAGCCGGTCGAAGATCTTGGTCTCGACCTCGCCGACGAGCTGGACGAACGCCTCGGCGTCGCCGAAGGTGTTGCCGACCCCGCCGGGGAAGAGCGAGTCGCCGGTGAACAGGTGCGGGCGGCCGTCACCACGCTCGGCGTCGTCGAAGAGCAGCGCGACCGAGCCCGGGGTGTGCCCGGCGAGGGCGATCACCTCGAGCGTGCACTCGCCGACGGTCACGGTGTCGCCGTGGTCGACGGCCCGCGTCACGCTCACCCCGGTCTGCTCGGTGACGGCCTCGGCGTCGGGGCGACCCACCACGACCTCGGCGCCGGTGGCCTCCACGACGGCGGCCAGGGCGCGGTGGTGGTCCCAGTGCTGGTGCGTGGTCACCACCGACACGAGCCCACGCTCGCCGATCAGTCCCAGCAGCGTCTCGGGCTCGGCGGCCGCGTCGACGAGCACCTGGTCCCCGGTGCGGGTGCAGTGCAGGAGGTAGCAGTTGTTGCTCATCTTCTCGTCGACCGCGACCTTGGTGATCCGCAGGCAGCCGGCCTCGCGGACCTGGGCCGGCCCGCCCGGGGAGACGTCACCACGGTAGTCGTCGTGCTGGTCCTGCTCACTCATGCTCACCACTCCTCGATCCGCGGCAGGTCGCCGCCGTTGCTGGTCAGGCCCTCGCCCGCGCCCCGTCCCGACAACCACCAGGCCAGGTCGGCCGCGCTCCCGTTGACGGTCACCTCGGCCGGCTCAGCGTGCCAGGCCCGGCCCAGGTCCGTGGCCAGCAGGGTCGCGGTGGGTGCGCGGACCCGCAGGGACTCGACGGCGCGCTCGGCGAACCCGCTCGGCCACGCCTGCGGGCCGTGGCCGACCGCGAGGTCGGCGTGGTGGATCTCGACCTCGCGGTGCCGCATCCCCACCACCTCGGTGGCCGGGAGCACCTCGAAGGACCCCTCGGCGCGCCGGAAGCCGCCCGCCCAGGCCTCCTCGGGCAGCCCGGCCACCGCCTCGAGGAGGACCTGGCCCGAGGCGAGCAGGCGCTCGCGCAGCGCTTCGGGCTCCTCGGCGGCGAGGTCGGTGATCGCGGTGTCGCGCGCCTGCGGCGAGGCGTACATCGCGCCGGTCTCGGCCTCGGCGAGCGAGCGGAGGACGCCGGTGAGCGCCTCGGCGTTGAGCGCCAGGTGCGCGACGACGTGGGCGCGGGTCCACCCCGGCAGCAGCGAGGGCTCGGCGTACTGCTCGTCGGTGAGTCCGTCGACGGCGCGGACGAGGCGATGGGTGGCCTCGTCGAGCTCGTCGACGTGGGCGGGGGCGGTGACGGGGGCGGGCATGGCCCTCATGGTGCTCTCCCGGACCCGGCCACCGGAAGGGGTGTCGGGGCTGCGTGAGACTCTGGCTGTCCGGTGGCATCACGACGAACACCAGTTCGATCGGCCCGCAACCCGCGGCCGGCGGCGAGCAAGGCGAAAAGGACCCAGTGTGGCGGACCAGCTGATCATCCGAGGAGCCCGCGAGCACAACCTCAAGGACGTCTCGATCGACCTGCCGCGTGACGCCCTGATCGCGTTCACCGGGCTCTCGGGCTCCGGCAAGTCCTCCCTCGCCTTCGACACGATCTTCGCCGAGGGCCAACGGCGCTACGTCGAGTCGCTCTCGGCCTACGCGCGGCAGTTCCTCGGGCAGATGGACAAGCCCGACGTGGACTTCATCGAGGGCCTCTCGCCGGCGGTCTCGATCGACCAGAAGTCGACGTCGCGCAACCCACGCTCCACGGTGGGGACGATCACCGAGGTCTACGACTACCTGCGCCTGCTCTACGCCCGGGCCGGCCACCCGCACTGCCCCGAGTGCGGCTCGCCCATCGAGCGCCAGACCCCGCAGCAGATCGTCGACCGGGTGCTGGGTCTCGAGGAGGGGCGACGCTTCCAGGTCCTCGCGCCCGTGGTGCGGGGCCGCAAGGGCGAGTACCTCGAGCTCTACAAGCAGCTGCAGGTCCAGGGCTTCAGCCGGGCCCGCACCAACGGCGACACGCATCCGCTCGACGACCCGCCGAGCCTGGACAAGCAGAAGAAGCACACCATCGAGGTCGTCGTCGACCGGCTGGCGGTCAAGGAGTCCTCGAAGCGGCGGCTCACCGACTCGGTCGAGACCGCCCTCGGTCTCGCCGGCGGCCTGGTCCTGTTCGACTTCGTCGACCTCGAGCCCGGTGATCCCCAGCGTGAGCTGCGCTTCAGCGAGAAGATGTCGTGCCCCAACGAGCACACCCTCGAGGTCGACGAGCTCGAGCCGCGCTCGTTCTCCTTCAACGCCCCCTTCGGCGCCTGCCCGCAGTGCAGCGGGCTGGGCACGCGCATGGAGGTCGATCCCGAGCTGGTCGTGCAGGACCCCGCCGCCACGCTGGGCGAGGGAGCGATCCAGCCGTGGAGCGGCGCGCACGTGGCCGACTACTTCCTCAAGCTGCTCGGCGCGCTCGGCGACGAGCTCGGCTTCGACCTGAACACGCCCTGGCAGGACCTCTCGACCCGGGCGCGACGCTCGATCCTCGACGGCCACGCCACCAAGGTCCACGTCGTCACCCGCAACCGCTACGGACGCCAGCGCAGCTACCACGCCGCGTTCGAGGGGGTCCGGCCCTACATCGAGCGGCGCCACCGCGAGGCGGAGACCGACACCAGTCGCGACCGGTTCGAGGGCTTCATGCGTGAGGTCCCGTGCCCGGCCTGCGAGGGGAGCCGGCTGCGGCCGGTCATCCGGGCCGTGACGATGGGCTCGGAGCGGCACGGCGAGAAGAACATCGCCGAGGTGTGCTCGCTGCCGATCAACGAGGCCGCCGAGTTCCTCGGAGCGCTCGAGCTGAGCGCCCGCGAGCGCCAGATCGCCGAGCAGGTGCTCAAGGAGATCCAGGAGCGCCTCCGCTTCCTGCTCGACGTCGGCCTGGACTACCTCTCCCTGGACCGGCCGTCGGGGTCGCTCTCGGGCGGTGAGGCGCAGCGGATCCGCCTCGCGACCCAGATCGGTGCCGGGCTGGTGGGCGTGCTCTACGTGCTCGACGAGCCCTCGATCGGCCTGCATCAGCGCGACAACCAACGCCTGATCGAGACCCTCCTGCGACTGCGCGACCTCGGCAACACCCTGATCGTCGTCGAGCACGACGAGGACACGATCAAGGTCGCCGACTGGGTCGTCGACATCGGTCCCGGCGCCGGCGAGCACGGGGGACAGGTCGTCCACAGCGGCACCGTGGCCGACCTCTACGCCCACCCCGACTCGATGACCGGCGACTACCTCGCCGGGCGCCGTCAGATCCCGGTGCCCGCCGTACGCCGCCCGCGCACCCGGGGCCGCGAGCTCACCGTCGTCGGGGCGCGCGAGCACAACCTGCAGGGCGTCGACGTCAGCTTCCCGCTCGGCCTGTTCGTCGCCGTGACGGGGGTGTCCGGGTCCGGCAAGTCGACGTTGGTCAACGACATCCTCTACACCTCGCTGGCCAAGCAGATCTACAACGCCCGCACCGTGCCGGGCCGCCACCAGCGGATCACCGGGCTCGACCACGTCGACAAGGTCATCCACGTCGACCAGTCGCCGATCGGACGTACGCCGCGCTCCAACCCGGCGACGTACACCGGGGTCTTCGACCACGTCCGCAAGCTCTTCGCCTCGACCCCCGAGGCCAAGATGCGCGGCTACCTCCAGGGCCGGTTCTCCTTCAACGTCAAGGGCGGACGCTGCGAGGCGTGCTCGGGTGACGGCACGCTCAAGATCGAGATGAACTTCCTGCCCGACGTCTACGTGCCGTGCGAGGTCTGCCACGGCGCGCGCTACAACCGCGAGACCCTCGAGGTGCACTACAAGGGCAAGACCATCGCCGAGGTCCTCGACATGCCGATCGAGGAGGCCGTCGACTTCTTCGCCGCCGTCCCGGCGATCTCGCGGCACATGAAGACCCTCGTCGAGGTCGGGCTCGGCTACGTCCGCCTCGGGCAGCCGGCCACCACGCTGTCCGGCGGCGAGGCGCAGCGGGTCAAGCTCTCCGCGGAGCTCCAGAAGCGCTCGACCGGACGGACCGTCTACGTCCTCGACGAGCCGACCACCGGGCTGCACTTCGAGGACATCCGCAAGCTGCTGCTCGTGCTCGGCAAGCTGGTCGACCAGGGCAACACGGTGCTGGTGATCGAGCACAACCTCGACGTGATCAAGACCGCGGACTGGATCGTCGACATGGGCCCCGAGGGTGGCTCGCGTGGTGGTCTCGTCGTAGCCGAGGGCACCCCGGAGGAGGTCGCGGCGCACGAGACGTCCTTCACCGGCTCGTTCCTCGCCCCGCTGCTCGAGGGGCGCGGTGCCGAGCAGCCCGGCCCACCGCGCAAGCCGGCACCCGTCGAGGTGAAGGTGACCAAGGCCGCGGCGAAGCGGGCGGCCAAGCAGGCTCGCGAGGAGGCGGCGGCCGCGAAGAAGGAAGCCGCCACCACGACACCGGCCACGAGGACCGCGGTGAAGAAGACGGCGGTGAAGAAGACGGCGGCGAAGAAGACGGCGGCGAAGAAGGCGGTCGCGAACAAGACCACCGCACGTCGGGGCGCGACGACCCGGTAGGTCGCCTGGCTAGGCTGACCGAGACCACGACCTCTCGACCCAGGAGCTCGCCATGGCCCGTCCCGACCAGCCCGACACCGCTCGACAGCTTCCGCTCCGGGCGGGGCGTCTGAGCCGTCGCCGCGCGCTCGGTGGCGCCTCCCTCGGCCTGGCCGTGCCGGTCCTCGCGGCCTGCGGCGGCAACGAGGCCGGAGGAGCCGGGGGCGACGCCCCGACGTCGGCTGCGGCCTCGCCGGCAGCCTCGGGACCGCTGACCAGCACCGCCGACATCCCCGTCGGGGGCGGCGTGATCTTCGAGGAGCAGGGTGTCGTCGTCACCCAGCCGACCGAGGGGGAGTTCGAGGGGTTCACGAACATCTGCACCCACACCGGCTGCCCCCTGGCATCGGTCGAGGACGGCACGATCAACTGCAGCTGCCACGGAAGCAGGTTCGCCATCGCCACCGGCGAGGTCGAGCAGGGACCCGCGACGGAGGCCCTGGCGCCGATCGAGATCACGGTCGAGGGCGACGAGATCAGCCTCGCCTGACCCGGGTCGACCCCGACGGGCCGTCGGTCCGGGCGCCCGGGCTGCCGGGAAGGGTGTCGGCCCCCGCTCGTAGGGTTGGGCCGTGCCACCAGCCCGTCCTCGCCGTCAGTCCCGCGGGCCCCTGTCCTACCGTCCCGAACCGGGCTCGATCCCCACCCAGCCGGGTGTCTACCGCTTCCGGGACTCCCACGGCCGCGTGATCTACGTCGGCAAGGCCAAGAACCTGCGGTCCCGGCTGTCGTCGTACTTCCAGGACATCGCCAACCTGCACCAGCGCACGGCCCAGATGGTCACCACCGCGGCCGGCGTCGAGTGGACGGTCGTCAACACCGAGGTCGAGGCGCTCCAGCTCGAGTACTCCTGGATCAAGGAGTACGACCCCCGCTTCAACGTCAAGTACCGCGACGACAAGTCCTACCCCTGGCTCGCCGTGACCCTCGGCGACGAGTACCCCCGGGTGATGGTGGGCCGGGGTGCCAAGCGCAAGGGCACCCGCTACTTCGGGCCCTACAGCCACGCGTGGGCGATCCGCGAGACCGTCGACATCCTGCTGCGCGTGTTCCCGATGCGCTCGTGCTCCAACGGCGTCTTCAAGCGCTCGGCCCAGATCGGGCGACCCTGCCTGCTGGGCTACATCGACAAGTGCTCCGCCCCGTGCGTCGGCCAGGTCACCCCCGAGCAGCACCGCGAGATCGTCGACGACTTCTGCGAGTTCATGGCCGGACGCACCCGGCCCTTCACGCGGCGCATCGAGCAGCAGATGTACGCCGCCTCCGAGGCGCTCGACTTCGAGAAGGCCGCCCGGCTGCGTGACGACCTCGGGGCCATGGAGCGGGCCCTGGAGAAGCAGGCCGTGGTGCTCGGCGACGGGGCCGACGCCGACGTGATCGCGCTGGCCGAGGACCCGCTCGAGGTGGCCGTCCAGATCTTCTACGTCCGCGGTGGCCGGATCCGCGGTCAGCGGGGCTGGGTCGCCGACCGGGTCGAGGAGGGTGAGACCCCCGAGCTCGTCGAGGACTTCCTGCTCCAGCTCTACGCCGGCGACGCCGACGCGGTGCCCCGCGAGATCCTCGTGCCGACCCTGCCGCCCGACGTCGAGACCTTCGAGCACCTGCTCGGTGACCTGCGTGGCAGCCGGGTGCGGATCCGGATCCCGCAGCGCGGCGACAAGAAGACCCTCCAGGAGACGGTGGCCCGGAACGCGGCGCAGGCGCTGGTCCTGCACAAGACCCGCCGGGCCAGCGACCTGACCACCCGCAACCGGGCGCTGGAGGAGATCGCCGACGCCCTCGACCTCGACGAGGTGCCCCTGCGGATCGAGTGCTACGACGTCTCGAACCTCCAGGGCACCGAGGTCGTCGCCTCCATGGTGGTCTTCGAGGACGGCCTGGCCCGCAAGGGCGAGTACCGCCGTTTCGTCGTCCGTGGCGTGGACGGCCAGGACGACACGGCGTGGATGCACGAGGTGATCACCCGTCGCTTCCGCCGACTGCTCGACGAGCAGACCCGTTCGGAGGTCAGCGACACCGGCGAGGGGCCGATGCTCGTCGACCCCGAGACGGGCCGGCCGCGCAAGTTCGCCTACGCCCCCGGCCTCGTCGTCGTCGACGGCGGTCCACCCCAGGTGGCCGCCGCCCAGCGAGCCCTGGTCGGGCTCGGTGTCACCGACATCCCGGTCGTGGGGCTGGCCAAGCGGCTCGAGGAGGTGTGGCGGCCCGGCGAGGAGGACCCGGTCATCCTGGCCCGGTCCTCGGAGGGGCTCTACCTGCTCCAACGGATCCGCGACGAGGCCCACCGCTTCGCGATCACCCACCACCGCAACCGGCGCTCGAAGTCGATGGTCGAGAGCCTGCTCGACGACGTGCCCGGCCTGGGCGAGGTCCGACGCAAGACCCTGCTCAAGCACTTCGGGTCGCTGAAGAAGCTGCGCGAGGCGGGGGTCGACGACATCGCCCTCGTCCCCGGCATCGGCCCGCGCACCGCCACGGCGATCAAGGACGCCCTCGCCGTATCGAAGGGCGGCCCGGCGGGCGACCGCGCCGGGGCAGGTGAGGCAGAGCGCGCCGGTGTGGGATTCTCCGTCAACACCGCCACCGGCGAGATCGAGGACGCATGAGCGAGCACCCACCGGACCCCGCGCCACCGCCGCCGGGACCCGACCCGTCGACGCCCGGTGAGCTGGTGGTCGTGACGGGGATGACCGGCGCCGGGCGCAGCACGGTGGCCAAGGAGCTCGAGGACCTCGGCTTCTACGTCGTCGACAACCTGCCGCCGGGGCTGCTGCCCGACGTGGTGCGGCTCGTCGACCAGAACCTCGGGCCGAGCCAGCCGATCGGCGTCGTCGTCGACGTCCGCTCGGGGACCTTCTTCACCGACCTGCGGGCGCAGCTGGCCCGCGGTGCCCACGGTCGCACGGCGACGATGGTGTTCCTCGACGCCAGCGACGAGGTGCTGGTGCGGCGGCAGGAGGCCGTACGTCGTCCGCACCCGCTCCAGGGCAGCGGGCGCCTGCTGGACGGCCTGCACCGCGAGCGGACCGCCGTCTCCGAGCTGCGCGGCGACGCGACCCTGGTCATCGACACCACCGTGCTCAATGTCCACCAGCTCACCGCCCGCATCGCGGAGGCCTTCGGCACCACGCAGAACCGCCGTCTGCGGGTGACCATGATCAGCTTCGGCTTCAAGTACGGCATCCCGGTCGACGCCGACCACGTCGCCGACATGCGCTTCCTGCCCAACCCGTTCTGGGTGCCGGAGCTGCGGGCCGAGACCGGACGCGACCAGCCGGTGGCCGACTACGTGCTGGGCCGGGAGGGGGCCGCGGAGTTCCTCGACGGCTACGTGCCGCTGCTCGACAGGGTCGCCGCGGGCTACCTGCGCGAGGGCAAGCGGTTCATGCGGGTCGCCATCGGCTGCACCGGCGGCAAGCACCGCAGCGTGGCGATGAGCGAGGAGGTCGCCCGGCGGCTGCGCGACCTGGGCCAGGACGTCCGGGTGGTCCACCGGGACCTCGGACGAGAGTGAGGCCCCCGTGCGACCGGAGACCGTGAGCCCGGAGACCGTGAGCCCGGAGGCAGTGAGCCCGAGGAGACAGCGAGCCGCGCCCAGGCGGTGGTGGCCCTCGGCGGCGGGCACGGGTTGTTCGCCTCGCTCTCGGCGCTGCGCCGGCTGGTCGACGACCTGACCATCGACGAGCTCACCGCGATCGTCACGGTGGCCGACAACGGCGGCTCGTCGGGACGGCTGCGCGGTGAGTTCAACGTGCTTCCTCCGGGTGACCTCCGGATGGCGCTCGCCGCCCTGTGCGGCCAGGACGACTGGGGCGTGACCTGGTCGCAGGTGCTCCAGCACCGCTTCGAGGGCAGCGGGGACATGCGCGGCCACGTGATCGGGAACCTGCTGATCGTCGGGCTGTGGGAGCACGTCGGCGACCCCGTCGACGCGCTGGACTGGGTCGGTCGGCTGCTGGGGACCAAGGGCCGGGTGCTGCCGATGGCGCTGTGCCCGATGGACATCACCGCCCTCGTGCGCGGGCCGGGCCAGGACGACGGCGTACGCACGGTGCGTGGCCAGGTCGAGGTCGCGACGGCCGACGGCCGGATCGAGGCGATCCGCCTCGAGCCCGACGACCCTCCCGTGAGCCCCGCCGCCCTGGAGGCGATCCACGCCGCCGACTGGGTGGTGCTCGGTCCCGGGTCGTGGTTCACCTCGGTCATCCCGCACCTGATGGTGCCGGCCCTGCGCCGCGCCATCGTCGAGACCACGGCCCGTCTGGTCGTCGTGCTCAACCTGGCGGCCCAGGAGGACGAGACGCCGGACTTCGACCCCGCGGACCACCTCGCCGTCCTCGCGGAGCACGCGCCCGACCTGCGGGTGCACACCGTCCTCGCCGACCGGACCGGGGTCCTCGCGGCCGGGCCTGCACCCGGCGGGACGCAGAGCGCCGAGGAGCGGCTGCGCTCCGCGGTGCAGGCGCTCGGAGCGAGCCTGGTCCTCGACGACCTCGCCGTCGGCGACGGGACGCCCCGCCACGACCCGGACCGCCTGGCCGCCGCCTACGAGCGCCTCGTCACCGGCGGCTGAGCGGGTCGACCCGCTCCCGCCCACCCGTCGAGGAGGCAGGGGAGGGCAGCGCCACCGTGCGACGGGGCGTGACAAGATCACCCCCATGGCGATGACGGCTCAGGTGAAGGCGGAGCTTGCGAGCATCCCGGTCACCAAGACCTGCTGCCGCAAGGCCGAGGTCGCGGCGATGCTGCGATTCGCCGGCGGTCTGCACATCGTCAACGGCCGGATCGTGATCGAGGCCGAGCTCGACACCGGTGCGGCGGCTCGTCGGCTGCGCAAGGACCTCGCCGAGGTCTACGGCGCCCACTCCGAGGTCGTGATGGTGCAGGCGAGCGGCCTGCGCAAGGGCAGCCGCTACATCGTCCGCGTGGTGCGTGACGGCGAGGCCCTGGCGCGCCAGAGCGGCCTGGTCGACCAGCGCGGCCGCCCCGTGCGCGGGCTGCCCCCTGCGGTGGTCTCCGGCGGCCCCTGCGACGCGGTGGCCGCCTGGCGCGGTGCCTTCCTGGCGCACGGCTCGTTGACCGAGCCCGGCCGTTCCTCCTCGCTCGAGGTGACCTGCCCCGGATCGGAGGCCGCCCTGGCCCTGGTCGGCGTCGCGCGCCGGCTCGGGATCGCTGCGAAGGCCCGTGAGGTGCGCGGTGTCGACCGCGTCGTCATCCGCGACGGCGACGCGATCGGTCAGCTGCTGACCCGCCTCGGCGCGCACGAGTCGCTGATGGCCTGGGAGGAGCGCCGGATGCGTCGCGAGGTGCGGGCGACGGCCAACCGGCTGGCCAACTTCGACGACGCCAACCTGCGCCGCTCCGCCCGCGCGGCGGTCGCCGCCGGCGCCCGGGTCGAGCGAGCGCTGGAGATCCTCGCCAAGGAGGTTCCCGACCACCTCAAGCTCGCCGGCCACCTGCGCCTCGAGCACAAGCAGGCCTCCCTCGAGGAGCTCGGCGCGCTCCACGAGCCCGTGCTCACCAAGGACGCCATCGCCGGCCGGATCCGCCGGCTGCTGGCCATGGCCGACAAGCGCGCCGAGGAGCTCGGCATCCCCGACACCGAGTCCTCGCTGACCGAGGAGATGCTCGCCGAGGACGACTGAGCACGCTCGGCGCCGGTTACTCGTACGTACGCCGATACGGGGCGGGGCCGGACCCGGCGGAGGCGATAGGGTCGAAATCGTCCGCGGCCGCAACGTGTGCGACCGCACTGATCCCCATCCCACCAGGAGCAGCGCAGTGACCGTTCGCGTAGGCATCAACGGCTTCGGCCGGATCGGCCGCAACTTCTTCCGCGCCGTGCGCGCCTCCGGCGCCGACATCGAGATCGTCGCCGTCAACGACCTGACCGACAACGCCTCGCTGGCCCCGTTGCTGAAGTTCGACTCGATCCTCGGCCGCCTCGACGCCGACGTCAGCGCCTCCAGCGACGAGATCCGCGTGGGCGACCAGGTCGTCAAGGCCTTCGCCGAGCGCGACCCGGCCCAGATCCCGTGGGGTGACCACGGCGTCGACGTCGTCGTCGAGTCCACCGGCTTCTTCACCGACGCCACCAAGGCCCGGGCGCACGTCGACTCCGGCGGCGCGAAGAAGGTCATCATCTCCGCGCCGGCCTCCAACGAGGACTTCACCGTCGTGATGGGCGTCAACCACGAGCTGTACGACCCGGCCTCGCACGTCGTGATCTCCAACGCATCGTGCACCACGAACTGCCTGGCGCCGATGGCGAAGGCCCTCAACGACGAGTTCGGGATCGTCAAGGGCCTGATGACCACGGTCCACGCCTACACCGCCGACCAGAACCTCCAGGACAACATCCACAAGGACCCGCGCCGCGCCCGTGCCGCCGCGATCAACGTGGTGCCGACCTCGACCGGTGCCGCCAAGGCGATCGGCCTGGTCCTGCCCGAGCTCAAGGGCAAGCTCGACGGCTACGCGCTGCGCGTGCCCGTGCCCACCGGCTCGGCCACCGACCTGACCTTCGAGGCCGGTCGCGAGACCAGCGTCGAGGAGGTCAACGCCGCAGTGCAGAAGGCCGCCGACGGTCGCTACCTGCGCTACTCCACCGACCCGCTGGTCTCCTCCGACATCGTCACCGACCCGGCCTCGTGCATCTTCGACGCCCCGCTGACCAAGGTCATCGGCAACCAGGTCAAGGTCGTCGGCTGGTACGACAACGAGTGGGGCTACTCCAACCGCCTCGCCGACCTGATCACCTACGTCGGTCAGAGCCTCTGAGGATGGGGGAGTTCGCCGACCTCGGTGACGTCCAGGGCAAGCGGGTCCTGGTCCGCTCCGACCTCAACGTCCCGCTCGACGGGACGACCATCACCGACGACGGGCGGATCCGGGCCAGCGTGCCGACGATCCAGGCCCTCACGGGGTCCGGGGCGCGGGTGCTCGTGGTCGCGCACCTGGGCCGTCCGACGGGCGAGCCCGACCCGGCGTACTCCCTGAGGCCGGTGGCTTCCCGCCTCGGGGAGCTCCTCGACCAGCCGGTCGCGTTCGCCGAGGACACCGTCGGCGACAGCGCGCGTGCCGTGGCCGACGGCCTCGCCGACGGCGACGTCGCGGTGCTCGAGAACGTCCGGTTCAACGCGGGCGAGACCAGCAAGGACGACAGCGAGCGCGGTGCGTTCGCCGACGAGCTCGCCTCGCTCGCCGACGCCTTCGTCTCCGACGGGTTCGGCGTCGTGCACCGCAAGCAAGCCAGCGTCTACGACGTGGCCCAGCGCCTGCCGCACACGATGGGCGCCCTGGTCGCGACCGAGATCGAGGTGCTGCGCCGCCTCACCGAGGAACCGCGACGCCCCTACGTGGTCGTCCTCGGCGGGTCCAAGGTCTCCGACAAGCTCGGGGTGATCGACAACCTGCTCGGCAAGGCCGACACCCTGCTGATCGGGGGCGGCATGGTCTTCACCTTCCTCGCCGCGCAAGGTCACGAGGTCGGCAGGAGCCTGCTCGAGGCCGACCAGCTCGACACCTGCCGCGACTACCTGCGGAGGGCCGCCGAGAGCGGGGTGCGCATCGTGCTGCCGACCGACGTCGTCGTCGACACCGCCTTCCCCTCCGCCGACCGTCGACCCGAGCCCCGCGTCGTCCCGGCCAGCGAGATCCCCGCGGCCTCACTCGGCCTGGACATCGGACCGGAGTCGGCCCGTGCCTTCGCCGACGTGCTCGCCGACGCGCGCACGGTGTTCTGGAACGGTCCGATGGGCGTCTTCGAGACGCCCGCCTTCGCCGACGGCACCCGCGCCGTGGCCCAGGCACTGACCGAGGTCGACGGGCTCTCGGTGGTCGGAGGGGGCGACTCGGCCGCCGCCGTGCGCACGCTCGGCTTCGACGAGGAGGCGTTCGGCCACATCTCCACCGGTGGCGGCGCGAGCCTGGAGTACCTCGAGGGCAGGACCCTGCCCGGCATCACCGTCCTGGAGGAAGACTCGTGAGCGCACGCACCCCGCTGATGGCGGGCAACTGGAAGATGAACCTGAACCACCAGGAGGCGGTGGTCCTCGTCCAGAAGCTGGCCTGGACGCTCTCGGACAAGCGCCACGACTTCGCCACCTGCGAGGTCGTCGTCGTGCCCCCGTTCACCGACCTCCGCTCGGTCCAGACCCTGGTCGACGGTGACCGGCTCGCGGTGCGCTACGGCGCCCAGGACGTCTCTACCCAGGAGTCGGGCGCCTACACCGGGGAGATCTCGGCCGCGATGCTGGCCAAGCTCGGCTGCTCCTACGTCGTCGTGGGCCACTCCGAGCGTCGTGAGCACCACGGCGAGTCCGACGAGGTCGTCAACGCCAAGGCCCACCAGGCCCTGAAGCACGAGATGACGCCGATCGTGTGCCTGGGCGAGGGCCTCGAGGTCCGTCAGGCCGGCGACCAGGTCGCCTACTCGCTGACGCAGCTCGACGGGTCGCTGGCGGGCTTCTCCGCCGAGCAGGTCGCGGGTCTGGTCGTGGCCTACGAGCCGGTCTGGGCGATCGGCACCGGCGAGGTCGCGACCCCCGACGACGCGCAGGAGGTGTGCGGCGCCATCCGTGAGCGCGTGCGCGAGGTCCACGGCGACGTGGCCGCGGACGGCGTACGGGTCCTCTACGGCGGATCGGTGAAGGCCGCCAACGTGGCCGGGATCATGGCCAAGGGCGACGTCGACGGGTGCCTGGTCGGCGGTGCGAGCCTCACCGTCGACGAGTTCGGCGGAATCTGTCGGTTCACCGACATGCCGGTCCTGTGATCACGATCCTCCTGACGTAGGATCACTGACCGTGACTCTCGTCTTCACCATCCTGCTCGTGGCCACCAGCGCCATCCTCATCCTGCTGGTCCTGCTGCACAAGGGGCGGGGAGGTGGCCTCTCCGACATGTTCGGCGGCGGGGTCTCCAGCTCCCTGGGTGGTTCGTCGGTCGCCGAGCGCAACCTCGACCGGTTCACGGTCGGGATCGGCGTGATCTGGTTCTCCTGCGTCATCGCACTGGGCCTGCTGAAGGCCTACTGAGTTCTGTTGAGGATCGAAAGGGAGCGGGACTGACATGGCTGGTGGAGGAAGCGCGATCCGGGGGAGCCGGGTCGGCGCCGGGCCGATGGGCGAGGCCGAGCGCGGCGAGGCCGCACCCCGACAGGCGGTGACCTACTTCTGCTCCCACGAGCACCGTTCGGTCGTGACCCTGGCCGTGGAGGCGCAGCCGCCCGAGACGTGGGACTGCCCCAAGTGCGGGCTGCCCGCCTCGCGCGACTCGGAGAACCCGCCGCCGGCCCCGCGGATCGAGCCCTACAAGACGCACCTGGCCTACGTGAAGGAGCGTCGCTCCGAGACCGAGGCGGCCGACATCCTCGACGAGGCGCTCTCGCAGCTGCGCTCCAAGCGCAAGTCCGGCGACATCATCTTCTGATCTCGCACGACCAGGCGGGTCTCGGTGCCGGTGCACGGCCTACGTCCGTCGGTGGAACCTGACCTGGTTGTCGCCGACGACCTGGTGGCTGTACGCCGGGTCGTGGATACGGTGGTGGTGGTGCGGGCACAGCAGCCGCGCGTTATCGACGTTGGTGATGCCACCCTCTGCCCAGGCGTGATCGTGGTGGACCTCGCACATCCCGGGTGGCCAGTCACAGCCCTCAGCGGTGCAGTGACGGTCACGGACGACGACCGCGGTCCGCATCGGCTCGGTGTGGAATCGTCCGCCCCGTCCGACGTCGAGGACCTGCGAGGGACCGTTCATGACGACGGGGATGATCCCGGCGTTGCACGCCAGGCGGCGGGTCTGGCCGGCGCTGAGCGGCTCGCCGGTGTCGAGGTGGGCGGTGCCGAGCCCGTCGGTGAGGGTGCACAGCTCGGTGATCACCGTGCAGGTCGCGTCGCGGCCGCCGGCCCGGGGGAGCGTGTCGGCGGGCAGCGACTCGATGAGGGTGCAGAACGCGAGCCCGAGCCGCTCCGGCGTCGGCCGCAGCACGGCGGACTCCTTCTCCGCCGCCGGACCGTGCTCGCTCACGGCGGCGCGGTGTCGCGGTGAGGCGAACGCCCACAGCGCCTTCTTCAGCATGCCGGCCTGCGCCTCGGGGATGGTGAACCGACCGAACACCCGGCCGTGGCCGTCGTTGCTCATCGACAGCCGTGTGGTGGCGCGGGCGCGGGCCTCCTCGGCCTCGATCTTCTTCTGCTCGTGCGCCTCGGCGACGTCGGGGGCGAGGGTCTGGAGGACGGCGAGGCCGAGGATCTTGAGCGTCGCCGGGTCGTGGATCTCGGCGTAACCGACGAGCAGCCCCTCGGCCTGCGCCAGCAGGCCGGGGTCGAGGTCGTCCGGGAGGGCCTCGAGGGCGTGCACGATCACCCTGGCCTGCTCAATCGACACCGTGCCCGCTGAGCAGCCGCTGCCGACGCGGGTCCAGCGGTCCTCCAGCGCGGTCGCGAGCTTGACCAGGCCCGAGGCCGTCGTCCGGTTCTGCCTGGTCGCCACCGCCCACCAGACGCCGGTAGAGGTGGCGCCACTGTCCGCCCCGACCTGGACCCGCTCGGCGTGCGCGGCGACCGAGAGCGTCAGTGAGTCGACCCGGGAGCGGAGCCGAGCCAGCTCGCGCAGCGTCTCTCGCGTCGCTGCGGGGTCGAGGGTGAACAGCGCCCGCTCGGCGATCTCGGCGACCGTCGAGGCCAGCGAACGCACCGCGCACGGCACCGGGTGCCCAGTGTCGTCGACGGGTGGTGCGGTGCTGGCCATGATTCGAGTCAAGCACCGACCGCCGACATCGGTGCTGCTCACAGCGCCGTTGTCCACCGCATTGTCCAAATTTCGACAGCGAGTTCGACATCGTCCCCGTCGGGAGCTTTCCAGGCGCAGCGGACGTCGACCCGCAGGACCTAGCATCGCTCCCCGTGGCCGATGAGCTGAGCGCGTTGACCCCGGCGCAGCGCCGCCTGCTCGCAGGTTGGCTCCCGGACGCGACGGTCCTCGCTGATCTCAGCTGGGGCGTCGTCGAGACGACGGTGCTCGACGTCGTCAGGGCCGCCAGGGCCGTCAGGGCCGTCAGGGCCGTCTCAGGCTCCACCACGTCGAAGAGCTGGTCGTCGACACACGGCATCGTCGTTCCAGGACACGGTCCAGGTGCTCGTCGCCGCATCCACCCGCGGCCGCGCGTCCTCAGAGCCGGGAGGCAGCCGCCGTGTCCAGGAAGACCACCGTGTCCTCCTCGCCGCGGACGCCACGAGCGGGGGTGTTGTGCACATCGCCCTCGTCGGCGAGCGTCGCCGCGACCGCCTCGGCCTTGCCCTCGCCGCTGACGACGAACCAGACCGACCGGGCGCGGTTGAGGGCAGTGAAGGTCAGGGTGACCCGCTCGGGCGGCGGCTTCGGGGAGCCTGTCACCGGGACGACCGCGTGGTCGGTGACCCCCAGCTGCTCGAAGCCGGGGAACAGCGACGCGACGTGACCGTCCGGGCCCAGACCGAGCACGACGACCTCGAAGCGCTCAGGCCCGTGGGAGGCCAGCAACGCCTCGTAGGACGCAGCCGCGGCCGCGACGTCCTCGGCGTCCTCCGTCGATGGCACCTCGTGCACCTGTGTCGCCCCGACGGCGTCCAGGAAGGCCTCCCTGGCGCCGCGAGCGTTTCGCTCGGGGGACTCGCGCCCGACGAAGCGCTCGTCGCCCCACCAGACCACCACGCGGCTCCAGTCGACACCCGAGCCGGGGGAGAGGCGGGCGACCTCGGCGTGGATCGAATCGGCGATCGTGCCACCCGTGAGGGCGATCTGCGGCTCGTGGCCCGCCGCCTGTGCGTCGGCGAGCCGCGAGAGCAGCTCGCCGGCGACGGCCGTCGACAGGCTCGCGGCGTCCGGCGAGACGTCGATGCGTGCCTCCGGGCTCACCCCAGCACCTGTCGTACGGCGTCCAGGTCACCGGCCCCGGCCAGGTGCAGCCGGAGGACCGGGCGGCCCTTGTCGGCCAGCACCTGTCCGTCCCCGACGGCCTGCGCCAGCAGGAACTCCTGGAACGAGAACGGTCGGCCGGGCACGGCGAGGTCCTCGTCGGGCTCGGTCGTGACCTGGAGGTAGACCCCGGTGTCCGGGCCGCCCTTGTGGTACTGCCCGGTCGAGTGAAGGAAGCGGGGACCCCAGCCGAACGTGGTCGGGCGTCCGGTACGACGAGCGAGACCGTCACGGACGCCGGCGAGGGCCGCGTCGCGGTGGCGGTCGAGGTAGGCCTGCACCGCGACGTAGCCCTGTGAGGCATCGACGCCGTCGAGCAGGGCCCGCACGGCCTGCTCGAGCGTGTCGGTTCCCGCCGGGAGCCAGCCCTCGCTGGCGTAGACCGTGACGGCACCGTCGGTGAACGCCGGGGCCGGGTCGGCGCCGGCGCCGTCGAGCATCTCGCGGGCCGCAGCCTTCGCGCTCTCGACGTCAGGCTGGTCGAAGGGGTTGATCCCGATGATCCGGCCGGCCACGGCGGTGGCGTGCTCCCAGAGCAGCATCTGGGCGCCGAGCGTCCCGTCGACGCGAGCACCCCACCCGGACGCGGGCTCGATGCCGTTGCCGAGCCGCTCGCCCGGCCCGAAGGTCACGAGGACCTCGTCGGCGCTGCTGGGCACCAGGTTGGGCGCATCCAGGCGGTCGACGACGACCGGCAGGATCCCACGGCCCTGCTTGCCGGTCGACTCCGCGACCAGCTGCTCGGCCCAGTCGCCGAAACCGGCGTACGGCGCTCCGTCGGCCGCGAGGACCAGCTTGTCCGCGCCGGCGTGGTTGGCCGCACCGAGCACGGCGCCGAGGCGCAGCGCCGGGTTGTCGGGGGAGTCGGTCGCGAGCAGGTCGCGCACGGCCTCGGCCTCGTCGAGCAACCCGGCGATGTCGGCGCCCGCCAGGCCGCTGGGCACCAGGCCGAAGGCGGTGAGGGCGGAGTAGCGTCCGCCGACCTCGGGGTCGGCACGAAAGACGCGGTAGCCGGACTCGCGGGCGGCCTCCTCCAGCGGGGACCCGGGGTCGGTGACGACCACGATGCGCCCGGCGGGATCGATGCCGGCGTCGGTGAAGGCCTGCTCGAAGGTGCGCTTCTGGCTGTCGGTCTCGACGGTGCCGCCGGACTTGCTCGAGACGACCACGACGGTCTCCTGCAACCGGTCGTGCAGCGCCGTGGCGACGAAGTCGGGCTGCGAGGAGTCCAGGACCACGAGGTCGACGCCCGCGGCCTGGCAGATCACCTCGGGGGCCAGCGACGAGCCGCCCATCCCGCACAGCACGACCCGGGTCAGGCCCTGCTCCGCAAGCCGCTCGCGGAGCGCGGTGATCTCCTCGACCAGCGGACGGGAGTCGACCGGCAGATCGACCCAGGCCAGCCGCTTGGCCGACTCGTCCTCGGCCTCGGCGCCCCACAGGGTCGGGTCCTGCTCGGCGATCCGACCGGCGAACCCGTCGGTGACCAGGGCCTGGAGCGCGGCGTCGTACGCCGCCTGGTCGCCCACGCCGACCGCGACCGGCAGCAGCGCGTCGTCGCCCGCGGGGTCCGGGGACCAGGCGGCGCTCACTGCACGCCCTTCATCTGGCCCTCGACGGTCTCGACGAGCTCGGTCCACGACTTCTTGAACTTGTCGACGCCCTCGTCCTCGAGGGCGAGGAAGACCTCGTGGAGGTCGACGCCCACGGCCTCGAGGCTGTCGAAGACCTGCTGCGCGTCCTCGCCCTTGCCGGAGACCTGGTCGCCCTTGACCTCGCCGTGGTCGGCGAAGGCGTCCATGGTCGCGGCCGGCATGGTGTTGACCGTGTCGGCGACGACGAGGTCCGTGACGTAGAGGGTGTCGGGGTAGTCGGGGTTCTTGACGCCGGTCGAGGCCCACAGCGGGCGCTGCGGGTTCGCGCCGGCCTCGGCGAGCACCCGCCAGCGGTCGCTCGCGACGACGTCGGCGTAGGCGGCGTAGGCGAGCCGGGCGTTGGCCACGGCGGCCCTGCCCCGCAGGGCGAGCGCCTCGTCGGTGCCGATCTTCTCCAGCCGGCCGTCCACCTCGGAGTCGACGCGCGAGACGAAGAAGGAGGCCACGGAGTTGATCCGACCGAGGTCGAGACCAGCGTCGCGGGCCTGCTCGAGCCCGGTGAGGTAGGCGTCCATGACGGCCTGGTAGCGCTCGATGCTGAAGATCAGGGTCACGTTGACGCTGATCCCCTCGGCGATCGCCGCGGTGATGGCGGGCAGGCCCTCGAGGGTCGCCGGGATCTTGATCAGGGCGTTGGGTCGGTCGACCGCGGCCCACAGGGCCTGGGCCGAGGCGATGGTCTTCTCGGTGTCGTTGGCCAGGTCGGGCTCGACCTCGATCGAGACCCGCCCGTCGTACGCCGTGCGCCCGGCGACCGGCGCGAACACGTCGCAGGCGTTGCGCACGTCCTCGGTGGTCAGCTCGAAGATCACCTTGTCGACGTCGGCGCCGTCGCGCACGAGCCCGGTGACCTGGTCGTCGTAGCGCTCGCCGTCGGCGATCGCGCTGGCGAAGATGGTCGGGTTGGTCGTGACCCCGACGACGGACTTGTCCTCGACCAGCCCGGCGAGGTCGCCGGTCTCGATGCGCTCACGCGACAGGTCGTCGAGCCAGATGGAGACGCCGGCCTCGGACAGCGCCTGGAGACGATCACTCATGGGGTTCCCTCCCGGGATGGTGGTGATGGGTGGAGCGGGGACGGTCCGGGGCGCTCAGGCGCCGGCGGCCGTGATGGAGTCGCGCGCCGCGTCGGCGACGGCCTGGGCGGTGATGCCGTACTCGGTGTAGATGCGCTCGTAGTCCGCCGAGGCGCCGTACTGCTCGATCGAGACCGAGCGTCCGTGGTCGCCGACGATCTCGCGCCAGCCGAGCTTGATGCCGGCCTCGACCGAGACCCGCGCCTTGACGGTCGGGGGGATCACGGTCTCGCGGTAGGAGGCCTCCTGGGCGTCGAACCACTCGCGGCACGGCATCGAGACCACCCGGGCCCGCACGCCGTCGGCGGCGAGGATCTCGCGGGCCTCCACGGCGAGCTGCACCTCGGAGCCCGTGCCGACCAGGACGACGTCGGGCGCGCCACCGTCGACGTCGAGCAGCACGTAGGCGCCACGGTGCACGTTGGAGGTGTCCGAGTAGCCGTCGGTGCCGCGCGGGAAGGTCGGCACGTTCTGCCGGGTCAGCACGAGACCGGCCGGGCGGTCGGTGTGCTCGAGGATCGTCCTCCATGCCGCGGCCGTCTCGTTCGCGTCGGCCGGTCGCACCACGTCGAGGCCCGGGATGGCCCGCAGGGCGGCGACGTGCTCGATCGGCTGGTGGGTCGGGCCGTCCTCGCCGAGACCGATCGAGTCGTGGGTCCAGACGTAGGTGACCGGCAGGCCCATCAGGGAGGCCAGACGCACCGAGGGCCGCATGTAGTCGGAGAACGTCAGGAACGTCCCACCGAAGACCCGGGTGCCCCCGTGGACGGCGATCCCGTTGAGGATCGCACCCATGGCGTGCTCGCGGATCCCGAAGTGCAGCACCCGGCCGGCGTACGGGTCACCGGACCACTGCGCGGTCGAACGGCCCTTGGGCAGGAACGACGGGGCGTCCTCGATGGTGGTGTTGTTCGAGCCCGCGAGGTCGGCCGAGCCGCCCCAGAACTCCGGCACGGTCGCAGCGATCGCGTTGATCACCGAGCCGGACGCCTTGCGGGTCGCGACGCCCTTCTCGCTGGCCTCGAAGACCGGCAGGTCGGCGTCCCAACCCTCGGGCAGGGTGCGGGTCTGCATCCGCTCGAAGGCGGCCACGTCGGCCGACGGCTTGGTCGTCCAGTGCTGGAAGGTCGTGTCCCACTCCTGCTGGGCGGCCTTGCCACGGGCCACGGCCTCGCGGGTGTGCTCGAGGACGCCGGGCGGCACCTCGAAGGTCCGGTCGGGGTCGAAGCCGAGCAGCTGCTTGGTGGCCGCGACCTCGTCGTCGCCCAGGGCCGAGCCGTGGGAGCCGCCCGTGCCCCGCGCGTTGGGCGCGGGCCAGGCGATGACGGTGCGCAGCACGATGATGCTGGGCTGGTCGGTCACGGCCTCCGCGGCGCGCAGCGCCTCGAACAGGGCCGGGACGTCCTCGCCGTACTGGCCGCCGCCGTTGGTCCAGTCGACGACCTGCACGTGCCAGCCGTACGCCGCGTAGCGCGCCGCGACGTCCTCGCTCAGCGCGATGTCGGTGTCGTCCTCGATCGAGATCTTGTTCTCGTCGTAGATCAGCGTCAGGTTGCCCAGCTGCTGGGTGCCGGCCAAGGAGCTGGCCTCGGAGGAGACGCCCTCCTCGATGTCGCCGTCGCTGGCGAGGGCGTAGACGTGGTGGTCGAAGGGGGACTCACCCGGCGCGGCGTTGGGGTCGAGCATCCCGCGCTCGCGCCGCGCGGCCATCGCCATCCCGACCGCGTTGCCGACGCCCTGGCCCAGGGGACCGGTCGTCGTCTCGACGCCCGCGGTGTGGCCGTACTCGGGGTGGCCCGGGGTCTTGCTGCCCCAGGTGCGCAGCGACTGCAGGTCCTCCAGCTCCAGGCCCCACCCGCCCAGGAACAGCTGCAGGTAGAGGGTCAGCGAGGTGTGACCGCACGAGAGCACGAACCGGTCACGGCCGGGCCAGTGCGGGTCGGCCGGGTTGTGGCGCATCACCTTCTGGAAGAGCAGGTAGGCCACCGGAGCCAGGCTCATCGCGGTGCCGGGATGGCCGTTGCCGACGCGCTGCACGCTGTCCATCGCCAGGGTGCGCACCGTGTCGACGGCCTTGTCATCCAGCTCGGTCCAGTCCAGCTTCGTGTCGTGGTTGATCACGCGGGTTCCTCTCGCCGTTCGCTGCATCTTGATGTCACTCGTCCGGATGTGTCCGGGACCCCATCGCCGGCGTCTACGACCCTACTGACGGTCGACGGTTAGACTTCCAGACGTACCGGTGGGTGGTCGCCGAGCGCTTCACCCGGCCGGATTTTCCAGCCGCTCGCTCCTATGTAGCAGCGGGTAACGTCGTACCATTCCCGACACCCGTGAGGATCCGCCTTGACCCACGTCGGCCACTCGGCCCCCGGCGTCGAGGAGACCCCCGGCGAGCCGCGCGCGACGTGGCGCGACGTGGTCGCGGCCTATATCGGGCTGACCAAGCCGCGCGTGATCGAGCTGCTGCTGCTGACCACCGTTCCGGTGATGTTCTTCGCCGCCCGGGGCATCCCCCCGCTCGGCCTGGTGCTCGCGACCGTGGTCGGCGGAACGCTCTCGGCCGGCTCGGCGTCGGTGCTGAACTGCGTCTACGACCGCGACATCGACGAGCAGATGCGCCGGACCCGGCGCCGCGCCCTGCCGCGCCACATCGTGACGCCAGGGGCCGCGCTCGTCTTCGGCCTCGGTCTCGGGGTGCTCTCCCTCGTCGTGCTGCTGATCTGGGTGAACCCGCTCTCGGCGGCGCTCGCGCTCCTGGCCGAGGCCTTCTACGTCCTCGTCTACACGATGGTGCTCAAGCGCCGCACCACGCAGAACATCGTCTGGGGCGGGCTGGCCGGGTGCTTCCCGGCGCTGATCGGCTGGACCGCGGTCACCGGCGCGCTGTCCTGGGTGCCCGTGGTGCTCTTCGCGGTCGTGTTCTTCTGGACCCCGCCCCACACCTGGGCCCTGGCGCTGCGCTACCGCGAGGACTACGCCGGCGTCGACGTGCCGATGCTGCCCGTGGTCGCGCCGGCGCGAGTCGTCGCGCGCCAGGTCGTGGCCTACAGCTGGGTGATGGTGGCCGTCTCGCTGCTGCTGTGGCCGGTCGCCGGCACGGGGTTGTTCTACCCGGTGGCCGCCCTCGTGCTCGGCGGGTTCTTCCTGCGCGAGGCCCACGCCATGCTCGCCCGGGCCCGCGGCACCGAGGACCTCGCGGTGATCGCCCCGATGCGCCTGTTCCACTCCTCGAACCTCTACCTCTCGCTGCTCTTCGTCGTGGTCGCGCTCGAGCCGCTGCTGCGTTGACCGGACCAGCCCGGGTCGTGGTCCCGCCGACGCTCGTCCGAGGTTCCTCAGCCGCGAGGCGTGGCGGCTGGTGCGCGAGCCGGGTTCGGGACCAGGCGATCCGTCGACGTCGGGCGGAGCTCGTGACCCGACGTCTCGCCTGGCGCCGCACCCGGGTCTGACGGGGGACGTAGGACACCGAGCAGGACCCAGGTGGCGCACGCCGAGATCAGGGCCGCGCCGAGCAGGTGCACGGCGACCAGCCCGACGGGCAGCCCGGTGGCGTACTGCACGAACCCGACGGCGCCCTGGGCGAGCTCGAGGGCCAGCAGCGCGGCCGCGGCGCGGCGTACCTCGGCCGACACGGGCGTCGCCCGAGTGAGGAGGACCAGGGCAAGGGTCAGCCCGACGAGCAGGAAGACGGCGTCGGCGTGCGCCTGGCTGATCGCAGCGGGGTCCAGACCGGTACGGCGGGACTCGAGGTCACCGGCGTGGGGGCCGGAGCCGGTCACGACGGTGCCGAGGTAGAGCACGACCCAGGTCGCGACGAGGGTCGCGCCGGCCAGCGGGGCCAGCACGCTGCGTCGGGGGCTGGGGCCGCTCACCGGAACATCGCGGCGGGTCGCGCGCACCAGGGCGACGGCGACGGCGATCATCGCCATGCTCACCAGCAGGTGGAATCCGACGATCCACGGGTTGAGCCCGGTGAGCACGGTGATCCCGCCGATCACGGTCTGGGCCGGGATGCCCAGGGCGAGCAGCACGGCGAGACGCCGCAGGTCGCGCCGGCCCTGACGCCAGGCGGCGACCAGGGTGGCGACCGCGACGGCCACCAGCACGAAGGTCAGCAGCCGGTTGCCGAACTCGATGGCGCCGTGGAAGCCGAGCGAGCCGTGCGCGACGTAGGACTCCGACGTGCAGCGCGGCCAGGTCGGGCAGCCCAGCCCCGAGCCGGTCAGACGGACGGCTCCACCGGTGAGCACGATCACGACGTTGGCCACCAGGCTCGCCCAGGCCAGGGGCCGGACGGTGCCGGCGGTCGTCCTGCTCACGGTCGTCCTCACTCCCACTTGAAGGTCCTCGCGGTCAGGGCGCCCGCACCGACGGCCCAGAGGGCCAGCACGGCCAGCGAGCCCCACGCCACGCGGGCGTCGACCAGGGCGGAGCGGGCCGCCTCGCCGAGAGCAGCGGAGGGCAGCACCTGCAGGACCGGGCCGATCCCACCGTACGCGGAGGCCGGGAGGACCACGGCCCCGCCGGCGAGGAGCAGGAGGTAGACCAGGTTGGCCCCGGCCAGGGTCGCCTCGGCCCGCAGCGTCCCGGCCATCAGCAGACCCAGACCGGCGAAGGCCGCCGTGCCCAGCACGAACGCCCCGACCAGACCGGTCACGGCGGCGGCGCTGCCCAGCGTCGGTGACCAGCCCAGGACGAGGGCGACGCTGCCCACGACGAGGACCTGCAGCACCTCGACGGCCAGGAGGGCGAGCACCTTGCCGGCCAGCAGACCGGCGCGGGGGAGCGGGGAGGACCCGAGGCGCTTGAGCACGCCGTAGCGGCGCTCGAAGCCCGTGGCGATGGCCAGCGAGGTGAACGAGGTCGACATCACCGCCAGCGCCAGGACCCCGGGGGTGAACACGTCGACGGCGGGCTCGGCGAAGTCCAGCCCGACCCGCTCGGCTCCGAGCACGCCGCCGAGGAGCACGATGACCGGGACGACGACCGCGAGGACCAGCTGCTCGCCGTTGCGCAGCAGCAGCCGGGTCTCCATCCGGGCCTGGACCCACACCTGGCGCACCAGGGGTGCGGCACCCGGGCGCGGCGCGAAGGTCGCCCCGCTCATGGCGTGCTCATGGCGTGCTCATGGCGTGCTCATGCGCTCAGCGCCCGCCCGGTGAGCTCGAGGAAGACGTCCTCGAGGCTGCGCTGGCCCAGGCTCAGCGACTCGGGCAGGACGTCGTTGTCCTCGCACCACCGCGAGACCCGCGCGAGCGTCGAGGCGTCGGCGGCGCCCGTCAGGCACAGGCTGAGCTGGTCGAGCTGCACCACGTCCATCTCGGCGCCGAGGGCCGCGCGCAGGGACTCGGGTGCACCGGGCGGGAACGGGCGGGTCACGACCAGGCGGATCGTGCTCACCCGACCGCCCCGGGTCAGCTCGAGCGGGCTGCCGGAGGCGACCAGCCGTCCGTGGTCGACGATGTGGACCCGGTCGGCGAGCCGCTCGGCCTCCTCGAGGTAGTGCGTGGTCAGCACGACGCTGACGCCGTCGGCGCGCAGCTCCTCGACCAGCGCCCACACCGAGCGCCGCACCTGCGGGTCCATGCCCGCGGTCGGCTCGTCGGCGAAGACCAGCTCCGGTCGACCGACCAGCGCCATGGCCAGGCCGAGTCGCTGCTGCTGACCGCCGGACAGGCGCCGGTAGGGCGTGCGCCCGCACTCGTGCAGGCCGAGCCGGTCGGCGAGCAGGTCCACGTCGAGCGGGTGCGCGTGCAGCGCCGCGACGTGGCGCAGCATCTCCAGCGCGCGCACGCCCGACCAGGCACCGCCGCCCTGGAGCATCACGCCGATGCGGGGGAGCAGCTCGCGGCGCTCGCGCACCGGGTCGAGGCCCAGCACCCGCACCTGCCCCTGCTGGGGCCGGCGGTAGCCCTCGCAGGTCTCGATCGTGGTCGTCTTGCCGGCGCCGTTCGGACCGAGCACGGCGGTGACCTCGCCCCGCTCGACGACGAGATCGAGGCCGTCGACCGCGGTGGTCTCGCCGTAGCGCATCACGAGGCCCGACACCTCGACGGCGGGCGAGGACGCCGGGGACGGGAGCACACCTGGAGTCTAGGCTGGGGTCTTGTGAACACCTGGGTCCTGGTCGCGGTCCTCGCCACCACCGCGCTGGTGGTGCTGGCGGCCCTGGTGCTGCTCGTGCGGGACCGCCCCGTGGGCGACACCAGCTTCGCGCTGATGGCGCTGGCCGAGGCGGCGCTGATGGTCCAGCTGGTGCTGGGGCTGTTCCTGCTGGCCTCGACCGAGCGTGACGTCCGGGCGGTGCTCTTCATCAGCTACCTGGTCGGGGCCCTGGTCGCCCTGCCGATCGGGGCGTTCTGGTCGTTGGCGGAGCGTTCGCGCGCCGGCACGGCCGTGGTCGTCCTCGCCGCCCTCACCGTGGCGGCCCTCGAGGCGCGGCTGGTCGACATCTGGGGCGGGCTCGGTGCCTGAGGCGACCGAGGCCTCGCCCGGGTCCACGCCCTCACCGCCCCGGAGCGAGCTCGCGACCGGTGCGGGACGCTCGCTGGTCTTCCTCTACGGGCTGTTCGCGGTCGCGGCGACCGGACGGTCGTCGATCCAGCTGGGCACCGAGCCCGGCCGGGCGCCGCTGGCCTACGGGCTCTCGCTGCTGGCTGCGGTGATCTACCTCGTGGCCACCGCCTGCCTGCTGCGTGGCGGACCGGGGGCCTGGCGGCTGGCCGTCGGCGCCTGCTCGGTCGAGCTGGTCGGGGTGCTCGCCATCGGCACCCTCAGCTATGCCGTGCCCTCACTGTTCCCCGACCGCACGGTGTGGTCTCACTTCGGCCAGGGCTACGCCTTCGTGCCGCTCGTGCTGCCCGTGCTCGGGCTGCTCTGGCTGGGTCGCCACCGACCGGCCGCCGCGCGCGACGGGACGGCCCGCGACGGTTGAGCGAGGGTGAGGGCAGGGTGAGGGCAGGGTGAGGGTGGCCTTACTTGAACCACCCCGAGCATTAACGGCACACTGGCGTTGTGGAAATAGATCTCTCGACGCGCCAGCGCGTGGTGCGGTCGATCCTGGATCACGGCCCGTCGACCGCGGCGGCGCTCGCCGACCGGCTCGACCTCACCGCCGCCGCCGTACGGCGCCACCTCGACCAGCTCGCCGACGACGGCCTGCTCGAGGCCCGCGACCAGCGACCCACCGGGTCTCGTGGCCGGGGCCGGCCGGCGCGCGCCTTCGCCCTGACCCCCGCCGGGCGTGACGGCTTCGACCACTCCTACGACGACCTCGCCGTGCA
>CAVUFK010000008.1:0-254691 GCA_963740745.1 uncultured Actinomycetota bacterium
TCCGGTCGCGGGCCAGGGCCTGCTGCTCCGAGGAGAGGGTGATGGTCGTGACCTGCGCGCCGCGCTGCGCGGCGCGCAGGGCGAGCTCGCCCCAGCCGGAGCCGATCTCGAGCACGCGGGTGCCCTCGCCGACGCCGGTCTCGTCGAGGAGCCGCTCGAGCTTGCGGGCCTGGGCGGGCTCGAGGTCCGCGCGCCGGGGACCCCCACCGGCCTCGACGGCGTACGGCGCGGAGGCGCGCACCAGGGCGCCGACCTCGTCACGGACGTGGTCCTGGTCGGACTCGAAGAGCGCCGAGGAGTAGCTCAGCGTCGGGTCGAGGAACAGCTCGAACATGTCGTTGGACAGGTCGTAGTGGTGCGCGATGTTGCCGCGGGTCTGGTCCTGGGTGTTGCGGTGGAAGCGCGGCGGGCGGGCGACGTAGAGCGCGCGCATCCTCTGCATGGGGCGCGGCACCAGGTCGGCGATCTCCGCGGAGAGCACGCCGAGGAAGCCCCCGAGGTCCTCGGCGTCCCAGGCGCCGGTCAGGTAGGCCTCGCCGAACCCGATCAGGCCCTGGGTGCCGACGCGGGCGAAGAACTCCTCGGGGCGGTGGATCACCGCGACGGGCCCGCCGCGACCGAGCCGCTGGGCCGGGCGGGAGGCGCTGGCCTCGATCTCGACGGTCACGTCGAGGCGGTTCATGGCGGCAGCGAAGATCCGGCGCAGGATGCGGGCCGCGACGACGGCCTTCGGGCCGGTCGGCACGACCTCGAGGCCGGGCCAGTGGTTGGCGGCGAGGCGGTCGGAGTCGACGGTCATCGGACACCTTCCTGGTGGTGGGAGGGGCGGGGGCGGACAGGCAGACGGCGCAGCCACAGCCACACCCCGTGGGCGAGGATCAGCGCGGAGCCGCGCAGGGCGGCGGGGGCGGCGCGCAGGACGGCGCGGCGGTCCGTGGGGGAGCCGGCACGCTCGCCGTCGAGGGAGGCGCTGAAGGTGGCGCCGTCGTCGGAGTGCAGCGTGACCGAGACGTGCAGGCGCTCGTCGGGCACCGGCACGGCGACCTCGTAGTGGCCGTCGGTGCCGTGGAAGGGCGAGACGTACATCGCCTTGTCGGTGCGCGCGCGACCCTGCTCGTCGGGGTGGACGAGGTAGGCGTGACGGTCGCCGTAGGTGTTGTGGACCTCCACGACCACCGCCGCGAGGTCGCCGGCGGCGTCGGTGCACCAGAAGACGCTGATCGGGTTGAAGCAGTAGCCCAGCGCGCGGGCGTTGGCGGCCATCAGGATCTGCCCGCCGCGCAGGTCGAGACCCTCGCCGCCGAGGAACGCCTCGACGTTGGCCCGGATCGTGCTGCTGGGGTCACCGAGGTGGTCGCGGGCCTCGAAGCGCCCGAGCACGCCGTGGTCGGGGAGGTCGTCGAGGTCGACGAGCCAGGTGTGTGTGCGGTGGCTGAAGGAGCGCTTGAACGGACGGCGCCGCGTGTGTCGCACGGTCGTGGCGAACACCCCGGTGCGCTCACGCATCCCGCCCCCGAAGGCCCCGACACGGACGCCGTCGGCCTCGGGCCAGCTCAGCCCCACCCGTTCGGCCGCGGCGAGGCCGGAGCGGGCGCCGTCCTCGTGGAAGCCCCAGCCGTGGTAGGCGCCGGCGAAGGCGAGCCGGTCGGTGTCGATCTCGGGCAGGCGGGCCTGTGCGGCGACCGAGGTCGGGTTGTAGAGGGGGTGCTCGTACTCCCGGCGCGCGATCACGGTGCTCGGGTCGACGAGGTGCTCGCCCCCGAGCGTGACCAGGTAGTGCGTGTCGGTGGGCAGGCGCTGCAGCCGGGTCAGGTCGTAGGTCACCGTCACCTCGCCGGGGCGGGAGTCGATGCCCTGCGGCCGGTGGAAGTTCCAGGCCGCCCAGGCGTCGGTCGCCTCGGGCAGCACGGAGGTGTCGGTGTGCAGCAACGCGGTGTTGGCGCTGTAGGGCATCGCCGCGAGGACCTCGCGCTGCAACGCGGTGGGCTCGGCGAGCATGCCCAGCGCGTGCGAGGGGTGCGTGGCCACGACGACGGCGTCGAAGGTCTCGGTCCGGCCACTGCCGTCCGTCACCTCGACGCCCTCGGCCGTCTCGAGGACCGAGGTGACCTTGGCGCCGAGCCGGACCTCGCCCAGCTCGGCGGCGACCTTCTCGACGTAGCGGTGCGAGCCGCCGGTGACCGTGCGCCACTGCGGCGAGCCGAAGATGCCGAGCATGCCGTGGTGGGACAGGAAGGTGAACAGGTAGCGAGCGGGGTACTCCAGGGCGACCTCGGGGTCGCAGGACCACACGGCCGCGACGAGCGGCTCCATGAAGTGCCGCACGAAGTACGCCGTGAAGCCACCTTCGTCGAGGAAGCGGCGCAGCGTGACGTCGTCGACGACATCCTCGGTGCTGGGCACCCGTCCCTCGGAGACGACCTGCTGGGCGCGCCGGTGGAAGCGCGGGATCTCGGTCAGCATCCGCAGGTAGCGCGGGTTGCGCAGGTTGGCGCTGGTGGGGAACAGCCCGCGACGACCCATCGCGCCGGCCCACTCCAGGTGGGTCTCGTCGTCGCGGATGGACATCGACATCTCCGACGGCTGCGTGCGCACGCCGAGCTCGGCGAACATCCGCAGCATCACCGGGTAGGTCCGCGGGTTGTGCACGATGAAGCCGGTGTCGATGCCCAGCGTCCGGACCGGCTCCCCGCTGGCGGTGCCGCCGGCCGCGTCGGTGACGTCGTGGGTGTCGGCGTGACCCCCGAGGCGGTCGTCGGCCTCGTAGAGCACGACCTCGGCCGTGCGCGAGGCGACGTACGCCGCCGTCAGCCCTGCGACGCCGGACCCGACGACGGCGACCCGCCGGCTCACGCCTGCTCGAAGGAGACGTAGGCCACGGGCTGGGTCGTGGGGTGCGACGACCCGCCAGCCGGCTCCACGGTGATCCCGATCGCCTCCGCGTCGGTGGCGTTGCCCGCGAGCAGGGCGGAGAAGTCGCCGGTGTCCTGCAGCCCGGCGGGCACCATCTCGTCGTCGAGGCGCAGCCAGAGCTGGTAGACGCTGCCGCGGCCGGGGTCGGGCATGCCGCGGGTGACGACGGCGGCCTCGCCGAGGGTGCGCGACCAGAAGACGGTGGCGGAACCGCCCACGTCGAGGCCCTGGGCGAGCGTGCGAGCGTCGGGAGCGTCGATGACCTGCTGGACGGGGTCGGCGCTCGCCGTGGCCGAGGTGGGGTTCTGGGCGCTGGGCACGGCGCCGTCGCCGCCGAAGGGGTTCCACACCACGGCACCGGCGCCGATCACGGCGATCGCAGCGGCGGCGGCGACCAGCGCGGGGACTGCCCGACGACGTCGGGCGTCGCGGTGCGAGGCGATCGAGGTGACGACCGGGGGGAGCGGGCGGACGACGGAGATGTCGGAGAGGACCCGCTCGCGCAGCCCGCTCGGAGGGGCGATGGACTCATCGACGCCGAGCAGGGCGCCGGCCTCCTGGAGGCTGGCCACCTCCAGGCGGCACTCCTCGCACCCGGCGAGGTGCTCCTCGAAGATCGCCTGCTCGTCGGAGTCGAGCGCGTCGATGGCGTAGGCGCCGGACAGCGCGTGTGCGTCGTTCATGCTCTGGCTCCTTCCGGGCCCTGACCAACTCCGAGTGCGTCTCTGAGGCGGATCAGGCCGTCGCGGATCCGGGTCTTCGCAGTCCCGATCGGCAGGTCCAGCATGGTGGCCACCTCAGTGTGGGTGTAGCCCCCGAAGTAGGCGAGCTCGAGTGCCTCGCGCTGGATCGGGGTGAGCGTCTTGAGTGCCCCCCTGACCCGGTGGGCCTCCATGGAGGCCTGTGCCGCGTCAGCGGTGGCGTCGTGCGGGACGCTCTGGTTCTGGTGGTGATAGGTCTCGTCCCGCCGCGAGGATGCCTCGGCGGAGCGGACCCGGTCGACCGCGCGGCGGTGCAGGATGGTCAGCAGCCACGACACGGCACTTCCCTGCGCCGGATCGAAGCGGCTGGCCGTGCGCCACACCTCGAGGTAGGCCTCCTGGGAGACCTCCTCGGCCTGGGCCGGGTTGCGCACCACCCGCACCGCGAGCCCGTAGGCCCGCGACGAGGTGGCGTCGTAGAACGTGGCGAAGGCCTGCTCATCACCCCTCGCGGAGCGCCTGAGAAGGTCTCCCAGCTCGGCGTTCGACGGCCCCGTCCGAGGACGGGGTACCGGTGACGGCGCCGCCTCCGAGGAGGAGGCGCCGTCACTGACGGGCTTCACAGGATCATCCACCCGGTCGATTGTGCCGTGCCTAGTGACCAGAGGTCACGATCAGGACGGCATCAGCACGGAGTCGATGACGTAGACGGTCGCGTTGGCCGTGGGGATGTTGCCGCACAGGACCGTGGCGTTGCCGCCCGGGTTCTTCACGCTCACACCGTCGGTCGCGTCGCCCATGATCTTCAGGGTGTCGCCGTTGAGCGTGTCCTGGGTGCCGGCGATCTCGTCCGGGCCGAGCTGCTTGCCGATGACGTGGTGGGTCAGGATCGCGGTGAGCGTCTTCTTGTCCTTCAGGACCGCGTTGAGGGTCTTCGCGGGGATCTTCTTGAAGGCGTCGTCGGTGGGGGCGAACACGGTGAGCGCCGGAGCGGAGTTCAGCGTGTCGACGAGGTCGGCCGCGCCGACGGCCGAGACCAGCGTGCCGAGCAGCGGGTTGTTGCTGGCGGCGGTGGCCACCGGGTCCTGGACCATGCCGTCGAAGGAGCCCTTGCCCGAGGTGGGCACGGCCGAGCAGGCGTCGCCGAAGGTGTCGGCGCCGGCGCCGGCGGCAGCAGCCGTGTCGGACTCCGAGGGGGCCTCGGAGGGGGCCTCGGAGGGGGCGGCCGACGAGGCGGTGTCGGACGCGGCGGAGCCGGCGTCCTCGGTCGAGGAGCCGCCGCAGGCCGCGAGGCTCACGGAGAGGGCGAGGGCGCCGGCGAGGGCGCCGGTGGTGCGGGTGATCGAGTTGAGCTTCATGAGGGAAGAGCCTTTCGTACGGGGGTTGTCTCTCTCGGTATGACACGAGTAGTTCGGTGCCGCCCCGGGAGCGGATTGGTCCCGAGGGGCCGAGGCCGGGATTTTTTCCCGGCCCCCCGCCACGCGCACGACCGCCCCGCCCTGAGCAGGGCGGGGCGGTCGTGGTGTGAGGAGGTCCGGAGGGTGCCAGCTCGACGGCTAGGCCACCGTGACGAGCAGGCTCTGGATGCCGCTGGAACCCTCGGGGAACGGGTTCGCGCGGGCGGCGATCTGCGTGTCACCGTCACCGTCGATCACGCGAGCGGCGATGGTGTGCGACCCGGAGGTCGCGTCCCACTCGTAGAACCACTGGCGCCAGTAGTCGGTGTTGACGTCGGGGCCGAGCGTGGCGGCCTGCCAGCCGCCGCCGTCGATCTGGACCTCGACCTTCTTCACGCCGCCCTGCTGCTGGGCCCAGGCGACGCCGCCGATCACGGTCTTGCCGGACTCGATCTGCGAGGCGACCTGGGGGGTGTCGATGCGCGCAGATATCTTGATCGGCGCGTCCGTGGCCCAGTCGCGGTCGGTCCAGTAGGCGCTCTGCTCGGCGTAGGTCGTCAGGGTCAGCCGCTCGACCCACTTGGTCGCGCTGATGAACCCGTACAGACCGGGGATCACCAGGCGCGCCGGGAAGCCGTGCTCGCGCGGCAGCGCCTCGCCGTTCATGCCGATCGCCAGGATCGCGTCGCGACCGTCGGTGGCCAGGTCCAGCGGCGTCGAGATCGTCATGCCGTCGACGTCGGTGGAGAGGATCTGGTCGGCCTTGGTGTTCTCGATGCCGGCCTTGTCGAGCAGCGTCTTCAGGGGTACGCCGAGCCAGCGGGCGCCGCCCACGTACTTGCCGCCCACGGAGTTGGACACGCAGGTCAGCGTGATGTCGCGCTCGACGACGTCCATCGCCGCGATCTCGTCGAAGGTGAAGCTGACCTCGGTCTCGACGTCGCCGTCGATGGTCAGCGTCCAGGAGTCGGCGTCGATGATCGGCGTGTCGAGGCGGGTGTCGACGCGGTAGAAGTCGGCGTTGGAGACCTGCAGCGGCGTGATGTCGGGGAAGCGCTTCTCCAGGCCGGTCGGCAGGGGGGCCAGCGGCTTGGCCGCGGCCGGCAGCGTGATGTCGGCCGGGGCCGCACGCAGGTTGCCGATGAAGCGGCCCGCTCCGGCCATCGCGGCCGCGAGCACGACCATCGCGCCCGAGCCGAGCAGCACGCCACGGCGGCTCGCGCCGCTCGAGGAGCCCTCACCCGCGGCGAGCGTGTCACCGTCCGTGCTGGCGGTGTCGTCGGCGTCGACCGCCGAGCGACGGGCCATCCGGTCCAGGAAGACCAGGGTGGCCACACCGGCGATCGCGGTCACGATGCTGGGCACGACGTCGAGGATGCTGGAGGAGTTGACGTACGCCGCGATCGCGGCGACCGCGACCAGGGCCACCAGCATGGTGGCGCCGGCGGCGAGGCGACGACGGGCCAGGACGCCGGCGACGGCGGCCAGGACCAGCACGACGACGATGACCGACCCGACGAGGACCAGCTTGTCGTTGGACCCGAAGTTGCGGATCGCCCACTCCTTGAGGGGCGTGGGGGTCAGGTCGATCACGCTCGAGCCGACGGCGAGCACGGGCGAGGCCGCCGGTGTCGTCAGGGCGGCGACCAGGTGACCGGCCCCCATGCCCACGAGGGTGGCGAGGAGTCCGAATCCGGCGTAGAGAAGACGAGGTCGCATGCCAGGAGTTCGGAGCGGAGGCCCGTCCGGATGGGTCGCGCCCGGTGTGCCACGGGGGTCCGGACGGCGGCGGGAGCCGGTCGTATGATGATCGACTCGCCCGCCGCGGACCGACGCCCGGCACGGCGTACCGACGTGGGCCGACCGGCGCGCGTCGTCTGACCTGCAGCGAGGGGATCCGTCCGTGTCCGAGGAGCTCGTGGAGCGCGAGATCGCCGGCGAGCAGGCGTTCGTCGACAGCGTCTACCTTCGCCTGGCCGACGCCGGCACCGCCGCGCAGCGCCTGGCCGACGAGGGCCACGAGCGCGGGCGGCTGGGGCACGAGGGTGGTCTGGTCGAGCGTGACGCCATGGTCTTCCAGGCCGCCAAGCGGCTCGCCCAGCTCGACGCGGCGCACGAGGGCCTGGTCTTCGGCCGCCTCGACCTGGACCCGGCGAGCGACCCCGAGGCCGCCGCCGACGAGACGGTGCACCGCTACGTCGGCCGGCTCGGGCTGCGTGACGCCGACCGCGAGTCGCTGCTCGTCGACTGGCGGGCGCCGGCGGCCGCGGTGTTCTACCAGGCCACGGCGGCCACCCCGCAGTCCGTCGTACGCCGCCGGGTGCTGCGGTGCTCCGGCGCGGACGTGATCGGTGTCGAGGACGAGCTGCTCGACGCCGACGCCGCCGCCCGCCTCGAGGAGCTCGGCGTGGAGCTGCCCGTGGTCGGCGAGGGCGCGCTGATGGCCCAGCTCTCCCGGGCCCGCGACCGCTCGATGCACTCGATCGTGGCCACGATCCAGGCCGAGCAGGACCGGGCGATCCGCGCCCCGGGGCGTGGTGTCGTGACGATCTCCGGCGGCCCGGGCACCGGCAAGACCGTGGTGGCGCTGCACCGCGCGGCGTTCCTGCTCTACTCCGACCGCCGTCGCTACGAGACGGGCGGGGTGCTGGTGATCGGCCCCAGCGGGGTCTTCATGCGCTACATCCAGCGCGTGCTGCCGAGCCTGGGCGAGACCGCGGTCGCGCTGCGCTCGCTGGGCGAGGTGGTCGACGGCGTCTCCGCCTCGCGCCACGACCCGCCGGCGGTGGCCGATGTGAAGGGCTCGGCGCGGATGGCCGAGGTGATGCGGCGCCTGGCCCGTGAGCCGGTGCCGGGCGCTCCCGACGGGCTGCGGGTGTTCTGGCGCGACGACGTGATCGAGCTGCGGCCCCCCCAGCTGGCCCGGCTGCGCCGAGCGCTGATGGGTCAGGGTCGCCGCAACCGCCAGGTCCAGCGGGTCGCCCCCACCCTGCTCGACGCGATGTGGCGCCAGGTCAAGGGCGAGCGCGGTCGCGAGCGCGGCCGGGAGGCCTTCGACGACGACATGCTCTCGATCCCCGAGGTCGTCGACTTCGCCGTGCAGTGGTGGCCGCCGCTGCATGCCGCCGACGTCCTCGGCTGGCTGCGCGACCCCGAGCTGCTGGCCCGGGTCGCGGACGACGTGCTCGACGAGGACGAGCAGCGGCTGCTGGCCAAGACGTGGTCGGAGACGGCGCCGATCACCGCCGCCGGGGTCGCCCGCGGTGGACTCTCGATCCAGGACGTGCCGCTGCTCGACGAGCTGCGCTACGCCCTCGGTGACGTGCCCGCGGTCGAGGAGGAGCGCGAGGGCACCGGTGGTGCGCTGGGCCGCGCCCTCGACGGTCGGGTCGACCTCGAGGAGCTGACCACCGCCGCCGAGCGCGAGTACGCCCCGAGCGGACGCGCCTGGGCGCCGCCGAGCAACAGCATCGACGACGACGGGTTCGCCCACGTGCTCGTCGACGAGGCGCAGGACCTCACCCCGATGCAGTGGCGGATGGTCGGTCGACGCGGCCGTGCGGCGTCCTGGACCGTGGTCGGCGACCCGGCCCAGTCCTCGTGGCCGGTGCCCGCCGAGGCCGACCGGGCGCGGGCCGAGGCGCTGGAGCGCAAGACGGTGCACGCCTTCCACCTCTCGACGAACTACCGCAACTCCGCCGAGATCTACGCCTACGCCGCGGCGTACGCCGAGCGGGTCGGCCTCGACGCCGACCTGCCCACCGCGGTCCGCTCGACCGGCGCCGAGCCTCGTGAGGTCGAGGTGGGCGACGGCGACCTCGAGGCCGCCACCCGCCGTGAGGTCGTCTCCCTGGCCGGGCAGGTCGAGGGCACGGTGGGGGTCGTCGTCCCCGCGGCCCGGCGCTCCGAGGTCAACGCCTGGCTCGCCTCCTGGCCCGAGCTGGGCGCCGATGCCGCCGGCGCGCAGGCCGCGGTCGACTCCCGGGTCGCCCCCTCCGGCGAGGACCGGGTCGTGGTGCTCACCGGCCTCGACACCAAGGGCCTGGAGTTCGACGGCATCGTCGTGGTCCGCCCCCAGGAGATCGAGGACGAGTCGGTCACCGGGCGCGCGACGCTGTACGTCGTGCTGACGCGGGCGACCCAGCTGCTGACGACGCTGTCCTGAGCGCCAGCGCCAGCAGGCCCAGGCCGATCACGGCCCCGGCCAGGCTGGCGCCGCGCAGACCGGCGGCGAGGTCTCCGCCGGCGGTGCGGCTCAGGGCCGCGGACAGGCTGCCGAGCAGGGCCACGCCGAGGGCGATCCCGAGCTCGGCCGCGGTCTCGGAGATGCCGGAGGCGTTGCCCGCCCGCTCGGGTGGCGCGGAGCCGACGATCCGGTCGGTGGTCAGGGCGGTGACCAGGCTGGTGGCGAAGGACAGCAGCGCGAACCCGGTGACGAGGACGGCGATGCCGGTCGCACCCGCGCCGACCGCGACGACGCCCAGCCCGAGCACCGCGACCACCAGGCCGGCCGGGATGACCGCGGTCGGGGCCACCCGGCGTACGGCGAACGGCGCGAGGACCGCGCCCACGAGGGCCAGCGCGGTCGCGGGCAGGGTCAGCAGTCCGGCGTGCAGCGCGCTCAGGCCGCGCTCGACCTGGAGCTGGGTGAGCAGGAGGTACTGGATGCCCGAGAGGAGCAGCAGGGTGCCGGCGTGGACCGCGACCGAGCGCGAGAAGCTGCCCTCGGTGAACAGCGCGACGTCGAGCACCGGGGTGCGCAGGCGGCGCTGGCGGCGTACGAAGACCGTTCCGACCACCAGGCCGAGCAGCAGGGCGCCCACGCCGAGGAGGTCGACGCCCTCGACGGCCGCGTGCTTGACCGCCCAGACCAGCGGCAGGATCGCGCCGAGGGAGAGCACCACGCTGGCCGGGTCGAGCGGGTCCGGGTCGACCACTCGGTGCTCCGGCAGCAGGAACGGCCCGGTGACCAGCAGCAGCACCATGACCGGGGCGCCGATGAGGAACACCGAGCCCCACCAGAAGGTCTCGAGCAGCACGCCGCCCACCAGCGGGCCCAGCGCGCTGCCCACGGTGAGCGCACCCATCCACACCGCGATCGCGGTCGTGCGCTGGCCCGCGTCGTCGAACATGGTGCGGATCAGCGAGAGCGTCGAGGGCATCAGCGTCGCCCCGGCCACCCCGAGCAGCGCCCGCGCCGCGATCAGCAGCTCGGCGGTCGGCGCGAACGCCGCCACGACCGAGACCACCGCGAAGCAGGCGGCGCCGACCAGCAGCAGCCGGCGCCGGCCGGTGCGGTCGCCCAGCGTGCCCATCGTCAGCAGCAGCCCGGCGATCAGGAAGCCGTAGACGTCGACGATCCACAGCAGCTGCGTCGGGCTGGGGTCGAGGTCGCGCGCGATCGCCGGCGCCGCGAGGTGCAGGGCGGTGAAGTCCAGCGCGATGATCGCGGTCGGCAGGGCCAGCACCGCCAGGCCGAGCCACTCGCGGCGACCGGCTGCCGCCGTGGGCTCCGAGCTCATGGCGCGACCGTACGGGCCCGGCCCGGGTGGCCCGGAATCCGCGCGCCCCCGCCCCCGGCACCGCGGTTTCCCAAGGGATGTGGGGACCTCGTCGCCTCCCGTGGCAGATCTGCCGCGGGAAGTGGGCAACCGCCTGCATACCGTGGGAAACCGCAGCCACGTCCCACGTCGGATCGGCCCGGCCGGGGAGCACTAGGCTGCGCGCCATGCCCGAGCGGTCCGCACCACCCGACGCCCGTGCCGCGATCGAGGCGCTGACCGGGCACGAGGCGTGGGCGATCATCCGCCGCTCGACACGCGCCGGCGACCGCGACACGGTCGGCCTGGTCGGAGGCCGACGCTCGGTGGTGGAGTCGCTGCTCGACGTACCCCTCGCCGACGGGGCGCCGGCCGAGGGACACATCGCCGACCGGCTGCTGGCGATCCCGTTCCGCCAGGTCCGCGAGCGCGGCTTCGCCGCGCACGACGACGGCACGCCGCTGGTGGTGGTCGACGTCGAGACCGAGCTGGAGTACTCCGTCGCCGAGGTCGTCGAGGCCATCGACGACGCCGAGATCACCTTCGCCGACCGTGGCGGCTTCGAGACCGACGACGCGGACTACGAGCGGCTCGTCGAGTCGATCATCGCCGACGAGATCGGCCAGGGCGAGGGCGCCAACCTCGTCGTGGGCCGCCACTACCGCGCCCGCATCGACGACTGGGGACCGCACCGGGCGCTGGCGGTCTTCCGCCGGCTCCTCGAGCGCGAGCGCGGGGCGTACTGGACCTTCGTCTTCTTCACCGGCGACCGCTACCTGATCGGCGCGACCCCCGAGCGGCACGTCACGGTCCACGACGGCGACGTCCGGATGAACCCGATCAGCGGCACCTTCCGGATCCCGCGCGACGCCGACGCTGCTGAGGGGGCCGGCGCCTCCGGCGGGCTCAAGGGACGGCTGCTGGACTTCCTGGCCGACGAGAAGGAGATCTACGAGCTCTTCATGGTCGTCGACGAGGAGCTGAAGATGATGTGCGACATCTGCTCCGAGGGCGGGCAGGTGCTCGGGCCGTTCCTGAAGCCGATGAGCCGCCTGGTCCACACCGAGTACCTGCTGGCCGGACGCAGCACCCGCGACCCCCGCGAGGTGCTGCGCGAGACGATGTACGCCGCGACGGTCACCGGGAGTCCCGTCGAGAACGCCTGCCGCCTGATCGAGCGCTACGAGACCTCGGGCCGTGGCTACTACGGCGCCGCGCTGGCCATCCTCGGGCGGGACGCCACCGGTGGGCCGGTCGTGGACTCGCCGATCGTGATCCGCACCGCCGACGTCGACCTCGAGGGCAACCTCCGGGTCACCGCCGGCGCCACCCTGGTCCGCGACTCCGACGCCGCCTCCGAGGTCGCCGAGACCCACGCCAAGGCCGGCGGGATCCTCTCGGCCTTCGGCCTCGTCGAGCCCGCCCCGACGCCGAGCGTCGACATGGCCGAGCTGGTCAACGACGAGGACGTGCTGATCGCCCTCGGCTCGCGCAACCGCCGGCTCTCGCGCTTCTGGCTGACCGACCAGGGCGGGTCCCCGCCCGACGTACGCCTGGCCGGGCGCCGTGTGCTCGTCGTGGACGGCGCCGACGACTTCGTCAACATGTTGCGCCACCTGCTCGGCGTGCTCGGCCTGGTCACCGACGTGGTGCGGCACGAGGACCTCCCCGAGGACCACGACGAGCTGGGGGCCCTGCTCGGTGCCGCCGACCTCGTGGTCGTGGGGCCCGGGCCGGGCGACCCCCGCGACGACACCGACCCCAAGATGGGCCGGCTGCGCGCGGTCGTCGACGCCCTCCTGGCCAGCGGCCGGCCGTTCCTCGCGGTGTGCCTGGGCCACCAGGCGCTGTGCCACCGCCTCGGCATCCCGCTGGCCTACAAGGACATCGTCTTCCAGGGCACCCAGTCGCCGGTGACGCTCGACGGGCGCACCGAGCGGGTCGGGTTCTACAACACCTTCGTGGGGCGGCCGGGCGCCGCGACCGTGCTCCCCGAGGGCGTCGCGGTGGACCTCGACCCGGTCAGCGGCGACGTCGACGCGCTGCGCGGGCCGCACTTCACCGGCATCCAGTTCCACGCCGAGTCGATCCTGACCGAGCACGGCTACGACCTCGTCCACGAGATCGTCGTCTCCCTGCTGGAACCGTTCTTCGAGGCCTGAGGTGGGCCCTGGTGCCGCCGGCCACGCCGACGTGGTGGTCGTCGACCACCACGACTCCTACACGCAGAACCTCGTGCAGCTGTTCTTCGAGGTGACCGGCCTCGTGCCGCGGGTGGTGCAGCACGACGAGGCCGCGGTCGACGAGCTCCTCGAGCAGGTCCTCGGGCACTCCCACGTCGTCCTCTCCCCGGGCCCGGGACATCCCGCGGTGGCGGCCGACTTCGCGGTCGGCGGTGCCGTGCTGCGCGCGGCCGGCGCGCGTCGGCGTACCGGTCCTCGGCGTGTGCCTGGGGATGCAGGGCCTGGTGACGACGTACGGCGGGACCGTCGGGCGGGTCCCGCCCGGCCACGGGGTGCTCGCCTCGGTGCACCACGACGGCCGGGGTCTCTTCGCGGGGGTGCCCGACCCCTTCGACGCGGTCCGCTACCACTCGCTGGCCGCGCTCACCGTGCCCGACTGCCTGCGGGTCACCGCGACCGACGAGCACACCGGGCTGGTGATGGCGGTCGCGCACCGCGAGCTGGCGCAGGTCGGCGTGCAGTTCCACCCGGAGTCGATCCTCTCTCGCCACGGCGCGGCGCTGGTCGCGAACTTCCTGGAGACCCGGTGACGGCCGACGGCGAGGTCGAGGCGCTGTTCGCCACGATGGCCGCCGAGCACCGCCGCTGCGTGTGGCTCGACGGTGGGGGCGCCCACGCCTGGGCCGGGGCGCGGTCGGTGCTGGCCTGGTGCGAGCCCGACGACGTGTCGCTGACCTACGACGCGGCCGCCCGCGAGGTGACCCGGCACGCGGGCGGGCGGGCCGAGGTGGTCGGCGAGGACGTCCTCGACGTGCTCGAGGCGGAGCTGGCCGGCGCCGGGTCGGACGACCGGTGGTTCGGCTACCTGGGCTACGCAGCGCGTCCCGACCTGCCCGCGCTCGTCGCGCCGGCGGCGGTCCCCGGTGGTGGCCGGGTGCCCGACGCGGTCTGGATCCGGCCCTCGCAGGTGCGGGTCGTCGAGCACCGTGTGCTCCCGACCCCGGCTACGGGTCGTGTGCCCCAGGACGACCTGGGGAGCGGCGTGGGGCACACGACCCCGACCGCGGCGGACCGGGAGTACGCCGCGGCGTACGCCCGGGTGCAGGAGCACCTGCACGCCGGCAACACCTACGAGGTCAACCTGACCTACCGCGAGCGCGTCGTCGCCGACCTCGACCCCGTCGAGGTCTACCGCCGCCTGCGCGAGCCCGTGCCCGCGCCGTACGCCGGCTTCCTCGCCCACGACGTCGACGACGAGGTGGCGCCCGGTGCCCGGGCGTGGCTCCTCTCGGGCTCGCCGGAGCGGTACGCGCGGGTGCGCGTCGAGGACGACGGGGAGCGGACGCTCGAGACGCGGCCGATCAAGGGCACCACGCTGCGCGACCCCGACCCGGCGGTCGACGACGAGCTCGCGCGCCGGCTGGGGGCGGAGCAGCGCTACCGCGCGGAGAACCTGATGATCGTCGACCTGCTGCGCCACGACCTCGCCCTGGTCTGCCGGCCCGGCACCGTGGAGGTGCCCCGGCTGATGGACGTCGAGACCTACCCGGCGGTGCACCAGCTCGTCTCGACGGTGCGGGGCACGGTGCGTCCCGAGGTCAGCACGGTCGCGGCCGTGCGGGCCCTGTTCCCGGCGGGTTCGATGACCGGTGCGCCCAAGCGGCGGACCATGGAGGTGGTCGCGGAGGTCGAGGCCACACCACGCGGTGCCTACGCCGGCGCGTTCGGCTGGATCGGCGGCAACGGTGGCGCGGACCTCGGGGTGGTGATCCGTTCGCTGGTCACCACCGGTGGCGGTCGCTGGGAGCTCGCGACCGGGGGCGGCGTCACCGTCCACTCGACCCTGGCCGACGAACGGGCCGAGGCCGGGTGGAAGGCGGCCCGCGTGCGGGCGGCGCTCCGCGGCTGAGCGCGCTCAGTGGCTGCTGTGCGCGGGCTCGTTGCTCGGCGTCTCGGCCGACGAGCCCGGCGGCACGACCGCGTCGGTCAGGTCGCCGACGTCGGCCGGCAGGGTCGGGCGACCGGGCAGGCTCAGCACGAATCGGGCCCCACCGCCCGGAGCGCCGGTCACCTCCACGGTGCCGGCGTGCCGGTCCGCAGCCTGCTGGACGATCGAGAGCCCGAGTCCCGAGCCGGACATCGCCCGCGACTCCTCGGAGCGCCAGAACCGCTCGAAGACGTGGTCGCGGTCCTCCGGGCGTACGCCGGGGCCCTGGTCGTCGACCACGAGCCGACCGTGGTCGAGGGCGACCCGCACGTGGGCGCCGGGCGGGCTCCACTTCACGGCGTTGTCGAGCAGGTTGGTCACCGCCCGCTCCAGGGCGCCGCCGTCGCCGACGACCCACCAGGGCGTGAGGTGCAGGTCGAGCTCGACGTCGGTCGTGCGCAGACGGACCCGGCTCGCGGCGTGCTCGGTCACGGAGGCGAGGTCGACCGGTTCGACGACCGGGGCCGCGCCCTCGTCGCGGGCGAGCTCGACGAGGTCGCCGATCAGGGTGGTGAGCTCCTCGATCTGGGCGCGGACGTCGTCGAGCAGCTCGCGGCGAGCCGCGGGCGGCAGCATCGCGCCGGCGTCGTCGGGGCCGTCCTCGGCCTGGCTGAGCAGGTCGAGGTTGGTCCGCAGGGAGGTCAGGGGGGTGCGCAGCTCGTGGCCGGCGTCCGCGACGAGCTGGCGCTGACGGTCACGGGAGCCGGCGAGCGCCGCGAGCACCTGGTTGAAGGCGGCCGCGAGCCGCGCGATCTCGTCGTCGCCCTCGACCGGGAGGGGCGCGAGGTCCTCGGTGCGCGCGATCCCCTCCACCGAGCGGGTCAGGTGGCGCACCGGGCGCAGGCCGTTGCGGGCCACGGCCCACCCGGCCATCGCGGCCACGAGGACGCCGAGCGAGCCGAAGACCAGCATCACCACGCCCAGCTTGGCCAGCACCCGCTCCTGGGAGGACAGGGACTGGGCGATCAGCAGGGCCTGGCCGGCGTCGGGGGCGGGCACCGCCGCGACCCGGTAGTCCTGACCGGTGCCGCTGGTGATGGTGCGCATGCTGGAGGCGAGGTCACCGGTGGCGACCTGCACCTCGGGGGAGTCGGCGCTCAGCACGATCGGGGGGCCCTGGTCGTAGGTGTGGACGGTGCCGTCGCTGGAGTCGAGGAACGCGATCCGCACGTCGCCGGCGCCGAGAGCGGCCGACGGGATGGGGTACGTCCGGCTCAGCTGCGACAGCGCCGGTGAGGCCGCAGCCTGCTTGGCGCGCGTCATGAGCGAGTCGTCGAGGCTGGCCTGGAGCTGGGCGCGCGCGGTCAGGTAGGCGCCCAGCGCGACGAACCCGACCGCCAGCGCGACGGCGACCGTGGTGAGGATGATGACGCGGCTGGCCAGCGAGCGGCGGTAGTGCCAGCCCTGGGCGGCGGCCAGGCTCGGTGCCCTCACGATGCGGCGCCTCATGCGTCCTTCAGCACGTAGCCGACGCCGCGCACCGTGTGGATCAGGCGGGACTCCTCGTCGGCCTCGAGCTTGCGGCGCACGTAGCCGACGTAGACCTCGAGGGAGTTCGCCGAGGTCGGGAAGTCGAAACCCCAGACCTCCTCGAGGATGAAGCTGCGCTCGAGGACGCGGCGCGGTCGGCGCAGGAACATCTCGAGCAGGGCGAACTCGGTGCGGGTCAGGTCGATGCTGCGCCCGCTGCGCACCACCTCGCGGGTGGCGAGGTTCATCGTCAGGTCGGAGAACTCGAGGACCTCGTCGACGTCGGAGTCGTGCGGGACCGTGCGCCGCATGAGCGCGCGCAGTCGGGCCAGCAGCTCCTGCAGGGCGAACGGCTTGGTCAGGTAGTCGTCCGCGCCCGCGTCGAGGCCGGCGACCCGGTCGCCCACGGCGTCGCGGGCGGTCAGCACGAGCAGCGGCACGTCGTTGCCGGCGGCGCGCAGCGCGCGGGTCGCCTCGAGACCGTCCAGGCGCGGCATCATCACGTCCATCACGACCACGGCGGGGTCGGTCTCGCCGATCACGGCCAGGGCCTCGGCCCCGTCGGCGGCGAGGCGGACGGCGTAGCCGTTGAACTCCAGGGAGCGTCGCAGCGACTCGCGTACGGCGCGGTCGTCCTCGACCACCAGCACCCGGGGTCGCTCGCTCGTCGGGCTCACGGGACACACTGTGCCAGCCCGGGCTGAGGCGAGCCTGAGATCTCGTGGTCTCGATCGGCGGCGGACCGGCTCGATCGCCGGTCCGGCGCAGCGGACCACGACCAAGCCGGCCCCGCCCGACGTGGTGCTCGCACCTCCCGTGCTGCGAGTGCCCAGGGGCGCCCTGGGGAGGCTGCCGCTGAGACCTGGACGGTGACGGTCGCTACGACGCCGCCACCTGGCCGGCCCGGACGTCACCTTCACGTGACCCGGACGGGTCCGCTTCGGCTTGATCGTCACCGACGGCACCGGCTTCGCCGACCGCGCGCACGTCTCGCCCAGCCCGGGACCAGCGCCCCCCACCGCGCCCTGCCCGATCAGACGCCCGGAGTGCGAGCCGGTTAGCTGAGCACCCGACCTCCGAAGCCCCGCAACCCCGGAAGCAACAGCAACCACCGCGGAACGGGTTGTGGACAAGCCTAGCGCGGGAACTGGTGTTCGGATATCATAGATCCATGGCCAGCGCACCCACCCCCGAGCAGCACCTGCTCGACACCCTGCGCGCTGACGAGGCCACGGTGCGCGCCGCGGAGGTCCGCAAGATCCGCACCGCGATCGAGTGGGCGGTCGCCCACGAGGTCCTGTCGTTGGACGACGCGTCGTTCCACGCCGGGTTCGGTGAGCACGGCCTTACGCTCGCCGGACCGGGGGCACCCCTGGTCGGCGAGAACGCGGTGACCGAGCTCTCGGTCGCGCTGGGGTTGTCGACCGAGGGCGGACGCCGTCTCCTCGGCGCCGCGTTGGAGGTCCGCTACCGGTTGCCCCGCCTGTGGGAGGCCGTGGTCTCAGGCCGGTGTCCGTGGTGGCGGGCCAAGCTCGTGGCCGAGGCGACGATGACCCTGTGCGAGGAGGGCGCCGAGCACGTCGACGTCCACGTGAACGGGTTCACCCACGCCGTGTCCGGTGCCCAGCTCGACCGGATCGTCGCCACCGCGCTGGCCCGCTGGCAGCCCGAGGAGGCCGAGGCGAAGCGGAGGGCCGCCGCCGAAGGAGCGGGGCGTGAACATCCACCTCCGTGAACGCGGTGGCGGGGACTTGTCCGGGACCGTCGACATCGACGGCACCCTCGACGTTGCGGACGCGTTGGACCTCGAGACCGCCCTGGCCGACCGGGCGCATGAGCTGAAGCTCCTCGGATCAGAGGACTCCTGCCCGTCCGCCGGGCTGCGGCGTTGGGTGACCTCGCCCGCCTGCAGTCCACCCTCACCTTGACCGAGGCGGAGTGTGTCGATGAGGACGGCAACACCGTCCGCCTCCCCGCCCGCCGGGCGGTCGTGCTCCACGTCCACGTCGCCGAGCGCCGCGGTTCACCGGGGCCGGTTACGACCCCGCCCAGCACGGCATCGCCACGTTCGGCAACCTGCGTCAGCCGATCACTGCGGCCCAGGTGCGGTCTTGGTGCCGCACCGCCGGCCACGTCACCGTCCGCCCCGTGATCGACCTGAACGCGCACCTGCACTCCGGCTCCTACGAGTCCACCGGCGACCTGCGTGAGCAGACCATCCTGCGCGACCAGACCTGCGTCTTCCCCCGCTGCACCCGAGCCGCCACCGGCTGCGACCACGAGCACTGCGTCCCCTGGCCCCAGGGCACCACCTGCTCGGCCAACCAGGCCCCCATGTGCCGGCGCCACCACCGCCACAAGACCCACCTCGGGTGGTCCTACGAGACGCTGACCCCCGGCGTGTACCTCTGGACCAGCCCCCACGGCCTCAAGACCCTCCGGATGCCCGAGGGGACCTTCGACGTCTCCGAGGCCGCCACCGGTGGCACCCGACCCGCCACCCCTGGCGTTCTCGATCGCACCACAACCGAGACGACGACCCGCGTCCATGCACGTTCCCGCACCACCCGACCCGGCCCACCCACCGGACCCACCACCCGACCACACCCCGCCACCCTTCTAACCCGCACGAGCCGCAGCCCCGCCACCGCACCACCGTGACGGGGCCAACGGTGCGCCATGCTGACCCCTGAGTTAGGTCATCGGGCTTAGTGCCTTGAGCGGGACGTACCGTTCGGGTTGCTCGACGCGTCGTCGCAGGTCACAGGCGGGTTCCAGCGTCCGACCTCATGGGCGCTGCGAGCTGGCGTTGACCAGCTGATCTGCCCCCGGCGGCACCAGGAGCGCGTCACCAGCGCTCGTCAAGCACGACACGCCGCCCTCGACGGCGAGTGGGCACCCACAAGTGCGCTGGGTGACGGCTCGGGACCGGACGACTCCACTGGACCGTCGCGATACGGACCGGTGCGCTGGCCAGATTGGCAGTTCTGATGAGGCACTTGGACGCGTCATCTCCGCAGGTCAGCCGCCTGCGCTACTGAAACGCCGGCAGAGGTGACCTGAGTCAGGTCAGACCCCGACCGGCGTCACGACCTACTCGCACCTAACGGACCCACCGGCACGTCCTCACCGGGAACCGGCCGGATGCCCCGGCCGTCAGAGCGTCATGACGCCGACGAGATGGGTCGCTCCGATCGCGTTGACGGCGGTGCTTGCCCCCGGTTGCAGCATGTCGGCGCCCTCCGGACCCGTGCCCGGGCCGATACGCGGCACCGCGACCGCGGCGAGCTCGCCGGTGTCAGCCTCCCCAGTGCCAGCAGCCCTCGTCGACGTGCCGAAGATCCGCCCGTACGTATCGGTGGGCCGTGCGAAGCGCAGACTCGGCAGCGTGGGGTTGGTCGGGGTGCGGCGCGATCCGGCGCTTCCCCCGTACTTCTACTTCGTCCGCACGAGGCCGCGCAGCGGCACCGCCGTCGAGGTCGGCTCGACCGTCGAGATCCTCACCGGCGACGGCTGACAACTCGGGATCGAGCCTCAGACGTAGCGCGCGGCGACGGAGGCCGCTCGGGCGCCGTACCCGCCACCGAACAGGCAGGCGTGCACAAGGAGGGGGAACAGCTGGTGCAGGCCGATCCGGTCCTGCCAGCCCTCGGCCAGCGGGGTGCGGTCCTCGTAGGCCTCGAGCACCCGCTCGAGGTTCGGCAGGCCGAAGAGCGCCAGCATCGCCAGGTCGCTCTCGCGGTGGCCGCCGGTGGCCGCGGGGTCGATCAGCCAGGCGCCGTCAGCGGCCCAGAGCACGTTGCCGTTCCACAGGTCGCCGTGCAGCCGGGCCGGCGGCTCCTCGGGCACGAGCTCGGTCAGTCGGCCGACCACGGCCTCGACGGTGGCGGCGTCGGTCTCGCTCACCTGTCCCCGGTCGCGGGCCAGCTTGAGGTAGGGCAGCACCCGTCGTACGGCGTAGAACTCCGCCCACGTGGGCGAGCTGCGCTGGGGCAGGGGGAGGGTCGCGATCCAGCCGTCCTGCTCGGCGCCGTACGTCGGGGCGCCGGCGGCGTGCGTGGCGGCCAGGGCCCGGCCGAACGCCGAGGCGGCCTCCGTGCCCGGGCGGGTCGTCTCGACCCAGGCCAGCACCAGCGCGTCGTCGGCCTGCGCGAGCACCTCGGGCGTGCGGACGCCGCCCGGCACCTCCCCGAGCCAGGCCAGCCCGGCGGCCTCCTGGGCGAACATCCCGGGAGGGGTCTGGCGCATCGTCTTCATCACCGCGGTCGTGCCGTCGGAGAGACGCAGCTTGGTCGCGGTGGCGACGTCGCCCCCGGCCAGCGGCGCCGTCGAGACGACAGCCCGACCGAGCAGCTGCTCGGCGCGCCGGCTGACGACGGGCTGGCGGGTCATCGGGTCCCCACCGTGTCGTCGGTCGGTGTCGTCGAGGGCTACGCCGAGGTCGGCGACCAGCGCCTCGCTCGTGCGTCGCACCATCGCCAGCACCTCCTCGAACCCGTCGTCGCCACCGTAGTACGGGTCGGGCACCGCGGCTCCGCGGTCCACGGGGTCCCAGGACCGGAACAGCGCGACCCGCGCGGGATCGGCGGCAGCGGACAGGGTCAGGGCCAGCACGTCGCGCAGGTTGGCCTCGTCCATGGCCAGCAGCAGGTCGTGGTCGGCGAACCACGACGCCTCGAGCTGCCGGGCCCGGTGTCGCGACGGGTCGTGCCCGGCGGCGCTCAACGTCGCCGCCGCGCGGGCGTCCATCGGCTGCCCGACGTGCCAGCCGCCCGTGCCGCAGGAGGCGACGGTGACCCGGTCGGCCAGGCCGGCGTCGCGCAGGGCGTCGGTGAGCACGACGTCGGCCATCGGGGAGCGGCAGATGTTGCCCAGGCACACCAGCGCCACGGCGTAGCGACCGGGCACGCGGGGCGCCGGGACGCAGGGTGCGCTCACCGGCGCTCGTCCCCGAGCACGGCGTCGAGCAGCCAGGTGGCGACGGTGATCACGATCGCGCCGCCGACGGCGGGCCAGAAGCCGGTCACCGTGAACCCGAGCCCCAGCTGACCGGCGATGTAGCCGGTGAGCAGCAGCATGAGGGCGTTGATGACCAGCAGGAACAGCCCCAGGGTCAGCAGGATCAACGGCAGCGAGAGGAGCTTGACCACCGGCTTGACGACCGACGTGACGACGCCGAGCACCACCGCGACCACCAGCAGCGGCACGATCTTGTGCTCGATCTCGGCCGTGCCCTGGCGAGGTCCGGTGAAGCGGATGCCGTCGACGAGCCACGCCGCGGCGGCGAGGGCCGCGGCGTTGGTGATCAGCCAGGCGAGGAGACGGGGCACCCGAGCATCCTGGCAGGACGGTGGTGGTCGCGCTCAGCCGCCGCCGGGCCCGAGGGCGGCGACCATCTGGACCTCGGCGTCGGCGAGGTGCTCGCGCAGGAAGTCGGTGGCCGCGTCGACGTCGTCGGCCTCGAGCAGCTCGACGAGGGCCGCGTGGCTCTCGGCCTGGTCGTGGGTGTTGCGCCGGATCCGGTCGACCTGCGCCAGCGCGAGGCGCAGCTCGCTCATCAGCGACTGCGCCATGGCCACCATCCGCGGGCTGCCGGTCAGCGCGACCAGGCTGAGGTGGAAGGCGAGGTGACGCTCGTTGAGCTCCTGGTACGACGCGGTCTCGGCGACCGCGTCGGTGTAGCGGGTCAGCGCGGCCCGTACCGCCGTGCGGTCCTCGTCGGTGGCGTCGTGCCAGCCGCGCACCCCGGCGCCCTCGAGGACCCAGCGGGCCCGGCACACGTCGCGCACCGCCGACGCGGCCGGTCGCGACACGGTGACCCCGCGGTGCGGCTCCCGGGTGGCGAGCCCCTCGGCCACCAGCACGCCCAGCGCCTCGCGCACCGTCGAGCGCGACACCCCGAGCGAGGACGTCAGCGCGACCTCCCGCAACGCGGTGCCCGCCTCGAGCTCGCCGTCGAAGAGCGCACGACGCAGCTCCTCGACCACGCGGTCGACGGTCGAGGACCGTTCGAGCTTCAGGGTCGAGAAGGGGGTCGCGTACGACACCGGCTGCCCGGGCATGGCCCCATCATGCGCCATCCGCGCGCCGGCCCGGCGCGTCGATTTGGAGAAGAGCCGGCGCCGCGGCAGGATTCATGTCAGATTGTCCGACAATCATGGATGGAGGCGTTCGATGACCGGTGTCGACAGCACGAGCCCGACGACGAGCCTGGCCTGGGGCCACCACTACGCCGCGGTCGAGCCGACCGCCTTCCGCGTGGACTACGTGATCAACCCGTTCATGGACCCCGCCGTCCAGCCCGACCCCGCGCTGGCGCTCGCGCAGTGGAGCACGATGGTCGAGACCCTGCGCGGGCTCGGCGCCCGCGTCGACGTCCTCGAGCAGCGCGAGGACGCGCCCGACATGGTCTACGCGATGAACCTCGGCCTCGCCCTCGCCGAGCAGGGCGCCCGCTCGCCCGGCCGGGTCGTGCTCTCCCACATGCGCTACCCCCAGCGCCGGATGGAGACCGCCTCGGCGCAGGCCTGGTTCGCCGACCGGGGCTGGCGCACGTCGTACGTCGGTCGGGACGGCGTCGGCCCGCACCTCGAGGCCGGCGACGCCTTCGCGTGGCGCGGCGAGCTGGTCGTCGGCTACGGCCCTCGCACCGAGGAGCTGGCGCTGAAGCACCTCGCGAGTGACCTCGGCGTGCGCGTGCGCGGCCTGCGCATCGACCACCCCGGGATGTACCACCTCGACCTGGCCTTCTGCCCGCTCGACGAGCGACGGGCGCTGGTCTGCCCCGACGCGCTCGACGCCGCCTCCGCGGCCGCCCTGCTCGACCTCGTGCCCGAGCCGCTGGTGCTCACCGAGGCCGAGGCGCTGACCACGTTCGCGGCCAACTCCGTGGTCGTCGGGCGCACCGTCGTGATGCCGGCCTGCCCCGACCGGGTCCGCGCCCGGCTGGAGGCCTGGGGCTTCGAGGTCGTGGTCGTCGAGATGGGCGAGCTGCACAAGGGCGGCGGCTCGGTCCGCTGCCTGACCAACCCCCTCGACGTCACGCTCGGTCGTGACCTCGCGCCCGTCGCCGGCGGCGAGGTCGTGCTGCCCGGCTGAGCCTCTGCGCGGCGTAGCCTCCCACGCGTGTTCCCGTTCGGCGGCTACGAGGTCATGGTGCTCGGTGCGCTCGCCGCAGGCGTGTTCTGGTTCCTCGTCGGGCTCGGCCTCGGACGCGCCTTCGGGATCTCGGGGTGGGCGATGGCCGCGCTGGCGTGGACGCTGACGGTGATCGCGCTGGTCACGCTGATCCCGGCCTCGCCGGACCCGGGGGTCGTGCCCGCGGAGGGCCGCCTCGCCGGGTGCTCGACCGACATCGGCGGGCCCGCCCCCGACGGGTTCTGGATCTTCTCGGGCGGCCAGCGGCTGCTCAACACCCTCGCCTTCCTGCCCTCCGGCACGCTCCTGGTCGTGGCCGCCGCACGGTGGCGCTCGGCCTGGCTCACCGTGCCCACCGGGCTGCTCGGGCTCGCGGCGTACTCGGTGGGCATCGAGTACACCCAGCTCGAGCTGGCCCGTATCGACCGTGCCTGCGACCTGACCGACGTCGTCGACAACGTCACCGGCGCCGTGCTCGGCGTCGCGGGCGGCATCCTGCTCGTCGTGCTCCTGCGGCCCTGGCGCCAGCGGCGCGAGCGGCGCCCTAGCCTGGAACGGTGACCAGCCCGCAGCCCCGCGCCCACGTCGACCGGATCCCGACCTACGTCCCCGGCCGGCCGCCGACCGCGCGACCGGGTGAGACGACCTACAAGCTGTCGTCCAACGAGAACCCCTACCCGCCGCTGCCCGGCGTCGTGGAGGCCGCACGCGCGGCCGTCGACGCGGCCAACCGCTACCCCGACATGGGCAACGCGCTGCTCTACGCCGGCCTGGCCGACCGGCTCGGCGTGCCGGTCGAGCACCTGGCCACCGGCACCGGCTCCGTCGCGCTGATCTACCAGCTCCTGGGGGCCTTCTGCGACCCGGGCGACGAGGTCGTCCACGCCTGGCGCTCCTTCGAGGCCTACCCGATCGCGATCACCGCGGCCGGTGCGACCGCGGTGCCCGTGCCCGTCGACGCCGACGGCCGCCACGACCTCGACGCGATGGCCGCCGCGATCACCGAGCGGACCCGGGTCGTGCTGGTCTGCACGCCCAACAACCCCACCGGGCCCTCGGTCACGCAGAGCGAGCTCGACGCCTTCCTGGCCCGGGTCCCCGAGCACGTGGTGGTCGTCGTCGACGAGGCCTACGCCGAGTTCGTCCGGATGGACGACCGCGTGGACGCGCTCGCGACCTACCGCCGCCACGCCAACGTCGCGGTCTTCCGCACCTTCTCCAAGGCCTACGGGCTGGCCGGCTTCCGGGTCGGGTACGCCGTGGCGCCGGAGCCCATCGCGGCGGCGCTGCGCGCGGTCTCGCTGCCCTTCGGGGTCAGCTCGGTCGCCCAGGTCGCCGCCGTCGCCTCGCTCGACGCCGAGGCGGCGCTGCTGGAGCGGGTCGACGCCCTCGTCGCCGAGCGTGCGCGGGTGGTCGCCGCGCTGCGCGAGGTCGGCTGGGACGTGCCCGAGCCCCAGGGCAACTTCGTCTGGTTCGCCCTCGGCGAGCGCACCGCCGAGTTCGCCGCCGCGTGCGAGGAGGCCGGCGTCACCGTGCGGCCGTTCGCCGGTGAGGGCGCCCGGGTGTCGATCGGCGAGGACGAGGCGCACGACCGCCTGCTCGCGGTCGCGGCACGCTTCGCCGAGGTGGTCGACTAGTCCGCTCTGCTGTCCGGGGTGCGTCCGGCCGACAAGACCTCTGACGGCGACACGTGCTCGGCCCCACAGGCTCGGCGTCCACGAACGCCGACCCTGGAGCACCCCCGTGACCACCACCCCCACCCGCGCCCGCCCGGCGCCCGAGCCCGGCCCGACTCCGGCGCCGGAGCCGCCCGCAGAGTCGGGGAGGACCGCCGTCGGTCGCGGGCAGGGCCCGGAGCCGGTCGAGCTGCTGCGCCTCGAGCTCGCCGCCTTCGACCACGTCGAGCGCAGCCGCGAGCAGGCCCTCACCTGGTGCGACGCACTGGACCCCGACGACGTGGTCCACCGGCGCCTCGAGCTGGTCGTCGCGTGCTGCGACACGCGGTTGGGCCGGTTGCAGCAGGGCGCCCGTCGCATGGAGGAGCTGCGGGACTGGGCCGAGGCCCGGGGCGAGCGCCTCCTGCAGGCGCGGGCCGAGCACGACCTGTCCGACCTGCTGCGACACAGCGGCGAGGTCGACCTCGCCATCGAGCACGCGGTCACCTCGCTCGCCCTGCTCGGACCCGACGACCCGCCGCAGTACTACGTCTCCAACCTCCTCGCGCTGGCCGACGCGCTCACGGTCGCGGGCTCCGCCGAGGACGGCCTGCACCGCTACCACGAGGCGCTCCGGCTCACCCGTGCCCTGGGCGACACCGCGCTGCTGCTGCGGGTGGTCAACAACCTGGCCTACACCTACTTCGAGGTCGACCGGGTCGACGAGGCGCTGCCGCTGTGCGAGGAGATCGTCGCGCTGCGCGGGGCCGGGTGGACGCTGCCGGCGTACGCCGTGAGCACCCTGGCCGACGTCTACCTCGCCGCGGGTCTGGTCGACCGCGCCGAGGACCTCCTGGAGGACGTCGACCTGCTCGTCGCGACCGAGACCGTCCCGGTCGACGAGCTGGCCGGGGTGGTGCTGGTACGGGCCAGGATCGCGCGGCAGCGCGGCCAGCTCGGGGCCGCCCGTCGGCTGCTGGACCAGGCCATGCACGATCTCGAGGGCCAGGGCGCGGCCGAGGTCGAGGTGGTCGTGCTCGGGCTGCGCGCCGAGCTCAGTGCCGAGCTCGGTGAGTGGGAGGTCGCCTACCACCAGCTGCGCGAGTGCCACGCCCTCGAGCTGCGTCAGTCACGCGCCGCCGCGGAGGACCGGGTCCGGATGGCCCAGGCGATGCTCGAGGTCACCCGCGCCAAGCGCGAGAGCGCGACGCTGCGGGAGATGAGCTACCGCGACTCCCTCACCGGTCTGCACAACCGCCGCTTCGTCGACGAGCACCTCGGCGGGCTGCTGGAGGCCACGGTGGGCTCCGGGGAGACCTGCACCGTGGCCTTCGTGGACCTCGACCACTTCAAGGCCGTCAACGACACCGCCTCGCACGCGGTCGGCGACGAGGTGCTGCGCACCGTCGGGCAGATGCTGGCCGACTGCGCCGAGCCGATCAGGGACTCGACGGCGGCGCGGATGGGCGGCGAGGAGTTCCTCGTCGTGCTGCCCGCGACCGACCACGACACCGCGGTGTGGATCCTGGAACGGGTACGAGCGCGCGTCGAGGCCCACGACTGGGCCGCCCTCGGCGTGCGGGTGCCGGTCACGGTGAGCGTCGGGGTGGCCCTGGCTCCCGGGTGCGGCAGCGGTCGCGCCGAGCTGCTCGCCGCCGCGGACCGTCGGCTCTACGCGGCCAAGGACGCGGGCCGCAACCGGATCGTCGCCTGCCGCTGACGGACGGCGCGACGACGGCCGCACCGGTCTGGACCGGGCTGCGACCGGTGTGCGGCCGCGCCGATGAGACTCAGCAGGACGAGGAACCAGTGCCACACTCCGGGGTGGCGGACCGCGAGAGAGGGGGGTGGCCCATGACGGCTGTGGCCGAGCCGACGTCGTCGACGGTCGACCCCACCCCGTGCCAGGTCGACGTCCCGGCGAGTGAGCGGCTGCTGGCCCTGGAGGTCCGCGGTCTGGAGTTCACCGAGGGGACCTGGGGCGAGGCGTCCGCGTGGCTGCGCTCGCTCGGCCACGAGGAGGTCCACCTCCGACGCCGCCTCGAGCTGGTCGTCGCCTCGTGCGACACCCGGCTCGGCCGCTTCGAGCAGGGGGCCGCGACGATCGCCGCGATCCGGCTCTGGGCCGCGGACGACGGGGCACGCCTGGTCCAGGCCCGGGCCGAGCGCCACCACGCCGGGCTGCTGCGACGAGCCGGTGAGAACGCCACCAGCCTGGAGCACGCGCTGGCCTCCGTCGCGCTCCTCGGGCCCGAGGACCCGATGGCGCTGCGCGCGGACCACCTGCTCGGCCTGGCCGACTCCCTCGCCGTCGCCGGCACCGACGAGCAGGCGCTGCGCCGCTACGAGGAGTCCCTGGCCCTCGCCGAGGAGATCGGCAACACCGAGTTCGTCATCCGGGTGATCAACAACCTCGCCTACACCTACTACGACCTGCACCGCGTCGAGGAGGCGCTGCCCCTGTGCGACCGGATGGTCGCGATGCGCGCGGCCGGCTCCCACCTCTCGCCGTACTCGCTCGGGACGCTGGCCGACGTCTACCTCGAGGCCGGGCTCCCGCAGCGGGCCGAGGACGTGCTCGCCGGGGTCGAGCAGGACACGCTCAACGCGGAGGATCGCGCCGACCACCTGCTCAGCAGCGCCCGCGTGCAACGGGCCTTCGGGCGCTTCGAGCGGGCGCGGGAGCTGATCGGGCTCAGCCTCGACGAGTCTCGCGACCAGGGCATGGGCGAGCACGAGCTGCGAGCGCTGCGTGAGCAGAGCGAGATCAGCGTCGAGCTCGGCGACTTCGAGGCGGGGTACCACCAGCTCGCGGCCTACCACGAGCAGTGCGTCGGGCAGTTCGAGGCGGCCGCCGAGAGCCGGACCCGGATGGTCCAGGCCATCTTCGAGGTCACCGAGGCCAGACGGGAGAGCGAGACCTACCGGGAGCTCTCCCACCGCGACCCGCTCACCGGGCTGCGCAACCGTCGCTTCGTCGACGAGCACCTCGACGCCCTGATCGACGACACGCGGGCGCAGGGCTCCCCGCTGAGCGTGGCCTTCGTCGACGTCGACCACTTCAAGCGGGTCAACGACACCTGGTCCCACGACCTCGGCGACCAGGTGCTCGTCGCGCTGGGTCAGCTGCTCCAGGGCGTGACGGCCGCGGTCCCCGGCGCGCTCGCGGCCCGGATGGGCGGCGAGGAGTTCCTCGTCGTGCTGCCCGGGCTCGACGACGTGACGTGCGCGGCTCGCCTCGAGCTCTTCCGCGCCACGGTCGAGGGACACGGGTGGTCCTCGCTGGAGCCCGGGCTGGCCACGACCGTCAGCGTCGGGCTCGCCTTCCTCGGCAGGGACGGTCAGGCCCGGGCCGACCTGCTCTCGGCTGCGGACCGGCGCCTCTACCGGGCCAAGGACGCCGGCCGCAACCGCCTCGCCGCCGACGGCTGAGCCACCCGTCGGTCGCCCGTCCCCGACGAACCGGGCAGGCTGTCCCCCATGTCGATCAAGGTCGCCCTGGAGCACCGGACCACCTACGACTTCGCGCACCCGGTGACGGTGAGCCCCCACGTGGTGCGGCTGAGGCCCGCGCCGCACTGCCGCACCCCGATCGAGGCCTACACCCTCGACGTCGAGCCGGCGAACCACTTCGTGAACTGGCAGCAGGACCCGTTCGGCAACTGGTCGGCGCGACTGGTCTTCCCCGAGAAGACCGACCGGCTCTCGATCGGGGTGGGCCTGGTCGCGGACATGCTCGTGATCAACCCCTTCGACTTCTTCATCGAGGGCTACGCCGAGCAGTTCCCCTTCACCTACGAGCCCGCGCTCGCCGCCGACCTCGCGCCCTACCTGCGCCCGATCGGGGAGGGCTCCACCACCGGGGCCGCCACGGCCGGTGACCCGGGCCCGCTGGTGCGCGCGTTCGCCGACGCCCTGCCCCCGGTGCCGGCCGAGGGCCGGCCCACCGTGCAGCTCCTCGCCGACCTCAACGCCGCCGTGCACCGTGACGTCGCCTACTCGGTGCGCATGGAGGAGGGCGTGCAGACCCCCGACACCACCCTGGCCAGCCGGATCGGCTCGTGCCGCGACAGCGCCTGGCTGCTGGTCAGCCTGCTGCGGATGCACGGTCTGGCCGCACGCTTCGTCTCGGGCTACCTCGTCCAGCTCGCTCCCGACCCGGACGCGATGGTCGGCATCGACGGACCGGCGGGCGCGGCGGAGGACTTCACCGACCTGCACGCCTGGGCCGAGGTCTTCCTGCCCGGCGCCGGGTGGGTCGGGATGGACCCGACCAGCAGCCTGTTCGCCGGCGAGGGACACATCCCGCTCTCGGCGACCCCGCACCCGAGCAGCGCCGCGGCGATCACCGGCACGACCGAGCCGGTCGAGGTCACCTTCGGCTTCGTCAACTCCGTGACGCGCGTCCACGAGGAGCCGCGGGTCACCCGGCCCTACACCGAGGACCAGTGGGCCCGGGTCGACGCGCTCGGCGAGGCGGTCGACGAGCGCCTGGTCGGCGGTGACCTGCGACTGACCATGGGAGGCGCGCCGACCTTCGTCTCCCGCGACGACGCGACCACGCCGCAGTGGACCGTCGCCGCCGACGGCCCGGAGAAGCGGCTCCTCGCGGGCGAGCTGGCCGAGCGGCTGCGGATGGCGTACGCCGACGGCGGGGTCGTGCACCGTGGCGACGGCACGTGGTATCCCGGCGAGCCGCTGCCGCGCTGGGCCATCTCGCTGCAGTGGCGCACCGACGGCGAGCCGCTCTGGCGCGACCCGGCGCTGTTCGCCGACCCGTGGGACGAGGCCACGCGGGTCGACCAGGGCGGGGCGCGCGCCTCCGCCGAGGCGCTGGCCCGGCGGATCACCTCGGTGCTCGGCCTGCCCGCCGAACAGCTGCGCGCCGCCTACGAGGACCCCTTCCTGAGCGTCGTCGACGACGTACGCCGTCCCGAGGGCGCCCCCAGCGGGGTCGAGGAGACCGACGCGGGGGCCGCGCTGGTCGCGCGCCTGGACGCCGAGGTGAGCGAGCCGACCGCGTGGGTGCTGCCGATCGTGCCCGGCCCGGCCTGGACGAGCCCGGCCTGGCGGTTGCGCCGCGGCCGCCTGGTGCTGGGCCCGGGCACCAGCGCGGCGGGCGCGCGGCTGCCGCTGGACGCGATCAGCTGGACGCCGCCCGGGGCGACCGAGCAGCCGTCGTACCTCGAGGCTGGCCCGCCCCTGGAGCCGTCGGTGCCCGTCGTGGAGGTCGTCGACCCCGAGGACGCTCCGACCACCGCGCTGGCGGTGGAGGCCCGCGACGGCCGGGTGCGGGTCTTCCTCCCCCCGACGGAGCGGCTGGAGGACTACACCGACCTGTTGCGCGTGGTCGAGGTGGCCACCCGCCGGATCGGGTGCCGGATCGTGCTCGAGGGCTACGGGCCGCCGCCGGACTCGCGGATCACCCAGCTCTCGCTCACCCCCGGCCCGGGCGTGATCGAGGTCAACGTGCAGCCGACCGCGAGCTGGGCCGAGCAGCGCGACCTCACCCTGCGCCTGGACGACGAGGCGCGGCACTGTGCGCTGGCGACCGAGAAGTTCGACCTCGACGGCCAGCACTGGGGCACCGGCGGTGGCCACCACCTGACCCTCGGCGGCACGACGCCGGCCGACAGCCCGTTGCTGCGCCGCCCCGACCTGCTGGCCAGCCTGGTCACCTACTGGCAGCGCCACCCGAGCCTGTCCTACCTCTTCTCCGGGCGCTCCATCGGCCCGACCAGCCAGGCTCCCCGCTTCGACGAGGGCCGGCCCGAGGCGGTCTACGAGATGGAGATCGCGCTCGCCGAGGTCGCCCGGCTCACCGCCGAGCAGGACGTCGCAGGCGAGGGACCACGACCGTGGCTGGTCGACCGGGCGCTGCGCCACCTGCTGACCGACCTGACCGGCAACACCCACCGCAGCGAGTTCTGCATCGACAAGCTCTACCGTGCTGATCTCTCCGGGCCCGACTCCGCCCGCGGGCGGCTCGGGCTGCTGGAGCTGCGCGGCTTCGAGATGCCCCCGCACCCTCGTCTCGCGCTGGTCCAGGCCCTGCTGGTGCGCTCGCTGGTCGCGATGTTCGCCGAGCGGCCCTGCACCGACCCGCTGGTGCGCTGGGGCACCGCGCTGCACGAGGACTTCCTGCTGCCCGGCGGCGTCGAGCGCGACATCGGTGTGGTCGTCGAGGACCTGCGCCGCTTCGGCATCGACTTCGAGCACTCCTGGCTCGACCCGTTCCTCGCCTTCCGCTTCCCGCTCGTCGGGGCCGTCGAGGTGCGGGGCGCGCGTGGCGAACAGCTCGAGCTCGAGGTGCGCACCGCGATCGAGCCGTGGCACGTGCTCGGCGAGGAGGCCGCCGGCAGCGGCACCGCGCGCCACGTCGACTCCTCGGTGGAGAAGCTCCAGGTCACGGTCCGCGGCATCGACCCCACCCGGCACCTCGTGTCCTGCCAGGGTGTGTCCGTGCCGCTGCGCGCCTCCGTCCGCCCCGGGGAGAGCTACGCCGGGATCCGCTTCCGTGCGTGGCAGCCCTGGTCCGCGCTGCACCCCTCGATCGAGGTCCACGCGCCGCTCCACCTCGAGGTCGTCGACGTCGACGCCGGGGTCGGTCTCGGCGGGGCGACGTACCACGTGGTCCACCCCGGGGGCCGCGCCTACGAGCACCCGCCGGTGAACGCGCAGGAGGCCGAGTCGCGCCGGTCGGCCCGCTTCGAGGGTCACGGGCACACGCCCGGGCGTCTCGACGTCGCCGCCATCCGCGAGCGGGGCCGCGCCGCCGCCAGCCCGGACTACCCGCACACCCTGGACCTGCGTCGGGTCCCGCCCCCGACCGTGACCGAGTCCGCCCGCAGGCGCCGCCGGTGACCGTCCTCCGGGACTACGCCGCCGGGCTGGTGCAGCCCGTGCTGGGGGAGTCGGCCGATCACCGCCGCTACGACGAGGTCGTGGGACCCGACGGGAGCCTGCGCGCGGCCTGGCGCACCCTCGGCGCCGTGGCCGGCGGCTGGGGCGAGCAGGACCTGCGCCAGGTCGACCGCGACATCACCCGGCTCCTGGCCGACGACGGCGTCACCTACTCCCGTCCCGGCGGCGCGCCCACGCCGTGGCGCCTGGATCCCGTGCCGCTGGTGATCGACGCCGCCTCCTGGGCCGTCCTGGCCGGCGGGCTGGCCCAGCGCGCCGAGCTGCTCAACGCCCTCGTGGTCGACCTGTACGGCGAGCAGCGGGTGCTCGCCGAGGGCCTCGTGCCCGCCGCCGTGGTGCACGGCCACGCGGGCTTCCTGCGCGCCGCGGTCCGGCCCGGAGGTCGCGACCCGCGCCCGCTCGTGCTGGCCGCGACCGACCTCGGGCGCGACGCCGCCGGGCAGTGGCGGGTGCTCGGTGACCGCACCCAGGCGCCCTCGGGCATGGGGTACGCGATGGAGAACCGCCGGGTCATCTCGCGGGTGCTGCCCGCGCTCTACCGCGAGGCCGACCTGCACCGGGTCGAGCCGTACTTCTGGGCACTGCGCTCGGCGCTGATCCAGGCCGCCGAGGGCGACCTCGGTGACCCGCGCGTCGTCGTGCTGACCCCCGGCCCGGGCTCCGAGACCGCGTTCGACCAGTCCTTCATGGCCTCGATGCTCGGCTTCCCGCTGGTGCAGGGCAGTGACCTGGTGGTGCGCGACGGCTGGGTGATGATGCGCGTCTCGGGCCGCCTCGAGCGGGTCGACGTGATCCTGCGCCGGGTCGACGCGGACTTCTCCGACCCGCTCGAGCTGCGCGGCGACTCGCGGCTGGGCGTGCCCGGCCTGGTCGAGGCCGTACGCCGCGGGCGGGTCCGTGTCGTCAACGGTCTCGGCGCCGGGGTCCTGGAGAACCCCGGCCTGCTGCCGTTCCTGCCGGCCGTGTGCGAGGCGCTGCTCGGGGAGGAGCTCCGCCTGGACGCCGTCCCGACCTGGTGGTGCGGCGACCCGGCCGCCTGGGCCGAGGTCGGGCCACGGCTCGGAGCGGGGACGCGAGGCGACGGCGAGGCACCGCTGGTCGTGCGCACCCTCGACGGTCCGAGCGGGGAGCTCGCCGGCCTGGACTCCGCCGAGCTGCGGGCGCGGGTCGAGGCGGCGCCGTGGCGTCACGTCGTGCAGCAGCGGCTGCCGCTGTCCTCGGCGCCGACCTGGCCCGGCGGGATGGCGGGTGCGGTGCTCGGCGCCCAGCAGCGCCCGGTGACGCTGCGGGCGTTCACGCTGCGCTACGGGGCGGCGTACCGCCCGCTCGTCGGAGGCCTCGGCAGCGTGGTCGAGGAGCCGGTGCGCGAGCAGGTCCCCGGGGTCACGGGGGACCGTCCGGTCGAGCGGGCCGCCCAGCGTGCGGGGGCCAGCAAGGACGTGTGGGTGCTCAAGGCCAGCCCTGGTGACGCTGACCAGGGCCTCGCCGACGTGCTGCCGGTGACCAGCACCCGCACCCTGACCGGGCCCTCGGTGCGCCAGCTCGCGGACCTGTTCTGGGTCGGTCGCTACGCCGAGCGGGCCGAGGACCTGCTGCGCCTGGTCATCGCCGCCCACGGGCTCGCCGACGACGCCGCCGCCCGTCCCCGCTCGGCGGGCTCGGCCAGCCTCGGGGTGCTGCGTGAGGCCGTCGACGCGCTCAGCCCCCGCCGGCGCGAGGAGCTCGACGACGAGCTGCGCTCGCTCCTGCTGGATGCGGAGCGGACCGGCTCGGTCGCGCAGGCGCTCGGCGGTCTGCGCTCGGCGCTGCAGGGAGTGCGCGACCAGCTCTCACCCGACACCTGGCGCGCCTTCGGTGCCACGGACCGGGCCACGCTGGCGCTGGTCACGGGCGAGCACAGCCGCCTGGTGGGCGAGTCGGCCGGGCGGATGCTGACCGGGGTGCTCTCGCTCCAGGGTGTCTTCGCCTCGATGATCCGCGACCCCGGGTGGCACCTGATCGGCGCCGGCACGGTCGCTGGAGCGGGTGCTCCAGCTCGTCCGCCTGCTGCGGGCGACCACGACCGTGCGTCGCGGCCTCGACGTCGACCGCGAGCTGCTCTCGGCGGTGCTCGTGGCGGCCGAGAGCTCGGTGACGCACCGGCGTCGCTACCGCGGCCAGATGCGCCTCTCCGGCGTGCTCGACCTCCTGCTGAGCGACCCCGAGAACCCGCGCTCGCTGTCCTTCGGCCTCGACGAGCTGGCCCAGCACCTGGGGTCCCTCCCCGGCTCGACCGGCTCGACGCGGCCCGAGCGGCTGCTCGAGGACCTCCGCCGTGACCTCGACGAGACCGACGTCGCCGCGCTCACCATGGTCGGCGGGGCCGACCGGCCGCACCTGGCGAGGTTCCTCGACACCTACCTCGACACGCTGAGCAGGGTCGGCCTCGCGATCGAGGAGCTGCACCTGGCCAGCGGTCCGCCGCCGCGGGCGCTCGGGGAGCTCCGCGCCGAGGTCCCCCTGGGCGGGGCCGCCGTCGACGAGCAGCCGGCATGAGGTGGGACGTGGTGCACCGCACCACCTACACCTACGACGAGCCGGTCACCGACAGCTACGGGCTGCTGCACCTCAGCCCGCCCGACCTGGCCCACCAGCGGGTCGGCGCCTGGGCCGTGCGCGTCGAACCGGCGGCCGACGACCGGGCCGAGGAGGTCGACGCCTTCGGCAACACCCAGACCTACTTCCAGGTCACGACCCCGCACACCACGCTGGTCGTCGAGGCCTCCGGGTCGTTGGAGACCGTCCCGCCGACGTACGCCGACGAGGTGCTCGCCCGGTCGTGGGAGACCCTGCGACCGCGCGAGCCGGGCGCGCCGACGGGAGCCTGGCGGGCCGGCGAGCACGCGCTGCCCTCGCCGCTGGTCGCGCCGGGCGCCGGCCCCACGGCGTACGCCGCCCGCTCGCTGATCGCGGGCGCGCCCGTCGGCGAGGCGGTGAGCGACCTGGTGCACCGCATCCACGCCGACTTCGACTACGACCCGAGCGCGACGACCGTGACGAGCACCGTGGAGGAGACCTACGACAAGCGGGCCGGGGTGTGCCAGGACTTCGCCCACCTGCTGCTGGCCTGCCTGCGCGGTCACGGGCTGGCCGCCCGCTACGTCAGCGGGTACCTCGCGACCGAGCCCCCGCCGGGCCGGGAGCGTGTCGTCGGCGCGGACGCCTCGCACGCCTGGGTCGAGGTGTGGCTGGGCCCGGACCCCGCCGGGGGTGGCCTCGACGGGCTCTGGCTCGCCGTCGACCCGACCAACGACCAGTGGGTCTCCGAGCGCTACGTCACCCTGGCCCGCGGGCGCGACTACGGCGACGTGGCCCCGGTCAAGGGCGTGATCTTCACCGAGGCCGAGCTGTCCACGATGGACGTCTCCGTCGACGTGGCGCCGGTCGCGTAGGACGTGGGAGAGCGGCTCAGCGACGGCCGCCCGGCCGCACCCGCACCGAGTCGGTCTCAGCCGGCGCCGGTGAGGGCTCCGTGTCCTGGGCCGTGAACTGCCAGGCGTAGGACTCCGCGACGTGCCAGGTGAGCCGTTCTGCGGCGCCGGGGACCATCCCGATCGCGAAGACGTTGAGCCCGACTAGAACCACCCGGGTTAGCAACGAGCCTGTCAGCAGGCCTCCGAGACCCCATGTGCGCCGGCCCAGCTGGATGCTGGCCACGACGAAGATCACCAGCACGACGACGTGACCTGGGTCGATGACGACGTAGGGACCGCGCACGTCCTGGGCGACCATCCACGCCACCCAGCCCCGGGTCACCCACCACACGGGCTGCAGCGCGCGGACCAGGCCGCCGAGGTCGGCGGGCAGCGCGTCGAGCAGCTCGGTCCCAGCTGGCGTGGGCGGCGTCGAGCGCGTCGCCGGCCGCGCCGCGCAGCCCGGTGTCACGTCCCAGGACGGCGGGTGCCTCACCGTGGCCGGCGGCGAGCCGGAGGTCCTCGGCGTACGCCGCCGGGTCGCCGAGCGCGTGGCTGCCCCGCTCGGTCACGAGGTCGGTGAGGTCGGCCTCGAGGCTCTCGGTCAGCTCCTGCTGCTCGTAGTCCGGGAGGTCGTGGAGGTGTGCGCGCACGGCGGCGACGAAGGAGCGCACCGCGGGCGAGGCGGTCTGGGGTTCGACGAGCTGCTCGGTCATGCCAGAGACTCCTCGGCCTCGATGAGGGACGTGATGGTGGTGGCGAAGTGACGCCAGTCGTCGGACTGGCGCTTGAGCTCGCCGCGGCCGACCGGGGTCAGGCCGTAGTACTTGCGGTGCGGTCCCTCCTCGGAGGCCACGACGTAGGAGGTCAGGGCACCGGCGCCGTAGAGGCGGCGGAGGGTGCCGTAGACCGACGCGTCGCCGACCTCGGTCAGGCCGGCCGCGCGCAGCCGCCGGACCACGTCGTAGCCGTAGCCGTCCTCGGACGCCACGACGGCGAGGACGGCGAGGTCGAGGACTCCGCGGAGGAGCTGGGTTGCTTCCATGTCGCACACGCTACTGCGTGAAGCGCAGTAGTGCGGGCCAGCGGGGTCTGCGTGTCGTGCAGAACCGGGTGTCGAGCTCGTCGAGACGCTCGCCGGCGCTCGCTCCTCACCCCCGTGAGGGCGTCGTCGGGTAGACATGGCGACCATGAGCGCACTGCCGCACGACCCCTCCGCCGGTGTCTCGGAGCCCTGGGACCTGCTGGTCGTCGGGGGCGGCACCGCGGGCATCGTGGCCTCGACGACGGCCGCCGCGCTGGGGGCGCGGGTGCTGCTGGTCGAGCGGGCGCGCACGGGCGGTGACTGCCTGTGGAGCGGGTGCGTGCCGTCCAAGGCGCTGCTCGCCGCGGGCCACCAGGCCGCGCTCGCGCGGGCCTCGGCGCGCGCCGAGGGCCGGCTCGGGGTGCACGTCGGGGGTGAGGTGCGGGTCGACTTCGCCGCGGTGATGGCTCACGTCCGTGCCGCGATCGCGACCATCGAGCCCGAGGACTCCCCGCCCACGTTGGAGGCCAAGGGTGTGCGGGTCCGCACCGGCTCGGTGCGGCTGATCGGTCCCGGTGCCGCCGAGATCGACACCGACGAGGGGGTCGAGCAGCTCGCCTTCCGTCAGGTCGTGGTGGCGACGGGCTCGGCCCCGGTGCTGCCGCCGACGCTCGCCCCCGCCGAGGTGCTGACCAGCGAGACGGTCTGGGACCTCGACGAGCTGCCGCAGCGGCTCACCGTGCTCGGCGGCGGACCGGTGGGCTGTGAGCTCGCCCAGGCCTTCGCCCGGCTCGGCTCCGAGGTCACGCTCGTCCAGGGGGCGTCGCGCCTGCTCCCGGCCGACTCGCGCGAGGCCTCGGCCGCGGTGCTCGCGGCGCTGCGCGCCGACGGCGTACGCGTGCTGCTCGGGGTGCGCTCCTCGGACCCGGTGCGCTCGGACGGCGCGCTGCGCGGTCTCGAGGTCCGCGGCGGCGACGGCGTCGAGCCGGGTGGCTCCGAGGTCGTGCCGCACGACCGGCTGCTCGTCGCGATCGGTCGCCGGCCGCGCACGGCCGGCCTGGAGCTCGGGCGCCTCGGCGTCGTCCTGGGCGACGACGGGAGGGTCGAGGTCGACGAGACGGGTCGTTCCACCAACCCGTTGGTCTGGGCCGCCGGCGACGTCTGCGGACCGCCGTTCCAGACCCACGTCGCGGGCACCGACGCGAGCGTCACGGCGAGCAACGCCGTGCTCGGCCTGCGCCGCAAGCGCGACACCGACCACCCCCGGGTGACCTTCACCGCCCCCGAGGTCGCGGCGGTCGGGGTCGACGTCGAGGCTGCCGAGACCGAGCGGGGGCTGCACGTCGTACGGCGCGGGCACGACCACGCCGACCGCGCCGTCACCGAGGACGAGACCGTGGGGTCCTCGACGCTCGTGCTCGACCGGCGCGGCCGCGTCGTCGGCGGCTGCGTGATCGGGCCGCGCGCCGGCGAGACGATCGGGGAGATCGCCCTGGCCGTCAGTGCCGGGCTCAAGGCCAGCGCGCTGGCCGGCACCACCCACCCCTACCCGACCCACTCCGACTCCGCGTGGAACGCCTCGATCGACGAGGTGCGCGCCTCGCTGGGCGGTCCCGTCGCCATGCGCGCCGTCTCGGGGCTGGGCCGGGCCCGACGGTGGTGGGTGGACCGGCGTACGGACTGAGGTCCGGGGCCGCTCGGGCGAGTGGGTCGTGTGCCCCACACCGGGGTGGAGGTCGTGCTCAGGCACACGACCCCGTGCCGGGTCCGCCCGCGCGGCCCGACCGACACCCCGCCGGGTGGAACGATCCAATCGCGCCGTGTGCGAGCCTTCGCCGTGCGCAACTACCGGTGCCGCGTGTGCGAGCAGAGCCTGTTCTCCGAGAACTCCGTGTGCGTCTCCTGCGGGACGTCGCTGGCCTACTCCCGCGCCGAGCGCGCGATCGTGCCCGTCGACGAGAACGGCCGCTACGTCGACGCCACCGGGGCGGTCTGGTGGGTGTGCACGAACCTCAACCTCTCCGGCTGCACCTGGCTCGCCCCGCTCGAGGGCGGGCAGTGCTCCAGCTGCGACCTGACCCGCACCCGCCCGTCCGACGACGACGCCGAGGGGCTCGCGCAGCTCCCCGCAGCCGAGCAGGCCAAGCGCCACCTCGTCGTCGAGCTGGACAGCCTCGGCTTCCCCGTCGTCACCAAGGAGGACGACCCGGAGAACGGGCTGGCCTTCGACATCCTCTCCAGCGTCGACGAGAACGTCGTGATCGGCCACGCCGACGGCGTGATCACCATCGACCTCGCCGAGAGCGACGACGCCCACCGCGAGAAGGTCCGCGCCCAGCTCGCCGAGCCCTACCGCACGATGCTGGGCCACTTCCGCCACGAGTCGGGCCACTACTACGAGTGGCAGATGGTGCGCGGCGACGACACGATGGCGCGCTGCCGCGAGCTGTTCGGCGACGAGTCGAAGGACTACCAGGCCGAGATCGACCGCCACTACGAGCAGGGTCCGCCCGAGGGCTGGGAGAGCGACTACATCTCCACGTACGCCACGATGCACCCCTTCGAGGACTTCGCCGAGACCTGGGCGCACTACCTGCACATCTGCGACACGATCGAGACGGCCCGGGAGTACGGCCTCGCGCCGGTCGCCGACATCAGCGCGTTCTCGCGGTTCCGCGACGTCGTGACCGGGGTGTGGGTGCCGCTGTCGACCGCGCTGAACCAGATCAACCGGTCGATGGGCCGCGACGACCTCTACCCCTTCGTCATCCCCGACGCCGTGCTGGACAAGCTGGAGTTCGTCGCCTCACTTGCCCCGGACGCGGCGCCGCGCGGCTGAGCGTCGCCTCCTAGGCTGAGGCTCATGGCCGACGACCCGACGTACACCGAGCAGGGCAAGTCCTTCGAGCGGGACATGAACTACATCCCCGACCGGATCACCGCGGTGCCGGGACGGTCGCAGGACCCGGTGGTCGGGGCGGTCGACGTCGAGACCTGGCCGGTGCAGCCCGAGCGCTACCGCCTCGCCGCGGCGCTGGCGTGCCCGTGGGCCAACCGCGCCATCATCGTGCGCGAGCTGCTCGGTCTCGGCGACGTGATCTCCCTGGCGCTGGCCGGGCCGACCCACGACGCCGACTCGTGGACCTTCGACCTCGACCCCGGCGAGGTCGACCCGGTGCTCGGCTACGCGAAGCTCAAGCAGGCCTACGACGCGCGGATCCCCGACTACCCCCGCGGGATCACCGTGCCGGCGATGGTCGACGTCCCGACCAAGGCGGTCGTGACCAACGACTTCCCCCAGATCACCCACGACCTGTTCTTCGAGTGGCGCGAGCACCACAAGGCCGACGCGCCCGACCTGTGGCCCGCCGACCTGCGCGAGGAGATGGAGGAGGTCATGAAGCGGGTCTTCACCGAGGTCAACAACGGCGTCTACCGCTGCGGCTTCGCCGGCTCCCAGGAGGACTACGAGGACGCCTACGACCGGCTCTGGACCGCGATGGACTGGCTCGAGGACCGCCTCGCCGACCGGCGCTACCTGATGGGCTCGGCGATCACGGAGGCCGACGTGCGCCTCTTCACCACCCTCGCGCGCTTCGACGCGGTCTACCACGGCCACTTCAAGTGCAACCGCAACAAGCTCACCGAGATGCCGGCGCTGTGGGGCTACGCCCGTGACCTGTTCCAGACGCCCGGCTTCGGCGAGACGATCGACTTCGACCAGATCAAGGCGCACTACTACCGCGTGCACGCCGAGATCAACCCGACGCGGGTCGTGCCGAAGGGCCCCGACCCGGCGGTCTGGCGGACGCCGCACTTCCGCGAGCAGCTGGGCTGAGGTCAGGGCCCGGTGAGGACCACGCGGTTGCCGTCGGGGTCGAGGAGCATCAGCGCCCGTGACGAGGTCACCTGCGTGATGCCGTCGTGCCCGATGCCGGCGTCGGTGAGCCGCGCCTCGACGCCGTCGAGGTCGTCCTCGTCGATCACGATCGACGAGTGGCCCGCCCGGTCCGGCTCCTCGAACACCTGGACGCCGTACCCGGGTCCGAGGTGCCACTCCCGCAGACCGGGCATCGGGTCGGCGTCGGCCCCGCGGCCGAACAGGGCGGTGTACCACGGGGTCGCTGCCTCGAGGTCGCTCACGGTGGACTGGGCGAGAACTCCGTTCATGCTCATGGCAGGGGCGACCGCACTGACCTGCAGGACTCATCGCTGTGCCACCGGCCGATCGGCCGAGGAGGAATCATGGACCTGAAGGACACCCGCGTGCTGGTCGCCGGGGCGAGCGGTGTGATCGGCACCAAGCTGGTCGACGCGCTGCTCGGGGCCGGGGCGAGGGTCGTGCCGGCCGGGCGCGACCGGGGCCGGCTCGACGAGCTGGCCGGGCGCACCGGCACCACCGCCCAGGTCTTCGACGCCGTCGACGCCGACTCGGTCAGGGCGGCGGTCGACGCCGCGGTGGAGGAGCTCGGCGGCCTCGACCTGCTGATCGTCACCGTCGGCGCCGCCGGTTTCGGCAAGGCCGTCGACCTCGAGGCCGCGGTCACCGAGGAGCTGTTCGCGGTCAACGTGCAGGGCCCGATGGCGCTGGTCCGGGCCGCCGCACCAGCCCTGACGGCGTCCGACCAGGGCGCTGCGGTCGTGCTCTCCGCGATCCTGGCCGACCTGCCCACGGCCGGGATGGCCGACTACTCCGCCGCCAAGTCGGCGCTGTCGACCTGGCTCGGCGTGCTGCGCAAGGAGCAGCGTCGAGCCTTCCGCGTGCTCGACGTACGCCCGCCGCACCTGGACACCGAGCTCGACCAGCGCGCTCTGGCCGGTGAGCCCCCGAAGCTGCCCGCGCCCGTCCCCGCCGACGAGGTCGTCGCCGCGATCATCGACGCACTCGGCTCCGACAAGATCGCGGGGGAGCTTGTCTGGGACGCGAAGGAGAAGCGCCTCACGCCTCGCTGAGCAGCGCGTCCCGGCTCCGGACCCCGGTCACGACCAGGAAGAGGACGCCGAGCGGGACCCGCACCCGGGCCAGGGCCCGGCGAGCACCGGAGGCCACCGGGTCCTGCCCCCACCTGTCGTCCACGGCCGGATCGTCGCACGCCCCCGCCGCTCCTAGGGTGGGTCCCATGGGACACGACCACGGGCACGCCGTCGGCCGCGCCGGCGACCGCTCGCGGCTGCGCTGGGTCCTGGCCGTCACGGTCGTGGTCCTGGTCGTGGAGGTCGTCGGCGCGGTCGTCACCGGCTCGCTCGCGCTGCTCGCCGACGCCGGCCACATGGCCACCGACGCGGGCGCGGTGGTGCTCGCGCTCGGGGCGTCGTACGTCGCGGCGCGCGGGGGCGGCCCGCGCTCGACCTTCGGCCTGCACCGTGCCGAGGTGCTCGCCGCCGTGGCCAACGCCGTGGTGCTGCTCGGGGTGTGCGCCTTCATCGCCTGGACGGGGATCGCCCGTCTCGCCGACCCGCCCGAGGTCGACGCCGCGCCGATGATGGCCTTCGCCGCGGTCGGCCTGGTCGCCAACGCCGTCTCGCTGAGCGTGCTGAACCGCTCGGAGACCGGCTCCCTGAACCTGCGCGGCGCCGCGGCCGAGGTCTTCGGCGACCTCGTCGGCTCGGTGCTGGCGCTGCTGGCCGGGCTGGTCATCCTGCTCACCGGCTGGCAGCGCGCGGACGCGCTCGCCTCGATCGGGATCGCGATCCTGATCCTGCCCCGGGCGGCACTCCTGCTGCGCGACGCGGGGTCGGTGCTGCTCGAGATCGCCCCCGCCGGCCTCGACGTCGGCGCCGTCGAGCACCACCTGCGCCACGTGCCGGGCGTCGTCGACGTCCACGACCTCCACGCCTGGACCATCACCAGCGGCCTGCCCAGCCTGTCCGCGCACGTGACGGTCACCGACGACGCCCTCGCGGCCCGCGGCGTCGGCGCCGTGCTCGACGAGCTGGGTCGCTGCGTGGCCGAGCACTTCGACGTACGGCACGCGACCTTCCAGGTCGAGCCGCTCTCGCACCAGGACCACGAGGACCTCGGCGGGGTGCACTGAGGCCCGGTCCGCGGCTACTCCCGGTGGCGCAGCACGTTGACCACGTTGCCGTCCGGGGCGCGGACGAGGAAGCGGCGTACTCCCCACTCCTCGTCGCCGAGCGGGTGGACGATCTCGTAGCCGCGCTCGACCGCCTGCGCGTAGGCCTCGTCGACGTCGTCGACCTGGATCGAGACCACGGGCACCGCCGGCGCGGTCGCGTCTGCGGTGACCAGCTGGAGACTCGCCCCGGTCTCGGGCGAGGTGTGGCGCGCCACCCAGCCCAGCGAGAACTCCTGCGTCGCCAGGCCGAGGTAGCCCGCGTAGAAGTCGCGGGCCTCCTCGAGGTCGGGCACGGTCAGGTCGGCGATGATGCGGACGACGTGCATGAGGATCCTCCGGTGACGGTGGTCGTGGTGGGGTCTAGCGTGCCTGGCGTGTCGACCGAGCCGCTGCACGACGACGAGGTGGCCCTCGACCTCGAGGCCGTACGACGTGAGCTCGACCGGGTCCGCCCCGACCTCGCCCGCCATCACCTCGAGCCGCTGGCCGCGAGCGGGTCGAGCAACCGGCTGCTGCGCGTCGGCGACGACCTGCTGGTCCGCGTCCCGCGGCAGGCCGGTGGCGGGGCCGGCCTGCACGCCGAGGCCCGGTGGGGTCCGGTGCTCGGCGCCGGCCTGCCGGTGGAGGTGCCCGAGGTGCTCGTCGTGGGTGATCCCGCGCCGGGCCTGCCGGCCGGCTGGTCGTTGACCCGCTGGATCGAGGGCGACCGGGCGCGCGCCGGCGTCGGTGACGTCGGCGGCGAGGACCTCGCGGGGCTCGTCACCGCGCTGCGGCGTACGCCGGTGCCGGCCGAGGCCCGCGCCGATCCGGCCCTGAGCTCGTACCGTGCCGGCCCGCTCGCCGCCCTCGCCGACGACGGCCGGGAGCTCATCGACGCGTGCCGCGCCCTGCCGGTCGCCATCTCCGGCGGGCTGGACCTCGACGCGCTGGCGGACGTGTGGGAGCGCGCCGTGGCCGCGGACCGTGCGGCCCCACGCACCGAGGCCTGCTGGGTGCACTGCGACCTGCTGGCCGAGAACCTGCTGGTCCGCGACGGCCGCCTCGCGGCGCTGCTCGACCTGGGCGACGTCGCCGTGGGCGACCCGACCGTCGACCTGATCGGGGTCTGGGAGCTGTGCGACGCCGCCGGGCGGGCGTCGTTCCGCGACGCGCTCGACCTCGACGCCACCACCTGGCTGCGGGGCGCCGGCTGGTCGGTGCTGGTCTGCGCGATGACGCTGCCCTACTACGGCACGACGATGCCCGGCCGGTGCGCCGACCGGGTCGACGCCGCGCAGGCGGTGCTCGAGGAGCTGGGCTGAGGCGTCGACCTGACCGCTTCTCACACCAGGTGTGAGAAGCAGTCAGGTCGACGAGCACCGGGGGCAGCGCACGACCTGCCCCGCCCAGCCGCGGCGGCCCAGGACGGCGCCTAGGTGGTGGGCCGTCCTGCACGGCTCACGCACGACCTGGCGCCAGCCGAGCCGCAGCGTGAGCCGGTCGCTGGTGGCCGCCGTCAGCAGGTCCCGCCCGAAGTCCGCCTCACGGCCGGCGCCCGAGTGGAAGGTGCGTCCGTCGAGCTCCACGACGACGCCGTGGTCGACGTACTCCGCGTCGCGGTAGACCACGCCGCCCGCCAGTCGCTCGCGGCCCTGTCGGTCGGCGGTCGGGAGGCCATGGGCTCGCTCCACGGTGGTGAGGTACTCCCGCTCCAGGACCGAGCAGGCTCCGGTGGCCAGGTCGTCGACCATCCCCAGCAGCAGCGGCCGGTCGCGCAGGCCGCGCCGCGCCCTGAGCGCGTCCCGGACCGCTCCCGGGGTGGTGCGGCGCGACTGGCAGACCCGGGCGAGCGCGGCGAAGGCCTCCCAGCTGTCGTCGGCGTCAGAGACCAGCTCGACGACCGCCTCGGGGACCGCCAGGCGCGGCCGGGTCGCGTTCGCGGCGAGGCGCTCGCGCCACCGAGCCGTGCGGTGTGCGACGACGCCCGGGACCCTGCGCACGGTGCGGTCGACGTCGACCGCCACGTGGATCGCGCCCGTCGCGGGCGGGTCGGGGAGGGCGGAGGCACGGGTGAGCGCCGCGGGGTGGTGCACCAGCACCGCCGCCCACGCCCGTTGGTCCCAGGTGAGTGGGCCGGTGTGCGCCACGAAGGTCGCCCGGTGGACCGGGGTCAGCTCGCGACGGCGGAGCAGGCGGTTGAGGTCGCCCTGGGTCAGTCCCAGCCCGACCAGCTGGCGCCGCGCGACGACGCCGTCCTGCACCGACATCAGGTGCTGCAGCTCCTCCACCGCTCCAGCGTGACCGGGACGACGACCGGACGTCGGGGGCGATCCACAGGCCGACTGCTCGGCCCTAGGCTTGGGCGGTGCCTCTCGACCCTGACCTCACCGCGCTCGCCCAGGCCTACGGGGTCGTCACCGCCTACGACGACTGGCGCGACGAGCCGGTCGAGGTGCCGGAGGCGACGGTGGTCGCCGTGCTGAGCGCGATGGGGGTCGACACGTCCGACCCGGTGGCCGCGCTCGCCGTCCACGAGGAGGCGCCGTGGCGGCGTACGCTCCCGCCGGCCGTGGTGACGATCGCCGGCCGGCCCTCCACCGTCGACCTGCACGCCCCGGCCGGTGCGGCGACGCCCGCGCTGCGCCTCGAGCTCGAGGACGGCAGCCGCCGCGACCTCGACCCGCCCGCCTCCTCCACGAGCACCCGCCAGGTCGACGGCGCCACCGTCACCCGCGTCACGATCGACCTCCCGACCGACCTGCCGCTCGGCTACCACGCACTCACCGCGGGGGATGCGACGTGCCGGGTCGTGGTCACCCCGGCCCGCCTGGGCCTGCCCGCCTCGCTCGGGGAGCGTCACGGGTGGGGGTTCGCCGCCCAGCTCTACAGCGTGCGCTCGGCGCAGTCGTGGGGCGTCGGCGACCTCGCCGACATGGCCGACCTCGCCGTCTGGTCGGCCGGGCTCGGAGCCGACTACCTGCTGGTCAACCCGCTGCACGCCGCGGAGCCGGTCGCCCCGCTCGAGCCGTCGCCGTACCTGCCGACGAGCCGCCGCTTCCCCAACCCGCTCTACCTGCGCGTCGAGCGGATCGTGGAGTACGTCGACCTGCCCGACGCCGCCCGGGCCGAGGTGGAGCGGCTGGCCGGCGAGGTCCACACCGCGCTCGACGACCTCGACGCGATCGACCGCGACACCTCGTGGACGGCCAAGCGTCGCGCTCTTCGCCTGGTGGCCGGCGTACGCCGCACGCCGGGCCGTGAGCTGGCCTACCGCGCGTTCCTCGACCGGGAGGGCGAGGGCCTGGTCGCCTTCGCGACCTGGCGGGCGCTGGCGACCGAGCACGGCCCCGACTTCCGGGAGTGGCCGGCCGACCTCCAGGACGCCGGGTCCCCCGCCGTGGCCGCGGCTGCCGCGGAGCTGGCCGACGAGGTCGCCTTCGAGTGCTGGCTGCAGTGGGTGCTCGACGAGCAGCTGCGCTCGGTCCAGGCCGAGGCGACAGGCGCGGGGATGGCGCTCGGGACGATGCACGACCTCGCGGTCGGGGTGCACCCCGGCGGGGCGGACGCCTGGCGGCTGCGGGCGACGTACGCCGAGGGTGTGCGGGTGGGCGCGCCACCGGACGCCTTCAACCAGCGCGGCCAGGACTGGGGCCAGCCGCCGTGGACGCCCACCGGCCTGGCCGAGACCGGCTACGAACCGCTGCGCGACATGGTCGCCGCCCTGCTGCGCCACGCGGGCGGGGTGCGGATCGACCACGTGATCGGGCTGTTCCGGCTGTGGTGGGTGCCCGAGGGCGGCTCCCCGGCCGAGGGCACCTACGTGCGCTACGACCACGCCTCGGTGATCGGCGTGCTGGCCCTCGAGGCGCACCGGGCCGGCGCGGTCGTGGTCGGCGAGGACCTGGGGGTCGTGGAGGACTCCGCCCGGGAGTACCTGCTCGAGCGCGGCGTCCTCGGCACCTCGATCCTGTGGTTCGAGCGCGACGAGGACGGCGACCCCCGCCCGGCGAGCGCGTGGCGCGAGCTGTGCCTGGCCTCGGTCACCACCCACGACCTGCCCCCCAGCGCGGGCTACCTCGACGGCGTGCACGTGGACCTGCGCGCCGAGCTCGACCTGCTGACCCGCCCCGTCGAGGAGGAGCGGGAGGCCGACGAGGCCGAGCGCGCCTCGTGGCTGGCGGAGGTACGCCGCCAGGTCGACCTCCCCGCGGACGCCTCGACGGAGCAGACGGTCGAGGCCCTGCACGCCTACCTCGCACTGACCCCGTCGCGGCTGCGCAACGTCGCGCTGACCGACGCGGTCGGCGACCGGCGTACCCAGAACCAGCCCGGCACCGCGGACGAGTACCCCAACTGGCGGGTCCCGCTCTCGGGCCCGGACGAGGCACCGCTGTCGCTCGAGGGGGTGCTCTCCTCGGTCCGAGCGCGTAGCCTCGCCCGAGTGGTGCAGGTCACGGCGCCGCGCTGAGCGAGCGCGAGGGGGAGCGACGATGGACGACCAGGTCCTGGAGCTGATCGGCGTCGAGCACGAGGCCGGCGGTCTCGGCGAGGAGCAGCCGACCACCGACGACGGCGCGGGCTCGCACTGCGGGTTGTGCGGGCTCACCTCCGACCAGGCCGCCTGGGACGCTCTCGGCGAAGAGCTCGGCCTGCCGGTGCACCTCTCCGGCAGCGGCGACCTCGGCCCGGAGGAGCAGCAGGTCGTGCGCGAGGTCGGCACCCCGGTCGTCCTCGCACGCCTCGAGCACTCCGAGCTGCGACCCGTGGTGCTCTCCGAGCGCCTCGAGGTCTTCGAGGGTGACGTCAGCCGGCTCGCGCGCGAGGTGCGCCTGGTCGCCGAGCAGCAGGGCTGGGCGCTGCCGGGCGGCAACGGCCAGGACGAGCCCGAGAAGGCGCGACTAGCAAGGTCTGCGACTAGCGCTCGAACGGTCCGCCCGGGGACGGTTCAGGCGGTCTCGTCGCCGGCGTGCCGGTTCCTCTCGTCGGCGGCCGCCTCGTGGGCCAGCTTGACCAGGGTCGCCTCGATGCCGCGCCGGTTGCGCTCGGGGAAGCCGACCGCCTTCAGGCCCCACCACAGCGGGGTCGGGTAGCGCGTGGCGTCCCAGGTCTCCGTGACCCGGGTGCCGCCGTCGACCGGCTCGAGCTCGTAGCGCCAGCGGTGGACGCCCTGGTGGCGCCACGCGATCAGCCGGTCGGTCTCGAACTCCACGACCGTGTTCTTGATCTTGTAGGCCGCGCCCAGCTTCATGTCCATCCCGAAGCGGGAGCCCATCTCGAGACGGTCCGGCCCGGAGACCGAGGCCTTGACCGTGCCGGACCCGTCGATCCGGGCGTGCTGGCGCGGGTCGGCCAGGATGTCGAAGACGGTCGAGGGCGAGGCCTCGACCACGGTCGTGCTGGACACCTCACGAGAGCGCATGGCTCGAGCCTAGACGGGCGGTGGCGGTTGGCCCGGGCCGTCGGTCGCCGGGTAGGTTGACCCTGTGTTCCCGGTCACAGCCCGCGCCATCCCTGCGGTTTTGCCCCGGGGACCAGTCCAGACCGATCCCCCGGCCCTGACGGTGATCCCGCAGCCGGAGAGACGAGGAGCGTGCCCGTGAGCCCCACCCCTGAAGCGACCACCAGTGCCGGGGGCAGCTTCGGCCCCGACCTCGCGCAGGTCTTCGGCCCGAACCTCACCGACGGCGGGCCCGAGCTGGTCCAGCTGCTGACGCCCGAGGGCGAGCGGGTGCACCACGACGAGTTCGACGCCGACTTCTCCGCCGAGCAGCTGCGCGGCTTCTACCGCGACATGGTCCTCGTGCGTCGCATCGACACCGAGGCGACCGCGCTGCAGCGCCACGGCGAGCTGGGCATCTGGGCCCAGCTGCTCGGCCAGGAGGCCGCCCAGATCGGCGCCGGCCGCGCACTGCGCCCGCAGGACTTCGTCTTCCCGACCTACCGCGAGCACGGCGTGGCCTGGTGCAAGGGCCTCGACCCGGTCGAGCTGCTCAGCCTCTTCCGCGGCGTGGACCAGGGCGGCTGGGATCCGAAGGAGACCAACTTCGGGCTCTACACGATCGTGATCGGCGCGCAGTGCCTGCACGCGACCGGCTACGCGATGGGCGTCCAGCGTGACGGTGACGTCGGCACCGGCGACCCGGACCGCGACGCCGCGGTGGTCGCGCACTTCGGCGACGGCGCCTCCAGCCAGGGCGACGTCAACGAGGCCTTCATCTTCGCCGCGTCCTACAACGCCCCGGTCGTGTTCTTCTGCCAGAACAACCAGTGGGCGATCTCCGAGCCGATCGAGCGCCAGACCAAGATCCCGCTCTACCAGCGCGCGCTCGGCTTCGGCTTCCCCGGCGTACGCGTCGACGGCAACGACGTGATGGCGACGTACGCCGTCACGCAGGCCGCGCTCCAGCGCGCGCGCGACGGTCAGGGCCCGACCCTCGTCGAGGCCTACACCTACCGGATGGGCGCCCACACCACGACCGACGACCCGACCCGCTACCGGCTCAGCGACGACGTCGAGAGCTGGAAGCTCAAGGACCCGATCGCCCGCGTCGAGGTCTACCTGCGCCGCAACGGCCTGGTCGACGAGGCGTTCCTGGCCGAGATCAAGGCCGAGGCCGACGAGCTCGGCGTACGCCTGCGGGAGGCGTGCCGGACCATGAAGGACCCGGACCCGCGCAGGATCTTCGACCACGTCTACGCCGAGCTGCCCGAGGAGCTGCGCGAGCAGCGCGACGGCTTCGCGGCCTACCTCGACTCCTTCGAGACCGAGGGGGCCAGCTGATGTCTGACTCGTTGCCCAGGATCACCCTGGCCAAGGGCCTGAACGCCGGCCTGCGCAAGGCCATGGAGGACGACCCCAAGGTCGTGCTGATGGGCGAGGACATCGGTCGTCTCGGCGGCGTCTTCCGGATCACCGACGGCCTGCAGAAGGACTTCGGGGAGGACCGCGTCATCGACACCCCGCTCGCCGAGTCCGGCATCGTCGGCACCGCGGTCGGCCTCGCCATGCGCGGCTACCGGCCCGTCGTGGAGATCCAGTTCGACGGGTTCGTCTACCCCGCCTACGACCAGATCGTCGCCCAGGTCGCCAAGATCCGCTTCCGCAGCATGGGCAAGGTGCCGATGCCGATGGTCATCCGGATCCCCTTCGGCGGCGGCATCGGCGCGGTCGAGCACCACAGCGAGTCCCCCGAGGCGCAGTTCGCCCACACCCCGGGTCTGAAGGTCGTGGCCTGCTCCAACCCCGTGGACGGCTACTGGATGATCCAGCAGGCGATCGCCTCGGACGACCCGATCATCTTCCTCGAGCCGAAGCGCCAGTACCACGCCGACAAGGCCGAGCTCGACGAGTCCGCGACGCCGGACGGGCTCTTCACCTCCCGCGTCGTACGCCGCGGTGAGGACGTCACCGTCCTGGCCTACGGGCCGACGGTCAAGACCGCGATGAAGGCGGCCGCGGCCGCCGAGGACGACGGCACCTCGATCGAGGTGATCGACCTGCGCACGCTCAGCCCGCTCGACATGGGTCCGGTCCACGAGTCCGTGCGCCGCACCGGTCGCGCCGTGGTCATCCACGAGGCGCACGTCAACCTCGGCCTCGGCTCGGAGCTGGCCGCCCGGGTCACCGAGGAGTGCTTCTACTCCCTCGAGGCGCCCGTGCTGCGCGTGGGCGGGTTCGACACGCCCTACCCGCCGTCGCGGATCGAGGAGGACTTCCTGCCCGACCTCGACCGTCTGCTCGACGCCGTCGACCGAAGCCTGGGGCACTGATCCGACATGGCCGACTACAAGCTGCCCGACCCCGGTGAGGGTCTGACCGAGGCCGAGATCGTCACCTGGCGCGTCGCCGTCGGCGACGTCATCGAGATCAACGACGTCGTGGTCGAGATCGAGACCGCCAAGTCGCTGGTCGAGCTCCCCTCGCCGTACGCCGGCACGGTCACCGCCCTGCTCGTCGAGGAGGGCCAGACCGTCGAGGTCGGCACGCCGATCATCTCGATCGGGGACGCCGTCACCGCCGGTGGCGACGAACCGGCCGCCGAAGGCGGCGACGTCGTCGAGCCGACCGACGCCGCCGCCCCGGACGCCCCCACCGACGAGCCCATCGACACCAACAAGCCGCCCGAGGGCAACCCGACCCTGGTCGGCTACGGCCCGCGGGAGGGCTCGGCCAAGCGGCGGGCCCGCAAGGGCCCGGCCTCTCCGCCCACCGAGGCGGGCGGGTCCGCGCGGATGCAGGTCCAGGGCGCCTTCGCGCCCGGCGGCGCCCAGAGCGACGACGTGGTGGAGTCCGACGAGGAGCCGGTGCCCGCCACGAGCGCGCGCGCCGAGGAGCCGGGCCCGAGCCCGCAGCGGCCCGTTCGCATGCTGGCCAAACCGCCGGTGCGCAAGCTCGCCCGCGACCTCGGGGTCGACCTGGCCTCGCTCAGCCCGACCGGCCCGCACGGCACGGTCTCCCGGGAGGACGTGCAGGCCGCGGCCGACAGCACGGCGGCCGCAGCGCCCTCGCGGTCCACGCAGACGCAGGACGCGCCCGCCGCGGGCGGGACGGCCCAGCCCGACGAGTGGCGTGAGCCGGTCAAGGGCGTGCGCAAGATGATGGCCCAGGCCATGGTCGGCTCCGCCTTCAGCGCCCCGCACGTCACCGAGTGGGTCACCCTCGACGTCACGGCCACGATGGAGCTGGTGGCCCGGCTGGCCGCCCGTCGCGAGCTGCGCGACGTCCGCGTCGGGCCGCTGCTGGTCCTGGCCAAGGCCGTCACCCTGGCCATGCGGCGCACGCCGGAGATCAACTCGTGGTTCGACGACGAGCACCAGGAGGTCGTGCACCGTCGGGCGGTCAACCTCGGCATCGCCGCGGCCACGCCGCGCGGTCTCGTGGTGCCCAACGTCAAGGGAGCGGAGTCGCTCGGCCTGGTCGACCTGGCCCACGAGCTCGCCGCGCTGACGGCGACCGCACGCGAGGGCCGCACCCAGCCGACCCAGATGAGCGGTGGCACCTTCACGATCACCAACGTCGGTGTCTTCGGCATCGACGCCGGCACGCCGATCATCAACCCCGGTGAGTCGGCGATCCTGTGCTTCGGTGCGATCCGCAAGCAGCCCTGGGTCGTGACGACCGACGGGGTCGACGAGATCGTGCCGCGGCAGGTGACCACGCTCGCGCTGTCCTTCGACCACCGCCACATCGACGGTGAGCTCGGCTCGCGGTTCCTCGCCGACGTCGCGGGCATCCTCGCCGACCCGGGCTCGGCGCTGCTGTTCTGAGCGGGTCGTGCTCCGAGGGGGTGCTGCTCCGCCGGTTGGTCGATCGATCGACCAACCGGCGGACGGTGCTTGATCGATCGATCGATCAACGCCCGGAGCGTGACGTCGTCCAGACCGCTGCGGGCCCCCACCGGGCTGTCCCGGACCTGTCCCTGACCTGTCCCTGAGTCGACCTCAGACCGTGCGCTCGTGCTGCACGGTCAGTCGAGGCACCCCGCCCAGGCCGAGCCGGTAGTGCACGTGCCCGGCGTACCGGCCGAGCGTGTCCCACAAGGTCGCGTGCGCCGACCACGGCAGCGGCTCGTCGCCGGTGCGCCAGGAGTCACCGAAGGCGACCAGCACCGGCGTCCACTCGGACGCGTCGTCCCAGTCGCCACGCCGGGCCATCAGCATCCGGCGACGCAGCTGGAAGGCGGCGCGCGGGCCGTCGTCGTAGACCGGGGCGGTGGCGACCGGCCAGACCCACAGGTCGAGCGCCATCAGCTCGAGCTCGAGGTCGCGCAGCACGGCGGGCTCGACCAGGACGGTCGCCACGTTCTCGTGTGGTGGGCGCCTCATGCGCTGCACCGTACCCACGGCCTCAACGCCCGCGGAAGCCCTCGAGCAGGTGACGCTCTCGCTCACGACCGATCCCGGTGACCCTCGCCCCGGTCGTCTCCTGCAACCACGCGGCCGTCTCCTGTGCCGTCTGTGCGAGGGGTCGGCACACCAGCCCGGCCTCCCGGGCGGGCTCCGGGTCGTGACCGAGCATCCCGTCGTACGCCGGGCGCGGCAGCCACAGCGGCACGCTGTCGGGGCCCATCCAGGGCTCGACCCCCTCGGCGGTGAGCGTCTCCTGGTCGACCCAGGTCCAGGCCGGCTCGGCGCCGACACCTTCCGCCACGGCGGCCAGGGCCCGGGCCATGCTCAGGACCGGGCCGACCCCGTCGACCACCCCGGACCACTCCCGCTCGGCCAGGTCGACCAGCCAGGCCGCCAGGTCGCGGACGTCGACGACCTGGACGGCGTCGTCCGGGCTGCCCGGGGCGAGCACCTCCTCCCCGGGCTCGCTCGCGGCGAGCCGGGCGGGCCAGTAGGAGAAGCGGCCGGTGGGGTCGCCGGGCCCGACGATCAGCCCCGGCCGGACCACGCTCACCGACGACGCGCCGGCGCGCACCGCTTCCTCGCAGGCCACCTTCATCGGGCCGTACGCCGTCGGGTCCTCGCCGAGGTCGACGTCCTCGTCCCGGGCCTCGAGCAGGGGCAGCGTCGCGGCCGACCCGCCGGGCACCTCCTCGGCGTAGACGTTGATCGTCGAGACGAGCACCCAGTGCGCACCCGGCCAGGCGGCGACGTCGCGGCGCACCCACGACGGCAGCCGGGCGACGTCGACGACGGCGTCGAAGTCCTGGGCGAGGAGCTCCTCGGGCGCCGGCCGGGCACGGTCCCAGACCACGTGCCGTACGCCCGCGCGGCACCGACCCCGAGACCCCGCGGCAGGCGGCGGTGACGTCGTGGCCGAGGGAGGCGGCGCGGGCCGCGACCTCACGGGAGCAGAAGACCGAACCGCCGAGCACCAGGATGCGCATGCCGGGACTCCACCGTGCCCGGCGTCCCGGCGCAAGGAGTGTTCGCGCTCAGCGGACGGGCGGGGTCAGCTCGTCGAGGAGCCACGCGTCGAAGAAGCCGCCCAGCTCGACGCCGGTCTGCTCCTCGATCCAGTCGAGGTAGTCCTCCCGACCGGTGCTCCGGAGGTCGCGGGCCTCGGGCCAGGCCCGCACCATCGCCCAGAACGCGCGGTCTCCCACCCGGTGGCGCAGCTGGTCCCACATCAGCGCGGGCAGGTAGTAGACGTTGTCGTCGCCGAACTCGTCGCGGTCGTAGGCCGCGGGTGGGCCGGAGGAGCTCCGGTCGCGCTGGTCGCGGGAGGCGAGGTACGCCATCTGCTGGTCCAGCGGGGTCCGGCCGTGGCGGGCCTCCCACACCAGCTGGAGGTACATCGCCATGCCCTCGTTCATCCACACGTCGCGCCAGTCGTCCGGCGTGACCTGGTCGCCGTACCACTGGTGGATCATCTCGTGCACCACCACCGGCCGCGAGGTCGTGTAAGCGGTGTCGCCCAGCGTGATCATGGTCTGGGTCTCCATGCCGCTCTCGGAGTCGACCACCACGAAGCCGAGCGAGTCGAACGGGTAGGGCCCCAGGCGACGCTCGAGCCAGCGCAGCGCCCGCGGGGCGACCGAGAGCCGCTCGAGCACGCCGGGACCGGCCTCGGGGAGGGTCCAGTAGCTGATCGGCACCCCGCCCGCAGCCTCGTCGGTGGTCTCGGTGAAGGGTCCCGTGGCCACGGTGACGAGGTAGGACGCCGCCGGGGAGGCGAGGGTCCACTCGGTGCGGGTGGTGCCGCCCTGCTCGGTGCGCGAGGTGAGGGTGCCGTTGGAGACCCCGACCCAGGGGGAGGGCACCTCGACCGCGACGTCGTAGAACGCCTTGTCGGAGGGGTGGTCGTTGACGGCGTACCAGCTGTGGGCGCCGTAGGGCTCCTGCATGGTCCAGGTGCGTCCGTCGGGCGTGGTCGTCCACCCGGTGGTCGAGAAGTCGTCGCGCGCGGTCGGGGCCCGCACCGGCTCCGGGGTGCCGGTGTAGGTCAGCTCCAGCACGTGGCGCGAGTCCTGGGTGACGGCGGCCCGGACCACGAGGTCCTTGCCGTCGTGCACCACGTCGACGGGCTCGCCGTCCAACGTGGCGTCGCCGACCTCGAGCGGCTCGCCCAGGTCGAGCCGCACGGTCGGGGCGGTGCGGGTCGCACGGAACAGCAGCGTCTCGGTGCCCCCGAGCCTGCGGGCGTCGGGGTCCCAGGTCAGGTCGAGGTCGTAGTGCAGGGCGTCGACACCGGGATCGCCGACGTCGGGGTAGTAGGAGTCCTCCCGAGGCTCGCTCAGCGCGTCGTCCCAGCGCGGGTCGTCGTGGTCGACGGCCTCCGGGCGTGCGTCGGCCGTCGGCTCCCCCTCGGAGACGGGTTCCGCAGGACTGCAGCCGACGACCAGCAGCGCGCTCAGCGTCCCGACCGCGCCTCGCAGGGCAGCTCTCACGCGCGCTCTCGCAGCATCGGCCGCACCAGCTGTCGGCCGTGGTGGATCTGCGCCTTGACCGTGCCGAGCGGCAGCTCCAGCAGCGCGGCGATCTCGTCGTAGGGAAGGCTGTAGACGTCGCGCAGCAGCACCGGCTGCACGTACTGGGGGTGCTCGGCCTCCAGGCACTCCATCGCCTCGAGCAGGTCGAGCCGGGTCCCGGCGATCACGCTGGTCGTGCGCGGGTCCGGGCGCTCCAGCGGGCCGGGTCCCTGCGGGTCGGCGGGCACCGCCTGACGCTTCAGCCGTCGGTACGTCGTGCGCGCACTGTTCAGCGCGACGACGTGGAGCCACGTGGTGAAGCGGCCACGGCCGTTCCAGGAGCCGATCCTGGTCGCCACCGAGAGCAGCGCCTCCTGGCAGGCGTCCTCGGCGTCGGAGCTGTAGGGCAGGACGCCGCGGCAGACCGAGAGCGTGCGCGGGCGGATGACGGCGAGGAGCTCCTCGAGCGCGTCGCGGTCGCCCTCGCGGGCGCGCACCGCGAGGTCGTCGGTGCGGTCCGCGGTGGAGCGCGGATCGTCGGTGGTCATGGTCTCCCCAGCCGTGGTGGACATCGCGTGCACTGCTCCTACCCTCTCGCGCCCGGACCGTCGGCGCTCGGTGCCGTCACCAGATCGTGGCACGCCGGTCCAGGTCGGGGCCTCCGCCTCCTCCGAGCCCGAGCGCGGAGCACGACTCAGAGCGACGACACGGCGCTGACGACCTGGTTGACCGCGAGGGCGGCGAAGACCAGGGCGCACAGTCCCATCGCGAGGTTCGAGGGGAGCTTGTTGCGCCACTGCGTCGGGACCCGGTCGGTGTTGAGGATCCACAGGAGCGTCACCGCGAGGAAGGGCATGAAGAACGCCCCGAGCACGCCGTAGGCGAGGATCAGGTAGACCGGCTGGCCGAGCAGCAGCAGCCCCATCGGGGGAACCGTGAGCCACACGACGTAGGCCTTGTAGTAGAGCCCGCCGGCCTGGTAGGCCGGGCTGGTCGCCTCGTGCCCGCGGGCGTGGCCGACGAAGTCGGCGAACATCAGGCTGACACCGTTCCAGACGCCGACCAGCGAGCTCATCGCCGCCGCCCAGAAGCCGACGAGGAAGACGACGCCGGTGGCCGGGCCGTACCGGTCGCGCAGCACGGTCGAGAGGTCGAGCATGCCCTGGTCGCCGGTGTCGATGGCGATCCCTGCGGAGTAGAGCAGCTCGGCGCCCACGATCAGGGTCGCGATCACGAAGATGCCCGTGACGGCGTACGCGACGGAGTTGTCGATGCGCATCACGCGCATGAAGGAGGGCTTGCTCCACCCCTTCTCGCGCAGCCAGTAGCCGTAGGCCGCCAGCGTGATCGTGCCGCCGACGCCGCCGGCCACGGAGAGCACGTTGATCAGCGAGCCGGCGGGGATCGTCGGGACCAGACCGGTCACCAGGTCCGGCAGGTTCGGCAGGGTGACGGCGGCCGCGGTCACCATCGAGATGAACATCAGCAGCACCAGCACGCTGAGGGTCTTCTCGAACAGCCCGTAGCGTCCGGTCCACACCAGCGCGAGCCCGAGGAGCCCGGAGACGATGCCCCACCCGGTCACCCCGAGCACCGGGAACAGCGCGTGGAGGGCCAGGCCGGTGCCGGCCATCGCCGCGGCGCCGTAGACGAAGCCCCACACCACGATGTACGGCCCGAAGTAGAAGTGGGTCCACCGGCCGAGCGTGCTCCAACCCTCGAAGATGGTGCGTCCGGTGGCCAGGCTGTAGCGCCCGGCCCCCTCGACGAGGACCACCTTCATCACGCACCCGAGCACCACCGCCCACAGCAGGGCGTAGCCGTACTTGGACCCCGCGATCAGGGTGGCGACCAGGTCGGCGGCGCCGACGCCGGTCGCGGCGACGACGAGGCCGGGGCCGATCAGGCGCCACCGTGGGGCGGTCGCCGAGTCTCCTGCGGTGCGGTCGGTCGTGCTGGTCATGGCGTCCTCCCGGGATGACGGTGACCTGCATCATCTAACCGACGGCACCCGCGGCGACAGGGGTCGGGGCCCTGAGGAGGGGATCCTGGGCGATCCGAGGCCCGGTGCGGCTCGCGGCGCAGGCACGGGGCCGGGCACGGACCTCGCTCGCACGAGGACCGAGCTCACCCATAATGCAGTCCATGTCCATGCCCGTCCGCCTCGGTCGCTACGTCGTGCGACGTCGCATCGGTGCGGGCGGGTTCGCCACGGTCTGGCTCGCCTACGACGAGCACCTCGACAGCCCGGTGGCGGTCAAGGTCCTCGCCGACAACTGGAGCGCCGACGACCACGTGCGCGACCGGTTCGTCGAGGAGGGCCGCTACCTGCGGCGCGTCGAGTCGCCCTGGGTGGTCACGGTCTACGACGCCGGCGAGCTCGAGGACGGCCGGCCCTACCTGGTGATGACCTACGCCGACCAGGGCACGCTGGCCGACCGGCTCGCCGAGGCGACCAGCGGCCCGGTGGCCCTGGACACGGCCCTGGCCGTGGTGCGCGACGTCGGGGCCGGGCTGGGCGCGCTCCACGCGCGGGGCATCGTGCACCGTGACGTCAAGCCGGCCAACGTGCTCTTCCGCACCGTCGAGGAGGACCGGCTGCGGGCGATGGTCGGCGACCTCGGCCTGGGCAAGACCCTCGACGCGTCGTCGCGGCTGACCATGATCGCGGGGTCCCCGTCGTACGTCGCACCCGAGCAGGCCGCGGGCTACTCGCCCGACGCCCGCGCCGACCAGTACTCGCTGGGCGTGGTCACCCACCTGCTGCTGACCGGGGCCCTGCCCTTCGAGCACGGCTCGCTGGGGGCGGCCGCCGATCCACCGCCCGTGCCCTGGGTCTCCGACCGCCTGCCGCCGGGCCGGCTGCCGTCCGCGGTGGACACGGTGGTCGCCCGGGCGCTCGCGCGCGACCGGGACGACCGCTGGCCCGACGTGGCGACGTACGTCGACCGGCTCGGCGCGGCCCTCGGGGCCTCCGGCGGTGCCCCCGGGTCCACGCTCGCGGCGAGTGGTGACGCCTTCGAGCCGCCGTTCGGTGAGGCGACGGCGCCCGGCGAGCTGAGCGGGCTCGACCGCTGGCGACTGAGCGAGTCGACCCGGCCCACCTCGCGACCCTCGCCCCTGACCACGGTGGGCCCGCCCTCGCAGGACGTCGAGGAGCCTGAGGACCCCGCGCCCTGGACGGGCGCCGACGCGGCCACCGGGCGCCGCCGTCGCCGCCGGGCCGCGCTGACGGGCCTGACCGCGGTCGTCCTCGGAGCAGCGGCCGGCTGGCTCGTCGCGCTCGAGCTCGTCCCGTCGTCGGTCTCCGTCGAGGACACCACCGGGACGCTGGCGGTGACCGTGCCCGAGCCCTGGGAGCGTCAGGTGGCCGATCGCGGCTGGACGCCGCCGCTCGACGAGACCGAGACCCGAGACCGAGACCGACTACCCGGCGGTCGCGGTCGGGGACCGCCGTGACTGGCAGGACGCGGGGGAGGGGGTCTTCGTGGCGCTGCTGCCCGGCACCGAGGTGCCCGACCCGCTCCCGCAGCACCCCGACTGCACCAGCCTGCGCCCGCCGGTCAGCACGACGGTCGACGGCCGCGCCCAGACCACGGTCGTGGCGACCGGGTGCGACGACGGCGTGGTGATCGAGCGGGTGGAGCAGGTCAGCGCGGGGCTGCTGCTGTGGGTGCAGGTCAGGAGCGCCGACCAGCCGACCGCCAACGACGTGCTCGACTCGGTGCGCACGAGCGGGCTGTGACCCCGCTCGTCAGGACGTCGGCACCTGTCGCGCGCTGGCCGAGATCTGGTCGAGCAGGTCCGTCAGCCCGCGAAGGTCGCCCTGGCGACCGTTGACCGACGTCTCGAAGGCCGCCGCGTCGCTGGTGTCGGGGGTGAACCAGCGGAAGGTGTTGTAGCGCAGCCAGTTCTGCGGCAACGCACGGAAGGTCACCGCCAGGGTGTCCTCGGACCGCCCGACGACGGTCACGTCCTCGTAGCCGGACTGCAGCGCGGTCAGCTTCTGCTCCACCATCTGCTCCGGGGTGAGCCCGGCGTTGACCAGCTTGACCCGCATGCCGAAGCCGCCGGTCTCGCTGCCCGGCGGTCCGAGGGTGGCCTCACCGAGACCGATCGTGCTCGCCCGCCAGCCCGCCGGCGCGTCGTAGAGCCAGGCGAACGGCCCGACGCCGAGCTGACGCTGCTCGTAGGCCAGGTTCGTGGCGAGCGCGGGGGCGTCGGTGTCGTCGGCGTAGGGCTCGACGACCGCCACCGGCACCGAGGGCGACGTCGCCGGGACGGGCGCGGCCACACCGCCGAGCACGGGCGCGTCGCGGGTCAGCCGCGCGGCGCCGTACCCGCCGCCGAAGGCGAGCGCGCCGAGCAGCACCGCGATCCCGAGCGCCCGGCGTGACATGCGTCCACGCTAACGGCCCGGTTGGCCCGGTCCTGGGTTCGGCACCTACGTTGGCGCCGTGGTCCACCTGCTGATCCGGGACGCTCACGTCGTCCCCCTCGAGCTGCCCCTCCCCGGCTCACCGGACCCGGGGCCCGTCGACGTCCTCGTCGAGGACGGCCGCGTGAGCGAGGTCGGCCGGGGACTGACCCGGCCGCCCGGCGTCGAGGAGGTCGCGGCCGACGGTCGCTGGCTCGTCCCCGGGCTGTGGGACAACCACGTGCACCTCGGCCAGTGGACGATCAACCGCGAGCGGCTCGACCTCGCCGAGGCCCGCTCGCCGGAGGACGCGCTGCGCATCCTCGGCGACGCGATGCTCGAGGAGGAGGACGCCCGGTCCGCCGCTGGCCTGGGCCCCTCCCAGGAGCCCGTCGTGGGCTTCGGCCACCGGCCGGGAGCGTGGTACCGCGAGGTGACCACCACCGAGCTGGACGACGTCGCCGGTGAGCGGGTCGTCGTGCTCGTGGCCGGTGACGCCCACCACGCCTGGCTGAGCTCGGCGGCGATGCGGGTGCTCGGCCTGGAGTGGCGCGACGGCATCGTCGCCGAGACCGAGTGGTTCGCGGCGTACGCCGCCCTCGGGGACCTCGTCGGCGACGAGGGCACCTCGCCTGCGGCCTACCGACGCTCGCTGGAGGCCGCGGCCGCGCTCGGCGTGGTCGGCATGGTCGACTTCGAGTTCACCGGCGGCGCCGCCGAGTGGTGCGAGCGGTGGAGCGCCGGCGCGGACCTCGTGCGGATCCGGATGGCGACCTACGCCGAGGGTCTCGACGACGTGATCGGCGCGGGCCTGCGCACCGGGTCGCCGCTCTCGGACGACCCGGCACTCACGGGGCTCAGGATGGGCCCGCTGAAGATCATCAGCGACGGGTCGCTCAACACCCGCACGGCCTGGTGCTGCGAGCCGTACGCCGACGCCGAGCGGCTCGTGCACGCCCACGGTGCGCCCAACCAGAGCGGCGCGGAGCTGGTCGCCCTGATGGCCCGGGCCCGCGAGCACGGGCTGGGCGTCGCGACCCACGCCATCGGGGACGCCGCCGTGACCGGGGCGCTGGACGCGTACGCCAAGACAGGCGCCCCCGGCTCGATCGAGCACGCCCAGCTCGTGCGGCGCGACGACGTACGCCGGATCGCCGGGCTCGGGCTGACCGCCAGCGTCCAGCCCGCGCACCTGCTCGACGACCGCGACCTCACCGAGCTGATCTGGCCCGGCCGCTCGGGGCGGTGCTTCGCCTTCCGCTGGATGCTCGACGACGGTGTCCGCCTGGCGCTCGGCTCGGACGCCCCGGTCTCGGCCCTCGACCCGTGGCTGGCGATGGCGGCCGCGGTGCACCGCTCGGCGGACATGCGCGAGGCCTGGCACGACGAGCACGCCCTCAGCGCGCTGGAGGCGCTGCGCGCCTCGGTCGACGGGCAGCCGGCGGTGGGGGTCGGTTCGGTCGGCGACCTCGCCCTGCTCGACCGGGACCCGCTGGAGTACGAGCCGGACTCCGCGGCCACCAACGGCCACCTCCGGGCGATGTCGGTGGCACTGACCGTGGTCGGGGGCCGCGTGACCCACCGCGCACTCTAGGGACCCTGCAGGGATCGGCGGGAAAGACACGTACGGGTACTCATGGCGCTGCGGCTCCGGGTGTGTGCATACTCCGTATGCCCGCCACCGCGGCGGGGCTAGACCCGGCTCGGAGGATCCCCATGACCCTGTCCACCCGCCTGCTCGTCTCGGTCGCCACGGGCGGGGTGATCGCGCTCTCGGGGCTCGGTGCCGCGTCGGCCGCGGTGCCCGGCGCAGCCCCTGGCTCCACCGTCGCGTCCGTCGCCGGCGACCCCCAGGCTCGTCGTGAGGCGCGCGCCGAGGACCAGGCGCGAGCCTCGCTGCGGGCCTCCGCGCCCCTGGGCTCGCGCGACACGCTCGCCGTCGCCGACACCATGCTCGACCGGGACGGTGCGAGCCACGTCCGCTTCACCCGCTCCTTCGCGGGCCTGGAGGTCGTCGGCGGTGACGTCGTGGTGCACCAGGACTCGGCCGGGGCGTTCAGGTCGCTCTCGGGCCGCGCGCCGCAGCTGCGCCTGGCCACCAGGGCGACCGTCCCCGCGGCCCGTGCCTCGCGCCTCGCCGGTCGCGGCGTCGGCTTCCGCAAGGACTCCGCGAAGTCGGACCTCGTGGTGCTGGGCCTCGGGAGGGCGCCACGCCTGGCCTGGCGGGTCGACGTCCGCGGCACGCGCCCGGACGGCTCGCCGGCGGGTGAGTACGTCTTCGTCAGCGCCCGCGGGGGCGCCCGCGTGCTGAACCGGTGGCCCTCGATCCTCCCCGAGGCCGGGACGGGCGAGAGCCTGTACTCCGGCACGGTCGGCCTCGACACCGTCCTGGGCTCCAACGGCGTCTACTCGATGGTCGACCCCGTCCGGGGTGCACAGCGTGTGAAGTCCTTCGAGCGCACGCCGCGCGGAGGGCGCATCCAGCTGGTCACCGGCGGTGACAACCTGTGGGGTGACGGCACCGTGCAGGACCGGCAGACCGTGGCCGTCGACGCCCAGTTCGGCGCGGCTGCGACCTGGGACTACTACCTCGACCGCTTCGGCCGGGTCGGTATCCGCGACAACGGCATCGGGGCGACCTCGCTCGTGCACACCGGCAACTTCACCAACGCCTTCTGGGACGACCGGAGCTTCACGATGGTCTACGGCGACGGGAGCAAGCGCGACCGCACCACCCCGCTGGTCTCGCTCGACGTGGCCGGCCACGAGATGTCGCACGGGGTGACGGCGGCGACGGCCGACCTCATCTACTCCGGGGAGTCCGGGGGCCTCAACGAGGCGACCAGCGACATCATGGGCACCAACGTCGAGTTCGCGGCCGGGAACACCGCGCCGGGCACCGACGTCGGCGACTACCTGATCGGCGAGGAGATCTTCCACTACGCCGACGAGTCGAAGAACTTCCTCCGCCGCATGGACCAGCCCTCGCTCGACGGGATCAGCCAGGACTGCGTCAACGCGCGGACGAGGAAGATCGACGTGCACTACTCCTCGGGCCCGGCCAACCACTTCTACTACCTGCTCGCCGAGGGCAGCGGCGCCAAGACCATCAACGGCGTGGACTACGACAGCCCCACCTGCAACAACGCCGAGATCGTCGGGATCGGCCGGGCCAAGGCCGAGCGGATCTGGTACCGCGGGCTCACGACGTACATGACCCCGCAGACCAACTACCGCGGCGCGATGCGTGCGACCACCCAGGCCGCCCGCGACCTCTACGGTGCGGGCTCGGTCGAGGAGGCGACCACCAAGGCCGCCTGGGCCGCCGTGCGCGTCTCCTAGCCGCCGAGAGCGCAACCTTTGCGGGTCGAGAGCGCAATCTTTGCGGGTCGAGGGGTCGATCTCGGCGATCCCTCGGCCCGCGACGGGTCGGGCCGGCCCGGAAATCGCGTGCGGCGCGCCGCGGTGTGCCAGATCATCGTGCTCGTGGACGACACGACGGAGCGCACCGAGCTCTTCTGGCACCCGCTCGCCTACCTGCTCGGCCTGCACGGCGTAGCACTGATGCGCGCCTTCGCCGGTGAGCACGACGAGGCCTTCACCCAGGCCCGCCTCGACGACGTACGCCGGCTGCTCGCGGCGGCCGACGACCTCGGCCCGGGCGTGCGGGTGCCGCCGCTCGGCCTGGTCGAGGGCTACGACGGGTGGGCCGACTCCTACGACGGCGAGGACAACGGCTGCTTCCCGCTGCGCGACGACCTGCTCGGTCCGCTGCTGGCCGGTCTCTCCCGGGGCCGGGTGCTCGATGCCGCGTGCGGGACCGGTGCGGTCAGCGCCCAGCTGCTCTCGCTCGGCCACGACGTGGTGGGCGTGGACCTCTCCGAGCGGATGCTCGCGCGGGCGCGGGCCGCCGTACCCGGCGTGAGGTTCGAGCGGGGCGACCTCGCGTCGCTGCCGCTGCCCGACGGTGACGTCGACCACGTGGTGTGCAGCCTGGCCCTCAGCCACGTCGAGGACCTGCGGCCCTTCTTCGCCGAGGCGGCCCGGGTGATGCGCCCCGGCGGCCACCTCGTCGTGCTCGACACCCGCGGCCACTTCACCGGCTCCAGCCGCTACCCGCTGGTCCAGACCGCGCCCGACGGCCGGATCGGCTGGGTGCCCGGGCACAGCCACGGGCTCGGGGACTACCTGCGAGCCGCCCTCCCGCACGGGTACGTCGTCCGCGCCTGCGAGGAGGCGTTCCGCGACGACCACACGGTCGAGGCCGACGAGGAGCCGGAGCCGCTCACGCCGGGGCCGCCTGACATCTGGGAGCTGCACCCCTGGGCGCGCGAGTCGGCCAACGCGGCCAAGGCCGGTCAGCCCGCGGTCGTCGCCTGGGACCTGGAGCTGCGCCCCGACCTCTGACCCGCACCTCGTCAGGCGCCGGTCTGGCCCCTGCCCCGGCTGCCGGTCAGCTTCACGACCGCGTCGGCGACGGCCTGCTGCTCCTCGGCGAAGGGGTGGAAGGGCAGGGCCGCCTCCGGGTCGTTGCGGGGGCCGTTGACCCACGGGTCCTCCGAGCACACCGAGTGACCCTCGCTCAGCGAGAGCACGTCGACCGACTCGGCGCCCTCCGCCTCCGCGCCCGCCTCCATCGAGCGGGACAGCGCGGCGTTGACGCTGCGCAGGTAGGGGTAGTCGCCCGCGGCGAGCGGGAGCGTCGTCGCACGTCCCCGTCTCGGGGACCAGCTGGGGGTAGGTCACCACGATGATCTGGGCGTCGGGTGCCCGGTCGCGGACCCCGTTGACGACCGCGGCGATGCGGTCCTCGACGCCGCGAACCTGGCGCAGCAGGTCCTTGCGGGTGCCCTTCAACGTGTCCCGGCACGGCGACCCGTCCGGCTCGGTCTGCGCGAGGGCGAAGCACGTTCCGGCCAGGGTGCTGAACAGCCCGATGTCGTTGCCGCCGACGCCCAGGGTGACCAGGTCGGTGTCCGCGCCGATCGCGTCGAACTGGGCCGGGGCGGTCTGGCCGCTCGAGGTCTGCTGGACCCCGACCATCGAGGCGCTGGTCGCGCCGGCGCAGCTGACGTCGGTCAGGTCGTAGCCGAGCCTCGCCGCCACCAGGTGGGGGTAGTTGCCGTCCGAACGGAGGCATCCGTCGGAGGGGTCCGTGGTCGGGACGTACGGCGCGGAGGTGTAGGAGTCGCCGAGGGCGACGTACGTCTGGCCGTTGGAGGGCGCGGCCGAGCCCTGCTCCGAAGGCGAGTCGGAGGGCGCGTCGGAGGCGCGTCGAGGTGCTCGGACGGCGCGTCGGACTCGTTCACGCCCGGGTCGGAGGGGCTGGTGGTGTCGCCGGACCCGCTCGAGCACGCGCTCAGCATCAGCAGCAGGAGGGTGACCAGGGCGGCGAGCAGACGCGCGGGGGGTAGCCGGAGCATGGCGCCCAACCTACGGGGCGCTCCCTCGCGGGTCCGGCCCCAGCGCGAGGACCAGGCGCAGCACGGTGTCGGGGTCGTCGAGGGCGTCGCCGTAGAGCTCGCGCAGCTGGGTCATCCGGTACCGCACCGTCTGGGCGTGGACGAACAGCGCGGCGGCCACCTCCTCGCGCCGCCCCTGGAGCAGCAGCCACGACCGCAGCGTCGCCTCGAGCTTCTCCGCCGCCGCGGGCTTGAGCTCGCCCAGCGGGGCCAGCACCTGCGCGCGCAGGTCGCCCAGCGCGTCGGCGTCGGCGTGCAGCACGAGCTCGGCGAGGTGCTCCTCGGTGTCGCCGGGCAGGTCGAGCAGCCGGGCGCGGCGCGCGCGCTCGACCGAGCGGCGTACGTCGGTCCAGGCGCGCGCCGGGCCGGCGACGACGTCGCGAGCCTCGAGGCGCCGCAGCAGGGAGGCCCGCACGCTGCCGTGGATGTCGGGAACGAGGAGGACCGCGACCTCCTCCAGGCCCGGCGGCTCGCTGACCACGAGCGTGGCCGCCGGCAGGGTCGTCAAGGACGGTCGCACCTGCGCCACCGGCAGCAGCAGCGCGGTCAGCGTCGTCGGAGGCACCCACTCGGCGCGCTCGGCGTCCTCGGTGAGCTGATCGGGCGTCGCTCCGTCGAGCAGGTGCTGCGCCAGCCGGTCGCGCCGCTGCTGCCGGACCCGGCCGCTGGAGGCGAGCTCGTCGGTGTGCCCGGCCACGCTGGAGGCCGAGAGCTCGTCGATGTAGGCGAAGACCAGCTCGGCGAACGACGCGAGCGTGTCGGCGTCGATGCCGCCGCGCACCGCGACCCCCGACATCTCGCGCCAGGAGACCCGTGCCCCGATCCGGTACGCCGAGAGCAGCGCGTCGGTGCTGCGTCCGCTGCGCGCCTCGCCCCGGCCGAGCTGGTAGGCGCCCTGCACCGCCGGCGCGGTCGGCGTACGCGGGTCGCTGCCGTGCTTGCCGCCGGCCAACGAGAGGAACCCGCCGAGCGCCAGCTGGACCGTCGTGCGGATCGTGCCGCCCATCCGACCGCCGAGCGCGTCCTCGTAGCTGGGCACCTCGGCGATGATGGCGCCGACGACCATGTCGGCCACCCGGGGCAGGTGCTCGCGGATCTGGTCGGCTGCCGCCTCCGGCAGCATCATGCTCGAGAGGCCCTGTCCTGGGTCCATCGGCCCTCCTTCTGTCTTGAGTGAACAAGAAGAACCGCCATGTTCACGTCGAGGGCACAGGATATTGTGTCCTCGGACCGACACACTAGAGGTATGACCACGTACGCGACTTCTCCGCCGAGCGGACTGCTGCGCCGCGAGCGTTCCGAGGGCCTGGCCTCCTCGATCGCCCGTCGCGCGCGCCGCGTCGCCGACGCCGCCGTGACGCCCCTCGACCTCGACGACGTCCTCGACGTCTTCGTCCCGCTGCGCAAGGGCGCCGCGCTGCGCGGTCGCATCGTCGCGGTCCGCCCCGAGACCCGCGACGCCGCGACGATCGAGATCAAGCCGGGCGCGAGCTGGGCGGGCCACGTCCCCGGGCAGTACGTCCGGATCGGCATCGACGTCGACGGCATCCGCCACTGGCGCGCCTACTCCCTGACCCACGGCCCCCGCCGTGACGGTCACATCGCGATCACCGTCAAGGCCGTCCCGGACGGGCACGTCAGCGCCCACCTGGTCCACGACCTGCGCCCCGGCACGATGGTCCACCTCGAGCAGGCCGCCGGCGAGTTCGTGCTGCCGCCCGAGGCGCGCAAGCTGCTCTTCGTCACCGCCGGGTCCGGCATCACCCCGGTGATCGGGATGCTGCGCAACCTGTTCCCCTCCACCGACGAGGGCGTGCTGCTGCCCGAGCAGCGGTCGGGCGAGGGCACCCACCGCGACATCGTCGTGGTCCACGTCGCCCCCAGCGAGCCCGACTCGATCTTCCGCGACGACCTGCACGCGCTCGACGAGGCCGGCGCGATCCGCCTCGTCGCGCGCTACGACGACGAGCACGGTGTGCTCGACGTCGCCGACCTCGCCGCCCTGGTCCCCGACCTCGCCGAGCGCCGCACCTTCGCGTGCGGTCCGGCCGGTCTGCTCGACGCGCTCGACGCCCACCACGAGGCCGCCGGCCTCGAGCTGTACGTCGAGCAGTTCCGCGTCGCGCGGGTCGAGGCCGGCGAGGGCGGCACCGTGTCGTTCGCCTCGGGCACCACGCTCGAGGCCGACGGCGCCACCCCGATCCTCGACGCCGCCGAGCAGGCCGGCGTCCTGATGCCCAGCGGGTGCCGGATGGGCATCTGCATGGGCTGCGTCCTGCCGATGAAGGAGGGCACCGTGCGCGACCTGCGCAACGGCGAGATCACCCGAGCCGTCCCCGGCGAGACCGACCCGGGGGGCGTCCGGATCCAGACCTGCATCAACGCCGCCGCCGGCCCCTGCTCGATCGACCACTGAACCTCCACCCCCACCTCAGACCTGACGAGGGAAGGAACCCCATGACCGTCATCACCAAGAAGCCCGAGAACCCCACCGCGCACCTCACCGAGGCCGACATCGAGTCGATCGGCCTCGAGCTCGACGCGATCCGCCAGGACATCATCGACGCGCGCGGCGAGTCCGACGCGGCGTACATCCGCAAGGTCGTCGACGTCCAGCGCAAGCTCGAGCTCGGCAGCCGCGCCGTCCTCCTGGGCAGCGCGCTGCCCCCGCTGTGGGTGCTCGGCACCATCGGGCTGAGCGTGGCCAAGATCCTCGAGAACATGGAGATCGGCCACAACGTCATGCACGGCCAGTGGGACTGGATGCGCGACCCGAAGATCCACTCCACCACCTGGGAGTGGGACAACGCCTCGACCTCCGAGGGCTGGAAGCACTCGCACAACGAGGTCCACCACACGTACACGAACATCGTGGGCAAGGACAACGACCTCGGCTACGGCATCTTCCGTGCCGACGAGGACCAGCGCTGGCACCCGATGCACCTCGGCCAGCCGCTGTGGAACTTCATCAACGGCTGCTTCTTCGAGTACGGCATCGCCGCCTACGACCTCGAGCTCGGCAAGAACCTGTCGATCCCGAAGGAGCGTCGCAGCGAGGACTTCAAGGCCAAGACGAAGAACACCCTGCGCAAGATCCGCAAGCAGGCCACGAAGGACTACCTGGTCAACCCCGCGCTGGCGCTGCCCTTCGGTGGAGCGGTGCCCGCGCTCGCGGCGAACTTCACCGCCAACATCGTGCGGAACCTGTGGTCGCAGTCGGTCATCATGTGCGGCCACTTCCCCGAGGGCGTCGAGACCTTCGAGCGCAAGGCGATCCCGGCCGACGAGACCCGCGGCCAGTGGTACGTGCGCCAGATGCTCGGCTCGGCCAACATCTCCGGCTCCAAGGCCATGCACCTCGCGACCGGCAACCTGAGCCACCAGATCGAGCACCACCTCTTCCCCGACCTGCCCAGCAACCGGTACGCCGAGATCGCTCCCCGGGTGAAGGCGATCTTCGACCAGCACGGCCTGAACTACCACGAGGCCTCGCTGCCCGCGCAGGTCGTGAGCGCCTGGCACAAGGTCTTCCGCCTCTCGCTGCCCAACGGCTGGCTGGCCACGACCAACGTCAAGAACGCGCCCTCGCAGCTGAAGCTGCTCTACGGCATGAGCACCGGCGGCAAGCGCGTACGCCGTGCCGCCCAGGCCCGTCTCGAGCAGCAGGCCCGACGGATCCAGGCCGCCAAGGCCGCCTGATCCGCATCCGGTCGCGCACGCGGCCTCACGAACCCCGCCCTCCTGTCGGACCCGCCCGGCAGGAGGGTGCTGGGATTTCGGGCGCGTGACGGGGGCGCGTGGGCGGGCGGGGGTCGCCGCCTTGCGGCTGCTCTCAGCCGAGGTAGGTGGTCTCCACCGGGCTCTCGGCGACCTCGACCGGGTCGGTCGCGTCACCGGCGTCGAGGGCGTCACCGGCGCGGTGCACCCGGAACGCCGTGGCCTCGGGGCGCTCGGCGTACGCCCCGACCAGCGCGCCGTCGCGCCACAGCAGCGCGCAGCCGTCCTGGACGGCGTACCCCGCCGGGAGCTCGCCCGTCGCGACCAGCTCGCGGTAGACCGGACGCCGGTCGGCCTCACCGTCGTAGTGCGGGCACACCGATCCCGGCAGCAGACCGAGCCCGTCGGTCAGTGCGGCGAGCGGGCCGTGGGAGTCGGTCACCGACGACTCGAACCAGCAGTTCATCCCGGCGCTGACCCCCGACATCACCACGCCCTGGGCGGCCGCCTCGACCAGCGCGGCGTCGAGCCCGTGCAGGCGCCACAGGGCGAGCAGGTTGAGCGTGGACCCGCCCCCGACGAACACCGCGTCCTGGCTGAGCAGGTGCGCGCGCAGATCCGAGCCGTCGCGGTTGAACAGCGAGAGGACCGAGGGCTCCGCCTTGTCGGCGAACGCCGCGCAGAACAGGTCGGCGTACGCCGCGGCGTCGCCGCTGGCGGTCGGCACGAAGCAGATCCGCGGTCGCTCGGCCCGGCCGTGGGCGGCGGCCCGCTCGCCGGCCAGGTCGAGCAGCAGGTCGTCGAGCAGTGGGCTCTCCCCGGTGGAGAACCCACCGCCGCCGAGGGTGAGGAACGTGCCTGGGGCAGGAGCGTGCCCCTCCGAGATCTCCGAGACCATGTGCGGCATCGTCTCACCCGACGGCGAGACGTCGGTCCGGGTCCCGCCCGACGTCACGATCCGGTGCTCCGCCGGGCCGACGTCGGTGAGCCCTACGATCGGCTCATGAGCTCCGCGACCAGCGCCACGAACGATGTCGACTCCGCCTCCACGCGCGCGATGAGCAACGTGACCTGCACGATCGAGGACGGCGTCGCCCACGTGCGCCTGGACCGCCAGGAGAAGCTGAACGCCCTGACCCTGCAGGTCCTGCGCGACCTCGTCGACACCGCGCACGTGCTCCGCAGGGACCGGCACCTGCGCGCCGTCGTCGTGGCCGGGAAGGGCGACTCGTTCTGCGCCGGTCTGGACTTCGCCTCGGTCGCCCGGCACCCGGTCGGGATCGCCAGGGCCTTCGTGCCGAACCCGCTGCGGGGGACCAACACCTTCCAGGAGGCCTGCTGGGCCTGGCGCCGCCTGCCCGTCCCCGTGATCGCGGCCGTCCACGGCCACTGCCTCGGCGGCGGCCTCCAGATCGCGCTGGGCGCCGACTTCCGCCTGGCCACCCCCGACTCGACCTGGTCGGTCCTCGAGGGCAAGTGGGGGATCATCCCCGACATGAGCGGCATCGCGAGCCTCTCGCAGCTGGTCGGGATCGACACCGCCAAGATGCTGACGATGACCGCCGAGACCTTCAGCGGCAAGCGCGCGCACGACCTCGGTCTGGTCACCGAGCTCGACAGCGATCCCGTCGCCGCGGCGTCCGAGCTCGCCGACCGGCTCAAGCAGCGCTCCCCGGACCAGCTCGCCGCCGCCAAGCGGCTCTTCGACCGCAGCTGGGCCTCGAGCCCGCGCCGCGTCTTCGGCCTGGAGCGTCTCGAGCAGGCCGCCCTGCTCGGCGTGCGCAACACCAAGGTCGCCCGGGAGGCGGCCCTGGCCAGGGTCGCCCCGGTCTTCGGCCCGCGCGCTCGGTGAGTCGCGCTCGGTGAGCCGCGGGCGCGCGCTCGCGCTCGGCTGCGGCGTCGTGGTGTGGCTGCTCCTGCTGTGGGGGCTCGGACCGCTGGTGCTGCTCTCGCCGCTGGTCCTGCTCGTCCCGCGCGTACGCCGGACGCTGCCGGCCCGACGCGCCGCGAGGTCGAGCCGGCGCAGACAGGTGGCGACGGTGGTCGCGCTGCTCGGGGTGGCGGCGGGCCTGGTCGCGGTCGTCGTCCTCGCCCCGGCCGGCCGGCTCCCCCTGCCGCCCGGGGCCGGTGCCTGGGTGGTGCCGACCTACGAGGGCCGGGCTGCGGTGCCCGACCCCGTCGACGGTCTGGAGGGTGGACCACCGGGCCCGATCGGGGACTCCCCGTCGGTGACGTCGGGCTGGTACGCCGGCGCCGACTGCGGCGACCTCGTCGCGCTGCCGGCCGATCGGATGGCCGCGATCTGTGTGCGGGGCGGCCGGTCGACGTTGCGGGTCGTCGACGGCAGCGACCTCGTCTCCCGGGCCGAGCGGGGCCTGCCCGGTGAGCCCGGCTCGGGCGGCTCGACCGTCGGCCTGTGCGGGCGGGCGCTGGTCGCGCTCGGTGGGGGGCGCGTCGCGACCGCCACGGCGACCGGGACGCTCCAGGTCCTCGCCACCACCGACGCCGCGGGCGTGCCCGACCTGACCCTGGTCGGCGACCTGGACCTGCCCGTGCCCGACGCCGACTGCCCGGTCGCGCTCGCGGTCTCGCCGGGCGGGGGGTCGCTGTGGTGGGCCAGCGCCGGCGGACTGGTCGGCTTCGTCCGGCTCGCCGACCCGACCCGGCCCCGTCCCGTCGGTCGCCCGGCGCGGCTCTCCGGCGAGGTCACCAACGCGATCACGACGACCGGCGCGGCGGCGTACGTCGTGACGACCGACGTGCTCGCCTCCGTCGCGCTCGACGACGCCGGCCGTCCGCGGGTGGCGTGGCGCTCGGTCTACGACGCGGGCACCCGGGTCCGGCCGGGCCAGCTGGCGGTGGGCAGCGGCACGCCGCCGGTGCTGGTGCCGGGCACGTCGGCGTCGGGCCCGCTGCTGGCGATCACCGACAACGCCGACCCCCGCGTCCACGTCCAGCTCTACGGACGCAGCGACGGCGAGCTCGTCTGCCAGCAGGCCGTCTTCGAGGACGAGTCCAGTGCGGTCGAGGCGCCGCCGGTCGTGGTGGGTCCGGCGTCGGTCGTCGTCGCGAACGCAGCCGGTTGGGACGGCCCCGCCCGTACCGTGCTCGGCCGAGCGCCGGCGGGCGGTGTGTCCCGCGTCGACCTGGTCGACGGCGGGTGCCGGACCACCTGGACCGCGGACGTGGCGGCGCCGTCGGTGCCGCCGGTCCTCTCCCCGTCGACCGGGCTGGTCTACTCCTGGACGACCAGGCCGAGCTGGTGGGGCGTCAGCGCCTGGCGGCTGACCGCGCTCGAGGCCCGCACGGGTCGGGTCGCGTTCGCCGCGCGCGCCGGCCTGGGCGCGGCCTGGTCCGGCCGCCGGGGCGGTCTGCTGCTCGGCGCCGACGGGGCGGCGTACGTCGCGACCGTCGGCGGCCTCGTCCGCGTCGCGGACCGGGCCCCGGCCCCGGCCCCGGTTCAGCCCTGAGAGGCGGTCCAGGGCTGCACGAAGGCGTTGCCGGGTCGGCCCTCCACCGCCATCGTGAGCGGCAGCGCCTGCGCGCCGTCGAGCTGCTCGCGGATGATGTCGGCATGACCGGCGTGCCGCGCTAGCTCCTCGACGTGGTGGACCAGCTCGAAGCGCTGCACCGACGGGGTGGGTTCGTCGATGCCGTCCCACGGGGCCGCCGGAGCCGTCATCGCCGCGCCCGGGTCGGTGGAGCGGACGTCGTCGAGGTAGGTCGTGCGCGCCGCGTCGAACGCGTCGAGCGCGCCTGACAGCGTCTCGTCGTCGCGCAGCGCGAAGCTGCCCAGGAAGTCGGCCGTCGCCGCGGCGTCGAGGGTCTCGCCGACGCGGTCGCGCCGCCGACCGTGCATCACGTACGTCGCGTGCTTGACGAGCCCGCCGATCGACAGCGTGCTGCGGCACGGGGTCTCCCGCGCCTGCTCGTCGGTGAGCCCGTACGCCGCGTTGCGGATGCTCGCCAGCTGCAGGTCGAGGTAGCCGGCGAGGGCCTCGGACTCGGTGTAGGTGCCGGGAGCGAACATGGTGACCTCCAGTGGATCGGTGAGTGCTGACGAGCAGCACGCTAGGAGGACAGGCGGACAGGATCCGTCCGCTGCCGACCGCGGCCAGGAGCCGACTCAGAGGTCGACGGCCCAGCTCACCACCGGGTCGCCGCCGTCGAAGGTCCATGGCTCGGAGGAGACGCCGAAGCCGGCGCGCGCGTAGAGCGCGGCCGCGCGCTCGTTGGTGGCTCGCACGTCGAGCTCGACCCGGTCGAGCCCGGCGCCACGTGCATGCAGCACGGCGTCGGCCACCAGGGCGGCGCCCAGGCCCCGCCCGCCGGCTCGGGGGTGGACGCACAGCCGGGACAGCAGGGCCACGCCGGGGCCCCGGACGGTCGTGAGGGCGAAACCTTCCGGGTCGTCGCCGGCGACAGCGAAGCGGACAGCGGGCCGCGTGAACGCCTCACGCGCTCGCTCCACGACCTGGTCGCGCACCTCGTCCCCGTCACGTGCCGCGATCACCTCGGCCCACAGCGCCACGCACGGCTCGACGTCCGCGGCCGAGCCCTCGCGGAAGGACGGGTGCACCGCCTCAGCCTGGCAGCCGCCGCCGGGCGATGTCAGGCGGCTTGAACCTCTATCGTCGGGTCGTGGTCGACTCCGTGCAGCGCTGGCACCTGCGGCAGCAGGGTCACGAGCACGTCGTCGAGGTCGCTCGGGGCACGCTGACCTGCGAGGCGACCTGGTGGCAGGACGGGGCGCGCCGCGCGACGAGGAAGACGAGTGACGAGACCATCGTGCTGACAGCGCACGACGATGGTGCGGCGATCCGGGTCAAGCTCACCAAGTTGAGAGCGGCGCGCCGGGTCACCCGACACGGCTCCCAGACTGAGGCCCGGACCGGCCTCAGCGGAACTGACCTCGAGCCCGAGGTCGGTTCGAAGGCCGCGAAGCGGGCTGACTGGATCGGCCGCCATCCGCACCTGCACACCGCGCGGCAGACCGCGCTGGGAGCATCAGGCGTCCTGGTCCCGATGCTGCTCGTCTGGTTGCTGACCCTCGTGCCCTGGCCCGCCATCGATGTCGCGTGGCCCGACCTGCCGTCCATCCCCTGGCCCGACGTCGACCTTCCTTCGATCCCCTGGCCGGACCTCGACCTGCCGGCCTTCCCCGCGCTGCCGTCGCTGCCGGCGTGGGTGGAGCCGGCTCGGAAGTTCGTCGTGCCCGTCGTGATCGCGTTCTTCATTGCGCGCGGCGAGGTCAAGCGTCGACGTCGCGCAGAGGCGGCTAGGGGCCTCGAGGAGCAGGCCCGACCGGCGTCAGCCTCGGCCGGCGCGGACGCGGACGACCTCACCGACCAGGACAGCCGGTAGGTCGGCCAGCACTTGTCGCTCTTATCGATGATCGCTCGGGGCGATCGTCGCGCTGCTCGCCGACGACCAGCTCGGCGCGGCTCGCGACGGTGTCGGGAGTGGCGGGGCGCTCGAGCCCTACCTCGGGGCGTTCGAGGCCATCGACGCCGATCCGGCACACCTGCTGCTCGTCGTGGTCGACCGAACCGAGGTGGTGGCCACCCTGCAGCTCAGCCTGATCCCCGGGCTTGCGCGACGCGGCGCTCTCCGGGCCCAGATCGAGGCGGTCCGGGTCGCACGGGCCCACCGCAGCCGGGGCCTGGGCGCCGTGATCATCGGGTGGGCGATCGAGGAGTCGCGCCGTCGCGGCTGCGCACTGGTGCAGCTGACCACCGACAAGAGTCGGACCGACGCGCACCGCTTCTACGAGCGGCTGGGGTTCGTCGCCTCGCACGAGGGCATGAAGCTCGCGCTGCGGTCGTGACGGTGCGGACGCTCGGCCGTCTCTAGGGCCGTCGGTGGAAGCGGATCTTGTTGTCGGGGGTGATCTCGCTGGTCGTAGGCGGGGTCGTGGATGCGGGTGTGGTGGTGGGGGCACAGGAGGCGGCCGTCGTCGAGGTCGGTCTTCCCACCGATTGACCAGGGGTTCATGTGGTGGGCGTGGCAGAGTCCGGGTGGCCAGTCGCAGCCTTCGGCGGTGCAGCCGCGGTCACGGAAGCGCAGGGCGATCACCTGGATGGCCGAGAACAACCGGCGGGCCCTGCCGAAGTCGAGGATCTCGGACTTCCCGCCGAGGACGACGGGGATGATCTTGGCCTCGCAGGCGTAACGCCTCGTCTGGCCCGCGGTGAGCTCCTGTCCGGTGTCCAGAACAGCACCCTTGAGCCCGGATCTGAGGTCGGCCAGGGTGGTGATCGCGAGCAGGGTCGCGGAGAGGCCACCGGCGCGGGGCGCCTGCTCGGTGGGGTAGGTCTCGATCAGCTCACCGAAGGCCTCGCCGAGCCTGGTCGGGGTCGGGCGGCCCTTCACCCAACCCTCTCCGTCCTGACTGTTACCGGTGTTCTTGGTGGCGTTGACGTGCTTGGGGGCGGCGAACGCCAGGAGCATCTTCTGCAGGGTGCGGCCCTGGGCCTCGGGGAGGGTGAACCGGCCGGACGCGGCGCCGTGGCCGTCGAAGGACAGGCTGAGGCGGCGCTTGTGGCGGGCGAGGCGTTCGGCCTTCTCCAGGGCCTTGCGGTCGTGGTCCTCGCCGATCTCGGGGGCGATCACGGACAGGATCCGTTCGCCCAGGGTGCGCAGCTCGCCGGGGTCGTGCAGGGCAGCCAGGTCCACGAGGTGCGCTTCGGCCTTGGCCAGCAGGGCGGGGTCGACGGTGAGGTCGCCGGCCTTCTCGAGCTCGGTCAGGTTCGAGGCGAGGGTGTCGAGGGCGTGCACGATGACGACGGCCTGGTCGAGGTTGCACGCCGCGTCGGCCAGCGCGTCGCGGACGCGGTGGTAGCGCTGGTCGAGGGCTTGTCCGGTCCTGGTCTCGCGGTGGGTGGTGGTCCGGGCGCGGCGGGTGTTGATCGCCCACCAGGTGGCGGTCGAGGTCGCCCCGGTGGCCTCGGCGACGCGGACCTGATCGGCGTGGGCGGCGAGGGTGAGGCGGTAGGCGTCGAGGTGGCACTGGAGCCGGTCGAGCTCGAGCAGCGTCTCCCGGGTGGTGGGGGCGTCGAGGGTGAACACCGGGCGCTGGGCCATGTCAGCGACGGCGACGCCGAGCGCGCGGACACCGGCTGCGTGTCCGGTTGGTTGCTCGTCGGTGGCCATGGGAGAAGTCAAGCAGCGACCGCCGACATCGCTCCTGCTCAGAGCACGTTCTCCACAGAGAATCAGCAACATAGGAGCAGAAATTCGACCCACTAACCCGCGCACGGACGCCCGAAGCGCGCCACGTGGTGCCACACCTTCTTGAGGTCCTGCGGCTCCTCCCGCCCCTGCGCGACGGCGGCCCCGATCACCGCGGCGTCGAGCCACCCGCTCACCGCGACGCGACGCCCGACGTCCACGATCGCCGGCCCGCGGTAGTCCGCGTGCTCGGCCAACGCGTCCACGGCCAGCACCCGCCCCTCGTGCCACTCCACCGGCACGCCGAGCGCGCCCGCCTCGACCTCGATCGGCGTACCCCGGAAGCACGGGTCGAGCACGACCGCCTCGACGTCGCGACCCACCTCGACGCCCCCGTGCACCTGCGCCTCGACGTAGTCGTCGAGGGGGTCGCCGGTGAAGGCGTCGGCGAGTCCCAGCAGGTCGAAGCGGTCGGCGGTCGCGACGTCCGTGGGCTCGAGGACGGAGTCCGGGAAGCAGAACGTCGTCCGGTCGAGCACCGCCTCGACCAGCCTGCAGGTGCGCCGAGCCGAACCGGGGAGCGCCGCCGATGCGGCGCCGGCGGTGGTTCAGCGCGCCGTACGTCGGTCGCTCTGCGGCGGGCGCGTCGTCGTAGGCACCACCGAACATCCGGTGCTCCCAGCGCCAGCGGTCCCCGCCGGCGTACGCCGTGAGCCCGCCGTTGCTCGTCCCGGTCACGAACTGCGAGCGGTACTCGCCGTCGCGCGTCAGGCAGCCGAGCACGCTCACGCCGCCGAGCTCCCGCTCGGGATGGAAGCTGAGCGTGACCCGCAGCGACCGGTCGAGCGGCCCGCCGGCGGCCCGCCGTCGCACGGACTCGATGGCGTCGTTCGCCCGGCTCATGGCCAGCTCAGTCCCACCGCCTGCTCGCTGACCTCCCACAGCCGCCGCTGGGCGTCGACGTCCCGGGACAGCTCGCTCGAGCCCACCACCTGCGGTGACCCGGAGAGCTCACCGAGCCCGCTCGGACCGACGTACGTCGAGCCCGGGAGGTCCGCGGTGGCCGCCATCAGGGTCGGCCACGCCCCCATCTCGGGGGACTGGGCGACCAGCCGGATCGCGCCCTCGACGACCGAGGCGAGCGGTGTGCGGCCGCCCATGCCGTTGGCGGCGAGGTGCGTCGCGGCGAACCCGGGGTGCGCGGCGAGCGCGCGCACCGACATCCCGGCCTGCGCGAAGCGCCGGTCGAGCTCGTAGGTGAACAGCAGGTTGGCCAGCTTGGTGCGCGAGTAGGTCTGCCAGCGCGAGCGGCGGTACTGGTCCGCGACCGGGTCCTCCAGCGGTGCGCGCTTCGCCCGGGCGTGGAACAGCGACGAGACCGTCACGACGACCCCGTCGCCGCTGGCGGCGAGCGCGGGCAGCAGCAGCCCGGTCAGCAGGAACGGCCCGAGGTGGTTGGTGGCCTGCTGGACCTCGAAGCCGTCGGTCGTACGCCGGGCCGCGGTGGCCATCACCCCCGCGTTGTTGACCAGCACGGCGACCGGGCCGCGCTCCGCGATCTCGTCGGCGGCCCGTCGCACCGAGGCCAGGTCGGTGAGGTCGAGCTCGACGCACGTCGGCGCGGAGCCGACCTCGGTGAGGATCGCCTCCGCGGTGGCGGCCAGCTTGTCGGGCGAGCGACCGGCGAGCACCACCCTGGCCCCTCGCCGGGCCAGCTCGAGCGCGGTGTGGTGGCCGATGCCGCCCGGGCTCGGTCCGGTCACCACGGCGGTCCGTCCGCGCTGGTCGCCGATGTCGTCCGGGGACCACGTGGCTGCGCGCATGGGCCCGACACTAGGCGTCCCGGACCGCGTGCGTCTCAGTCGCGAGACAGCATCACGGCGAGCGCGATCATCACGACGCCGATCAGCGCGTCGAGCACCTGCCAGGACCGCGGACGGGCCAGCAACGGCGCGAGCGCGCGTGCGCCGTACCCGAGGCCGGTGAACCACACGATGCTGCCCAGGCCCGCCCCGAGGGCGAACCACCAGCGCAGCCGCGGGCCCTGCTGCGCGCCGACCGAGCCGAGGAAGAGGACCGTGTCGAGGTAGACGTGCGGGTTGAGCCAGGTCAGCGCGAGGGCGGTCAGGAGCGCACGGCGCAGACTGCCGGCGCCCACCCCGTCCTCGGCGGCCAGGCCGCCGGGTCGCCACGCGCGGCGCAGCGACGACAGCCCGTAGACGACGAGGAAGGCGACCCCCAGCCAGCGCACCAGCCTCAGCAGCCACGCGGCTCGCTCCACGAGGTACCCGATGCCGCCCACGCCGGCGACGATCAGCACCAGGTCGGAGACGGCGCACAGCGCCACGACCGGTCCGACGTGCTCGCGCTTGAGCCCCTGGCGCAGGACGAAGGCGTTCTGCGAGCCGATCGCGACGATCAGGGTCAGCCCGGTGACGAAGCCGGTCGCCGACGCGGCGCCCGCGCCCGCGACGACGAGGTCCATGCCGCGACGCTAGGCGTCGCCCCTCGTGCAGTCCAGTGAATGATTCTGCAGATCCATTAGCCTTGCTTCATGTCGCCGTTGCCCGCCCACCACCTCGAGGCGCTGACCGCGATCGTCGACCACGGCACGTTCGAGGCCGCGGCCCGGCACCTGCACCTCACCGCGTCGGCCGTCAGCCAGCGCGTGCGGGCGCTGGAGGCGCAGGTCGGCCAGGTGGTGGTGCGGCGTACGGCGCCCTGTCGGCCCACCGCGGCCGGCGAGACCCTGCTCCGCCTGGCTCGCCAGACCGCGCTGCTGCAGGCCGAGGCCGCCGCCGCGCTCGGCAGCGCGACGGGTGGGGTCGTCACGCTGCCGGTGGCCGTCAGCGCGGACGCGCTCGCGACCTGGTTCGCGCCGGTCCTGGCCGAGGTCGCCGGCTGGTCGGACACGGCGCTGCGCCTGCACGTGGAGGACCAGGCCTACTCCGCGGACCTGCTGCGGGCCGGCGACGCCTGGGGCGCGATCACCTCGGACCCCGCACCCGTCCAGGGCTGCCGCAGCGAGCCGCTGGGGGTGCTGCGCTACCGGGCGGCAGCGAGCGCGGCACTCGCCTCGTCGACGAGCGACTGGACCACGCTCCCGGTGGTCGTGTTCAACGAGAAGGACGCGCTCCAGCACGAGGCGCTCGCCCGCGCCGGCGCCGGGCCGCCGCGGGTCGTGCACCGGGTGCCGACGTCCGCGGACTTCGCGGAGGCGGTCCGCGCCGGGCTCGGGTGGGGGATGCTCCCGGAGCCCCAGCTCGCTCCGCTGCTCGCCGCGGGGGAGGTCGTCACGCTGGAGGCGGCCCCGGTCGACGTCACCCTGCACTGGCAGCGCTGGCGCCTGGACACGCCGGCGCTGACCCGGCTCACCGACGCCGTACGCCGCGCAGCCCGCGCAGGGCTGCGTCGGAGCGCCGGGTCCGCCGGGGTCAGCGACGCGTCGACTGGTTGAGCTGCACCAGCCCGAGCACGATCGCGAGCGCGCCCATGATCAGCAGGATCACGCCGACGACGTCGGTCGAGACCACGTCGGTCACCTCGCGCGGCAGCCGGATCGCGTCGGTCGCCAGGATCGCGCCCACGATCAGCAGACCGACTCCCCATCCGAACGTCATGGCGACAACCCTAACCGGAGCGAGCCCGGCGACTCCAACCTCGTCCTTGCCCCTGACACGGTGTGAGGTCCTACCGTCGTTGCGTGGCCTGGACCGTAGGAGAGCTGAGCGAGGCGACCGGCCTCTCGGTGCGCGTGCTGCGCCACTGGGAGGCGGTCGGCCTCGTCGCGCCCGCGCGTACGTCGCAGGGCCACCGTCGCTACGGCAGCGCGGAGGTCACCCGCCTCTACCGGGCGATGGCCCTGCGACGCACCGGGCTGAGCCTGCGGCGGATCGTCGACCTGCTCGACCAGCAGGACCCGGACCCGACGTCCACGCTGCGCGGGCACCTCGCCGAGATCGACGCCGACCTACGGCGGCGTACCGAGCTGCGTGACCGGCTCGCCCAGGCACTCGCCGCGTCGGGAGCCCCCGGCGAGGACCCGCACGCCCTGATGAAGGTGATCGAGACGATGACGATGTTCGAGCAGTACGTCCACGGCTACCGCGACGAGGAGGGCCTGCGTCTGCACGACCAGGCCCGGATCCTGACCGACCTGCTGCACGACGGCCTCTCCTACCCGGAGGGCTCCCGGGTGCTCGAGGTCGGGTGCGGGGTCGGGGCGCAGACCCTGGTGCTCGCCGAGCGCAGCCCGGGGGCGCGGATCACCTCGATCGACCTCTCACCGGAGTCGCTCACGCTGGCCGAGCGGCGGCTCACCGCGGCGGGGCACCAGGACTGCGTGTTCCTCGCCGCCGACGTCTACGACCTGCCGCACGCCGACGGCGAGCTGGTCGCCGGCGGGTTCGACCACGTCTTCGTCTGCTTCGTGCTCGAGCACCTCGCCCGTCCCGTCGAGGCGCTGCGCGCGCTGGGCGCGATGCTCCGGCCGGGCGGCACGCTGACCGTGATCGAGGGCGACCACGGCTCGACGTACTTCCACCCCGGGAGCCAGGCCGCCCTCGAGGCGGTCGCCTGCCAGGTGACGCTGCAGCGCCTCGCCGGCGGCGACGCCGACATCGGGCGCCGGCTCTACCCGCTGCTCGTCGAGGCCGGACTCGACGACGTCCGCGCCGAGCCGCGTCAGGTGTACGTCGACGCCAGCCGACCCGACCTCGTCGACGGCTTCACCCGCCGCACCTTCACCGCCATGGTCGCCGGCGTCCGCGAGCCGGCCGTCGCGGCGGGGCTGATCACGCCCGAGCGGTTCGAGGAGGGGCTGCGCGGCCTCGAGCGCACCACCGAGGCCGACGGCACGTTCTGCTACACCTTCTTCCGCGCGACCGCGGTACGTCGCTGACCTGCGGGCACGCCGGCGGCGTGGAGCGTCGACATGCCGGAGGCTGGGTCGGCTCTGCGAGGCTGTGCCCGATGCCCGCTCCCCGACGTCTCGAGCTGCGCGACCACCGCTGGTTCGGGGTCGCGCTGCTGGTCGGCGTCCTGGTGCGGGTGGTGGCGATGGCGGCGTACTGGCCCGCGATCGCGGTCGGTGACTCCCGGGGCTACCTGCTGTTCAGCCTCGACATCGAGCCCTCGCCGTACCGGGTCGTGGGCTACTGCGTGTGGCTGTGGGCGATCGCGGCTGCCGGGGACGGGTTGTGGCTGATCTCGGGACTGCAGCACCTGCTCGGCCTCGGCGCCGCGGTCGGGCTCTACGCGCTGCTGCGCCGTCGCGGCTGCGGGCAGCGGCTCGCCACCCTCGCGGTGCTCCCGCTGCTGCTCGACGGGATGCAGCTCCTGCTCGAGCACGCGATCCTCAGCGACCTGCTCTTCGAGGTGCTGCTGGTCGCCGCCGTCGTCGTGCTGGCCTGGCGGCGCACGCCGGGGCTCGGTGCGATCGCGCTGTGCGGGTTCCTGCTCGGGATCGCGACCCTGGTCCGGGTCTCCGGACAGCCCACCGTGCTCGCCGCCGCCCTCTTCGTCGTGCTCACCGTCGTCGGCTGGCGGGCCCGGATGGCGCGGGTCGCGGTGCTGGTGGCCGTGTTCGCCGCGCCGCTGCTGGGCTACGCCACCTGGTCGGCCGCCAACGGGGAGTCCTTCGGGCTGACCGAGGCCGGCGGCCGCTCGCTCTACATGCGCACGACCACCTTCGTCGACTGCGACCGCCTGGCGATCCCGGACTACGAGCGACCGCTGTGCCCGGAGGAGCCCCTCGGCAGCCGTCGGGACCCGACGTACTACGGCTGGCACGACCCCGACAGCGACCACGGACTGAGGGCCGACGACCTGCCCCCGGGCGTGCTGCCCGAGGACGCGATGCAGGACTTCGCGCTGCGTGCCATCCGCGCGCAACCGCTCGACTACACCCGGGTCGTCCTGCGCGACCTCGCGCTGACCTTCGCGCCCGCACGGACCGACTTCTTCGAGTACGACACGGCCTGGAAGTGGACGTTCTCCGGCTTCTACGGCTACGAGCCGACGCTGTCGACCACGGCCATCTTCGAGGACCGCAACGGCGGACCGCCGGACTGGGACGGCCCGCTGTCGCTGGCCATGCTCTGGTACGGCCGCGTCGTCTACCTGTGGGGCCCGCTGGCGGCGGTGCTGCTGGCCCTCGGCGTGTCCGGCGTGCTGCGTCGGCCTCGGCGGGGGGAGGAGGACCAGCGACCGACGATCGTGCTGCTGCTCGCTCTCGCGGCCGGTCTGGTGCTCGTGCCGGCGCTGAGCGTGGAGTTCATCTGGCGCTACACGCTGCCGGTCGTGACGTTCGTGCCGGCGGCGGCAGCGCTGGCCTGGCGACAGCGGCAGGGCGCCTCGCGGGAGGACAACGCGCGCGGAGGACGCCGCGCGGGAGGACGCCGGAGCTCGCCGTGAGCCCGACCCGGGGTCGGCCCGGACGAATCACCCCTATGAGGGTTCATCCGAGCCGGCGGAGGGCCGATAGGGACGTGACGGCCATTCCGGCCCGAGCGCGGGCCGTGTGCTCCGCGTGCTCCGTGCACCCGTGTCCTCGGAAGGCCGACCGTGACATTGCTGGACCAGACCAGGGCGTCGAGCCCGCTGCAGACCCACGGTGACATCAGCCAGGTGATCGCGTCCGGCGGCGTGCGCTCCGTCTTCCAGTCGATCAACGACCTGGAGACCGGTGACGTCGTCGGCTACGAGGCGCTCTCCCGCGGGCCGGTCGGCACCGCGCTGGAGAGTCCGGCCGCCCTGTTCCCGGCGGCCCGGGCCGCCGGACTGCTCGCACGGCTCGACGAGGTGTGCCGGATGACGGCCTTCCGCACCGCGAGCGCGCTCGGCATCACCGACCCGCTGACGGTCTTCGTCAACGTCGAGCCCGAGGTGCTCGACGAGGCACCGCTGGCGGGACTGCGGGACGTCGCGGACCGGGCCCCGGGCGGGCTGCGCATCGTCCTGGAGATCACCGAGCGCGCGCTCGGGATGCGACCGGCCGCCCTGCTGCGCACGGTGGAACGGGTCCGCGAGCTCGGGTGGGGCATCGCCCTGGACGACGTCGGGGCCGAGCCCGCCTCGCTCGCCTTCATGGCGCTGCTGCGGCCCGACGTGGTCAAGCTGGACCTCTCCCTGGTCCAGCGTCGGGCGACGCCGGCGGTGGCCGAGATCGTCAACGCCGTCAACGCCTACGCCGAGCGGTCCGGGGCGCTCCTGCTCGCCGAGGGCATCGAGACCGACCGGCACCTCGACGTGGCGCGAGCCCTCGGCGCGACCCTCGGCCAGGGCTGGCTCTTCGGTCGGCCCAGCGCGACGCCCGCGATCACTCGCCCGGACCGACCGCTCGTGCTGCCGCCACCGACCACGGGCGCCGAGACCGCAGGCGTCTCCCCGTTCGCCGCGCTCCCGCCCGGGGCGGTGCTGCGCCGCTCGCCGAAGCGTCTGCTGATCGAGCTGAGCAAGCACCTCGAGCGCGAGGCCATGCGGCTCGGCGAGACGTGCGTGGTCGCGTCCACCTTCCAGTACGCCGAGCACTTCACCCCGGCCACCGCGCAGCGCTACCGCGACCTGGTCGAGCGCACCGGGTTCGTCTGCGCCCTCGGTGAGGGGTTGAGCTCCACCGCCAGCGTCCCCGGGCTGCGGGTCGTCGACCTGGACCCCGGGGACCCGCTCGCCGGGGAGTGGGACGTGGCGGTGCTGAGCCCGCACTTCAGCGCGGCGCTGCTCGCGCGCGACCTCGGCGACACGGGTCCCGACATGGACCGCATGTTCGAGTACGCCCTCACCTACGACCGCAGCACGGTGACGGCGGCGGCCACCGGGCTCGTCTCCCGCGTCGTCTCCGAGCCTGGCCGTCTCACGGAGGCCGCGCCCCGGCCCGCCGTGCCCGCCGGGCCGCCGCGGCCCTGGTCCACAGCTGGGCCACCGCGGCCGACTCGACGCTCGGCGCGGCACCGGTGGACCCGAGCGTCATCGGGCGCGCCGTGGCCGAGACGACCAGTGGTCTGAGCATCGCCGACGTCACGAAGCCCGATGCGCCGCTGATCTTCGTCAACGCCGCGTTCGAGCGACTGGCCGGCTTCCCCGCTGACCGGCTGCTGGGGCGCAACTGCCGCTTCCTGCAGAGCACCGACACCGACCGTGCGGCCCTGGCCCGGATTCGAGCCGCGATCAGCGAGGGCCGCGAGTGCCGTGAGCTGCTGCTGAACTTCCGCGGGCCGGACCGCACGCCGTGGTGGAACGAGGTGCACCTCTCCCCGGTGCGCGACGAGGACGGCCGGCTGGTGCAGTACATGGCGGTCCAGAGCGACGTGACCCGTCGGGTCGAGGCGGAGCGGGCACTGGCCGTCGAGACCGACCTCGCTCGTGGCTACCTCGCGCGCATCGAGCAGCTCGCCTACACCGACGCGTTGACCGGGTTGATGAACCGCCGGTCCTTCGAGGCCCACGTCGAGGCGAGCCTCGCCGCGGCGGCGGTGGCCGGTCACGCCGTCGTGCTGTTCTTCCTGGACCTCAACGGCTTCAAGGCGGTCAACGACGAGGGCGGCCACGTCGTGGGCGACGAGCTGCTCCGCGTCGTCGCCCGGCGGCTGAAGAGCGTGGCCCGACCCAGCGAGGCGCTGGCACGGTTCGGGGGCGACGAGTTCCTGATCGTCCTCGACGACGTCGCGCCCGAGCGGCTCGACGAGGAGGCCGACGACGCGCGGGAGCGGTTCGGCTCGGTCTTCGGGCACCCCTTCGAGGTCGCCGGCGGCAGTGTCAGGGTCGGCGTCAGCATCGGCCAGGCTGCCGCCCCCGCCGACGCGGACCGGTTCAGCACCCTGGTCCACCTCGCCGACCTGAGGATGTACGCCCAGAAGCACTCCTGACCGACCCGGCCCGCCCCTGACCCGCGCCACTAGGCTCGGCCGATGCCGCGACTGATCCATCTCAACGGCCCGCCGGGCATCGGCAAGTCGACGATCGCCCGCCGCTACGTCGCGGATCATCACGGGGTCCTGAACTGCGACATCGACCGGCTCCGGCACCTGGTGGGCGGCTCCGAGGAGGACTTCGCGAGGACCGGCGACCTGATCCGCCCGGCCGCGCTCGCGATGATCGGCGCGTACCTCGCCCAGGGCCAGGACGTGGTGCTGCCGCAGATGATCGCGGGCCCCGACGAGACGGCCCGGTTCGAGGCCGCGGCCACCGGGGTCGGGGCCGCGTTCGTGGAGGTGTTCCTGATGGACACCGCCGACGCCGCCGTCGCCCGGTTCCACCGGCGCGGTGACGACGGTGGGAGTGCGGGCGGGGGAGAGGTGGACCCGTGGCACGACCAGGTGCGCCGAGTGGTCGCCGAGCAGGGGGGCGACGCCGTGCTCGAGGACTACCACCGTCGACTGGTCGCGCTGCTCGACACGCCGCCCGGCGGCGTACCGGGTCGACAGCGTCGAGGGTGACGCCGAGGCGACGTACGCCGCGGTCGTGGCCGCGATCGGAGGAGTGGGGGACGGCTCAGTGCACCCCGCGCATCAGCCGCGAGATCGGCTTGGCGCCGAGGAGCACCGCGGTCCCGACGACCACCGCGACCAGCCCGAGCACCAGGAAGTACGCCGTGTCGTCGGCGGGGTCGTAGTAGCCGGCGAGCTTGCCGGACAGGGTCGTGCCGAGGGCGACCGAGAGGAAGTAGAGCGCCACCATCTGGGTCACGAAGCTGCGCGGGGCGAGCTTGGTCGACAGCGACAGCCCGACCGGTGAGATCAGCAGCTCGGCGACGGTGAAGACCAGGAGCACGAGCACCAGCCCGATCAGCGGCGCCTGGTTCTCGCCCCCGGGCAGCAGCAGGAAGCCGAGGAACGCGACCCCCATCAGCACGGTTCCGAGGCCGAACTTCACCGGGGTCGAGGGCTGTCGTGAGCCGAGCCGGGTCCACAGCGTCGCGAAGACCCCGGCGAGGGCGATGATGAAGACCGGGTTGATCGAGTTCACCCACGGGATCGGCATCTCCCAGCCGAACAGGTTCCGGTCGAGCCGCTCGTCGGCGAAGATCTCGACCACGGTGAACTGCTGCTGGTAGAGCGACCAGAACACCACGTTCGCGACGAACATCGGCACGAACGACCACACCCGGGAGCGCTCGTCGGCGTCGACCTCGGGGCTGCGCAGGATGATCGCGAAGTAAGCGATCGAGGCGATCGCGACGACGACCCCGACGGCGTCGGGCAGGCGGGTGACCGGCACGAGGACCGCGGCGGCGCCGACCACGAGCACGGCGGCGACGAGGATCGCGGCGTACCGCCCGCGCTCGGCGACCTGCAACGGCCGGGGCACGTGGTGGGTCTCCGGGGGCAGCGAGCGGCGGCCGACGGCGTACTGCGCGAGCCCGATGGCCATGCCGACGGCCGCGGCGCCGAAGCCGAGGTGGAAGCCCAGGTTCTTCTGGAGCAGCCCGGTCAGCAGCGGGCCGAACAGGGCGCCGATGTTGATGCCCATGTAGAACAGCGAGAAGCCGCCGTCGCGACGCTCGTCGTCGGCGGCGTAGAGGGACCCGACGAGCGAGGTGGCGTTGGCCTTGACCCCGCCGCTGCCGAGCGCGATCAGGGTCAGCCCCACCCCGACCCCGCCGAGGCCGGGGACCAGGGCGAGCGCGACGTGGCCGGCCATCACGACCGCGGCCGAGACGAACAGCGTCCGCTCGGCGCCGAGCAGCCGGTCGGCGACCCAGGCTCCGAGGATCGTCGAGAGGTAGACCGAGCCGCCGTACGCCCCGACGATGCCGGTCGCGGCGGTCTGGCTGATGCCGAGGCCGCCGTCGGCGGCGGAGTAGTAGAGGTAGAGGACCAGGATCCCCTGCATGCCGTAGAAGCTGAACCGCTCCCACAGCTCGACGCCGAACAGGCTGGCCAGCTGCGGCGGGTGGCCGAGGAAGCCGGTGGAGCGCTGGTCTGCGTCGGGGGTGTCGGTGGGGGTCGGTGTCGTGCTCACCCTCCGACGATGCACCCGCCGGGTCGCCCGAACGGGTGGGTGTCGAGGTCAACCAATCGGCGTCGGTCGGATCGTCGGCGGATGGTCGGGCCAGTCGACGGCGTACGCCGTCCCCCGCCCGGACCGCACGCGCGACCAGCGCAGCAGCTCGCGCAGGATGCCGGCGCTGCCCATCGCCCAGCCCGGGCGGGGTGGCAGGTCGGGTGGGCTCGCGCGGTGCTCGGTGTTGGACCAGCGCACGCCGTCCTGGTCGACGACGGCGCGGGCGGCCAGGTCGGCGACCAGCCGGTCGCCGAAGGCGGGGGAGTCGCCCTGCTCGACGAGCCGGTCGGAGGCCAGCGCCAGGACCCCCGCCGTGCCGCAGCAGCGACCGCTGTTGTCCCAGAAGCCGGGACGGAGGCGGGCGGGGAGGCCGGAGGTGGTGACGGTGTGCCAGCACCGGTCGGCGAGCGCCTCCCAGGCGGGGTCGGCAGTGACCCGGGCGAGCAGCCGGAAGGTCTGGGCGTCGCCGGCCGGCCCGTTGCACCAGCCCAGGCTGTAGCGCTCGACCAGCTCCGGTCGGTGCGGCGGGTCCGAGTGCGGCACGAGGAACCCGTCCGGGGCCTGCTCGTCGCGCCCGACGACGTCGGCCGCGCCGCGCAGCGCGAGCTCGGTCAGGTCGGGCCGGTCGGCCGCGGCGCCGACAGCGGCCAGCGCGTGGACGATCCCGAGCGTGCCGTGCGCGAGGTGGTGTGAGCGGGCCGGCGTGGGTCGCACGGGCCAGTTGACGCCGTCGCGGGTCGGCGTGGCGGCGGCGGCGTACGGCGTGACCGCCTCGACGGCGAGCTCGAGGTCGCCCACCGCGAGCGCCCCGAGCCCGATCCCGGCGTTGCCGGCGAAGAGCTCGAACATCGGTCCCCAGCGACCGTCGACGGCCCGGTCGCGGACGACCCGGAGCGCACGGGCTGCGGCCTCGTGCCGTCCGAGGTTGTGCAGAGCGAACGCGACGCCGGTCAGTCCGACGTACAGCCCGGACCCGTCGACGTCGGCGACGGAGTCGGCCAGCTCGTCGGCACCGCGCTCGACCGCCTCGGCGTACGCCGGGTCGCCGAGGTGCGCGTGCGCCTCGCGCAGGGCCAGCAGGATGCCCGCGCGACCGTGGTAGAGCGTCGGGTCGTCCCGGTCGGGGCCGCGCTCGACGAGCAGCCAGTCCGCGGCGCCGCGGGCGAGTGCTTCCGCGGTCCCTGCGACCGTGTCGTCGTCGGGTGCACCCACGCTCGACACGGTAGGCGAGCCCACCACCGCGCGCCGCGCAGCGAGTCGTGTGCGCCACGACCCGAGCCCGACCTGGCGAGTGCGCGCGAGACGGGTGGCGGGCGGCCCACGATCGACGATCATGGCGTGGTGCAGGGACCACTGGACGTGACGGAGGGCCCTCGGGTGCCGGACCCGGTGTTCTCCGACCCGCGGCTCGCCCGGCTCTACGACGCCTTCGACACGGACCGCTCCGACCTCGACCACTACGTCGCCCTGGTCGAGGAGCTCGTCGCCGACAGGCCCGTACGGCGGGTGCTCGACATCGGGTGCGGCACCGGGGTGCTCGCCCTCCAGCTCGCCGAGCGCGGGTTCGACGTGGTCGGGCGTCGACCCGGCCGCCGCGTCGCTGGCGGTGGCCCGGGCCAAGCCGGGCGCCGACGCGGTCCGCTGGGTCGAGGCCGGGGCGACCGCGCTGCCGGTGACCGACGACGTCGACGTCGCGGTGATGACCGGCAACGTCGCGCAGGTCTTCCTCGACGACGAGGAGTGGGGCGCGGCGCTGCGGCGAGCCGCCGCCGTGCTCGGCACGGGTGGCCACCTGGTCCTCGAGACCCGCGACCCGGAGCGGCGCGCGTGGGAGGAGTGGACGCCGGAGGCGACGTACCTGCGCGTGGAGGATCCGGTCGAGGGCGTCGTCGAGTCGTGGCAGCAGGTCGTCGCGGTCGACCTGCCGCTCGTGTCCTTCGAGAACGCGCTTCCGGTTCGCGGACGGGTCGGTGACGACGAGCCCGTCGACCCTGCGGTTCCGCAGCCGGGAGGAGGTCGAGCAGTCACTGGCCGACGCGTGGCTCGACCTCGTCGAGGTCCGCGACGCCCCCGACCGCCCCGGGCGTGAGCTCGTCTTCGTCGCGCGAAAGCCGGAGGATCCGCGCGACGCCCAGGACCGCGGCTGGCGCGACCTGGCTCGGATCGACGCCGACCTCGAGACCGGGCGGATCGACGAGGCGGGCTGGCATGCGCGGGTGCAGGCGATGCTGGCGCCTGCGTACCTGGCTGCGAGCACGCCGCACGGGCAGTCCGGCAAGGGCGGCGACGCGGCCGACTGGGAGCACGCGCGGCGGCTGGTCTGCGACGCGATCGAGAGCGACGGCACCTTCCTCGACGTGGGCTGCGCCAACGGCCTGCTGATGGCCGACGTCCAGCGCTGGGCCGAGGCGGACGGGCACGCGATCGAGCCGTACGGCGTCGAGATCAGCCCCGAGCTCGCGGACCTGGCCCGGACCCGCTACCCGCAGTGGACCGAGCGGATCCACACCGCCAACGCCCACGGCTGGATGCCGCCGCAGCGCTTCGACGTGGTCCGGACCGGACTCGACTACGTGCCCGCCCGCTCGCGCCCGGCGTACGTCGCCCACCTGATGGACCACGTCGTCGCCCCCGGCGGCCGCCTGGTCGTCGGCGTGCAGAACCTCAGCGACGACGACCCGCTGCCCGAGCGGCTGGCGGCGTGGGGGTTCCCGGTGACCGGCTCCAGCCGTCGCGAGCACACCCGACCGGGCCTGTCGTACGTCGTCCTCTGGATCGACTCGCCCGGGCGCTGAGGTCGCACTCAGGGCCCGAGCGCGCCCATCACGGTGTGCAGGTCCAGGTTGAGCCGGTCGTACGCCGCCTGATCGAGGCCGAGCGCCTCGGGGGAGAACGCGGCGAGCACGTGCGGCGTGACCTCGTCGAGCAGCGCCCGCCCGGCCTCGGAGGCGTAGACCGCCGAGGGTCGGCCCCGGCCCGCGGGCGCGGTGCGCTCGACCATCCCCTTGTCCTCCATCTGACGCACGAGCTCGCCGACCGACTGCGGCGTGGCCAGCACGTCGCGGGCCAGGTCGGCCTGGCTGATGCCGGGCCGCTCGACGAGGTGCATCAGCACGCTGAAGTAGTGCGGGGGCAGGCCGAACGGCTCCAGCGTGTCGACGAAGACCCGGCGCATCACCAGCGACGCGCGCACCAGCGTCAGCGCGGTGAGGTCGTCGGGGTCGCCACCGGTCCATCCGGGTGAAGGGCTCGCCATGGGTTGAGTGTAAGTTCCCTGATAGCCATCAGGCGCCTTATACCTCGATCGAGAGAAGCACCCCCATGCACCGACTGACCGACACCGTGCTGCGCCACCGCCTCGTGGTCGCCCTGGTGTGGCTCGTGGTCGCCGTCGCGGGCGGCGCCACCGCCTCGACGACCGTCGACCGGCTCTCCTTCGAGTTCGACCTGCCGGGCCAGGCGGCGTACGAGACGAACCAGCAGATCCTCGAGCAGTTCGGCAACGGCGGGCTCAACGACCCGCTGCTGCTCGTCGTCACCGGCGACCGGGCCTCCGCGCAGGCCGACCGGGTCGCGGACGCCGCCCGGGAGGCGCTGCCCGGCACCCGCACGGTCGCTCCGGGCGACCGGGGCGCCGACGTGCTCGCGGTGGGCGCCGACGAGGCGGTGGCCGTGGTCTACCCGCCGGTCGTCCCCGGTCCCGAGCCGTACGCCCAGGCCGAGCCCGCCCTCGACAAGGTCGCCGAGCAGGCCTCGGGCGACGGGTCCGAGGTCGTGCTCACCGGGTTCAGCGTGCTCGAGGCCGGCGGCGGCGACGACCGCGGCCTGATCGTCGAGGTGCTGATCGGCGCGATCGGCGCGCTGGTGGTGCTGGCCCTGGTCTTCGGCTCCCTGCTGGCCGGCCTGCCGCTGCTCGTCGCGGCGGTGTCCATCCTCGGCACCTTCCTGGCCCTGCTCGGGCTGACCTACCTGACCGACGTCTCGGCCGTCGTGGAGTACCTCGTCGCGCTGATCGGGCTGGGCGTCGCCATCGACTACTCCCTGCTCGTGGTCACCCGCTGGCGGGAGGAGAGGGCCCGGGGCGCCGGCAACGACGACGCCGTACGCGCGGCGATGGCCACCGCCGGGCGCTCGGTGGTGTTCAGCGGGGTGACCGTCGCGGTGTCGCTGGCCGCGCTGGCGCTGGTGCCGATCCCGTTCCTGCGCAGCATCGGCTTCGGCGGGCTGCTGATCCCGCTGTTCAGCGTCGCCATCTCGCTGACCCTGGTGCCCGCCCTGCTCAGCGCGGTCGGCCCGCGGCTGAACTGGCCGCGCCGCAAGCCCGCCGTCACCCGCAGCCGGCTGTGGGCACGGATCACGACCGGCGTGCTGCGCCACCGCTGGCTGACCGTCGTCGGCTCGGTCGCGGTGCTGCTCGCGCTCGCCGCGCCGGTGGTCTCGCTGACGCTGGGCACCGCCCAGCTCAGCGGCGTCGCGTCCGGGTCGGCCGGCTCCACCGCGCTGACCTCGGCCCTGGACGACGGCCTGCCGCCCGGGGTGGTGCGCCCGACCGAGGTGCTCGTGCCCTCCGGCGACGCCGGGACCGCGGTCGACCGGCTCGGTGACGTCGACGGCGTCGCGGCGGCCGTGGCGCCCGGCGGCCAGGGGTGGAGCGCGGACGGGCAGGCGCTGGTCCAGGTCTGGACCGCCGACGACCCGACCTCGGACGCCGGCCGCGCCACGCTCGACCGCATCCTCGCGGTCAGCGACGGCGACGGTCTCGACGCCTCGGTGGGCGGCACGCCCGGCCGAGGACAAGGACTACATCTCCGCGGTCTACGGCAACGTGATCTGGGTCGTGCTCGCCGTCGCGGTGGTGACCTTCCTGCTGCTGGCCCGCGCGCTGCGCTCGCTGTGGCTGCCGATCAAGGCGCTCGCCCTCAACGCGCTCTCCCTCGGCGCGGCGTACGGCGTCACGGTGCTGATCTGGCAGCACGGCGTCGGCACCGAGCTGCTCTTCAACCAGACCGCGACCGGGGCGATCACCATCTGGGTCCCGATCGCCGCGTTCGCGTTCCTCTTCGGGCTCTCGATGGACTACGAGGTGTTCCTGCTGTCACGGATGCGCGAGGAGTACGACGCCCTCGTCTCGCCCGAGACCGGCGAGGGCCTCGACGCGCGCACGGCCACCGACCGGGCCGTCGTCGAGGGCATCGCCAACACCGGTCGCCTGGTCACCTCGGCCGCCCTGATCCTGTTCTTCGCCTTCATCGCGCTCTCGACCGTGCCCGCCATCGAGGTCAAGGTGCTGGCCACCGCGCTAGCCCTCGGCATCGCGATCGACGCCGTCATCGTGCGTGGGCTGCTGGCCCCCGCGCTCGTGGGCGTGCTCGGGAAGGCGAACTGGACGATGCCGCGGTGGCTGCAGCGGGGGTTGCTGCTCCCCACGGCGGAGGGGCATCCGCGTCATGTCGCCGAGTCGGGTGAGCTTGGGTCGCCCGTTCCGGCCGGGCGGCATAAGGAGTGATCGAACTGTCCTCGAGCGTTGACTAGCGAGCACGTGGGACGCGGTCAACCGCGGCGGTAGGACGCACCGCGAACCCGGCCAGCGGCTCATCTGAACGGTGATCCGGGCTCCAGGGTGAAACAGCGGCCAAGCCTCCGTTGCTGGCTAATCCAACTGTTGCCAGACTGCAATCCCGCCGCCGGTTGTTCCGACTCCGAAAACGACGTACTTCATCTGCACACCAGACTCGGCACTCGCCTCGTTCAAAGAGTCAATTAACAGCTGTTGCAACTCTGAACCTGTAGGAACGCTGGTGCGCTCGGCTATCTTGCCCGCGAGTTTGGTCTGGGTCGAATAGGCCACCGTGAAAGTGATGGCGCTCGGGATCCCGACCGCTTGCCCATTGGCGTAAGTCATCGAGTTGCAGGAGATCATCGCCACAGGTGGGCCCCCCGCAGTGGACAAGTCAGCCAGCACAAGAGGACTTCCGTCCGCAAACCTGAAGGTGCCGCCGTCGTTGTGACCGACGAGCGTGACTACGTCAGCGGTTGAGTTGCGGTATTGCTCCAGGAATGAGTCGGCAGCAGACTCTAGCTGGGTTGCTCGTGGAATTTCGTAACCCAATTCCGACGCGCGGCTAGCAGCCGCCATGGCTTTATCGAGTTCAGTGGTGGATGCCGACCGCCGCCAGATGTTTCGAAACTCCTCCGCGCCGGTGGCGACGGCGGCGAATTTCTCGAGTTGTAACCCAGATCGCACAACCGGCCCGCCGCTACCACCCCCCACGCCGCGAGAAGTATCAAGGAGGATTCCAACAAGTGCTGTCCACCTGCGTCTCGCCATCTCTGTCACCGCTCGGGTGAGAAGTAGTCACTAATCAATGACCGTGAATCGTTCTCACCAAGTTTCGGACCGCCTCCCGCCCCGGCACTACTCACTAACTCTTTAAACAGGGTCGGAAAAGCAGCACCAAGCACCAATAGACGCCCGGCGTCGAGTTCGCCCCCCGCAAGTATCAGACTTCCCAAACCGCCTACGGCGGTCATCGCGGCCGTAATCAGCCAGTACCCCGACGACTTAAGCAAACGCTGATACCTAGCCTGATTAAGCGATCCCCGGAGGCGGTACCAGTGCACTACCTCTAAAGTGACTGCGCCCAAGAATGGCGCCACATAAGTCCGAAACCAATGCATGGTCAACCCCCATCTCAGTCGATAGCATCAGAGTCTCGCGGTCGCGGTCCTGTGTCTAGCCTTTCGGACCGAGCTGGCGCGCGGGTCTGTGATGCGTCGAGCCGCGAGACGCTTCCCCGCAATAACCCAGGCATATGACGCTGCACCCCAGTACGCACGGAGGAGCAAGCAGTTCTCGCGGCGACAGGCTCGCCTAACTTTCGGCACGTCGAGCTCGTGCGTGTAACTGGGCGCAATGACGCAGCGTTGATTGACGGCTGCGGCGTGGTGTCGCTCTCCTCTGTCGGGCGTGCGCCAGCTGTCCTACGGCTGCCAGTCCCGCCTCAGCAGCCCGAACACCCACGAGTCCGACACGTCGCCATCGACGATGCAGTCCTCGCGGAGGGTCCCCTCGTGGAGGAAGCCGAGCTTCTCCAAGACGCAGGCCGACGCGAGGTTGCGGGTGTCGGTCTCGGCCTGGACGCGGGTGAGGTCGAGGGCGTCGTACGCCCACTCCACCACCGCGGTCGCGGCCTCGGTGACGTACCCGTGGGCCCAGGCGGGCTCCTCGAAGCAGTAGCCCATCGACGCGCTGCGAAAGGTCGGGTTCGACGGGTTCAGGCTGATCCAGCCAATGAACGCGCCGTCGGAGGAGCGGTCGATGGCGCGTCGGTACGCGGCTCGCCTGGCCGGTGGACGCATCTGCCTAGGCTTGTCCCATGACCCAGTTCGTCACCGACAAGAAGGCCCGCCCCGTGAGCTCGGTCGTGGCGATCCTGGTCGCGGTGCTCACGCTCGGCTACATGCTGCCGTGGATGATCGCGGCGCTGCGCGGCAAGTCCAATCACTGGGGCGTCTTCTGGCTCAACCTGCTGCTCGGCTGGTCGGTCATCGGGTGGGTGGTGGCGTTCGTGATGTCGGTGCTGCCGCACCGGATCGCGGGATACACGCGGTAGCGCAGACGTGTCGGACGACGGGGGTCTCGAAACGCGTGCTGCACGCGTTTGTCAAGCATCCTCAAGGAGGGTGCTGACCGAGCAGGACCTGGTCGGTGAGCGGCTCGACGACTGGCGGATGCTGATCGACCGCCTGCACGCCAGCTTCGACACCGGCGACTTCGTCGGCGCCGTCCGACTGGTCGACGCGATCACGGTCGCGGCCGAGGAGATGGACCACCACCCCGACCTCGACGTGTCCTACGGGCGCCTCGACGTCCGGCTGCTCAGCCACGACGTCGGCGGGGTGACCTCGCGCGACGTGGTGCTGGCCCGGACGATCAGCGAGCTGGCCCGCGCCGCTGGAGCCACGCCGCGCCCGGAGCGCAACAGCGTGCTCGAGCTCGCCCTGGACTCGGCCGACGGGGCGGAGGTCAGGCCGTTCTGGGCGGCGCTGCTCGACTACGACACCGTCGAGGCGTGGGGTGAGCTGCAGCTGCGCGACGCCACCGGGCGTCGGGCGTCGATCTGGTTCCAGCCCACCGAGGCTCACGCGGACCACGAGGTCCCGCGGCAGCGCTGGCACCTCGACCTGCGGATCCCGCCCGAGGTGGTCGAGGGCCGGATCGCCGCCGCGATCGCAGCCGGCGGTGAACTGGTCGACGACAGCGCCGCCCCGGCGTACTGGGTGCTGGCCGACTCGCAAGGCAACCGGGCCTGCCTGACGACATGGCAGGGGCGCGAGGATCAGTAGACCTCAGAAGGCGGCTTCGTCGAGCTCCATCAGCGAGCTGTCGGTGGCCTCGGCGATGGCGCGCTCGGCGGAGATGCGGGGGAGGTTGGTCTGGCAGAAGAACTGCGCGGCCGCGACCTTGCCCTCGTAGAAGCGCTGGTCGCGACCGGGGTCGCCGCCGAGCTTCTCCAGGGCCACGGTGGCCTGGCGCAGCAGCAGCCAGCCGCAGACCACGTCGCCGAGCGCCATCAGCAGGCGGCTGGTGTTCAGGCCGACCTTGTAGATGTTGGTCGGCCTCGTCCTGGCTGCTCATCAGGTCGTTGATCATGTGCCCGACCATCGCGTTGGCGTCCTCGAGGGCGGTCGAGAGCAGGGCGCGCTCGTTCTTGAGCCGGCCGTTGCCGGCCTCGGACTCGACGAACGCGGTGATCTCGCCCGCGAGGTGGCCCAGAGCGCGGCCCTGGTCCTTGACGATCTTGCGGAAGAAGAAGTCCTGGCCCTGGATCGCGGTGGTGCCCTCGTAGAGGGTGTCGATCTTGGCGTCGCGCACGTACTGCTCGACGGGGTAGTCCTGGAGGAAGCCGGACCCGCCGAAGGTCTGCAGCGACTCGGTGCCCAGCAGCACCCACGAGCGCTCGGAGCCGTAGCCCTTGACGATCGGCAGCAGCAGGTCGTTGACCGCGCTGGCCAGCTCGTCGGCCTCGCCGGCGTGCTCGGCCAGCATCACCTGGTCCTGCCAGGTGGCGGTGTAGACGACCAGCGCGCGCATCGCCTCGGCGAACGACTTCTGCACCATCAGCGAGCGGCGTACGTCGGGGTGGTGGGTGATCGTCACCCGCGGCGCGGCCTTGTCGGCGGCCTGGCTCAGGTCGGCGCCCTGGACCCGGTTCTTGGCGTACTCCAGGGCGCTGAGGTAGCCGGCCGAGAGCGTCGCGATGGCCTTGGAGCCGACCATCATCCGGGCGTTCTCGATGACCTGGAACATCTGCGCGATGCCCTGGTGGACCTCGCCGAGCAGCCAGCCCTGCGCGGGCTCGCCGCCGCCGACGGAGGGGTCGCCGAAGGTGACCTCGCAGGTGTTGGAGACCTTGATGCCCATCTTGTGCTCGACGTTCGTGACGTACGCGCCGTTGCGCACGCCGGTCAGCTCGCCGGTCTCGTGGTCGAAGTGGATCTTGGGCACCAGGAACAGGCTCAGCCCCTTGGTGCCGGGCCCGCCCACGCCCTCGACGCCCACGGGGCGCGCGAGCACGAGGTGCATGATGTTCTCCTGCAGGTCGGACTCGGCCGAGGTGATGAAGCGCTTGACGCCCTCGATGTTCCACGAGCCGTCCTCGTTGGGCGTGGCCTTGGTGCGACCCGCGCCGACGTCGGAGCCCGCGTCGGGCTCGGTCAGCACCATCGTGGCGCCCCACTGGCGCTCGACCATGATCTCGGCGATGCGCTGGTCGCGCTCGTTGCCGTTGCGGTGGATGATCGAGGCGAACGCAGGGCCGCAGGCGTACATCCAGATGGGGGCGTTCGCGCCGAGCACGAGCTCGCCCATCGCCCAGTTCAGGCTCGAGGGGGCGGGCTGGCCGCCGAGCGCCTCGGGCAGCTGCAGGCGCCAGTACTCCGCGGCCATCCACGCGTCGTAGCTCTTCTTGAAGCTCGCCGGCACGGGCGCGGTGTGCGTGGCCGGGTCGAAGACCGGCGGGTTGCGGTCGGAGTCGACGTAGGAGGCGCGAGGTCCTCGCGGGCGAGCCGGTCGACCTCGGCGAGGATCTCGCGGGCGGTGTCGGCGTCGACCTCGGCGAAGGGACCGGTGCCGAGGACCTGCTCGCGGCCGAAGACCTCGAAGAGGTTGAACTCGATGTCGCGCAGGTTGCTCTGGTAGTGGCTCAAGGAAGGACCGCCTTCTCGTCACGGGGGTACCGGCGGTGAAGGGTGAGTGTTACCCCTCGGTGTACTCGCCAGTAACATCATGGTAGGACCACGCGACGCCCCGAGCAAGGCAACGGCGATCGGCTCGACCGGTCGACCCGGTCGTGGGCGCGTCTGGGACACTGGCCGCGTGCGCGTCTCCGCGAAGTCCGACTACGCGCTGCGGGCGCTCATCGAGATGGCGCGCGAGGACGAGACGCAGGCGACCAGCGCCGAGGAGCTCAGCCGGCGGCAGGACATCCCGCACGGCTTCCTCCAGGCGATCCTGGCCGACCTGCGCCGCTCCGGCATCGTGCGCTCCCAGCGCGGCCAGTCCGGCGGCTGGCGGCTGGACCGCGCCGCGTCCGAGGTGAGCATCGCCGACGTGATCCGCGCCGTCGACGGCCCGCTCGTCTCCGTCTACGGCCTGCGGCCCGAGGCGGTCAGCTACAACGAGCGCGCCGAGGTGCTCCAGCGGGTCTGGATCGCCGCGCGCAGCTCGCTGCGCGAGGTCTTCGAGGAGGTCACGATCGCCCACCTCGCCGCCGGCGACCTCCCGGCGCCGGTCGCCGAGCGCACCCAGGACGAGGACGCCTGGCAGCCGCACTGAGCCGGCGCGTGCGTCGGGCCGGGAGCGGCAGTGCGGCTGGGTGACGCCGCTGCGGTTTCCCACGGTATGAGGGGAGCTGCCCGCTCACCGCGGTGGATCCACGCCGGGGAGTGATGACAACGATGCATCCCTTGGGAAACCGCACCGGCCGCCAGGCCGCCTCCGGGGAGGCGGCGCTCAGGCGGCGCCGAGCCCCCGCAGCCGCCGTGGCTTGTGGTCCAGCTCGTCGAGGCGGGCCTCGAGGGTCTCGTTGCGCACCGCGAGCCGGTCGATCTGGTGCTGGGCCTCGACGAGCTCGCGGGTCGTCAGCACCAACCGGTCGACCAGCTCGTCGGTGGTGGCGGCGACCTCGCTGGCCGGGTACGGCGCGGGTTCGAGGTCGGCCAGGTCGCCGCGGACGTCGTAGCCGCCCTCGACCAGCGCGCTGCGCCAGTGCGCCGCACGCTGGCGCAGCCGGGCGCCGGCGGCGGCGTCCAGGGGGCGCTGCGGCGTACGCCGGGGCGGGGGGGCGAGGCCCTCGACCGGCAGCGAGCGGGTGCCGAAGCCGACCACCTCGCCGAGCGCGCGCCACACCGTCGAGCGGACGTCACCACCGCGCGGCGCCACGATCACGTGCAGGCGCTCGGGGTCGCGCACGGCCGTCGACCAGCGCTCCAGCACTCCGGCGAGGTCGCTCTCGGGGTCACCCGGCTCCGACCAGGAGTCGGGGGCGGCGACGCTGAGGACCACGTGGACCTTCAGGCCGGGCAGCTGGGAGACGAGCAGGTGGATCTGCTCGGGCGTGGCGCCGGCCAGCGCGCTCTGGCTGAGGAGCACCGTGGAGCGGCCCTTGAGGCAGCGGCGGGCGACCTGGGCCCACGCCCCCTCGACCTCCTTGCGCTTGAAGCCCCACGCATGGTGCAGCCGGCGTACGTCGATCGCGGCGCGGAAGGACTCCTCGCGGGCCTTCGTCGGCACCAGCACGCCGAGCTCGGCGAGCCGGCCCCGGTGGCGCTGCACGGCGGTGTCGACGACGTCCCCGACGCCGGGGAGGCCGATGTGGAGGAAGACGGTGCGCTTGGCCATGAGCCCAGCGTGACCCAGCCGCACCACGAGGTGGGGGACGCCGGGTGAACGGCGGGTGACCGCGTGGCGTCCGTGCCTCCTACCGCCCGCTGAGCTCGACCGGGACCGCGGTGACCCACCCGATGAGCGGGGCGCTCTGGCGCCAGTCGCGGCGCACCCACTCCAGCAGCTCGGCCGTGTGCACCTCGGGGGCGAAGCCGTAGGAGCGGGTGAAGGTCAGGCTGCGGTGGCGCAGCAGGTCGATGCGGGGGTGGTCGGCGCCGTACCCGCGCGGGGAGGTCTTGAGCCGGTCACCCCCGCGCTCCCAGCCGTAGCCCTCCAGCGTGGCCACGATCCGCGTCAGCGCGGGTCCGGACTCGTCGTCGTCGATCGCCTCCCGCAGGGCGGCCAGCCGTGGTGCCTCGGCGTGGTACCACCCGACGCTGACCCGCACCCCCGGAGCGGAGACCTGCACGTAGTAGCCCGCCCCGGGTGCGACGGCGACGAAGCCACCCTGGTGCTCCTTGTAGGGCGTCTTGTCCTTGCTGAAGCGCACGTCGCGGTAGGGCCGGAAGATCTTGGCCGCCCCGAACTCGGGCTCGAGCGCCGCGCACAGGGCGGCCATCGGTGCCCGCACGCACTCGTCGTACGTCGCCTTGTGGGCCTCCCAGAACGACCGGGTGTTGTCGACCTCCAGGTCGTCGTAGAAGTCGAGCGCCGCGACGGGGAAGCCGGTGAAGTCCACGTCGCAAGCCTAGGAGGCGGGTCGGGAGGCCCGGTCGGGCGGAGATGGAGCGGATGACGAGACTCGAACTCGCGACATCGACCTTGGGAAGGTCGCGCTCTACCAACTGAGCTACATCCGCCGGTGACCGGCGGACCGGTCGGCACCGAGGATAGACGATCCGGGGTCGTTCAGGCGCCGCCGGGGGACAGCGGCCGCCCGAGCGTCGGGTAGCGCGGCGCCAGCCCGTCGCCCGAGGACCGCCCGGTCAGCCGCCGGTGCACCCACGGCAGGGCGGAGTCCCTGGTCCAGGCGAGGTTCTCGGTGACCTGCTCGCGGCGCGAGGGTCGGGCGATCTCGCGGGGCGTGGGGGACACCAGGTCGTGCTCGACGCCGAGGGTCTCGAGCACCTCGATGGCCATCCGCCGGTGCCCGGGGGTGCCCATGTGCATCCGGTCGGTGTCCCAGTAGCCCCAGTCGCGGTACTCCCGCAGCCGCCAGAAGTCGACCACCGCCGCGCCGTGGCGGGAGGCAGCGGTGCGCACCAGCTCGTTGTACAGCGCGAACCGTCCGCGCACGGCGCGGTAGATCGCCGACCCGCCCGGGTCGAAGGCGGTGAAGACCACCACCTGGGCGCCGCTCGCCGCGAGCCGGGCGAGCGCGGCGTCGTAGCGGCCGACGAGCGCGTCGAGGTCGACCCGCGGACGCAGGATGTCGTTGGCGCCGGCGTAGATCGAGACCAGGTCCGGTTCCAGGGCCAGCGCCGGGTCGACCTGCTCGGCCAGCACGCCGTCGAGCTTGCGACCGCGGATCGCGAGGTTGGCGTAGCCGAAGCCGCCGCCCTCGCGGTCGGCGTGCGCCGCGAGCACCTCGGCCACCCGGTCGGCCCATCCGCGCACGCCGTGCGGGTGACCCGGGGAGGGGTCGCCGACCCCCTCGGTGAAGGAGTCGCCGAGCGCGACGAAACGGCGGTACGTCGGTCCGGGCACCGCCCGAGCCTAGGCGGGGCCCCGGCCGAGCCGGGCGGTAGGTTCGTGCGCGTGCTGCTCAGCGACCGCGACATCCTGACCGAGATCGAGGCCGGCCGCGTCGCCCTGGAACCCTGGGACGAGGCGATGCTGCAGCCGTCGTCGATCGACGTGCGCCTCGACCGGTACTTCCGGGTCTTCGAGAACCACAAGTACCCGCACATCGACCCGGCCGCCGACCAGTCCGACCTGACCCGGATGGTCGAGCCCGAGGGCGACGACGCGTTCATCCTGCACCCGGGCGAGTTCGTGCTGGGCTCGACCTACGAGGTCGTGACGCTGCCCGACGACGTCGCCGCGAGGGTCGAGGGCAAGTCCTCGCTGGGACGTCTGGGCCTGCTCACGCACGCCACCGCCGGATTCGTCGACCCGGGCTTCTCCGGCCACGTGACCCTCGAGCTGGCCAACGTCGCGACGCTGCCGATCAAGCTCTACCCGGGGATGAAGATCGGCCAGTTCTGCTTCTTCCGGCTCTCCTCGGCCAGCGAGCACCCCTACGGCTCGGCCAAGTACGGCTCGCGCTACCAGGGTCAGCGCGGACCGACCCCGTCGCGCTCGTTCCAGGGCTTCCACCGCACGAGCATCTAGCCCTGCTGCGCCGCGGCCTCGCTCAGCGCCGCGATCACGGCCGCGACGGCGGGGGAGTCACGCAGGCTGGTGCGGTGCACGGCGGTGACGGTGCGCGTCGGCACCGGGTCGCTCGCCGGCACGTGCGCGCAGCGACCCGCTCAGCCGCGCCCGGCCCAGCCGGGGGACCAGCGCGATCCCGAGCCCGGCCTCGACCAGCGCGAGGTGCGACTCGTACTCCAGCGAGACGTGGGCGATGCGCGGCGTCCGCCCGGTGCCGACGTACATCCGGTGCAGCCACTGCCGGCAGATCGTGCCCTGGGGCGTCGCGACCCAGGCCTCCTCGCGCAGGTCGGCCGGGGTGACCCGGTCACGGCCGGCGAGCGGGTGGTCGGCCGGCACGATCACGTCGGCCTCGTCATGGTGCACCGCGGTGGCGACCAGCGCGTCGGGCACGTCGAGCGGCACGTCACCCCAGCTGTGCACGAGACCGAGGTCGGTGTGGCCGCCGGTGACCAGGTCGAGGGTGTGCCACGGCTCCTCCTCGTGCAGCGCCACCCGGAGGTCGGGGTGGGTGCGTCGTAGCGCGCCGAGAGCCGGTGCCACGATGCCGCGCACCGCGGTGGAGAACGCGGTCAGGCGCAGTCGCCCGGCGGCGGGGTCGTCACCGTGCTGCAGCCCGGTCTCCAGGGTCTCGACCTCGGCGAGGACCCGACCGCCGTCCTCGGCCAGGCGGCGGCCGCGACCGGTGAGGACCACTCCGCGGCCGACCCGCTCCAGCAGCGGTACGCCGAGCTGACGCTCGAGCCGTTTGACCTGCTGGGAGACCGCGCTGGGGGTGTAGCCGAGCACCTCGGCCGCGGCCACGACGGAGCCGTAGGCCGCGACGGCCCGCAGCGAGACGAGGCCCTCGAGGTCGATCATGAAGCAACGCTACATCCAGATGGAACCAAAAGGTTGCTGGTCCTTCACGGTGAAGGCCTGAAGACTCGTGGCGTGAACCGTCGTGACCGTGCGCTCATCGTCCTCGTCACCGTCGTGTGGGGCCTCAACTTCGTCGTCATCGACTGGGGCATGGCCGGCATCCCGCCCCTGCTCTTCCTGGCCCTTCGCTTCGTCGTGGTGAGCCTTCCCGCCGTGCTCCTCGTACCGCGCCCGGCGGCGCGGTGGTCGGTGGTGGCGCTCGTCGGTCTCTTCATGTCGCTGGGGCAGTTCGGCTTCCTCTACCTCTCCATCGCTGCAGGGCTCTCGCCCGGACTGGCTGCGCTCGTGCTCCAGGCCCAGGTCGTCCTGACGATCCTGATCGCGGCCGCCGCGCTACGTCAGCCGCCGACCCGCACCCAGGCGGTCGGGGTCGGCGTCGGAGCCCTCGGCCTGGTGCTCGTCGGTCTGGGTCGAGGAGGCGAGAAGCCCCTCCTCGCCCTCGTCCTGTGCCTGCTCGCGGCCCTGTCCTGGGCTGTCGGCAACGTGATCTCCCGCGCGTCCGGCGTCACGGGGGGTCTGTCGCTGACCGTGTGGTCGGCGTTGGTGGTGCCGGTCCCCGCGCTCGTGGGCTCGTTGCTGCTCGACGGGCCGGCCGCCGTCGGTGGCGCGCTGGTCGGGCTGTCGTGGCAGGCGCTCGCGGCGACGGCGTACACCGCGATCCTCGCCTCGCTGGTGGGGTACGGCATCTTCAACACCCTGCTCTCGCGCAACGCGCCCTCGGCCGTCGTGCCCTGGATCCTGCTGGTGCCCCCGGTGGCGATGCTCTCCGCCTGGGTCCTGGTCGGCGACCCGCCGAGCGGGAGCGAGCTGCTGGGCGGGATCGTGATGCTGCTCGGGGTGCTGGTCGCACTGCGCCGCCCGCACGAGCGGCGGCCGGTGCCGGACCCCGTCGCCGTCGCCTCGGCCCGCTGAGGGGCAGCCAGCAGGACGGTTGCGCCTCGTGCGGGTCAGCCTCGCCTTGGCCAGGCGAGACTTGCTCGTCCGGGGGGGCAGGGTGCGACCGGCCCGTCCAGCCTCTGCCGTGCCAGATGGTCGGGCGCGGCGCCGGCGACGGCGCCGCGGCGGGCGAGTCCGAGCCGGAGCTGGTCGTCAGCGTCGGCAACGCGGAGGCCGACTTCCCCCTCTCGCTCGGTGTGGTGGCGGTGGGTGCTGTGAAAGTCACCTGTGCCGGCAACGAGAACGGGGTCGTCGGACTTCTTCGACGTAGCGCTCGCCGAGATCGAGGGGGCCGAGCAGTCGGTGCGCCTCGACGACATCGACGACGTCCTGGTCGAGCGGATCGTGCGGCTGCGGCCCGACCTCGTCACCGCCACCCAGTCCGGCATGACGCAGGACGAGCAGGACCAGCTGAGCGAGGCGGGGGTCCCCGTCCTGGCCTACCCCGAGGCGCGGTAGACGACTACGTGGGCGGATTCGCTCGCGCTGGTCATCCTTCCCGGTCAGCCGTCGGTCAGCGTCGGTCAGCCGTCGGTCAGCCGTCGAGCCGGTCAGCGACCCGGCGGAGGCCGCTGGCGAGGACGTGTCGCCGGTGGCCGCGCGGTCGCCTCGGCGGTGCCAGCCGCGGCGTGCGGGGGCCGGCTGCGACGTCGGTGAGACGCTGCTGGATGGCGAGCTCGGCAAGCGGCTGATGCTCGTTCATGGGGTGTTCCTTCCTCTCGGTGTGACGGGCTGTGTGGGTGTGGGTGGTGGGTGGCTCAGGCCTCGACGATCTCGATGTCACCGCTGACCGAGGCGACTCGCAGCTCGAGGTGCGGCTGGCCCTCGGCCGGCTCCCCGGTGCTGGGCAACGAGGTGCGCACGGCGCCCGAGAGCGTGGCGAGGTCGGTCCAGATCGGGGTGCCGCCCGCGACACCGAGGTGGACGTCACCGGAGGCGCCCTGGAAGCTCAGCCGGGCCGGTGCCGTGCTGCGCTCGATCGCGACGTCGCCGCTGCCGGTCTTGAAGCTGACGTCCGAGCCGGCGGTCGTGACGTGCAGGTCGCCGGAGCCGGTCTTGACGTCGACGGGTCCGGCGGCGTGCTGGAGGTGGACGTCCCCGGAGCCGGTGGACACGGTGGTCGTGCCCCCGACCTGGCGCGCCGAGAGGTCGCCCGAGCCGCTCTTGACGCCGAGGTCGGCTCGCGCCGTGCCGAGGGTGACGTTGCCGGAGCCCGTCTCGACGACGGTCTCGCCGCCGAGCTCCTCGAGGTCGACGTCTCCGCTGCCGCTGCGCACCAGTGCCGTGCCGAGGCGGCCGGTGCCCTGCAGGTCGGCGCTGCCGGTCCTCGTCGCGAGGTCCGAGCCTGCGGGCAGCTCCACCCTCACGTGCAGCTCGGCGTCACGCAGCAGGTGCCTGAGCCGCTGGGGCGCGACCACGGTGACCTCGCGACCGTCCCGGCGTACGTCGACGTCCTCGGCGCGGTCCCCGTCGATCACGACTGTCGTGGCGGTGGCGTCCTCACCGGCGGCCAGGATGATCGAGCCCTTGCCGATCTCCACGTAGAGGCGGACCGGCTCGGGGGTCTCGAAGGCGTGCTCGGCGTGGTCGGGGTGCTCGGACATGGTGTCTCCAGGGTGTACGGGACCGCGGGACGAGCCGGACGGCTGCGTCCCTCGGTGTGGGATGGGTGTGGTGGAGTGCCTGGCGCCGGCGGTGACGCGACGGAGGTCTAGAGCCAGCCGGTGACCCGGCGGCTGCCGGCCCTCCCGCGGCGGGAGGGGTCGCTCGACCGGCCGAGGAACGGCAGGCTCGTCAGGTCGACGTCGACGCGGACTGCGCCCCCGCGCACGGCGCTGCGCACGACGTTGACCAGCCAGGTGTTCAGCGACTGACCGGCCTCGCCCGCGGCCTCCTCCGCCCGGTCCTTGACCGACTCGGGCAGACGCAGGGTGACGCGGGCCAGGCCGCCCTCCTCCTCCGGCTCCGCGGGAGCAGACGGCACGGGCGGGGCGGGTGCCGCGAGCGGGACCGGCTCGGCCTCCTCGACGACGAAGTCGAGATCGCGGCCGGCAAGACGTACGTCGACCGAGCCGCTGCGCATCTCCGCGGTGATCTCGGCCGCGGCCTGCGAGACGGCCTCCATGAGAGCGAGTCGGGTGGCCGGCTCGAGGGCGAACCCGAGGCGCTCCGCGACCTGGCGGGCCTCCTCGCCGGCGCCCGAGGCGGCCGCGAGCAGGTCGCGGCGGAGGCTGTCGACGTACGGCGTGAGGTCCATGACGCCACTATGACATCACAATGACGTCATCGCAAGGATACGTGACGTCGCCGTTCGTCACCGTGATGTCACGCGGGGAGCTGCCGATCGAGACCCCCGCGGGGGTGAAGCGAGGCCGAGGCTGCGGTGGTCAACTTCTCCGCTGTGCCTGTCATCACGCCTCTCGCCACCATCATCAACGCCGAACCGGTCGACTACGCGATCGTCGCGATCTACTTCCTCGTCGTCCTCGGGATCGGGGTCCTGGCCCGCCGCCAGGTCTCCGACTCGGTCGACTTCTTCCTCTCCGGCCGCTCGCTGCCCGCCTGGGTGACGGGACTGGCCTTCATCTCCGCCAACCTCGGTGCGGTCGAGATCATGGGGATGTCGGCGTCGGGCGCGCAGTTCGGTCTGCCGGCGACGCACTACTTCTGGATCGGCGCCGTCCCCGCGATGCTGTTCCTCGGCGTGGTGATGATGCCCTTCTACTACGGCTCGAAGGTCCGCTCGGTGCCCGAGTTCATGCGGCGGCGCTTCGGGACCGGGGCCCACCTGGTCAACGCGCTGTCCTTCGCCCTCGCCCAGCTGCTGATCGCGGGCGTCAACCTCTACCTGCTCGGCAGCATCATCCAGGCGATGCTGGGCTGGCAGCTGTGGGTCGCCCTGCTGGTCGCCGCCGTGATCGTGCTGTCCTACATCACCCTGGGCGGGCTGAGCGCTGCGATCTACAACGAGGTGCTCCAGTTCTTCGTGATCGTCGCCTCCCTCGCACCGCTCACGCTGATCGGGCTGCACCGGGTGGGCGGCTGGAGCGGGCTGACCGACAAGATCACCGCCGCGGCCGCCAGCAACCCCGACTCCGCCTCCGCGGCCGAGCAGCTGAACTCCTGGCCCGGCAACGCCCTGTCCGGGTTCTCCAACGACCTCCTCTCGGTCGTCGGCATCGTCTTCGGTCTCGGCTTCGTGCTCTCCTTCGGCTACTGGACGACGAACTTCGTCGAGGTCCAGCGGGCGATGGCGTCGAACTCGATCTCCTCGGCGCGCAAGACCCCGATCATCGGGGCCTTCCCGAAGATGTTCATCCCCTTCATCACCATCATCCCGGGCATGATCGCCGCGGTGCTGGTCACCGAGATCGCCCAGCTCAAGGCGGGCGGCGAGGTCGCCGGAGGTGCGGAAGGCTCGGTGACCTACAACGACTCGCTGCTCTACCTGATGCGCGACGTGCTGCCCAACGGGCTGCTCGGCCTCGCGATCGCGGGTCTGCTGGCTGCCTTCATGGCCGGCATGGCGGCCAACATCTCCGCCTTCAACACCGTGCTGTCCTACGACCTGTGGGAGCAGTACGTCGTCAAGGACCGCTCGGACTCCTACTACCTGGCCGTCGGGCGGTGGGCGACGGTGGCGGCGACCGCCGTGGCGGTCGGGACGGCGTTCTTCGCCGCCGGGTTCAGCAACATCATGGACTACCTCCAGACGCTGTTCGGCTTCTTCAACGCACCGCTGTTCGCGACCTTCATCCTCGGGATGTTCTGGAAGCGGATGAGTGCGACCGCGGGCTGGGTCGGCCTGGTTGCGGGGACCCTGTCGGCGGTCGTCGTCGCCGTCCTGTGCGACGGCACCCTCGGCGGTCTCAGCGTCGGCGTGATCCCGCTCGGCGGCCAGGGGGCGGCCTTCCTGGCCGCGTCCGCCGCGTTCGTCGTCGACATCGTCCTCAGCGTCGTCGTGTCGCTGGTGACCGCGCCGAAGCCGGCCTCCGAGCTGGTCGGCCTGGTCTACTCCGAGACGCCGCGCGAGACCCTCGTCGACGCCGACGAGGCCTCCTACCCCTGGTACCGCCGCACGATGCCGCTGGCCGGCATCGCCCTCGTCATGGTCATCGCCCTCAACTTCGCCTTCTGAGGAGGCCCTCGTGAGCAGCACCGATCCCACCCCGACCGGCTCCGGCCCGGAGTCCACCGAGCGCCACACCGCGGGCGCCTTCGACATCCGCAGCGTGATCGGCGGCCTGCTGGGGGTCTACGGCGTCATCCTGCTGGTGACCGGTCTGGTCTCCGACAACACCGCCGGGAAGCCGGACTCCGACGACTACAACGCCAACCTGATCGCCGGCGCCGTGCTGATCGTGGTCGGTGTCCTGTTCCTGCTCTGGGCTCGGCTCAAGCCCGTCGTGGTGCCGGCGCACCCCGGCGAGGGCGACCGGGACGACGACTGAGCCACGGCGCCGTCCGTGGGGTCGTGTGCCCCACGACGGTCCCCGGGGCGTCGTCAGGCACACGACCCGAGGTGCTGTGAAGGTCGTGTGCCTGAGGACCGGCCCTGGGCCGTGGTGAGGCACACGACCTGCTCGGCGTGACCTCAGAGGTCGAAGAGCGAGCTCGACCCGGAGATGTCGACGTCCTTCTTCGGCTGGTGCGCCTCGCCCGACGCGGCCGGCTCCGGCTCGGCTGCATCCTCCGGCTCGGCGGCTCGGCGGCTCCGGCTCGGCCGCAGCGTCGGGCTCCGGCCCGGGCTCGGGCTCGGGCTCCGGCTCGGGCTCCGGCTCGGGCTCGGCTTCGGCGTCGGCCTGGGCCGGCTCTGCCGGCGCGGAGCCGGCTGACTCCGTCGGCGCCTCGAGGTCGAAGAGCGATCCGCCCTGGGGGACCTCGGACGCCGGGGTGCTCGCCTTGCCGGACCCGGCCGTGGCGCTCGTGGCTGCGGGCGCCGCATCCTGCTGCGGCTCGACCTTCGACGTCGGCTCGGGCTCGGGCTCGGGCTCCGGTGCGGCCGCGGGCTCCGGCTCGGGCTCCGGCGCCGACCTCGCCTGCGGCGCCGCGGTCGAGCCCGCGGCGGCTGCCGGGGCCGCGATGTCGAACAGGGAGCGGCGCGACGAGCCGGAGCTCGCGGCCGGCGTGGCCGACGGCGACTCGTCAGCGACCTCGTCGGGAGCGCTCGCACTGTCCGTGCCGGCCGCAGCGGTCGCCGCGGTCGTCGGGGCCGACGAACCGGCCGGCGGGGGCTGCGGGTCGTCGGAGGCGATGTCGAACAGCGATCCGCTGGACGAGGACGCCACCGCGGCCTTCTCGGCCGGTGGCTCGGCCGGGGTCGGCTCGGGCTCGGTCGCCGCGGCGGGCGCGGGAGCGGGCTCCGGGTCGTCGCCGCCGACGTCGAACAACGATCCGCCCGAGCCCAGGTCGGACGCGGTGCTCGGCTTCGCGGACGGCGGTGCCTCGTCGGTGGTCGTCTCCGGCTCGGCCGCCGGCTCCGCACTCGTGCCGGACGCGTCACCCTGCCCGACGTCGAAGAGCGACCCGCCGGACGAGGCGGGCTCGGCCGCCTTCGCCTCGGCGGGAGCCGACTTCTCCGAGGACGCCGTCTCGGGCTTGTCCTCGGTCGGCTCGTCGGCCGCGGTCTCGGCGGGGCTGTCGAAGAGCGACGAGCCCCCGCTGGCCTTGGCCAGCGGCCCTGCGTCGGCGGTCTCCGTGACGGTCTGGTCGGTCTGGGTCGCGTCGCCGGCCTCGGGCTCGGCCGCGACGTCCTCGTCGCGCTCCTGGGTCGTCGTACCGCCGGCGGCCTTGGCCGGCGTCCCGTTCGAGCCCGGTGAGGCACCGGTCGAGGACGCACCGTTCGAGGAGCCCGGCGCCAGCTTGGTCGCCTGCTCGCCCTTGACCGAGGCGAGGAGCATCTGCGCGACGTCGAGGACCTCGACCTCCTCGCGGGCCTCACCCTTGGCCTGGGCGGAGGTGAGACCGTCGGAGAGCATCACGCGGCAGAACGGGCAGCCGACGGCGATCTGGTCGGCGCCGGTGCCGACCGCCTCGTTGGTGCGGTTCATGTTGATCCGCTCGCCGATCTTCTCCTCCATCCACATCCGCGCGCCGCCGGCGCCGCAGCAGAACGAGCGCTCGGAGTTGCGCTCCATCTCCACGACCTGCGCGCCCGGCAGGACCTGGAGCAGCTCGCGCGGCGGGGAGTAGACCCCGTTGTGGCGACCGATGTAGCACGGGTCGTGGTAGGTGATCGAGCGCTTCGCGGCGCCCGCGCCCTCGGCGACGGGAGTCAGCCTGCCCTCGCGCACGAGACGGTTGAGCAGCTGGGTGTGGTGGACGACCTCGAGCTCGATGCCGAGCTCGGAGTACTCGTTCTTCAGCGTGTTGAAGCAGTGCGCGCAGGTCGAGACGACCTTCTTGGCCTTCGACTCGGTGAGCACCTCGACGTTCTGCTGCGCCAGGCCCTGGAAGATGAACTCGTTGCCCGCACGGCGGGCGGGGTCACCGGTGCAGGTCTCGCCGCTGCCGAGCACCCCGAAGGTCACGCCGGCCAGGTCGAGCAGCTCGGCGACGGCGCGGGTCGTCTTCTTCGCGCGGTCCTCGTAGGCGCCGGCGCAGCCGACCCAGAACAGCCACTCGACCTCGTCGAGCGACTCGATGTCCTCGCCGACCACCTTGACCGGGAAGTCGAGGCCCTTGGCCCAGTCCAGGCGGGCGGAGGCGTTCATGCTCCACGGGTTGCCCTTGTTCTCCAGGCCCTTGAAGAGCCCGTTGAGCTCGGCCGGGAAGTTCGACTCCACCAGCACCGCGTAGCGGCGCATGTCGACGATGTGGTCGACGTGCTCGATGTCGACGGGGCACTGCTGCACGCAGGCTCCGCACGAGGTGCAGTTCCACAGCACGTCGGCGTCGATCACCGCGGCGCCGCTGTCGGGGTTGTAGAACCAGTCGTCACCGGTGTCGCCGACCAGCGGCCGCTCGACCTCGCGGGTCAGGGTGTCGGAGTCGGCGAGCAGCTGCTCGCGGTCGCCCTCGGCGGCCTGGAGGTACGGCGCCTTGGCGTAGGCGTGGTCGCGCAGCGCGGTGATCAGCAGCTTGGGCGACAGGGGCTTGTCGGTGTTCCAGGCCGGGCACTGGCTCTGGCAGCGTCCGCACTCGGTGCAGGAGGTGAAGTCGAGGATCCCCTTCCAGCTGAAGTCCTCGACCTGGCCGACGCCGAGCGTCGTGTCCTCGTCGAGCTCCTCGATGTCGTCGAGGCTGATCGCCTTGCCGGCGTAGGTGAGCGGCTTGACCCCGCCGAGCGCCGTCCGCCCCGAGCTGTCGCGCTTGAACCAGATGTTGAAGAACGCGCTGAACCGGTGCCAGGCGACGCCCATCGTGAGGTTGAGCGAGACCACGATCATCCAGGTGAAGGAGATGACGATCTTGGCCGTGGCGACGAGGAAGATCGCGATGGCCAGGCCGCTGGTCGACAGGCCGGTGAAGGCCTCGCCGAGGAAGAAGGTCAGGGGGAAGTGCAGGGCGGAGCCGATGTCCGCGCCGTCGGCCTTGGCCAGGGCGTACTCCAGGCCGCGCAGCGCCAGGATGCAGATGCCCACACCGAGGATGACGGCCTCGACGAAGTAGCCCTGCCACATCGTCGATCCCCACAGCCGGCCGCGCTCGCCGCGCACCCGCTCCTTGGGCCGCGTGAGCCGGTAGCCCGAGAGGCCGATGATGGCGAAAACCATCACCCAGGTGAACAGCTCGGTGGCCCACTCGAAGAGCACGAAGTGCCCGATCAGCGGCAGTGCGAAGCTGGGGGAGAACAGCTGGCCGAAGGCGGTGACCAGGGTCAGGAAGAGAAGCCCGAAGCCGACCATCACGAACCAGTGCGCCCCGCCGACCCAGGTCCACTGCAGCATCCGGGTGTGGCCCAACGACTCCTTGAGCAGGTTCACCGAGCGCGCGACCGGCCGGTCGGCGCGGTCCGCGGGCTGGCCGACCTTGATGACCGCGATCATCTCCCGGATCGCCCGGACGAACAGCGTGATCCCGACCGCGGCGATCGACAGCGAGATCAAGATCGCGACGACCTGCGTGAACGTCTCCATGAGAGGGCTCCTCGTCCTCGGTACGCGGCCGGTCGGGCCGCGTCAGCACCGAGAGCCTAGGGCCCGGGTGGCAGGTCGCGGCTCACGCCGGAGAGTGAGCCCGATCCTACCGACAGGTAACTTGCACCGGTCACCCGGTCGGTCGAGGAGTCGGTGCTCAGAGGCGGTCGAGCCGCGCGGTGAGCATCGCGCCGATCGACCCTGCTGCGCGCATCACCTCGGGGGCCAGGCGCGGCACGGTGAGCCGGGCGTCGGGCCGGTAGGTGACCTCGAGCGCCGCGCGCGCACCGGTGGGTCCGCCGGGGATGATCGCCGCCAGCGTCTGGAAGCCCGGTGCCGCCTGGCTCGGTGAGGTCGCGAAGCCCTGCTGTCGGACGACCGCAAGAGCCTTCTCGAGGGCGTCGATGCGGATCGGGCCGTCGTGCGGGCGCTCGTCGACGAACGCGTCAGGGCCGGGGTAGAGCCCCCGGACGCGATCCTGGGGGAGCGCGGCCAGCAGGGCCAGGCCCGGCGACGTGCACCGGGCGGGCAGTCGCTGCGTCGGTCGCTGGAGCAGCGGCGGCATGGTCGGTGCGCGACTCTCGGCGACGAACACGACCTCGCGCCCGTAGGGCAGGGCGAGGTAGACCGAGACGCACAGCCGGTCGCAGAGCGCCGCCATCGGGGCGCCGGCGGTCTGCAGCAGCGGGTCCTGGCGGACGTAGCCCGACCCGGCCTCGTACGCGCCGAGGTCGAGGGCGAAGCGGTGCTGCTCGGCGAGGTGGGTCACGAACCCCTCGGCGATCATCGTGTTCAGCAGGTGGTACGCCGTGCTGCGAGGGAGGTCGCAGGCGCGGGAGATGGACTCGAGGGTGGCCGGCTGCGGACGCGAGGCGAGGTAGCGGAGCACGCGCAGGGTGCGGGTGGCCGACGGTACGTGACTGATCGACATCGGTCTTCAATCTGCTTCTGGCGGGGCGTGGCGGGGGACGGAAGCGGGCCCGCTCGGTTCGGGCCCGCGGGAACGTGGTGCGCGCCGGTGGGCGCGGACCACGCCGTTCGCTCGGCTACATCCTGCCAGGCGCGATCCGCAGCTGGCCGAGATCCACGACGGCTCCGGTGCCCTCGAGCAGGGTGATCCGCAGGCCGGCGACGTGGATGCCGTCGCGCACCCGCTCGGTCATGCCACGATCGAGCGCGGTGACGCCGGGGACCTCCAGCGCGCCGGAGCCCCGGAGCACCCCAGACCGAGCACGGTCGCGACGGCGACCCGGGGCCGGCGTCCCGGCGAGGGGTCAGGAGCGCGCCGTGACCGCGTCGTGCAGGGCCAACGTGCGGCGCGCGGACTCGACGTGCAGGTTCTCGATCATCCGGCCGCGGTAGGTCACGACCCCGGACCCGGCGCCGGCCTCCCAGGCCTCGAGGGTGCCGCGGGCCTCCTCGACCACCTGCGCCGAGGGCGAGAACGCCTCGTTGGCGCCCTCGACCTGGCCGGGGTGGATCAGGGTCTTGCCGTCGAAGCCCATCTCGCGGCCCTGGCGGCACTCGGCGAGGAAGCCGTCGGTGTCCTTCACGTCGTTGTAGACGCCGTCGAGGATCGCCTTGCCGGTGGCTCGCGCGGCGAGCAGGGCCAGCGACAGGCCGGTCAGCAGCGGTGCCCGGCCCGGCACGTGCTCGGCGTAGAGCTCCTTGACGAGATCGTTGGTGCCCATCACGAGCACGCTGAGGCGCGGCGAGGCGGCGGCGATCTCCTCGGCGTGCAGCATCGCCCGGGGGGTCTCGACCATGGCCCACAGCGTCGTCCGGTCCGGCGCGCCGTGGCGCTCCAGGGTCTCGGCGAGACGGAGCACGGCCTCGGCGGAGTCGACCTTGGGGACGACGATCGCGTCGGGCCCGGCGGCACAGGCCGCCGCGAGGTCGTCGTCGTGCCACTGCGTGCCGGCGCCGTTGACCCGGATCGTCAGCTCCCGCCCGGCGTACTGCCCGGAGGTCGCCGCGGCGCACGCCGCGTCGCGGGCGGTGGCCTTGGCCTCGGGTGCGACGGCGTCCTCGAGGTCGAGGATCAGCGCGTCGCACGCGATCGACCTCGCCTTCTCCAGCGCGCGCGCGTTGGAGGAGGGCATGTAGAGCACCGAGCGGCGCGGGCGCAGGACCTCCTCCTCGACGTCCACGAGGCCCTCGACCCCGCTCACGACGTGACCTCGATCGCGTCGTAGGCGGCCTTCAGCTCGGGGTCGATCGCGCCGAGCTGCTCGGCGAGGTCGACCATGACCAGGCACTGCTTGAGCGAGGCGTCGTCCTCCATCTTGCCGTCGAGCATGACCGCGCCCGTGCCGTCACCCATCGCGGCGACGACGCGCCGGGCGTGGGCGACGTCCTCGACGCCGGGGCTGAAGACGCGCCGGGCGATGTCGACCTGCTTCGGGTGCAGCGTCCAGGTGCCGACGCAGCCGAGCAGGAAGGCGTTGCGGAACTGGTCCTCGCACGCGACGGTGTCGGCGATGTCGCCGAAGGGACCGTAGTAGGGGGACAGGTCGTGCATCGCGCACGCGTCGACCATCCGCGCGATCGTGTAGTGCCACAGGTCCTGCTGGTACGTCGTCCGCTCGGCGCCGATCGCCTCGGGGGAGCCGTCGGTGGGGTCCTGGCGCACCAGGTAGCCGGGATGGCCGCCGCCGACGCGGGTGGTCTTCATCCGCCGGTCCGCCGCGAGGTCGGCCGGGCCCAGGGAGAGGCCCTGCATGCGGGGGCTGGCCGCGCAGATCTCCTCGACGTCGGCCACGCCGCGCGCGGTCTCGAGGATCGCGTGCACCAGGATCGGGCGCTCGAGACCGGCCTTGGCCTCGAGCTGGGCCAGCAGCCGGTCGACGTAGTGGATGTCCTCCGCGCCCTCGACCTTGGGCACCATCACCACGTCGAGGCGGTGGCCGATGGCGGGGACCAGCGTGGTCAGGTCGTCGAGGGCCCAGGGGCTGTCGAGCGCGTTGATCCGCGTCCAGAGCTGGGAGCGACCGTCGGGGCCGCCCAGACCCTCGGTGCTGCCGCCGATCTCGACCAGTCCCTCCCGGGCGGCGACCTTGTCGTCGGCCTTGACGGCGTCCTCGAGGTTGCCCAGCAGCACGTCGACGGTGCCGACCATGCCGGGGACCTTGGCGGCCATCTTGGCGTTGGACGGGTCGAAGAAGTGGATCGCGCGGCTCGGCCGCGCCGGCACCTCGCGGAGCGGGGCGGGGGCGCCCACGGCCAGCGGGCGGAAGAAGTCCTTGGCGCTGCGTGACATGGCGCGGAACCTAGCAGCGAGCGGGCGCGCGGCAGGTATGACCGATCTCTCGCCCGAGCGGACCTCCTCAGCCGCGCGGCGTGCGCCGCCACCAGCGGCGCGACGGCGGCGGCGCGGCGGCCTGGGCGGCGGCTCGTCGCTCGGCCTGCTCGAGGGCCAGGTCCTCGCGCCGGGCTCGCCACGCGGCCAGGGTCGCCTCGGTGTCGCGCGGCATCGTGATCAGTGGCGGGGTGCCGTCGGCCGGGGTGTAGCGGGCGCGGATGACGCGAGCGTTGAAGTCCTCGACCTCGCGGCGCACGTCCCGCTCGACCGACAGCCCGGCGAGCCGGTCGTCGAGCTCGGCGTCGTCCTTGCGCAGCTGGAGCGAGGCCGGCAGGACGCTGATCTGCTCGCGCTCGACGAGCTTCTTGAGCCACCAGTCGGGGTCGTGGGTGCCGCCGAGGCCCTCGATCGGCTTCCCGGCGCCGGGCAGGTCGTCGAACTCCCCGTTGGCCATCGCGACGCGGACCTGCTGGTCGACCCACTCGTGCTGGTAGGCGATCCGGGCCGACGACGCGCTCTGCTTGCTGCGCTTGCGCCGCTCGGTCTCGTCGCGGGCCCGGTCGACCTCGCTGGGCTGGTTCCGCTGGTGCTCGTCGGACACGGTCATCACTCCCTGGTGGGCAGATTACCGGCCCACGCGACCTGTTTCGAGGCTCACCGATCCACCCCAGGGGTGATCGGCGCCGTCGCGTCGTCGTCGCGCGGAGTCACCAGCAGGCAGACGGCGGCGGCGAGGGCGGCGGCCGCGCAGACCGCCCAGACCGTGAGGTAGCCCGAGAGCGGGGCCGCGCCCCCGGTGGGGTCCTCGAGGGACCCGGTGGAGACGAGCGCGATGGCGAAGACCGAGGAGGCGATCGCGCCGCCCACGGTCTTGGTGGCGTTCGTCATGCCGGTGGCGAAGCCGGTGCGGTCGGGCGGGGCCGCGGCCGCAGCGGCCGCCGGCAGCGCGGCGACCAGGGCCCCGGAGCCCAGGCCGGCGACGGCCATGTTCAGCAGCGTCTGCGCGGTGGAGTCGTGGAAGGGCAGGAAGAGCCCGTAGCCCAGGGCGACGAGCAGCGCCGAGGCGACCAGGGACCCGCGCGGCCCGAGCAGCCGGGCGCTGAGCGGCAGGGTGAAGGCGCCGACGGCGAGGAAGACGACGTACACCCCGACCAGGGTCGAGACGAACGCCGCGTCGGCGCCGAGCCCGTAGCCGGTCACCGCCGGGTCGGTGCGCGCGAAGGTCGACAGCGGGATCTGGGCGCCCAGCACCGACATCCCGAAGAGGAACGCGGTCAGCTGCACCGGCCACTGCCCGCGGGTGGCCAGGAGCCGGACGTCGATCATGGCCGCGGGCCGGTCCCGCTCGTAGCGGTGGAAGGGCACGAGCAGCACCAGCCCGGCCGTCACCAGCGCCCAGGCGAGCACGCTGCCCGGCCCCTGCAGGCGCACGGTGACCAGGCCGCCCATCACCAGGCAGAGCGCGAGCGTCACCAGCGCCAGCCCGCCCCAGTCGAAGCCGCCCTCCGCCTCGCCGGGCAGGTCCTCGATCCCGACGGCGATCACCACCAGGCACGCGGTGACCGCGACCGCCGGGAGGGCCAGCAGCACCGTCATCGAGGTCCGCTCGACCAGGGCGCCGGAGGTCAGCGCCCCGATGATCACGGCGAGCTCGAGCGCGCCCACCAGGACCGCGGCGGCGCGCCGGGTCAGCGCCGACTGGCGCCCGGTGCCGGCGGTGCGGCGGTAGATGATCGCGACCTCGAGGGGCAGCCAGACGACGTAGAAGCCCTGCAGCGCCCACGCCACCAGGAAGGTCCCGAAGCCCGGGGCGAGGGCCACGCCCCACGACGCGACGGCGGTCACGGCGGTCGAGAGCAGCAGCACCCGTCGGTGCCCGACGAGGTCGGCGAGCCGGGCCAGGGGCGGCACGCACAGCGCGGAGACGATCAGCTGGGCCGCCTCGAACCAGTTGACGTCGGCGTCGCGGATCGCGAGGTGGTCGGCGATGTCGCTGAAGATCGGCGTGTAGTAGCCCTGGAGCACGCCGCTGGCGAGCTCGACGCAGACCAGGAACCCGACGACCGCGACCAGCCCGGGCACGGCGGTGCCCGCCGGGGTCGCGCCGGTCGGTGGCGTCCTCGGTGGTGTCCCGGCGGCCGTCACGGCAGGGTCCGCAGCAGCTCGGCGTACCACCGCACGCCGTCGAGCAGGTCGGCCACGACGACGTGCTCGTCGTGGCTGTGGATCGCCTGGCGCTGGGCCCTGGTCATCCGCAGGGGCGCGAAGCGGTAGACCCGGTCGCAGAGCGCGTGGAAGTGGCGGGCGTCGGTCGCGGCCATCATCAGGTACGGCGTGGGGACCGCATCGGGGAAGACGCTCGTGACGGTGCGCTCGAGCAGCGCGAAGGCCGGGTCGTCGGCGTACGGCGAGACGGGGCTGGGCTCGCCGCGCTCCACCACCGCGAGCTCGAGGGTGTCGTCGGCGACCGTGCGGCGCACGTGCTCGAGCGCGTCGGCGACGGTGTCGCCGACCATCACCCGCACGTTCACCCCGGCGGTCGCCGCGGCGGCGACGACGTTGTGGGCCGGGGACCCCGACAGGGTCGTGACGGCCAGGGTGGTGCGCGCCATCGCCGCGGTCTCGGGACCGGCGGCCAGCAGCAGCCGGGCCAGCACCGGGTGCAGGCGGGGATCGGCGAGCAGGGGGCGCAGCGCCGCCCGCAACGGGAGCGAGGAGTGCGGGGCGATCCGGCGGAACAGCTCGACGACCGGGGCCGGCAGGCGGGGCGGGAGCGACGAGCGGTCGAGGCGGGTGACCGCGCGGGCGACGCGCGCGGTGGGGCCGCCCCTGGCGGGGGTCGAGGCATGGCCCCCGGCACCCCGGGCGGTGACCTCGATCGTGGTGGTCCCCTTCTCGGCCACCCCGATCACGGCCAGCGGCGCGGCCACGCCGGGGAAGGCCCCGGCGGCCACCGCACCGCCCTCGTCGAGCACGAACCACGGGCGTACACCGCGCCGGTCGAGCTCCGCGACGGCGGCCTGCGCGGTGGTGCCCGAGACCTCCTCGTCGGCACCGAAGGACAGCCACACGTCGCGCGCCGGCACGTGCCCGGCGGCGAGCAGCTCCTCGACGGCGCTGCAGATCGTCACGGCCGGACCCTTGTCGTCGAGCGTGCCGCGCCCCCAGACCTCCGGGCCGCGGGCGCCCTCGACGACGTCCCGGCCCCACGCGTCGTGGGTCCAGTCGGACTCGTCGGCGACCGGGACGACGTCGAGGTGGGCCATCAGCACGACCGGCGGTGCGGCGCCGTCGCGTCCGGGCCACCGCAACAGCAGGCCGTGCCGACCGACCCTGGTCGGCTCGAGCCGGTCGTGCAGCAGGGGGTACGCCGTCCTGAGTGCGTCGTGGACCGCGTCGAACGCCGCGAGGTCGTCGTCCGCCGGGTCGCGGTGGCTGACCGTGCGCAGCCGGACCAGGCTCCGCAGCGCCGCGACCGCCGGGTCGTCGGTGTGCTGGCCCGCGCTCATGCCGCGTGAGGCTACTCGCGCGCCGACCGCCGCAAGTCGTGTGCCCGGGACCCCCTCTGCGGCCGTGGTGGGGCACACGACCCTCAGCGGCGCCAGCCGCCGCGGTGCACGACCTGCTCGACCGGGCGGCGGGGCCGGCGCGCGGCCGAGCCGCGGGCCTCGGCTCCCGACCCGTCGGCCGTGGCGTCAGCCACGTCGAGGCGGTGCCCGAGCGTGATCGCGCCGATCGGCTCGTGGTCCTCAGGGATGGACAGCGCGGCGCGAAGCGCGTCGTACCGCTCCGGGGGGATGCCGAAGAAGCAGGCGCCCAGCCCTTCGTCGACCGCGGTCAGCAGCACCAGCAGCGAGGCCATCGCGGTGTCCATGTGCCAGTACGGCATCGCCCAGCGCGCCTCCGCCCGGTCCTCCCAGCCCTTGTCGGGCTCGGCGTAGCGGGAGAGGTACGCCGCCTTGCTGCTGCAGGGCACGATCAGCACGGGGGCGGTCATCATGCCGCACAACCACCGGCCGGGCGTCGCCAGCACGGCGGGATCGACCGTCGCCTCCCAGTAGCGCCGTACGTCGCCCGGCGTGTCCAGCACGACGAACGCCCAGCCCTGGCTGTGCCCCGCGCTCGGCGAGCGGGTGGCGTGCGCGAGCGCGCGGTCGACCACCGCCGGGTCGACGGGGTCGGGGGCGTAGCGCCGCACCATCCGGCGGCGGGCGATGACCTCGCGCAGCTCCATGGCGCACCATCCTGCCCGGTCGCCGCTGGGGCTGGGGCGGTGTCGTCTGGTCGAATGGGGCCCGTGACCCCGACCCAGCGCTGCTCGTCCGCGAGCGCGGCCGACGCCGAGCCGATGGTCGGCACCGCGCCCGCCGAGACCCGCTGGCTCCTCGTCGAGCACGCGGGTCCGTGGGGGCGACGGGCCGTCGCCGAGAGCCGGCTGCCCGAGCAGGTGCGCATCCACCTCGCCGCGCTGGGCGAGCAGGGCGTGCGGGTCCAGCTGATCCGCCGCCCCGGCTCCGCGCAGGCCGGGGAGGCGGCGGCCGCCGGCACCGCCGGGGCGACCGTGCTGTGGCTGGACCTCGCCGCGGACCCACCGGTCGTGCGCGGCGACCGCCTCGACGACCTCGCGGACCTCGTCGACCTCGACCCGGCCAGGCTGCCGGTCTCCGAGGAACCGCTCCTGCTGGTGTGCACCAACGGCCGCCGCGACGTGTGCTGCGCCGAGGTCGGCCGCCCGGTGGCGGCCGCGCTGTCGGCTCGCTGGCCCGGTGCGACCTGGGAGACCACGCACCTCGGCGGACACCGGTTCGCCGGGACCCTCCTCGTCCTCCCGGCCGGCCTGCTGCTCGGACGGGTCGGGGGCAACGAGGCCGTCGACGTGGTCGAGGACGTCCTCGACGGTCGGCCCTCGCCGTCCCACACGCGCGGCCGGGCAGGGCGTACGCCGTCCGTGCAGGCCGCCTGCGCGCACGTCGCCGCGGTGAGCGGGCTGCCGGCGCAGGTCGCGGTGGCGGTCGACGAGCGTGCTGCGCCCGGGGAGGCCGACGTCCGCGTGGTGCGGGTGCGTACGCCGGACCAGGGCGCCGCCCCGGCCCGCGACGTCGACGTCCTCGTCCGCGCCGCCGCCGGTGCACCGCGGATGCTGTCGTGCGTCGACGAGGCGCCGCGTGCGAGCACCACCTGGACGTGCGAGGTGCTCGGCGAGGTGGACGCCCCTACCCAGGACCCCGTCCGGGGTGGCGCGGCATGAGCACCTCGACGACGCCGCTGGAGTTCAACAGCGCGGGCGAGGGCTGGCACCTGCGACCCCGGCGGCTGCTGTGGCTGCGCATCGCCGCGCTCCTGGTCGGCCTGGCCGGGATCGGCCTGGGCGGCTGGCTGGTCACCCGAGGGGTCGTCGGGATCGGCTTCGTCGTCGCGCTGGTCGCCGTCGCGCTCGCCCTGCTCACGCTGGGGCGGGGTCACCGCGCCGAGCAGGCGCCGAGCATCGTGGACGCCCCCGAGGGCCGGGGACTGCTGGTCCCGGTGCGGGCGGAGCCGCTGACGGCCCTCGCGGCCTTCACCATCCTCGCCGTCGTCGTGCTCGCCCTGCCGGTCGTGCTCCTGACGAGTCCCTCGGACCCCGGGACCGGCGGTCTGGCCTCCCTGCTCGCGACGGTCGCGACGGTGGTGGTGCTCGTCGGGCTGGGACTGCTCTTCGCCACGGCCGCGGTCCGCGCGCTGCTCACCCGCACCGCCCGCGAGCGCGGCATCCTGCTGATGCCCGACGTCGTCGTGCTGCGCGCCCAGCCGCGTCCGGTCTGGTTCCCCTGGGACGACGTGCTCGCCGTCCGTGCGCACTGGACCCGGGCCCGGGGCATCGGGGACTCCTGGGCCAGCCCCGACGACCTGGTCTCGAACTGGCTCACCTTCGAGGTCCGCGAGGGTGCCGCCAGCGGCCGCAGCCGGCTGGCGGTGGTCTCCCGCCAGCCGCACCCGACCGTCGACGTCCGCCTCGTGGCCAGCGACGCCCTGACCGTCCTCGAGCTGTGCCGCTACTACGCCGAGCACGCGCGCCGCCGCGACGAGCTGGACGGCCCCCGGGCGGTCCAGCGCGCACTGAGCCTGCGCCACTCCCGCTGACGCGGCGGGCGCGCCGACGAGCTCCGTGGCCGACCTCCGTGGCCGACCTCGTGACCGACCTCAGTGGCCGAGGCGGTCCAGCTCGTCCCAGGCGCCGCGCACCAGGTCCGCCTCGCTGATCTCGTAGACCTCGCCCAGCAGCTGCTTGGTCAGCACGTCGCCCTCGACCCCGGTGAAGTCCTCGGCGTAGCGCGCGAGCAGCTCGCGGAAGGTCCCGGGCCCGCGGAGCGAGACGAGGTGCTGCACGGCGGCGAAGGCGATCAGGTAGTTGACCCGGGGGTCGAGCTGGAACAGCCCGGTGGTCGGCAGCTCACGGGGCGCGGCCTGGAGGCCGTCCCAGATCTCGGGGCTGACCCGGAGGTCCTCGAGGGCCAGGGGTTGCCAGTGGGCGTACTCCGCGATGCCCTCCGTGGCCCACGTCGGGGCCGTGCCGCCGCTCCCGCGCAGCAGGTAGTGGGTGAGCTCGTGGCGCAGCAACCCGGTGTCCGAGGCGAGCTGGTCGGCGTCCAGGGACGGGTTGATCTGGATCGTGCCGCCGACGAGTCTCCCCTCCGCGCCGCTGACGGTGGTGTACACGGCCGCCGCCTCGGCCCGGCTGAGCGTGTTCAGCCGTACGGCGGTGCCGTTGCTGGTGGCGTCGACGAGGACCGCCTGCTCGGCCGGGACCCCGAGCGTGGCGGCGTCGTCCGCGATCGCGGTCTGCACCAGGTCGGCCAGGCGTGGCCCCAGGCCCTCGTCCGAGCGGTCGGTCATCACCAGCAGCGGACCCCGTCGCGTCACGTCGACCGGGACGCCCCACCACGGCCTGGCGTTGACGATGTCGCCCGGGCTGGAGGACACGACGTCGCGCTCGGACCCGACGAGCCAGTCGCCGTCGCGGCGCACGAAGGTCATCCGCAGCGCGGTCTCGGAGGGTGCGGAGTAGACGTCACGCAGCTCGACCCTCTCCGTGACGGGGATCCGCAGCACCGGGTCGCTCCCGCCGACGGGGTCGGGCAGCAGGCCCACGCGCTCGGTGTCGTAGGAGTAGCGGCGCAGCGGCAGCTGCCCGAGGTTGGCGAACAGCGTCGACTCCAGGGCGATCAGCCGCGGGTCGCGGGTGTCGACGTCGGCGAGGAACGCGCGGGCGTCGCCGTCGCGGACCGCCGCGGCCCGGCGCTCCAGCAGCTGCTCGACGGCGGCGAGGTCGGCGTCGGTGATCTCGTCCGGGTCCGTCCCGGCCCCGGTGGAGGGCGAGCTCGTGGCGGTGGCGGGTGGAGAGGTCTGCGCCGGCCGGTCGGTCGGCGAGTCCTGTCCGGCGGCCTCGCCGACCGTGCACGCCGAGGCCAGCGGGAGCGTCGTGAGCACGGCCGTCATGGCCGCGAGCCGACGGCGCGCGCGACGCTGGCGGGCCGCACGGGGGTGCGTGCCGCGGTGAGGGAGCACGGTCGGATCCTAGACAACGACGCCGCGCCCCGGGACGCCTTGACGACGAGGAGGACGCCGGGTTGGTTCCGGGGCCGTCGCCCGCGACAATGGGCCAGTCCAGGCCACGACCAGCGGGAGCCCACGTGAAAGAGCAGCTCGAGCGCTGGCGCAGAGCCCTCTCGTCCGTCAGGTCCGGCCGGGGAGACGAGGCCGTCCGCGAGGGCGCCCGCGACGGACACCCGGTCCTCGCGGGGATCGCGGCGCTGCTGGCCGTCGGCCTCGTCGTCGGTGCGATCCTCGGCGGTGTCGCCTGGGCCGGAGCCCGGGTCCTCGGCCTCGACGACAGCGCGACGGCGGTGGCGGGGCCGAGCAGTGCCGGCGACTCGCTCTACCTGCCCAGGCCGGCGAAGACCGAGGAGCCCACCGAGCCGCTGCTCACGCTGGCGCCCGAGCCCGGGTCCCAGGGTGGCGGGGGCTCGGACTCGGCCAACGGCGACGGCAACGCCAAGAAGGGCAAGAAGGGCAAGAAGAATCGTGGCCAGGACCAGATCGCGCTCTCGGCCGGTCAGACCGAGACCTCGGTGATGGGCCAGATCGACCTCACGGGCACCTACGCCACCGGCGAGGGTGCCGTCCTGCAGGTCCAGCGCTTCGAGGGCGGGTCGTGGACCGACTTCGACGCCACCGTCGCGGTCGCCAACGGCACCTTCTCGACGTTCGTCCAGAGCGGCCAGGTCGGGGTCAACCGGTTCCGCGTGCTCGACACCGACAGCGGGACCACGTCGAACGACGTGAAGGTCACCGTGCGCTGAGCCTCTCCGAGCCACCACCCACGCCGGCGACACCCACGCCGGCGACACCCACGCCGGCGACGCAGCACGACGCACCCGGGCCCCGGACCGATCCGGTCCGGGGCCCCTGCTGCGCTGGGATCCGATCAGTCGGGGATGTAGTCCATCTCCGCCGGGTCGGGGCCGGTGCGGCCCTCGGTGCCGTGGCCGAGGTTGCTGATCCTCTCGACCTCGTCGGGGGTCAGCGAGAAGTCGAACAGGTCGAAGTTCTCCTGCATCCGCTCGCGGTGCGTCGACTTGGGGAAGACGATGTCGCCGCGCTCGACGTGCCAGCGCAGCGTGACCTGCGAGGCGGTCTTGCCGTACTTCTCGCCGATCTCCTTGATCGTGGCGTCGTCCAGGACGGCGCCCTGCGCGATCGGGGACCACGCCTCGATCTTGACGCCGTGCGAGAGCGAGGCGTCGCGCACGGTGTCGTTGTGGAAGTAGGGGTGCGCCTCCACCTGGTTGACCACCGGGGTCACGCCGGTCTCGTCGATGATCCGCTGCAGGTGGTCGGGGTTGAAGTTGGAGACGCCGACCGACGCGGTGAGCCCCTCGGTGACCAGCTGTGCCATGGCCTTCCACGTCGAGACGTAGTCACCGTCGTAGCGCGTGGGCAGCGGCCAGTGGATGAGGAACAGGTCGGTGCGGTCGAGCTGGAGCTTGGACAACGACTCCTCGAAGCTGCGACGGACGTCGTCGGGCTCGTGGTTGTTGTTGTTCAGCTTCGTCGTGATGTAGAGGTCCTCACGGGCCAGGTCGGAGGCCGCGATCGCCTCGCCGACGCCGGCCTCGTTGCCGTACATCTGCGCGGTGTCGATGTGGCGGTAGCCCACCTCGAACGCCGTCGACGTCACCTGCGCGGTGTCCTCGGGCGGAACCTGGAAGACACCGAAGCCGAGCTGCGGGATGGTCGTGCTGTCGTTGAGCGTGATGCTGGGAACAGTCATGGGAGGCATAGCCAGCCAGCGGCACGGGCTATTCCGCCCCCAGGGGTGACACCGCCCGCCGGGCCGTGTGGAGCACGCGGGAGGATGGGGTCATGGAGTACACCGAGTACGACACCAGGCTCGCCGCCTACGTGGTGCTCGTCGAGGACCGTCCGGGCGGTCCTCGGATCCTGCTCGCCCTGTGGAACGAGGGCTCCGTGCCCTCGTGGACCCTGCCCGGTGGCGGGGTCGAGATCGAGGAGTCGCTGCCCGAGGCCGCCGTGCGCGAGGTGCTGGAGGAGACCGGGTACGACGCGGAGGTGGACGAGGTCGCGTGGGTCAGCACCCGGGTCGTGCCCGCCGCACAGCGCTTCGTGCGCACGCACCGTCCGATGCGGGCGGTGCGGGTGATCTACCGCGGGCGGGTCACCGGTGGACGGTTGCGCGACGAGGTCGACGGCAGCACCGACACCGCTCGCTGGATCCCGCTCGACGAGGTCGCCGACCTGCCCCACGTCTCCTTGGTCGACGAGGCCCTGACCCATCTCGGCGCTCGCAGCTGCACCCAGCACCAGCGCCCCTGACGACGCCCGGCCCGGTCTCAGCCGACCGGTGGCCCGACGACCAGGGCCACGGCCGTGAGCGCCGCCACCGCCGCGACCGCGGCGAGGAGGCCCTGGCCGGGACGGCGTACGACCTGGGCGACGACGCGCTCGACCCGGCCGCGCTCGGTGCCTGCCTCGCGCAGGCGCCAGGTCGACCCGAGCAGCCCGCGTCGCTCGGTGCCCAGATCGAAGAGGATCGTCGCGAAGGGCGGCACGGCGCTGAGCAGCCCGACCACGCCACGTGCCGGGCTCCAGCGCTGGTCGACCCAGACCACGACCGCGGTGACGACGTAGGTCAGGAACACCACGCCGTGCAGCATCCCGAAGACGCTGACGGCGACGTCGGTGGTCCGCGTGACGTACTTCAGCACCATGCCGAGCAGCAGCAGCGCCCAGGTGACCGCCTCCGCCACGGCGACCGTGCGGAACAGGCGGGCCGGACTGCGCAGGAGGTCCATGCCCCCTAGCCTGACGCCATGCAGCAGCCGACCACGAACCCCCGCCGTGTGGCCCTGGCCACGTGCGCGGAGGTGTCCGACCTCGACGAGGAGGGCCGGCTGCTCGTCGCCGCACTGGCCGCGGTGGGCGTGAGCGCCGCCCCGGCGGTGTGGGACGACGACGGGGTCGACTGGGGGACCTTCGAGGCGGTGGTGGTGCGCTCGACGTGGGACTACGCCGAGCGGCTGGAGGAGTTCCTGCGCTGGGTCGACCGGGTGGACGCCGTGACCCGCCTGCTCAACCCGGCCGCGGCGATGCGCTGGTCGAGCGACAAGCGCTACCTCGCCGACCTGGGGGCGGCGGGCGTGCCCGTCGTCGCCTCCACCTTCCTGGGGCCGGGCGAGGGTGACGACCACCCGTGGCTGGGCGTGCCCCACGTCGTGAAGCCGAGCGTCGGGGCCGGCTCGCGCGGCGCGCTGCGCCTGGGCGCCGACGAGCCCGAGCGCTCCCGCGAGCACGTGCGGGCGCTGCAGGCCGAGGGCCGCACGGCACTGGTCCAGCCCTACGTCGACAGCGTCGACACCCACGGCGAGTCGGCCCTGGTCCACCTCGACGGGGTGCTCTCCCACGCCCTGCGCAAGGGACCGCTGCTCGCGGCCGGCGCCGGGTCTGGTCGACGGGCTCTTCGCGGCCGAGGAGATGACGCCGCGCGAGGCGACCGAGGCCGAGCGGACCGTCGCCCTGGCCGCCCTGGCCGCGGTCCCCGGCGCCGGCGGGGAGCCGCTCTACGCCCGGGTCGACCTGCTCGCCGGCGACGACGGCCCGGTGGTGCTCGAGCTCGAGCTGGTCGAGCCCTCGCTGTTCCTCGAGCACGTGGAGGGCTCCGCCGACCGGGTCGCCGCGGCGATCGCAGCCCGGCTCGGCTGACGCGGCTCAGTCGAGCAGGCCCGCCGCGCGGAACATCCGGTCGTAGATCGCGCGGACCACCGGCTCCTTGACGCGGTTGTAGTCCATGCCGGTGCCGTCGGCGGCGTTGGTGGCGGCCGCGGCCTCGCGCTTCGCGGCGGCGTAGCGCTCCCGGTCCTCGGGGTGCTCGCGGAGCCAGTCGGCGAACATCCGGTGCCGCACGACCTCGGGGCAGTCGGGGCCGAAGACGTGCAGGTTCACCCGCGGGTCCACGTCGTGACGCACCAGGAGGCGGTGCTCGTGCCACCACGGCTCGCGGATGCGGTGCACGAAGCCGACAGCCACCAGGTCCGGCACGTACGCCGCCTCGTCGGCCGGGTCGGCCACCACCAGGTCGACGTCGAGGATCGGCTTCGCGGGCAGGTCGGGCACCGAGGTCGAGCCGGCGTGCTGCAGCCCGAGGACGCCGACCCCGAGCGTCTCGCGCACGAGTGCGGCGACCGCGGCGTAGGCCTCCGACCAGGTGGGGTCGTGCTCGACCAGCCCGATCGCGCCCGTACGGGCGGGCTGGCCGGGCACCAGGGCTCGGGCGTCGCGACCGGGGTCGCTGTCGAGGTGGCGGACGATCTCCTCGGGCGTCGGGCTCACGGGCCCAGTCTGCCCGAGCCCGGGAACAAGCCCGACCAGCGCTGGGTTGTGCCCACTGAGCGAAGTTGAGTTGAGTCCGCTCAACTTGTCTGCTTCACTGTCGGCAGGCCGGAGGATCCGGCCGCACCACGTCTTGCCAGCACCGCACCACCCCCGGATTGTTTCCCCGCAGTACTCACAGGAGGTACTACCCATGGCACGAGCCGTCGGCATCGACCTCGGGACGACCAACAGCGTCGTCGCCGTGCTCGAAGGTGGAGAGCCCACCGTCATCGCGAACGCCGAGGGCGCTCGCACCACCCCCTCCGTCGTCGCCTTCGCCAAGTCCGGCGAGGTCCTCGTCGGTGAGGTCGCCAAGCGTCAGGCCGTCACGAACGTCGACCGCACGATCCGCTCCGTCAAGCGCCACATGGGCACCGACTGGAAGCAGAAGATCGACGACAAGGACTTCACGCCCCAGCAGATCAGCGCCTTCGTGCTGCAGAAGCTCAAGCGTGACGCCGAGGCCTACCTCGGCGAGACGGTCACCGACGCGGTGATCACCGTCCCGGCGTACTTCTCCGACTCCCAGCGCCAGGCCACGAAGGAGGCCGGTGAGATCGCCGGGCTCAACGTCAGCCGGATCGTCAACGAGCCCACCGCGGCCGCGCTGGCCTACGGCCTCGACAAGGGCGACGACCAGACGATCCTCGTCTTCGACCTCGGTGGCGGCACGTTCGACGTGTCCCTGCTCGAGATCGGCGAGGGCGTCGTCGAGGTCAAGGCGACCTCCGGTGACAACCTGCTCGGTGGTGACGACTGGGACAACGCCGTCGTGGAGTGGATGGTCAAGAAGTTCAAGGACAACAACGGCGTCGACCTCGCGGCCGACAAGATCGCCAAGCAGCGCCTCCAGGAGGCGGCCGAGAAGGCCAAGATCGAGCTGTCGTCCTCGAGCGAGACCACGATCCACCTGCCCTACATCACCCACGGTGAGTCCGGCCCGCTGCACTTCGAGGAGCGCCTGACCCGCTCGGACTTCCAGCGGATGACCGCCGACCTGCTCGAGCGCACCAAGGCGCCGTTCAAGGCCGTGCTCAAGGACGGCGGCGTCGCGGTCGACAAGATCGACCACGTCGTGCTCGTCGGCGGCTCGACCCGCATGCCGGCCGTCTCCGACGTGGTCAAGGACCTGCTCGGGGGCAAGGAGCCCAACAAGGGCGTCAACCCCGACGAGGTCGTCGCCATCGGTGCGGCCCTGCAGGCCGGTGTCCTCAAGGGCGAGGTCAAGGACGTCCTCCTGCTCGACGTCACCCCGCTCTCCCTGGGCATCGAGACCAAGGGCGGCGTGATGACCAACCTGATCGAGCGCAACACCACGATCCCGACCAAGCGCTCGGAGATCTTCACCACCGCCGACGACAACCAGCCGTCGGTGGAGATCAAGGTCGCGCAGGGCGAGCGCCAGATGTGGGGCCAGAACCAGCCGCTGGGCAACTTCGAGCTCACCGGTCTGCCCCCGGCCCCGCGTGGCGTGCCCAAGATCGAGGTCACCTTCGACATCGACGCCAACGGCATCGTGCACGTCTCGGCCAAGGACCAGGGCTCCGGCAAGGAGCAGTCGATGACCATCTCCGGTGGCTCGGCGCTGGGCAAGGACGAGATCGACCGGATGGTCCGCGAGGCCGAGCAGTACGCCGAGGAGGACGCCGCGCGTCGCTCGGCCGTCGAGGCCCGCAACACCGCCGACGGGCTCGTCTACACCACCGAGAAGTTCCTCGGCGAGAACACCGAGAAGATCCCCGAGGAGGTCCGCACGGAGGTCCAGACCGACGTCGACGCCCTCAAGGAGACCCTCGGCAACGACGAGGCCACCTCCGAGGAGATCCAGGCCGGGGTCACCAAGCTCAACGAGTCCAGCCAGAAGATGGGTGCCGCGATGTACGCCGCGGCCGAGGCCGACCAGGCCGCCGCCGGCGGGGCCGACGAGTCCACCGGTGGTGCCGACGACGACATCGTCGACGCCGAGGTCGTGGACGAGGACGCCTCCGGCGAGTCGACCGACCCGGCCGGCTCGGCCGACCAGGACGAGACCAAGTGACCTCGGACCCCGGTCCGCTCGACCCCGAGGGTCCCGACGTCCCCGCCGGGGAGGACGCCGTCCGCGAGGGCGACGTCCTCCCCGAGGGCGAGGACCTGGTCGAGGCCGAGCTCGGCGAGGAGCCCGTCGCGGAGCGCGGCGACGTCGAGCAGGACGAGATCGACGAGGCCGCGTCCGACGAGCTGGAGGTGGCCCGGATGGAGTCCGCCGAGCGGCTCGCCGACCTGCAGCGGCTCCAGGCCGAGTTCGTCAACTACAAGCGTCGGGTCGAGCGTGACCGCGAGCTGATCAAGGAGAACGCGACGTACGCCGCCCTCTCCCCGATCGTCGAGGTGCTCGACACCATCGACCGGGCGCGCGAGCACGAGCCCCTGGAGGGCGGGTTCAAGTCGGTCGCCGAGCAGCTCGAGCGCACCGTGGCCGGCTCCGGGCTGACCAAGTTCGGCGAGCCCGGAGACGCCTTCGACCCCAGCCTGCACGAGGCGCTCTCCCACCTCGGGGAGGACGACGAGGTCACGGTGACGACCTGCAAGGTCGTCGCCAAGTCGGGCTACCGGATCGGCCAACGAGTCGTCCGGGCCGCCCAGGTGCTGGTGGTCGACCCACCGGCGTGAGGCACCCGGTGCCGGGCACGCAACAGCGATGATGGACGAGGGAAGGGAGGTGCGCGATGGCAGAGGACCAGGGCTTCCGGGCCGACTGGGCCGGCAAGGACTTCTACGCCGAGCTCGGGGTGAAGAAGGACGCCGGCGCGGAGGAGATCAAGAAGGCCTACCGCAGGCTGGCGCGCGCCAACCACCCCGACTCCAACCCCGGTGACGACGCCAAGCACGAGAAGTTCAAGAAGGTCGCCGAGGCCTACGACGTCGTCGGTGACGCCGACAAGCGCGGGCGCTACGACGAGATGCGCCGCCTCTACGGCAACGGCGCCCCGCGCGCCGGCTTCCCCGGTGGCGGCGGCGGTGGCGCCGGTGGTGGCTTCAACGTCGAGGACCTGCTGCGCGACCGGATGAGCGGCGGCGGCGGGTTCGGCGACATGTTCGGCGACTTCTTCGGGGGCGGCGGCACGGGGGCCCGTCGTACGCAGGCCCGGCCCCGCAAGGGCGCGGACGCCGAGACCACGGCCACGATCTCGTTCACCGACGCCCTCGACGGGGTCACGATCTCGCTGGGCCTGTCCTCGGACTCGCCGTGCCCGACCTGCTCGGGCACCGGCGGCAAGCCCGGCACGCGCCCGCACATCTGCACCGAGTGCGAGGGCGCCGGCTACGTCGTGTCCTCGGCGGGCGGCGGGTTCGCGATGAACGAGACCTGCCCGCGGTGCGCGGGTCGTCAGCTGATCTACGACGACGCGTGCCCGACCTGCGGCGGTACCGGCCAGGGCCGTTCGACCCGCACCATCCAGGCGCGGATCCCGGCCGGGGTCAAGGACGGCCAGCGGATCCGGATCAAGGGCAAGGGCGCGCCCGGCGAGTCCGGCGGACCGGCCGGCGACCTCTTCGTCACCGTCAAGGTCCGCGCCCACCGGGTCTTCGGCCGCACCGGCGACAACCTGACCCTCGACGTGCCGGTCTCGTTCGCCGAGGCCGCGCTGGGCGCCGAGATCAAGGTCCCGACCCTCGGCGGCGCCCCGGTGACCCTGCGGATGCCGGCCGGCACGCCGACCGGACGCACCTTCCGGGTGCGCGGCCGGGGCGCGACCAAGTCCGACGGCAGCCGGGGCGACCTGCTGGCGACGGTCGAGGTGCAGGTCCCGGCCGTCCTGGACGCCGCCGCGCGCGAGGCCGTCGAGGCCTACCGCGACGCGACCGCCGGCAAGCCGCTGCGCGGCAACCTCTTCGAGGCGGCGGGCTGATGTCCGGCGACGGTCCTGGTGCCGGCCCCGGGCCGGCGATGGACGCGGCGGTCTACGTGATCAGCGTGGCCGCCGAGCTGACCGGCCTGCACCCCCAGACGCTGCGCACCTACGAGCGGCTCGGCCTGATCACGCCGGGCCGCACCGGCGGCGGCGGGCGGCGCTACTCCTACCGCGACATCGAGCAGCTGCGCGAGATCGCCGACCTCACCTCGGCCGGCATCGGCCTGGAGGGCGTACGCCGGATCCTCCAGCTCGAGCTCCAGGTCGCCGCGCTGAGCGCGCGCAACGAGGAGCTCGTCGTCGAGCTCGACGCGACCCGGGAGGCCTGGCGCGCGGCGCTCGAGCAGCCCGCCGTACGCCCCGAGCGCGCGGCCTCGGTCCTGCTCCCCAACAAGCTCCCGGTGCTGCGCGCCCAGCCCGGCCCCGGTGCCGTCGTCGTGTGGCGCCGCTCCCGCTGACACCCGGGGCGCCGCGATGCGGACGGCGGCCGGGTGGCTGACGACTCGGTGCGAGTCGTGTGCCTCGGGACGGCGTACGGACCGTTCGCAGGCACACGACCCGATCGAGAGCCCCGACGATCCCGGCGCTGCTCAACGCCGGGACCACCTCGGTCGGGTCGACCTTGCGGTCCTGGACGATCGTCGCTGGTCAGGAGCAGGAAGATCTCGGTCGCGAGCCACGACGACGCCACGTCCCCGGTTGCACCACCGCGGACCCGACCATCTCGAGCGCGATGACCACGCGCACGTGGTCGATCGGTGGAGCAGGCCGCCCGCACCATGGCGAGCGGACGGCCCACGACCAGGCCCGGCGGGCCGGAGCGCCGACGATCAGGCCGGGCGGAACCGCGCCACGAAGGCGCGGCGGCCCCCCCCGATCTGCTCGGAGCGGACCTGGAGCCTCACCGGCATCTCCGTGCCGTCCGCGCGGACCATCGGGACGACCAGGGGTACGCCGAGCAGGGTGTCGCGGCCGTTCGTGGCGTTGAGGGTGGTGCCGGCGATGTGGGCCTGGTGGAAGCGCGCGGGCACCACGACGAGCACGCGGCGCCCCAGGAGGTCCTCGGCGCGGGCGTAACCGAGCAGCTCGAGGGCGGCCGGTGAGGCGGCCACGACCACACTCGCCTCGTCGGTGGCGAGCAGGGGCTCCTCGACCGACGCAAGACTCGCGTAGACCGTCGCCGCGTCGGCCTGGTCGGCCGTCGTGGCCCGGACGTCGGTCCTGGCCAGCCAGGGTGTGACGGCGGGGCTGCCGGCGGTCTGCCTGGCCACCTCGGTGCAGATCCAGGCGCGCATCTCCTCGATCTCCGGCTGGGTGGGGGGACCCAGGAAGTGACCCGCCCGCGCCTCGTGCGCGGCGCGGCGCAACAGGTCGTCGAGCGTGGCGAAGTGCGGCACCGACGCGGCGGGGACCTGCAGCACCACCTCCTCCGCCGTCACGTGCGGCTCGAGGGCGCCGGCCATCAGCTCGTCGGGGTCGTCGGGGAGGTGCGGGGCCGGGACCTGCTCGCTGAGCAGGCTCATCGCCTCACTCGCCTGGGCGTGCTGGTCCAGGACGGTGTCGTCCTCGTCCAGGACGTGGAGCAGGTACTCGCGCAGCAGGGCGGCGGCGTGCTCCTGCCAGGCCCAGTGCATCAGCAGGGGCAGGGATCTCAGGGTGACCGGGTGGACGCGGGCCTGGTCGGGGACGGCGTCCGACGCCGGGGACGGGTCGGTGCGCTCTGCCCCGGGGTCGGCGCCGGCGACCTCGCCGAGCTCGAACCAGACCGTCTTGCCGCTGTTTCGGCGTCGAGCGCCCCAGCGGTCGGTGAGCTGCTCGACCAGGTGCATGCCGCGCCCGGTGCCGGCGGTGTCGGCGTACTGACGTCGGACCGGGAGGTGCTGGCTGCTGTCCTCGACCTCGACCCGCGTGCCCACGGCGCTCGACCACACCAGCACGGTGACCTCGTCCCCGGTGTGCACGAGGGCGTTGGTGACGAGCTCGGAGAGCGCGACGGCAGCGGCGTCTGCGTGGTCCGCGGCCCCGCTACGAGCCATCACGTCGTGCAGCATGCGGCGGGCGATGCCGACACTGCGGACGTCCGGCTCGAGCAGGAGGGACGTGGGGGCCGAGTCAGGGACCACGGTGGGCATGGGAATCTCTGCTCCGGATCGTCGTTGCTCGACCACGGTCGCGGTCGAGTGGCGTCATCTACCCCACCGCCGGCCGATGCGCCCCGATCCTCGGGGACCACCAGCCGTGCGTCCCAGGCAACGTTCTATGCCATCAGACCCGGGTCGCGCTAGACCTGACGCCCAGGCACGTTGGTCGAGATCCGGTGACGACACCAGCTCGTCCAGGGTGACTCGTCCTCCACGCGCACCGCGGACCTGCGGCGGACTCCCCCGTGATGTCGGCTCGCCAGGGCCGTCACGTCGAGCCCATGTCCCAGGCGCCGACGTTCGGGCCGCTCTCGGACGTGCGGGTCGCGCTCGACCCGACGAGTGCTCGCCGAGCCGCAGCCGGACAGGGTCGTGCCGGTGCTCCATGATGTCGGCGTGCACTACACCGAGTACGACACGAGGCTCGCGGCGTACGCCGTGGTCAGCCGCCGGCGCGACGCCGGCACGGAGGTGCTGCTCGCGCGCGGCAACGCGGCCAAGGCGCACCGCTGGACCCTGCCGGGTGGGGGCGTCGAGCTCGAGGAGACCGTCGAGCAGGCGGCCGTGCGCGAGGTGCGCGAGGAGACCGGGTACGCCGTCCGCCTCGGCGTGCTGCTCGGCACGCACTCGCACGTCGCCGCTGCGCACGAGCGCGCCCGGGTCAGCGACCGGCCGATGAGGGCCTTCCGGGTCTTCTTCGCAGCCGTGGTCACCGGGGGCGAGCTGCGCCCAGAGTCCGTCGGCACGACCGAGCACGCGGGCTGGGTCCGGCTCGAGGAGGTCCCCGGGCTGGACCGGGTACCGCTGCTCGACGTGGGGCTCGGGCTCGCCGGTCTGGTGCCCGCCGAGGGCTGAGCCCGCTGTGGCCGAGGACACCGCCCGGGTGGCGACGTCGGGCACTACTGTTCGCGCACGGGCTGTCGTCGTCCGGGACGGACTCGTGGGGAGGTGCGCTCAGTGGTGGAGGCGGTCAACGAGGCGATCGCGTCGTGGTGGTCGGAGATCCACTGGCTGCACTTCCTGACCATCCCGCTGTTCACCGGCGTCGTGGGCTGGCTGATCAACTGGTCGGGGCTGTGGATGCTCTTCGCGCCGGTGCGCTTCCACGGGGTCAGGGTCCCGGGGATGCGCGAGCTCGTCTCGGTCCTGCCCCGCAAGATCCAGGAGGTCCCGGGCCTGCTCCAGGGGGGCCTGGGCTGGCAGGGGATCGTCCCGGCGCGCGCCGCCAAGATGGGCAGCATCGCCGTGGACAAGGCGATCGCCAAGCTCGGTACGCCCGCGGAGTTCTACCAGCAGCTCGAGCCGGACAAGATCGCCGCCCACATCGTGGCCTCCTTCCGCCCCGAGGTGCCCGGACTGGTCGACGAGGTGATGCGTCGTGAGCACCCGCGGCTGTGGCGCGACCTGCCCCGGCCGGTGCACGAGGCGGTCGTCGAGCGGGTCCAGCACCATCTGCCCAGCCTCGTCGAGCGCGTCACCGACGAGATCGGCGTGCACATCGATCAGCTGCTCGACCCCAAGATCATGGTCATCGACCACTTCCGCGAGAACCCCGCCCTGGTCGTGCGGATCTTCCGCGACTTCGGCCAGCGCGAGCTGAACCTGATGGTGAGGTTCGGCTTCGTCTTCGGCTTCCTGCTCGGCATCCCGGTGGCCGTCGCCGACAGCATCGTGGGCCAGTGGTGGCTGCTGCCGGTCCTCGGCGTCGTGGTCGGCTGGGTGACCAACGCGCTCGGCATGTGGCTGATCTTCGAGCCGCCCGAGCCGCGCCGGATCCTCGGCATCAAGGTCCACGGCCTGTTCCTGCGCCGCCAGTCGCAGGCGGCCGAGGTGTACGCCCAGATCATCGCCGAGGACGTGATCACCCTCGAGCGGATCGGGGACTTCCTGCTCAACGGCCCGCGCGGCGACCGCACCCGCCAGATGCTCGCCACCGCCCTGCAGCCGGTGATCGACCAGGCCGCCGGTCCCGCGCGGGGGGCGCTGCGGGTCGCCGTGGGGCCCGAGCGCTTCGACTCCATCCGTGCCTCGGTCGCCGAGGAGGCCGTCGGCCGTACGCTGATGCCCTTCCAGGACCGCGAGTTCAACGAGCAGCAGGCCGAGCGGATCCGCGAGCTGATCGCCACCCGCACCAAGGAGCTCCCGCCGACCGACTTCGTGGAGATGATGCGCTCGGCGATCAAGGAGGACGAGTGGATGCTCTACGCGCACGGCGCCCTGATGGGCCTCGGCGGTGGGTTCCTGCACCTGCTGTTCTTCGGGACGGGGGCCTGAGATGGCCCTGACCCGACCTGGTCCCACCCCGGACCCCGAGCCCTCCGGCCCCCGCCTGGGCCGCGCCGCCCGGTCGCTGCCCGGCCTGGCCCGCGTGGCCGGCGCCGCCGCGCTGCACACCACCGAGTGGGGCCTGCGTACGTCGGTGCGCACCGGGTTGCGGGTCGCCCGCGTGGCCACGCGGCCCGAGGAGGCCGGCGAGCTCGTCGACGACCTGACCGAGACCGTCGGCGCCGTCGCCGACCTCGCCCGCTCGGTCAGTGCCGGCACCCCCGTGGGCCGCGCGCTGATGGAGGTCGGCCAGCGCCTCGGCGGGCTCGTCGACGACCCGGACCGGCCCGACCACGCCGAACGGGACCGGCACGACCGGCACGACCGGCACGACCGGCACGACGGGCCGACCGTCGTCGACGGCGTCGTGGTGGGCGACCGCACCCCTCCGCCGAGCCTGCGCGAGCAGGGCCAGGACCTGCTCCGGCGCTCGCGCGACGTGTGGGCCGACGACCAGGGCCACCCGGCGTACGGCCGGATCCTGACCGAGCTCGCGCCCGACGAGGGCCGGATCCTGCTGCTGCTGCTCGAGGGCGGCCCGCAGCCCAGCGTCGACGTGCGCACCGGCGGGCCGGTCGGCATGGTGAACAGCCAGCTCGTCGCCCCCGGACTGACCATGATCGGCGGCCGGGCGGGGTGCCGGCACCTCGACCAGGTGCCGGCGTACCTGAACAACCTGTTCCGGCTCGGGCTCGTGTGGTTCTCCCGCGAGGCCCTGCGCGACCCGATGGACTACCAGGTCCTCGAGGCGCAGCCCGACGTGCTCGCCGCGCTGCACTCGGTGCGCTTCACCAAGGTCGTGCGTCGCAGCATCCACCTGACGCCGTTCGGGGAGGACTTCTGCCGCACCTGTCTGGTCGAGGAGTCGAGCGCGGGGGACGCCTTCCCCGAGCACGCCACGCCCTCGACCGACGACGGGACGCCGGCGAGCGGTGCCAAGACCGGCAGCGAGCGGTCAGGAGACCAGTCCGGCCCGTAGCCGGGACCGTAGGGGGACCGGTCTCAGTCGACCGGGTCGAGGTAGACCAGGACCGACCCCGCGGTGCGGCGCACGCGGGCGCCCACCCGACCTCCGGCGAGGGCGACCTCGAAGCGCGGGTCGTCGTCGGGGGCGTGGTAGGCCAGGCACGAGGCGAGGTCCGGGGCGCTCAGCGAGACCGGGGCGCCCGGGGTCGTGGGGCCGAGCAGGCCCAGCGCGGTCTCGTTGACCGCGAGCACCCGCATGAGGGGCTCGGCGCTGACCTCGACCACGCCGAAGGGCGCGAGCCGCAGCACCTCCGAGTCCGGTGTGCCGTGCCGGGCTCGCTCGGCGGGTGTGGGCAGCGTGCTCAGGGGACTCGTCCGCACGGCGGGGACCTGGTCCGGCACGACGCTCAGCGCCGGCCCGGGCGCCCCCTCGTCGGGCCCGCACAGGTCGCGCACGCGACCCAGGATGGAGGAGAGCGACGAGCCCTTCTGGACGTAGCCGTCGGCGCCGAGGGCCAGGGCGCGCGCCGACATCTGCTGCGCCCCGAAGCCGGAGAGGACCACGATCGTGGCGTCGGGCACCAGCGTGCGGATGGTCGGCAGCGCCTCGATGCCGTCGAGCACGGGCATCACGAGGTCGAGGAGGACGACCTCGGGACGCTGGTCGCGCACCAGCTCGATGCCGGCGAGACCGTCGGCCGCCTCGCCGACGACCTCGAAGCCGCCGCGGCGCAGGGCCAGGGCGAGCAGGTCGCGCTGGTCCTCGGTGTCGTCGATGACCACGGCGCGTCGCGGGGACACCGCAGGGAAGGAGTCGGTCCGCATGCCTCACCTCCGGTCGGGTCGAGCTCGCGATCGACGATAGGGCGGATCGAGGTGGGCCGACGGGCTTTGACCGAATCGGTGGGGCGTGGTCTCGTCGGGTCGGCGGGCGCCCCGCGCCGTGGGGAACACGGCCGTCCGCCCGAGGGTTATCATCCCACTGACATAAGTTGAGTGATCCGCACTCAAGTATCGAGGAGGTCGGCCGTGAGCCAGTTCGGTGCCGAGAAGTTCACCACCCGCAGCCGCGAGGCGATCGAGGCCGCTCAGCTCGCGGCCACCACGGCCGGCAACACGACCACCGAGCCGGTCCACCTGCTCGTGGCGCTGCTGCGCCCCGACGACGGCACCGCGCGCGCCCTGGTCAGCCGGTCGGGTGCCGACCCGGCCGCGCTGCTCGCCTCGGCCGAGGCCCAGGCCGCCGCGCTGCCGCGGGCCAGCGGCTCCACGGTCCAGCAGCCGGCTGCCTCCTCCGCGCTGACCCGGGTGCTCGCCGGGTCGCTGGAGCTGGCCACGGGGATGAAGGACGACTACGTCGCGACCGAGCACCTGCTGATCGCGCTCGCCGGGACCCAGAGCCCCGCCCAGGGTCTGCTCACCGCGGCCGGCCTGAGCGAGTCCGGTCTGCGCGAGGGCCTGCTCGCGGTCCGCGGCAACCGACGCGTGACCAGCCAGGACGCGGAGTCGACCTACGAGGCGCTGGAGAAGTACAGCGTCGACCTCACCGCCGCGGCCGAGGAGGGCAGGCTCGACCCGGTGATCGGCCGCGACGCCGAGATCCGTCGCGTCGTGCAGGTCCTCTCGCGGCGTACGAAGAACAACCCCGTCCTGATCGGGGAGCCCGGCGTCGGCAAGACCGCCGTGGTCGAGGGACTCGCCCAGCGGGTCGTGGCCGGCGACGTGCCCGACTCCCTCAAGGGTCGTCGGGTGCTGAGCCTGGACCTCGCCGCGATGGTGGCCGGCGCGAAGTACCGCGGCGAGTTCGAGGAGCGGCTCAAGGCCGTGCTGGAGGAGATCAAGGACGCGGGCGGCCGGGTGATCACCTTCATCGACGAGCTGCACACCGTCGTGGGCGCGGGGGCAGGAGGCGACTCCGCGATGGACGCCGGCAACATGCTCAAGCCGATGCTCGCCCGCGGTGAGCTGCACATGATCGGCGCGACCACGCTGGATGAGTACCGCGAGCGGATCGAGAAGGACCCGGCGCTCGAGCGACGCTTCCAGCAGGTGCTGGTCGGTGAGCCCAGCGTCGAGGACACCGTGCAGATCCTGCGCGGCATCCAGGAGAAGTACGAGGCGCACCACGGCGTGCGGATCACCGACGCCGCCCTGGTCGCGGCCGCCACCCTCTCGGACCGCTACATCACCGGGCGTCAGCTGCCCGACAAGGCGATCGACCTGATCGACGAGTCCGCCTCCCGGCTGCGGATGGAGATCGAGTCCTCGCCGGAGGAGATCGACCAGCTGCGCCGTCACGTCGACCGGCTCAGGATGGAGGAGTTCGCGCTGGCCAAGGAGAGCGACGACGCCTCCGTCGAGCGGCTCTCGGTGCTGCGCGGCGACCTCGCCGACGCCGAGGAGGAGCTGCGTGCGCTCGAGGCGCGCTGGGAGCAGGAGAAGTCCTCGCTCGAGGACGAGGGCGAGCTTCGGCGGCGGCTGGACACCGTGCGCGTGCAGGCCGAGAAGCTGATGCGAGACGGTGGCGAGGAGAACCTGCGCCAGGCCTCGGAGATCCTCTACGTGCAGATCCCGAAGCTGGAGCGGTCCCTCGCCGAGTCGGTCGACGCCGAGACCACGACCCTCGAGCCGCTGGTCGGCGAGGAGGTCGGCCCGGAGCAGATCGCCGACGTCGTCGAGGCGTGGACCGGCATCCCGACCGGTCGCTTGCTGGAGGGGGAGACCTCCAAGCTGCTGAGCATGGAGGACGTCCTCGGCGAGCGCCTGATCGGCCAGCGCGAGGCGGTCGGCGCCGTCAGCGACGCCGTACGCCGCTCACGGGCGGGGATCGCGGACCCGAACCGACCGACCGGCTCGTTCCTGTTCCTCGGGCCGACCGGCACCGGCAAGACCGAGCTGGCCAGGGCCCTGGCCGACTTCCTCTTCGACGACGAGCGCGCGATCGTGCGCATCGACATGAGCGAGTACTCCGAGAAGCACTCGGTGGCCCGCCTGGTCGGTGCGCCCCCGGGCTACGTCGGCTACGACCAGGGCGGCCAGCTGACCGAGGCGGTGCGCCGCCGGCCGTACTCGGTGGTGCTGCTCGACGAGGTCGAGAAGGCCCACCCCGAGGTCTTCGACATCCTGCTCCAGGTGCTCGACGACGGCCGCCTCACCGACGGCCAGGGCCGCACGGTCGACTTCCGCAACACGATCCTGGTGCTGACCTCCAACCTCGGCTCGCACTACCTCGTCGACCCGACCCTGGAGCCGGCGAAGAAGCGCGAGTCGGTGCTGGCCACCGTGCGGGCCTCGTTCAAGCCGGAGTTCGTCAACCGGCTGGACGAGATCGTGCTCTTCGACGCGCTCACCCGCGACGAGCTCGCCCGGATCGTCGACCTGCAGCTCGTGCTGCTCGAGCAGCGCCTGGCCGTGCGACGGATCGGCATCGAGGTCAGCGACGAGGCCCGGGCCTGGCTGGCGGACGCCGGCTACGACCCGGCGTACGGCGCCCGCCCGCTGCGCCGGCTGATCCAGTCGACCATCGGCGACCCGCTCGCCCGACGGCTGATCGGCGGGGACGTCGGCGACGGTGCGACCGTGCGGGTCACCGTGGCCGAGGACGGTGCGGGGCTGGTGGTCGCCTGAGCCCGTCGGCGGGCCCGTGCCGACCGGCTCAGAACTCCGACATCTTGTCCCAGCCGTCGCGGTCGACGTCGATGTACATGATGTCGGGGCGCTCGGCGACGTACTGCTTCGCGTCGCCGTCGACCCCGTTCTGGAAGTGGTCGGTGGCCACGTGCGCCTCGCCGGCCGCCTTGTCCTCGAAGGCCTCGATCGTCAGGATCGTGTCGGGGTCCTCGACGCTGCGGTAGTGCTCGTAGAACATGTTGCCGGGCTCGGCGCGGGTCGCGTCGGTGTAGGCCTGGCTCGCCGCGAGGTAGGCCTCCGCGGTGCCGGGCTTGAGCTTCTTCTTCACGGTGATGTAGATCAACGCATCTCTCCTGCTTCGTCGTGGGCGGTCGTTCTCAGCGGCTGACGGGCGAGACGTTGCCGATCGCCTTGGCGGCCTTCTTGCTCGCCTTCCTCGTCGCCTTGCGCGACGACGTCACACCCGAGCGCGCCGCACCGGTGATGCCCTGGGCGGCCAGGGTCAGCCCGGCGCCGACGAGCCAGACGTCCTTGGCGACGGGGATGCCCTCCTGGCTGGGCCGGATGCCGTCGTCGAGGGTCATCGACGGGGTCTTGAGGTACATGCCGAGCAGGCTCGCGCCGAAGCCGGCCAGCGCGGCGCCGGCGAGGGTCGAGCTCACCTTCGGCAGCAGCAGCGCGCCGCCGAGGGCGATCTCGCTGCCGGCGAGCAGCCGGGCGAAGCTGGTCGGGTTCATGTCCTTGAACGCGGCCGGGTAGGTCGCTGCGGCCGCACCGTGCAGGAACTGTGCCGTGCCCTCGTCGGCGCCGAGCTTGCTGATGCCGGAGTTGAGGATGAAGGCGCCGGTGGCGACGCGGATCGGGATGTGGGTGGGGTTCATGGGTGCTCCGGGTGCTCCTGGGTGGTCGGCTGAGACCCCGACCCTAGTTCGGCGGGTGCCGCGGTCGTTGGGGGAGCCTGGGATGATGCGCGGGTGCCCCCGACGTCGACGAAGCCCGAGGGCCCCGTCCGCCCCCGCCAGGTGACGTGGTGCGGGTGGATCATCCTGATCGGCTCCGTGGTCGTCCTCCTCTCGGCTGCGCAGGTGGTCACCGGCATCGGGAGCCTCGACGCCCGGCGCGGCGCGGAGGAGTTCCTGGCCGGCCCGCCCGGTGACGGGCTCGGGCTCGACGTCGACGACCTCCTCGGTGTGCTGCGGGTGGCGGGCATGGCGGCGGCGGCCTGCGCCGTCGCGGCCGCGATCCTCGGCTGGCAGGTGCTCCAGCGCTCGCGCAGCGCGCGGGTCGCGCTGAGCGTCCTCGCGCTCCCGTTGTTCGTCAGCGGCGCGATCACCGGCGGCATCGTCTCGGCGGCGGTCGTGGCGGCGATCGTCTCGCTGTGGCTCGCCCCGGCCCGGGACTGGTTCGCCGGTCGGGAGCCGGCCGTCGCGGCCGGCCCGCCAGGTACGTCGGGCGCGACCGCGCGCCGACCAGGCGCCGCGGCGTCGGGCTCCACCGCGAGCACGTACACCGGCTGGCCGCCGCCGTACGACCCTGCGGGCTCCACCGCTGCCGCTGCGCCGGACGAGCAGCCGCCGCGCCCCGGTGCGGTGGTCGCCGCCTGCCTGCTCACGTGGGCGCTGTGCGCCCTGGTCGTCGGGATGGGCCTGGCCGGGACCGCCGCGCTCTGGTTCTCGCCGGACCTGGTCGAGAGCACGGTGACCCAGCAGGAGCCCCAGCTCGCGGCCCAGGGCATCGGGGTGCGTGAGGTGCAGGTCGTGGCCAGCGTGATGGTCGGCCTGCTCGTCGCGTGGTGCGTCGGTGCCGCCGTGCTCGCCACGCTGGCCTGGCGTGGCAGGCGGTGGGCGCGCACCACGCTGGTCGTCTCGGCCGCGGGCGCGGCCGGCCTCGCCCTCCTGATGACGCTCGCGGCCCCCGTCGTCTCGGTCGTCGCCGCCGGGTGCGTGGCGACCGTCGTGCTGCTCCTGCGACCGGAGGTCCGAGCCTGGCGGTGACCCGGCCTCGCGTCCCGGCGCGCTCAGCGCGGCCTGAGGTCGGCCTTCGCGAGACGGTCGAGCGCGTCGGTGAGCACCTCGCGGCGCTTGCAGAAGGTCCACCGCACCAGGGGTCGGCCGGCCTCGGCGTCGTCGTAGAAGAACGACATCGGGATCGCCACGACCCCGGCCAGCCCGGGCAGCGCGGCGCAGAAGTCGCGGGCGTCACCCCACCCGAGACCGCGGACGTCGGTGGTCGCGAAGTAGGTGCCCTCGGGCACGCGCACCTCCATGCCGGTGGCCGCCAGCCCGGCGCAGAGCAGGTCGCGGCGCCCCTCGAGGTCGCGGGCCAGCTCGCGGGGGAAGTCGGGGGTCTCGTCGAGGGCCCGGGCGACGGCCGGCTGGAGCGGTGCCCCCGAGGTGAAGGTCAGCCACTGCTTGGCCGCGACCAGGGCGGCGACCAGGGCGGCCGGGCCGGTGGCCCACCCGACCTTCCAGCCGGTGAACGACCACGACTTGCCCGCACTGGACAGGCTCAGGGTGCGTTCCCACATCCCGGGCAGGGTCGCGATCGGCACGTGCTCGTGGCCGGTGAAGACCAGGTGCTCGTAGACCTCGTCGGTGATCACCACGAGGTCGTGCTCGATCGCGAGGTCGGCCACGGCCTGGACCTCGTCGCGGGTCAGCACCGTGCCGGTCGGGTTGTGCGGGCTGTTGAGGAGCACGTAGCGGGTGCGCGGGCCGACGGCGGCGCGCAGCTCGTCGAGGTCGAGGCGGAAGTCGGGCGCGCGCAGGGTGACGGGACGGCGTACGCCGCCGGCCATCTGGATCATCGCGGGGTAGGAGTCGTAGTAGGGCTCGACCAGGATCACCTCGTCGCCGGGGTCGACCAGGCCGAGCATCGCCGCCGCGACGCCCTCGGTGGCGCCGGTGGTCACGACCACCTCGGAGTCGGGGTCGAGCTCGAGGCCGTAGTGGCGCTGCTGGTGTCGCGCGATCGCCTGGCGCAGCGCCGGGACGCCGGGTCCCGGCGCGTACTGGTTGTGCCCGGACTGCAGCGCCTCGATCGCCGCCGCGACGACCTCCGGAGGGCCGTCGGTGTCGGGGAAGCCCTGGCCGAGGTTGATCGACCCGGTGCGCAGCGCCAGCTTCGACATCTCCGCGAAGATCGTGGGGGCGATGCCCTCCAGACGGCGGGCCGGGGTGATGGTGGGGGTGGTGGCGGGGCTCACCGGGCCACCGTAGCCAGCGCGTGGTCCGCGAGGTGGTCCATCATGGGCGGGTGAGCGACGACCCGACCCTGGCCCTGGACATCGACACCTGCTGCCGGCTGAGCGGTGAGTTCACGCTCCGCTCGGGGCAGGTGGCCAGCGAGTACTTCGACAAGTACCTCTTCGAGTCCGAGCCCGCCCTGCTGGCCCGCGTCGCCGCCGCCATGGTCGCGCTGCTGCCCGCCGAGACCGAGCTGCTCGGCGGCCTCGAGCTCGGCGGCATCCCGATCGTGACCGTGCTCAGCTCCCTGACCGGGCACCGGGCGCTGTTCGTGCGCAAGCAGGCCAAGCAGTACGGCACCTGCAAGCTCGCCGAGGGTCCCGACGTCGCGGGTCGGCGGGTCACGCTGATCGAGGACGTGATCACCACCGGCGGGGCCGTGCGCGACGCCACCGCCGCACTGCGTGAGGCCGGCGCCGTGGTCGGGACCGTCGTCTGCGCCATCGACCGCTCCCCGGCGGGTGAGAACCCGCTCGCCGACGTCGGGCTCGACGTACGCCCGGTGCTGACCCGCGCCGACCTCGACGCGGCGCGCGCGTCGGCCTGAGTCCGGGCCTGCGGCTCAGTGACCGCTCAGGGCGCGTCCTGGGTGCGTGGCTCCCGGTGGTCGTCACGGTGGTCGTCGCGCTCGTCGGCGTCGGGCGTCAGCGACTCCACCGCCTTGCCGAGCGAGCGGTGGCGGACCCACTCGACGAGCAGCGGCACGGCCGAGAGCAGCAGGATCGCGATGATCGCGTAGTCGATGTTGTCGCGCAGCCATGGCACCCGGGCACCGAGGAAGTAGCCGAGCAGGGTGATCGAGAGGACCCAGCCGACCGCGCCGACCAGGCTCCAGAGCAGGAACTTGTCACGGCGCATCCGGGTCACGCCGGCGACGACGGTGATGTAGGTCCGCACGAACGGCACGAACCGGCCGATGACCAGCGCCTTGCTGCCGTGCTTGTCGAAGAACGCCTCGGTCTGGTCGAAGTACTTGCGCTTGAGGATCCGGCCCTCGCGGGCGTAGAGCGGTGGCCCGATCCGGCGACCGATCTCGTAGCCGACGACGTTGCCGCCGAAGGCGAAGGCCGTCAGCAGCACCAGCGCGATCCCCAGCTCGACCAGGGGCGGGGTGCCGAAGACGTCGAGGTCGCCGGTGGCGATGAAGACCCCGAGCGAGAGCAGCAGGGTGTCGCCCGGCAGGAAAGGGAAGAACAGCCCGCACTCGACGAAGACCATCACCAGGCAGACCCAGAAGAAGGCCCCGCCGAACTGCTGGAGCAGCCAGTCGGGCTCCATCCAGCTCATGCCGAGCAGCATCGGCGGATGACCCAGGGACGCCGCCGCAGCAGCCAGACCGCTCACCGGCTCAGGGTAGCCGCCCGCGGGTGGGCGTCCGGGGCCTGCGTCGGCGTACGGTGGAGCCATGTCGCTGTTGAGGGACCCGTTGCTCGCGCTCGCCCGCAGCGAGCGCGTCAAGAAGCTGGTCAGCACGATGCCGGTCTCGGCCGGGATCGTGCGCGGCTACGTGCCGGGGGAGTCCACGTCGTCCGCGGTCGAGGCGAGCGCGGAGCTCGTCGCGAGCGGTCGGCAGGTCACCCTGGACTACCTCGGCGAGGACACCACCGACGAGGCGCAGGCCACCGAGACCGTCGAGGCCTACCTCGACCTGCTGCGCGAGCTGTCCTCGCGCGGGCTGACCCGCCAGGCCGAGGTCTCGGTCAAGCTCTCGGCGATCGGCCAGGCCCTGCCCGGCCAGGGCCACAAGGTCGCGCTCGAGAACGCACGCACCATCTGCCACGCCGCGCGCAACGCGGGCACCACCGTGACCCTCGACATGGAGGATCACACGACCACCGACCGCACCCTGGCCACCCTGCGCGAGCTGCGCAAGGACTTCCCCGAGACCGGCGCGGTGATCCAGGCGATGCTGCACCGCAGCGAGGCCGACTGCCGGACGCTCGCCGCGGAGGGCTCGCGCGTGCGGCTGTGCAAGGGCGCGTACGCCGAGCCCGAGAGCGTCGCGTTCGCCGACCGGGTCGAGATCGACAAGTCCTACGTGCGCTGCCTCAAGGTGCTGCTGGCCGGCCAGGGCTACCCGATGATCGCGACCCACGACCCCCGGATGGTCGCGATCGCCGCCTCCCTGGCCAGCCGCTACGGCCGCGCGCAGGGCAGCTATGAGTTCCAGATGCTCTACGGCATCCGTCCCGAGGAGCAGCAGCGACTGGCCCAGGACGGCGAGTCGGTGCGCGTCTACCTGCCCTACGGCGAGGAGTGGTACGGCTACCTGATGCGCCGCCTGGCCGAGCGCCCGCAGAACCTGTCGTTCTTCGTGCGCTCCCTGGTCTCCAAGAAGTAGTCGGCGGACCACGTGGCGAAGGAGCCGCAGACCGCGATCATCGGCGCGGGCGTGATGGGCGAGGCCCTGCTCTCCGGGCTGGTGCGCGCCGGGCGCCGGGTCGACCGGCTGCTGGTGGGGGAGAAGCGCGCCGAGCGCGCCCGCGAGCTCGAGGACCGCTACGGCGTCGCCGTCGTCGACAACACCGAGGCCGCCCGCCGCGCCGACACCCTCGCGCTGGTCGTCAAGCCGCAGGACATGGCCGACCTGCTCGCCGAGATCTCGCCCTCGCTGCACGACGGCCAGCTCGTGGTCTCGCTCGCCGCCGGGATCACCACGGCGTTCATCGAGGCCCGCGTGCCCCCGGGGGTCGCCGTCGCCCGGGTCATGCCCAACACGCCCGCGCTGGTCGACGAGGGCATGTCCGCGCTCTCGCCGGGGTCGCGCTGCGACGAGGACGACCTCGCCGAGGCCGAGGCGCTGCTGCGCTCGGTCGGCAAGGTGCTGCGGATCCCCGAGCGCCAGATGGACGCCGTCACGTCGATCTCGGGCTCCGGGCCGGCGTACATCTTCTTCGTCGTCGAGTCGATGATCGAGGCCGGCGTGCACCTGGGGCTGCCCCGGGCCACGGCCACCGACCTGGTCATCCAGACCGTCGTCGGGTCCGGGCGGATGCTCCAGGAGACCGGCACCCACCCGACCGTCCTGCGCGAGCAGGTCACCTCCCCCGGCGGCACCACGGCCAGCGCGCTGCGCGAGCTGGAGATCCACAAGGTCCGCGCGGCGTTCCTGGCCGCGATGGAGGCCGCCCGCGACCGCTCCCGGGCGCTCGCCGAGGGCTCCTGAGCCTGCGATGACGGTCGGCACCGCCGCGTTCGAGGCCGCCCACGCCGAGGGGGTGGCCGCGCTGTGCGCCGAGCTGGGGTGGACGTCGTACGCCGACCCCGCGCTCGCCGAGCGAGGTCTGCTCGCCCCCGGCGTCGTGACCCGGGTCGCGCTCGAGGGCGAGCACGTCGTCGGGTTCGCGCAGGCCTGCGGCGACGGGGTGGTGCAGTCGTTCCTGGCCCAGGCGTTCCACGCCGCCTTCGCCCACCGCCGCAAGGACGGGTTCCGGGTCTACCCGGGCCTGTCGGCGTGAGGGGCACCGGGGCTGCGGTTTCCCAAGGTGTGTGGGTGAGTGCCTGCTCCCCGTGGCAGATCTGCGCCGGGAAGCGAGCAACCGCCCCCATCCCTTGGGAAACCGCGGTGCCGACCCGGGGCCTGCCGGGGTGATGGCGCAGGGAGCACACTGAGGCCATGAGCGACTCTCCCGACGTGAAGTTCTGGTTCGACCCGGTCTGCCCGTTCGCCTGGATGACCAGCAAGTGGGTCCGGATGGTCCAGGAGCAGCGCGGGGACGCCGTCGAGTGGCGCTTCATCTCCCTGCGCCTGCTCAACGCCCACCTCGACTACGACGAGCACTTCCCCCCGGAGTACGAGGCCGGCCACACCGCCGGCCTGCGGATGCTGCGGGTCTGCGCCCACGTGCGCGACGAGGCCGGCCCCGCGGCGGTCGAGCGGTTCTACCCGGCGCTGAGCAAGCAGGTCTTCGACGTCGAGGAGGGCACCTACGACCCCACCGACATCGAGCCGCTGGTGCGGGCCGCGCTGCGCGAGGTCGGGCTGTCGGAGGATCTCGCGGTGCACCTCGACGACACCTCGCGCGACGCGCAGATCCAGGAGGAGACCGACGAGGCGCTCGGGCTGACCGGCAAGGACGTCGGCACGCCGATCCTGCACGTCGCGCCGCCCGAGGGTGCCGCGTTCTTCGGGCCGGTGATCAGCCGGCTGCCCAGCGAGGCCGAGGCCCTCGAGCTGTGGGACCACGTCGTCGGGCTCGCGACCTTCCCCGGCTTCGCCGAGCTCAAGCGCAGCCTGCGCGAGCGCCCGCAGCTGCGCTCGTTCGGCGTCGAGGAGGGCGGCGTCGGCGTGGCCGAGGACTGGCACGGCGGCAGCCGCCGGCAGAAGAAGTAGCGGTCCGCCGTGCGCGACGGCGCGCTGCCCTGGGTCTGGGGCGCGACGGCCACCGAGGCCGCCCGCTCCTATCCCGCCGACCAGCTCGTGGCGGGCCGGGCCTCGGGCCCGGTGCTGCGGATGACGCGGGCCGTCTCGGTCCGCGCCCCGGTCGAGGTCACCTGGCGGTGGATCAGCCAGCTCAGCCGGGCGCCGTACTCCTACGACCTCGTCGACAACCTCGGCCGCCGCAGCCCGCCCGAGCTCACCCCGGGCTCCGACGACCTCCGGCTGGGACAGCGGATGGTCACGGTCTACGAGCTCACCTCCGTCGTGCCCGGCCGGTCCTGGACGGGCGTGACCTCGGCGGCCGGCAGCCGTCCGTTCGGCCCGCTCGCCGCGACGTACGCCGCAGAGCCGGCGGGGCAGACCCAGTCGCGGCTGGTGTGCCGGATGGTGCTCCCCGACGGTGGCCGGCTGGTGCGCGCGAAGGCCTCGGCGCTGGCGTGGGGCGACCTGGTGATGCTGCGCAAGCAGCTGCGCACCCTGGCGGCGTACGCCGGCCGCGACGCCGCGCGCGACACCGCGCGCACACCGCGCGCGACCTCACGCGACACCTCACGCGAGCAGTGAGGCCACCAGCGCGACCACCGCACCCGCGGTGCGCGCCCGGTCGACGCGCACCAGCCGGGTGAGCAGGGTGGGCGTGGGCCCGTCCCGACCCAGCCGGCCGTGGGTCGGCGCGGCCAGGGTGGCGGTGACCAGCGCGGCCGCCGCGTTGCCCGACAGCGCCACCCACTCCCAGCCCTGCGGGCCGGTCGCCAGCCGCCACCCGCACGCCGCGGCCACCAGCAGGTAGAGCGGCGCGACGACGGCCCCGATCCGCCGCGAGTGCCGGTCGTGGCGTCGCGGCCAGTCGTCGTCCGGGCGGTCGGCCAGCGCCGGGTAGACCACCGCGGTCACCACGACCGAGAAGCCGGCGTGAGCGGCACTGGCGGCCACCAGGGCGGTCGTCACGTCCGGCCAGCTCACGAGCCCACGCTAGCCGTGCCGGTGCGGGCATAGGTTGTCCCGATGAGCGCTCCGCTGCCGCTGCACGGCCTGGTCACCACCGAGCACCGCCTGGACCTGCCCCTGGACCACGACCACCCGGGCGGGGAGACGATCGAGGTCTTCGCTCGCGAGGTCGCGGCCCACGACGGTCGGGACCGGCCCTTCCTCGTCTTCCTTCAGGGCGGCCCGGGCTCGGAGGCCCCGCGTCCGGTCGGAGAGCCTGCGGCCCCGTCGTGGCTCGCCCGCGCCCTGGTGGACTACCGCGTGCTGATGCTCGACCAGCGCGGCACCGGCCTGTCGACGCCGTGGGGACCCCCCGGCCCGGACCCCCGCGCCGACGCCACACGCCTGACCCACCTGCGCGCGGACTCGATCGTCCGCGACGCCGAGTGCTTCCGCGGCCACCTCGACGTCGAGCGGTGGAGCCTGCTCGGCCAGTCCTTCGGCGGCTTCTGCTCCCTGCGCTACCTCAGCGTCGCCGCCGCGAGCCTGCGCGAGGTGCTGATCACGGGCGGCCTCAGCCCGGTCGGCCGCGCACCCGACGAGGTGTACGCCGCGACGTACGCCGTGATGCGCCGGCTCAACGAGGACCACCACCGCCGCTACCCCGAGGACCGCGACCGCCTCGAGCGGCTGCTCGAGCGATGCGACGACGGCGTGGTGCTGACGCCGGGCGGTGCGCCGGTCACCCGCCGGCTCGCCCGCACCATCGGCAACCGCCTGGGCATGGACGGCGGCTCGGAGCAGGTCCACCACCTGCTCGAGCGTGACCCGGGCTCTCCGGCGTTCGTCCACGACCTCGCCGCGACGCTGCCGTTCACGGCCCGCAACCCGCTCTACGCCGTGGTGCACGAGTCGAGCTACGCCGACGGGCACCCGACCCGGTGGTCGGCGCAGCGCACGATGCCGGAGGACTTCGGGGGTGACTCGCTGCTGCTGACCGGCGAGCACCTGTTCCCCTGGCACTTCGTCGACGACCCCGGTCTCGCGCCCTACCGCGAGGTCGCCGAGCTGCTGGCCGACCACCCGTGGCCGCGCCTCTACGACGCCGACGCCCTGCGTGAGGCCGACGTCCCGGTGGCCGCGACGATCTACGCCCACGACCCGTTCGTCACCCGGGACCTCGCCGAGGAGACGGCTGGCCTGCTGCCACGTGCGCGGCCGTGGCTCACCGACGAGTACCTGCACAACGGCTTGCGCGACCCGCGGGTGCTCGACCGGCTGATCGGGCTGGCGCGCGGTCTGCTGTGACATCCCGGGCGCTGGCACACTGCGGTGATGGAGACCTACCGCACCCCTGACGACCGCTTCGCCGACCTCGCCGACCTGCCTGCCGGCCTGGACTGGGCCCCGTCGTACGGCCAGGTCTCCGACCCGGAGGTCGCCGACGACGACGGGGGCCGCCTGCGGATGGCCTACGTCGAGGCCGGTCCGGTCGACGGCCCCGTCGTGCTGCTGCTGCACGGCGAGCCGAGCTGGTCCTACCTCTACCGTCACGTCGTCGCCGAGCTCGTCGCCGAGGGCTTTCGCTGCGTCGTGCCCGACCTGATCGGCTTCGGCCGCTCCGACAAGCCGCTCTCGACCGAGGACCACTCCTACCGGCGCCACGTCGAGTGGGTGCGCGAGCTGTGCTTCGACGTCCTGGACCTGACCGACGTGACCCTGGTCGGTCAGGACTGGGGAGGCCTGATCGGCCTGCGCCTGGTCGGCGAGCACCCCGACCGGTTCGCCCGGGTCGTGGCGGCCAACACCGGGCTCCCGACCGGCGACCACGACATGCCCCCCATCTGGTGGGAGTTCCGCAAGGCGGTCGAGGGTGCGAGCAGCCTCGACGTCGGACGGTTCGTCGCCTCCGGGTGCGCCCGGGGCCTCGAAGACGCGGTCAAGGCGTCCTACGACGCGCCGTACCCCACCGAGGAGTCCAAGGCCGCCCCGCGGGCGATGCCCGGCCTGGTGCCGACGCGGCCCGACGACCCGGCCACGAGCGCCAACCGGGCCGCCTGGATCGCGTTGGGCGAGTTCCACCGCCCGTTCCTGTGCGCGTTCGGCGACTCCGACCCGATCACCGGCGCGATGGCGCCGATCCTGGCGCGCCACGTGCCGGGCGCGGCGGGTCGCGAGCACCCGACGCTGGAGGACGCCGGTCACTTCCTGCAGGAGGACGCCGGCGCCGAGCTGGGACGGGTCGTGGCGGCCTTCGCGCGGTCGCTGGCCTGATCTTCCTCGACCGGGGGCGTCCTCACAGGCCCATCGCTTCCTCCACGGCGGCCAGCAGCGGCCTCGTGACCTCGACGCACCGGGCCGAACCCGCCTCCAGCACCGCGTCGACGTACGCCGGGTCGGCGGCCAGGTCCGCGTAGCGGCGCTGGATCGGCTCCAGCTCGGCGATGACGGCATCGGTGACCGCGCGCTTGAGGGCGCCGTAGGTCGTGAGCCCGGCCGTGGAGCCGCCGCACGCCTCGAGCAGGTCGATCAGGTTGGTCACCCCCGGCTTCGCGTCGTCGCGGCGGCAGGCGTCCGCGCCGACGTCGCTGTCGGTCATCGCGCGGGCGACCTTGCGCCGCACGACGTCCGGGGGGTCGAGCAGCCGGACCACGCCGGCCGCACCCGGCGGTGAGCGACTTCGACATCTTGCTGGTCGGGTCGGCCAGGTCGCGGACCCGCGCACCGAGCGGTGGCGTCACGATCTCGGGCACCGCCAGGATGCCGGCGCCGTAGGTCCGGTTGAACCGTGCGGCCAGGTCGCGGGTGAGCTCGACGTGCTGGCGCTGGTCGTCGCCGACGGGCACGCGCTGCGGGGAGTAGAGCAGGATGTCGGCGGCCATCAGCACGGGGTAGGTGAACAACGAGGTGCGCGTCGAGGGCTGCCGGGCTCCCTTCTCCTTGAACTGGATCATCCGGCCGAGCTCGCCGGTGGTCGCGACGCACTCGAGCAGGAAGGCGAGCTGGCGGTGCGCGGGCACCCGGCTCTGGACGAAGACGGTGCCGGCCCCGAGCCCCAGGGCGAGCAGCACGACGGCCTGCTCCCGGGTGCGTCGTCGCAGGGTGGCCGGGTCGTGGGCCGTCGTCATCGCGTGCAGGTCGGCGACCCCGTAGAAGCCGTCGCTCTCGCGCTGGTTCGGGTCCTGGGCGAGCGCCATCGGCCGCAGCGCACCGAGGAGGTTGCCGAGGGTCAGGTCGCCGCTGGGCGTGATCAGCGACAGCGAGCGTGCGGGGGCGGTGGTGGCCCTGGTGGCGGTGGTGGCGGTGGTGGACATGGAGTGCTCCTGGTCGGGAGCCGCCCACGGGGCGAGCGCGTCCGCGCCGGACACGACGAACGGCCGCCCGTGGGCGGCCGTGTGGTGTGGGGACGTGCGCGTGCGCGCGAGGGGTGGGCCGCCTCTCAGGCGGGCCACCACTGCTGGTCTCGGACCGTGCGCACGCGATGATCCTGCCACAGAGACGGTGCGCCGCCGGGTGCCACCGCGCAGGCAGTCGGGGAGCCGCCTGCCGGGCGGCCCGGGGTCGGTTAGCGTGCCGGAGGTGACCCCCCTCGTGTGCCCCGGGCCGGCGACGGTCGTCTTCGACGACGCGCTGACCGCGTACGACTTCGGGCCGGACCACCCGATGTCGCCGGTGCGGGTCGACCTCACCATGCGGCTGGCCCGCGAGCTGGGCGTGCTCGAGGGGCTGCGCACGGTGGCGGCGCCGGTGGCCGACCTCGACCTCGTCGCCACGGTGCACGAGGCCTCCCTGATCGAGGCGGTGACCCGGATGGGCCACGACCCGGGCCCGGGGGAGGAGCTGCACGGGCTCGGCACCGACGACAACCCGGTCTTCCGCGGGATGGACGTCGCGGCCAACCACGTCGTCGGCGCGACCCACGAGGCCTTCCGCCAGGTCTGGTCGGGCGAGTCGCTGCACAGCGTCAACATCACCGGCGGCCTGCATCACGCGATGCCGGACCGGGCGAGCGGGTTCTGCGTCTACAACGACGTCGCCATCGGGATCCGCTGGCTGCTCGACCAGGGTGCCCAGCGGGTCGCCTACGTCGACGTCGACGTCCACCACGGCGACGGCGTCGAACGGATCTTCTACGACGACCCCCGGGTGCTGACCGTCTCGCTGCACGAGAGCGGACAGTTCCTCTTCCCCGGCACCGGCTTCGCCGCCGACACCGGCGGCGAGGGCGCCGAGGGCAGCGCCGTCAACGTCGCGCTGCCGCCCGGCACCGCGGACGCCGGCTGGCTGCGGGCCTTCCACGCCGTGGTGCCCCCGATCGTCACCGAGTTCGCGCCCGACGTGCTCGTCACCCAGCACGGCTGCGACGCGCACGCCGACGACCCGCTGGCCGACCTGACCCTGAGCGTGGACGGGCAGCGGGCCAGCTACCTCGCACTGCACGACCTCGCCCACGACGTGGCCGGCGGGCGGTGGGTGGCCACCGGCGGTGGTGGGTACGCCGTCGTGGGTGTCGTGCCACGGGCCTGGACGCACCTGCTCGCCGTCGTCGGCGGCTCACCGCTCGACCCGGGCACGCCCACCCCTCCGGGGTGGCGCCAGCACGTCGACGAGCGTCTCGGCGCGACCGCGCCGCTGCGGATGACCGAGGGCACCGCCCCCTCCTGGCGGCCCTGGGAGCAGGGCTACGACCCCGACAGCTGGCTGGACCGCACCGTCGAGGCCACCCGTCGAGCCTGCTTCCCGCTGCACGGGCTCGACCCGATGCTCTGACCTGGGACGGGGTGACGGAGGTCGCGAAGTCAAGGCGACACGCCCGTTACCAAGTCGTCACAGGCGTCCATGTGGTCGTTCCCTTCCCCATGAGTCACTCCAGGCCCTATCCTCCGACCTGAGTGCTCGTGGTCCACCGGTGGGGAAGCCGGACGCGGGCGCCAGGAAGCAGGGAGCAGATGGCCACCAACCCAACGGGCCCCGGCGTCGAGCCGGAGTTCATGACCGTGGCGGAGGTCGCGGCGCGGATGCGCGTCTCCAAGATGACCGTCTACCGCCTGCTTCACGGCGGTGAGCTGCCCGCGGTCCGCGTCGGTCGGTCGTTCCGGGTGCGCGAGGACGACGTCGACGACTACCTGCGCAAGAGCTACTACGACGCCGGCTGAGCCGGAGCGCCACCGCGCCGGTGCCGACCCGGACCGATTCGGCCGGGTGGGCACCGGGTGGCTAAGGTGGTGCGGTCCTCGCGGCGATCGCTGTGGGGACCGACGTGGAAGAGGTAACCCGTGGGATCTGTCATCAAGAAGCGCCGCAAGCGGATGGCGAAGAAGAAGCACCGCAAGCTGCTGAAGAAGACGCGCGTCCAGCGCCGCAAGCTCGGCAAGTAGGTCGCGCGCGGGCCGCGCCCCGCGCCCACCCCGCTCCTCTCCTTCTCGCACCCAGGAGCGCTCGCCATGGCCGTACAGGGCCGACCACAGGGCCGCACCGAGGGCCGCACCGTGCTGGTCACCGGCGTCTCTCGCGACCTCGGTCGCCGCTTCGCGCACCGCATCGCCGCCGAACCCGACGTGCGTCGGGTGATCGGCGTCGACGCGATGCCGCCGCGCGGTGACATGGGCGACGTCTCGTTCGTCCGTGCCGACATCCGCAACCCCGTGATCGCCAAGGTGATCGCGCGCGAGGACGTCGACACCGTCGTGCACATGGCGGTGATCGCCACCCCCGGCAGCGCCGGCGGTCGTGGCACGATGAAGGAGCTCAACGTCATCGGGACGATGCAGCTGCTCGCGGCGTGCCAGAAGGCACCGAGCGTGCGCACGCTGGTGGTGAAGTCGACCACGACCGTCTACGGCGCCAGCAGCCGCGATCCCGCGATGTTCACCGAGGAGATGGAGCCCCGGCGTGCCCCGCGCTCGGGCTACGCCAAGGACGTCGCCGAGATCGAGGGCTACGTCCGCGGCTTCGCCCGTCGACGACCCGACGTCCGGGTCACCCAGCTGCGCTGCGCCAACGTGATCGGTCCGCACGTCACGAGCCCGATCACCTCCTACTTCCGCCTGCCGGTGATCCCGGTCGTGCTCGGCCACGACCCGCGTCTGCAGTTCCTGCACGAGGAGGACCTGATGGCGGTCCTGGGCCACGCCGTGCGCACCGAGGTCCCCGGCACCTTCAACATCGCCGGCGACGGGGTGCTGCTGCTCTCCCAGGCCGTACGCCGCCTGCGTCGCCCGACCGTCGCCATGCCGGGGCGCAGCGTCGGCACGGTCGGCTCGTTGCTGCGCGGTGCCCGCCTCGCGGACTTCTCGCCCGAGCAGCTCTCCTTCCTCACCCACGGCCGCGGCGTCGACACGACGCGGATGCGCACCGAGCTCGGCTTCGAGCCCGCCTTCTCCACTGCGCAGGCCCTCGCCGACTTCGCCGGCACGATGACCCCGACCGGAGGTCGCCTCGAGCGGGTCCTCTCAGGGGTCTCCGCACACCTGCCGCCGGTCGACGACGAGCCGACCGTCGCGAGTCTCGCGCCGGCGCGCGTCGAGCCCGCCGGGCCGATGCCGACCCGAGGAGGCACCCGTGGGCGACGCTGAGATCATCCCGTTGGGGACCCGGGGAGCGCCGGGTCGCGGCACCGGGCGCGCGCCCTCCTCGGCCGCCCGTGGTCTCGCGGGGCCCGGCGGCAAGCCACGCCCGCCGCGGCGGGCGGCCGTGCAGCCCGTCCCGGACGAGGACGCGGCGTCGACGGAGCCGAGGCGCTCGAGGGAGCCGGGGGAGCCGACCGAGCCGGTGAGCGACCTGTCCCCCGCAGACCTCGACGTCCCCGCCGGCGAGGCCGCGCCCGCCGCGACGGGTGTCGACCGGTCGCCGGCGACCACGCGCGAACGTCACCCCCTCGCCTCGATGTCGCCTGCGGACTGGCTCGCGGCCCTCCAGGCCGGGGCTCGCGAGGTCTTCGGCGACCAGTGGGAGGCCCAGCTCGCCCGGTTCCTGGCCTTCTGGCGTCGTCGGCTCACCGGGGAGTACGCCGTCGACGAGTACGGCTTCGACCCCGAGGTGACCGAGCGGCTCGTGCTCGCCGCGCTGCGACCGCTGGCCCAGCGCTGGTTCCGCATCGACGTCCGTGGCGCCGAGAACATCCCCGAGACGGGCGGTGCCCTGCTGGTCTCCAACCACTCCGGCACGGTCCCGATGGACGGGTTGATGACGATGGTCTCCGTGCACGACCACACCGGGCGGTTCCTTCGCCCGCTCGGCGCGGACCTCATCTTCGACATCCCCGTGGTCAGCTCGCTGGCCCGCAAGGCCGGGGTGACGCTGGCCTGCCAGGAGGACGCCGAGCGGATGCTCGGCGGCGGCGAGCTCGTCGGGGTCTGGCCGGAGGGGTTCAAGGGCATCGGCAAGCCCTACGGCAACCGCTACAAGCTGCAGCGGTTCGGTCGCGGCGGCTTCGTCTCGGCGGCCCTGCGCACCGGGGTGCCGATCGTGCCCCTCGCCGTGGTCGGCGCCGAGGAGATCTACCCGCTCGTGGGCAACATCCCCTCCCTCGCGCGACTGCTCGGCGTCCCCTACATCCCGATCACGCCGCTCTTCCCGTGGCTCGGCCCGCTCGGGCTGGTGCCGCTGCCCTCGAAGTGGCTGCTGGAGTTCGGTGAGCCGATCCGCACGGACAGCTACGACTCCACCGCGGCCGACGACCCGATGCTGGTCTTCGACGTGACCGACCAGGTCCGCGAGACGATCCAGCAGACGCTGTACTCGCTGCTCATGCAGCGCACGTCGGTCTTCACCTAAAGCGGCGCGGGCGCGAGCCCGGACACCGGGTCGGTCAGGGGAGCAGGCCCGAGCCGAGACCGTCGACGACCTCGCCCAGGCCGTCGGTGACGTCCTGGAGGCCGCCCGTGCCGGTCGTGGTGCCGCCGCCCTTGCCGCCGCCCTTGCCGCCGCCCTTGCCGCTGCCCTTGCCGCCGCCCGAGCCCTTGCCCGAGCCGCCGGACGTGTCGCCGTTCCCGCCCTTGCCCCTGCCCTTGCCGGGGCCGGACTGCTGCTGACCCCCGCCGGGCGCGCCGGCGGGTCCCGCGCCCGCGCCCGTCCCGAGCGCGCCGGGGAGATCGGCGAGCTGGTTGGTCAGGGACTCGAGCGTGTCGACGAGGTCGGCGGCACCCGGCAGGTCCCCGGGGGCCGTCTGACCGCCGCGGCTGCCTCGTCCCGTGGTGCCACCCTGCCCGGTCGGCACGCCTGGAGCTGTGGGGAGGTCGGCGTCGCGCCGGGGCTCGCCTGCCCCCGGGCGCGGGGCCGAGCCGGTCGCGCCCTGCCGTGGTCCTCCGGCGCGCCCGGCGCGGCTCGGCGTGGTGCCCGGGTCGGCCGTCTCGCCACGGGTCTCGCCACTGCCCGTGCTGCTCCCGTCTCCCGCGCCTGCACCGTCGAGCGAACCCAGGGCACCGTCGAGCGCACCGTCGGCCAGCGGGCCGCTCTCGCTCTCGAGGAGCAGCTCGGGGGACACGGTCACCAGCGGACCGCCGCAGGAGCACAGCCGCCGCGCGGCGTCGTCGATCTGCCAGAGCGTCCGAGCCGCGTCGACCAGGGCGGGTCGTGCCGCGGACGGGATCGCGGGCTCGAGCTCGTCGAGCGCGTTCATGCTGCGCGCGGTGAACGTGCGCAGCGCGATCGCCTCGGCCTGGACCTCGTCGGAGGCCTGGACCGGTTCCTCGCCCGAGGCGCCGTCGGCGCCCAGGGAGCTGATCACGAGGTCGGATCCCGCCGAGGCCTGCTCGGTGAAGCTGACGAGGGCGGCCGCGACGTCGCCGGCGTCGAGGTCGCCGCGCTCGCGCAGCGCCCGGACCTCCGCGAGGCGGTCGTCGGCGTTGCCGAGCAGGCTCTGCGCCCGTTGCTGCGGCTGGCTCTGCGTGGAGACCTCGACGTTCTCGATGGCTCGCTTCAAGGGGTACAGCGTGTCGCCGGGCAGGGCCCCCTGGGAGGCGTACGCCGCGCCGGTCCCGGCGCCGACGACGGCCATCGTGGCCAGCGCGGCGACGAGGCGACGCTCGCGCCGGCCGCGGCGGGGACGGAGGACCAGCCGGTCCTCGGACGGGTCCGCGGCGCCGGGACGGCCGGGGGCCGTGGCGGTGGGCGACGCGGCGGTGGTCGGGGCCGGGGTCGGGGCGGGGGTGAGCTCGGTGGCCGCCGCCGTGACCAGGCGCTCGCGCAGGGCGTCGACGAAGCCGGCCCTGGCCGACGGGGCCGGAGTCGCCCGCAGCTGCTCGACCAGATCGAGCCAGGCCCGCTCCTGCGTCGACCCGCCCGAGCCGCGCTCGAGGAGGTCGTGGAACCGCTCGGACCTGCCGCGCGAGGTGAACCCGGGGCTCATCGTGGCCCTCCTCGGGGCTCGGGCCGACGACGCGGCATGGGGAGCGTGGTCGAGGCGTTCGTCCTCGTCGAGTGCCTCAACGACCCATCGGAGGCGGAGGTTACGGCGGCACCCGCGCCGGTCTGGCCCGGTGCCACGCGCCGGCTCGACCGCGGGCTCACTCGCGTGCTCCCTCGGGCATCAGCTTGGCCAGGTTGCGCACCCCGCGCAGCTGCAGCTGCTTGACCGCGCCGCTGCTGCGCCCGAGGGCGAGGGCCGTCTCGGCGATGCTCAGTCCTTGCAGGAAGCGCATGACGACGCAGTCGCGCTGCTCCTCCGGCAGCTCGGCGAGCGCGTCGAGCAGGGCCTGCTTGGTCAGCCCGGCCATCACCTCCGACTCGAGGCTCTCGGTCGCGTCGTCGTGGCGGGCCATGTCGTCGGTCGTCAGCTCCAGGCGGGCCCGGCTCGACTTGAAGTGGTCGGTGCACAGGTTGCGCGCGATCGTCATCAGCCAGGCGCCGAAGTCCTTGCCCTGCCAGCGGAAGTCCGCCATCCGGCGCAGCGCCCGGAAGAACGTCTCGGCGGTGAGGTCCTCGGCCAGCGGCACGGAGCGGGTCCGGTAGTACAGGAAGCGGTAGACCTGTGGCTGGTAGTGGTCGTAGAGCAGCCCGAAGGCCTCAGCGTCGCCACCGCGCGCGAGCTCGACGAGGGCGATCAGCCGGTCGCGCTCGGGCGAGGACTCCTCCGAGGAGGTCGCCAGGGCCGCGTCGTCGTGGCCGGGGCCGGGGTCGGGGCCGGACCCGCGACCGCGACCCGGGCCGTCGGGCCGGCCGGTGGTCGGGGTCCCGTCGGTCGCGGTGCTGCTCAGCCATCCGGCGGGGCCGGTCGGGGCGGGGGCGAGCGGCACGGGATCCCCGCACATCGCGAGCGCGACGGCTCGGCGCAGGGCGTCCCAGCCCTGCGCGGCACTACCGCCGGCCAGCATCGCGGTGGACCTCCCCAGGCGCCGCCGGGCCTCTCCGCACAGCGACGCACGCCACTGTAGACGGACGTGACGACCGACGTCACCGCTTCGACGGGGTGGGCCGGTGGCCGTTCACCGGCGCCGACGCGCCCCCAGGACGGCGGCCGAGGCGCCGCCCAGGGCCCCGGCGAGGGCCCCGGCGGCCAGTCCGGCGCGGGCGGCCTTGCGGCCCGTGCGGTAGTCGCGGACGCGCCAGCCCTCCGCTCGTGCGTGGGCGCGCAGGCGGGCGTCGGGGTTGATCGCGCACGGCTCGCCGACCAGCGAGAGCATCGGCAGGTCGTTGACCGAGTCGGAGTACGCCGCGCACCGTGCGAGGTCGAGCCCCTCGCGGGCGGCGAGCGCCCTGATCGCCTCCGCCTTGGCCGGACCGTGCAGCAGGTCACCGACCAGCTTGCCGGTGTAGACGCCGTCGACGTGCTCCGAGACGGTGCCCATCGCCCCGGTCAGGCCCAGCCGCCGGGCGATGATCGTGGCGATCTCGACCGGCGCCGCGGTGACCAGCCAGACCCGCTGACCGCGGTCGAGGTGCAGCTGGGCCAGCGCCCGGGTGCCCGGCCAGATCCGCCGCGACATGGTCTCGTCGAAGATCTCCTCGCCCAGCTCCTGGAGCTCGGTCACGGTGTGGCCCGCGATGAACGACAGCGCGGAGTCGCGGGTCTCCGAGACGTGGTCGGGGTCCTCGGTGCCGACCACGCGGAAGTAGGCCTGCTTCCAGGCTGCCCCCGCGATCTCACGGGTGGTGAAGAACTTGCGGCGGTGCAGACCGCGGGCGAGGTGGAAGATGCTGGCGCCCTGCATGACGGTGTTGTCGACGTCGAAGAAGGCCGCAGCAACCGGGTCGGCGGGGGTGTCCAGCGCGGTCTCCACCTCGGCCGCCGCGGCGGCGGCCTCGCCAGCGAGGATCGAGCGCTGCTGGAGGTCCAGGCGAGGTCGCGGACTCTCCGGCGCAGGCACCTGGCCAGCCTAGGCGAGGGCCGGGCCCGTGACGACGCGCGTCGCGCCGACGTCGGCCGGGCGCCGCGTGACGAGTAGCCTCCCGCCCGTGATCTCGGGCCGTCCGTCGCCAGTGCGACACCACGTCGCGGTGCGCGGCGTGCTCGTCGGCCTCGTGTGCGGCGTCGGCGCGGTGCTGGCGCACGGTGTCGCCGCGGGTGGTCACGTCGCGACCGCCGCCGGGCTGGCCGTGGTCCTCGCCGGGCTGGCCGTGGGGCCGGTGCTCGCGCTGCGCCCCTCCCTGCCCCGGGTCGCCGCGGTCGTGGTCGTGCTCCAGCTGGCAGCGCACGCCTCGATGGCCCTGACCGGGATGCCCGGCGGCGCGCACCACGGGCACGCGGCGATGGATTCCTCGCCGGGCTCGTCGGTCCTCGCGATGCTCCTCGACGGTGGCGTACCGATGCTGCTGGGTCACCTCGCGGCCGCGGCCGTCACCGCCGTGCTGGCCCGCGGGGCCGACCGCGCTCTGGTCGCGCTGCTTGCCGACCGGCTGCGGGCGCTGGTCCTCCCGCCCACCGCGGTCCAGCAACCCCCGCAGGCTCCCGCCCGCACCCTCTGGCCGCGGCACCGACCGCTGCGCTCGCTCGTCACCACGTCCACGGCCGGGCCGCGGGCCCCGCCGTACCTGCGCACGACCTCACCCACCCTCGCCTGACGGGTCCGACGTGCGGCCGCCGGGCGATTCCCCGCGCGTCCGCGCACCCCGATCGAGAGGCCGTCATGACGACCACCCCTGCCCGCACCGCCCAGACCGACCTCGCCGCGTCCGACCCCGCCACGGCCGTCGCCCCGCCACCGCGGCGATCGCTGCGACCGGTGCTCCTGCGGCTCCACTTCTACGCCGCGATCCTGGCGGCACCCTTCCTGCTCGTCGCCGCCGTCAGCGGCGGTCTGTACGCCCTGAGCCCGCAGCTGGAGTCCGTGGTCCACCACCGCGAGCTGACCACCGACTCGCGAGGTGCCGCCCTCCCGCTGGCCGAGCAGGTCGCGGCCGCTCGCGGCGTCGAGCCCGGCCTGCCGCTGCTCGCGATCCGCCCGGCGAGCGAGGCCGGGCAGACGACCCGGGTCCTGCTCGACGACGGGCGCACCGAGCAGTTCCGCAGCCTCGCGGTGTTCGTGGACCCGGTCACCGCCGAGGTGCGCGGCGAGCTCACGTCGTACGGCGGTTCCGGGGCGCTGCCGGTGCGCACCTGGCTCGGCGAGCTGCACCGCAACCTGCACCTCGGTGAGCCGGGCCGGCTCTACTCCGAGCTCGCGGCGTCCTGGCTCGGCGTGGTCGCCGTCGCCGGGGTGGCCCTGTGGTGGACCGGGCGGCGCACCGGGTCGCGCCTGCGCCCGAGCCGCGCCGGCGGACCGCGCCGGCGCACCCTGTCCTGGCACGGGGCGCTCGGCACCTGGGCGGCCCTCGGGTTGGTGATGCTCTCGGTGACCGGCCTGACCTGGTCGACCTACGCCGGCGCCAACGTCTCCGAGCTGCGGTCCGCGCTGAGCTGGGGGACCCCGCAGGTCGTCGCCGACACCGCCGGTGCCGATGGGGCCGACGGGGGGCACGGGGGAGACCACCACGAGGCAGGCGCATCCGGCACCGACGCCTACGTCGTCGAGGACTCGCCGGGCGCGGGCTACGACGCCGCGCTCGCCACCGCCCGGTCCGCGGGACTCGACGGACCGGTCGAGGTCGCCGGACCGACGAGCACGACGGGCACCTTCGTGGTGTCCCAGATCGACAGCACCTGGCCGACCCGGGCCGACACGGTCGCGATCGACCCGGCCGACGCGGCGGTCGTCGACACGGTGCGCTTCACGGACTTCCCGTTCATGGCGAAGATGGCGACCTGGGGGATCGACCTGCACATGGGCGTGCTGTTCGGCCTGGTCAGCGGGGTGGCGATGTTCCTCCTGGCGGCGGCCCTCGCGGTGATGATCCTCAGCGGCTACCGGATGTGGTGGCAACGGCGTCCGACCCGGGGTCACCGGGTGCGGATGGGGCGGCCGGTGCGGCGCGGGGCGTGGCGCTCGCTCCCGCGGGTCGCGACCGGAGGCCTGATCGTGGTGGTGGTCCTCGTGGCCTGGTTCCTGCCGCTGCTCGGGGCGAGCCTCGTGGTGTTCCTGGTCGGTGACGTCGTCATCGGCCTGCTCGGACGCCGACGGCGACGCGCGCCCGCGCCGGTCGAGGTCTGAGCACGGCGTGCCGGTGGCCCCGTCACGGTGGTGCTGTGGCGGGGCTGCGGCTGCTGGGTGTCAGAAAGGTGGTGGGGTGTCGTCGGGTGGTGGGCCCGGTGGACGACCTGGGTCGGGTGGCGCTGGCACGTGCATGGACGCGGGTCGTCGTCGCGGTGGTGGGGCGATGGAGAACGTCAGGGGTGGCGGGTCGGGTGCCGTGGGTGGTGGGTCGGTGACGTCGTAGGTGCCTTCGGGCATCCGCAGTGTCTTGAGTCCGTGGGGGCTGGTCCAGAGGTAGACGCCGGGGGTGAGGGTCTCGTAGGACCACCCGAGGTGGGTCTTGTGGCGGTGGTGTCGTCGGCACATGGGGGCCTGGTTGGCCGAGCAGGTGGGGCCTTGGGGCCAGGGGACGCAGTGCTCGTGGTCGCACGACCGTGCGGGGCGGGTGCAGCGGGGGAAGACGCAGGTCTGGTCGCGCAGGATGGTCTGCTCACGAAGGTCACCGGTGGACTCGTACGAGCCGGAGTGCAGGTGCGCGTTCAGGTCGATCACGGGGCGGACGGTGACGTGGCCGGCGGTGCGGCACCAGGAACGCACCTGAGCGGAGGTGATCGGCTGGTGAAGGTTGTGGAGGCGGGCGATTCCGTGCTGGGCGGCGTCGTAACCTGCCCCGGTGACCGCAGCCTCGGCGACGTGGACGTGCAGCACGACCGAGCGGCGTGCGGGGAGGCGGACTGTGTTGCCGTCCTCATCGACACACTCCGCCTCGGTCAACGTGAGCGTCGACTGCAGGCGGGCGAGGTCGCCCAACGCCGCAGCCCGTCGGACGGGCAGCGAGTCCACGGACCCGAGGAGCTTCAGCTCGTGCGCCCGGTCGGCCAACGCGGTCTCGAGGTCCAACGCGTCCGCTGCGTCGAGGGTGCCGTCGATGTCGACGGTCCCGGACAGGTCAGCGCCCTGGGGGCGGAGGTGGATGTTCACGCCCCTACCTTCGGCTGCCGCCTTCCGCTTCGCCTCGGCCTCCTCGGGCTGCCACCGGGCCAGCGCGGTGGCGACGATCCGGTCGAGCTGGGCCCCCGACACGGCGTGGGTGAACCCGTTGACGTGGCGGTCGACGTGCTCGGCGCCCTCCTCGCACAGGGTCATCGTGGCCTCAGCGACCAAACGAGCCCGCCACCACGGGCACCGACCGGACACGACCGCTTCCCACAACCTCGGCAACCGGTAGCGGACCTCAAGCGCGGCGCCGAGGAGTCGGCGTCCGCCCTCGGCGGAGAGACCCAACGCGACCGATAGCTCGGTGACGGCGTTCTCGCCGACCAGCGGTGCACCCGGTCCGGCCAACGTGAGGCCGTGCTCACCGAACCCGGCGTGGAACGACGCGTCGTCGAGATTCATCACTTCGTGGGCCACAGCCCACTCGATCGCGGCCCGGATCTTGGCGACCTCGGCAGCGCGGACGGTGGCTTCGTGGGTGCGCAGCTCATCGAGCAGGTGCTGCTCGGGGGTGGGTGCGCCGGCCATGGGTCTATGATATCCGAACACCAGTTCCCTCGCCAGGGTTCTCCACACCTGGTTCGGGGGTGGTTTTGTGGTTGCTGCTCTACTCGCGTCCTGTCGAGACGCGCGCGGGAGCACAGTCCTCGACCACGGGAGGCTGGCGATCGAGCGACGATCTCGTGGGGGAGGCCCGGCTGGCACCACCGGCCTGTCATCCGGGTGTGGGACCATCCTCCGATGCCCGCCACCGCCGTCCTCGGCCTCAGCGACCTCCTCGAAGTCGCGGCTCAGCAGTCACCGGACAAGCTCGCCCTCGTCGAGGCCGCCGGCCGCAGCCTGACCTGGGCAGAGCTCGACGAGGAGGTCTCGCGGGTGGCCACCGGCCTGGGTGACGCGGGCATCGTCGCGGGCTACCGGGTCGTGATCGCGCAGGCCAACCGTCTGGAGTTCGTCACGACCTACCTCGGGGTGCTGCGGGCGCAGGCCGTCGCCGTCCCGCTCAACCCGGCCTCGCCCGTCGAGGAGCTCGCCCGGGTGCTGGGTGACTGCGGCGCGCGGATGGTGGTGGCCGACCACTCGACGGTGGTCTCGGTGCGGGCCGCGGTCGCCGGGCTCGAGGCGCCCCCGCGCGTCGTCGGGGTCGGCGTCACCCTGCTCCCCGGTGAGCGCTCCTACGACCACCTGCGCGCCGACCGGCCGCGGCGCGCCTCGGAGCTGACCGACCCCGAGCGCCTCGCGGTGCTGCTCTACACCAGCGGCACGTCCGGTCCTCCGCGGGCGGCGATGCTCAGCCACCGCGCGCTTCGCGCCAACATCGAGCAGGTCGCCGCGACCGACCCGCCGATGGTCCACGGCGACGACGTGGTGCTCGGCGTGCTGCCGCTGTTCCACGTCTACGGCCTCAACGGGGTCCTCGGCGCCGTGCTGCGTCAGCGGGCCAAGCTGGTGATGCTCGAGCGATTCGACCCGCAGGCGGTGCTCGACGTGATCGAGGACGAGGCCTGCAGCGTCGTGCCCCTGGCCCCGCCCGTCTTCGGCTACTGGCGCACCGAGGAGCACCTCGCCGAGCGGCTGGGTCCGGTGCGCCTGGTGATCTCCGGCTCGGCCCCGCTCGCCGCGGAGGTCGCAGCCGACTTCGAGCACCGCACCGGCCTGCGGGTGCACCAGGGCTACGGACTGACCGAGGCCGCGCCGGTCGTGACCAGCACCTTGTGCCAGCCCGACGGACGAGCCCCGGGCGAGGCCACCGCCGGTTCGGTCGGCCGGGCACTGCCCGGCATCGAGGTGTGCCTGCTCGACGTCGACGGGACGCCGGCCGAGGGCGGTGACCCCGGCGAGATCACCCTGCGCGGCGACAACCTGTTCTCGGGCTACTGGCCCGACGGCGGCGGCGGGCCCGACGACGAGGGCTGGTGGTGCACGGGCGACCTCGGCCTGGTCGGGGCCGACGGCGAGCTCACGCTCGTCGACCGGGTGCGCGAGGTCGTCGTCGTCTCCGGGTTCTCGGTCTACCCGATGGAGGTGGAGGACGTCGTGCGCGAGGTGGCCGGCGTCCGCGACGTCGCGGTGGTCGCAGCACCCGACGACCGGACCGGGCACAGCGTCGTCGCCTACGTCGTGGGTGACCAGGACACGGGCCGGGACGGCGCGGCCGGTGACCTGGCCGCCCGCGTCAGCGAGCACTGCCGCGACCGCCTGGCCCGGTTCAAGCAACCGGCCCGGGTCGAGGTCGTCGGGGCGCTGCCGCTGACCGTCACCGGCAAGGTCGCCAAGGGTCGTCTGCGCGTCGCCGAGCGGGCCCGAGCCGCGGGACTTCTCGAGTGAGCGGCCCGTCAGCGGCACGGGTGACGCTCTACGGCCGCCCCGGCTGCCACCTGTGCGACGAGGCACGCACCGTCGTCAGCGCGGTCTGCGCCGAGCTCGGCGAGAGCTTCGAGGAGGTCAGCATCGACGACGACCCGGAGCTCGCCGTCCGCTTCGCCCACGAGGTCCCGGTGACCTTCGTCGACGGGTCGCAGCACGACTTCTGGCGGGTCGACCCCGCTCGTCTGCGGAGCGCTCTCACGGCCTGACGTGCGCATGCGGACCCGATCCCGGCACGACGGGCGACCCTGTGGCGGTGTGTCTTCTCACATGTGGTAGCGCCGACGACCGCTCATTTTGTTCTCGCGTTCACAAACTCCTACAGTGATCTGCGCCGCGATGCCTTCCCCGGTGTCGCGCAGACCACCTCGCCGACGACGACGTACGGCTGGAAAGCAGAGCAGTGACCTCACGGACACCCGCCGGGCCGACGCCCAGCGCCGAGACGGGCCGGACCCCTCCCACGGGTCCTCCGGTCACGGACGGCGCCTCCGTCGAGACCCTGCGTGAGATCCCCGAGGCGACCGTGGCCCGGCTGCCGGTCTACCTGCGCGCCCTGTCGTCGTTGGCCGACGCCGGGACGACCACCTGCTCCAGTGAGCTGCTCGCCGCGGCCGCCGGGGTCAACAGCGCCAAGCTGCGCAAGGACCTGTCCTACCTCGGCAGCTACGGCACCCGGGGCGTGGGCTACGACGTCGACTACCTGCGCTACCAGATCGCCCGTGAGATCGGTCTGACCCAGGACTGGCCCGTGGTCATCGTCGGGATCGGCAACCTCGGTCACGCGCTCGCCAACTACTCGGGCTTCCGCAGCCGCGGGTTCCGGGTGGTCGCGCTGCTCGACGCCGACCCCGACCGGCACGCGGAGCAGGTTGCCGGGGTCGACGTGCGACCGTTCTCCGAGCTCGCCGCGATCGTCGCCGAGCACGGGGTCTCGATCGGCGTCATCGCCACCCCGGCCCGGGCCGCGCAGGACGTGGCCGACCAGATGGTCGACGCGGGCATCACCAGCGTCCTGAACTTCGCGCCGGCCGTGCTCTCGGTCCCGTCCGGGGTCGACGTGCGCAAGGTCGACCTGTCCATCGAGCTGCAGATCCTCGCCTACCACGAGCAGCGCAAGGCCGGCACCGACCCGCTCGGCGGGCTCGACGCTGCGGTGGGGGGAGCATGAGCGTCCTGGTCGTGGGGATCTCCCACAACTCCGCCCCCGTCTCCGTGCTGGAGAAGGTCGCGCTCGGCGGCGACGAGCTGCACAAGCTGCTCCACGACGTCGCGTCGAGCGAGCACGTGATGGAGTCGTGCGTCGTCGCGACCTGCAACCGAGTCGAGCTCTACACCGAGGTCGACCGCTTCCACGGCAGCGTGGAGGCGCTCTCGCGCGTGCTCATCGAGCGGGCGGGGGAGACGGCCGAGGCGCTGTTGCCCCACCTCTACGTCCACTACGACGACGGTGCGGTCTCCCACCTCTTCGAGGTCGCCGCCGGCCTCGACTCGATGGCTGTCGGCGAGGGTCAGATCCTCGGCCAGACCCGGGCCGCGCTGCGGGCCGGGCAGGAGGTCGGCACCGTCGGTCCCGCGCTGAACCTGCTCTTCCAGCAGGCGCTGCGCGTCGGCAAGCGCGCCCGGGCCGAGTCCGACATCGAGCGGGTGGCGCCGTCCCTGGTCTCCGCGGCCCTCGAGCGTGCGCAGGACCACGTCGGGACGATCACCGGCAAGGACGTGGTCGTGGTCGGCGCGGGGGCGATGGCCGGACTGGCCGCCGCGACGGTGTCCGGGCTCGGGGCGGGTCGCCTCACGGTCGTGAACCGCTCCCCCGATCGCGCCCAGCGCCTGGTCGAGGAGCACGGCAGCCACACCGACCGGCGCTCGCGGGCGCTGCCGCTCAGCGAGCTGCCTCGCGCGCTCGCCGAGGCCGACGTCGTCCTGGCGTGCGCCGGAGCCACCGGCTGCCTGGTCACCCACGAGGTCCTCGAGCAGGCCCGCCGGGGTCGCGAGGACCGCCCGCTCGCCGTCCTCGACGTCGCCCTGCCCCGCGACGTGGAGCCCACGGTGGCCGACCTGCCCGGCGTCTGGCTCCTCGGTCTCGAGGAGCTCTCCGCGTCGCTGCACCACGAGGTCGTCGCCAACGAGGTCGAGGAGGTCCGCCGCATCGTCAGCGACGAGGTCACCGCGTTCCTCACCGCGCGCCGCCAGGCCAGCGTCACCCCGACCGTGGTCGCGCTCCGCTCGATGGCCACCGGAGTCGTCGACGCCGAGATGGCCCGGCTCGACGCCCGGCTGCCCGACCTGGAACCGGTCGTGCGCAGCGAGCTGCTCCACGCCGTACGTCGGGTCTCGGACAAGCTGCTCCACGAGCCGACCGTGCGGGTCAAGCAGCTCGCCGACCAGCAGGGGGCGGTGTCCTACGCCGCCGCGCTGGCCGAGCTGTTCTCCCTCGACCCCGAGGCCGTGGTCGCCGTGACGCGCCCGACGGTGAGCGAGGAGGGATCATGACGACCACCTCCACCGGTCCCACCGAGGACCCCACCGCGACCCCGCGCACCGCCGTCGTCCGGGTCGGCACCCGCCGCTCGGCCCTGGCCACGACCCAGGCCGGTGCCGTCGCCGACCTGATCCGCGAGCGTCTCGGCCACGACGTCGAGCTCGTCGAGGTGACCACCGAGGGCGACCGGACCCAGACCGCGGGCACCCCGCTGACCGAGGCTGATGGTCAGGGCGTCTTCGTCGGCGCCCTGCGCGACGCCCTGCGTGCGGGTCGCGTCGACGTCGCCGTCCACTCCCTCAAGGACCTGCCCACGTACCCGGCCGAGGGGGTGCGCCTGGCCGCGGTGCCCGGCCGTGAGGACCCGCGCGACGTCGTCGTGGCCCGCGACGGCCTGACCCTGGCCGAGCTGCCCGTCGGCAGCGTCGTCGGCACCGGGTCGCCGCGCCGCGCCGCGCAGGTGCACGCCCTCGGGCTCGGGGTCGAGGTCCGCGGGGTGCGGGGCAACGTCGACACCCGCATCGCCAAGGTCCGCTCGGGCGACTACGACGCCGTGCTCCTCGCCCGCGCCGGGCTGGCCCGTCTCGACCGGCTCGGTGAGGTCACCGAGGTCCTCGACCCGCTGCAGGTGCTGCCCGCCCCGGGCCAGGGCGCCCTCGGCGTGGAGTGCCGCGCCGACGACGCCCTCGCCGACGAGCTGGCCGCGCTGGAGGACCCCGCGGCGCGCGCGTGCGTCGAGGTCGAGCGCTCGATCCTGGCCACCCTCGAAGGAGGCTGCTCCGCACCCGTGGGCACGCTCGCCGAGGTCGTGGAGGGCGAGGACGGCGACGAGCTGTGGGTGCGCGCCGTCGCGCTCTCGCTCGACGGGGGTCTCGCCGTACGACGATCCGCCTCCGGACCTCTCGGCGACCCGGTCGGCCTGGGTCGCCGGCTCGGCGAGGAGATGCTCGAGGACGGCGCCGGCCGACTCGAGGACGCCGGGCCCGGCCCGGGGGAGCCATGAGCGCGCCCGACGCCCCGACCCCGACGGGGACCACCACCCCAGGACCAGCACGAGAACCAGCACGACACCCAGCACGACACCCAGCACGAGCAGCAACGCCAGCCCGACCAGCAGCCGGAACCATCGGCAGATCAGCAGAGGTGCACAGGCCATGACGCGATCAACGACCGCCCCGACCGACCACACCGCCCCGCGCGGGTGGGTCTCCTTCGTGGGCGCAGGACCCGGTGACCCGGACCTGCTCGACCCTGCGCGCGGTCAGCGTGCTGCAGGAGGCCGACGTCGTCATCACCGAGGTCCCCGAGCACGCCGACCTCGTCGCGCGGCTGCTCGGCGCCGGCGAGGACGTGCCCGAGCTCGTCGACGGGGGTTTCGGCGACGACGGTCAGCCGCTGACCCACGCCGCGCGCGCCCGGGTCGTGCTCAAGCAGGCCAAGCGCGGACTGCGCGTCGCCCGGCTGATGGTCGGCGACCCGTTCCTCTACGCCTCGGGCCCCGAGGAGGCGCAGGCGTGCGTCAAGGCCGGGCTCGGCTTCGAGATCGTGCCCGGCGTCTCGGCCGCCTCGGCCGTCCCGGCGTACGCCGGCATCCCGCTGACCACCAAGGACCACCGAGCGGTGTCCGTGGTGTCCTGCGGTGGCAAGGTCGACTGGTCGCGCTACGGCGGGACGGACACGCTGGTCCTCCTCTCGGCGGTGGGCACCATCGCCGAGACCGCGGAGGAGCTGATCCACGCCGGTCGCGACCCGCAGACGCCGGTCGCGCTCACCCGCGTCGGGACGACCACGGCCCAGGAGACGCTGACCTCGACCCTCGAGCACGTCGGGGCCGACGTGCGCGCCGCCCGCCTCGCGCCGCCCGCCGTGGTCGTCGTCGGTCGCGTCGTGGACCTGCGCGAGACGCTGTCGTGGTTCGAGACCAAGCCGCTGTTCGGCTGGCGGGTGCTGGTGCCGCGCACCAAGGAGCAGGCCGCCTCGCTCTCGGTGCGGCTGCGCGGCTACGGCGCGGTGCCCGAGGAGGTCCCGACGATCTCGGTCGAGCCGCCCCGCAACCCGCTCCAGATGGACAAGGCCGTGCGTGGCCTGGTCGAGGGCCGCTACGAGTGGATCGTCTTCACCTCGGTCAACGCGGTCCGCGCGGTGCGTGAGAAGTTCGAGGAGTACGGCCTCGACGCCCGCGCGTTCTCCGGGCTCAAGATCGCCGCCGTCGGCGACAAGACGGCCGCCTCGATCAGCGACTGGGGGCTGCGCGCGGACCTCGTGCCCTCGGGCGAGCAGTCCGCCGCCGGTCTCCTCGAGGACTGGCCGGAGTACGACGAGGCGCTCGACCCGATCAACCGGGTCTTCCTGCCGCGCGCCGACATCGCCACCGAGAACCTCGTGGCCGGCCTGGTCGACCTCGGCTGGGAGTGCGACGACGTCACGGCCTACCGGACGGTGCGCGCCGCGCCGCCGCCCGCGCCGACGCGCGACGCGATCAAGTCGGGCAAGTTCGACGCCGTGGTGTTCACCTCGTCCTCGACGGTGCGCAACCTGGTCGGGATCGCCGGCAAGCCGCACCCCTCGACCGTCATCGCGGTGATCGGCCCGGCCACGGCCAAGACCGCCGAGGAGCACGGCCTGCGGGTCGACGTGATGGCCTCGTCGCCCGACGTGGGTGTGCTCGTCGAGGCGCTCGCCGGCTTCGGGGCCGACCGCCGTGACGCCCTGGTGGCCTCGGGCGAGCCGGTGACCAAGCCCTCGGAGCGCAAGACGACGAGTCGCCGCAAGGCGAGCTCCTCGCACTGAGGGGTCGCCGAGGGCAGCTGAAGGCACCGAGGAGGCACACATGAGCACCGATCCCCTGCCCGGACGGCCGGTGGTCCGACCACGTCGCCTGCGCACCACCCCGGTGATGCGCCGGATGGTGGCGGAGACGTCGCTCGAGGCGCGCCAGCTCGTCCTGCCCGTCTTCGTCCGGGAGGGTGCGAGCGAGCCGGTGCCGATCTCCTCGATGCCCGGGGTGGTGCAGCACACCACGGACTCGTTGCGTCGTGCGGCGGCCGAGGCGGTCGAGCTCGGGCTCGGCGGGATCATGATCTTCGGCGTGCCCGAGCGCAAGGACGCGCTGGGCAGCGGTGCCACCGACCCCGACGGCGTGCTGACGCGCGCCATCACCGACGTCGTGGCCGAGGTGGGCGACGGGCTGAGCGTGATGAGCGACCTGTGCCTCGACGAGTTCACCGACCACGGCCACTGTGGCGTGCTCGATGCCGACGGACGGGTCGACAACGACGCGACCCTGGAGCGCTACGCCGAGATGGCGCGCGTGCACGCGCACGCGGGCGTCGACATGGTGGGCCCGAGCGGCATGATGGACGGCCAGGTCGCGGTCGTGCGCGCGGCCCTCGACGGGGCCGACCACGTCGACGTCTCGATCCTGGCCTACTCCGCGAAGTACGCCTCGGCCTTCTACGGCCCCTTCCGCGAGGCGGTCGACTCCTCGCTCCGGGGCGACCGCCGCACCTACCAGCAGGACGGCGCCAACGCGGTCGAGGGTGTGCGCGAGGTGCGCCTCGACATCGAGCAGGGCGCCGACGTCGTGATGGTCAAGCCGGCGCTGGCCTACCTCGACGTGCTGCGCCGGGTGCGTGACGCCGTCGAGGTCCCGGTCGCGGCGTACAACATCTCCGGGGAGTACGCGATGGTCGAGGCCGCGGCGGAGCGCGGTTGGATCGACCGCGAGGCGGCGATCACCGAGACGCTGACGTCCATCCGTCGCGCGGGAGCCGACATCGTGCTCACCTACTGGGCCGCGGAGGTGGCCGGGTGGCTCCGCCGCTGAGCGTGGTCGCGCGCCTCGGCGTGAACTGTTACTAATCTGTTAATAAAGTGTAGATTTATTGGGGATTCACCGAGTCACTTCCCACCCTAATGTTTGGGATGTCGGAACGGGGCCGGGGGGCCTTGAGTCGATATCGGAATCCGGGGGGATTCCACGAACACAACGGAACGACGCCAGATGCCGGGGGGCTGATGGTGCCGGACCACAGAAATGAACCCGCTTGAGCGCGCCGGGGGGCTCGCGATGGCGGGTTCTTCTGCGTCCGGACGCGGTTGGTGCCGCGGTCCTGTCCGGTCTCTCTCACACGCGAGAGGCCCGCCCGATCATCGGGCGGGCCTCTCGTGGACTGAGCTGGGTCAGGTCAGCTTGGCGATGCAGGCCGCCAGCCGCCGCAGGGCTGAGCAGCGGGTTGTCGGCCAGGCACTTGAGCTTGGCCTCGGCCGCCGTCAGCACGTCGCCGACGGGGCCACCGCCGCCCGAGCCGCCGCCACCGCCGCCCGACCGCCACCGCTGCCCCCACCGGAGCGCCGCCACCGGAGCCACCGCCACTCCCGCCGCCGGTGGCCCCGCCCACGGCGCCACCGACACCGTCGGCGACGTCACCCACGGTGTCGCCGACGCCGTCGACCACGTCGCCGACCGGGCCACCGTCCGTGGTGCTCGGGGTGCTCGGGGTGCTGGGGTGCTCGGGGTGCTGCCACCGTCCCCGCCGGAGTCGGGGGAGCCGCCGGTGCCGGACGAGTCGACCCCCGACGAGCCGCCCCGGGACCGCCGCCGCTGCCACCACCGTTGCCGCCACCACCGTTCGCGCCGCCACCGTTCGCGCCGCCGCCGTTCGCGCCACCGATCGGGAGGATCGGCTGCGGCTCGGGCAGGATCGGCGCGGCGGCCGAGAGGCTGCTCGGCACGCTGGTGAAGTCACCGCGCAGGTAGGCCATCAGCACCGCGATGACGGTGTCGACGTAGTCCTTCGAGTGGTTGTAGCGGAAGACCGCGGTGCGCTGACCGGGCCGCTCGGAGAGGTCCTCGTCGCCCGAGCACAGGTAGACCGCCGTCGCCAGGGCCGCGTCGTCGATGTCCTGCGGGTTTCGTACGCCGTCGCCGTCCGCGTCGACCCCGACCACGGCCCAGGTCGACGGGAGGAACTGCATGGGGCCGACCGCGCGGTCGAACCGCTTGTCGTCGTCGAGCTGGCCGGCGTCGGTGTCGAGGACCTTGCTCGTGCGGCCCAGGCCGTTCAGCGCGACTCCGACGATGCCGGGGCGGGCCAGGCCGTCGTCGTCGAGCGTGTTGGCGTTGGTACGGCCGTGGTCGGACTCGACCCGACCGATCGCGGCGACCAGCTGCCAGGGGATGTTGCACCCCTTGTCGGCGGCGTTGATGACCGCCTCGGCACGCTGGTAGGCCGCGAGCGCGGCGGCCGGGATGTCGTTGGTCGAGGCGTCACGCGAGACCTGGCGGACGTTGCCGAGGCTGCCGGCGCCGACCCGGCCCGGTGCCGACAGGCTGGCCGGGGCCTCGATCGCCGCGGTCGGCAGGCTGGTGCCGTCGGGCAGCGTCCCGGCGGACTGGACGGTCTCGTCGGAGACGGCCATCGGGCTGCCCGGGCTGGCCACGCTCGCGGTCCAGGCGATCGAGACCAGCGCCAGCGGCACGATCGTCGTCGCACGCTGCAGTCGCTTGCGTCGGGTGGTGCTCATCCCATGCCCCCTACGGTGCGTGGGCCTCCCTCAGCCCACTGGTGACGCTCAACGAGAGCGACGTCGCGATGTTACGGCATGATCACCCCCCTCGGTGTGTCGAGGATCACCCAGGCCGCTCCGGCTGCGGTGGTCCGAACCCGCTGCGCCGGTTTGGGTCGGGGTTGGCGCGAGGCGGACAATGGGGACCGTGTCCTCCTCCGCGACCCACCCTGCCCAGACCGCCGCCGCGAGCGAGCCCGAGGGCTCGCGGTCGGTCGATGCGTCGGCGGCGCTGTTCGCCCGAGCGCGCCGCGTCACGCCCGGCGGCGTCAACTCGCCCGTGCGCGCCTTCGCCGCGGTCGGCGGAACACCCCGCTTCATCACCTCCGCGCGGGGGGCCTGGCTCACCGACGCCGACGGCCACGACTACGTCGACCTCGTCTGCTCCTGGGGACCGATGCTGCTGGGCCACGCCCACCCCGAGGTCGAGGCCGCGGTCAGCTCCGCGGTCTCCCGGGGCACGTCGTACGGTGCCCCGACCGTTCCCGAGGTCGAGCTGGCCGAGGAGATCGTGGCCCGCGCGCCGGTCGAGCAGGTCCGCTTCACCTCGTCGGGGACCGAGGCCGCGATGTCCGCGATCCGCCTCGCGCGCGGCGTCACGGGCCGTGACGTCGTGGTGAAGTTCGCGGGCTGCTACCACGGTCACGTCGATGCGCTCCTCGCCTCCGCCGGGTCCGGCCTGGCGACCTTCGCGGTGCCCGGCACCCCCGGCGTCCCGGCCTCGGCGACCGAGCTGACCGTGGTCCTGCCCTACAACGACCGTGAGGCCGTGACCGCGGCGTTCGCCGAGCACGGCGACCGGATCGCGTGCCTGGTCACCGAGGCCTCGCCCGGCAACATGGGGGTCGTCCCGCCCGAGCCCGGCTTCAACGAGTTCCTCGCCCGCACCTGCCGCGAGCACGGTGCGCTGTTCGTCAGCGACGAGGTGATGACCGGGTTCCGCGCCTCGCGCACGGGCTACTGGGGCCTCGACGGCGAGCTCGAGGGCTGGCGGCCGGACATCACGGTCTTCGGCAAGGTGATGGGCGGCGGCTTCCCGGCCGCGGCCTTCGGGGCCAGCGCCGAGATCATGGGCCACCTCGCGCCGGAGGGCTCGGTCTACCAGGCCGGCACCCTCTCGGGGAACCCGATCGCCACCACCGCGGGCCTGACCACGCTGCGTCTGGCCACCGACGACGTCTACGCCCACCTCTGCGCCGTCGGCGAGACCGTCAAGCAGGCCACGACCCGCGAGCTCGACCGGGCCGGCGTACCGCACGCGATCCAGTCGGCCGGGACCATGTTCTCGGTCTTCTTCCGCGAGGGCCCGGTGCGCGACTTCGCCGACGCCTCGGGCACCGACACGGCGGCGTACGCCGGGTTCTTCCACGCCATGCTCGACCGCGGCGTCTACCTGCCGCCCTCGGCCTACGAGGCGTGGTTCCTCTCCGCGGCCCACGACGACCACGCGGTCTCGACGATCCTGGACGCGCTGCCCGCCGCCGCGGACGCCGCGGCAGCCGCGCAGGGAGCGGCCGCATGAGCCACCCCACCGAGCCCCCGGTCGAGACCGTCGTGCACCTGCTGCGCCACGGCGAGGTGCACAACCCCGCCGGCGTGCTCTACGGACGCCGCGACGGGTTCCACCTCTCCGAGCGCGGCCGGGCGATGGCGCAGAAGGTCGCCGACACGATCGGTGAGCGCGACATCGTCCACCTGCGCGCCTCGCCGCTCGAGCGGGTCCAGGAGACGATCGCCCCCCTGGCCGCGCTGCGCGGGCTCGACGTCCTCACCGACGAGCGGGTGATCGAGTCGGGCAACGTCTTCGAGGGGGAGAAGTTCGGTGCGGGCGAGAACGCGCTGCGCAGGCCGTCGACCTGGCGCCACCTGTGGAACCCGTGGCGGCCGTCCTGGGGCGAGCCCTACCGCGAGATCGCCGGCCGGATGATGGCCGCGGTCCACGACGCGCGCCGCGCCGCGTCGGGCCACGAGGCGGTGGTGGTCTCCCACCAGCTGCCGATCTGGACCACCCGGCTCCACGTCGAGCGGCGCTCCTTCCTGCACGACCCGCGCCAGCGCCGGTGCACCCTGTGCTCGCTGACCTCGCTGCACTTCTCCGACGAGCGCCTGGTGCGCCTGAGCTACTCCGAGCCCGCCGCCGACCTGATCCCGGTCGCCGACCGCGGCAAGGCGTTCTCCTCCGGCGGCTCGCCGGCATGAGGCGCGGATGAGGCGACCCGGCGAGGTGCGGGCGCTGCTGGGCGTCCTGGTGCTGGCGCGTCGCGATGCTGCTCTCGGGCTGCAGCGGGCTCAGCGGCACCGGCGACCTGCAGTACGTACCGGGCCAGGGCAACGTCGTCGAGGTGCCCGCCGCCGACCGGGAGGCCCCGGTCGACCTCACGGGCGAGTCGATCGACGGTGACCCGGTCGACCTCGCCGACACCCGCGGCGAGGTGACGGTGATCAACGTGTGGTGGTCGGGCTGCACGCCGTGCCGCAGCGAGATGCCGATGCTGGTCGAGGCGTCGAAGAGGCTCGAGGGCACCGCCTTCCTCGGGATCAACACCCGCAACCCCGACCGTGGCACCGCCGCGGCCTTCCAGCGCGAGTTCGGCGTCACGTTCCCCTCGATCTACGACAACACCGGGGCCCCGTTGCTGGCCTTCGGTGCCCGCTACGCCCCGCAGGCCATGCCCAGCACCGTGGTGCTCGACCCGCAGGGCCGGGTCGCCGCCCTGGTCAGCGGCGTCATCCCCTCCGAGCTCACGCTGGAGGAGATCGTGGACGGTGCCCGTGGCTGAGTGGTTCCAGGCCCAGGCCGCGGCGGGGTCGCTGGCCCTGGCCGTCCCGGTCGCGCTCGTCGCCGGGCTGGTCTCGTTCTTCTCCCCGTGCGTGATCCCGCTGCTGCCGGGCTACCTCTCCTACGCCACCGGACTGTCCGGCGCCGACCTCGCCGCCGGGCGCTCCAGCGAGCACCGCGGGCGGATGCTGCTCGGCTCGGTGCTCTTCGTGCTCGGCTTCACCGCCGTGTTCGTCGCGATCGGCACGGCTGCCGGCGGGGTGGGTCTGTGGCTGCGCGCCTACCAGCGCCCGATCACGATCGTGATGGGCGTGGCCATCATCGTGCTCGGCCTCGCCTTCGCCGGGCTGGTCCCGGCGCTGCAGCGCGAGTGGCGCGTGCACCGCCTGCCCGCCGTCGGCCTGGGCGCCGCACCCCTGGTCGGGGTGATCTTCGGCCTCGGCTGGACCCCCTGCATCGGCCCGACCCTCGGGGTGATCACCACGCTGTCGATCAACGAGGCCACGGCAGGCCGGGGGGCGCTGCTCTCGGCGGTCTACGCCTTCGGGCTCGGCGTACCGTTCGTGCTGGCGGCCCTGGCCTACCGCCGTGCTCTCGGTGCCATCGGCTGGGTGCGGCGGCACCAGGCCTGGGTGACCCGGATCGGCGGCGCGATGCTGGTGCTCGTCGGGCTCGCCCTGGTCACCGGCGTGTGGGACCACCTGGTGACCTGGTTGCAGATCCAGGTCGTGAGCGACTACGAGGTGAGTGTGTGAGCGCGTCGATCCAGAGCCCGCCGGGGCCACCCCCGGCGGCGGACGCGGCACCCCCGCCCCCTCCGCCCCCGCCGGCGCGTCGCCCCGGGGAGCTGAACCCGCGCGAGCTGGCCCGGTGGGCGTGGCGCCAGCTGACCTCGATGCGCACCGCGCTGGTGCTGCTGCTGCTGCTCGCGGTGGCCGCCGTGCCGGGCTCGATCGTGCCGCAGGACTCCGTCGACTCCCTGGCCGCCACCCGGTGGCGTGACGCCCACCCGACGCTGACGCCGGTCTACGAGCGGCTCGGGCTGTTCTCGGTCTACGACTCGGCGTGGTTCTCCGCGATCTACCTGCTGCTGCTGGTCTCGCTCGTGGGCTGCATCATCCCGCGCACGCTGGTCTACTGGCGCGGTCTGCGCGCAGCCCCGCCCCGCGCCCCCCAGCGGCTGACCCGCCTGCCCGAGCACGCGACGTACCGCACGGCCCGCACGCCCGAGCAGGTGCTCGACGACGCCCGCCGCGAGCTGCGCTCGCGCCGCTACCGGGTGCGGCCCAGCGAGCCCGGCGACGACTTCGTGGCCGCCGAGCGGGGCTACCTGCGCGAGGCCGGCAACCTGCTGTTCCACCTCTCGGTGATCGTGGTGCTCGTCGGGTTCGCCGTCGGCGGGCTGTTCGGCTACAAGGGCGGCGTGATCCTGGTCCAGGGCGCGGGGTTCTCCAACAACCTCACCCAGTACGACGACTTCGACCCCGGAGCGCTGTTCCGCAGCGACGGCATGGAGCCGTTCTCCTTCATCGTCGACAAGTTCGACGTCGACTGGATCGACTCCGGGCGCGGTCGAGGGATGGCCCGCGGCTTCCAGGCGGGGCTGCGCTACACCGCCTCGCCCGGCGCGCCCGAGCAGAGCTACGACCTGCGGGTCAACCACCCGCTCTCGATCGGCGACACCGAGGTGTTCCTGATCGGCCACGGCTACGCCCCCGACGTCACCGTGCGAGACGGCGAGGGCAACGTCTCCTACTCCGGGCCGACGGTCTTCCTCCCGCAGGACCAGCAGTTCCTGTCGTTCGGCGTGATCAAGGCCCCGGCCGCGCAGCCGGGCCAGATCGGGCTCGAGGGCCTGTTCTACCCGACGTACATCATGATCGACGGAGACCCCGTCAACGTGATGGGCGACGACCAGAACCCGACCCTGTCGATGCTGCTCTACTCCGGCGACCTCGGGATGGACGACGGGTCGCCGCAGTCGTTCTACGTGCTCGACAAGACCGACGCCGACCCCGTGCTCAAGGACGACGGCAAGCCGTTCCGCCTCGATCTCCAGCCGGGCCAGACCGAGACGCTGCCCGACGGGCTCGGCACGGTCACCTTCAACGGCGTCGAGCCGTGGACGCGGGTGCAGGTCAGCCGGACCCCGGGCAAGGAGGTCGCGCTCGCCGGGGTCGTGCTGGCCCTGATCGGTCTGCTCGCCTCGCTGTTCATCCGTCCCCGCCGGGTCTGGGTGCGCGCCCGCCGCGTCGCCGACGACGACAGCAGGGGTGACCAGGGCGGTGCGACCATGGTGGAGATCGCGGTGCTGCACCGCTCGAGCTCCGCGGCCGTCCCCGGGCGCGACCCGGACGGCGGCGCCGACGAGGACGACACCGACGGACCCACCGAGCTCGGCCGGCTGGTCGCAGCGCTCGGCACCGCCCCCGTCGACGCACGGGCCACCGCACGATCCGCAGGACGAGAGGACCAGTCGTGAGCGACACCGCATGGGAAGTGCTCTCCAACCAGGCCGTGGCCGCCGCGGCCATCGTCTACTTCCTGGCCCTGCTGGCCCACCTCGTGGAGTGGGCGGCGCTGCGTCAACCCGCCGCCGAGCGCGTGGCCGCGGCCGGCTCGGCGCAGGCTGCGCGGTCCGCGGGTGGCGTGGCCACCATCACCGGGGACCCCGGGCCCGCCACGAGCGGTGACGGTGCGGCGTACCGCGTCGCGCTGTTCGGTCGGCTCGGCCTGCTGCTGACCGGGATCGCGCTGGCCGCGCACGCCGTCTCCCTGCTCGGGCGCGGCATGGCCGCGGACCCGAACCGGGTGCCGTGGGGCAACATGTACGAGTTCACGCTCTCGGGCACCTTCTTCGTCGCCCTGATGTACGTCGCCCTGCGCCGCCGCTACCGGCTGGCGTGGATGGCCCCGCTGGTCGTCACCTTCGTGCTGACCCTGCTGATGGTCGCCGTGGTCTGGCTGCGCCAGCCGGTCGCTCCGCTGACCGAGGCGCTCGGCTCGTACTGGCTGGTCATCCACGTCGTCGCCGCCGTGATCGCGACCGGGGCGTTCACCCTCGGCGGGATGACCTCGGCGGTGTTCCTGGCCAAGGAGCGCCGCCCCGGCGTCGTCGGCGGGCTGCTGGGTCGTGCGCCGTCGTTGAACCGGCTCGACACGATCTCCTACCGCATCCACGCCTTCGCGTTCCCGGTGTGGACCTTCGCGGTGCTCATCACCGGCCCGATCTGGGCCCACCAGGCCTGGTCGTCGTACTGGAACTGGGACCCCAAGGAGGTCTGGGCCTTCATCACCTGGGTCGTCTACGCGGCCTACCTGCACGCACGCACCACCGCCGGCTGGCGCGGTCGCAAGGCGGCGTACCTCGCGCTGCTCGGCGTCGCGACCCTGTGGTTCAACTTCATCGGGATCAACTACTTCTCCTCGACCAGCCAGCACTCCTACGCCAAGTCGGCGCCCGTCGTCGTGGGACCCGTCACCCCGGGACCGACGGTCACCTGAGCGCCGGTGTCGAACGGCCGCGGCGGTTTCCCGGTCGAACGGCCGCGGCGGTTTCCCAAGGGATGAGGGCAACCCGCTGCTTCCCGGTGCAGATCTGCGCCGGTAGGCGACGAACCGCCTTCATCCCTTGGGAAACCGTGCGCCCCAGCAGAGCGGCGCGCCGTACGTCGGCGCCGTGCGGGCCCGGGCCGGGCTCAGGTCGCGCTGTCACCCTCGTCGCGCTGGAGGCGACGCTTGCGGTCGATCTCGCGCAGGAAGTCGGGGTCGTCGTCGGGGCCCTTGACGGGTGGGGGGCCGGAGGGACGGGGCCGCTGGGGGCCACGGGGCGTGCCGCCCGAGCCGTTGCCGCCGGAGCCGCTCGAGGGCAGGCCGCGCTCCTGGGCCAGGCGGACCAGGAAGTAGACGGCCGCGGCGAAGATGATGACCACCAGCAGGAACTTCACTCCTCCAATGTAGGCCCGGCCTGGTGATCGGCGCTGCGGGTTGGCGACCTAGGCTGGGGACGTGAAGGAGTTTGTCGTCTACACCCTGCTGCGCCTGGGCCTGCTGGTCGGAGCCTTCGCGGTCGTCGCGGGCCTGTGGATCGCGGTCACCGGCGGGGTCAGCGTGTTCTGGTGCCTGGTGGTCGCCTTCGTGGTCTCCGGTATCGGCTCGTTCGTGCTCCTCGACCGTCAGCGCGAGGCGTTCGCGCGTCGCGTGGACGACCGGGCTCGACGAGCCACGGCGGCGATGGAGGAGCGACGCTCGCGCGAGGACGTCGAGGACTAGCGCTTGCGGCTGCCGAGCTGGCGGCGCACCCGCTCCTCGGACTGACCGAGCACCTTGGCCATGATCGGCACCCGCATCCGGTAGGCCACCACGGCGACGACGACGAGCGCGATGAAGATCAGGAAACCCATGCTCAGAGCCTACGTCGCGGTGCGGCGACCTCAGGCGACGACGAGCAGCGGGACGGCGACCAGCACCGCCCAGACCAGCTCGGCCCGGCCCGTGGCGGCCAGCACCGGCACGAGGTCGCGTCCGCCCGCCCCGCCGAGCACGAGACGCACCGCCGGCGCCGCGACGGCGAGGAAACCCAGGCCGAGCAGGGCCCACCAGCTCGTCGCCGCGGCCACCGCGACGACCGCGGCGGCGGCGGCGAGGACCAGCAGGGCGTACAGGCCGCGGGTGCGCTCGTCACCCAGGCGGACCGCCAGGGTCCGCTTGCCGGCTCCCGTGTCGGAGGGGATGTCGCGCAGGTTGTTGGCGACCAGGATCGCGCAGGCCAGCGCACCGATGCCGGTCCCGGCGTACCAGCCCGGCGGCGGGCAGGGACTCGAGCAGCACGAACACCGTGCCGACCACGGCGACGAGGCCGAAGAAGACGAACACCATCACCTCGCCGAGACCGAGGTAGCCGTAGGGCGACGAGCCCCGGTGTAGAACCAGGCAGCGGCGATGCTCAGCAGGCCCACGAGCAGCAGCCACCAGGACACGGTCGCGGCGAGGACCAGACCGGCCAGCCCCGCGACGACGAAGGCCAGGAACGCCGCGGCCCTCACCGCGCCCGGCGCGGCGGCGCCGGAGCCGACGAGCCGCATCGGGCCCACCCGGTCGTCGTCGGTGCCGCGGATGCCGTCGGAGTAGTCGTTGGCGTAGTTGACCCCGACCTGGAGGGCCAGGCTGACGACCAGGGCGAGGAGGGCCTTCCCGAGGGGGAGGCGGCCCGCGTCCCCGGCGCCGTACGCCGCGACGCCGGCCGCCGCGAGCACCGGGGCGACCGCGGCCGGCAGGGTGCGGGGGCGGGCGCCGGCGACCCACTGCGCTGCCGTGGTCATCGAGACGTCCTGGTCACGACCAGCGATCTAAGCAGCCCGGCCCGGGTGGTGACGCCCGAGGGCTCGGGCGGGTGCTCAGGCGGGCGCCGTGTGCGCGCGCAGGTGGCGCTCGGCGGAACGGCTGGCGGGGCCCATCCCGAGGGTGGCCACGACCACCATGCCCGCGATCAGCAGCCACCCCCGGACCCGCCCTCGATGGCCAGGAACGTGTACAGCGCGGGCGCCCACACGCTGCCGGCGGTGCCGCCGAGCTGGGCCGCGCCCTGGTACTCACCGCGGCGCTCGGGGTCGGAGAGCTCGGACATGAACCCCCAGTGCGCGGCGGACTGGAACAGCTCGGCGCCGGTCACGGTGACGTGGCCCAGCCAGACCAGCGCGATCGTGACCCATCCGATCGTGTCGTGGGTGACCAGCACGACGAGGCAGGAGAGCACGAAGAACCCCGCCGAGACGCGCGCGGCGCGCAGCGATGCGCCGACCGAGTCGACGCCGCGAGCGGCGGCGACCTGCAGCAGCACCGCCATCACGGTGTTGGTCCCGAAGAGCCAGGCCAGGAGGACCCGCGGCGCGTCGGTCTCCTGGACCAGCCACAGCGGGATCACCACGTTGAGCAGGACCTGGTTGGTGCCGAGCACGCCGTCGCAGGCCGAGAGCGCGACGAAGCCGCGGTTGCGCAGCGCGCCGGGTGCGACGGGCCCGGCGCCCGCGGCCTCGTCGGCCTCTCGCGGCGCCCGGTCGTGGGCCGCGTCCGGGAGGCGCGCGATGAACGTCGCGTTGAGGACGAGCACGCCCGCGGTCACCCACGGGACCGCGCGCACGACCTCGAGGGAGTCGAAGGCGAGGGCGAGTCCGCCGAGCGCGGCGCCGAGGGTGAAGCCGATGTTGAGCGCGGCGCGCATGAACGCCTGGTTGCGCACCCGCTCCTCACGGGGGAACACGTCCAGCGTGTAGGCGCCCCGTCCGGCCGCTCCGGCGGTGTTGACGAGCTCGAGGGCCACGATCACGGCCAGGAAGCCGCCGAACCCGGTGATCAACGGCCACACGGCGTACAGCCCGGCCGTGGCGAAGGAGGTGAGCGCCCACGTGCGCCGCGGGCCGACCCGGTCCGCGACGCGGCCCAACGGGACCGCGACGAAGAACGACACGACACCGGCGACGGTCAGGCCGAGGCCGACCTGGGCGGCGGAGAGGCCGACCACCTGGGTGAAGAACACCGCGCTGCCGGTCAGGAAGACGCCCTCGCCCACGGCGAAGAGCACCGACTGCGAGGACAGCCGCCGGGCCAGCGGGGTGGGCGGGAGCATCCGCCGCCAGCGGCTCGGACCGGGTGGTGGCGTCGGCAGCCCAGGGGCGGGAGAGGGCTGGCTCACAGCGGGGAGGGTGTCACGGGTCGCTAGCGTCTGTCGTGTGGGTTCCGACCAGGTGGGCGAGCTGGAGCGGTGGCTGGGCGCCGCCGAGCCGGAGCCGCTCGTGGTCGAGACGTCCGGGTCGACGGGCCGCCCCAAGCGGGTCCTCCTGCCCCGGGCGGCGGTGCTGGCCTCCGTCCGCGCCACCGAGCAGCGGCTCGGCGGCTCCGGGCCGTGGGTGCTCACCCTTCCCCCGACGTACGTCGCCGGGCTGATGGTGCTGGTGCGCTCCCTCGTCGCCGGGCACCGGCCGAGCGTGCTCGCCGACGACGGCTGGCCGGTCGGGGAGGGCTGGTTCGTCTCGCTCGTGCCCACCCAGCTCGCTCGGATGCTCGACGACCGGGCCGAGGTGGCGGTGCTGCGTCGGGCTCGCACGGTGCTCCTCGGCGGCGGGCCGGTCCCCGCCGGGCTGCGGGCCCGCGCCGCCGAGGTCGGGGTGGCCACCGTCGCGACGTACGGCATGGCCGAGACCTGCGGCGGCTGCGTCTACGACGGCGTGGCCCTCGACGGCGTCCGCGTCGACCTCGAGGACGACGGCCGGGTGCGCCTGGGTGGGCCGACCCTCTTCGCCGGCTACGAGGACGATCCGGAGCTGACCGCGGGGGCGCTCGTCGACGGCTGGTTCCGCACGGCCGACGCCGGCCGGATCGCCGCCGACGGTCGCCTCGAGCTGCTCGGACGCCTCGACGACATGGTCGTCACCGGCGGCCTCAACGTGCCCGGCGGCGTGGTCGCGGCCCGGCTGCGCGAGCACCCGGACGTCCGGGCGGTCGAGGTCGTCGGTGTCGACGACGCCGAGTGGGGCCGACGCGTGGTGGCCGTCGTCGCGCTCGCCGACGGTCTGTCCGCGCGCGACCTCTCGCTCGAGCAGGCCCGGGACTGGGTCGCCGAGCAGCACCCACGTCCCTGGGCGCCGCGGCAGCTGCTGCTCGTGGACGACGTACCGCTGCTGGCCAACGGCAAGACCGACCGCCTCGCCGTGCGCCGCATGGTGGCCGACAGGGCCGAGGCGGGCCGATGAGGGTCTTCGCGGTGCCGATGCGCACGCGGTTCCGTGGCATCACGGTCCGTGAGGGCGCGCTGCTGGCGGTCGAGCGGGGCGACGGGACGACGGGGTGGGGCGAGTGGAGCCCGTTCCTGGAGTACGCCCCCGACGTCGCCGCACCCTGGCTGCGCGCCGCCGAGGAGGCGGCCGCCGGCGACTGGCCGACGCCGGTGCGCGACCGGGTCGCGGTCAACGTGACCGTCCCCGCGGTCGGTCCGGAGCAGGCGCACGCGCTCGTGCTGGCCGGCGGCTGCCGCACGGCCAAGGTCAAGGTCGCCGAGCCCGGTCAGGAGCTCGCCGACGACCAGGCCCGTCTCGAGGCCGTCCGGTCCGCGCTCGACCTCGGCGGGCCCGGGGGAGCGGTGCGGGTGGACGCCAACGGCGGCTGGTCGGCCGACGAGGCGACCGCCGCGATCCCGCTGCTCGACCGCGCGGCCGGTGGCCTGGAGTACGTCGAGCAGCCCTGCGCCGCCGTCGAGGACCTCGCCCTGGTCCGCCGCCGCGTCGACGTGCCGGTCGCCGCCGACGAGTCGATCCGCCGCGCCGTCGACCCCTACCGGGTGCGCGACCTCGAGGCCGCCGACGTCGCCGTGCTCAAGGTCCAGCCACTGGGAGGGGTCCGGGCCTGCCTCCGCATCGCGGCGGACATCGGGCTGCCGGTCGTGGTCTCCTCCGCGCTGGAGACGTCGGTCGGGATCGCGGCCGGCGTCGCGCTGGCCGCGGCCCTGCCCGAGCTGCCCTACGCCTGCGGGCTCTCGACGGTGCAGCTGCTGGTCGGCGACGTCGTCGCCGACCCCCTGGTGCCGCGTCGACGGCTTCCTGCCGGTCGTACGCCCCGAGGTCGACCACGCCCTCCTCGACGCCGTCCGGGCCGACCCCGACCGGGTGCGGCACTGGGAGGACCGGCTCGCCGCCGTCCGGGACTGGCAGGATCACGGCTCGTGAGCGACCCGAGCCCGTCCACCGTGCTGGCCCGTGAGGTCGTCACCGCCCTGATCGAGCACGGCGTCACCGAGGTCGTCCTCGCCCCGGGTTCGCGCAACGCGCCGCTGGCCTTCGCGGCCTACGACGCGGCGGACGCCGGCCTGGTGCGGCTGCACACCCGGATCGACGAGCGCTCGGCCGGCTTCCTCGCGCTCGGCCTGACCCGGGTGGGCTCCCGCGCCGCGGTGATCTGCACCTCGGGCACCGCGGTGGCCAACCTGCACCCCGCCGTGCTGGAGGCGGCCCACGCCGGGGTGCCCCTGGTCGTCGTGACCGCCGACCGGCCGGCCCGGCTGCGCGGGACCGGTGCGAACCAGACCACCGACCAGGTCGGGGTCTTCGGGCGGCTGGTGACCACCCACGACCTCGCCGCGGGCATCGGGCCGGTGTGGCCCGCGGAGCAGGCCGACCCGTTCGCGGTGGTCCACCTCGACGTCCAGCTCGACGACCCGCTCGTCCCCGAGGACCGCTGGACGCCGTCCGTCGAGCCCGGCCCGCGCCCCCGCTCGACGCGTCGCCCCGTCGAGGGCGAGGCGGTGGAGGTGCTCACGCTGGGGCCGCGCACGGTCGTGGTGGCCGGTGACGACGCCGGGCCGCCGGCCCGGCAGCTGGCCGAGCGGGCCGGCTGGCCGCTGCTGGCCGAACCGTCCAGCGGCTCCCGCACGGGCGACCACGCGCTGCGGTGCTACCGGCTGCTGCTGGGCACCGCCCTGGCCGACGAGGTCGAGCGGGTGGTCGTCCTCGGCCACCCGACCCTGTCCCGCCCGGTGATGCGGCTGCTCGGTCGTGACGACGTCGAGGTCCTCGACGCCGGCTCCCGGGGGGTCTGGCGCGAGCGCCCCTTCACCGTCGACCGCCACCTCGCGACAGGGCGCCCGCACGCTGCGGGAGCCGACGACCCGGCCTGGCTCGAGCGCTGGCGTGACGCCGACCGCGAGGTCTCCCGCCGCCTCGACCGGCTGCTGGCCGCCGAGGCCGGACTGACGCCGTGGGAGGTCGCGGGCGCGGTGAGTCGCGCCGTACCGCCCGGCGGGCTGCTGCACGTCGGCGCCTCCAACCCGATCCGGGACCTCGACCTGATGGTCGCGCCGTACGCCGTCGGCGACCGCCGGTTCGTCGCCGCCAACCGCGGGCTGTCCGGGATCGACGGGGTCGTCTCGTCGGCGATCGGCGCGGCACTCGGGCGCCCGAGCACCACGCGGGCCTTCGCGCTGATGGGCGACGTGACCTTCCTGCACGACAGCAACGGCCTCGTCCTCGGTCCCGAGGAGCCCCGTCCGGACCTCCAGCTGGTCGTGGTCAACGACGACGGGGGCTCGATCTTCTCGACCCTCGAGCAGGGCGGACCCGAGCACACCGGCTCCTTCGAGCGGCTCTTCGCCACCCCGCACCACGTGGACCTCGCCGCCCTGTGCGCAGCCACCCGGACCGCGCACCTGAGGGTGGAGAGCGTGGGTGAGCTCGAGCAGGCCCTCGCCTCGCCCAACGGTGGCATCGAGGTGGTCGAGGCGGTCGTCGGACGGGTCGACCGGCGAGCGCTCGACGAGAGAATCCGCGGGCTCGCCCGCCCTGACTGAGCGCCTCGGGGAATGCCAGCGGCCCGCGGGGCGATGATAGGTCCGTGGAGATCGCCGCCTTCCTGATCGTGCTCGCGGTCAGCGTCATCGCCGTCACCGGCCTCGCCGGTCGCGTCGACGTGCCCGCACCGTTCGTGCTGATCGTCGCCGGGGCGGTGGCCTCCTACCTGCCCGGCATGCCCGAGATCCGGCTCTCACCCGAGGTCGTGCTGCTGGGTCTGCTGCCGCCGCTGCTCTACGCGGCGGCGATCCAGACCTCGTTGGTGGAGTTCAACGCCAACCGCCGCCCGATCCTGCTGCTCTCGGTCGGGCTGGTCGTCTTCACCACCCTCGGCATCGGCGTGCTGGTGCACCTCACGCTGCCCGGCGTCGGCTGGCCCGCGGCGTTCGCGATCGGCGCCGTCGTGGCGCCTCCGGACGCCGTGGCCGCCCTGGCGATCGGGCGCCGGATCGGGCTGCCACGGCGCGTCGTGACGATCCTCGAGGGGGAGTCGCTGCTCAACGACGCCACGGCGCTGGTCTCGTTGCGCACCGCGATCGCCGCGGCCGGGGTGTCGATCTCTGCGATCGACGTCGGCCTCGACTTCGTCGTCGCGGCCGGCGGCGGCGTGCTGGTGGGCGGACTGCTCTACCTCGTCGTGGCGGGGGCGCGTCGCCACATCACCGACCCCGCCATGGACACGGCGATCTCGTTCGTCGTGCCCTTCGCGGCGTACGTCGCCGCCGAGGAGATCCACGCCTCCGGTGTGATCGCGGTGGTGATCGCCGGCCTGCTGCTGGGCCACAAGTCGCCCATCCTGCAGAACGCGCACTCCCGCATCGCCGAGCGCACCAACTGGCGCTCGATCTCGTTCCTGCTGGAGAACACCGTCTTCGCCCTGATCGGGCTGCAGGCGAAGTGGCTGCTCGCCGACGTCGGAGGCAGCGAGCTCGGGCTCGGGCGGATCGCCTGGGTCTGCGTGGTGACGCTCGTCGGCGTGATCGTGCTGCGCCTGGTGTGGACCTTCGCCGTGCGCTACCTGCTCGTGCGTCCCGGTGTCGACCGGGACTTCGGGCGCAGGCCGCCCTGGACGTCGACCTTCGTCATCGGCTGGGCCGGCATGCGCGGGGTGGTCACCCTCGCGGCCGCCTTCGTGATCCCGGAGGGCACGCCTCAGCGCGAGGTGCTGCTGATGATCGCCTTCACCGTCGTGGCGGGCACCCTGCTGCTGCAGGGCCTCTCGCTGCCCTGGGTGGCGCGACGACTCGGCGTACCCTCCCCGGACCCGATGGAGGACGCCCTGGCGCGCGCCTCGCTGCTCCAGCAGACCTCCAAGGCGGCCTACGAGGCGCTCGCCGAGATCGAGCACGACGACCAGACCGGCGTGATGGCCTCGATCAAGCAGCGCGTCGAGCAGCGCAACTTCGCAGCGTGGGAGCGGCTGAACACGACCGCCGACGAGGAGAGCCCCAGCGACCTCTACACCCGGGTGCGCCTGGCCATGATCGACGCCGAGCGGCGTCGGGTGCTCGAGATCCGCTCGACCGGCACCGTGCCCTCGGAGGTCGTCAGCGAGGTCCTCGGGATGCTCGACATCGAGGAGTCGATGCTCGACGAGGTCCGCGAGACCCGGGACGCCGAGCGCGAGGCCGCCTTCGTCGGTGCCGGTTCGGACACCTGCGAGCACCTCGAGCGCGCCCCGGCCGTCGCGACCGGCGACGACCTCGCCTGCGAGGACTGCCAGCCCGGTGAGCGCTGGGTGGCGCTGCGGCTGTGCATCGAGTGCGGTCACGTCGGCTGCTGCGACTCCTCACCCCACCGGCACGCCACCGAGCACTTCCACGAGACCACCCACCCGGTCATGCAGTCCGCCGAGCGCGGCGAGCAGTGGCGCTGGTGCTTCGTCCACCACGTCACCGGATGACCCGCCGAGGTGCCACTCCTTGCGAGTCGAGGTGCCGCTCGTCGTCCTCGACCGGTGAGCCCGCTCACCCGCCGAGCGTGCAGCGGTCGCCGTCACCCCTCGGGTGAGCGCAGGATCGTCTCGTGCAGGCCGACCTCGTCTACCTCGTGGCCGGCGCCGCGCTCCTGCTCGCGGTGCTGCTGCCCCTCGCGCTGCGCCGGTGGGCGGTCTCCGCGCCCCTGGTGCTGGTCGCGGTCGGGATGCTGCTCGGCCTGACCCCGCTGCCCGACGGGATGCCGCTGAACCCGGTCGAGAACCGCGCGCTCGTCGAGCACCTCACCGAGCTCACTGTCATCGTCGCGCTGATGGGAGTGGGTCTGGCCCTCGACCGGGCGCTGGACCCGCGGCGCCGGCGCGACTGGCAGAGCTGGTCCCCGACCTGGCGCCTGCTCGGCATCGCGATGCCCCTGGGCATCGCGGCCGTCGCCGTCCTCGGCTGGTGGTGGGCCGGTCTCGCCCCGGCCGTCGCGCTGCTGCTCGGGGCGGTGCTCGCCCCGACCGACCCCGTCCTGGCCTCCGACGTGCAGGTCGCCGGGCCGGAGGTCGGGGACGACCTGGTGGGGGAGACCTCCGAGGTCCGCTTCACCCTGACCTCCGAGGCCGGGCTGAACGACGGCCTGGCGTTCCCGTTCGTCTACCTCGCGATCCTGCTCGCCGCCGGTGGCTCCGGCCTCGGACTGGCGGCGACCTGGGCGGCCGGCTACGTCGTGGCCAAGATCGCGATCGGCCTCGTCGTGGGCGTCCTGGTGGGCCGCACGCTGGGTGCTGTCGCCTTCCGTTCGCGCCTGGAGGCGCTGCGCCTGGCCGAGCGGGGCGAGCCCCTGCTGGCCCTGGCGGCGCTGCTGGCGGCGTACGGCCTGGCCGAGACGGTGCACGGCTACGGCTTCCTGGCCGTGTTCGTCTGCGGGCTCGCGCTGCGCGCGGCCGAGCGCGGCCATCACTACCACCGCGCGATGCACGACGTCGTCGAGCGCCTCGAGCGGCTGCTCACCCTGTTCCTGCTGCTGGCGATCGGGATCGCCCTGACCCGTGGTGTCCTCGAGGCGCTCGACTGGGCCGGCGCGTCGATCGGGGTGGCGCTGGTCTTCGTGATCCGTCCGGTGACCGCCCTGCTCGCCCTGGCCGTGCGCGGGCGTCGCGGCGACGCCGTCGGCGGGCTCGTACGCCGCGAGCGGCTCGCGGTCTCCTTCTTCGGCGTCCGCGGCGTCGGGTCGCTGTACTACCTCGCCTACGCCGCGGCGGAGCCGGCGATCGCCGACTCCGGCGAGCTGGCCTGGCTCTGGTCGACCGTGGCCTTCACCGTCGCGCTCTCGGTGGTCGTGCACGGCATGTCCTCGACGCCCGCGATGCGCTGGCTGGACCGCCGGGCCCAGGAGGTCGCCGAGGCGGTCAGCTGACCGGGCGGCGCGAACCGCCCGCCAGCAGCACGCCGAGCACCCCCGCCAGGACGCACGGGTACGCCACGACCAGGGTCAGCACGGCGAGGCCGTCGGTCGTGCTCGCCCACCCGCAGAGCACCGCGGCGCCGATGGGCAGGGCCGCGAGCAGCCCCCGGACCTGCAGCCGTCTCCAGGCCACCAGCCCGAGGCCGACGAGCGCCGCGGAGGCGACCAGGACGGCGTCCCGGCCGGTCCGAGCCGCGCGCACCGCCTCGCCGGTCGGCTCGAGGTACGTCGCCTCCCACAGCCCCCAGGTCAGCAGCGCCGAGGCCGCCAGCGCAGCCGTCACCCACCCCGTCCGGATCCACACCGTCGCATGATCGCCCGCGCGCGGGCCGGGCGCAGGGGAACAGGATGATCGCCCTGCGGAACCCGGGCTGTGACTGTCGACACGTCACGCACCCGGGTGCATGATGTGCGTCACACGTTCTATCACGTGTCATCCCCAGTCCAGCGAGCTCAGGAGAGCAGATGAAGACGCAGGCCGCAGTGGTGTACGAGCCCGGCAAGCCCATCGAGATCGAGGAGCTCACCCTCGACAAGCCCCAGGCGGGCGAGGTGCTGATCCAGTACACCCACGCCGGGCTGTGCCACTCCGACGTCCACGTCGCCCACGGCGACCTCGAGGCGCGCCTGCCGATGGTGCTCGGCCACGAGGGCGCCGGGATCATCCAGGAGGTCGGCCCCGGCGTCGACCGCGTCAAGGTCGGCGACCACGTCGTGTGCTCCTTCATCCCCAACTGCGGCCACTGCCGCTACTGCGCCAACGGCCAGCAGTCCATCTGCGACATGGGCGCGACGATCCTCGAGGGCTACCTGCCGGGCGAGCGGTTCCCGATCACCGGCCCGCGCGGCGACTACGGCGCGATGTGCATGCTCGGCACCTTCAGCCAGTACGGCGTGATCCATCAGAACTCGGTGGTCAAGGTCGACGACGACCTGCCTCTCGACAAGGCCGTGCTGGTCGGCTGCGGTGTTCCGACCGGGTGGGGCGCGGCCGTCAACACCGCCGAGGTCAAGCCCGGCCAGACCGTCCTCGTCGTCGGCGTCGGCGGCATCGGGATCAACGCGGTCCAGGGCGCGGCCCTGGCCGGTGCGAAGAACGTGATCGCGATCGACCCGCTGGCCAACAAGCGCGAGAAGGCCATGGAGCTCGGTGCCACGCACGCCTTCGAGAGCACCGAGGAGGCGATGGAGACGATCACCGACCTGACCCGCGGACAGATGGCCGACTCCGCGATCCTCACCCCGGGGCTGATGACCTCCGAGATCGTCGCAGGCGGGTTCCACGCCGTCGGCAAGGGCGGGGTCGTGGTGCTGACCGGCCTGAACAAGATCATGGAGCAGACCATCGAGCTGCCCGGCACGATCATGACGCTCTACCGCAAGCAGCTGCGCGGCAGCCTGTTCGGTGACTGCAACCCGACCACCGACATCCCGCGGATCCTCGGGCTCTACCAGTCCGGCGACATCAAGCTCGACGAGATCATCACGCGCACCTACACCCTGGACCAGGTCAACGAGGGCTACGACGACCTGCTCAACGGTGAGAACGTGCGTGGCGTCGTCATCCACGAGCACGCGTGAGGCCTGCATGACGGGAGTCTCCGTCCCGGTCGTCGACCGGGCGCGGGAGACCGAGCTCCTCGAGGCGGCGTTGGCCAGTGGCGCCCACGTCGTCCTCGAGGGGCCTCCCGGGACGGGCAAGACGACCCTGCTGCGCCGGGTGGCCGCGCGCCGTGAGGCCGCGCTGGCCGTCGTCGAGGGCAACGCCGAGCTGACCCCGGCGCGGCTGGTGGGTCACTTCGACCCCGCGCTGGTCCTGGCGCGGGGCTACCACCCGGACGTCTTCGTCGACGGACCGCTGCTCACCGCGATGCGCGAGGGCGGGCTGCTCTACGTCGAGGAGCTCAACCGCGTCCCCGAGGAGACCCTGAACACCCTGCTCGCGGTGATGTCCGAGCGCGAGATCGCGGTCCCACGCCTCGGCGTGGTCCTCGCCGGGGCGGGCTTCGGGATCGTCGCGGCGATGAACCCCTACGACGCCGTCGGCACCGCCCGCGTCTCGAGTGCGGTCCACGACCGGACCTGCCGGATCACGATGGGCTACCAGAGCGCCGAGGCGGAGCAGGAGATCGTCGCCCAGCGGCCGGCGGTGCCCTCGCCGGACTGGTGCGCGCGGGCGGTGCGGCTCGTGCGAGCCACCCGCGAGCACCCCGAGCTGCGTGTCGGGTCCTCGGTGCGCGGCACGATCGACCTCGCGGGCCTGGCCCTCGAGCTCGGCCGGGTGCGCGGCGTACCGGCCGAGGACTGGCAGGTCGGCCTCGACTCCGCGCTGGTCTCCCTGAGCGGACGTGTCCGCGTCGACGAGTCGTCGACGCGCACGCCCGAGGCCGTGATCGAGGAGCTGTACGTCGAGCAGTTCGGGGCGCGCCCGGACGACGCCGCGGCCGAGGACCCGCAGGGAGGGGATTCCCCGGGGGAAGCCTGAGCCCGCCCGCGGGGGCGGGCGCCCCGAAGCCGCGGCCCGGGCAGCCGCAGGACTCCCAGGACTCGAAGCCCTCGCGACGCGGACGCCCCGACCGCACGGCGGGCCGCTCGGAGCTGGCGCGGCACGCCCGGTTCAGCGAGCTCTCCCCGGAGGTCGGCGAGCTCGACGTGGACGCCGTGCGGGAGGCGGTCGCCGAGGACCCCGACGACGTGCTGCCGCTGCTGGCCGCGATGAGCAGGGCCACCGACCCTGCCCTGCGCGCCCAGGTGCAGGCCCTGGTGCCGCGCCTGGTCATCGACCGGGCGCGGGCGGGGCCGAGCGGGCGGATCGGGTCGGGCCGGCTGCGCGCGGTGCGGGCCGACCTCGGCGGCGACCTCGACCTCGACGCCTCGATGGAACAGATCGCCCATGCCCGCGCCGTACGCCGTCCGCCCGGCCTCGACGAGCTCACCTCCCGGGTCTGGCAGCGACCCGCCACCGCGGTGTGCCTGCTGGTGGACCGCTCCGGCTCGATGGACGGACCGCGGCTGGTCACGGCCGCGATGGCGGCGGCGGCGTGCGCCCTGCGCTCGGCGGAGTCGGGCGGCGAGCTGGCCGTGGTCGCCTTCGACCGCCGTGCCGAGGTGGTGGTCGACCTGCGGTCGCCGTGCAGCCCCCGGCTCACCGTCGAGCGGGTACTGGGGCTGCGCGGCCACGGCATGACCTCCCTCGACGCGGCCCTGCGCGCCGCCCGCGAGCAGCTCGACGGCGCCCGCGCCCGGCGCCGGGTCACGGTGCTGCTCTCCGACTGCCGGGTGACCGACGACGTCGACCCGGTGCCCGCGGCCCGGGCGCTCGACGAGCTGCTGGTCGTCGCTCCCGCGGCCGACGACGACGAGGCGCGACGGGTCGCCCGCGCCGCCGGGGCCCGGATGGCCTCGCTCGGCTCGCTCGTCGACCTGCCCCGCGTGCTCGACACCCTGCTCGCGCCCTGACGGCGTACTGCGATCGGCGGACGCGGCGGGAGTGGACGGCGGCCATCGGGGTCGTGTGCCTGAGGACGACCGGTAGGCCGGTGTCGGGCACACGACCACCGCGCGGGGCGAAGGCCGGTCAGGTCGTGGGCCTCAGCCCGGCGCCCAGACCGTGCTCAGGCACACGACCCGCCCGACCAGGGCGGACCAGAGCGGACGGGACCGCCCCGGGCTCAGCCGGCGAGCGCGTCCTCCAGGGTGCGCGGCTCACGGCCGGTGACCCGGCGGACGTCGTCGGTGACCTCGGCACAGGAGCCGTCGGCGATGGCGGTGTAGGTCGAGACCCAGGCGTCGAGCAGGTACTGCTCGGCGTCGGGCCAGCCGGCCCGCCGCGAGGCGTAGGCCTCCTCCACGCTCTCCTCGACGTAGCGCAGCTCCCGCCCGAGAACCGCGCCCGCGCGCCCGGCGACCTCGTCCAGGCTCAACGCCTCCGGCCCGGTCAGCACGTAGGTCGCCCCGCGGTGCTCCGCGGGCGAGCGCAGCACCTCCGCGGCCACGTCCGCCACGTCGGAGCGGGCGACGCCGGCGACCCGGCCGGACCCGGCCGGCCCGCGGATCACCCCGGACTCGTCGGCGAACAGCGGCAGCACCTCGAGGTAGAAGTTGTCGCGCAGGAAGGTGAAGTCCATGCCCGACTCGCGGATCGCGGCCTCCGCGTCGGCGTGGTCGCGGCCCAGCGTGAACGTCGCCTCCGCGTCGGCACCGGAGAACGAGGTGTAGACGACGTGGCCCACGCCGGCCTCGGCCGCCGCGGCGACGAAGGTCCGGTGCTGCTCGCGCCGGTCGGGCGCCTCGGCGGCGGAGACCATCAGCAGCGTCTCGACCCCGCGCAGCGCCGCGACGCACGCGTCGTGGTCGGCGTAGGTGCACTCCCGCACGTCGGTGTCGATGTCGGGGGCGCGGGTCATGTCGCGCACGAGCAGCCGCAGGTCGAGGCGGAAGTCGCTGCCGGCGAGCTGCTGGGTGACGAGGCCACCGAGGGCGCCGGTCGAGCCGGTGATGGCGACGGTCCGGGTGGCGGGGGAGATGCTCATGGGGCACCAACCCCGCCGTGCGCGAGGATCATCCCGGCGGTCGGTACCCCGGCCGCCCGCTGGTGGCCGCGGCCCGGAGGGCCGACTCGCCGACCGAGCGTCCGGCCCGGGACAGTCGCGAGTCCGGCTCGCTGTTCAGTGCGGGCGGAAGCACGACCACCGGGCACGGCGAGGCCGAGATGACCCGTTGGGCCAGCAGCGAGGACGACGAGGGCGAGCGCGCTGCGTCGATCACCAGCAGGTCGGCGCCGGCCGCCACGGCGAGCAGGCTGCGCCGCTTGCCGCCGTAGAGGACCCGGCACTGCGCGGAGTGCTCGGGTCCGAGGATGGCGGCCACCTCCGCGGCGAGCTTCGTCAGGTCCGCCGTCCGGTCGTCCGGCGGGCGCCCGGAGGCCGGGTCGAGGCGCGGGTCGGTCACCGGGTCGGGGCGCTTGTGCACCCGCACCGCGACCAGGCGACCATGGTTGGCCTCGGCCTGCGCGGCCGCCCAGGCCACGGCCGCCGGGGACCCCGAGGTGACGCTGACCCCGACGACGACGGTGTACGGCTGCTCGTTCTGTGTCTCGGACATGGGGTCTCCTCAGACCGGCAGGTGGGTGATCAGGTTGCCCTCTTCGTCGTGCTCGGTCAGCGGGGGCGCGATCTCCTCGAGCGACTTGCCCTCGGCGTCGACGCCCCACACGATCGCCACGAGTGCCCCGAGCAGCATGATGCCGGTGGCGATCAGGTAGCCCCAGAACATCGGGGTCCGGTCCTGGCCGTCGCCGATCAGCCAGCCGTAGAAGACGGGGCCGATCGCGCCGAAGACCTGGGCGATGGCGAAGAAGTAGGAGATCGCCTGCCCGCGGACCTCCTGCGGGAAGATCTCCGAGACCGTCAGGTAGCCCGCGGACGCGCCGGCGGAGGCGAAGAAGAACGCCGCGCACCAGAACGCGGTGTGGGTGAGCGGGGTCAGCTGGTCGCCGAGGAACAGCAGCGCGGAGATCCCCAGGATGACCCCGGAGATCGAGTAGCAGCCGCCGATCATCCGCCGCCGACCGATCGTGTCGAAGTACTTGCCGAGCACCAGGGGACCCAGCAGGTTGCCGATCGCGAAGGGGAAGAAGTACAGCGCCGCCTCCGAGCTGGTGAGCCCGTAGAAGTTCTTCAGCACCAGTGCGTAGGTGAAGAAGATGGCGTTGTAGAGGAAGCTCTGCGTGATCATCAGGGTCGCACCCAGCACGGTGCGGGTGGGGTAGAGCTTGAAGAAGACGTAGACCAGCTGCTTGACCGTCAGGGACTCGCCGGCCTTGATCCAGCGACCGTCGGTCTCGTCGTCGTGGTGCGGCAGCTCCTGACCCGCGTCGCGGACCTCCTGCTCGATGCCGGAGACGATGGTCTCGGCCTGCTCGGCGTGACCGTGGGTGAGCATCCACCGGGGGCTCTCGGGGATGTGCCGGCGAAGGTAGATGATCCCGAGGCCGAGGATCGGGCCGAGCAGGAACGCGATCCGCCACCCGATGTCCTGACCGAAGCGGTCCGTGTCGAGCAGGAACGTGCTGGCCAGGGCTCCGAGGGCGGCGCCGGCCCAGTAGGTGCCGTTGATGGCCAGGTCGACCCGGCCGCGGTGCTTGCCCGGGATCAGCTCGTCGATGGCGGAGTTGACCGCGGAGTACTCGCCGCCGATGCCCATGCCGGAGACGAACCGGGTCGCCAGGAAGACCCACATCGTCGGAGCGAACGCCGAGGCCGCCGCGCCCAGCAGGTAGACCGCCAGGGTCAGGGTGAACATCTTCTTGCGGCCCAGGGTGTCGGTGAGGCGTCCGAACAGCAGTGCGCCGGCGACCTCACCGAGCAGGTAGACGGTGCCGGCCAGCCCGACGTCGGCGCTGCTCATCGACAGCGTCTCCTCGAACCCGCCCGCGGCGACGATCTGCACCTCGAGCCCGTCGAGGATCCAGGCCGTGCCCAGCCCGAAGACCACCATCCAGTGGAAGCGGCTCCAGGGCATGTCGTGCATCCGCGCCGGGATCGTGCTGCGGATGGGCTTCTCCTGCTCGGTCGCCTGGGTCGCCATCGTCATCTCCGTTCGCATCCGTGCGCCCTGCAGCCAGGCGTCGATCCCGGTCTAACAGCGCGGGTCGCGTCGACGCAACACCCAGCGGGATCAGACCGGGCGCACCATCCGCAGGTCACGACCGTGCTCGGTCTCCTTGGCGGCGCCGTCGTGCTCGAAGCCCTGCCGGCGGTAGAAGCGCGTGGCGCGGTCGTTGCCCTCGAGCACCCACAGGTACGCCGGCCCGTCGGCCAGCACCGCGCGGAACAGGTCGTGGCCCAGGGGCGTGCCCCACCAGGCCGCCCGCGCGTACAGCGCCCACAGCTCGGTGGGGGCGGGAGGGTCCTCGGCCCTGGCCGGGCCGGCCGTGGCGAAGCCGACCAGCCCGTCGTCGGTCTCGGCGAGCAGCGTCGGCGGGCGACCCTCGACGGCCAGGACCTGCTCCCACCGCGCGACCCGGGCGGGCACGTCGGCGCGCAGCCGGGCGAGCAGGTCGCCCGGCACCAGGCCGGTGTAGGCCTCGCCCCAGCAGTCGAGGTGCAGGCGGGCCAGCGGCTCGGCGTCGTACGCCGTCGCGGGGCGCAGACGCCACTGGCGAGGTGGCTCGTCCATGACCCGCATCGTGCCGGACTGGACAGCCACCGGCACGTGAATAACGTGGAGGCATGCGCATCACCAAGCACGGCCACGCCTGCGTCCGCCTCGAGCAGGGCGGGACCGCGATCGTCCTCGACCCCGGGGTCTTCACCGATCCGGGCGCCGTCGAGGGCGCGACCGCCGTCCTGGTCACCCACGCCCACCCCGACCACCTGCACCCCGACAACCTGCGGGCGACCGACGCGCCGATCTGGACCCTCGCGGAGGTGGCCGACCAGCTGCGGGCGGACGCGCCCGACGTGGCCGAGCGGGTCACCGTCGTGTCGCCGGGCGAGACCTTCGACGCGGGACTCCCGGTCACGGTCCACGGCGAGCTGCACGAGGTCATCCACCCGGACCTGGACCGGCTGAGCAACGCCGGCTACCTCGTCTCGGGCGACCTCGAGGTCTTCCACCCCGGCGACGCGCTGACCCGTCCGGGGGTGCCGGTCGACGTGCTGTGCCTGCCGACCTCGGCGCCGTGGCTGCGCTCGCGTGACGCCGTCGACCTGGCCCGCGACGTGGGTGCGGCTCGCAACCTGGCCATCCACGACCGGATCTACTCCGAGGCCGGCCACGGCTTCCTCGCCGCGCAGATGGAGCAGCTGCTCGGCCCGCGCGGGCTGTCCTACGAGCGCCGCGCCGACGGCGAGGACCTCTGATCGTCGTGACCGTGCGCCGCCCCGTCCCCCCGGACGCCCGTCCGGTCACGGCAGTGCCGTGGGTGCGGCTGCGGCTGGACGTGACCCGGTTCGTCGAGGACCCGCACCGCTGGGCCCTGGAACGTGCCGCGGCCGACGGGATCGTGATCACCACGATGGCCGAGCTCGGTGACGACCCCGCCGCCCGCCGGGCGCTGTGGCGGCTCGATCGCGACTGCTCGGCCGACATCCCCGGACGTGCGGGCTTCCCGTCCTTCGAGCAGTACGCCGCCGAGCGGCTCGCCCGGCGCTCCTACCGCCCTGCAGGCGTGGTGGTCGCGGTCGCCGGCGAGGAGTGGGTCGCTGTCTCGGCGACCACGCTGCGCCCCGACGGTGACCTCGGTGAGGGGCGCTACGCCTTCAGCGAGATGACCGGGGTGCGTCGTGACCACCGCGGCCACGGCCTCGGGGTCGCGGTGAAGCTGCACGCGATCCGCTTCGTGCGGGCATCGCGCTACCGGTGGCTGCGCACCCTGCACCACCCCGAGGCCACCGCGGCGATCGCGATGAACAAGCGGCTCGGCTTCACCCTCCCGCCCGGGGGCTGAGGGACGGTCCCCGACCCGACGGCCGACCGCGTGCGCGCACGCGCCCGTCTCAGGAGCCGAGCGCGTCCCGGACCGGCACGAGCTTGGCCTGCGACTCGGCCAGCTCCGCCCCGGGGTCGGAGGAGGCCACGACCCCGCACCCGGCGAAGAGGCGCACCACCGAGCCGTCGCCCTCGACCGACGCCGAGCGCAGGGCGAGGCCCCACTCGCCGTCGCCGGCGGCGTCCATCCAGCCGACGGGGCCGGCGTAGCGGCCGCGGTCCATGCCTTCGATCTCGCTGATCAGCGCGGTCGCGGCCTCGGTCGGGGTGCCCCCGACCGCGGCGGAGGGGTGCAGGGACTCGGCCAGGCGGAGCGAGGAGACCCCGGCGGACTCGCGCACCACCCCCGCGACGTCGCTGGCCAGGTGCATCACGTTGGGCAGGTGCAGCACGAACGGCGTCTCCGGCACGTTCATCGACGAGCAGTGCGGCTCGAGCGCGTCGGCGACCGAGCGCACGGCGTACTCGTGCTCCTCGAGGTCCTTGCTCGACCTCGCCAGGTGCGCGGCGAGCGTCAGGTCGTTGCTGTCGTCGCCCGTGCGGCGGATCGTCCCGGCCAGCACCCGCGAGGTCACCAGCCCGCGCTCACGACGCACGAGCATCTCGGGCGTCGCACCGAACAGGCCGTCGACGTGGAAGGTCCAGCACATCGGGTACGCCGCGGCCAGGCGCCGTAGTGGCCAGCGGACGTCGATCGGGTCGGCCGACGTGGCGAGCAGGTCCCGGGCGAGCACGACCTTCTCCAGCCCGCGATCGACGATCCGTGCCACCGCGTCGGCCACGACGCCCATCCACTCCTCGCCGTTGAGCGCCCCGTCGGAGAAGACGAGGTCGCGCGGGGGGTCCGGAGCCGTCTGCTGGTCCGGCACCGCGGGGTCGACGTCACCGAGGTCGCCCACCTCGCCGACCAGGGTCAGCCACACGGTCTCGCCGCGGCGTCCCACCACGATGCGCGGCACGACGAGCACCGAGTCACCCGGCTCGTCGGCGAAGGCGAAGCTGCCGAAGCAGACCAGGCCGGTCCCGGGCTCGCCCACCGCGTCGTCGACCTCGGTGCGCGCGACGAGCTCGCTCCACCACTTGTCGGCGTCGGCGAACCGCGTCGCACCGGTGGTGCGCAGCACAGCCGTCTCACCCCAGCCGACCAGGCCGTCGCCGCGTCGCACCCAGGCCAGGGGGGTCTCGGGGGGCAGGAGGTCGACCAGCACGTCGACCTCGGCCGGGTCCAGGACGATGGTGCGGGCGACCAGCGGGGCAGCATCGGTCGCGCTTCTCACGCGGTGAGCCTACCCAGGCGCCACACCTCCCACCGGGTCGGTAGCGTCGGGCGGGTGTCTGCTCCCCCCCGTACCGACCCTGCCGTTCGCACCCGGGTGCTCGGCCTCGCCGTCGGCCTCGTCGCGCTGCTCGCCCTCGTCGGCCTCGCCGTCCTGCTGCCCCGCCTCGAGGGCTCGAGCGCCGGTGCCTCCGATGCCTCCGATGCCTCCGGTGCCGCCGGTGCCGCCGGTACCTCCGCCTCCTCCGCCGCGAGCGGTGACGGCGTCGAGGTGACGCTGCCCGAGAGCGTGGCCGGCTTCGCCGCCAGCACCGCGGGCGACGACGCCCAGGCGACCGAGCTGCGCGGGCGCCTCGACAGTGCGGCCGCGGAGCTCGAGAAGACCTACGGCGTGCCCGTCGCGGTCGGGCTGTACGCCGGTGACGGCGGCGCCGGGGACCAGCGGTCGGCCGTGGTGACCGCGCTCTCGGCCCCCGCCGGGCTGTTCCTGCCCAGCGGGCCCGCGCCCGAGCCGAGCACGCTCCAGCTCGCCCGCAACCAGGCGGTGCTCGGCCGCGTCGGCGACGCCGTGTGCAACACCGTCTACGGCGCCCCGGTGCCGGCCGGCCAGGCCGTCGACGACACCGAGGTGCCCCAGGGCGTGCAGTGCCAGCTCACCGAGGCCGGCGTGACCTACCAGGTGGACGGCTCGGCGATGACCCCGCAAGACGCCGTCGACCTCCTCGACGCCATCGCCGCCGGCCAGTCCTGACCGCTCGCGGCTCAGGAGCGGTAGACCACCACGGCGTCCCCGACCGCGACCTGGTCGAACAGCGCGGCGATCCCGTCGTAGTCGCGGATGTTGACGCACCCGTGCGAGGCGCCGGCGTACCCGCGGGCGGCGAAGTCCGAGGAGTAGTGGACGGCCTGGCCGCCGGAGAAGAACATCGCGAACGGCATCGGGGAGCCGTAGAGGCTCGAGACGTGGTCGCGGCTCTTGAGCTCGACGCGGAACAGGCCCTCCCGGGTCGGGGTGTACTCCGCGCCGAAGCGGGTGTCCATCGTGCGCTGCACCGCGCCGTCGACGACCCAGCGCAGCGTGCTGGTGGTCTTGTCGATGCACAGCACCCGGCCGTTCTCGCACCGCGGGTCGAGCGCCCCGGGGGTGTTCCCGACCGGCTCCGGCGTCACGCCGCAGCAGCTCGTCGTCGGTGGGCTCGCGGGTCATCGCCAGCAGCCGGTCCATCGTGCGCCGGTCGACCTCACCGGTCACCGGGATCTCCCGCTTGGCCTGGAAGCCGCTGACCGCGCCCGCGGTCACGTCGCCGTAGTAGCCGGTCGGCGCGCCCGAGAACCACGCGATCTGGGTCAGGCGCGCCTGCAGGTCGCGCACGTCGTCGTTCTCGTCGCCCGTGCCGAGCAGCCGCGGACCCGGCTGCAGCGCGGGCTCGAGGGAGACCCCCTGCTGCGTCGCACCGCGCGGGCGGGGGCCGTCGGTCGCGCGGGACCCCTCGGGCCTCGTCCCGCGCTGCGTCGGCGCCGTCTCGGTGACCGCGGCCGCGCTGCTCGAGGCCACGGCGGGGCCGGTCGAGCCGGTCGCCGGGGTCGAGGTGAGCCCCGGGCCCATGCACCAGCCCGCGACGGCGGCGGACGCGATGATCGCCAGCGGCAGCACGGCGTGGAGCAGGACGGCGCGCGAGCACTCGGACGGGTGCCGCTGGGTCGGGGACGGTCATGGCGGGTCTCCAGGGCTCGGACGGGGAAGAGGAGCCGGTGGGCTCCATGGTCACCCTGGGAGACGCCCCGGGTCGAGGATTGGTTGCACCCGTGTCGCCGTAGGCTTCACCCGTGGTCCGCGCCGAGCTCGACAAACATCCCGCCGACGTCCAGCGCATGTTCGACGAGGTGGCACGTCGCTACGACGTGACCAACGACGTGCTCTCGCTGGGTCAGGACCGGCGCTGGCGTCGCGCGGTGATCGCCGCCGTCGACCCCCGGCCCGGCGAGCGCGTCCTCGACCTCGCCGCCGGCACGGGCACCTCGAGCGAGCCCTTCGCCTCGGCCGGGGCGTACGTCGTCCCGTGCGACTTCTCCCTCGGCATGCTGCGGGTCGGCAAGCAGGCCCGCCCCGCGCTGCCCTTCACCGCCGGTGACGGGACCCGGCTCCCGTTCGCCGACGACGCCTTCGACGCGGTGACCATCTCCTTCGGCCTGCGCAACATCGTCGACCCGGAGCAGGGCCTGCGCGAGCTGCTGCGCGTCACGCGCCCGGGGGGCCGGCTGGTCGTGTGCGAGTTCAGCCACCCGACCCTGGCGCCGTTCCGCACCGTCTACCTCGAGTACCTGATGCGCGCGCTGCCGCCGGTCGCCCGCGCGGTCTCGTCCTCACCGGACGCCTACGTCTACCTCGCCGAGTCGATCCGGGCCTGGCCCGACCAGGCGGAGCTGGCCGCGGTGCTCGCCACCGCCGGCTGGCGGGCACCGCAGTGGCGCAACCTCTCGGGCGGCATCGTCGCGCTGCACCGCGCCACCGCCTGAGCGACGGGTCCCGCACGGCCCACCCTCACCCCACCGTGACGGGTCTCTCCGGGAGTGGCAGACTAGGGCTCACGCCACTAGTGATTCCGTTCACAAAGTCACAAGACTCGAGTCGACCCAGGCGGAAGGGACACCATGGAGCTCTACACCCCGGTCCTGTGGTTGATGGGCCTCGCTACCGGCTTCGCCGTGTTCTCGGTCGCCGTCAGCACGCTCACCGGCCCCGCCCGCTACAACCGTGCCAAGCTCGACTCCTACGAGTGCGGCATCGAGCCCACCCCGCAGCCCGTCGGGGGTGGCCGCTTCCCGGTGAAGTACTACATCACCGCGATGCTCTTCATCGTCTTCGACATCGAGATCATCTTCCTCTACCCCTGGGCCGTGCAGTTCGACGCGCTCGGTCTCTTCGGGCTGGTCGAGATGGTCGTCTTCATCGCCACCGTGTTCATCGCCTACGCCTACGTCTGGCGTCGCGGTGGGCTCGAGTGGGACTGACCCCCGGATTGGACTGACATGGGCCTCGAAGAGAAGCTCCCCAGCGGCGTCCTCCTCACCACCGTGGAGGGCGTGGCCGGTTACATGCGCAAGGCCTCGTTCTGGCCGGCGACCTTCGGGCTGGCCTGCTGCGCCATCGAGATGATGACCTCGCGGCGGCCCGAAGTACGACATGGCCCGCTTCGGCATGGAGGTCTTCCGGGCCAGCCCGCGGCAGGCCGACCTGATGATCGTCGCCGGACGCGTGAGCCAGAAGATGGCCCCGGTCCTGCGCCAGATCTACGACCAGATGGCCAACCCGAAGTACGTCCTCGCCATGGGGGTGTGCGCCTCGAGCGGCGGCATGTTCAACAACTACGCGATCGTGCAGGGCGTCGACCACGTCGTGCCGGTCGACATGTACCTGCCCGGCTGCCCCCCGCGCCCGGAGATGCTGATCGACGCGATCCTCAAGCTCCACGACCGGGTCCAGGCCGAGAAGCTCGGCCCGAACCGCGCCAAGGAGGTCGTCGGCCACCGAGAACGCCGCCCTCCGGGCCCGGCCCACCGAGGAGCTGAAGGGCCTCATGCGGTGAGCGACGACGAGACGACGGGCACGGGCCCACCCCGGCCGCGACCCCGGCCAAGGACGCTGACGACCAGGTCGACCAGACCCCCGGCCAGGCCGCCACCGACCAGTCGCCCGAGAACCTCCCGGCCCCGCCCGGCGAGGTCAGCACGCGTGGCGTGCGCACCGGCATGTTCGGCGCCAAGGGCTCCGGCGACACCAGCGGCTACGGCGGTCTGGTCGCGCCGGTGGTGTTCCCCCGCCCGACCGGGAGGCCCTACGGCGGCTGGTTCGACGAGGTCGCCGACGCGCTCGTCGACCGGCTGAGCACCGCGGGGGGCCAGAGTGGTACCGAGGTCGCCGGCGGACTGGGTGACGTCGTGGTCCACCGCGGCGAGATCACCTTCCACGTGGGCCGCGAGTCCCTGCTCGCCGTCGTCTCGGCGCTGCGGGACGACCCCCGGCTGCGCTTCGAGCTCTGCTCGAGCGTCTCCGGCGTGCACTACCCCGACGACGCCGGCCGCGAGCTGCACGTGGTCTACCACCTGCTCTCGATGACCTTCAACCGTCGGATCCGCGTCGAGGTCTCCGTGCCCGACGCCGACCCGCACCTGCCCTCGGTCGTCGCGGTCTACCCGACCGCCGACTGGCACGAGCGCGAGACCTGGGACATGTTCGGGATCGTCTTCGACGGTCACCCGGCGCTGACCCGGATCCTGATGCCCGACGACTGGCCGGGCCACCCCCAGCGCAAGGACTACCCGCTCGGCGGGATCCCTGTGGAGTACAAGGGCGGCTCCGTGCCGCCGCCCGACCAGCGGAGGTCCTACAACTGATGACCACCTTCGACCAGGACGCCGCAGCCGGCTCCGGGCAGCACCCGGGATCGGGCACCCGCTCGGGTCCCGACGGCGACGAGGACTACTACGCCTCGTCCTCCGAGACCTCCGGGGGACGGGTCTTCACCGTCACCGGCCAGGACTGGGACTCCATCACCGACGGCCTCGCCGAGGGCGACGAGGAGCGGGTGGTGGTCAACATGGGCCCCCAGCACCCCTCGACCCACGGCGTGCTCCGCCTGATCCTCGAGCTCAACGGCGAGACCGTCAGCGAGGCACGCGCCGGCATCGGCTACCTCCACACCGGCATCGAGAAGAACATGGAGTACCGGACCTGGGTCCAGGGCACCACGTTCTGCACCCGGATGGACTACCTCGCTCCGTTCTTCAACGAGATGACCTACTGCCTCGGCATCGAGCGGCTGCTCGACATCGAGGCGGACATCCCCGAGAAGGCCCAGGTGATGCGGGTCCTGATGATGGAGCTCAACCGGGTGTCCTCCCACCTCGTCGCCATCGCCACCGGTGGGATGGAGCTCGGTGCGCTGACCGTGATGACGATCGGCTTCCGCGAGCGCGAGCTGGTCCTCGACCTCTTCGAGCTGATCACCGGCCTGCGGATGAACCACGCCTTCATCCGTCCCGGTGGCGTGGCCCAGGACCTGCCCCCGGGCGCCCTGGAGGAGATCCGCTCGTTCCTGGCGCTGATGCGCAAGCGCCTGCCCGAGATCGAGGCGCTGTGCAACGCCAACCCGATCTTCAAGGCCCGCCTGGAGGGCGTGGGGCACCTCGACCTCGACGGCTGCCTGGCCCTCGGACTCACCGGTCCGCCGCTGCGCGCCACCGGCTACCCGTGGGACCTGCGCAAGGTCGACCCGTACTGCGGCTACGAGACCTACGACTTCGACGTCCAGACCTGGGACACCGCGGACGCCTACGGCCGCTTCCGGGTACGGGTCAACGAGATGCACGAGTCGCTGCGCATCGTCGAGCAGGCCGCCGACCGGCTCGCCACCCTCGAGGGTGCTCCCGTGATGGTCGCCGACAAGAAGATCGCCTGGCCCAGCCAGCTCTCGATCGGCTCCGACGGCATGGGTAACTCCCTGGACCACATCCGCCACATCATGGGGGAGTCGATGGAGGGCCTGATCCACCACTTCAAGCTCGTCACCGAGGGCTTCCGGGTCCCGGCCGGCCAGGCGTACGTGCCGATCGAGTCGCCGCGCGGCGAGCTCGGCGCGCACGTGGTCAGCGACGGGGGCACCCGCCCGTTCCGTGCGCACTTCCGCGACCCGAGCTTCACCAACCTCCAGGCCACCAGCGTGATGGCCGAGGGCGGCATGGTCGCGGACGTGATCGTGGCCATCGCCTCCATCGACCCCGTCATGGGAGGCGTCGACAGATGATCGACGACAAGACCCGCTCCGAGCTGGTCGCGATCGCCGAGCGCTACCCCGAGAAGCGCTCCGGGCTCCTGCCGATGCTGCACCTGGTCCAGGCCAGCGAGGGCCGGGTGACCCCCGAGGGCATCGAGCTGTGCGCGGAGATCCTCGAGCTCTCCGCCGCCGACGTCAGCGGCGTCGCGACGTTCTACACGATGTACAAGCGCAAGCCCGTCGGTGACTACCACGTCGGGGTCTGCACCAACACGCTCTGCGCGGTGATGGGCGGTGACGCCATCTTCGAGCGGCTCAAGGACCACCTCGACATCGGCAACGACGAGACGACCGAGCTGCGAGCCGAGGACGAGGCCAGCGTCACCCTCGAGCACCTCGAGTGCAACGCGGCCTGCGACTACGCCCCGGTGATGATGGTCAACTGGGAGTTCATGGACAACATGGACCCCGCCTCGGCCACCGCGCTCGTCGACGACCTGCGCGCGGGTACCGAGGTCCGCTCGACCCGCGGGCCCGCGATCTGCACCTGGCGCGAGGCCTCGCGGGTGCTGGCCGGCTTCCCCGACGGCCGCGCCGACGACGGTCCCGCCGCGGGGGCCCCGAGCCTGGTCGGCCTGGCCATCGCGCGCGAGCGCGGCTGGACCGCCCCCGACTCGACGCAGGGACAGGACCAGGGCGGCGCCGACGCCGTCCCCACCGACGAGGACTCCCCGGTCGCGGCCGCCGAGACCTCTGACGACCCCGTGGCGCAGGACGCCGCGGTCGAGGCCGAGGACCCGGCCACGACCGACGCGGGCGAGAAGAAGGAGGCGCAGTGACCGACATGCTGACCCCGGTGCTCACCGACAACTGGGACGTCGAGCGGAGCTGGACCCTGGAGGCCTACGAGGCCTCCGGCGGGTACGCCGCCCTCGACACCGGCTTCGCGATGGACCCGCCCGCCCTGATCGAGGCGGTCAAGGACTCCGGCCTGCGCGGCCGCGGCGGAGCCGGCTTCCCCACCGGCATGAAGTGGGGCTTCATCCCGCAGGACAACCCCAAGCCGAAGTACCTCGTGGTCAACGCCGACGAGTCGGAGCCGGGCACCTGCAAGGACACGCCGCTGATGATGGCGAGCCCGCACACCCTGATCGAGGGCGTGATCCTGTCCTGCTACGCGATCCGGGCCAACCACGCGTTCATCTACATCCGCGGCGAGATCCTCCACGTCGTGCGCCGGATGCAGAAGGCCGTCGCCGAGGCCTACCTCGCCGGTCACCTCGGCAAGGACATCCACGGCTCGGGCTTCGACCTCGACATCGTCGTCCACGCCGGTGCCGGTGCCTACATCTGTGGCGAGGAGACCGCGCTGCTCGAAGGACTCGAGGGCCGTCGCGGCCAGCCCCGGCTGCGCCCCCCGTTCCCCGCCGTGGCCGGGCTCTACGCCAGCCCGACGGTCATCAACAACGTCGAGTCCATCGCCTCGGTGCCCTCGATCGTGCGCAACGGTGCGGAGTGGTTCGCCTCGATGGGCACCGAGAAGTCCAAGGGCTACGGGATCTTCTCCCTCTCCGGCCACGTCACCCGGCCCGGGCAGTACGAGGCCCCGCTGGGGATCACGCTGCGCTCGCTGATCGACCTCGCCGGCGGCATGCGCGAGGGCCACGAGCTGAAGTTCTGGACCCCGGGTGGCTCGAGCACCCCGATCCTCACCGCCGAGCACCTCGACGTGCCCCTCGACTTCGAGGGCGTCTCGGAGGTGGGCTCGATGCTCGGCACGCGGGCCCTGCAGATCTTCGACGAGACCACGTGCGTGGTGCGCGCGGTGCTGCGTTGGACGGAGTTCTACAAGCACGAGTCGTGCGGCAAGTGCACCCCGTGCCGTGAGGGCACGTGGTGGCTGGTGCAGACCCTGGCGCGCCTCGAGCAGGGCCAGGGCAGCGAGTCCGACCTGGACCTGCTGCTCGACCAGTGCGACAACATCCTGGGCCGCTCGTTCTGCGCGCTCGGCGACGGTGCGACCAGCCCGATCTCGAGCTCGATCCAGTTCTTCCGCGAGGAGTACCTCGCGCACCTCTCCCACGGCGGCTGCCCGTTCGACCCGGCCGCCTCCACCGTCTTCGCCAGCACCCCTGCGGGAGCCTCTGCATGACGACCACCCCCGAGCGGACCGACGTCGACCTGGTCAGCGTCACGATCGACGGCATCGTCACGTCCGTGCCCAAGAACACCCTGGTGATCCGCGCCGCCGAGCAGGTGGGCGTGCAGATCCCGCGGTTCTGCGACCACCCGCTCCTCGAGCCGGTCGGCGCGTGCCGCCAGTGCCTGGTCGACGTCCCCGACGCGGGAAACGGCCGGGGCATGCCCAAGCCGCAGGCCTCGTGCACGCTGCCGGTCGCCGAGGGGATGGTGATCAACACCCAGGCCACGAGCGAGGTCGCCGACAAGGCCCAGCAGGGCGTGATGGAGTTCCTGCTGATCAACCACCCGCTCGACTGCCCGGTCTGCGACAAGGGCGGCGAGTGCCCCCTGCAGAACCAGGCGATGTCCAACGGGCGGGGCGAGTCGCGCTTCTCCGGCTCGGGTGGCATCAAGCGCACCTACCCCAAGCCGATCAACATCTCCGCGCAGGTGCTGCTCGACCGTGAGCGCTGCGTGCTGTGCGCACGCTGCACCCGGTTCTCCGAGCAGGTCGCGGGAGACCCCTTCATCGCCCTGGTCGAGCGCGGTGCGCTCCAGCAGGTGGGGATCTACGAGAAGGAGCCGCTGCAGTCCTACTTCTCGGGCAACACCATCCAGATCTGCCCGGTCGGCGCGCTGACCTCCGCGGAGTACCGCTTCCGCTCGCGTCCCTTCGACCTGGTCTCCACCCCCTCGGTCGCCGAGCACGACGCGTGCGGCGCCGCGATCCGCGTCGACCATCGCCGCGGCAAGGTGATGCGGCGGATGGCCGGCAACGACCCCGAGGTCAACGAGGAGTGGATCAGCGACAAGGACCGCTTCGCCTTCCTCTACGCCCGCGCCGAGGACCGCCTCGGCTACCCGCAGGTGCGTGACGAGGACGGCGAGCTGCGGCCGGCGTCTTGGCCGGAGGCCTTCGCCGTCGCGGCCCGCGGACTGGCCGCTGCGCGCGACGCCGGCGGGGTGGGGCTGCTGCCCGGCGGCCGCCTGACCGCGGAGGACGCGTTCGCGTGGAGCACGTTCGCGCGGGTCGCGATGGGCACCAACGACATCGACTTCCGGGCCCGGCCGCACTCGAGCGAGGAGGCCCAGTTCCTCGCCTCCCAGGTCGCGCTCACCACGCCGTGGGACGGCGGGGTCTCCTACGCCGACCTCGAGACCGCCCGTGCGGTCGTGCTGATCGGCCTCGAGCCCGAGGACGAGGCCGGCACGATCTTCCTGCGGCTGCGCAAGGCCGTGCGCATGGGCACCACCCGCGTGGTCTCCCTGGCGCCGTTCGCCTCCCGCGGGCTGGACAAGCTCGGCGGGACCCTGGTGCCGGTCGTGCCCGGCGAGGAGGCCGCGGTGATCGCCGGCCTCGTCGAGCAGGGCGAGCACGGGATCGACAAGTCCGCCGTCCTGCTGGTGGGGGAGCGCCTGGCCACCTCGCCCGGTGCGCTGTCCGCCGTGGCCGCGCTGGCTGCCCGCACCGGGGCCCGCCTCGCCTGGGTGCCGCGCCGAGCCGGTGACCGTGGCGCGGTCGAGACCGGCTGCCTGCCGGGGCTGCTGCCCGGCGGCCGCCCCGTCGGCGACCCGGCCGCCCGCGTCGACGCCGCCGCGTCGTGGGGCGTCGCGACCGTGCCGGCCGACCCGGGCCGCGACGGCGACGCCATCGTGCATGCCGCCGCGGCCGGGCACCTCGGCGGTCTGGTCGTCGGGGGAGTGGACCCCGACGACACCGCCGACCCGGCCGCGTTCCGCGACGCACTGGCCGCGTCGTCGTTCGTGGTCGCCCTCGAGCTGCGTGAGACCGACGTGACGCGCGCCGCCGACGTCGTCTTCCCGATCGCGCCGGCCAGCGACAAGGCCGGCACCTTCATCACCTGGGAGGGGCGCCCGAGGCCCTTCGAGCCGGTCTTCGCCAACCCCAGCTCGCTGCCAGACGTCCGTGTCCTCGCGGGCGTCGCCGAGGAGCTCGGCACCCCGCTCGGCTTCCGCACCCCGCACGAGGCCCGCGACGCGATGGGGCAGATGGGCCCCTGGGACGGCGAGCGGACCGCCGCGCCGGACCACCCGGCGGCGACCTCGCCCCTGACCACGGGCGACGGCGTCGTGCTGGCGTCCTGGAAGCAGATGATCGACGCCGGCTCGCTCCAGGACGGCGACGAGCACCTCGCCGCCACCGCCCGCCCCGCCGTGGTCCGGGTCTCCCCGACCGTGCACGCCGCGCTCGGGGAGACCATCGTGCTCACCGGGGACCGCGGCTCGATGACGCTGCCGACCCTGGCGACCCCCGATCTCGCCGACGGCGTGGTGTGGGTCCCCGCCAGCTCCGTGGGTCGTGGTGTGCTGGCCACCCTGGCCTCACCCGGCACCCGGGTCACCCTCAAGGGAGGCGAGCTGTGAGTCTCGACGTCTTCGCCCAGGACCCCTGGTGGGTCTCGGCGATCAAGGCCGTGCTGATCTTCGTGGTGCTGGTCCTGCTGACGCTGTTCAACATCTGGTGGGAGCGTCGGGTGGTGGCCCGGATGCAGCATCGGATCGGGCCCAACGTGCACGGTCCCTTCGGGTTGCTGCAGTCGCTGGCCGACGGCGTCAAGCTCGCGCTGAAGGAGGACATCATCCCCAAGGCCGCCGACAAGGTGGTCTTCGTCCTCGCCCCGATCCTGACCGTGATCCCGGCGTTCGTGACCTTCTCGGTGATCCCGTTCGGACCCGAGGTCGGCGTGCCGTTCACCGACCGCACGACGCCGCTGCAGCTCACCGACATGCCGGTCGCGGTCCTCTTCGTGATGGCGATCGCCTCGATCGGCATCTACGGCATCGTGCTCGGCGGGTGGTCGAGCGGGTCGACGTACTCCCTCCTGGGCGGCCTGCGCTCGAGCGCGCAGATGATCTCCTACGAGGTCGCGATGGGCCTCGCGCTGGTCGCGGTCTTCCTCTACGCCGGCTCGATGTCGACCTCGCAGATCGTCGCGGCCCAGGACGGCGGCTGGTTCGCGTTCCTTCTCTTCCCGTCCTTCGTCGTCTACACGATCGCGATGGTCGGCGAGACCAACCGGGCCCCCTTCGACCTCCCCGAGGCCGAGGGCGAGCTCGTCGGCGGGTTCCACACCGAGTACTCCTCGTTGAAGTTCGCCCTGTTCTTCCTCGGCGAGTACATCAACATGGCCACCGTCTCGGCGCTCGCCACCACGCTGTTCCTCGGGGGCTGGCGCGCGCCGTTCTTCCTCGACAGCCTCTACGGCGGCTTCAACGAGGGCTACTGGCCGGTGCTGTGGTTCTTCGGCAAGGTGCTCTTCTTCATCTTCGGCTTCATCTGGCTGCGGGGGACCCTGCCCCGCCTGCGCTACGACCAGTTCATGAAGTTCGGCTGGAAGGTCCTGATCCCCGGCTCCCTGGTGTGGATCATCGGCGTCGCCTCGATCCGCTACGCCACCGTCAACGCCAGCTTCGACCGCTCCAGCATCACCTACGTCGCCCTCGCACTGGGTGTCGTCTTCCTGGTGCTGTTCTTCGTGAGCGGGAACGGCGCCGGCGACGCCGACGCGCCCGACCCCGTCGTCGCCGAGCAGACCCCGGGGGGGTACCCCGTGCCCACCATGCCCAGCGGCGGTCCGGTGCGCGGCGCGGCGGCCCCGCTGGTCTTCCCGACCACGGTGACCGCCACCGGCACGGAGTCCCGGCCCACGGCCGGGGCCGGCACCACCGGCGCCGCCCGCTCCAGCACCAGCGCACCCGAGGAGGGCTGATGGCTGAGAAGTCACCGAAGAAGGCCGACACGTCCGAGAAGGCCGGCAAGAGCGTCGAGCAGGCCTCGAGGAGCGACAAGGCCGCCCAGGACAGTGGTCCCACGCTCAAGGAGCAGTTCTGGGACCCCGTGGCCGGCTTCGGCGTCACCTTCCGCACGATGTTCCGCAAGGTCGTCACCGAGCAGTACCCCTTCGAGAAGTTCCCGACCGCGCCGCGCTTCCACGGGCGTCACCAGCTCAACCGCTGGCCGGACGGCCTCGAGAAGTGCATCGGCTGCGAGCTCTGCGCGTGGGCCTGTCCCGCCGACGCGATCTACGTCGAGGGCGACGCCAACACCGACGAGCACCGGATGTCGCCCGGGGAGCGGTACGGCCGCGTCTACCAGATCAACTACCTGCGCTGCATCCTGTGCGGGCTGTGCATCGAGGCGTGCCCGACCCGTGCGTTGACGATGACCAACGAGTACGAGCTCGCCGACGACAACCGCGCGGACCTGATCTATGAGAAGTCCGACCTGATCGCACCCCTCCTGCCTGGCATGGAGCAGCCCCCGCACGCCATGATGCTCGGCGACGACGAGACCGACTACTATCGCGGCGCCTACGCGGCCCCCGCTCCCGGCGGGAAGCCCACCGAGTCGACCTGGGCCGCGGCCGGTACCAAGCAGGAGGGACAGGCGTGATCGCGCTGTACATCCTCGCGCCGGTGATGGTCCTCGCCGCGCTCGGGCTGCTGTTCGTGCGCAAGGCCGTCCACGCCGCGCTCCTGCTCGCGGTGGTGATGATCAGCCTCGCGGTGCTCTACGCCGCCCTCGAGGCGCCGTTCCTCTTCGCGGTGCAGATCATCGTCTACACCGGCGCGATCCTGATGCTGTTCCTGTTCGTGCTGATGCTGGTCGGAGTCGACGCCTCCGACTCGATCGTCGAGACGATCCGCGGGCAGCGCGTCCTCGCGGTCTCCGGCGGTCTCCTGCTCGGGGTCACCCTGGTGGTCGGCCTCGGTCAGATCAGCCTCGGCACCACGGTCGGCCTGGAGAACGCCAACACCGGCGGCAACATCCAGGCGCTGGCCAACATCTTGTTCTCGCGCTACATCTTCGCCTTCGAGGTCACCAGCGCCCTGCTGATCACCGCGGCGGTCGGCGCGATGGTCCTCGCCCACCGCGAGCGGATCACGCCCAAGGCCGGGCAGGCCGAGCTGGCCCGGGCACGGATGACCGCCTACGCCGAGTCCGGGCTGCACCCGGGCCCGCTGCCCTCCCCGGGCGTCTACGCCCGCCACAACGCGGTCGACACCCCGGCGCTGCTCCCCGACGGCAGCGCCGCCCGCAGCTCGGTCTCGCGGGTGCTCACCGCCCGCGGCACCGTGCGCCAGGCCCCGGCCTCCGACATCGCCGACGTCACCTCGGCCGTCGCCGGCGTCCCCGGCGGTGCGGGCAGCCCCGGTCGCACCTCGAGCGGCTACAACACCGAGAACCCCGAGCGCTGGGCCGAGCCCGGCTACGGCACGGCCGGCGACCGGGTCCGCCGAGCCGACGGCTCCGTCGAGCCTGACGGCCGCCCCGGCGAGGAGGCGCCGCGATGACCAGCGTGACCCCCTTCATCATCCTCTCCGCGATCCTGTTCACGATCGGCGCCGTCGGCGTGCTCACCCGCCGCAACGCGATCGTGGTGTTCATGTGCGTCGAGCTGATGCTCAACGCCTCCAACCTCGCGCTGGTGGCCTTCGCCAAGCAGCACGGCAACCTCGACGGGCAGGTAGCGGCGTTCTTCGTCATGGTCGTCGCCGCCGCCGAGGTGGTCGTGGGCCTCGCGATCATCATGACCATCTTCCGGACCCGTCGCTCGGCCTCGGTCGACGACGCGAGCCTGCTGAAGTTCTGAGGAATCCATGCCTGTCCTGACCCAGCTCACGTCCGTGGCCGCGCCGCTGGTGCGCCCGCTCGTGGAGTCGGTGCCCGCGGTCGAGCCGACGGGTGCCGACGGCGTCCTGTCGCTGCTCGGGCTCGTCATCGCCCTGCCGCTGCTCGGGGCGGTCGTGCTGCTGCTCGGTGGCCGGTTCACCGACAGGTGGGGCCACGTCCTGGCCACCGCCCTGCCGTTCGGCTCGTTCGGCATCTCGATCGCCCTGTTCCTCGACCTCCTCGGTCGTGGCGAGGAGGACCGCCAGGTCACCCAGCACCTGTGGGACTGGATCTCGGTGGGTGGCCTCGACGTCGGGGTCGACCTGCTGCTGGACCCGCTCTCGGCGCTGTTCCTGCTGCTGATCACCGGCGTCGGGTCCCTGATCCACCTCTACTCCATGGGCTACATGGCCCACGACCCACGGCGTCGCCGGTTCTTCGCCTACCTGAACCTCTTCGTCGCCGCGATGCTCGTGCTGGTCCTCGCCGAGAACTACCTGCTGCTCTTCCTCGGGTGGGAGGGCGTCGGCCTGGCCTCGTACCTGCTGATCGGCTTCTGGCAGCACAAGCCGTCGGCGGCCGCCGCGGCCAAGAAGGCCTTCGTGATCAACCGGGTCGGCGACATGGGTCTGTCCCTGGCGATCATGCTGGCCTTCGTCACGTTCGGCACGACCAGCTTCACCGCGATCAGCGCGGTCTCGGGCGAGGCCTCCGAAGGGGTCATGACCGCGTTCGGGCTGCTGCTGCTCCTCGGGGCCTGCGGCAAGTCCGCCCAGGTGCCGCTGCAGGCCTGGCTGCTCGACGCGATGGAGGGCCCGACGCCCGTCTCGGCCCTGATCCACGCCGCGACCATGGTCACCGCCGGCGTCTACCTCGTGGTGCGCTCGAACTTCATCTTCGACTACGCGCCGAACGCGCGCACCGTCGTGGTCATCATCGCCACCATCACGCTGGTCTGGGGCGCGGTCATCGGCTGCGCCCGTGACGACATCAAGAAGGTGCTGGCCGGCTCGACGATGAGCCAGATCGGCTACATGATGCTCGCCGCCGGCCTCGGTGTCGCGGGCTACGCCTTCGCGATCCTGCACCTGCTGACCCACGGCTTCTTCAAGGCCAACATGTTCCTCGGGGCCGGCTCGGTGATGCACGGCATGGACGACGAGGTCGACATGCGTCGCTACGGCGGCCTGCGCTCCTCGATGCCGATCACGTTCGTGACCTTCTCGATGGGCTACCTCGCGATCATCGGCTTCCCGTTCTTCTCCGGGTACTTCTCCAAGGACCCGATCATCGAGGTCGCGCTCACCGAGAGCCCGATCGCCGGGATCTGCGCCCTGCTCGCCGCCGGCGTCACCGGGTTCTACATGACCCGGCTGATGCTGATGACGTTCTTCGGCGAGAAGCGCTGGAAGGACGACACGCACCCCCACGAGTCGCCGTCGGTGATGACGCTCCCGCTGATCGTGCTCGCCGTGCTCTCGGTCGTCGGCGGCGGCCTGCTCGTGCTCGGTGACTTCATCGTGGGCTGGCTGGCCCCGGTCGTCGGCGAGGAGGCGCACGCCGAGCCGCCGCTGCCGATCATCGTGATCACCCTGATCACCCTGGCCACGGTCGCGGCCGGTGTCGCCGCAGCGTGGTTCTCCTACGGTCGCAAGGAGGTGCCGGCCACCGCGCCGAGCGACGTCTCCTTCGCCACGCGGGCCGCCCGCGCCGACCTCTACGGCGACGCGATCAACGAGGGTCTCGTGGTCGATCCGGGCCGCCGGCTGGTCGGGGGCCTGATCACCTTCGACCGCTCGACCGCCGACCGCGCCTTCACCGGCACCGCGACCACCATCGGTGGCGTCGCGGGGCTCGTGCGCCGGGTGCAGACCGGGTTCGTGCGCTCCTACGCCCTGTCCCTGCTCGGCGGCGCCCTGCTCGTCGTCCTCGCTCTCCTGGCGGTGACCTTCGCATGAGTGCCCCGGTCCTGACGATCCTGATCGCGCTGCCCCTCGTGGGCGCGCTCGCCGTCGCCCTCCTGCCCGCGCGCCTGGCCAAGCCGCTCGCGCTGGGCTTCTCGCTGGCCGCCCTGGTCCTCGCGGTGGTCCTGGCCGCCGACTGGAGCCCGGGCGGTGGCTACCAGTTCACCGAGCAGTACTCCTGGATCCCGTCTTTCGGAGTCTCCTACGCCCTCGGTCTGGACGGCCTCGGGCTGCTGATGGTGCTGCTGACCGCGGTGCTGGTCCCGGTGGTCGTCGTGGCCGGCTGGTTCGACGCCGACGGCGCGAACGAGGTCGACGGCATCGCGCAGGGTGCCCCGCGGGCGTTCTTCGCGTGGGCGCTCGCCCTCGAGGGCCTGTCGCTGGCCGTCTTCAGCGCCACCGACGTGTTCTTGTTCTACGTGGTCTTCGAGGCCACGCTGATCCCGGCGTACTTCCTGATCGGCGGCTTCGGTCGCTCCGGGCGGGGAGCGGCCGCGACGAAGTTCCTGCTCTTCCAGCTCGGCGGCGGCCTGGTGCTGCTCGCCGCGGTGATCGGGCTGTACGTCGTCTCCGCGCAGCAGGGCTCACCGTCCTACCTGCTCAGCGACACGATGGCCCTCGACATGCCGACCAACGCGGGTCGCTGGCTGTTCGCGGGCTTCTTCATCGCCTTCGCGGTCAAGGCGCCGCTGTTCCCGGTGCACACCTGGTTGGCCGACACCACCGAGAAGGCCACCCCCGGCACCAGCGTGCTGCTGGTCTGCGTGCTCGACAAGATCGGCACCTTCGGGATGCTGCGATTCTGCCTGGGCGTCTTCCCCGAGGCCTCCCAGTGGGCCACCCCGCTGGTGGTCGTGCTCGCCCTGGTCTCGATCGTCTACGGCGCGCTGGTCGCGATCGGTCAGGACGACGTCCTGCGCCTGATCGGGCTGACCTCGCTGTCGCACTTCGGCTTCATCGTGCTCGGGATCTTCGCGCTGTCCAGCCAGGGCGCCTCCGGCGCGATCCTCTACATGGTCAACCACGGGGTCGCGACCGCAGCGCTGTTCCTGCTCGCGGGCTTCCTGATGCGCCGCTCGGGCACGACGTCGATCAGCCGGATGGGCGGCGTCGAGAAGGTGACGCCCGTCCTCGCCGGCCTCTTCCTCGTCGCCGGCCTCGCCACGGCGGGGCTCCCGGGCCTGAACCAGTTCGTCTCCGAGATCCTCGTGCTGATCTCGGCCTTCGACTACGCGCCGTGGGCCGGCGCGATCGCGGTCAGCGGCATCGTGCTCGCCGCGATCTACGTGCTCTGGATGTACCAGCGCGTGATGACCGGGCCGACGCCGGTCGTGCTCGCCGAGCAGATGGAGCGCCGCGGTCACCGCGACCTCAACCGTCGCGAGATCGGCGCGCTCGCGCCCCTCCTGGTGGCCCTGGTCTTCTTCGGCTTCTACCCCCAGCCCCTGCTCGACGCGAGCAACGCCACGGTCGACGCCCTGCAGCAGCAGGTCGGTGTGCAGGACGTCGGGCCCAGCGTGCCCGCGGCCGGCGCCAGCGAGGAGAGCGAGTAGTCCATGGAGTTCACCAAGCCCACCCTGCAGTACCTCGAGCTCTCCCCGATGCTGGTCGTCTTCGGCTTCGCCTGCCTCGGGGTGATCGTCGAGGCGTTCCTGCCCCGGGAGCGTCGCCACCGCGTCCAGGTCGCGGTCGCCGGCGTCGGGCTGCTCGGGGCTCTCGTCCTCACGGTCGTCGCCGGCACCCGCCTCGCCGTGGTCGCCGACGGCGCCGGGCGGGGCGTGCTCGCCTCCTCGGGCACCGTCGTCGTCGACGGGCCCACCGTCTTCCTGTGGGGTCTCGTCCTCATCTTCGGTCTCCTCGGTGTCGCCCTGTTCTCCGAGCGCAAGCTCGAGGACGGCGTCTCGGCCTTCGCCGGCCAGGCCGCCGCACTGCCCGGCACCGAGGCCGAGCGTGAGGCCTCGACCCGCGGGCTGGCGCACACCGAGGTCTACCCGCTGCTGATGTTCGCGGTCGGCGGCATGCTGCTCTTCCCGGCCGCGGGTGACCTGCTGACGATGTTCGTCGGCCTCGAGGTCCTCTCGCTGCCGCTGTACCTGCTGTGCGGGCTGGCGCGCCGTCGCCGCCTGCTGAGCCAGGAGGCGGCGATGAAGTACTTCCTGCTCGGCGCGTTCTCCTCCGGCTTCTTCATCTACGGCATCGCCCTCGTCTACGGCTTCGCCGGCTCCATGCAGCTGGCCGAGATCGCCGCCGCGGTCGGCAACGACACCGAGAACCGCGGGCTGCTCGCGATCGGCATCGGCATGCTGGCCGTCGGCCTGCTGTTCAAGGTCGGCGCCGTGCCGTTCCACAGCTGGACCCCCGACGTCTACCAAGGTGCGCCCACCGCGGTGACGGCGTTCATGGCCGCGGCGACGAAGGTCGCGGCCTTCGGGGCGCTGCTGCGCCTGTTCTACGTCGCCTTCGGCTCCGACCGGTGGACCTGGCAGCCGATGATGTGGGTGATCGCGATCCTGACCATGCTCGTCGGCTCGGTGCTGGCCACCGTCCAGAGCGACGTCAAGCGGATCCTGGCCTACTCCTCGATTGCCCACACCGGCTTCCTGCTGACGGGTCTGCTCGGCCTGCAGTCGGCCGTCGAGCTCGCCGACGGACAGGTGACCTCGCTGCAGGCCACGATGTTCTACCTCGCGACCTACGGCTTCGCCACCCTGGGCGCCTTCGCCGTCGTCACCCTGGTGCGCGACTCGGGGGGCGAGGCGACCAGCCTGGATCGTTGGGAGGGCCTGGGCCAGCGCTCGCCGCTGATGGCGGCGGTGTTCGCCTTCTTCCTGCTCTCGATGGCCGGGATCCCGCTGACCTCGGGCTTCGTGGGCAAGTGGGCCGTGTTCACCGTGGCCATGTCGGCCGGTGCCTGGCCCGTCGTCCTCGTCGCGATCGCCTCCAGCGTGATCGCGGTGTTCTTCTACGCCCGGGTGATCCGGGTGATGTTCTTCTCCGGCTCCTCCGCCGCTCCGGTGGGGACCCCGGGCAGCGGCGGTGGGAGCACCGTGATGACGAGCGAGCCCACGACCGGGCCCGGGACCGGGTCCACGACCGGCACCGCGCTCACGCCGTACGCCGGCTCGACTGACGACGTTGGCGCCGCCGCGCGAGCTGGCCGACGTGACGGTGTCTTCGGTGGCCACCACGATCACCATCGGTCTGTGCGCCGCGATCACGCTGGTCCTCGGCATCGTCCCCGGTCCCGTCCTCGAGCTCGCGGCCCAGGTGGGGGGCTTCCTGCGGTGAGCCGCCCCATCGCGGGGGAGCTCGCGCTGCCGATCGGCGACGACGAGCTCGCGTCCCGTCTCGCGACCCGACTGGTCCGGGTCGAGCAGGCGCTCGCCGGTCACGTCGTGAGCCGCTCCGACTACGTCACCGTCGCCGCGCGCCACCTGCTCGACGCCGGCGGCAAGCGGTTCCGCCCGCTGCTGGTGCTGCTGGCCGCCGAGGCCGGCTCCGAGCCCAGCTCGCCCGACGTCGAGACCGCGGCCTGCGTCGTCGAGATCACCCACCTCGGCTCGCTCTACCACGACGACGTGATGGACGAGGCGGCGCTGCGTCGCGGCGCCGACTCCGCGAACTCCCGGCTGGGACAACCACGTCGCCATCCTCACCGGCGACTTCCTCTTCGCGCGCTCCTCCGAGCTGACCTCGCGCCTGGGCCGCGACGCCGTGCGGATCCAGGCCGAGACCTTCACCCGGCTGGTGGAGGGCCAGATCCTGGAGACGGTCGCGCCCGGGCCCGGCGAGGACCCGCTCGCGCACTACCTCGACGTCGTGGCCGGCAAGACCGGCTCGCTGATCGCCACCTCGGCCCGCTACGGCGCCCGCTTCGGCGGGGCCGACCCCGAGGTCGAGGAGGCGCTGGCGTCGTACGGCGAGATCGTCGGGAGCGCCTTCCAGCTCTCCGACGACATCCTCGACGTCGCCTCCGAGTCCGGCGAGTCGGGCAAGACGCCCGGCACCGACCTGCGCGAGGGCGTGGCGACGCTGCCGGTCCTGATGGCGCTCGCCTCCGACGACCCCGCCGACGCCCGTCTGCACGAGCTGCTGCGTGGCGACCTCGACGACGACGCCCGGCTCGACGAGGCGCTCGGTCTGCTCCGCGCCCACCCCGCCATGGCGCCGAGGCCCGCGACTACGTCGTCGCGCGCGCCGAGGAGGCCAAGGCCCGCCTCGACATCCTGCCGACCGGGCCCGGTGCGCACCGCGCTCGAGGACTTCGCCGACGTGCTGGCCACCCGCACGACGTGAGCGCGTGGCACCCGCCGGATCACAGTCCGGGCGGAGCCGTGGCGCTCGGGTGCAGCAGCCGGTGGCGGTGGCGCAGTCCCTCTGCGGTGAAGACGACCAGGGCGGTCCACACGAGCGCGAAGCCGATCCACCGGCCCGGCGGCATCGCCTCGCGGTAGACCAGCACGCCGATCGCGAGCTGCAGGACCGGCGTGAGGTACTGCAGCAGCCCGATCTGCACCAGCGGCAGGCGGGTGGCGGCCGCGCCGAAGCAGACCAGCGGCACGGCGGTCACGATGCCGGTGGTGGTCAGCAGCAGCGCGTGCCCGGGGCCCTCGGTGGTGAGCGTGCCGCGACCGGCCAGCTCCAGCCAGAGCAGGAAGCCCGCAGCGACGGGGGCGATGGCGGCGGTCTCGAAGGTCAGCGACTCCACGGCCCCGACGCCGGCCTGCTTCTTGGCCAGCCCATAGGTGCCGAACGACAGTGCGAGCACCAGCGCCAGCCACGGCGGTCGGCCGTAGTCGATGCTCAGCACGGCCACCGCGACCGCACCCAGCCCGAGCGCCACCCACTGCCCGCGGCGCAGTCGCTCGCCCAGCACGACGACGCCGATCGCCACGGTGACGAGAGGGTTGATGAAGTAGCCGAGCGAGGTCTCCACGACGCGTCCGGAGTTCACGCCGTAGATGAACATCGCCCAGTTCAGCGTGATCGTCGCCGCGGCGACGAGCAGCAGCCGGCGGGTCCGCCGGTCGTGCAGGATCGCGCGCAGCGCGGCGACCCGCCGGCGCAGCACCAGCAGCAGGCCCATGGTCAGCACCGACCAGAGCACCCGGTGGGCGAGGATCTCGAGCGGCCCGGCCGGCTCCAGCAACGGCCAGTAGAGCGGGAAGGTGCCCCACAGGCCGTACGCCGCCACCCCGAGCGCGAGACCCTCGCGCCGTTGCGCGGCCGGGTCCGTCGTCCTCGGCGCGGCGGGCTGGCCCGGGGCCGGGGTGCCGGGACGGGCAGCACGCTCGGGGAGTGGTCTCGACGTCACAGGAGAAACCTAGGTTCGTGTAGAGATTGCCGGCGCAGTGGGGCACAGTGTGCGCGTCGGGAACACCGACGACCTACCACGGACCGTGCCGGTCCACGACTCGAGGAGAACTCCATGCGGATCCACCGCATCGTCGCCGGGCTGATCGCCCTGGTCATGCTCGCCCTGCTGCCCGCCGCTGCGGGCTCCTCCGCCCTCGCCGCCGACGGTGGCGCGTCGCTCGCCAAGGCCTCGGCCGCTGCCACACCTGCCGCAGCGGACAAGAAGGACCGCAACATCACCATCCGCGGCAAGGAGCCCCGGAACAACAAGTTCTTCGTCCTGGGCAAGGTCGGGCCGGACGACTACAAGACCAAGGTGATCACCGTCCAGCGCAAGCTGGCCAGCGCCAGGAAGTGGAGGCTCTACAAGCGCGTCAAGACCAGCGCCAAGAGCACCTACCGTGTGCGCGTCGCCGCGCTGAAGCGCAAGGGCAAGGTCGAGTACCGCACGGTGACCCCGCCCACCAAGAAGTACAACGCTGCGGCGTCCAACGGCAAGATCGTGATCACGACCTACTGAGCCCAGCCGCTGCTCGTCGGCCCGACCCGGTGACCGGGTCGGGCCGCGCGTGTCTCAGACCACGGTCCAGGTGTCGCCGCCGCCGACGAGCGCTGCGAGACGCGCCGTCCGGTCCCCGGTCGCCGCGTCGGTCGCCGAGGCGATCTGGGCGCGGGTCTGGTCGTCGTAGGTCGGTCGGTCGACCTGGCGGAAGATCCCGATCGGCGACTGGCGCAGGTAGCCCGCGTCGGTCAGCCGGCTGATCGCGAACGCCGTCGACGGGTCCTCCCGGGTGGCGTCGTGGACCAGCAGCGCGTCGAGGCCGACGCCCTCGGGGCCCTCGACGTCGACCACCCGCACGCCGCCGGTCTCCGGGTCGCGCGCCAGACCCCGCTGCTGCTCGGACCCGAAGCGGATCGGCTCGCCCTGCACCAGCGGGATGATGGCGTCGGCCTTGGTGTCGCGGTCCTTGATGGCGTCGAACGCCCCGTCGTTGAAGATCGGGCAGTTCTGGTAGATCTCGACCAGGCTCGTGCCGCGGTGGGCAGCCGCGGCGGCCAGCACCTCGGTGAGGTGCTTGCGGTCGGAGTCGATCGTGCGCGCCACGAAGCTCGCCTCCGCGCCCAGCGCGAGCGAGACCGGGTTGAAGGGGTGGTCCACCGAGCCCATCGGCGTCGACTTGGTGACCTTGCCCGCCTCGGAGGTGGGGGAGTACTGACCCTTGGTCAGCCCGTAGATCCGGTTGTTGAACAGCAGGATCGTCATGTTCACGTTGCGGCGCAACGCGTGGATCAGGTGGTTGCCGCCGATCGAGAGGGCGTCACCGTCGCCGGTGACGACCCACACCGAGAGGTCCTCGCGCGAGGTGGCGATGCCGGTCGCGATCGACGGCGCCCGACCGTGGATGGAGTGCATCCCGTAGGTGTCGAGGTAGTAGGGGAACCGGCTCGAGCAGCCGATGCCCGAGACGAACACGATGTTCTCGCGGCGCAGGCCGAGGTCGGGCAGGAAGCCCTGCACGGCCTTGAGCACCGCGTAGTCGCCGCAGCCCGGGCACCAGCGGACCTCCTGGTCGGAGGTGAAGTCCTTGCCGGTCTGGGCCGTCTCGCCCTCGTAGGCGGGGACTCCCTCGGTGCCGCGCAGACCGGGCAGGGGCAGATCGATGGTGCTCACTGGTGGACCTCCTGGGAAGCGACGGTGCCGAGGTCGACCTCGACGCCGTCTGCCTCGGCGACGAGCTCGCCGATGGCGTGGGCGAGCTCGGATGCCTTCAACGGCAGGCCGCGCACGACGTTGTAACCAGCCGCGTCGACCAGGTAGCGAGCCCTGAGCAGGGTGGAGAGCTGGCCGAGGTTCATCTCCGGCACGAGCACCTTGTCGTAGCGGTGCAGGATGTCGCCGAGGTCGCGGGGGAAGGGGTTGAGGTGGCGCAGGTGCACCTGGGCCACGTGGTGGCCGCTCCGGCGGACCCGGCGTACGCCGGCGCCGATCGGGCCGTAGGTCGAGCCCCAGCCGATCACCAGCACGCGGGCCTGTCCGGAGGGGTCGTCGACCTCCAGCGGGGGCAGGGAGTCGGCGATCGCGTCGATCTTGGCCTGACGCGTGCGCACCATGGCGTCGTGGTTGGCGGGGTCGTAGGAGATGTTGCCGTGGCCCTCGCCCTTCTCGAGGCCACCGATGCGGTGCTCGAGGCCGGGCGTGCCCGGGATGGCCCAGGGACGGGCGAGCGTCTCAGGGTCGCGCAGGTAGGGCCAGAAGTCGCGCACGGTCTCGCCGGCCTTGTCGGTGGTCTCGTGGTTGGCCTCGGAGGCGAATCCCGGGTCGATCACCGGCAGGTCGTCGACCTCGGGGACCCGCCACGGCTCGGAGCCGTTGGCCAGGTAGCCGTCGGAGAGCAGCATCACCGGGGTCCGGTAGGTGACGGCGATCCTCGTGGCCTCGATCGCGGCAGCGAAGCAGTCTCCGGGCGACTGCGGCGCGACGATCGGGACCGGCGCCTCGCCGTTGCGACCGAACATGGCCTGCATCAGGTCGGCCTGCTCGGTCTTGGTCGGCAGCCCGGTCGAGGGCCCGCCGCGCTGGACGTCGATGACCAGCAGCGGCAGCTCGGTCATCACCGCGAGGCCGATCGTCTCCGACTTCAGCGCCACCCCGGGCCCGGAGGTGGTGGTGACGCCGAGAGAGCCGGAGAAGGAGGCGCCCAGGGCGGCGCCGATCCCGGCGATCTCGTCCTCGGCCTGGAACGTCGTGACCCCGAAGGCCTTGTGCTTGCTCAGCTCGTGCAGCACGTCGGAGGCCGGGGTGATCGGGTAGGAGCCGAGGAAGACCGGCAGACCGGAGCGGACGCCGGAGGCGACCAGCCCGTAGGCGAGGGCGAGGTTGCCGGTGATGTTGCGGTAGGTGCCCGGCGCCATCGGGGCGGGCTTGACCTCGTAGCGCACCACGAACGTCTCGGTGGTCTCGCCGAAGTTCCACCCGGCCTTGAAGGCCCCGATGTTGGCGTCGCGGATGTCGGGGACCCGGGAGAAGCGTCGGGCCAGGAACGCCTCGGTCGACTCGGTGGGTCGGCCGTACATCCACGACAGCAGCCCGAGGGCGAACATGTTCTTGGCCCGCGACGCGTCCTTGCGGGACAGGCCGAACTCCTTGACCGCACCGACGGTCATGCCGGTGAGGTCGACGACGTGCACCGCGAACTCGGCGAGCTCGGAGCCGGGCTCCTCGAGGCTCTCGAGCGGGTTGGCGGCGTAGCCGGCCTTGGTCAGGTTGCGGGCGGTGAAGTCGTGGGAGTCCACGATGATCGTCGCGCCGCGCGGCAGGTCGGCGAGGTTGGCCTTCAGCGCGGCGGGGTTCATCGCGACCAGCACGTCGGGCGCGTCGCCGGCGGTGAGGATGTCGTGGTCGGCGAAGTGGACCTGGAAGGAGGAGACGCCGGGCAGGGTGCCCTGGGGGGCGCGGATCTCGGCGGGGAAGTTCGGCAGGGTCACCAGGTCGTTGCCGAACACGGCCGACTCCTGGGTGAACCGGTCGCCGGTGAGCTGCATGCCGTCGCCGGAGTCCCCGGCGAAGCGGATGATCACCCGGTCGAGCTGCTTGACCTGCTTGGACACCTGCGTGCCTCCTTGCGTCGAAGACCGCGACGGCGAGGATCACCCGCCGTCGCACGATCTCCCACGATAGTCCGCGCGACGCCGGGAACCCATCTCGTCCCTGCCGTGGGCGGTGATCGCTCGCCACGGTCCGCGCCACGCCGCGACGACGCCCTCGCTCTGATGTCGTCTAACGGACATGTAAGTCGACTGGGGCTGCTCGACATACACTGCGACGGGCCGCTCGGGCCGCCCAGGACGAAGGAACCACCATCACCATGAACTCGAAACCTGCGCACCGCCTCGGCGGCCCTCGGAGCGGCATCGTCGCCCTCGACCGGCCCCTCAGCGCCTGCGGAGGCAGCTCGTGACGCGCCTCCGCGAGCTCCGACGCGATCGACCTGGTCGGCTACTCCGTGCTGGAGCAGGCCAACGCCGGGCGTCATCGCGGCCTTCGAGAAGACCGACGCCGGCTCGGACGTCGAGTTCACGCGAGTCCTACGGCGCCTCGGGCGACCAGAGCCGCGCGGTCGAGGCCGGCCAGCCCGCCGACGAGGTGCACCTCTCCCTCGAGCCCGACGTGACCCGGCTGGTCGACGCCGGCCTCGTGGCCGAGGACTGGAAGGACAACGAGACCGACGGCATCTGCACGACCTCGGTCGTCGTCATGGTCGTCAAGTCCGGCAACCCGCTGGGCATCGACTCGTGGGACGACCTGATCCAGCCCGGCGTCGACATCGTCACCCCGAACCCCGCCTCGTCGGGCTCGGCGAAGTGGAACCTGCTCGCGGCGTACGGCTCGGTGCTGGCCGCCGGCGGCAGCGACGACGACGCGCAGGCCTACATGGAGGAGTTCTTCGGCAACGTCGCGTCGCTGCCCGACAGCGGCCGCGACGCCACGACGGCCTTCACCAGCGGCACCGGCGACGTCCTGCTGTCCTACGAGAACGAGGCGATCCTGGCCCGGCAGAACGACGCCGACTTCGACTACGTCGTCCCCGACTCCTCGGTGCTCATCGAGAACCCCTGCGCGGTCACCGACCGACGCCTCGCCCGCGGCGACGCGACTTCCTGGACTTCCAGAAGAGCGCCGAGGGGCAGAAGCTCTACGCCGAGACCGGCTACCGCCCGATCGTCGACGTCGGTGACGTCACGGTCGCCGGAGCCAACGACGAGGCCGACCCGTTCCCGGAGCCGGCGACCCTGCAGACCATCGACGAGGACTTCGGCGGCTGGGACGAGGCCAACACCCGCTTCTTCGACGAGAATGACGGCGTCATGACGAAGATCCAGGCCGAGGCCGGTCAGTGACCAGCACCCTCGTCCCACCCGGACCGCCCGGCCCACCGGGCTCGCCGCCTCGTCCGGAGACGACGCGCGCCCCGTCCCGCGGCGCCGCCTGCGGTCGCGATCGACGCTCACGCCCGGCGCCGGGCTCGGGCTCGGCATCGCGATGCTCTGGTTCAGCCTGCTGGTGCTGATCCCGCTCACCGCCGTCGTCGTCAAGGCCAGCGGCGGCGGGTGGTCGACGCTACGCGCAGGCGCTGTCAACAGCCAGACCTTAGCCGCGCTCGCGGCTCACGGTCGTGACCTCGGTGCTGGTCACGGTCGTGAACGTGGTGATGGGCACGCTCATCGCCTGGGTCCTGGTGCGCGACCGGTTCTGGGGCAAGGGGCTGCTCGACCTCATCATCGACATCCCGTTCGCGCTGCCGACGATCGTGGCCGGGCCTGGTGCTGCTCTCGCTCTACGGCACGGAGGGACCCCTGGGCGTCGAGTTCAACAACACCCGCAAGGCGGTCTTCCTGGCCATCGCGTTCGTGACGCTGCCCTTCGTGGTGCGCACGGTGCAGCCGGTGCTCGAGGAGCTCGACACCGACGTCGAGGACGCCGCGGCGGCGCTCGGCGCGAGCGGGCGGGCGACGTTCCGCCGCATCGTGCTGCCGGCGCTCTCGCCGGCGATCTTCGCCGGCGCCGCGCTGTCCTTCGCCCGCGGCATCAGCGAGTACGGCTCGCTGGTCCTGCTCAGCGGCAACCTGCCCAACAGGACCGAGGTCACCTCGGTGCGGCTGCTGACCTACCTGGAGGGCGGCAACACGGCCTCGGCGGCGGCCGTGGCCACGGTGCATGCTCGTCGTCGCGCTGCTGGCCCTCGTCGTGCTCGACCTCACCCAGCGGCGGATGGCCCGCCGTGGCTAGCCGGTCGGTGGGACGCGGGTCGCCCGTCGTGCGGTGGACGCTGCGGCTGCTGGTCGTGGCCTACCTGTTCATGCTCGTCATCTGGCCCACGTCGTACGTCGTGCGCATACCTTCGCCGACGGGCTCGACGGCCTCACGCACGGCCCTGGCCGACCCCGACGTGGTCACCGCGCTGCGCCTGACGCGGCAGGTCGCGGTCATCGCGGTCGTCATCAACCTGGTCTTCGGGGTCGGGATGTCGCTGCTGCTGGTGCGCTACGAGTTCCCGGGCAAGCGCCTGCTCTCCGCGCTGATCGACCTGCCGCTCTCGGTCTCGCCGATCGTGGTCGGGCTGGCCCTGGTGCTGGTCTACAACGGCCGCTACGGCTGGTTCGGCCCGTTCCTGGAGGGCCACGGCCTCCAGGTCGTCTTCGCCACGCCCGGGCATCGTGATGGCCACCTGCTTCGTGGCGCTGCCGCTCGTGGTGCGCGAGGTCGTGCCGATCCTCGAGGAGCTCGGCGACGAGCAGGAGCAGGCCGCTCGGAGCCTCGGGCGCCAGCGGCGGCCAGACGTTCTGGCGGATCACGCTGCCCGGGATCCGCTGGGCGGTCGTCTACGGCGTGGTCCTCAGCCTCGCCCGCTCGCTGGGCGAGTTCGGGGCGGTCAAGGTCGTGGCCGGCAACGTCGCCGGCAGGACCCAGGTCGCCACCGTCCTCGTGCAGCAGAAGTACCAGAACTTCGAGCAGACCACGGCGTACTCCGTCTCGTTCCTGCTCGCCTTCGCAGCCGTGGTGTGCCTCGCGGTCGTCGCGCTGCTCCGTCCACGCCAGCAGGAGAACGCATGAGCATCGAGGTCCGTAACCTGTCCAAGCGCTTCGGCGACTTCGTGGCTCTCGACGACGTCAACGTCTCGCTGCCCACCGGGCAGCTCACCGCGCTGCTCGGGCCCTCGGGAGGTGGCAAGTCGACCCTGCTGCGCATCATCGCCGGCCTCGACTGCGCCGACGAGGGCTAGGTCAGCATCGAGGGCAGTCGACGCCACGTCGCTGCCGCCGCAGAAGCGCAACGTCGGCTTCGTCTTCCAGCACTACGCGGTCTTCAAGCACATGACGGTGGCCAAGAACGTCGCCTTCGGCCTGTAGATCCGGAAGCGGCCCAAGGCCGAGATCAAGGCCAAGGTCGCCGAGCTGCTCGACCTGGTCCACCTCTACGCAGTTCGCCGACCGGCTGCCCGGCGCAGCTCTCGGGCGGTCAGCGCCAGCGCATGGCGCTGGCCCGCGCGCTCGCGGTCGAGCCGAGCGGTGCTGCTGCTCGACGAGCCCTTCGGCGCGCTCGACGCCAAGGTCCGCAAGGAGCTGCGCGAGTGGCTGCGCCGCCTGCACGACGAGGTCACGGTGACGACGGTGTTCGTGACCCACGACCAGGAGGAGGCCCTCGAGGTCGCCGACGAGATCGTGGTGATCAACGAGGGTCGCGTCGAGCAGGTCGGCACCCCCGACCAGCTCTACGACGAGCCGGCCAACGACTTCGTGATGGGCTTCCTCGGCGAGGTCACCACGCTGCCGCTGGAGCGCGGCGCCGTACGCCTGCGCCCCCACGACGTCGAGGTCGAGGGCTGCCCGGTGCGGCGGGGCGGTCGAGGGTATGCGTGACCCGGATGCTGCGGGTCGGGTTCGAGACGCGCCTCACCGTGACCACGGCGCAGGGCGCGGACGTGTCGGTCGTCCTCACCCGCACCCACGCTCGTGCCCTGCGGCTGGTCGAGGGCGCGACGGTGTGGCTCGCGCCGGCCGACGGTGCGACGTCGTCCGAGCCGGTGCGCGAGGTCGTCACCGCGGCCGCGCCATCGCGGGCGGAGACGGTGCCGGCCGGCGCTCAGCGGTAGTTGGTGAACTGCACCGCGAAGTCGTAGTCCTGGCCCTTGACGAGGGCCTGGACGGCCTGGAGGTCGTCACGCTTCTTGCTGCTCACCCGCAGCTCGTCGCCCTGGATCTGCGCCTTGACGCCCTTGGGGCCCTCGTCGCGGATCAGCTTGGAGACCTTCTTCGCGTCCTCCGAGGAGATGCCCTCCTTGAGGGCGACCGCGATCTTGGACTGCTGGCCCGAGGCGCGCGGCTCGCCGGCGTCGAGGACCTTCAGGCTCACGTTGCGCTTGACCAGCTTGCCCTTGAAGACGTCGAGCACGGCGGTGGCCCGGTCGTCGGCGGAGGCGGTGATCTCGATCGCCTCGTCGCCCTGCCACTCGATCGTGGCGCCGGTGCCCTTGAAGTCGAAGCGGGTCGAGATCTCGCGCGCGGTCTGCCCGAGCGCGTTGTCGACCTCCTGGCGGTCGATCTTGCTGACGATGTCGAACGACGAGTCGGCCACGGTTCGCCCTCCTGGGTTTCGATGCGGGTGTGGGGCTGCGCTATTGTGACGCCTCGTCGACGGGCGGGCCAAACGCCACCCGTGACACCCGGCAGGTTGCCCGAGCGGCCAAAGGGAGCTGACTGTAAATCAGCCGTCATCGACTACGCAGGTTCGAACCCTGCACCTGCCACAGCATGACGACGCGGGAGGGTGGCACGTGAGCAGCGAGCAGGTCTTGCGGCTCTCGTGCCCCGACCGCCCCGGCATCGTCGCGGCCGTCTCCTCGCTGCTCGCCCGCGCACGGTGCAACATCGACCAGAGCCAGCAGTACGGCGACCCCGAGTCGGGCACCTTCTTCCTCCGGATCGGGTTCACCACACCCGAGGGTCTCGACGTGGACGACCTGCGCGCGCAGCTCACCGGCCTCGGTCGGCAGCTCGAGATGAGCTGGGAGCTCGTGGACGCCGCCGTCCGTCCCCGGGTGCTGATCATGGTCAGCTCCTTCGGCCACTGCCTCAACGACCTGCTCTTCCGGGCCTCGACCGGGGCGCTGCCGATCGAGGTGGTCGCGGTGGTCTCCAACCACCCGACCTACGAACGGCTGGCCGCGAACCACGGCGTGGCCTTCCACCACGTCCCGGTGACGCGCGAGACGAAGGACCGGGCCGAGGCCCGCCTGCTCGAGCTCGTCGACGAGCTCGACGTCGACCTCGTGGTGCTGGCGCGCTACATGCAGATCCTCTCCGACGACCTGTGCCGCCGCCTCGAGGGCCGCGCCATCAACATCCACCACTCGATGCTGCCGAGCTTCAAGGGTGCCAAGCCCTACCACCAGGCGCACGCGCGCGGCGTCAAGGTGGTCGGTGCCACCGCCCACTACGTCACCGCCGACCTCGACGAGGGCCCGATCATCGAGCAGGAGATCGCCCGCGTCGACCACGCGATGAGCGTCGAGGCGCTCGTCGCCGCCGGTCGCGACGTCGAGTGCCAGGCCCTTGCCCGCGCCGTGCGCTGGCACGCGGAGTCCCGGGTGCTGCTCAACGGCGCCCGCACCGTCGTCCTGCGCTGAGGCGTCGCCGACCCCACCCTCGCGCCCTTGGTCGCCGGCGCGGCACCGTCCCGGGGCGTTGCGCCGGCGCGTCGGGGTGCCTAGCGTGCCTCGCGTGCCACCGCCCCCCGAGCCCCCGCTCCCTCCCCCGGCCCCGTCGACCGCCTACCTCGAGGTGCTCGAGGAGCAGACCGCCTCCCGGGCCGCCGGGAGCGAGCCGGCCGTCTCGGCGTACGCCGGCGCGCCATCGCGCCTGCACGAGCGGCTCGGCGAGGCCGTCGACGGGCTCGCTCCCGAGCTGTGCGCCCTGCTGCACCGCCTGCACGCCGACCCCGAGACCGCCTTCGAGGAGGCCCGCGCCGCGGCGGCGGTCGCGGAGGTGCTCGAGCGCAGCGGCTTCGAGGTCGCCGTCGGCGTGCACGGTCTCGACACGGCGGTGCGTGCCGAGCTCGTCTCCGCCGGCTTCGACCCCGCTCGTCACCGCACGGTGGCGGTCCTCGCCGAGTACGACGCCCTGCCCGAGATCGGCCACGCGTGTGGTCACAACGTGATCGCCGCGAGTGCCGTCGGGGCGGTGGTCGCCCTGCGCCGGCTGCTCGCGGAGGACCCCTCGGCGTTCGAGGGGAGGGTGGTGCTGCTCGGCACGCCCGCCGAGGAGGGGCACACCGGCAAGGAGCACCTCGCTCGCGCCGGCGCCTTCGACGGCCTCGACGCCGCGGTGATGGTCCACCCCTACGCCGAGGACGTGGCCGAGCAGGTCTGGCTGGGTCGGCGCGTGGCCAGCGCGACGTACACCGGGGTCTCCGCACACGCCTCCGCGCAACCCTTCCTGGGTCGCAACGCCCTCGACGCCGCCTCGTTGGCCTACCAGGGCCTGGGGGTGCTGCGCCAGCAGGTGCCACCCGTCGACCGGCTCCACGCGGTGATCAGCGAGGGCGGCACCCGACCCTCGGTGATCCCGCTCGTCGGCCCGGCTCGACCTGTACGTGCGCTCCCTGCACCCCGAGACGCTGCTCGACCTCTCGCGCGCGCGTCGAGGACGTGCTGCGCGGGGCGGCGATGATGGCCGGCGTCGCCGTGGACGTCGACTGGGACGAGCACCCGCCGTCGCTGCCGGTGCGCACCAACGGCGCCCTCACCGCCCGCTGGGCCCTGGCCCAGCAGGCCCGGGGGCGCACGCCGCTACCCGGCCGGGGTGATCTCGGAGACGCTCGCCGCCTCCACCGACTTCGGCAACGTCAGCTACCGGCTGCCCGGCATCCACCCGCTGATCAAGATCGCCGAGCCGCAGCGTGGCGCTGCACACCCCGGAGTTCGCCGCGGCAGCCGCGTCGCCGGACGGCCGAGCGCGGCTGCGGTCGACGGCGGCGTACGGCCTGGCCTGCACGGTCCTCGACTTGCTCGTCGACGACGACCTCGCCGCGGCCGTCACGGCGGAGTTCGAGGCCGCCGGCGGCGCCGTCGACGTCGCCCACTACTTCGACTAGCACCTCGCCGCCCCTCGTCGCACTCACTCTCGGGAGAAGCCCATGGCGCACGACACCAAGACCCGACCCCACCGGGCTCGGCGACCGGTTCCTCACCGGCGTCGAGCGGGCCGGCAACAGGCTGCCGCAGCCGTTCAACCTGTTCCTGATCCTGTTCCTGCTGATCGGGGTGGTCTCGACGGCCCTGGCCGTGGCCGGGGTCAGCGTGCAGCGTGCCCGGCGCCGAGGAGCCCACCGTGGTCCGCGGGCTGTTCACCGGCGAGGGGCTGGCCTGGTTCACCGCCAACCTCGGCGCCAACTTCATCGGCTTCCCGCCGCTGGTCACGGTGGTGACGATCCTGCTCGCGATCGGCATCGCGGAGCAGACCGGCTTCCTCTCCGCCGGCGATCCGCAACTCGATCGGGCTCGGCGCCGCGCTGGGCTCTGCCGTACGCCGTCGGGCTTCATCGGCGTGGTCGGCTCGGTCATGTCCGACTCGGCCTTCGTGGTCGTGCCGCCGCTGGCCGCGCTGGCCTTCAAGGCGGCCGGGCGGCACCCGATGGCGGGCCTGCTCGGTGGCTTCGCCGGCGGTCGGTGCGGGCTACTCGACCTCGATCGTGCCCGACCTCGCTCGACGCCCTCTTCGCCGGCATCACCAACGCCGTGATCCCGACCGTGCCCGCGCTCGAGCGGCCGCGGCGCCGGTCAACCCGCTGTCGAACTACTTCTTCAACGTCGTCTCCGTCGGTCGTCCTCGGCGATCGTCGCGGGCCTGATCATCGACCGGGTCCTCGAGCCCCGGCTGGTGCGCTACGACGTGCCGCGCGAGGAGGTCGACGAGGCCGGCCGTGCCGAGTCCGACCAGGTCGAGGGCGAGGCCACGACGACGACCCTGGAACCCGCCGAGCGGCGCGGGCTGCGTGCCGCGATGCTCGCCCTGATGGTGCTGACGGTGGTGATCCTGGCCGCCGTGCTCGTGCCGTTCTCGCCGTGGCGCAACGCCGACGGCGGTTTCCTGCCCGCCTCGCCTCTGCTGGACTCGATCGTGTTCGTCGTCTTCGCCTACTTCGCGGTCGGCGGCTACGTCTACGGCCGGGTGGCGGGCACGATCGACGGCTTCGGGGCCGTGCCGCGGATGATGGGCACGGCGCTGAAGGACATGACGCCGTTCCTGGTGCTGGCCTTCGTCCTCGGCCAGTTCATCGCGCTCTTCGACTGGTCCGGCGTGGGCTCCGCGCTGGCCGTCACGGGTGCCGACGGGTTGCGCTCGATCGGACTGACCGGGCTGCGCGGTGATCGTGCTGTTCGTGCTGCTGTGCTCGGTGCTGAACCTGTTCATCATCTCGGGGTCCTCGATGTGGACGATCATGGCGGCGGTGTTCGTGCCGCTCTTCGGCCTCCTCGGCTACGAGCCCGGCTTCGTGCAGGCGGCCTTCCGGATCGGCGACTCGGCGACCCAGATCGTCACGCCGCTCAACCCGTACATGATCGTGCTGCTCACCTTCGTGCGCCGCTACGAGCCCGACGCGGGCCTGGGCACGCTGATGGCGCGGCTGCTGCCGTTCGTGGTGCCGTTCTGGGTCTCGTGGATGATCGTGCTGCTGGTCTTCGTCCAGCTCGGGATCCCGCTCGGGCCCGGCAACGACGTCTACGTCCAGGGGCTCGGCTAGGAACGGCTAGGACGCGTCGATGCCGAGCCCGGCCAGGTCGGCGGCCACCCGGGCCGGGCCGTCGGCGTCGCACTGCACGCCGAGCACCCAGCGACGTGCGCCGACCAGCGCGGTGTCGTCGAGACCGGCCAGCGCCTCGGCCGGTGACCCGGTCAGCGCCGCGGCGACCTCGACGGCGCCGGACCCGTCGAAGGCGCGGCGGGCGGCACCGAGCACGCACAACGGGTCGCCACCCAGGGCCGTCACCGGCGTCTCGCGGTCGAACGCGGCCTCCAGCCAGGCGGCGACACGCAGGGGGTCGGCCGGTCCGGCCGAGGTCATCAGGGGGAGGGTGACGGCGAGCTCGAGCGAGGCCGCCTCGTCCAGTGCGCCCAGCCAGTCGGCCCCTGGCTCCACGTCAGGCAGGCCGACCGCCACGGTGGTCGCGGGGTCGAGGGACCCCTCGGCGCGGGCGGACTCGACCGCGGCCACGACCCGGCGGGCGTTGCCGCGCAGGTCGCCGAGGTCGCGCAGGGTGACCCGGACCGCCCGCAGCGCGATCCCACGCCGGGTCGCCAGGGCCGCCGGGCCGGCGATCTGACCGGCGCCTCCGGTCACGTCGATCGTGACCGGACCGGCCCCGTGCTCCCACGAGGGCAGGTCGCGGTCGTGCACGACGGACGACCCGACGAGGAGGTGGTCGACGTGGCCGGCTCCGACGACGTCGAGGAGACCGGCGTACCAGGGCTGCTCGTGGTGATCCATGGGGCCAAGCCTGGCACCAGGGCACCGCGTCCGCACCGCGGACGGGGGTCCTCGACGCCGTGGTGTGGTGGCGTGGGCCACAATGCGACCGTGAGCTCACTGCGCCCCGCCCCGACGTCCGACATCGACGAGTCCGACCTCGAGACCGGGGGCCGCAGCCACGCCGCCGCCGGGGCGACCGCGGTCGCGGTGTCGATGAAGCGTGCGATGGAGCAGATGGGCCCGGTCCGCACGGCCAAGACCCTGCTCAGGCTCAACCAGGCCGACGGCTTCGACTGCCAGGGTTGCGCGTGGCCCGACCCCAGCCCCGACCACCGCCACGCCGCGGAGTTCTGCGAGAACGGCGCCAAGGCGGTCACCGAGGAGGCGACCAAGCGTCGCGTCGGGAGCGAGTTCTTCGCCGCGCACCCGCTCACCGAGCTGCGCCAGCGCACCGACTACTGGCTGGGCCAGCAGGGTCGGATCACCGAGCCGATGGTGCTGCGCGCCGGCGGCACCCACTACGAGCCGATCGGGTGGGACGACGCGTTCGCGCTCGTCGCCGACCGGCTGCGCGGCCTGGCCTCGCCCGACGAGGCGATCTTCTACACCTCCGGCAAGACCTCGAACGAGGCGGCGTTCGCCTACCAGCTGATGGTGCGCGCCTTCGGCACCAACAACCTGCCCGACTGCTCGAACATGTGCCACGAGTCGACCTCGTTGGCCCTGGCCGAGGTGATCGGCGTCGGCAAGGGCTCGGTCTCGCTCAAGGACGTCGAGACCGCCGACCTGCTGCTGGTCGTCGGCCAGAACCCCGGCACCAACCACCCGCGGATGCTCTCCGCGCTGGAGGCGGCCAAGGAGAACGGGGGGAGGATCATCGCGATCAACCCGCTCCAGGAGGCCGGGCTGGTCCGGTTCAAGAACCCCCAGAAGGTCAAGGGCTGGCTCGGCAACGGCACCGGCCTCGCCGACCTGCACCTGCCGGTTCGCATCGGGGGTGACCTCGCGCTGTTCCAGGCCTTCGGCGCGCTGCTGATCGAGCGCGGCGCGGTCGACCAGGCCTTCATCGACCGCCACACCAGCGGTTACGACGAGTACGCCGCCGGCCTCGCCGACCTCGACTGGACGCTCGTCGAGCGGGCCACCGGCCTGAGCCGGGCGCTGATCGAGGAGGCGGTCGACATGATCGAGGCATCGTCGGCGACCGTCACCTGCTGGGCGATGGGCGTGACCCAGCACCGGCACGCGGTGTCGACGATCAAGGAGATCGCCAACGTGGCGTTCCTGCGCGGCGACATCGGCAAGCCCGGTGCCGGGCTGTGCCCGGTGCGCGGCCACTCCAACGTCCAGGGCGACCGCACGATGGGCATCTGGGAGAAGGTCGCCGACACCTTCCTGGACTCCCTGAGCGAGGAGTTCGGCTTCGAGCCGCCCCGCGAGCACGGCTTGGACACGGTCGACGCCCTGCAGGCGCTCGTCGACGGCAAGGCGAAGGTGTTCTTCGCCATGGGCGGCAACTTCGTCTCCGCGGTGCCCGACACCGCGGTGATCAGCGAGGCCTTCGAGCGCAGCGACCTGACCGTGCACGTCTCGACCAAGCTCAACCGCTCCCACGTCGTCCACGGCCGCGAGGCCCTGATCCTTCCCGCCCTCGGCCGCTCCGAGAAGGACCTGACCGGCGGCACCGTCCAGCGGGTCAGCGTGGAGGACTCGATGTCGTCGGTGCACGCCTCCCACGGTCCGCTCGAGCCCGCCTCGCCGCACCTGCGCAGCGAGGTCGACATCGTCTGCTCCCTGGCGACGGCCCTGCTGACCCGTCCCGAGGACCCCCAGCTGCCGTGGTCGGAGTTCCGCGCCGACTACACCCGCATCCGCGAGAGCATCGGACGCGTCGTGCCCGGCGCCGCGGCGTACGCCGACAAGGTCGTCCAGCCCGGCGGCTTCGTGCTGCCGCACGGCCCCCGCGACACCCGGACCTTCCCGACGACCTCGGGCAAGGCCCAGTTCTCGGTCTGCCCGACCGAGGTGCTCGAGGTGCCCGCGGGTCGGCTGCTGCTGCAGACGATGCGCTCCCACGACCAGTTCAACACCACGATCTACGGTCTCGACGACCGCTACCGCGGTGTCAAGAACGGGCGCCGTGTGGTGTTCGTCCACCCCGACGACATCACCGACCTGGGTCTGGCCGAGGGCGACCTCGTGGACCTCGTCGGCGAGTGGGACGGCGACGAGCGGCGGGCCCCGGCCTTCAAGATCGTCGCCTACGACCAGCCGCGTGGTTGCTCGGCGGCCTACTACCCCGAGACCAACCCGCTGATCCCGCTGCACTCGACCGCGGACGGCTCGAACTGCCCGACCTCGAAGGGGGTCGTGGTGCGCCTCGAGCCGACCACGCACCCGCAGGCCGCGACCATCGCGTCCGACGCGGGGACGTTCACGGCCTCGTGAGGTAAAGGATCGGCGACCGCGGGGGTGAAAAGTCTCGCAAGCCTGTCAGGACGGCCGTGCGTCCTCATACAGTGCGCCGGTGGTCCCTCGTCTGCGACGCGCCCTCGGGGTCGCGCCCCTGCTGCTGTCCCTCGGTCTCCTGCCAGTCGTCCTGCCGGGGCCGGCCTCGGCCGGGCCGCCCGGTCCGGCGCCCGACCGCTCGACGTACGCCGTGCTGCTCACCCCGACGACCTCGGTCACCGTCGGTGAGACGGCTGGGCTGGTCGGACGGGTCGGGCCGGGCAGGCGGCGACCGATGCTGCTCCAGGAACGTCGGGCCGGGGTGTGGCGCACCGTCGAGCGGGCCCGCACGCGGTCGGTCTACCCCGATCGCGAGCTCGACTGGGCACCCGACCGCGCAGGGGAGCACGTCCTGCGACTCGTCGCGCCCGCCGCGCCGAACCGACCGCGCCTGCGACGGGCGGTGTCGCCTGTCAAGCGCGTCTACGGCTCCGTCGAAGGTGCCCCCACGCCGGTCTCCGGTCAGCGCTCGCCCCTGCCGCGAGCCGAGCAGGGCCGTCCCTACGCGGCGCCACTGAGCGCCAGGCCGGACGAGGGGCTCAGCTGGTCGATCGCGCGTGGCCGGTTGCCCGCCGGGCTGGAGCTCGACCCCGCGGGACTGATCTCCGGAGCACCCACCGCGCGGGAGCGCTCTCGACGGGTGCTGTGGCTGCGCGCTGTCGACGCGCAGGGCCGGAGCAGCTGGTTCCTGCGGACCCTGGTCACCCGGGGCACGCCGGCTCCGGTCCTGACCACCGCGCTGTCCGACCTGCGCGTGGGACAACCCTGGGTCGACCAGGTCCGCACCAACGGGCCTCGTGCGGGCACGTGGTCGGTGCGCCGGGGCTCGCTGCCGGCGGGTCTCGAGCTCGACACCGACACCGGGGTGGTCTCCGGCACCGCGACGACGCCCGGCACGTCGACGCTGCGCCTGCGCTTCGAGGAGGTCACCGGCCGTGTCGCGGCGCGCGACCTCACGATCACCGCCGTCGACGACGCCGGGGTCGCCTGGACCTCGCTGCGCAGCGACGGGTACGCCACCTGCGGCATCCAGGCCGACGCCTCCGGCTGGTGCTGGGGGGCCAACCGCAGGGGGTCGGTCGGCGACGGGACGCTGGAGCCGCGGCTGCACCCCTACCGGCTGCCCGGCCGCTGGTCCTCGCTCGACACCCGGGGGTACACCAGCTGCGGGATCCGGGCGTCGGGCGCCGCGTTCTGCTGGGGTGCGAACTCGGTCGGCACGGTGGGGTCTGGGTCGACCGAGGACGTCGTCCCGACCCCGGCACGGCTGTCGGGCCGGTGGTCGGAGCTCGCCTTCATCGAGGGTGCGTCGAGCGGCACCTTCGCCACAGTCTGCGGACTGCGCACGGACGACACGCTGTGGTGCTGGGGTTACGACCGCACCGCCCAGTCCGGCGACGGCCGCGGTGGGCGCGACGACCTGCGCCGCACGCCGAACCAGGTCCCCGGGACCTGGCAGGGCCTGCCGGTCGGCACCGGCGGCACGCGGTGCGCCCTCGACACCGAGGACCGCGCGTGGTGCTGGGGGGCCAACCAGACCGGGCAGGTCGGCAACGGCCGGACCGCGGACTTCTACGGCGGCGAGCCGCCCACGATGCTGCCCGGCACCTGGTCCTCGGTCGTCACCGGTGGGGCCGAGCCGTACGGCGGCACCACCTGCGGCGTCCGACTCGACGGCTCGGGCTGGTGCTGGGGCGAGAACGACACGGGCCAGGTCGGTGACGGCACCCGTCAGGACGCCCTCACGCCGGTGCAGCTCCCCGGGGCCTGGACGACGATCACCCCTCCGCTGGAGGCGGGCGCACCGACCTGTGGCCTGCGGCCCGACGACACCGCCGCCTGCTGGGGCGCGAACTTCGCCGGTGCGGTCGGCAACGGGACGAGGGACGACCAGCTGACGCCGGACGAGCTCCCCGGCACCTGGGCCGAGGTCACCGCCGCGGGATCGCAGGTGTGCGGGTTGGGCCTGGACGGCTCCGGGTGGTGCTGGGGCTACAACGACAACGGCTCGGTCGGCGACGGCACACGCAACCCTCGCCTCACGCCGTACCGGCTGGACGGGGAGTGGACAGCGTTGGCGACCGCGAACTACTACGGAGCGACCACCTGCGGAGTGCAGACGGACGGCTCGGGATGGTGCTGGGGCGACGCGCGCAAGGGACGCACCGGCACCGGTGCGCCGGACCCGTCCACGTTCGACACCGGCCGGGTCCTCGAGCCCACCCGCGTCGCAGGGAGCTGGGCGACGATCGATCGCTCCCGCCCCAGCTCGACGGTGTGCGGGCTCGGCCTCGACGGCTCGGGCTGGTGCTGGGGCTCGGATGAGCTCGGAGCCGTCGGCAACGGCACGCTGCTCGACCAGCTCGTGCCGTACGCCGTGGTCGGCGGCGTCGGCTGAGGGGCTCGCCCGGCGAACGGTGGTCGGCGAGACTGGTGGCATGAGCAACGTGGAGCGCGACCCCGACGAGGTCGACGTGGAGCCGCAGGAGCATGCCGGTTCGACCGCCGAGGTCGAGGTGCTGACCCCGCGCGACGTCCCGCTGGGCGGACCGCGGGCGATGACCGTGCGGCGTACGCTCCCGCAGCGCGAGCGGTCGCTGATCGGGGCCTGGTGCTTCGCCGACCACTACGGCCCCGACGACGTCGCGCAGACCGGTGGGATGAGCGTCGCGCCCCACCCGCACACCGGGCTGGCCACCGTGAGCTGGCTGTTCAGCGGTGAGGTCGAGCACCGCGACAGCCTCGGGACGCACGCGCTGGTGCGCCCCGGCGAGCTGAACCTGATGACGGCCGGGCACGGCGTCAGCCACTCCGAGATCTCGACCGGGGCGACCACCGTGCTGCACGGGGCCCAGCTGTGGGTCGCCCTGCCCGAGGGTGCCCGCGACGGTGCACCGGCCTTCGCCCACCATGTGCCGGAGCCGGTGCGCGGCGAGGGCTGGTCGGCCTCGGTCTTCCTCGGGTCGCTGCTCGGCGTGACCTCGCCGGTCGAGACGGCGACGCCGCTGCTGGGCGCCGAGCTGACGCTCGAGCCCGGTGCGCGGCTCGAGCTCGACGTCGACCCCTCCTTCGAGCACGGCGTGCTGGTCGACGCGGGCGCGGTCGCGGTGGCCGGTCTGGACGTGGAGCGCCACGAGCTGGCGTACGTGTCCCCGGGTGCGGCCACGCTGACGCTGACCGCGCGCGGTGACGAGCCGGTGCGCGTGCTGGTGCTCGGCGGCCCGCCGTTCGGGGAGCCGATCGTGATGTGGTGGAACTTCGTCGGCCGCACCCACGACGAGGTCGTGGCCGCCCGCGAGGCGTGGCAGGCCCAGCTCGGCGACGGGGTGCAGGTCGACGGCCGGTTCGGCGTGGTCAGCGAGATGTCCCCGATCCCGGCCCCGGCGCTGCCCGGCGTACGCCTGCGCTCGCGCGGCTGAACCGGCGGCGAGCGGCGAGCGGCGAGCGGCGAGCCTGTCGGCCTGCTCATGAGCCTGTCGCCCTGTGCAACAGCCGACATGCTCGCGAACACCCGGCCGGCCGGGTGTTCCTGGGGCCGGAGGGGCGCCTGGGGCGCGCGGTACGCCGCCGACGGCGACCGGCCGGGCAGGATGGCGCCATGAGCGAGGGGACCGGGCCGGTGACGGGGGAGGACGGGATCGCGCGGTGCCCGTGGGGGGCGACGCCGGGGATGATGCGCGACTACCACGACACCGAGTGGGGCACCCGCGTGCACGGTGAGGCGGCGTACTTCGAGCGGCTCAGCCTCGAGGCGTTCCAGTCCGGGTTGTCGTGGTCGACGATCCTGACCAAGCGGCCGGCCTTCCGGGCCGCCTTCGCCGACTTCGACCCCGACCGGGTCGCGGCCTTCGACGACGCCGACGTGGCGCGGCTGATGGACGACGCCGCGATCGTGCGCAACCGGCGCAAGGTGGGGGCCACGATCACCAACGCCGCCGCGACGCTCGCGCTGCGCGACGCCGAGGACGTCGCCGACCTCGAGGCGCTCGTGGTCTCCTTCGCCCCGGCGGTCGACCCCGAGCCCGTCTACGCCGAGCAGGTGCAGGCCGTCTCGCCGGCCTCGACCGCGCTGAGCAAGGAGCTCAAGCGACGCGGGTTCGCCTTCGTCGGCCCGACCACGATGCAGGCCCTGATGGAGGCGCTGGGGCTCTTCGACCCCCACCTGACGGGCTGTCACCGCCGGGGGCGCCGGGGCTAGCAGCCCTTGCGGGAGGCCGATTTCTCTTGGCCCCGCCCGCCTGTGTATCGTTCTGCGTCGTTGCCCCTTTAGCTCAGTCGGCAGAGCGTCTCCATGGTAAGGAGAAGGTCTACGGTTCGATTCCGTAAAGGGGCTCTGAGCGAGTTTCGTCCCCCGCGTTAGTCTCGGATGGCGTCTCCGCTCTCGTGGCGGGGTAGCTCAGGTGGTTAGAGCACACGACTCATAATCGTGGTGTCGCGGGTTCGAGTCCCGCCCTCGCTACCGAAGGCAGCATCAACCGCACGACCGAGCAGCACCAACCCGAAGGACTTCCCGTGGCCAGCAAGAGCTCTGACGTTCGCCCCAAGATCACGCTCGCGTGCGTGGAGTGCAAGGAGCGCAACTACATCACCAAGAAGAACCGCCGCAACAACCCCGACCGCATGGAGATGGCGAAGTTCTGCCCCCGTTGCCGTCAGCACCAGCCCCACCGCGAGACCCGCTGAGGTCCGCGGCGACCCCGCCGCCCGCGCCTGTCCGACCCGCCGTGCCCAGCACGGCGGGTCGTGACCATTTCGTCCCTGCCGCCCGCCGCTAGGTTGGAGCCATGCCCGATCCCGTAGCCCTCGACGAGTCGATCGTCGGTCGCCGCTTCGCCCCGACCGCGCCGTACGCCGTCGCGCACGAGCGGGTGCGTGAGTTCGCCGCCGCGCTCGGCCAGGCCTACGACGGTGGCCCAGCGCCGGCGACGTTCCCGATCGTGCTGTCCTTCGACGCGATGTTCGCCTTCCTCGACGAGGTCGGCATCGAGCTGTCCCGGATCGTGCACGGCGACCAGAAGTTCCACTACGAGCGAGCCGTGCTGCCCGGTGACGTGCTGAGCGCGACGCTCGAGGTCTCCAGCCTGCGTCAGATCGGCGGCAACGACATCCTCGGCACCACCAGCGAGGTCACCGACGCCGACGGGGCGCTGGTCTGCTCGACCAGCGCCACGCTGGTGCACCGGGGTGCGAGCGAGGAGAGCGCGTGAACGCCGGCGACGAGCTCGAGACCCAGGTCTACGCGATCACCCGCGCCGACCTCGTGCGCTACGCCGGCGCCTCGGGCGACCGCAACCCGATCCACTGGTCGGACCGGGTCGCGTCCGCCGTCGGGCTGCCCGGCGTGATCGCGCACGGGATGGTGACGCTCGGACTGGCGGCGCGCGCCGTGGCGACGTGGAGCGAGGGTGCCGAGGTCGTCGACCTCGGCGCGAAGTTCACCAACCCCGTCCTGGTGCCCGACGACGACACCGGTGCCCGCGTCGAGGTCGCCGGCACGGTCAAGCAGGTCGAGGACGGTCTGGCCACCCTCGCGCTCACGGTCACGTGCGAGGGCGTGAAGGTGCTGGGCGCTCCGAAGGCGGTCGTGCGTGTCGGCTGAGCCGGTCACGGGAGGCTCGGTGCCGACCCAGCAGACCCAGCCGACGCACCCCGGGGCCGTCGACGCCGGTGCGGCTGGCCGACCTCACCACCCTGCGTCTCGGCGGCCCCGCCTACGAGCTGGTGCGCGCCGAGACCGAGGAACAGCTCCTCGCCGCGGTGCGCGACGGCGACGGGCGCGGCGTACCGACCCTGGTGCTCGGCGGCGGCAGCAACCTCGTCGTCGCCGACGAGGGGTACGCCGGTCGAGTCGTCCACGTCGTCACCACCGGCCTCACCGCCGACCACGACGAGTCCGACGGGCCGGCGTGCGGTGGGGTGAGCGTCACGGTCGCGGCCGGCGAGTCCTGGGACGGGCTGGTGGCCACCGCCGTCGAGCGGGGCTGGGTCGGCCTCGAGGCGCTCTCGGGCATCCCCGGCTCGGTCGGCGCGACGCCGGTGCAGAACGTCGGCGCCTACGGCCAGGAGGTCTCCCAGACCGTCGCCCGGGTGCGGACCTGGGACCGGGTCGAGGGCCGCCTCGTCTCCTTCGCCGGCGCCGACTGCGGCTTCGCCTACCGCCACTCCCGGTTCAAGGCCGAGCCGGCCCGCTACGTCGTGCTGGAGGTGGTCTTCCAGCTGCGCCAGGGTGACCTCGGCGCCCCCGTGACCTACGCCGAGCTCGCCCGCACCCTGGGGGTCGAGCCGGGGGAGCGGGCCCCGCTCGCCGCGGTCCGCGAGGCCGTGCTCGGCCTGCGCCGTGGCAAGGGGATGGTCCTCGAGGCGGCCGACCACGACACCTGGAGCGCCGGCTCGTTCTTCACCAACCCCGTGATCGAGGCCGACCGCGTGCCCGAGGGCGCTCCGGCCTGGCCGGTCGAGGGTGACTCCGAGGGTCGGGTGAAGACCAGCGCGGCGTGGCTGATCCAGCACGCCGGCTTCGAGCGCGGCCACGTCGTGGCGGGCGGGTCCGGCCGCGCGAGCGTGTCGACCAAGCACACCCTGGCGCTGACCAACCGCGGCGGCGCCGCGACGCAGGAGCTGCTGGCCCTGGCCCGCGAGGTCCGCGACGGCGTCGAGGCGGCCTACGGCATCCGGCTGGCCAACGAGCCCGTGCTTGTCGGCTGCTCGATCTGAGGCACTGGCCTCCGGGGTTTGGTCGATCGATCGACCAAACGCGGAACGGGTCTTGATCGATCGATCGACCAACCCGCGCAGAGAGATCGTCGCCGACACCCCCGAGCGCGGGAGACTAGGCGCGTCGTCCGCGGAGCCATCGCTCGCGCAGGAACGCGCGGTCGACGCCGATCTCCCGGGCGTAGCCGGCCTCGAGGAAGTGTCGCCAGGGGTGCACGCCGTCGGCTCCCCAGATCCGGGTCCGCTCGAGGTCGAGGCCCATCAGGTCGTCGAGGGTCTCCAGCAGCTCCAGCGGCGCACAGCCGGCGTGCTCGGCGACGATCGCGAGGCGTCGGTCCAGGTCCGGCTCACCGTCGAAGCCGTGCTCGCCCCATCGGGTCGGGCGCACCGGGGCGAGGTACCAGCACAGCTGGGCGAGGTCCCACCGCGGCGGGGCCGGCTCGAGGTAGTCCCAGTCGATGATGCCGGCGAGCCGCTCGCCCTGCCACACGGTGTTCCACAGGCCGAGGTCGCCGTGACGCAGGGTCGTGCTCGCCGCCCCCGGCACGCCGCCGTGACGCCACACGTCGTCGGCTCGCACCTCGTAGGTCGCCAGGGCGCGACCGAGGTCCACGACCACCGCAGCGACCTGGTGCACGCCCTCGTCGCCGAGCAGCACCGCCGGCCAGGGCCGCGACGCGGTCTCGCCGGGCAGCCACGAGACGACCTCGCGGCCCTGCCCGTCGACGCCGAGCGGGTCCGGCGCGAGGTCGAAGCCGACCCTGCGCAGGTGGGCGAGCACGCGCTGGACGCTCGGCGTCCAGTCCCCGGCCGTGCGGTGGACGGTGTCGCCGACCCGGACCACGTCGTTGACCTCGCCGCCGACCAGCGGCACCTCGCTGCTCATCGTCGTCTCAGCCGGGGGTGGCGAGCCAGTCGTCGATCCCGCGCAGCAGGCGGGTCCGCACGTCCTCGGGCGCGGCGCTGGCGCGCACCGACATCCGGGCCAGCTCGGCCAGCGTGGCGTCGGTGAGGCCGTGCGCGGCGCGCATCGTGGCGTACTGCGCGGCCAGGCGCGAGCCGAACAGCAGCGGGTCGTCGGAGCCGAGGGCCACCGTGGCGCCCGCCTCGAGCAGCTGCGGCAAGGGCACCGAGGACAGGTCGGAGTAGACGCCGAGCGAGACGTTCGAGACCGGGCACACCTCCAGCGCGACGCCGGCCTCGACCACCCGGGCGAGCAGGTCGGGGTCCTCGACGGTGCGCACGCCATGACCGAGTCGACCGGCGTGCAGGTCGTCGAGGCAGGTGCGCACGTGCTCGGCGCCGCGCAGCTCCCCGCCGTGCGGCACGAGCAGCAGCCCGGCGCGCGCGGCGATGGCGAACGCGGGGGCGAACTCGGTCGTGGTGCCCCGGCGCTCGTCGTTGGACAGGCCGAAACCGACGACCCCGCGCCCGGCGTACTGCGCGGCGAGGCGGGCCAGGGTCCGCGCGTCGAGGGGGTGGCGGGTCCGGTTGGCCGCGATCACGACCCCGATCCCGACGCCGGTCCGCCCGGTCGCGTCGCGGGCGGCGTCGAGCACGAGGTCGGTGAAGGCGCTCACCCCACCGAAGCGCGCCGCGTAGCCGGACGGGTCGACCTGGATCTCCAGCCACCCGCCCCCGTCGACGGCGTCGTCCTCGGCGGCCTCCAGCACGAGACGGCGTACGTCGGCCTCGGTGCGCAGCACCGAGCGCGCGACGTCGTAGAGCCGCTGGAAGCGGAACCAGCCCTTCTCGTCGGCCGCGCTCAGTCGTGGCGGCCAGTCGGCGACCAGCGACTCGGGCAGGGCGATGCCGTCGCGGGTGGCCAGCTCGAGCAGCGTCGCGTGACGCATCGAGCCGGTGAAGTGCAGGTGCAGGTGCGCCTTCGGCAGCGTGCGCAGGTCGCGCGAGGGCTCCCGCGCGGCCGTCGCCACGGCGTTCAGCTGAACAGCTTCTGCATCCGGGTGATGCCCTCGACGAGGTCGTCGTCGCCGAGGGCGTAGGACAGCCGCAGGTAGCCCGGCGACCCGAACGCCTCGCCCGGGACCACCGCCACCTCCGCGGCGGTGAGGACGTACTCGGCCAGCTCGGCGGACGTCTCGACCATGGTCCCGCCGTGCTCGCGCCCGAGCAGGCCCTTGACGGAGGGGTAGGCGTAGAACGCGCCCTCGGGCGTCGGGCACACCACGCCGTCGATCTCGGAGAGCATCGAGACGATCAGCCGCCGGCGACGGTCGAAGGCCTCCTTCATCTCCTCCACGGCGGTCAGGTCACCGGCCAGGGCGGCGATCGCGGCCCGCTGCGAGACGTTGGCGACGTTGGAGGTCGCGTGCGACTGCAGGTTGGTCGCGGCCTTGACGAGGTCCTTCGGCCCGATCATCCAGCCGACTCGCCAGCCGGTCATCGCGTAGGTCTTGGCCACGCCGTTGACGACCACGCAGTGGTCGACCAGGTCCGGGCACAGCACCGGCATCGACCCGGTCTCGACGCCGTCGTAGACCAGGTGCTCGTAGATCTCGTCGGTGAGGACCCAGAGGTCGTTCTCCTCGACCCAGGCGCCGATCGCGCGGATCTCCTCGGCGGTGTAGACCGCGCCGGTCGGGTTGGAGGGCGAGACGAAGAGCAGCACCTTGGTCTTCTCGGTGCGCGCCGCCTCGAGCTGCTCGACGCTCACCTTGTAGCCCTGGGTCTCGTCGGCGAGAACCTCGACCGCGCGGCCACCGGCGAGGCCGATCGCCTCGGGGTACGTCGTCCAGTACGGCGCCGGCACGATCACCTCGTCACCCGGGTCGAGCATGGCCGCGAACGCCCCGTAGATGGCCTGCTTGCCGCCGTTGGTGACCAGCACCTGGGCCGCCTCGACCTCCAGGCCGCTGTCGCGGCGGGTCTTCTCGACGATGGCCGCCTTCAGCTCGGGCAGGCCCCCGGCGGGGGAGTAGCGATGGTTCCTCGGGTCGCGGCAGGCCTCGACCGCCGCGTCCACGACGTACGCCGGGGTGGGGAAGTCGGGCTCCCCCGCACCGAACCCGATCACCGGTCGACCCTCGGCCTTGAGCGCCTTGGCCTTCGAGTCCACCTTCAGCGTCGCGGACTCGGCGATGGCGCCGATCCGGTCGGAGACGCGGCGGTCGCGGGGGTTGGGGCCGGCGGCGGGGGTGCTCATGAGCCTCATCCTAGGACGGGTCGTCGGAGCCCCGGACCTGGGCGAAGTTTGGACGGGGTCCGACTGGGGTCCTAGACTCAGGCACTGGTGGACCCTCCCCTGCTGTGCCATGCCCTCCCACAGGTGCGCGGCGAGCGTGGCGGGTCCGACGGAGGGCACTAGCTCAACTGGCAGAGCATCGGTCTCCAAAACCGAAGGTTGGGGGTTCAAGTCCCTCGTGCCCTGCGAGACGACGAGGCCGTGAGAGCGGCTGCGAGGAGAGGTGGAGGACGTGGCGGAGAGCAACACCGTGCGGGCATCGCGTGGCGGAGGGTCGGGCGACGACAAGCCGCAGCGCACCGGCGCGGTGACCTTCTACCGCCAGGTCGTCGCCGAGCTGCGCAAGGTCGTCTGGCCGACCCAGGAGCAGCTGGTGACGTACTTCTTCGTCGTCATGGCCTTCGTGGTCGTGATGATGGCGCTGATCTCGGTGCTGGACCTCGCGTTCGGCAAGCTGGTCTTCGCGGTCTTCACCGGCCAGGGCAACCTCTAGGCGGCCCGGGCGGCCGCCACGGCCGCCCCCGGCGGGCACCGCCCGCCCACACCCACGACGCACCACTGATGGAGCACCACGTGTCTGAGCACTACGACGTCCCCGACGACGTCGCCTCGATCGACCAGTCCGAGCAGGCCGACCCGGCCGAGCCGGCACCCTTGGTCGACACCAGCGACGAGGGCCTCGTCGAGGTCGTCCCGACCCCGGCCGACCCCGTCGAGGACACGACGGGTGAGTTCCACGAGGCCCCCGCCGACTCATCCGAGGACGGAGCTGAGGACGGAGCTGAGGCCGAGGCCGAGGAGGACGACCCGCTCGAGGAGTTCCGTCGTGAGCTGTGGGCCAAGCCGGGCGACTGGTTCGTGGTCCACACCTACTCCGGCATGGAGAACCGGGTGCGGCAGAACCTCGAGAACCGCATCATCAGCCTCAACATGGAGGACTACATCCACGAGATCGTGGTCCCCACCGAGGAGGTCGCGGAGATCAAGAACGGCCAGCGCAAGATGGTCAAGCGCACCGTGCTCCCCGGCTACGTCCTGGTCCGGATGGACCTCACCGACGAGTCCTGGTCGGCCGTGCGGCACACGCCGTCGGTCACCGGGTTCGTGGGACACAGCCACCAGCCGGTCCCGCTGAGCATGACCGAGGTCGAGAACATGCTCGCCCCGGCCGCGATGGCCGCCGCCCAGATCGCGGCCGCCGCCTCCGGCGAGCCCGGCAAGTCCGGCGGCGTCGCCGCCCCGGCCAAGCCGGTCGAGGTCGCCGACTTCGACCTGCAGGACTCCGTCATGGTCGTCGACGGACCGTTCGCCACCCTCCACGCCACGATCACCGAGATCAACGCGGAGGCCCAGCGCGTCAAGGCGCTGGTCGAGATCTTCGGCCGGGAGACCCCGGTCGAGCTGAGCTTCAGCCAGATCCAGAAGGTCTGAGGCCGCACCACCACCTGTGGCAGAGGGCCGAGCGGCCCTCGTCATGACCACGCGAGAGAAAGAGACACCGCATGCCTCCCAAGAAGAAGATCGCTGCCCTGGTCAAGGTGCAGCTGCAGGCCGGCGCCGCCACCCCGGCCCCGCCGGTCGGTACGGCGCTGGGCCCCCACGGCGTCAACATCATGGACTTCTGCAAGGCCTACAACGCCCAGACGGAGTCCCTGCGGGGCCAGGTGATCCCGGTCGAGATCACCATCTTCGAGGACCGCTCCTTCACCTTCATCACCAAGACGCCGCCGGCCGCCGAGCTGATCAAGAAGGCCGCCGGCCTCCAGCGTGGTTCCGGGGTGCCTCACAAGGAGAAGGTCGGCAAGCTGACCAAGGACCAGGTCCGCGAGATCGCCACCACCAAGCTGCCCGACCTCAACGCCAACGACGTCGAGGCCGCCATGAAGATCGTCGAGGGCACCGCCCGCTCGATGGGCGTCACCACCGAGTGATCTCCGGCCCCGGCCGAGCCGGGGCCACCCGCACCACCCGCACCTGTGGCAGGGCCGCGCTGGCCCGACGACCACACCTGGAACACCGAGAAGAGAAGAGCCAGCCATGCAGCGCAGCAAGACCTACCGCGCGGCCGCCGAGACGTTCGACAAGGACGAGCTCTACGCGCCGCTGAAGGCGATCACCCTGGCCAAGTCGGCCAGCAAGAAGAAGTTCGACGAGACCCTCGACGTCGTCATGCGACTCGGGGTCGACCCCCGCAAGGCCGACCAGATGGTCCGCGGCACCGTCAACCTGCCCCACGGCACCGGCAAGACCGCCCGCGTGCTGGTCTTCGCCGCCGGCGACAAGGCCGAGGCCGCCCTCGAGGCCGGCGCCGACGAGGTCGGCGCCGACGAGCTGATCGACAAGGTCTCGAAGGGCTACCTCGACTTCGACGCCGTGGTCGCCACGCCGGACATGATGGGCAAGGTCGGCCGTCTGGGCCGCGTGCTCGGCCCGCGTGGGCTGATGCCGAACCCGAAGACCGGCACCGTGACGCCCGACCCGGCCAAGGCCGTGACGGACATCAAGGGCGGCAAGATCGAGTTCCGCGTCGATCGCCACGCGAACCTGCACTTCATCATCGGCAAGGCCTCCTTCGCCGAGGCCCAGCTCGCGGAGAACTACGCCGCGGCGCTCGAGGAGGTGCTGCGGCTCAAGCCGGCCTCCTCGAAGGGTCGCTACGTCCGCAAGGTGACCGTCTCGACGACGATGGGCCCCGGGGTCCAGGTCGACCCCAACCGCACCCGCAACGTCGCCGGTGACGACGAGGCCGCCCAGGCCTGAGTCGCCCCGCACCCCGTCGTACGTCGGCCCGGGCACCCCTGAGGGTGCCCGGGCCGACGTACGTCCGGGAGGAGGTCGCGATCGGGGGTTGCGGTTTCCCAAGGTATGCAGGGATCCCGTCGGCTCCCGGGGTGAATCTGCCCCGGGAAGTGGGCAATCGCCCGCATACCTTGGGAAACCGCAGTGCCCCCGCCGGAGCCCGATTTGGCGCCACCGGGCGACGGCCGTACTGTTCAGCACAGAAACCACAGACCGCCGGTCGTCACCCCGCTCACGCGGGGTGGACCGAAGGCCCCGCAGCAGCGGGCGTCCAGCGCAGGGGACAGAGCACCAGCACCCGGGCCGTCAGGCCCGCACCGCCACGCCCTGAGCCTTGCGCTCGGGGCGTTCGTCTTCTCCGGGTCCGGACCCCGTCGGTCGTCCACCGGAAGGAGACCCATGGCGCGGCCCGACAAGCAGGCAGCCGTGGCGGAGATCGTCGACTCGTTCAACGAGTCCACCGCCACCGTGCTGACCGACTACCGCGGTCTCACCGTCAAGGAGCTGCAGGACCTGCGCCGCTCCCTGGGTGAGCACGCCTCCTACGCCGTGGTCAAGAACACGCTGGCCAAGATCGCCGCCTCCCAGGCGGAGATGGGTGGCTTCGACGAGCTGCTCGTCGGCCCCACCGCGATCGCCTTCATCAACGGCGACGTGGTCGAGGCGGCCAAGGGCCTGCGTGACTTCGCCAAGGCCCACCCCGCCCTGATCGTCAAGGGCGGCTACATGGACGGCGCCGCGATCAGCGCCTCGGAGGTCGCCAAGCTGGCCGACCTCGAGTCGCGCGACGTCCTCCTCGGCAAGATGGCCGGCGCGATGCTCGCGTCGCTCACCAACGCCGCAGCCCTCTTCCAGGCCCCGCTCTCGCAGGCCGCCCGCGTCGCGGGTGCCCTGCAGGCGAAGGCCCAGGAGGACCCCTCCGTCCTCGCAGGTGGTGCCGGCACGCCGGCCGCCGCCGAGGAGGCCCCGGTTGCCGAGGGCTCCGCGCCCGAGGCCGAGGCACCCGCCGAGACCGAGGCCGAGGCACCCGCCGACGCCCGACGCCGACGCCGACGCCGAGGCCGGCGAGAGCGAGACCGCCGAGGCCTGAGGCCTCGACGCACCACCGACGACACGCACACACCCCGGTCCTCGACACACGTCGGGGACCAACGACTGGAAGGAAACGCCACCATGGCGAAGCTCAGCACCGACGAGCTGCTCGACGTCTTCAAGGAGATGACGCTCATCGAGCTCTCCGAGTTCGTCTCGCAGTTCGAGGAGACCTTCGGCGTCACCGCCGCCGCCCCCGTGGCCGTGGCCGCCGCTGCCCCCGCCGGTGGCGGTGGTGGCGAGGAGGCCGCCGAGCAGGATGAGTTCGACGTCATCCTCGAGGCCGCCGGCGAGAAGAAGATCAACGTCATCAAGGAGGTGCGCGCCCTGACCTCGCTCGGCCTGAAGGAGGCCAAGGAGCTGGTCGAGGCCGCCCCGAAGGCTGTCCTGGAGAAGGCCACCAAGGAGGCCGCCGAGAAGGCCAAGGAGCAGCTCGAGGGAGCCGGCGCCAGCGTCACCGTCAAGTGACGTACGCCTGATCCGCGTCTGATCCGCGCATCACCCGGTCCGCCAAGCGGACCACCGCCCAGGGGCGGGCACCGTCTCGGTGCCCGCCCCTGTCGCGTGCCTGGACGGCGGGGCTTGCGACTGACCGGTAACCTACGTGCTGGCGGTCACACCGCGATCGTCGATCCTCCCGGCCAGGACACATGTCAAGCGTCGGGTCCGTGGCTCGACGAAATGGTGACGAACGTCTAATGAACGCGTAACCTCACCGCGACGACGACGTTGTAACGGACTGGGGAACGCGTCGGATCGCTGGTCATGGGGCCCACAGAAGATCGAGGGAGGCGCACGCCATGGGCGTGGAGATCAAGGTCGAGCACCTGACCAAGTCGTTCGGCAAGCAGCTCATCTGGGGCGACGTCACGCTGACGATCCCCGCCGGCGAGATCTGCGTGATGCTCGGACCCTCCGGGACCGGCAAGTCGGTGTTCCTCAAGACGCTGATCGGTCTGCTCAAGCCGGACCGGGGCTCGGTGATCATCGAGGGCACCGACATCGCCAGCTGCCCCGAGCGCGAGCTGTACGAGATCCGCAAGCTCTTCGGCGTGCTGTTCCAGGACGGCGCGATGTTCGGCTCCATGAACCTCTACGACAACATCGCCTTCCCGCTGCGCGAGCACACCAAGAAGTCCGAGTCGCAGGTGCGTGAGGTGGTGATGGAGAAGCTCGACCTCGTCGGGCTGCTCGGCACCGAGGACAAGCTGCCCGGAGAGATCTCGGGCGGCATGCGCAAGCGTGCGGGCCTGGCGCGCGCCCTGGTGCTCGACCCCGAGATCGTGCTCTTCGACGAGCCCGACTCCGGCCTGGACCCGGTGCGCACGTCGTTCCTGAACCAGCTCATCGTCGACCTCAACGCCCAGATCGACGCGACCTTCCTGATCGTGACCCACGACATCAACACCGCGCGCACGGTGCCCGACAACATCGGCCTGCTCTACCACAAGCACCTGGCCATGTTCGGTCCGCGCGAGATGCTGCTCTCCTCCGAGGAGCCCGTCGTGCGCCAGTTCCTCAACGCCCAGAAGGTCGGCCCGATCGGCATGTCGGAGGAGAAGGACGCCGACGAGCTCGCCGCCGAGTCCGACCAGGACCTGCCGGCGCTGCCGCCCATCCCGCTGCAGCTCGAGCCCTCCAACGGCATCCCGCGTCGCAGCCAGCGCGACCCGGGCGCCTGGTGCGAGGAGAACGGCGTGACGCCGCCGCCGAACTCCTTCGACGCGGACATGACCATGGCGGGTGCCTGAGCGGTGTCCTCGCTGACCAGTGCCAGCATCTTCAAGCCCATCGGGGCGGCTGGCGGGCTCTTCGCCTTCGCCCTCGACGTCTTCCGTGGGCTCTTCCGGCGACCCTTCCAGACCAGGGAGTTCTTCCAGCAGGCCTGGTTCATCGCCTCGGTCACGATCGTGCCGACCGCGCTCGTCGCGATCCCGTTCGGCGCCGTCATCGCACTGCAGGTCGGTGGTCTGATCCGTCAGTTCGGAGCGCAGTCGTTCACGGGCTCGGCCTCGGTGCTCGCGGTGGTCCAGCAGGCGGCCCCGATCGGCACCGCGCTCTTGATCGCCGGCGCCGGTGGGTCCGCGATCGCCGCCGACCTCGGCGCACGCAAGATCCGCGAGGAGCTCGACGCCATGATGGTGCTGGGCATCGACCCGATCCAGCGCCTCGTCGTGCCCCGGGTGCTGGGCTCGATGCTCGTCGCGCTGTTCCTCAACGGCATGGTCAGCGTCGTCGGCGTGGCCGGAGGCTACGTCTTCAACGTCGGGTTCCAGGGCGGTACGCCGGGCGCGTACATCGCGAGCTTCACCGCGCTCGCCCAGCTGCCCGACCTCTACGTCGGGCTGCTCAAGGCCGTCATCTTCGGACTGATCGCGGCCGTCGTGGCCGCCTACAAGGGAATGAACGCAGGCGGAGGCCCGAAGGGCGTGGGCGACGCCGTGAACGAGTCGGTCGTCATCACGTTCGTGCTGCTGTTCATCGTCAACTTCATCATCTCGGCGATCTACCTCCAGGTCGTCCCCCCGAAGACGGGGTAGCGCCGTGGCCGGGATCAAGGACGTCTACCAACGACCGCTGTCGTCGCTGGAGACCATGGGGGAGCAGCTCTCCTTCTACATCAGCGCCACGATGGCGGCACCCCGCTCGATCAAGCGCTACCCGAAGGAGATCCTGCGGATCCTCGCCGAGGTCACGCTCGGCTCGGGGGCGCTCGCGGTCATCGGGGGCACCGTCGGCGTCATCCTGGCGATGACGTTCTTCACCGGGGCGCAGGTCGGGCTGTCCGGCTACGCCGCGCTCGACCAGATCGGCACCGCACCGTTCGCGGGGTTCGTCTCGGCGTACTTCAACACCCGTGAGATCGCGCCGCTGGTGGCCGGCATCGCGCTGGCCGCCACCGTGGGGTGCGGCTTCACCGCGCAGCTGGGCGCGATGCGGATCTCCGAGGAGGTCGACGCCCTCGAGGTGATGGCGATCCCCTCGATGCCCTTCCTGGTCACGACCCGGATCATCGGCGGCCTGATCGCGATCATCCCGCTCTACGTCGTGGGCCTGCTCTCCTCCTACTTCGCCACCCGCCTGACCGTCACCCAGTTCTACGGCCAGAGCGCCGGCACCTACGACCACTACTTCAACCAGTTCCTGCCGCCCCAGGACGTGCTCTGGTCCTTCGGCAAGGTGCTGATCTTCTCCGTGGTCGTCATCCTCATCCACTGCTACCACGGCTACACCGCAGGCGGCGGGCCCGCCGGCGTGGGCGTGGCCGTGGGCCGCGCCGTGCGCACCAGCATCGTGGCCGTCAACGTGATCGACCTGTTCCTGTCGATGGCCATCTGGGGCACCGGCACGACCGTCAGGCTGGCGGGGTAGGCGATGCGGATCCTGAAGTGGCACAAGATGCTCGGGACGATCTTCATCGTCCTGCTGCTCGCCGGCGTCTACGTGACCTACGGCCTGTTCACGAACAAGTTCACCAGCTACGAGGAGGTCAAGCTCGAGACCTCCAAGACCGGCCTGCAGCTGCCGATGCGCGCCGACGTGAAGATCCGCGGCGTGATCGTGGGCGAGGTCCTCGACTTCGAGGCCAGCTCGGGAGGGGCCGAGGTCACCCTGGGTCTGTTCCCCGACGAGCTCGACATCATCCCGGCCAACGTGACGGCCTCGATCCTGCCCAAGACGCTGTTCGGTGAGAAGTTCGTCAGCCTCGACATCCCGAAGGACCCCTCCCGCGACGCGATCTCCGCCGCGGACACGGTCACCCAGACCGCGGTCGCCCCCGAGGTCGAGCGGGTCCTCAACGACCTCTACCCGATCCTGCGCACCGTGAAGCCCACCGAGCTGAACATGACGCTCAACGCGCTCTCGACCGCGCTCGAGGGTCGCGGCGACAAGCTGGGCCAGACCCTCGAGGTCGTCGACGGCTACCTGCAGAAGATCAACCCCGAGATCCCGCTGCTGGTCGACGACCTGCGCCTGGCCTCACGGACCTCCGACATCTACGCCGACGTGCTGCCGCAGATCGGCGACATCCTCGACAACACCGTGACCACGACGAGCACGCTCCAGGGTCGCGAGGCCAAGCTGAAGGCGCTCTTCAACGACGTCGCCTCGTTCTCCGACACCACCCGCACCTTCCTGCGCGACAACGGCGACAACCTGGTGCGCCTGGGTCAGGTCAGCTCGACGAACCTGCGGGTGCTGGCCCGCTACTCCCCGGAGTTCCCCTGCCTGCTGGCCGGCGTGGTGAACGCCGGGAAGGGCCAGGCCGAGGCGTTCCGCGGCTTCACGCTGCACATCGCCCTGGAGACCATCCCCAACCAGCCGCGCGCCTACAACGCCAGCGACCAGCCACGGCTCGGCGACGACCGCGGTCCGGACTGCCTGAACCTGCCCAACCCGGACGGCACCCAGGCCGACCCGTTCGACGACGTGCCGAACTTCGACGACGGCGTCGACGCCCCGACGGGCAAGGGGACCTCGCGTGTGGCGCCCAGCTACTGGTTGCGCGACGGGATGGGATACGCCGGCAGCCGCGAGGAGAACGACGTGCTCAAGGGCCTGATCGCGCCCGGGATGGGTGTGGGCGACTCCGACGTCCCCGACCTCGGACCGCTGCTGGTCGGGCCCATGGCGCGTGGGGCCCAGGTGGAGCTGCGATGAAGCTCTTCGACGCCAAGACCGCCGCGGACTTCACCCGGCTGATGATCTTCATCGTGGTCACCTCGTTGGCCACGAGCGTGCTGGTGATCCTGATCGGCAACATCTCCTTCGGCGACCGCCAGGACTACTCCGCGGAGTTCACCGACGCCACGGGCGTGGTCAAGGGTGACGACGTGCGCGTGGCCGGGGTCAAGGTCGGCACGGTCAAGGGCATCGAGATCGTCGACCGCGACCACGCGATGGTCGACTTCGACGTCTCGGTCGACGTCGCGATGACCGGCCAGACCCAGGCCGACATCCGCTACCGCAACCTCGTCGGCCAGCGCTACATCTCGCTCTCGGAGGGGATCGGGGACGCCGCGGCGATGAAGCCCGGTGACACGATCCCCGTCGACCGGACCTCGCCGGCGCTGAACCTCACGGTGCTCTTCAACGGCTTCAAGCCCCTGTTCAAGGCGCTCTCGCCCGAGGACATCAACCAGCTCTCCTACGAGATCGTCCAGGTCTTCCAGGGCGAGGGCGGGACCCTGGAGAGCCTCCTGGGCCACACGGCCTCCGTGACGCGGACCCTGGCCGACCGTGACCAGGTCATCGGGGACCTGCTGGACAACCTCGACGACGTGCTGGCCAACGTCGCCGACCGTGACCAGCAGCTGACCAGCCTGATCCTGAGCTTCCGACGTCTCGTCGGCGGGCTCAAGAACGACCGCCAGGCGATCCTGGGCTCCCTGAACGGGATCTCCGACCTCGCCGTGCAGACGGCGGGCCTGGTCAAGGGCATCCGTCCGCCCCTGGTCCAGGACGTCAAGCAGCTGCGCCGGTTCGCGCGCAACACGAACCGCAACAAGGGCGAGCTCGACCGGGCGCTGAACGTGATGCCGATCAAGCTGACGAAGATCGGTCGGACCGCCATCTACGGCTCCTGGTTCAACTTCTACCTGTGCGAGTTCAAGGGCCGCCTCCAGCTGCCCGCCGGCGTGACCGTTCCCCTGGACTACAACGTCGGCGCCGAGAGGTGTGATCTCGGATGAGCGTCCCCTTCCGCGAGCGCAACCCGGTGATCATCGGTGCGATCAGCATCGTC